>NZ_BAAHXF010000001.1:907500-1991860 GCF_054657015.1 Magnetospira thiophila
AAATCCTTTACCCAGTTCCCCGATATTCCGGTCCCGACCCGGTCGGACATGGATGTGGAGCGCACCTTGGTGTTTGGCAGTGATGGCGGCTGGTTCGGACGGCTGGTGATGACTTCCCGCCACGGCGTTTCGGCGGCCTTCGATTTCTACAAACAGGAAATGCCCGGCTTTGGCTGGGAAGCGGTGACCATGGTGCGCTCGGCGCAGAGCGTTTTGACTTATTCCCGAGAGGGACGGATCGCCACCATTCAGATTAGCGACGCCACCCTCACCGGCTCGGATATCAGCATCACCGTATCGCCGCGCCAATCCTCCGCCAAACCCGCGCCCCTGGTGACCGATCGTCCCTGAATCCCGTCATCAGGGCGATTCGTGCCGTCGAATCCAGGCCGCTTCGTCCTCTCCGTCGAGCACCGCAACCACCGCCCCGTGCAGTTCCACATGGGCGGTCGGATCGGCTTGATGAATCGTCCGCGCCGCCGCCTGAGCCAGCGCCTGACGCAGGATATTCGCCCGCGCCACCCGTTCCAGATCGGCCGGGATGGGGGCCGCATGGTCCCGGGTTTCGGTGGAGACCTCACAGGCCCGCAAGTCGAGGCTGGTATAACCCCGGCAGGCCAGGGGGCGCACCGGATAGATGGTACAGACCTGTTGCGCCGGGTCCAGAAACAGGCAGGGAATTTGCGCTTCCCAGCGGCGACCGGGGTCCATCTCGCCGACCTGTGCGGCCCGCGTACGCAATGTTTCGATAAACGTTGGATCGGCTTTCCCAAACCGTTGCAGATGGCGCGCAATGGCGAAAGCCTCCGGGGCCTCAATCCCCACATGGGCACAGCAACAACTGCCGCACCCGGCGTGACAGGCCAGGTGATCCGTGGGCAGGTTGGCCACGTTGGCCTCGTACAAACCCTGCGCCTCCTCGGCCGCCAGAGCCAGACGGTGCCGCTTCGGGGCGGCCCGCATGCGCTTGCGTATCCGGTTGACCAGCCATGTCGTCGGATCGCTCATCGCCGCCACCGCTCACAAATGTTTCAGAGATCCTCCACCTGATAGGCCGACATGGCGAGACCCATGTCGATGCCGATCAGGCGGGTCAAGACCAGGGTCAGATCCCGACAGTGGGCGGATTTCTTCGCGTGGCTGCGATATAGGGCCTCGATCATGCGGTTGAGAAAGAATATGTAGCCGCTGACATACCATTCGGGTTCGAGACCGATCTGGCTGTGCACTTCGCCGACCCGCCGAACGCTTTCTTCGTAATCGGGGGAAAATTCGAAACTGAACAGCTTTCGCCAATGGTTTTTCTGCGCCGCCTGGAGTCGGGGAATGTTCATCTGATCGAATTCCCGAGATTCGGTGAAATGCTCCAGCCGGGCGTAAAAATCTTCCAAGATGGTGTCGATTTCCGGCTCGATGGCGGCCCAGAGATCGGCGATATCCGCCGGATCAATTTTACGCAGCCCGGTGAACAGCAACTGTTCTTTCAGCGCCTTGGTGATATCGTTTCTGCCGAAGATTTTTTTCATGGTAGATCCCCCTCTAGGTACACCTGATCCGGCGTGATCTTGATTTTTTGATTTGCCGTTCATGGTACCCTTATGCGTCTCTGATAGAAAGCCCTCCCACCACAGCAAAAGGCCCGACCGAATGGCCGGGCCTGTGAGGCTGCAAGATCAACCTAAATTGGAGCGGGCGATGAGATTCGAACTCACGACTTCAACCTTGGCAAGGTTGCGCTCTACCCCTGAGCTACGCCCGCAGGACGCCTCGCGCTAACGAGGAGGCGCATATTACCCAAAGCGGACGGCAATTCAAGCCCCAAATGGCATCCCTTGACCTTTCCGGCCAAATGGCAAAAAAAGAACCCGCGTCATGGGGTTGCAGGCGGCGGCGCAACCGTCCATCTTTGCATCAACCTGGATACCTATGCCAAAGGAACGACCATGAACCCGCTGCTCAATGAAGACGGAAGCCCCACCCTGGGGGCCGCGACCCCTGGCGATCTGATCAAGGACTCCGACATCAAGGGCTTTACCGCCGACGTACTGGATGCCTCCATGTCGGTGCCGGTGATCGTCGATTTCTGGGCGCCCTGGTGCCAGCCCTGCAAGACGCTCGGCCCGACGCTGGAAAAGCTGGTGCGCGAAATGGCCGGTGCGGTGCGCATGGTCAAGATCAATGTTGATGAGAATCAGCAACTGGCGGCCCAGCTTCGCGTGCAGTCGGTGCCGACGGTTTACGCCTTCAAGGACGGCCAGCCGGTGGATGCCTTTCAGGGGGCCTTGCCGGAAAGCCAGCTGCGAACCTTTATCGACCGACTGACCGGCGGCGCTCAATCCCCCCTCGAAGCGGCCCTGGCCCAGGCCCAGGAACTGCTCGACGGCGGCGACCCACAGAACGCCGGTGCCCTGTTCAATCAGGTTCTGCACAGCGAGCCGGAACATGCGGTCGCCCTGGCCGGGATCGCACGTTGTCTGATTGCCAGCGGAGACACCGAGGCCGCCGAAAGATTTCTCGACGGCCTGTCCGACAAACTGAAGATGAAAAGCGAGATTCAGGCCGCCCGCTCGGCTCTCGATCTGGCCGGTGCGGCGCGCGGCGATCGGGCGGCATTGGAAGCCCGTCTGACCGGCAACCCCGATGACCACGAGGCGCGCTTCGACTTGGCCAACAGTCTGTATGCCGTCGGCGACAGCAACGGGGCTTTGGAACAGCTGCTGGAACTGGTGCGCCGCGACCGGACCTGGAACGACGAGGCCGGACGCAAACAGTTGATCAAGCTGTTCGAGACCCTTGGTCATACCCATCCGGCCACCGTCGCCGCCCGCAAGCGGCTTTCCACCTTGTTGTTTTCCTGAGCGGAGAGGGCCGATGGGCGATTCGCCGTTTCAAGTCAATTTCAATGACCTGCCCCGGGTGCTGCCGCTGTTTCCCCTGAGCGGTGTCCTATTGCTGCCGCGCGGCGAGTTGCCGCTCAATATTTTCGAGCCGCGTTACCTGTCCATGGTGTTCGACAGCCTGGGCCAGGACCGGCTGATCGGGATGCTGCAACCGGCCCGACCGGCAAGCGACCCCATCGCCGACGACGCGCGTCTGCTGCCGGTCGGCTGCGTCGGGCGGATCACCGCCTATCAGGAAACCACCGACCGGCGGCTGCTGATCACCCTGACCGGCGTCTGTCGCTTCCGCCTCGGGCAGGAAGTGGAATCCACAGGGGGCTATCGCCGGGCGGTGGTCGATTATACGTCGTTCCGCGCCGACATGATCGACGACGGTCGCCCACAGATCGTGGATCGTAATCACCTGTTGCTGGCCCTCAAAACCTATGGCGCGGCGCGGGCCATGCATGTGGAATGGGAGACCCTGGACGGGGTTGACGACGAGGTGCTGGTGCACCAACTGGCCATGGGACTGCCCTTTGCTCCCAACGACAAGCAGGCCCTGCTGGAAGCCGCCGATCTGACCGAGCGCGGACGGATTCTCACCGGATTGCTGGACATGGCCGCCTTGCAGAGCGACAACGATACGGAACAGGCGAGCACCCGCCATTGAAACCGGGGCACGACACCCCAAATGAGGAGGCAGACATGGCCGAACGCACCGTCGATCCGAAACTCCTGGAAATCTTGGTCTGTCCCTTGACCAAGGAAACCTTGAGATACGACGCCGAACGGCAGGAATTGATCAGCGAGGGAGCCCGCCTGGCTTACCCCATTCGGGACGGCATACCGATCATGCTGCCCGATGAAGCCCGCGCGCTCGACGAAAAGGAATGAACATGAGCCATAATTTTACTTCCGCCCACGTGCCCACCGAGATCCGCGTCAAGCGGGAGGAAAAAGTCCTCGAAGTGGATTTCGACAACGGCAAGACCTTCAGACTGCCGGCGGAACTGCTGCGCGTCGAGAGCCCCTCGGCGGAGGTGCAAGGCCACAGCCCGGAGGAAAAGAAACTCGTCGCCGGGCGCAAACATGTGGGCATCATGAACGTGACGCCGATCGGCAATTATGCCATCTCCATCAAGTTTGACGACCTGCACGACACCGGGATCTACTCCTGGGATACCCTGTACGACTTCGGCATGCGCCAGGACGAGATCTGGACCGGCTATCTCCAGGCTTTGGAAGCGGCGGGACTCAGCCGCGAGCCCTGATCGAACGCAGGGGTCCACACCATATGTTTCCGGCGAGTGGATAAAGTATGTCTATCCGCTTGTTATAACTTTTGAATAGTGTATTATTGAGGGTCAGTATCAGTCCAGCTTGATAAAAAAATCATTGTACATGGCGGGAGACGGATATGACTCTGAAGAGCAGAATCTTTCTCCCCTTCATGGTTGGATTGTTGCTGATGCTCGCCACGCATCTGGCGGGGCTCTATATCTTCGAGAAGCAGGAAACCGCCCTGCATGTGGAAACAGTTCAGCGGTTGGCCGACGATATGCTATCCAGCGACCTGGAGAAACGGGCTGCCGCCCTGCACGGGATGCTCTTTCTTCTGGCGCAGCGGGACGACCTGATGGAAATCTGGGCACGGGGCGACCGGGAGCGGCTCCGGGAAATGGCGGCACCCTTATTTGAGGAGTTGCGCCAGCAAAGCGGGGTCGCTCATTTTTATTTTCATGACGCCGACAGACGGGTCTTCCTGCGAATGCACAAACCGGACCAGTGGGGCGACCTGATCGACCGGCACTCCCTGGTCGAAGCTGCGCGCACCGACCAACCTTTCCACGGCATCGAATTCGGCCCCATCGGCGGCTTCATGCTGCGGGCCGTGCATCCCGTCCAGTGGGGCGGGCAACGCCTGGGTTTCCTGGAACTGGGCGTGCCGGGCGAGGTCCTGGTTAAAGAACTGGCGGAAACCCTGGGTGCGGAAATCCTGCTCGCCGTCGACACCGCCCATGTCCCCGGCCTTGCGAGCGGTGACACCGGCGGGCAGCGGATCATTCTGAGCACCCTGCCCCGCCTTCCGGCTTTTGTCACTGACAGACTGGCCGAACAGGGGATCACCGGTGACCTGCCGGTGGATCAGAAAATCGACCAGGCCTTGGCGCCTGATTTCAATCTGGCGACAGCCCCGCTGTACGATCATGACAAACATCCCATCGGCAGCGTGACCGCCCTGTTCGACCGCAGCCCCGAACGCAATCTGGGAATCAGGGTGCTGGGCGGATCGCTGCTGGCCTCGGTGGCGGTGCTGATCCTGTTGGGCCTATTCTACTTTCGCCATGTGTCGCGGGTGGAACATGACATCGAGTCCACGTCCCGCGACCTCAACGAATATCACCGAATGCTCGATACCTATGTGATTTCCTCGACCACCGACCTGGATGGCAAAATCACCTGGGTCAGCAAGGCCTTTTGCGATGTGACCGGCTTCGCGGAACCAGAACTGTTGGGGATGAACCACAACATCGTGCGCCACCCCGACACGCCCGCCGCGTTGTTTCAGGAGATGTGGCAGACCCTGCGCTCGGGCGAGGACTGGACGGGGGAGATTCTCAATCGGACTAAAAATGGCACGGATCTCTGGCTGAAATCCCACATCTCGCCCATGAAGAACGCGCGGGGGGATCTGGTCGGCTACAAATCGGTGCGCCAGAACATCTCGGAGCGCAAACTGGTCGAGACCATGGCCCTCACCGACCAGTTGACCGGCCTGTACAATCGGCGCCACTTCGACAATCAATTGGAATTATTCATCCGCACGGCCCGTCGGCACCGGACGCCGTTGATTCTGGCGATGCTCGATGTGGATCATTTCAAGCTGTTCAACGACCGCTTCGGACACCAGGAGGGAGACCGGGCGTTGCGAACGGTGGCCGACATTCTGCGCACCAACCTGCGCCGCCCGGACGATCAGGTCTTTCGCACCGGCGGCGAGGAATTCTGCATCATTCTGGCCAACATGACGGTCAAATCGGCGCGCGAGCAGTTGGAGCATATCCGCATCGCCGTCCATGCGGCCCGGATTGCGCATCCAGACAATCCGGCCGACGGTCGGCTGACCGTCTCCATTGGATTCGTCGCCGAATGTCCAGACAGCACCATGGCCGCCCCGGAACGTCTGTACAGGGAAGCCGACCGCGCCCTGTACCGGGCCAAGGCGCTGGGACGCAACCGCCTGGAGGGACCGGACAAGGACTGCGCGCCGGTGACCCCCGTTTGATCATATTTCTGTCCTATTTCCTGTTGCCCTCCCTCTTCAAAGGAGTAGTGTGCCGCACAGGGGAATGATCCTTTTGCACTACTCGAATCAGGAGGGACATCGTGCCAAACAAGAAGCACCGGTCTGGCCCACGCGCGGCCGCCATCGTCGGACCTTACACCAGCGGCAAGACCACCTTGCTGGAAGCCCTGTTGGCCAGCGCCGGGATCATCCATCGGCGCGGCCGGGTCACCGAGGGCAGCACGGTGGGGGATACCACGCCGGAATCCCGTGACCGGCAAATGAGCACCGAACTCAACATCGCCTCCGGGGAATACCTGGACGAATCCTGGACCTTCATCGACTGTCCGGGCAACGTGGAACTATCCCAGGACGCCCTCAACGCCCTGATGGTGGTCGATGCCGCCGTCGTGGTCTGCGAACCCGGTCAGGACAAGGCATTGGCCATGGGCCCGCTGCTCAAGTTCCTCGACGATCATTCGATCCCCCATTTCGTGTTCATCAACAAGATGGACAATGCCTCGGTCGGCGTGCAGGCCACCCTGGAGGCTCTGCAAGCGGTTTCGGCGCGGCCCCTGGTGCTGCGCGAATTGCCGATCCGCGACGGCGATCAGATCACCGGTTTCGTCGATCTGGTCAGCGAGCGGGCCTACGAATACCGCGACGGCAAGCCGTCCAAGCTGTCTTCCATGCCCGACAGTCTGAAGGACCGGGAGCATGAGGAGCGCGAGCATATGCTCGAAGCCCTGGCCGATTTCGACGACAGGCTGATGGAAGAGCTGCTTGAGGAAGTCGTGCCCCAGGCCGACGAGGTCTACGACACGATGGCCAAGGACGTGCAGCAGGATCTGGTGGTGCCGGTATTTTTCGGTTCGGCCCTGCAAAGCAACGGCATCACCCGGCTGCTCAAGGCCCTGCGCCATGAAGTACCCGACGTCGCCAGCACCGCCGAGCGGCTTGGTTTCGAGGCCGAGGGCGAACCGCTGGCCCAGGTCTTCAAGACCCTGCACGCGGCCCATACGGGCAAGCTGTCCATTGCCCGCGTCTGGCGCGGACCGGTAGGCGACGGCATGAGCCTCGGCGCGCACAAGGTCTCGGGCCTGTTCGGATTCGCCGCCGGCAAGACCACCAAGCTTTCCCAGGCGGAAGCCGGAGACGTGGTCGGGCTGGGCCGCATGGATGACGTGGCGACCGGCGCGGTGCTTTCCGCATCGGGAGAGGCGGAAGCCCTGGAATGGCCGGCCCCGCTGACGCCGCTGTTTTCGCTGGCTATCAGCACCGAGAGACGCGAAGACGAAGTGAAGCTTTCCGGGGCCCTGGCCAAACTGGCCGAGGAAGATCCCTCGCTCAGTTTCGGTCATGATCCAGACACCCATGAATTCCTGCTTTGGGGTCAGGGCGGCGTGCATTTGCAGGTGGCCGTGGCCCGCCTGCGCCATCGGTTCAACATCACCGCGCTGACCGACCGCCCGCAGGTGGCCTATCGCGAATCCATCCGCAAGGGCGTGACCAAACATGCCCGCCACAAAAAACAATCCGGCGGTCACGGCGAATTCGGCGATGTGCATGTGGAGATCAAGCCGTTGCCCCGGGGCTCCGGCATCCAGTTCCGCGACACCATTACCGGCGGCGCGGTGCCCAAGCAATACATCCCCGCCGTGGAAGCCGGGGTGCGGGACCATTGCGCCTCCGCCGGGCCGCTCGGCTTTCCCATCGTCGATGTGGAAGTGGTGCTCACCGACGGCCAGTTCCATACGGTCGACAGTTCCGAAATGGCCTTCCGCAAGGCGGCGCAATTGGCCATGCGCGAAGGCATGCCCGAATGCGATCCGGTGCTGCTGGAGCCCATTTGCATGGTCGAGATTGCCGTGCCCAACGACTTCACCTCGCGGGTGCAGCGTCTGGTCAGCGGGCGTCGGGGTCAGATTCTCGGCTATCAGGCCAAGGCCGACTGGACCGGCTGGGACGAGGTGCAGGCCTATCTCCCGCAGGCGGAAATGCACGACATGATCGTCGAGTTGCGCTCCATGACCCTGGGGGTCGGCACCTTCTCCTGGCGCTTCGACCACTTGCAGGAACTCATGGGGCGGGTGGCCGATCAGGTCGTTGCCGCCCAGGCCAAGGCGGACTGAGATCAATGACAAGCTGAGATCGCTATAGTATAATATTTCTCTTTGGTGCCATCCGTTTGGCATTTCATTGGAGAATGGCGACGAAACAGGGACAAGCCAGATATCCGGGTGTGCACAGTCGGCCCGATGGTGTTGAGAAACTGCTGCTCCCTTTCCTGATTTTGTTGGGATTCAGCGTTGCGGTGGTCTTGAGTCTGGCGGGTTGGCGGCTGTTTGAGTCGCAACGTCAGGCCGAGGGGGATGCGTTGCATCACGTCGGCCACCTTTCGGTTACCCTGGAAGGGGCGGTAGATCATCTTTATTCCCTGAACAGCCTGATCGTACGGCAAATTCTGGCCCGCCTGGGTCCCGTGCGCTGGGATGATCCGCTGTTTCATGCCCACGCCCAAAGCACCCTGGCCGATATGGCCGACGATACGTCGCCTTTTTCCAGCATCGCCCTGAGCGATTCCCTGGGCAACATTCATCTGGTCCATGGAAATCCCGAGGATTGGCCGGACTCCCTGGCCGGGATGGATATTTTCCAGGCCCAGCGGGACAATCCGGAATGTGGTGTGATCTACGCCCGCCCGCCCCATCTGGAAGCACCACTGTTTGTTTCCCAATGCATACGTGATGACCAGGGACGCTTCTCAGGAGTCGTGGCCCTGCGAACCGCGCCCCTTTTTTATGATCATATCGAACGGCTGCTTGACCTGACGTCGCTTGGCCAGTTCGGCCTGTCCTATGTGGACGGCACGGAAATTTTGCGGCGGCCGTTGAGTTCAGCCCCGCTGCCCCTCGACCTTCTCAGCCGGGGGGATTCCAGACCCTTTCGGGAGGATGGCGTAGGCACTTTCTACGCCATCCGCGCCCTTTCAGGCTTCCCCCTGGTGGCCTGGGTGGCGCTTGACGAGCAGACGGCTCTCGTCCATTTCCATCAACAGGCTAGGCAACTGGCCTTTGTGATTTCGGCCCTCATGGTGGTTGTCGCCCTGGTCACTTTGAAATTGCGCGCCCAGGTCACACGGGTTGCCCAGGCACAGAATGATCTGGCCGAGAACCGCGCCTGGCTTGATGAAATTCTCAATTGCGTCGCCGATGGCATTTTCGGCTCCGATGCCCGGGGTCGGACGGTTTTCATCAATCAGGCGGCCTGTCGCATGATTGGCTGGACCCCGGATGAGATTTTGGGCACCGAAATTCATTCCAAAATTCACCATACATCGGAGGACGGCACCCCCCTCCCCCCGGAGAAATGCCCCACCCATCAGGTCCTTCGTAGCGGAAAAACCATCACTTCCGACAAGGCTGTTTTCTGGCACCGGAGTGGGCGGCTGTTTCCGGTGGAGATGGTTTGCGCACCTCTGCTTCATGACGGAGAACCCGTGGGTTCCGTCACCGTGTTCCGCGACGTCACCGAACGCCAACGCCAGCAACGCGAGATGGAGATCAAGACCCGCTCGCTGGAGCGCTCCAACGCCGACCTGCAACAGTTCGCCTATGTGGTCTCCCATGATCTTCAGGAGCCTCTGCGCATGGTCAGCAGCTATATGGAGCTGGTCCGTCAGCGTTATGAGCCGCTGTTGGACGTGGAAGGGCGTGAATTCGTCGGCTACGCGGTGGAAGGGGCACAGCGCATGGTCGGTCTGGTCCGCGGACTGCTCGACTACTCGCGGGTCGGTACCCAGGGACAGAACTTGGTGCCGGTGGATATCGGCGACGTGCTGACTCGGGCGCTGGCCAATCTATCGCTGCTGATCCGCGAATCCGAAGCCCGGATCGACGTGGGCGAACTGCCCCAGGTTCTGGGCGATGCCAACCAACTGGTCAGCCTGTTCCAGAACCTGTTGACCAATGCCATCCGCTATCGGGACCCGGAGCGCACGCCCCATATCCACGTCTCCGCCCGGCAGGAGGCGGGATTCTGGAGATTCAGTCTGCGCGACAACGGCATCGGCATCGAAATCGAACACCGGGAACGCATTTTCAAGATTTTCCAGCGCCTGCACGGTCACGACGGCCCGCCCGGGCTGGGCGTCGGGCTGGCTATCTGCAAACGCATCCTCGAACGTCACGACGGGGCGATCTGGGTCGAGTCCGAGCCCGGCAAGGGCAGTGACTTCCAGTTCACCCTGCGCGCTATTTCCCCTGGAGCGCGGTAATCCTGGCCTCCGCCTCCGCCGCCTTGGCAGTCTCGCCGAGCACCCGATAGGCATTGGCCAGTCGCTGCCAGCCGCCGATATCATCGGGATTTTCCGCCAGCTTCTGGGCCAACCGGGCGACCATGGAGCGGATCATCTCCATGCGCTCCTCGGGCGTCATGTCGGCGGCGTCGCGCATCTGTTCCTGGGTCGGCCCGGGGGCCGCCGGGGTCGCTGCCGTTTGTTCGGCTTCGCGGGCCTTGACCAGTTCGAGAATGCCCGGCGACGGGGTGACGATGCCGGGGTCCACCCCCGCGTCGGCGGCAGCGTCGGCGATGCTTTTCTCGACAAGGGGCATCCAACTGGCGTCCGGCGGGCCGAGCACCTTCATATCGACAAAGCCCTGCAAGGCGCCCTTCATGTCCCCCATCTGTGCCCGCATATTCGCTAGATAGAAGCGCGGCTTGGGATGGTAGGGGCTGGCCTCCAAACCCTTCTGAAACAGCATTGAGGCCTGCATGCCGACCTGACCATCATCGACCATCACCAGGGCCTCGGCCAGATCAATGCCGGTCTCGATTTTATCCAGGCCCTCCAACCGCTCATAGGCCTCACGGTAGGCGTCGGCGGCCTCCTGATAGCGCTCCTCGGACAAATAGGACCGCCCGAGCAGCAGCCAGCCGCCCGGATCGTCCGGGTTGGCCTTGAGGCGCTCCGCCAGCTTGGCCAGCATGGTCGCCATGTCGCCCGCCGGACCCTGTTCCCGATGGCCGACCCGCGCCTGATCGGCGGCGCTCTGGGCCTGCGGCGTGCCCCGTTCGGACGCCGGGAAGTCGCGCAGGTTGGGCGATCCCATATCGAAATACAGCAGCACGGCAGCCAGCGGCACGAACCCGCCGATGAGAATGGCCACCGGTCCGATGCTTCCGGTTTTCAGGCCCCCGGCGTCGCTGGCGGTGGCGGCGGAATCGGCGACCTCAAGCATTCGCCGCTGAATCTCGGTGCGCACCGCCGCCGCCTGATCGGCGGACAGCAGCCCCCGCTCCTGATCACGATCGACCTCGGTCAACTGATCCTTGAACACGTTCAGGTCATAGTCGGCCCGCTGCATGGGAACGGCCCGCTGACGCAACAACGGCAGCAACAAAAAACCCAGCGTGACGGCCAGAAGAACCGCCACGACAATCCATAGTCCAGTCACTTGTCGGTGTCCTCCAGAAGCGCCCGCAGGCGTTGTTGTTCGGTCTCGCTGAGTCCGGCTGTAGTGCCGCCTTCGATGGGCCCGCCCGTCGCCGCGTCCCCTTTCCGGCGATAGAACGACCACACGGCCAGCACACCCAGAATCATGAACAGAAACGGCCCGCCCCACAGCAACAGGGTTTGCAATTTCATCGGCGGATTGAGCAGTACGTAATCGCCGTAGCGCGAGACCACATAGTCGATCACCTGCTTGTTGCTGTCCCCGGCATCGACCCGCTCACGGACCAGCACCCGCAGATCCCCGGCCAATTCGGCGTTGGAATCCTCAATGGATTCATTTTGACATACCAGACAACGCAATCCTTTGCCGATATCACGGGCCCGTTGTTCCAGTTTCGGGTCCTTCAGCATTTCGGAAGGGTCCACCGCCAGCGCCGGGGAGGCCACGAAAACCCAGCCCAACAGGGCCAAGAGCAGCAAACGACTCATTGTTTCTTCAACTCCTCGATCATCGGCTTGAGGGTGTCCCGCCACACCACCGCATCAATGGGACCGATCTGCTTGTAGCGGATGATGCCCTTTTTATCGACGATGAAACTCTCCGGTGCCCCCGTCACCCCGAAGGCAATGGACGCCTTGGAGTCCGGGTCGTCGCCGACCAGCGTATAGGGATTGCCATGGCGGGCCAGCCAGGCCGGACCGGAGGTCCGATCCTTTTCGCGCCAGTCGATGCCATAAATGGGCAAGCCGCTGGTCGCCTGAATGCGCACCAGATAGCGATGCTCAGCCTGACAGGCGATGCACCAGGACCCGAAAATATTGACCAGCGACACCTGTCCCAGCAGGTCCTTGGAGGAAAATCCCCGCGTTTGGCCTTCCAACGGTGGCAGGTCAAAAACCGGCACTTCTTGATTAAGCAGTACCGATTCAATGCGCTTGGGGTCCTTGCCCAATTGCGACATGAAAAGCCAGGCCAGGGCCAGGACGACAACAAGCGGCACCGAATAGATCCAACGGTTCATGATGAATCTCCTCCTTATTCCGCAGCTTGGGCCGAAGAACGCAGACGGCTGCGGGTTGGTGCGCCAATCCGGAAGCGTCGGTCGGTGAGACTGAGAATGCCGCCCAGAACCATGACCAGTCCGCCGACCCACATCCAGGGCACCAGCGGATTCCAATACAGCCGCGTCACATAGCCGTCGCCTTGCGGATCGCCGATGACGGCATACAGATCGCCGGTGACCATGGTGTAAATGTCAGCCTCGCTGGTCGGTCGCCCTTCGACCGGATAGATGCGCTTCTCTGGATAGAGCGTCACCACTTTGTCACCGTCGCGGCGCACGGTGAAAGTGCCCTGAGTAGCGGTATAGTTGGGACCGGGCACCGTGCGCGCCCCGTCGAGGGTGAATTCATAACCGCCAACCATGGCCACGTCGCCCGGCTGCATGGCCTGGATGCTTTCTTCCTTCCACAATCCGGCACCGGTCATCCCGGCAATGGTGATGGCAAGCCCAAAGTGGGTTACCGTCATGCCCCAGGCGGAACGCGGCATATGGATCATTTTCTTCACTTGCAGGCCGGTTCGATTGACGAATTCGATGATCGTGCCAACCGCCAGCCAGGCCGCCATGCCCAGACCGAGCATGGACATCAGGGTATCATCGCCGACCATCACTCCGGTGACGGCAACCACGATCACGGTAACGACCAGGGCCAGCCGCAATCGCTTCAAGGCGGGCATCAGATCGCCCCGCTTCCACGACAACATCGGCCCGATTCCCATGGCGGCGACCATCGGCACCATCAGCGGAATGAACACCGCGTTGAAGAACGGCGGTCCCACCGAGACCTTGTAGTCGAACACCTGGGCCATCAGCGGGAACAGGGTACCCAACAGCACCGCTCCGGCGGCGACGCTCATCAGCAGATTATTGAGCAACAGGCTTCCCTCGCGGGAAATGGGCTGGAACAGACCGCCCGCCTTCATGCCCGGTCCGCGCCAGGCAAACAGGGCCAGCGACCCGGCGACCGTGATCAGCAGCAGCCCGAGAATGAACACCCCGCGTTCCGGGTCGCTGGCAAAGGCATGCACCGAGGACAGCACGCCCGAGCGCACCAGGAAGGTACCGAGCAGACTGAAGCCGAAAGTAATGATGGCCAGGAAAATGGTCCAGGCCTTCAGGCCGTCGCGTTTCTCCACCACCATGGAGGAATGCAGCAGCGCAGTGCCCGCCAACCAGGGCATAAAGGACGCATTCTCCACCGGGTCCCAATACCACCAGCCGCCCCAGCCCAGTTCATAGTAGGCCCACCAGGAGCCCAGGCCGATGCCGATGGTCAGGAAAATCCAGGCAGCCAGGGTCCAAGGACGCACCCAGCGCGCCCAGGCGGCATCCACCCGGCCCTCGATCAGCGCCGCAATGGCGAACGAGAAGGCCATGGAAAAACCCACGTAGCCCAGATAGAGAAACGGCGGATGGAAAGCCAGCCCCGGGTCCTGCAACAGCGGGTTCAATCCCTGACCGTTGAACGGCGGCGGTACCAGCCGCTCGAAGGGATTGGAGGTGAACAGGATGAAGGCCAGAAAACCGACCGAGACCATGGCCTGCACCGACAGCGCCCGGGCCTTCAGTCCCGGCGGCAGGGCACGGCCAAAGGCGGCCACCGCCCCGCCGAACAGCGCCAGAATGGTCACCCAGAGCAGCATGGAGCCTTCGTGATTGCCCCACACACCGCTGATCTTGTACAGCATCGGCTTGTCCGTATGGGAGTTCTGGGCCACGTTGAGCACCGAGAAATCCGAGGTCACATAGGCATGGGTCAGGGCGGCAAAAGACACCAGGACCAACAGCAACTGGGTCAGCGCCGCCGGGGCGGCGATGGCCATCCAAGTGGCATTATTACGCTGCGCCCCGATCAGCGGCAGACTACCCTGCACCACGGCGACACAAAGGGCGAGAATCAGAGCGAAGTGACCGATTTCGGTAATCATGAATGGGACCCTTCAAGGTTTTCCAAGCGGACCTGAAACGGATTAATTGGCCGGAACGGCAGGCGGACCTTCGTGCTTCATGGCCCCTTTGATCTTGTCCCACTTGCCCGACGCCTTCAACGCCTCGGCCACTTCCGGCGGCATGTAGTTCTCATCGTGCTTGGCCAACACCTCTTCGGCGGTGAACAGGCCATCGGCCAGATAGCCCTCGGCGACCACGCCCTGACCCTCGCGGAACAGGTCGGGCAGAATGCCGTTATAGACCACCGGAATGGAGGAATTCAGATCGGTGACCCTGAAGGTCACATGGGTCACCCCCTCCTCGCGGACCACGCTGCCTTCCTCGACCAGCCCACCGAGACGCAGGCGGCGGTCACTGGGGAGTTCCTTCTCCGTCATTTGGGTCGGTGAATAGAAATAGACGATGCCGTCCTCGAAGGCCGATAGCATCAAACCGGCGGCGACAGCGACGGCGCTCAACCCGATCAGGACGAATGTCAAACGTTTGTGCTTACGCTTCACCCTCTGACTCTCCTTGTGCTTGAATCCTTACGGTTTGGCGCAGGGTCTCCAGGGTCGTTTCCTGGGTCCGCGCCGTCTTAATGCTCTGAATCAGCACGGCCACCAGAATCACCGCGGCCACCACATAACAGGGCCAGATATAGCCGCCATAGCCGCCCATCGCCGCCCAATCGAGAAATGATTGCATGCTCTTGATCCTCCGGCTTTATCCGTGCACCTGACGCAGGCGCAGCGCGCGCACCTTGCTGGCGGTGATCTCGGCCCGCATGCGCAACAGCAGCACGAACACATAATAGGCCTTGAAGGCCACCGCCATGATGAACAGCGGGATCAACATCGAGCCGTCGATGGCCGGCCCGCCCATTTTTACGACACTGGCGGGCTGATGCATGGTGTTCCACCAATCGACCGAAAACTTGATGATCGGCACGTTGATGATGCCGACCAGGGCCAGCACCGCGCCCGCCTTCATGCCCCGGGTCGGGTCGTCGAAGGCATAAATCAGCGCCATGTAGCCCAGATACAGGAACAGCAGCACCAGCTCGGCGGTCAGCCGGGCATCCCACACCCACCAGACCCCCCACATGGGCTTGCCCCAGAACGATCCGGTGATCAGGGTGATCAGGGTGAAGGCGGCACCGATAGGGGCGGTGGCCTTGGCCGCCACATCGCCCACCGGATGCTTCCAGATCGCCCCGACACCCGCCGAAACAGCCATCACCACATAGCAAAACAGCGACATCCAGGCGGCGGGCACATGCAGATACATGATTCGCACCGTTTCTCCCTGCTGATAATCGGGCGGAGAATCGATCAGCGCGTACCAGATCCCGGCAAGGGTGGTGAGCACGGCCACGACCGCCGTCCAGGGCAGCAAGACCTTGGACAGCTTCATGAACTGGTTGGGATTGGCGTACTTGTACATATGTCCTTCCTGTCGTCCGACCCGCCGGGGGCTTGGCGCGGGTTTCGAGTCATAGCCTCTTTGGGCCTTTGGTACCAGTCTTAGCCGACCAGGGTTGTTATTCCAATGCCTGACGCAAGGCCGCCGAGGCGGCGAACGGGGCCAGGGGAATGGAGACCACCAGCATGCCGGCCAGGATCAGCAATTGGGTCTTGGCTGCGAAACCGCCGACCACTGCATCAACCGCGCTGACACCAAAAATCAGCACCGGAATATACAACGGCAGCACCAACAGCGACAACAAGACCCCGCCCCGTCGCGCCCCGAGAATGAGCGCCGCGCCGATCGCGCCGATTAGACTGAGGGTCGGGGTGCCCAGCGCCAGGGCGGCCACCAGCACCCAGAATCCGGCTTCGTGCATGTTCAGCAAAACGGCCAGCAGCGGCGTGGCGATGATCAGCGGCAGGCCGGTGGTCAGCCAATGGGCGGTGATCTTGGCCAGGACGATGAATTCCAACGGAAGGGGCGAGGTGCCCAGCAATTCCAGTGAGCCGTCCTCGTAGTCGGTGAGGAACAGGCGCTCCAGGGACAACATGGAGGCCAGCAGCGCCGCCACCCAGATCACGCCGGGGGCGATGCGCGCCAGGATGTTGGGTTCCGGGCCGACGCCGAACGGAAACAGGATGCAGGTGAGGACAAAAAACATCACCACCATCATGCTGTCGGAGCCCTGACGCAGGGCCAGCCGCAGATCGCGTCGGACGATGATCCAGAATCCGCTCATGCCTCGGCTAACTCCTCGTCGTCCAGGTCCATGTGCCAGCCCGGGGCCAGACGGGCCGAAAACCGCGCCATATCGAGCACCGTGGCGTTTTCGAGTCCAATATCCTGATGGGTTGAGACGATGACGATACCGCCGCCCGCCCGATGGCTGGCGATGGATTTTTCCAGTTTGGCGATGGAGGCCTTGTCCAGGGCCGTGGTCGGTTCGTCGAGCAGCCACAGGGGGGCCGGCGCGGCGATGATGCGCGCTAGATTGGCCCGGCGCCGCTGTCCGGCCGATAGATAGCGTCCCGGCACATCGCGCAGATGGCCGATGTCGAACATGTCGAAGGCCATTTCGATGCGCGTTTCCACATCCCCAGGCGCGTTGCGCAAGGAGGCCCAGAAGGCGATATTCTCGCGCACCGTCAGCACCGGCTTGATGCAGTCGTGATGGCCCACATAGTGCAGGCGCCCATGATGCTCGTCCGGCTCGTCGTGCACCGACTCGCCGTTCCAGGCCAACATCCCGGCCGCCGGTTTGAGCAATCCGGCCAGCACCCGCAACAGGCTGGACTTGCCCGAGCCGTTGGGACCGATGAGCAGCAACCCGTCCCCCGCTTGCACGGCAAAGCGCAATTTGGCGAACACCAGGTTCTCGCCACGTATGCAGGTCAGGTCGGTGCCGGAAAACAGGGACATAGGGTCTCCAGGGATGGGCTGTCCGTCCGTATAGCAAAGGCCCCTCATTCCCCCAACTGAAAAAGCATAAAAACGAACGGCGACCGAGGCGGGGGGAACCTCGGCCGCCGAATAACTGGCAAAATAGCCAGCTTGGGGGCATGAGAGGAAGGGAACCTCCCAGAGGTAGGGTGGGAGGAGGATCTCTCAGTTCCCAATTCAAGCAGTTAAATGTGGCGGAAATGAGGAAGGATCGGGGCCAGACCGGGGCACCGTCATCATTAATTTCCCTTGTCAGGGAATTTTACTGCGCAATAATCACCTCCCGAGCCCCGCCTGACTCCGACCAACATCGAGAACCAGATGCTCAGAATATTCCTGCTGTCCGCCGTTTTGTTGATCCTGGCCGCCGCCCCCACCCGGGCAGGCGTGGACGATTTGATCGAGACCTTCAAGGCCTGGAGCGTCTTCGCCAGTGGCAGCGGCAAGGAAAAAGTCTGCTACATGGGCTCGGTGCCGAGCAAATCCGAAGGCGATTATGAAAAACGCGGCGATGTCCATGCCTGGGTGGCGCAACAGCCGGGGGACGACCAGTATGACGTGGTGCAGTTCGTGGCGGGCTACACCTTCAAGACCCGCAGCGAAGTGACGGTCACCATCGGCAACGATACCTTCACTTTGTTCACCGCCGACGATTCCGCCTGGGCGCGGGACGTCAAAACCGACCAGTCGCTGGTCCGGGCCATGCGCGCCGGGACCGAAATGGTGGTGCGCGGCATCTCCTCGCGCGGCACCGAGACGGTGGATACCTACTCCCTCAATGGCTTTACGGCGGCCCATATCGCCTCCAGGAAGGCCTGTGGATTGTAGGCTAGCGCTCCCTTTCTTCTTTTGACTCCTGCTGATCGGACGGCTTGCGCGCACGCGCCTCCCTGCCCTGCACAAAGAACCAGGCCAAGACGGAAACGACACCACTCAGGGCGACGGCTTCCAGATACTGCCCCTTGACGATGGGGACGGCCACGAGCCCGACCGCCACGGCGACGAGCAACAGGATCAGTGCCCGGCCTATCCACAACCTGTTCATATGCCCCCCCAATGCACAATGTGTCAGGTTGAGCTTTCAAGCAACAGGTGCTCCAATTGATCGGCAGGCATTGGTCGGGCGAGGTGGTACCCTTGCGCCGCCAGACACCCCGTCGCCTTGAGAAAGGCTTCCTGTTCCGCGGTTTCAACCCCTTCCGCCACCACATCCAGACGTAGGCTCTTGGCCAGGGTCACGATGGAACAGCAAATGGCCGCATCCTCGGTGGTGGTGGTCAGGTCGTAGACGAACGAGCGGTCGATCTTCAGGGTATTGATCGGGAAGCGCTTCAGGTAGTTGAACGAGGAATAGCCCGTCCCAAAGTCGTCGATGGCGATGGAAATGCCTTGTTGCTGCAAGCGCTGCATCACCGTGATGGCCTGTTCCACATCATGCATCAATATGCCTTCGGTGACCTCCAGCTCCAGCAAGTGGGGCGGCCAATCCCGGGCCGCGAGGGTTTCGAGAATCTGTGCGACGAGGCCGGGTTCGTACAACTGCTTGGCCGATAAATTAATGGAGAGCTTCAAATCCCGACCGAACCGGCTCCGCCACCCGCTGGCCTGACGGCAGGCTTCATCCAAGACCCATTGCCCGATGGCATGGATCAGCCCGGCCTCCTCCGCATGGGGGATGAATGCCGACGGCGGCGTCATCTCCTTGCCGAACCTCGGCCAACGAATCAGCGCCTCCATGCCGATCATGCCCCCGTCAGCGAGCCGGAAAATCGGCTGATAGTGGATTTGGAAGGTCTGCGATTCCAGGGCATCGTGAAGATCTCGAATCAGCGCCAGCCGATTCAAGGCGCTGGCGTTCATGTCCGGATGGAAAAATTTGAAGGTATTGCGGCCCGCCTGTTTCGCCTGATACATGGCAATATCGGCATGTTTGAAAATCGCGTCGACGCTGTCGCCGTCATTGGGATAGAAGGCGACGCCGATACTGCCGCCGATTCGAATCTCGCTGCCGTCAATGAACACCGGTTCTCTCAGGGCGGTCAGGATTTCCTCGGCCAGGGAGCCCACCTGATCCGGGTTGGCGATATCGCCCACCAGCATGGTGAACTCATCGCCACCCAACCGGGCGACGGTATCCGAGTTGCGGACCCGCTGCCGAAGACGGTTGGCCACCTCCATCAACAGGAGATCCCCACCGGCATGGCCCAGCAAGTCGTTGACGTCCTTGAACCCGTCCAGATCGAGATACAGAACGGCAAACGCCTGCCCGCGCCGCTTATCCTGGTTCAATTTTTGACGGATTTGATCGCGGAAGTGGACCCGGTTCGCCAGACCGGTCAGTTGATCGAAGTTGGCCTGGTTCCAGATGATCTGTTCGGCTCTTTTGCGCTCGGTGATATCGGAAAATACCGACACATACTGTTTGATCGCCCCTGAATCGTCCAAGATCGTATTGATGCTCATCCATTTCAGATAGGCCGCGCCGTCCTTGCGCCGATCCCAGATCTCGCCCTCCCAGCGCCCGGTTTCGGTCAACGACGTCCACATCTCCCGATAAAATGTCTTGTCATGGCGACCCGAGGAGAAAATTTTCGGGTTCTTGCCCACCACGTCCTCGAAGCTATAGCCGGTGATGCGGGTGGCCGCCGGATTGATTGAGATGATTCGATTGTCGGCATCGGAAACGACAACCGCCTGCTCGATGGAATCGAACACCAACTCTGACAGTTTCCGCTGATTTTCCTGGTGCAGTTTTTCGCTGATATCCTCGAAAAACACGAAAAACCGACCCCCATGAACCGGCGAATAGGAGGTCACCACCTCGACCGGCCACAGGCTGCCGTCCTTGCGCCGTTGCAGCTTACGGAAACGGTCGTAGCCAACGGTTTTGACATGCTCGATGCGTTGACGGGTTTCCTCCGGCGTTTCCATCGGATCCAGGTCAGGAATTGCCATGCCGCGCAGTTCCTCGCGGCTGTAGCCCGATTGTCGCGCGTAGGCGTCGTTGGCCTCCAACAGGTTGCCCTGCATGTCGAGCACCCAGAATCCCATGGCTGGCGTATTGATCGCCGCCTCGTAGGTCTGAAAACTTTCCCGGAGCTGGCTTTCCAGTTTCTTGCGTTCGGTCAAGTCGCGAACAATGGCGAAAAACACCGTATCACCGCCGACCTGGCAATGATGGCTGGTCAGTTCGACCGGCATCACCGTGCCGTCCTTGCGATAGTGGGCGGTCTCGAAGGTGGCCTGCCCGTTGGCGAGAATCTGGGCGAATCTCTGGGGCACCAGGGCGGCGTACTCCGGGGGATCCAGATCGGTGACCCGATATCCGATCATTTCTTCCCGCGTATAGCCCAGACGAAGATGAAAGGCCGGATTGCAGTCGAGAATCACCCCCTTGTCGTTGGCGACCATGACCCCATCCGCCATGGCATTGAACAGCACGTCGCGCAGTTCAGCATGGGAGTCCAGGATAAGCGGATGGGAAACAGACAGCACGCGGTGTCCCCCGGCGGGTAGACGTGGCCCACATTCATGAAAAGATTTCTGAGACTAAATATAGGTAAATCATGCCAATTGACAAGGCCTCGCAACTCCGGTCGCACGCGCAGCCCCTCAGCAAACCGTCAATACGCGCTCCAGATCCATATGCGCCTCCAGGTGGTCGGCCAGGGAATCCAGGGCCGTCTCGATGCTGTCGTCGAAGGACAGGGGCGAGGTTCGCCCGGGGTGCAGGTCGCCCAGGAAGGCGCGGCGATAGTCATCCTGGTTGAACAGACCATGCAGATAGCAGCCCGCCACCCGGCCATCGGCGGATTGCGCCCCTTCCGCCCGCCCGTCGTCGAGGGTCAGCAGGGGCCGCGCGGTATCCGGGCCGATGGTTTGGCCCAGATGCATCTCATAGCCGGAGAGCGCCGCGCCGTTCGGCGTGCGGCCACGCACCGAACGCAGCGCCTTGTCGCCGCCGATAACCGTCGTCACGTCGAGCCAACCCAACCCGTCGATTTCCCGCATCTCCCCTTCGCGCCCCTCCGGGTCGGTGATGCGTTTGCCCAGCATCTGATAGCCGCCGCAGATGCCGAGCAGCCGCCCGCCGCGCCGCAGATGGGCCGATATGTCGATATCCCAGCCCTGGGCGCGCAGAAACTGAAGGTCGGCAATGGTCGCCTTGGTGCCGGGCAGGATGATCAAATCCGCATCCCCGGGCAGTGCTTCGCCGGGGGCGATCAGACTCAGCCGAACGTCAGGCTCCGCCGCCAGCGGATCGAAATCATCGAAATTGGCAATACGCGACAGCCGTGGGATGGCGATATGAATCGTTCCTGCGCTCCGGGACGGCGGGGCATTGTCCAGCGCCATGGCATCTTCCTTGGGCAGCCGCGCCGCCGCGTGGAGAAAAGGCACGACGCCAAAACAGTCCAAGCCGGTCCGTTGGGCCATGATCTCGATAGCCGGGGTGAACAGACTCACATCGCCGCGAAAGCGGTTGATCACGTAACCCTTCAACAGGCGGCGTTCGGCCTCGGACAACAGAGCATGGGTACCGACTACCGAGGCAATCACTCCGCCTCGGTCGATATCGGCGACCAGCAGCACCGGCACATGTGCGGCCATGGCGAAACCCATATTGGCGATATCCGCCTCGCGCAGGTTGACCTCGGCGGCACTGCCCGCGCCTTCCACCAGCACCAGATCGGCCTCGGCAGACAAGTGGTGGAAGCTCGCCAACACCTGCGGCAGCAATTGCGGTTTCAGGGCGTGATAATCCCGCGCCGTGGCATTGCCCCAGACCTTGCCGTTGACCACCACCTGCGCCCCCACATCGGTTTGCGGCTTCAGCAGCACCGGGTTCATGCGGCTGTGCGGGGCGACGCCGCAAGCCCGCGCCTGCAACGCCTGGGCGCGACCGATCTCGCCGCCGTCGATGGTCACGGCGGCATTGTTGGACATGTTCTGCGGCTTGAACGGACGCACCACCAGACCCCGGCGGGTGAAGGCCCGGCACAGTCCGGCAGTGAGCAGCGACTTGCCCACGTCGGAACCGGTGCCTTGCAGCATCAGCGCCCGCAAGATCAGAATTCCACGCCCTGCTGGGCCTTGATACCCTGCTTGAAGGGATGCTTGATCAGCTTCATCTCGGTCACCAGATCCGCCGCCTCGATCAAGTCGTCGGGAGCACCGCGCCCGGTGATCACCACATGAGTGTCGGCGGGGCGGGCGGCCAGTACCGCCAACACCTCGGCCAGATCCACCAATTCGTATTTCAGCGCCACATTCAGTTCATCCAGCACCACCATGCGATAGGCCGGGTCGGAAATCATCTCCTGGGCCGCCGTCCAGGCCCGCGCCGCCGCCGCCAGATCGCGCTCGCGGTCCTGGGTCTCCCAGGTGAAGCCCTCGCCCATAGCCTTAAAGGTGACCTGCTCGCCGAAACTGTCGAACACCCGTCGTTCGGCGGTGTCCCAGGCGCCCTTGATGAACTGGATCACCCCGGCCTTCATGCCGTGACCGACACAGCGCAGCACCATGCCGAAAGCGGCGGAGGATTTGCCCTTGCCCGGTCCCGTATGGACGATCAGCAGGCCTTTCTCGCCGGTTTTTTTGGCCATCATTTTGTCGCGATTGGCCTTTTTCTTGGCCATCCGTTCGGCGTGTTCGGTCATCAATGTGCCTCCGCCCAAGTGGGCCCGGTGCCCGCATCCACCACCAGCGGCACGCTCAACTGCGCCGCCCCTTCCATCACCCGCCGCACCACCTGGGTGGCGGCTGCGGTTTCCGTCTCGGGCACTTCGAGCACCAACTCGTCATGCACCTGAAGCAGCATCTTGGTTTGTAATCCCGCCTCGGTCAGCGCCCCCGGCAGACGAATCATCGCCCGCTTGATGATATCGGCGGCCCCGCCCTGGATCGGCGCGTTGATCGCCGCCCGTTCGGCGAAGCCCCGGGCATTGGGGTTCTTTTCATTGATCCCGCGCACATGCACCCGGCGCCCGAACAAGGTCTCCACATAGCCATGGGTGGCAGCGAATTTCTTGGTGGCCTCCATATAGGCGCGGATGCCCGGATACTGCTTGAAATAGGCGTCGATATAGTCCTTGGCCTCGCCGTTGGAGATGCCCAACTGACGGGCCAGACCGAACGCCGAGATACCGTAGATAATGCCGAAATTGATCGCCTTGGCATTGCGCCGAATCATCGGGTCCATGCCCGCCACCGGCACCCCGAACACCTGCGAGGCGGTCAGGGCGTGGATATCCGTGCCCTCGTGGAAGGCCTGTTTGAGCGACCCGATATCCGCCACATGGGCCAGCAGCCGCAGTTCGATCTGTGAATAATCCGCCGACAGCAAGACATGGCCCGGCTCGGCGATGAAGGCCTTGCGCAGCTTGCGGCCCTCTTCGGTGCGGATCGGAATGTTCTGCAAATTGGGATCGCTGGACGACAGCCGTCCGGTGGCGGCGCCGGTTTGCAGGAAGCTGGTATGGACCCGCCCGGTGGCCGGATTGATCTGCTCCAACAAGGCGTCGGTGTAGGTGCTTTTCAACTTTGCCAGTTGCCGCCAGTCGAGCACCCGGGCCGGCAGGTCATGCCCGGCGGCGGCCAGATCGTCGAGCACCGAAGCTCCGGTCACATAGGCCCCGGTCTTGCCTTTTTTGCCCCCCGGCAGGCTCATTTCGTCGAACAGGATCTCGCCCAGCTGTTTCGGCGAACCCACATTGAACTCCCGCCCGGCCAGCCGATGGATCTCCAGTTCCAGGTCGCCCAGGCGGGCGCTGAAATCGGCTGACAGTTCCTTGAGCAGCGCCGCATCCACCCGTATCCCCTCGGCCTCCATGGTCCGCAGAACCGGCACCAGGGGCCGCTCCAGGGTCTCATAGACGGTACAGAGCTTTTCCGCCACCAGTCGCGGCTTGAGCAGTTGATGCAGGCGCAGGGTGACGTCGGCATCCTCGGCGGCGTAGTCCAGGGCCTCGTCCAGGGGCACCCGGTCGAAGGTGATCTGCTTCTTGCCGCTTCCCGCCACTTCGGAGAATTTGATGGTTTGCAGCCCCAGATGCAATTGCGCCAGTTCGTCCATGCCGTGGCCGTGCAGGCCGCCTTCGAGCACAAAGGACAGCAGCATGGTATCGTCGAAGGGGGCGATATCCACGCCGTGGCGATGCAGAATCTGCATGTCGTATTTCAGATTCTGGCCGATCTTAAGCACCGCCGGATCTTCCAGCAACGGCTTGAGCAGGGCCAGGGCCTCGGGCAGTGGGATTTGATCGGGCAGGGTCGCCGGACCGCTCTCGCTGAACAAATCGTTCTGATCCTCCGCCGCGCGATGGGCCAGCGGGATGTAGCAGGCGCGACCGGGGGCCAGGGCCAGCGAGACCCCGACCAGTTCGGCACGCAGGGGATCAAGGCCGGTAGTCTCGGTGTCCACCGCCAGAAATCCCTGCATTGTGGCGGTCTCCACCCAGTCGCGCAGATGATCCAGGTCGCGCACCAGTTCGTAATCCCGCGCCGCCTGGGTGGCCTCGGCGGCGGCGTCCCGCTCCATGTCGCCATTGGCGGTCAGACGGCCCTCGATCTTGGCCATCAGGGACTTGAAATTCTGCTCCTGGATGAACCCCAGCAGGCGGTGGGGATCGGGCCGTTTGACCACGAAATCACTCAGCGGCCGGGGCACCGGCACGTCATCGCGCAGGGTCACCAGTTGCCGCGAAATGCGCGCCCGGTCGGCCTGGGTGGTCAATTTTTCCCGGCGCTTGGGTTGCTTGATCTCCCCCGCCCGGTCGAGCAGGGTTTCCAAATCACCATATTCGAGGATCAACTGTGCCGCCGTCTTGATGCCGATGCCTTCGACTCCGGGCACGTTGTCCGAGGAATCCCCGGCCAGGGCCTGCACCTCGACCACCTTTTCCGGACCAACGCCGAACTTTTCGCGCACCTGTTCCGGGCCGATGACGCGGTTTTTCATGGCGTCATACATGGTCACCCGGTCGCCGACCAACTGCATCAGATCCTTGTCCGAGGAGACGATGGTCACGTCGGCCCCCTCGGCCACGGCGAGCCGGGCATAGGTGGCGATGATGTCGTCGGCCTCGAAACCCTCGTGATCGACCGCCGGGACGTTGAACGCCTCGACCAACTGCCGAATCAAATCGAACTGCGGGACCAGTTCCTCGGGCGGCGGCGGGCGATGGGCCTTGTAGTCGGGATAGATGTCGCTGCGAAAGGTCTTGCGGGCCTTATCAAAAATAATCGCGATATGGTCGGCGTCGGTATCGTCGAGCAGCTTCATCAACATGGTGGCGAAGCCGTAGACCGCATTGACCGGCGTGCCGTCGTTGCGAGTCATCATCGGCAGGCCGTGAAAGGCCCGGAAAATGAAGCCGGAGCCGTCGACCAGAAAGACGTGCTTGGGGGGGGAACCGGTCATCGGCGGGATCAATGTCCGCCCGACTTGGCCCCGGCCTTGAGCACGAAATGATGGGAGCAGTAGGGACACACGGCCTGGCCATGCTCATCCAGGTGCAGATAAACGGCGGGATGGCCCAAGGCCCCGCCGCCGCCGTTGCAGGTGGTGACCTGGGATGTGACCTCGGTGGCATGGGTGGCGGTATTGTTGATGCTCATGGGGGATTCCTTCGAACGCGAACGTTGACCGGCGCAATGGCGGGATGATACCGATTGCCGCCCGACAATCAACCGGTTCCGACTCCATGAGCGCTTTTGCCGCCCCACCCGACAACGCCATCGAGACCATTGACCTGTGCAAAACCTATAAGGCCAAGGGCAAAGCCCCCAAGCCTGCGTTGGATCATGTCTCGCTGACCATTCCCCGGGGCTCGTTTTTCGGCCTGTTGGGACCCAACGGGGCGGGCAAATCGACCCTGATCAATATTCTGGCCGGGTTGGTGCTGCGGACCTCCGGCGAGGCGCGCATCTGGGGGCACCATATCGAGACCGAGATGCGCGCCGCCCGGTCGGCCATCGGCATCGTGCCGCAGGAACTGAACATCGACCCGTTTTTCAGCCCCCGCGAGTTGCTCGATCTCTATGCCGGGCTCTATGGGGTGCCGAAGAAGCAGCGCCGCACCCTGGAAATTCTGGAAACCGTGGGCCTCGCCGACAAGGCCGACGCCTATGCCCGCACCCTGTCCGGCGGCATGCGCCGACGGCTATTGGTGGCCAAGGCGATGGTTCACAGCCCGCCGATCCTGGTGCTCGACGAACCCACCGCCGGGGTCGACGTACAACTGCGCCAACAGCTCTGGGCGACCATCAAGCGGCTGAATCAGCAAGGCACCACCATCCTGCTCACCACCCATTATCTGGAAGAGGCGGAAAATCTTTGCGACCGCATCGCGGTGATTGATCGCGGCAAGCTGATCGCCTGCGAATCCACCGCTGATCTGCTCAAGCGCATGGACGCCAAGCAACTGACGGTGACCCTGGCCGACGACCTCGCCACCCTGCCCGACAGTCTGGCCGCGTATCACGTGGAGCAGACCGCCCCCAACCGGCTGTTGTTTTCCTATCCGCCGAGCACCACCAACGGCGGCCAGATCCTGGAATCCATCCGTCAGGCCGGGCTGACGGTGGTCGATCTGTCGACCCACGAGGCGGACCTGGAGGATATTTTCCTCAGCCTCACCGGCGGCGATTGAAATGAAATGGGGCGCGGGCGTGCTGTTGTCCCTGCTGCTCGCCGCCTGCGCGCCGCGCTTGATCCCGCCCGGTGACCCCATGCAACCGCCCCGCCTGAGCGACACCGCCTTCATTGCCTCCGATGGCGCGACTCTGCCGCTGCGCCGTTGGGTCCCCGAGGGACCGCCCCGGGCAGTGGTGCTGGCGCTGCACGGGTTCAACGATTATTCCAACTTCTTCGACGCGCCCGGTGCTTTTTTGGCTGAACGGGGCCTTCTCTGTCTGGCCTATGATCAGCGGGGCTTTGGAGCGACGGCCCGTCCTGGCTCCTGGGCCGGGGTTGCGGCCTATGCCCGGGACCTGCGCGAGGTGATCAAGGCTCTGCGTGCCCCCTATCCCAACTTGCCCCTCTACGTGCTCGGCGAGAGCATGGGCGGGGCGGTGAGCCTAGTTGCCCTGAGTGCCCCCGACGCGCCCCCGGTGGAGGGGGTGATTCTGGCCGCTCCGGCGGTCTGGGCGCGCTCGACCTGGCCGTTCTATCAGCGTTGGGCGTTATGGCTGGGAGCCCATACCCTGCCCTGGCTGCCGGTCAGCGGACGGGGCCTGAATATCTGGCCGTCGGACAATGTGGAGATGCTCAAGGCCCTGGCCCGCGACCCCCTGATCATCAAGGAAACCCGCATCGACGCCATCTGGGGGCTGGCCAACCTGATGGATGCGGCCCTGGATGCCGTGCCGCAGTTCGCCAACCGGGCCTTGATCCTTTATGGCAATCGCGACGAGATCATTCCCGGCAAACCCTTTGCCCGGCTCGCCGCCACGCTGCCCCCGGCGGCGCGGGAGCGGCAGACCATCGCGCTTTACG
The DNA here is from genome assembly GCF_054657015.1 of Magnetospira thiophila. Classification (NCBI taxonomy): domain Bacteria; kingdom Pseudomonadati; phylum Pseudomonadota; class Alphaproteobacteria; order Rhodospirillales; family Thalassospiraceae; genus Magnetospira; species Magnetospira thiophila. The sequence goes on from NZ_BAAHXF010000001.1 coordinate 935,525, forward strand.
ACAGCGGCTATCACATGTTGCTGCGCGATCTTCAGGCGGCATTGGTGTGGCAGGATATCCTCGCCTGGATCGACGATCCCGCGCAGCCGCTGCCCTCGGCGGCGGACCTGCGGGCGCGGCTCCAGTTGCCGGAATGATTATCGCATCTGCATGGGTCGGACGCCATTGCGGCGCTGGGCGATGAATTCGCGCAGGTCATCCAGGGAATGCCAAGCCTCGCGGCCCCGGTCAATGCAGGTCTCGGCGGGGGCGCTCTCCAGAATGCCGCGCTGGCTGCCGTTGCGTTCGGTGAGCCAGGCAAGCCAGGTCCGATATTCTGGATCGTCGATCAGGCCCGTCTCGGCCATCTGATCAAGCGTCGATCCCAGATCAAAGACCTCGCCGCTGAACAGGCGCAGGTCTTCGGGGCAGGCGGCTTCCTGCGCCAGGGCGGGAGCGGCGGCGAGCAACAGGGCGACAACGAGATATTTCAAGAAGTAACCTCCTGGAAGAACGTCCTGTCGGCAGACTAACCGTTCTGCGGTTGCCCAGGCAAGGGCGACGCCGCTTTCGGATGATGCGGCAGATCAAACAGGAAGCTGCTGCCGACGCCGGGTTCGGACTCGACCCAGATGGTCCCGCCGTGCCGTTCGACAATGCGCTTGCACAGGGACAGACCGATACCGGTTCCCGGATAATGGGCGGGCGAATGCAGCCGCCGGAAGATTTCGAAAATGCGCGTGAAAAAGCGTTCCTCGATGCCGATGCCGTTGTCGGCCACGGTAAACCGCCAGACGTCCGCCAGCCGTTCCACGGACAGGGTAATTATCAACCTCCGCTCCGAATGGCGGTACTTGATGGCATTGCTGATCAGGTTTTGCAGCAACATGCTGATCTGCAAACTGTCGGCCCTGATCTCGGGCAGGTCACCGACGACGATTTCGGCCCCCGACTCGACCAGACTTTCGCGCAAGTTGCGCCGCACGATCTCCAGGACCTCCGCGATCCGTACTGTCCCGAAGGGTTCGGCGCGCGCCGACAGGCGGGAATATTGCAGCAATCCCTGCACCAGGGTGTTCATCCGTTTCGCCCCGTCGGCGATGAAATTCAGGTACTCCTCCGCCTCGCCATCCAGGCAGTCGCCATGTTTCTGAAGCAGCAATTGGGAAAAGCTGACAATGGCGCGCAGCGGTTCTTGAAGATCGTGGGAGGCCACATAGGCGAACCGCTCCAACTCGATATTGGACTGGGTCAATTCCTCGACCGTGCGCAGGATCTTGGCTTCGGCCTCTTTCTGCTGGGTGATGTCATGGGCGATTCCCTCCACTGATATCACCTGTCCGGCCTCGTTGCGGACCGGGCTTTCGGAAACTTCCAGCATGCGGGGGCTGCCGTTGTTGTGCCGAATCTCCACCTCGTAGGCGGGCTGTTTGACCCCGGCCAGGCTTTGACGGGTATGGGCCTTGGCCTGGATATTGATCGGGTTGTCGGTCATGTACTTCGTATAGGGACCGCAAAACGCTTCCTGGGTATAGCCCAGCATCTGGGTAACCGAAGGGCTGACATAATCGGTCACACCCTCCGGGTTGTGCGAATAAAGGAAGTATTCGCTCTCGATCTCTTCCACCAGTCGGCGGTACTTGGCTTCGCTTCTGCGCAGGTCACGCTCCGCCTGTCGCCGCGCCGTCACATCGGTCAGGATGCAGTGGGTCTGACGCACCCCGCCATCGGTCCCGTAGCCGACCTGACCCTCGATGGAGACCGTGCGGATGGCCCCTGCCCGGTTGCGGAAATCGAATTCCACGCCGTGAATCTCCCCCTGTTCCAAAAACAGCGGCAACCGCTCCTTCAAGAGATGATCCTGCTCGGGGGCCAGAAAGTCGAGGATCGGATGACCGATCACCTCGGCCCGGCGATAGCCCAGAAAATTCAGCCAGGCTTCGTTGACTTCGATGATCTGTCCACTCTCATCGAGCGACTGATAGGGCAGAGGGGCCAATTCATACAGGTTGCGAAACCGTTCCTCGCTTTTCTGAAGCCAGGCCGTCCGGTCGGCGATGCGCCGCTCCAGGGTCTCCTTGATCTCCCGCAGTTCCGCCTCGGTGGCCTTGATCAAGGTGAGGTCGGTGACGAAGGCAAAGGCGGCCACCGGATTGTTCGCCGCGTCACGCAGGGTGGTAGCGTTGAACATGGTCGGCAGTTGCGCGCCGTCCTTGCGGGTCAGGGTAACTTCGTAGGTGCGATGATCCGTGTCGCTGATTTTTGCCGTCTGGGACTTGAAAATGGCGGCATTGGCCGCATCGGTGAATTCCAGGGGCGTCCGTCCGAGCATCTCCTCCTTGCCGTAGCCGAGCATGGCGGAGAGGGCGTCGTTGACATCGAGGGTCACCCGGGTCTTTGGATCAATCACCCAGAAACCTTCCGAGGCGACGGCGACCATGGCCCGGACCCGCCGGGCCTCTTCCTGTAAATCCGTGGCCTGACGGCTCAGGCCCCGCAGTTTCCAGAGCAGGGCCAGAACGATTGCCGTCAGCACGGCGCAAAGGATCAAAAGCGGGGAACTGATCATCTGATGCGAGGCTCCCGAGCGATCAAAGGACGCCATTGTCACAAAGTATAATGCACTTTTCTTCTTCCGCCGAGACGTGGAAATTCTTTTTTCCCAAGAAATTCACAATCACGACGATTGACAGCGGGGGGGACGAAAAGGATACTCCGCGTTTTTTCGACGCGGAGCTTGGGGAAAATGGCGAAGATTCCGGTTGTGATGCCGACCTATTCCCGCACCGACATTGTGTTCGAGCGGGGCGAGGGATGCTGGTTGTTCGACACCGATGGGAAACGCTACCTGGATTTCGCCGCCGGGGTGGCGGTGAATGCGCTGGGCCACGCCCATCCCCATATGGTCCAGGCGCTGACCGAGCAGGCGGCCAAGCTGTGGCATTGCTCCAATTTGTACCGAGTCGCCGGACAGGAGAAACTGGCCGCCCGGCTGGTCGAACGGACCTTTGCCGATACCGCCTTCTTCGCCAATTCCGGAGCCGAGGCGGTGGAATGCGCGATCAAGATGGCGCGCAAATACCATTCGGCGACCGGCCATCCGGAAAAATACCGCATCATCTGCTGTAGCGGTGCCTTTCATGGGCGCACCCTGGCCACCATCGCGGCGGGCGGACAACAAAAGATGCTCGACGGCTTCGGTCCGGCGGTGGAGGGCTTCGACCATGTGCCTTTCGGCAACCTGAATGAACTGCGCGCCGCCATCGGGCCGCAAACGGCGGCCATTCTGGTCGAGCCCATCCAGGGCGAGGGCGGCATTCATGCTGCGACCCTGGATTTCCTGCGCGGCCTGCGCGCGGCAGCCGACGAGTTCGGTCTGTTGCTGATGTTCGACGAAGTGCAATGCGGGGTCGGGCGCACCGGGCGGCTGTTCGCCCATGAATGGGCCGACATCGCCCCCGACGTCATGGCGGTGGCCAAGGGGCTGGGTGGCGGATTCCCGGTCGGGGCCTGTCTGGCCAACGAGAAAGCCGCCGTCGGCATGACTCCGGGCTCCCACGGCAGCACCTATGGCGGCAATCCGTTGGCCATGGCGGTGGCCAACGCGGTGCTTGATGTGTTGACCGAAGACGGATTCCTGGCCCGGGTCGAAGCCATGGGAGAAAAACTGGGCCAGGGCTTGGATGCCTTGAAGGCCGCCTATCCCACTGTGCTCGCCGAGACCCGTGGCATGGGGCTGATGCGGGGGCTGCAATGCGTTCCCACGGTGACCCCCGCCGACTTTATCACCAAGGCCCGCGCTCAGGGACTGCTGCTGGTTCCGGCGGGCGACAACGTGGTGCGACTGTTGCCGCCGCTGATCATCGGCGCGGATGAAATCGACGCGGCACTTTCCATACTCGCGACGGTCTGTCGCGGGATTGCAGAGGAGCAAACGGCATGAGCCCGACGCTGAAACACTTTCTCGATCTGGACCAGTTGGACAGCGAAACCTTGCGCACCATTCTGGACATCGGACGCGCCTACAAGACCGGGGCCCGCATGGACCTGCCGCTGGAGGGCCGCACCCTGGCGATGATTTTCGAAAAGCCCTCGACCCGCACCCGGGTTTCGTTCGAGGTGGCGGCCCACCAACTGGGCGGCAACACGGTAATCATGGACGACACCACCACCCAACTGGGGCGCGGCGAAACGGTGGCCGACACGGCACGGGTCCTGTCACGCTATGTGGATGTGATCATGATTCGCACCAACGATCCGGCCAAGCTGATCGAGTTGGCCAGCCATGCCACGGTGCCGGTGATCAACGGCCTGACCGATGCTTCGCACCCCTGCCAGTTGATGGCCGACGTGATGACCATTGAGGAACATCGGGGCGACATCGCCGGGCAGATCGTTGCCTGGTGCGGCGACGGCAACAACGTGGCCGATTCCTTCATCCAGGCGGCGGCCCGGTTCCAATTCACCCTGCGACTGGCCTGCCCGCCGGAGCTTTCGCCCAACCCGAAGGTGGTGCAATGGGCGCGGGCTCAGGGGGCCGAAATCGTCGTCACCGATGATCCGGCCACCGCCGTGCGCGGGGCCGATTGCGTGGTCACCGATACCTGGGTCTCCATGGGCGATGCGGATGAAGATCTGCGTCACCGGCGGCTCAAGCCGTTCCAGGTCAATGAAGACCTGATGACCCTGGCCAAGGCCGATGCCCTGTTCCTGCATTGCCTGCCGGCCCATCGCGGCGAGGAGGTCACCGAGGGGGTGATCGACGGCCCCTGGTCGGTGGTCTGGGACGAGGCGGAAAACCGCCTGCATGCGCAAAAGGGCGTCCTTGCCTGGTGCCTCGACCGATGATTGACGATCTCATTCAGCCGTTCCAGGTCGAACCCTGCGGCCTGCGCGGGCGGCTGGTCCGGCTCGGTCCGGCGGTGCAAGACCTGTTGGCAAAACAACATTACCCGCAAGCGGTCTCCGAATTGGTCGGACAGGCCGCAGCCTTGGCGGCGCTGCTCGCCTCGTCGCTCAAATACGACGGCCTATTCAGCCTGCAAATACGCGGTGACGGCCCGGTTTCCCTGCTCGTGATCGACGTGACCTCCAGTGGCGACCTGCGCGGCTACGCCCGTTTCGATGTGGACCGTCTGTCTTCCCTGCCGCACCTGCCCCAGGGCGAGGAAGTGCCGCGTCTGCTCGGGGCCGGACACATGGCCTTCACCGTCGATCTGGGATCAGACAGTGAGCGCTATCAGGGGCTGATCGAACTGGAAGGCGCCACCCTGGCCGAATGTGCCCAGACCTATTTCCGCAAGTCCGAACAGCTCGAAACGGCCCTGCTGCTGGCCAGCGACGGCCAACGCGCCGGGGGCCTGATGATCCAGCGACTGCCCCTCGCCCCCAAGGAGGACCCGGACGAGGCGGAAGAAAACTGGCGGCGCGGGGTCATCCTGGCCTCCAGCGCCCGCCCGGCGGAACTGCTCGACAGCACGTTGACCGCCCCGGACCTGTTGCTGCGCCTGTATTTCGAAGACGGCGTGCGGGTGTATGACCCTCGCCCGCTGCGGTTTCGCTGCCGCTGTTCGCGGGAAAAGGTGGTGACCACCCTGCGGGCTTTTCCCCAGGACGAAGTGGCCCAGATGGTGGTGGACGGTCACCTGGACGTGACCTGCGAATTCTGCCAGACCGTGTATGACTTCGATGCCCAGGAGGTGGCGGACCTGTTTTCTCCGATCTAGTGGATCGAATTACATAAAATTCATTACGAAATAGCAACAAATGTGACCTAGATCACATATTCAAGTACTATCTGATCGCATAATGAATGCACGCTCACTCAGGAGCGACGCGCGCATTATTGGGAATCAGGAGACGGATATGGCCGAGCGCATGATTGACGATCTGGACCAGGACGACGACGCCCCGCGTCATGGCCCCGGTACCGAAGATCAAGACCCTGCCCTTTGGAACGATATGACCAGCCAGAGTCTGGACGAGGCCGAGGAGCAGGATCTGGTGCGCCAACCCACCGGCGAGGATGAAGACCTCACCACCATGGGCAATGTGCAGTCGACCCAAAGGCAGACCCAGGAAGCCATTGAGCAGGGGGGAGCCGTGGTCGGCGCTGCAGACTCCATTCAGATAGACGGCACCGACATTGGGCCAACCGGCTTCACCGGCCATTTGCTGTCCGATCGACTGGATCAAACCGGCGACGCCCCGGAAGTGCGGGTGCAGGAAATCGCCTTCCAGGGCACCCGGGTGGCATTCGACGAACCGCAGCATGTGCAAACGGATGATCAGGGACGGGAATTCGTTCACATCGAAACCAACAGCGGCCAACTGATTGTCTTCCAGAATGGCGACTACCAATTTCTCCCCGTCGAAGGTGTGACCCTCAACGCTGTGAACGAAGACTTCCAGATCCTGCTATCGGACCTGAATGGCGAAACCACGACGGTCACACTGACCCTCGACGGGGAAAACGACGTGTTGCTCGCCGAAGTGGACGTCAACCACGGCCCGGTGGCGGTTGCCGATACGGGCAGCACCTCCGAGGACAGCAGCGTCACTCTGAACGTTCTGAGCAACGATTCGGACGTGGATGGAGACAGCCTGAGCATCGCTGCGGCGGAAATCACCAACGGCAGCGGAACGGTGACCATCAACGACGACGGCACCCTGAGCTACGATCCGGGCGACGCCTATCAGAGCCTGGGCGATGGCGAAACGGCGCAGGTCGAGATCACCTACACCATCTCCGACGGTCAGGGCGGCACCAGCACGGCCACCGCTAACGTCACGGTCACCGGCAGCAATGACGCCCCGGTGATCGACTCATCCCTGTTCACCAACGGCAACAACAATGTCAATCTGGAAACAGCGGACGCCGACTATGGGGAAAGCAAGATCTATGATGCTCTAGGCGGCCACGATACGGTACAGGGCGGCAGCCTGAACGACACCATTATCGGCGGCGCGGGCAACGACAACCTGTACGGCAACGCCGGGGATGATGTGTTCCTGGTCAATTCCGAGGACGGCTGGGACCGCTTCTCCGGCGGCGACGGCGAGGATACCGTTGTGGCCACCTCCGGCGACGACATCATCACCACCGACCACTTCGGCGACAGCCGCACCGTGGAGACCATTGACGCCGGGGACGGTACCGACACCATCATGGGCTCGTCGGGCAACAACACCCTGGACTTCTCCAACACCACCCTGGTCGGCGTCGAGGCCATCGACGGCGGGGCCGGGCATGACACCATTCGGGGCTCGGCGGATGCCGACACCATTATCGGCGGCGCGGGCAACGACAACCTGTACGGCAACGCCGGGGACGATGTGTTCCTGGTCAATTCCGAGGACGGCTGGGACCGCTTCTCCGGCGGCGACGGCGAGGATACCGTTGTGGCCACCTCCGGCGACGACATCATCACCACCGACCACTTCGGCGACAGCCGCACCGTGGAGACCATCGACGCCGGGGACGGCACCGACACCATCATGGGCTCGTCGGGCAACAACACCCTGGACTTCTCCAATACCACCCTGGTCGGCGTCGAGGCCATCGACGGCGGGGCCGGGCATGACACCATTCGGGGCTCGGCGGATGCCGACACCATCATCGGCGGCGCGGGCAACGACAACCTGTACGGCAACGCCGGGGACGATGTGTTCCTGGTCAATTCCGAGGACGGCTGGGACCGCTTCTCCGGTGGCGACGGCGAGGATACCGTTGTGGCCACCTCCGGCGACGACATCATCACCACCGACCACTTCGGCGACAGCCGCACCGTGGAGACCATCGACGCCGGGGACGGCACCGACACCATCATGGGCTCGTCGGGCAACAACACCCTGGACTTCTCCAACACCACCCTGGTCGGCGTCGAGGCCATCGACGGCGGGGCCGGGCATGACACCATTCGGGGCTCGGCGGATGCCGACACCATTATCGGCGGCGCGGGCAACGACAACCTGTACGGCAACGCCGGGGACGATGTGTTCCTGGTCAATTCCGAGGACGGCTGGGACCGCTTCTCCGGCGGCGACGGCGAGGATACCGTTGTGGCCACCTCCGGCGACGACATCATCACCACCGACCACTTCGGCGACAGCCGCACCGTGGAGACCATCGACGCCGGGGACGGCACCGACACCATCATGGGCTCGTCGGGCAACAACACCCTGGACTTCTCCAACACCACCCTGGTCGGCGTCGAGGCCATCGACGGCGGGGCCGGGCATGACACCATTCGGGGCTCGGCGGATGCCGACACCATTATCGGCGGCGCGGGCAACGACAACCTGTACGGCAACGCCGGGGACGATGTGTTCCTGGTCAATTCCGAGGACGGTTGGGACCGCTTCTCCGGCGGCGACGGCGAGGATACCGTTGTGGCCACCTCCGGCGACGACATCATCACCACCGACCACTTCGGCGACAGCCGCACCGTGGAGACCATTGACGCCGGGGACGGTACCGACACCATCATGGGCTCGTCGGGCAACAACACCCTGGACTTCTCCAACACCACCCTGGTCGGCGTCGAGGCCATCGACGGCGGGGCCGGGCATGACACCATTCGGGGCTCGGCGGATGCCGACACCATTATCGGCGGCGCGGGCAACGACAACCTGTACGGCAACGCCGGGGACGATGTGTTGATTGGCGGCGAAGGGAATGACCGCCTTTATGGTGGCGATGGCGACGATACCTTTATTTGGGGTGCCGGTGGCGGCAACGACTCCGTCTATGGCGGCAGTGATTGGACCGACATCGTCCATCTGGATGCATCGAGCAAGGGCGCCGATGCCAGCGGCTGGGAGATCCAAACCGAGGGCGGCGAGACTTTCACCATCGACCCCAACAACTCGGATCAGGATGTTCATAATTTCACCGCAGGCACCAATGGCACGGTGACCGACCTGGATACCGGCGAGGTCTTGACCTTCAACGGCATTGAAGGAATCGAATGGGGCTGATCTTGTTTCCGGACCACGAACGTGGCACCATGGGTCCATGATCCGGATGACAGCCTTTTCGAGGACCGTGCTCGGCTTCCTTGTGCTCACTGTGGCGGCCTGCGGCACGGCCCCCCCCGAGCGCGCACAACTGTCGCTGCGCTTCACCCAGGAGTCTCCCCTGCAACTGGATGTGACCGGGGTGCGCATCGAATCGCGCTACTACCCACCCATGCAGGCGCCCAACGTGGACCATGAATTTCCGGTGCCGCCTCTCACCGCGTTGCGCAACTGGGCGACTGATCGCCTTGAGGCCCACGGCACCAACGGGCTGGCCGTGATGGTAATCGAGGATGCCAGCGCCATTCAGGAAAACCTGGCCACCGACAAGGGGCTGACCGGCCTGTTCAAGGACGAACAGTCGGACCGCTACCGGGTGCATGTGGCCGCCAGGCTGGAAATCCGCGACACCATGGGCAATGTCAAGGCCACCGCCTCCGCCCAGGCGAGCCGCACGGTGACCACCCCCGAGGGCATCACCCTGGCCAAGCGGGATCGGGTCTGGTTTGAACTGACCGACGAGCTGATGCAGGCCTTCGACGACGAAATGGAACGTCAGATCCGCCTCTATGAGGCCAGCTGGATCAGGTAAATTTGCTCAATGCAGTTCGGCCCGCAGTTGCTGACGCAGCATGTCGATGGGCACCAACTTGCCTTCCACGTCGAAATTCCAGAACTGCCAGCCGTTGCAGCTCGGCGCGTTCTGCACATGCGCCCCGACCTTATGGATGGAGCCCCTGAAATCGGCGGAAATCAGGGTGCCGTCGGCGCGCACCCGGGCCGAATGGCGTTTGCGCGGCCCATAGAGCACCGTCCCCGGTTCCAAGAGTCCGCGCTCCACCAGCCAGCCAAAGGGGATGCGGGGTTCTTCGCGCTTGGAGGGGGTGTTGACCAGTTCCGGGTCCGGGGCCGGTTGCACCTGAGCGATACGCTTGCGGGCCACCTCAATGTATGTTGGATCACGTTCGATGCCCAGGTAGCGCCGACACAGGCGTTTGGCCACCGCGCCGGTGGTGCCGCTGCCGAAAAACGGATCGAGCACCACATCGCCCACTTCCGTCGAGGCCATGATGACCCGATGCAACAGGGCTTCCGGTTTCTGGGTCGGGTGGGCCTTGTCGCCGTTATGGTCCTTGATCCGCTCGCCGCCGGTGCAAATGGGCAGATACCAATCGGAACGCATCTGCAAATCCTCGTTCAGCGCCTTCATGGAGTCGTAGTTGAAGCGGTACTTGGAGTCCTTGGACTTGGCCACCCAGAGCATGGTCTCGTGGGCATTGGTGAAACGCCGCCCACGGAAGTTCGGCATCGGATTGGCCTTGCGCCAGACGATGTCGTTGAGCATCCAGTATTCCAGATCCTGGAGGATCGAGCCGACGCGATAGATGTTGTGATATGAACCGATCACCCACAAGGTGCCATCTGGTTTCAGTACCCGACGAGCCTCCGACAGCCAGCGCCGGGTGAAGCTATCGTAGGCCCCAAATGTGTCGAACTTGTCCCAGGCATCGTCCACCCCATCGACCACCGAATTATTGGGCCGCAGCAATTCCCCATCCAATTGCAGGTTATAGGGCGGGTCGGCAAAGATCATGTCGATGCAGCCCTCGGGCAGCGATTCCAAGGCGGCGATGCTGTCTCCCTGAATGATGCGGTCGGTTTGCAGGAGCGTTTTTTTGCGCGTGGCCACGATTTGGGTCCCCCAAGAGTCGGCGTGAAGGACCCAATTGAATCAAACACATGTTAATAAATGTTTGCGCCTAGATATGGAATCTCAGGACTCTCCGGGACTCAACATCTTGCGGATGGGGGCAAAGGACCTGCGATGGTGGGGGGTGAGACCCAAGCGCGCCAGCCCCGCCTGATGGGCCTTGGTGCCGTATCCGGCATTGGCCGCCCAGCCGTAGCCCGGCCAATCCGCATCCAGTTGTGTCATCAACCGATCCCGGGTCACCTTGGCGATGATGGAGGCCGCCGCAATGCTTAAGGAGCGCCCGTCGCCGCCGACCACCGCCTCGGCGGGACAGGGCAGGGCGGGCGGAATCCTGTTGCCGTCAATCAGGGTCGCCGCCGGGACCTCTGGCAAAGCCGCCACCGCCCTGCACATGGCAAGAAAGGTCGCCTGGAGAATATTCAGCGCGTCGATTTCTTCCACCGTGGCCGCGCCGAGCCCCACTTGTGCCGTGGCCAGGATCGGCTCGAACAGCGCGTCGCGGCGTTTGGCAGTGAGTTTCTTGGAATCGTCGAGTCCCTCGGGGAGCCGGGTCGGGTCCAGAATCACCGCGCAGGCCACCACCGGCCCGGCCCAGGGTCCGCGCCCCACTTCGTCCACCCCGGCCACGGGAGCCCCGAATCGCGCCGCCAGCGCCTGTTCGAACGCCAGGTCAGGCATGGGATGACATTATACATGGTAGCATATTGATATATTCAACAATCTTATATAGTGTGGTCAAGAGTTGGGATGACAGTCTAGACTCTGTCGTCAATGGGGCAAAGGGGGAGCATCATGGAAGAGTCGGTCGCCATCACCGAGGCGGTTGTGCCTGAGCAGAATGAGGGCCTGGATTTCACCGGTCGGCGCGCCCCCCTGTTCGGGCTGTTGCTGAAAAACACCCTTCTGACCCTCATCACCGTCGGCATCTACCGCTTCTGGGCCAAGACCCACCTGCGGCGCTATTTCTGGAATCACCTGCGACTCGGCGACGATCATTTGGAATACCTGGGCACCGGCGGTGAATTGTTCAAAGGCTTCCTGTTCGCTTTGATCATCCTGTTTCCCATCGGCATGTTTTACGGCCTTGTCCTGCAATTCATCGGCAGCCCGGACGAGGCCCTGTATCAGGTGGTCAATGCCAGTCAGTTCCTGGTCTATTTCATGCTGGCTCAGATCGCCATCTTCCGCCTGACCCGCTATCGCCTCAGCCGCACCGCCTGGCGTGGCGTGCGTTTCGGACTGGATGGCAAATCCTTGGAATATCTCAAGATTGCCCTGCTGTGGAGCCTGCTGACCCTGCTCACCCTGGGTGTCGCCTATCCCTGGATGAGGGTGGCGCTGACCCGCTACAAGGCGACCCACGCCCGCTTCGGTGAGGGGTCGTTCGGGTTTGAGCTGGCCCCCGGCGCCGTCAAAACGTTGCTGTTGCCCTGGCTGAGCTATCTCGGTTGTCTGCTGCTCGCCTTTGCCTTGGTTTCCTTCGGTATATTCATGATTATGACCGCCGAGCAGACTGAAACCCCCTTGGACATGGAGATGTTGGGTCTCGGGGGCATTTCCGTGGCGATTCTCATTTTTCTGTCCTTCGTCCCTTACTATTGGTACCGGGTGCGCGAGGCCCGCTTGATTGTCGGGGCACTGGCCTTTGAGCAAGCGCGATTTTTCTCCCATATCCGGTTTGGCATGGTTGCCTTGTTGGGTATCCTGACGGGCTTGGCCAGCATTGCCTTGCTCCTGTTCCTGGTTGTGTCACCCTTGATGGGCCTGTCCGCGACGGACGAGTCTCAGACGGCGGTGGCGTTTGGAATGGCTTACCTGGGACTGATCGGTTTTATTTTTTTGCAGAACATCCTGGTCACCCTGGTGCTGGTCTATCCGTTGTTGCGTCACTTCTGTCAGACCTTCGAGAGTACCGGCCTGGAGCCGCTCAAGGCCGTGGCCCAATCCTCCGCGCCCTATCCTCTGCATGGCGAGGGGCTGGCCGACGGGCTGGACGTGGGGGCGTTCTAGGTTTTGCTTCAGGGAGCCTTCCATGACGGCCAAAGTGCCCAACGCCATGATGTGACGGTGGATCGCGAGGCCGACGCTCTGATCCTGCGCGACGGGGCGGGCAGCCTGCTGGCCCGTTGGCCGCTGACCGAGGTGCGGCGGGTGGACCGACCGGACGGCACCCGCCCGGGGCGTCTCAGCCTGGGCCGGGACGATGCGGCGCGGCTGTTGCTGGAGCAGGCGGCGTACGAGACCGTCGCAGCCTGGTGTCCGACGCTGACCAAACGGGATATCTCCTGGAACAGCCATGGTCGGCCCTTTCTGCTGTGGACCGGCGCGGCGGTACTTTCTGTAACCTTATTGTTCGCTTTTATCATCCCCTGGATGGCGCGGGTGATCGCCCTGTCCCTGCCCAGCCCCTGGGAAGCGGAGTTGGGGAAAGCCAGCGAGGACCTGCTGGTCCGCGTGGTGGCGCGGATCGAACATAAAAGCCCCGAGCAGATGATCTGCGCCGAGGGGCCGGGCCTGGAAATCCTGCAACGCCTGCTCCGGCAAATGGTGGCACAACCGGTCCTGGGGCTAACCCAGCCGCCGACCCTGGCGGTTCTCGATACCGATCTGGTCAACGCGCTGGCCCTGCCCGGCGGACGCATGGTGCTCCTGCGCGGGCTGATCGACGAGGCCAAACATCCCAACGAACTGCTTGGCGTGCTGGCCCACGAAATGGGGCATTTGGCGAAACGTCATCCGACCGAGATGGCGGTACAGACGGTCGGCACATCGGTGCTCTTGTCCCTGCTGATCGGCGATGCGACCGGCGGCACCGGTCTGACCCTGATGGGTGAATCGCTGATCAATGGAGCCTATTCCCGCGACAAGGAACGGGCCGCCGATGCCGTGGCCGTGGAGACGTTGGCGGCGGCAGGCTGGGACCCTCGGCCCTTCGCGCTGTTTTTCGACCGTTTGGCCAAGCAGCAGGGGGGCCTGGAAGAACACCTTTCCTGGATCTCCAGCCATCCCCTGTCCGAAGACCGCGCCGCCGCCATACGCGCCGCCCAGGGACCGTCGGGCATCGCCATGACCGACCTGGAATGGGCGCGGGTGCGGACCATCTGCAAGGGTCAGAACAGCGCCAATTGATCTCCCGGACGCGGCGGCGGGGCGAAGCGGCTGCAATCCAGGTTCGGCGGAGTCAGGGAATCGTCCAGTCCCAGTTTGCGCGCGATGATCTTCATCCGTTGCGACAACAACCGGGCGATGGGTCCACTGCCGCTCATGCGCAGATGAAAGCGCGGGTCGCTCAGATTGCCCTCCCGGCACTGGCGAATGAGCGACAGCACTCGGTCCGCCCGTTTGGGGCGATGCACCCGCAGCCATTCCACGAACAGCGCTTCGAGTTCTTGCGGCAACTTGATGAGCAGATACATGCCATGCGACGCCCCGGCTGCCTTCCCGGCGGTCAAAATGGCTTCCAATTCGTGATCATTCAGCCCCGGGATCATCGGGGCCGCCATCACCCCGGTCGGCACCCCGGCATGGGCCAGCGTCGCAACCGTGCGCAATCGCTTGCCCGGTGTGGCAGCGCGCGGCTCCAGGGCCCGGGCCAAAGGGTCATCCAGGGTGGTGATCGACAGACAGGCCCGCGCCATCCCGGCACGGGCCATCGGTCCAATCAGATCCAGATCCCGCGTGATCAGCCCGGACTTGGTGACAATGGTGAACGGATGTTGGTATTTGACCAATACTTCTAGAATGCTGCGGGTGATGTTCAGGCCCCGCTCGATGGGCTGGTAGGGGTCCGTGTTGGTGCCCAGGGCGATCGGCGCGCAACGGTAGCCGGGCTTGCGCAGTTCCTGTTCCAGCAAGGCCGCCGCTTCGGGCTTGGCCCACAGGCGGGTTTCGAAATCCAGCCCCGGCGACAAACCAAGCCAGGCATGGCTGGGGCGGGCATAGCAATAGACGCAGCCATGCTCACAGCCCCGGTAAGGATTGATGGAGCGGTCGAACGGAATGTCCGGCGAGGTGTTGCGGGTCAGGATGCTGCGCGCGCGCTCCATTTCCACCGTGGTGCGCAGCGGTGGCAGGTCGTCTTCGATGGTGTCCCAGCCGTCATCCAGCGGCCGCCGCTGATGCGGGTCGTAACGTACATCGGGATTGCCGACGGCACCGCGTCCAGGACGCGGACGGGCGGCGGGCCGGGGGTCATCCATGGATCTCTCCGGGCCGGAACAACAAGAACAAACACAGAATATAATTTCCTCCCCTGCTTGTCCATGGGATGCTATAGAGCCTGCATGCTGTCGATCATCATTCCGACCCTGAATGCCGCCGCCACCCTGCCGGGCACCCTGGACTCCTTGAGCGAACCGCCGACGGAGACGGAGATCATCGTGGCCGACGGCGGTTCAGTGGACGGCACGCCTATCCTGGCCAAACGGCGCGGCGTACAAGTGGTCAAATCCGAACCCGGGCGCGGCGTACAGTTGGCTGCCGGGGCGCGCGTGGCCCGAGGTGAATGGCTGCTGTTTCTACATGGGGATACCCGGTTGCGCCCCGAATGGCGGCAGGCGACCCGCGATTTCATCACCGACCCGCTGAACTGGGAGCGGGCGGGCTATTTCCGGTTTGCCCTCGACGACCCGGCCCCGGCGGCGCGACGGCTGGAACGGATGGTCGCCTGGCGTTGTCACACCTTCAACCTGCCCTACGGTGACCAAGGCTTGTTGCTGTCCCGAACCTATTACGACAAAATCGGCGGCTATGCCCCGCTGCCCTTGATGGAAGACGTGGACATTCTGCAACGGGTCGGGCTGACCCGGCTGATCGAACTGGAGGCCGATGCGGTGACCTCCGCCGTGCGCTATCAGCGCGACGGCTATCTGTGGCGTCCCCTGCGCAATCTGTCGCTGCTCACTTTATATCTGCTCGGGGTGCCGCCAGAACAGTTGGTCAAATATTATGGCTGACCATTTGGTCCTGTTCGCCAAGGCACCGCGATTAGGGCGGGTCAAGACCCGTCTCGCCCGGAAAATCGGTGACATTTCCGCCTGGGCCTTTTATCGCCATTGTCTGCGCCAGACCCTGCGCCGCCTGGGTAACGATTCACGTTGGAAATCCTGGCTCGCCGTTACCCCGGACCTTAGCCGTTCGGCCCCCATCTGGCCGCAGGGATGGCGGGTGATCGGTCAGGGGCCGGGAGACCTGGGGGGGCGCATGTTGCGCCCGTTGCGCGACCTGCCGCCGGGGCCGGTGGTCATCGTCGGCAGTGACATTCCTGAGCTTGGCGCGGCCCAGGTCGCCGCCGCGTTCCATAAGTTGGGGGATCATGATGCGGTTTTCGGCCCGGCCCGCGATGGCGGCTATTGGCTGGTGGGACTGCGCCGCCGCCCCCGTCTGCCCCGGGACCTGTTCGCCAACGTGCACTGGTCGAGCCCCCAGGCGCTGGCCGACACCCTGGCCAACCTGCAAGGATATCGGGTGGCATTGCTGGACCCGCTGTCCGACGTGGACGATGGCGCGGATTATGGGGTCTGGCTCAAGTCGCGCAGGATTTCCGGTAGATAGGGCGCGGCCTCGTCCCGGCTCATGCCTGGCCGCAACGAGGGATGGTACAAGGCCCGCAGCAGCAGGAGATCCTGCCAGGCCGCATCGGGGCGGACGCTGGACTCATGCAACAGGGACCCCACAATGAGATCCGAATCGTCGAGCAATCCGAAAGCCTGAAAAATCTCCTCGGCCAGACAATGGTCGATCTGGGCGGCCGACAGGGGGGCAATGTCGATTTCCGCCCGCTGAATCACACCCGCTGCATCATGGGTGACTTCCGTATAACAGGGCGCCGATTGACCGGCGGCCCGATACACGGTGCCCGGCGCCACCAGCCGTACAACGAAATTCGCCGTGCCCTCCCGCTTCACCGCACGGTGGGCCAGCCCGGCAAACCCCTGGATCAACTGCCGGGCCTGATCTTCCAGACGCCGCGGCATGGCCCCCTCGAACCGGGGCACGATGGGGCTTTCCCAGCGCAACAGACGACCGGCCCGCTGCCCGCCGAATCGCTCGCTGGAGAAGGCGACCCGTTCGAACTGGGCGACCAGCAGCGCCTGTTGGGCGGTCAGGGGAACCTCATCGGTTTCCTGGCAGCCCGAAAGGAGCAGAAAAACCAGAACCATCGAGAAGCGGCGCACGTTTCAGAGATGCTCTTTGAGGCGCGGCATCAGTTCGACGAAATTGCACGGCATGTGGCGGGCATCCAGTTGGTGCACCAGGATGTCGTCCCAGCCGTCCTTGCAGGCCCCGTTGGAGCCGGGCAGCGCGAACAGATAGGTGCCGTTGGCGATTCCCGCCGTGGCCCGGGATTGTACGGTGGAGGTCTTGATCTTCTGGAAACTGATCCAGCGGAACAGTTCGCCGAATCCTGGGATTTCCTTTTCGCAGACTTTGGCAAAAGCCTCGGGAGTCACGTCGCGACCGGTCAGGCCGGTGCCGCCGGTGGAGATGATCACATCAATCAACGGATTGGAAATCCAGCGATTCAACAGCGCGACCAGATCCGCCACGTCGTCCTTGACGATAGCCCGCTCCAGCACCACATGCCCCGCCGCCTCGGCGCGATCCACCAGAACTTGGCCGGAGGTGTCCGTTTCAAGGGTGCGGCTGTCCGAGACGGTCAAAATACCGATATTGACCGGCACAAAGTCACGCTTACCTTCGATTTTCGCCATTTTTCGCCACCACCGTTGGATTGGAATCCAGGGCAATGTAACTGGGCCAGCGCCCGGCGGCAATGGCGGTCAACGACGGCAGGTCCTGACCCAGGCGATGCCGATAAATCCACAGGTTGGTCAACACCCGTTCGACAAAGCTGCGGGTTTCACGCAACGGGATGCTTTCCATGAACAGCAACGGGTCGTCGTTATGGCGGTTATGGCGCATCCATTTGGACAGATTGCCCGGCCCACCGTTCCAGGCAGCAATCAAACGCATCACATCACCGCCCACCGCCGGTTCGTCGAGCAGCATCTGGATGTATTTTTGCCCCAATTCCAAATTGACGTCCGGGTCATGCAAGGTCTTGCGGTTGGTGCCGTGCAGCTTGCGGTCCCCGGCGACGAAGCTGGCAGTACGGGGCATGAGCTGTAACAAGCCGCGCGCCCCCATGTGGCTCTTGGCATCGGCATTGAAGGCCGATTCCTGTCGCATGATGGCGAACAACAGCGCTCGGTCGATGCTGTATCCCTCCTTGGGATTGAGCGCCGGAAGCGGAAAGGCAAAGGATTCGGGAGCCTCCCGGCCATACAGCGCGCGGGCCAGACGCAGCGCCGCCTCGGCCAACCCGGCCCGGTCGGCGAGGATCAGGGCCTGTTGCGCCGCGTCCTTGCCGCCCCGTCGGGCCAGCAGTCGTATCTCTTGTTCCGCATCATCCTGTCGGCCCACCTGCATCAGCGCCAGCACCCGCTGTCCGGACAGACTGTCGCGGACTTCCAGCAACGCCGCATCTTCCAGATCGCCGCCGCGCCATTGGAACGGCAGGTCCTCGCCCAACAGGCCCAGGGCCAGCAGCCCGTAAAAGCTGCGCGGATGCTCGGCCGCCTGACGCAGCCGCTCATTGACCTTTTCCGGCGCCCCACCGACCAGGGCGGCACGGGCGGCCCAGAAGGCGGCGGCGGATTTCAGGCTGTCGTCGGCGTAGCGCGAGTCGATCACTGATGCGAAATGATCCGCCGCCAGATCCAGTTTTCCCAGATGCCAGGCGGCCAGCCCGGCGATCCAGTGGGCGCTGGGCACCCGCTTGCCGGAGCGCCCGGCCGCCTTGCTGGCCCAGTCGTAGGCCCATTGCTCGCGGCCGTCGCCCAGATAGGCCATGCCCAGCGCGGCGGCCAGGGAATCGTATTCGGCGTTGGACAGCAATTTGCGAGCTTCGTCCGTATCGAGCAGCCGCTTGGCCGATTTGGTATAGCCGTGGCGCAGCCGGTTCTTGGTCAGCCGCTCGATCTGCCCGGCCCGTTGACGATCCTTGTCGGACAGTCCAGAACGCCGGGGCAGCGGCTTATCGGCGTCGCTGCGGGTGATCTGAACCCCATCCAGGCGCGATTCCCCAAGCGGCTTCGACGGCCATTTCCAATTCTTGGGACGACGCTGAACGGCCAATTTGTAGATGGTCTTGGCTTGCGGCAGATCTGCGTAGCGATCCATCCAGTCCGACAGTTCCTGAAACTTGGAACGATAGCCGGTGGGATGCAGGTAACGCTGGGCCAGCACATGCCCCATCAGCACGGGATTTTCCAGCTCGGCAATGCGCTTGTCGGCGGCGGACCAGCGGGCGGTTTTCTGCAATTGAAAGATTTCCCGATAGCGGGTGACGTCGGCCTCTCCGAGCACCGACGGCATGGCGGTCGGATTGGCGTCCAACAGACCGTCGGGCAGGGTAGCGATCAGAGACTCGGCCAATGCGCTGAAAGTTGTTCCAGCAACTCCCAGGCCTATCACCAAGGCGACAAGAACGCCTTTACTCAATCTCCGAATTGGATCT
The DNA here is from genome assembly GCF_054657015.1 of Magnetospira thiophila. NCBI lineage: Bacteria > Pseudomonadati > Pseudomonadota > Alphaproteobacteria > Rhodospirillales > Thalassospiraceae > Magnetospira > Magnetospira thiophila. The sequence goes on from NZ_BAAHXF010000001.1 coordinate 954,757, forward strand.
TTAGTCACGATTTTCACCCCAACCCTTTATCGTCAACAACTTATAGATCAACAAGCGGAAATGTGACAACAAAAATCCGCAGTTCCACTGTTGATTCCTTGGTGAGCACGTCGGCATGTCGGAAATTCACCGCCCCTGTTGCAGCCGCTCCCGGATCGACAGCAGGTCCCGCCAGGCATCCCGCTTGGCCCCCGGGGAACGCAGCAGATAGGCCGGATGATACAGCGCCACCGCCGCCACCGGACGGGCCAGCCCAGGGGTGGCATAGGTGGCCCATTGGCCGCGCAGGCGGGTGATTCCCTGGGTTTTGGCCAGCAGGGTCTTGGCCGCCGGGCCGCCCAGGGCGACCAGGATTTCCGGGTCAACCATCTCGATCAGCCGCTCCAGAAACGGCAGGCAGGCCCCGATTTCCGAGCTGTTGGGGCTGCGGTTGCCGGGCGGACGCCAGAACACCGTGTTGGAGATGACCACCTGCGTCCGGTCCAGGCCGATGGAGGCCAGCATGCGATCGAGCAGTTGGCCGCTGGGGCCGACGAAGGGCAGACCACGGCGGTCTTCCTCGGCCCCCGGGGCCTCGCCGACCAGCATCACCCGGGCCTCGTCCGGCGCGCCGTCGAAAAACACCGTGTTGGTGGCGGTCTTGCGCAACGGACAGCCGTCAAAATCATCCAGGGCGGCGCGCAGTTCATCCACCGTGCGGGCGGCCCGGGCCATCTCCACTGCCGCCTTGACCGTCTCTCCGCCATTGCGCGGGGAGGCGGTCTCCACAACGGGCGCGGCTTTTTCAACAACCGGCGGCGGCGCGAAATGGTCGATGGGCTGGTCGGCGATGGTTTCATCGACGCCCATGGCCAAATACCAGCGCATCAGGGCGGCGGTCTCAAGCGGGGCAATGTTCTCGGTCATCATGGACGGAGAGTAGCACGCCGGAACGCTGCGGCAAGAGTTCGAATCGGGGCTGGCTCGCCTCACCGTTCATGATATATTGCGCCGCACTGCGAACGGTGGAGCCGAGACATGGAACGGGAAAGCATGGAATTCGACGTGGTCATCGTGGGAGCCGGTCCGTCCGGGTTATCCGCGGCGATCCGCCTGATGCAGTTGGCCCGCGAGGCCGGTCGCGAAACGTCCGTCTGCGTGGTCGAAAAGGGCTCCGAGGTGGGAGCGCATATCCTCTCCGGCGCGGTCATCGAGACCCGGTCGCTGGACGAGTTGATTCCGGACTGGAAAGCCAAGGGAGCCCCCCTGACCACGCCGGTCACCCACGACCGTTTCGAATTTCTGTCGTCTGGGGCCTGCACCCGTCTGATGACCCCGCCGCAGATGCATAATCAGGGCAACTATATCGTCTCCCTGGGCAATCTTTGTCGCTGGCTGGGCCAACAGGCGGAAGAGTTGGGGGTGGAGATCTTTCCCGGATTCACCGCCGCCCACCTGTTGTTCGACGATAACGCGGTGGTCGGCGTCGGCACCGGCGACATGGGGCGGCTCAAGGATGGCTCCGAAGGCCCCAATTTCGAGCCGGGCGTCGACCTGAAAGCCACCTACACCTTTTTCGCCGAGGGCTGTCGGGGCCATTTGGGCAAGCAACTGATGGACAAATTCGCCCTGCGCGCCGAGTGCGATGTGCAGACTTACGGCCTAGGCATCAAGGAATTGTGGGAAGTGGAGTCCGACCTGCACAAGCCAGGCACGGTGCGCCACACGGTCGGCTGGCCGCTCGACAGTCGCACCTATGGCGGTTCCTTTCTGTATCACCTGGACAACAAGCAGGTGGCGGTCGGCTTCGTCGCCGGGCTGGATTACCCCAACCCGCATTTTTCACCCTACGACGCCTTTCAGCAGTTCAAGACCCATCCGGCGGTTGCGCCGCTGTTCGAAGGGGGGCGGCGCATCGCCTATGGGGCGCGGGCGCTCAACGAGGGCGGCTTCCAGTCGATTCCCGAACTGACCTTTCCCGGTGGCCTGCTGATCGGCTGCGACGCCGGATTCCTCAACGTGCCCAAGATCAAGGGCACCCACACGGCGATGAAAACCGGTATGCTGGCCGCCGAATCAGCCTTCGCGGCGCTGGCCTCGGAGACCCCGCCGCGCGACCTGGGGACCTATGGGGCGGCGGTGCGGGCCTCGTGGATCTGGGACGAACTGTACCGGGCACGCAATATCCGTCCGTCGTTCGCCAAATGGGGCCTGTGGGGAGGCATCGCCTATTCGGCCCTCGATACCTATCTGTGGCGCGGCAAGGCCCCTTGGACGTTCGCCCATCACGCCGATCACGAGGCCCTGCAACCGGCGGCCGGACAGCGCCCGATTGCCTATCCCAAGCCGGACGGCAAGCTGACCTTCGACAAGCTGACCAATGTTGCCTTTTCCAGCACCAATCATGAGGAAGATCAGCCCTGCCATCTGCATCTGCGCAACGACGAAGTGCCGACGGAGGTCAATCTGGCCCGTTTCGCCGGGCCGGAGGTGCGCTATTGCCCAGCGGGTGTCTACGAATTCCTGGAAGACGACGGCGTGCCCCGTTTGCAGATCAACGCCCAGAATTGCCTGCACTGCAAGACCTGCGACATCAAGGACCCGACGCAAAACATCACCTGGGTCACCCCCGAGGGCGGCGGCGGCCCCAATTATCCCAACATGTAATACCTTCGGTTACTTCGATTCAGCGCACAACTCCCCCCTTGGTCCCCCCTGTCAGGCGGGCTATGATGCGCCACCTGTTCCCGGCCCGGCTTAGCGAAAGGGGTTCGCGTGTCTGACAATTTCACTTTCCGTTTTCCATCTGCGTCACGGTTATTCACTGCGGCCACCTTGGCCTTCGTGCTGGCTGCCTGCGCTTCCGGCACCGCCAATTCGGAAATGGACCCCATCGAGCCGGGTCCGTCGCTTTTCGGCAACTATCTGTCGGCGCGCCATGCTCAGACCAATCGGCGGCCCGATATCGCCAGCCGCTTCTTTGAGGCTGTGCTCCAGGAAGATCCAGAAGTGGCCAGTCTGCGCAACCGCACCTTCGTGCTCAAATCCATGGAGGGGGATTTCGCCACTTCCCTGCCGCTGGCCCGCCAACTGGTCGAATCCGATGAGTCTTCGCCGCTGGCCGAGTTGGCCCTGGTCATCGAAGACCTGCGTCTGGGTCACAACTCTGTCGCTTTGGAACGTCTGGAGAAGGTCACCGACAAGGGGGTCAACGCCTTCATGTTGCCGCTGATCAAGGCCTGGGCCTTGACCGGCATCGGCGACGGCAAGGCCGCCCGCGCCGAACTCGACACCCTGGCTGAGCGCAATGGCTTCAAGGCCCTGGCTAATCTTCATCAGGCCCTGATCGAAGCCTACCTGGGCCACCCCAAGGAGGCCGAGGCGAGCTTCAGGGAGGCTCTGGGCTCCGGGGATGCGGTCTCTTCCCGACTGTTGCAGTTGTTCGGTGATTTTTACGAGCGCAATGGGCAACTGGATGAGGCACGAAAACTGTATGCGGACTATCTGCAACAGCATCCGGACAACCGCCAGTTCACAATGGCCCTTAAACGCCTGGATGAGGGCAAGCCGATTTCCGGCTCACCGCCCGGACCGGCGGCGGGAGTCGCCGAGGCGCTGTTCGACGTGGGCAATTCCCTGCGCCAGCGCAATGCGCACGATACCGCCATGTTGCTGGTGCGTCTGGCTTTGTACCTGGAGCCCGATTTTCCGCTGGCTCAGATCATCGTCGCCGACCTGCTGGAAGCCGATGACCGTCTGGCTGCGGCCAACGACGTTTACCGAAACATCAATCCGCAATCCTACGCCGCCTGGACGGCACAGATGGCTCTGGCTTCCAACCTGGACCGTCTGGACCGCACGGACGAGGCGGTGGCAACTTTGCGCGCCATGGCCCGGGAATACCCGACCGAGGCCGATCCTCTGATCAGTCTTGGCGATATCCTGCGCGGGCGGGAGCGGTTCGCCGAAGCGGTGACCGCGTACAACGACGCCATGAGCCGCATCACCACCATTCATGCGGACCATTGGTCGTTGTTCTATACCCGCGGCATCGCCCTGGAACAGTCCGACCGCTGGGATCAGGCGGAACAGGATTTCCTCAAGGCTTTGGAATTGCGGCCCGACCAACCCTACGTGCTCAATTACCTGGGCTATTCCTGGGTCGAACGCCATCGCAACCTGGAACGGGCCCGCGCCATGATCGAAAAAGCCGTCGAGGCCGAGCCCACCGATGGCTACATCGTCGACAGCCTGGGCTGGGTCCTGTATCGCTTCAAGGATTATGATGGAGCAGTCAAAAACCTCGAAAGGGCTGTCGTGTTGCGGCCCCAGGACCCGGTGATCAACGATCATCTGGGCGATGCCTATTGGCAGGTAGGCCGTAAAAAGGAAGCACGATTCCAATGGCGGCGAGCGCGCAGTCTCGATCCGGACCCGGAGGTGCTGGCCCGTCTTGAAGACAAACTGAAAAACGGCTTGGTTCTCACACAGGCAGACTGATCATGGCGGAATATCGTGCTGGCGCGGCGGCCAAGCTGAATCTTTATCTGCACGTCACCGGTCAACGGGAGGACGGCTATCATACGCTGAACAGTCTGGTCGCCTTTGCCCGTGTCGGGGACCGGATTACCGCCCGCACCTCCGGCACGTTCTCGTTGACTCTCAGCGGCCCCATGGCCAAGGGGCTGTCCAAGGAAGACAACAATCTGGTCCTGCGCGCCGCCCTGCTGCTGGCCAAGGCGGCGAAACTCAAGCCCACCGCCGCGCTCAATCTGCACAAGGTGCTGCCGATCGCTTCGGGAATCGGTGGCGGCTCGGCGGATGCGGCGGCCACCCTGCGCGTGCTCTCGAAACTGTGGAACCTGAATTTCTCCGATCGGGAACTGACCGCCCTGGGCCTGCGCCTGGGAGCCGATCTGCCGGTTTGTCTGGCCGCCCGTCCGATGTTCATGGACGGCATCGGGGATCGCCTGGTTCCGGCCCCCCCTCTGCCGCCGGCCAGTGTGGTGCTGGTCAATCCGGGCTTGCCCCTGTCCACGCCAGCGGTGTTTCACGCCCGTCAGGGCGCGTTTTCCGAACCGGCCCCCTTCGTCCAGTCCCCCACCACGGCCCTGGAACTGGCCCAGTTGCTGAAACAACGGCGCAACGATTTGGAGAAGCCCGCCCTGCTCCTGGCCCCGGTGATCGCCGACGTGCTGGCCCTCCTCGATAGCCAGCCGGATTGCCTGTTGGCCCGCATGTCGGGGAGCGGTGCAACCTGTTTCGGCCTGTTCGCAACGATCAAATCGGCGCAGGCCGCTGCCGCCCGCATCGCGGCGGCAAAGCCCCGTTGGTGGACTGCGGCCGCTCCCCTGATGAGTCCTCTGGAGCCCTTCGACGGCACGACGGTATGACCCCTCGGCGCCTGTTGCAGAACCCCTGGTTTCCGGCGCTGTTGTTTGCCGCAGCACTTTGTCTGCTCGGCCCCTGGTGGGGGGTCTATGAGATGGACACGGACGAGGGTCTCAATCTTATGAAGGCCTTCCTGGTCGCCGAGGGTCATCATCTCTATGGCGAAATCTGGAGCGACCAGCCGCCGGTTCTGACCCTGGTGCTGGCCGCCGTGCAGCAGTTGTTTGGACCCTCGGTGATCGCTGCCCGGGCGACGATTCTGCTGTTTTCCGTGCTGTTGCTTGGGGCGCTCTTTCGCATTGTTCAGCGCGAGGAAGGCACCGTGGCGGCCTGGGTCGCGGTCGCCTGTCTGGTCTCGACCGCGCTCTATCAGCGGCTCAGTGTGTCGGTGATGATCGGTCTCCCGGCGCTGGCCCTGGCCCTGCTGGCGCTGGATCAGGCCCTGGGGGCCGCCGGACGCTGGCAACGCCAGGCCCTGTCCGGCTTTTTGATGGCCCTGTCCCTGCAAACCAAGTTCTTTACTCTGGTCCTGCTGCCTGCGCTGCTGCTGGCTTTTTGGATCGACTGGCGACGGAGAGATGCCTTGCCCGGACGCCGTGCCGGTTTTGCATGGATCATCGCCTTCTGCCTCACCTTCGGCGGCCTGACACTGCTCGCCGGTCCGGCGTTCGTCAGCCAGTTGATCGCACCCCACGTGCAGCCCGGACTGGCCGAAGCCTTTCCCTATGACCAAGGATCGAACCGGTTTTGGCCTATGTTGTTGGAGCAACCCTATCTGTTGACCCTGGCCGTTCTCGGGCTGCTGCTGGCCTGGCCCTGGCGGCGGCCCAGCCGCTGGATTCCGGGGCTGTGGGTCGGGATGGCCGGCGTGGTCCTGTACCGTCATGCCCCCCTGTGGAACCATCAACTGCTGTTGATCCTGATTCCCCTGAGTTGGCTTGCCGGGATGGCCGGAGGAGCCTTGCACTCGCGGCTTCGGGATGTTGTGGCCGGGCGGCGCTGGGCGGCGCGCGCCCTGGCCCTGGCCCTACTCGGCGGCGGTCTCTGGCAATTCATGGTCCAAGGCCAACAAACCGTTGCCTTGTTTCATCGCCCCACCGACGCCAACGACCGCAACGCCGTGGCGGCCCTATCGGAGCGGGCCGGGCGCACCCGCTGGCTGATCACCGACCGCCCCATGGATGCCTACTATGCCCGTTTGCCGGTGGTGCCGCCGTTGGCGGTCTATTCCCTGAAGCGGGTCCGGGGCGGCCTGCTGACGCCGGAACAGGTGGTGGAGATTCTCAAAACCTATCAGCCCGAACAGGTCAGCTACCGGCGGTTTTACATGGGCCGGGCGGTGCAGGACTACCTCTCCGGCCCGTACGAGAAATTGCCCGGGCTGACGGGCCAGCTTCTGTATATCCGCAAGGACTTGCTGACAACCCGATGATTCCCGTTGCCCCGACAGGAAACCCGCATTATGTTTCCGGCAACCTGTCAGTTGGGGCGTGGCCAAGCGGTTAAGGCGCTGGTTTTTGGTATCAGTATTCCCAGGTTCGAATCCTGGCGCCCCAGCCAATTTTCATTTTTTGCGGAATTTCCGCCGTCATTGCCTCCCGAACGGCATGCGATGACTATTTTTATTCCAATAAATCAAAGGGTTGCCGAGATCGAGACGCCCTCCTTCTGCATCCCCTTCGAAGAGACGCGGGCATAGATCACCGCTTGCTTGCGGGCGGGATCAGTGGCGGGTATGGGAGTCGTTGTTTCGACCATATTGTTTTGCGTGAACTGCACATGCTTAAGACGCAAACGGACGGTGCTAGAGCGCTCTCAGATAATTCGGCTGTCATAGGCCCAATGCAAGAGCGCTTGGCGCTGGCGCGGCCTGCAAAAAAGATCGCCCGGGTCGCAATTCCGCTTGATCTGCGCGATATGCCGACGGATCGCCTTCCAACGCCTGATCTGGCGGGCGTCTTCTTCAGCCGATCGTCGGCCCATATAGTAACGGCAGTACCATTGAAACCAGCCACGCGGATCGTCGGGATGTATCCAGCCCTTCCTCCGCCATTCCGACAGCGGTTGGCTGGCATCCACGCCGAAGTAATTGAGCGAACAGTCGCGGCGGGCTGGCGACAGCTTCGCCCGCACGAACCAGCTCGCCGGATATTCCTTGTGGCAGTCTGTCATGTATTTGCCGCCGAAAACCCCGAGTTCCAGCATCTGCTTGGGCGTCAATTCGGGACGGAACTCGGGGTCGAAATTGCGCCCCACCGGTTCCGTCAGGAAATACCGATAGCCCTGCTGCATCTTGTCGTTGACGGTAACCAGCCGCTGGCGCATCTGTCTCCCGATCAGTTCAGCACATGGATTGCGCCATTGAGCACCGATGCGAACGCCACCCAGGAGGCGGCGACTTGGTAGAGTACGTCGTCATCGCTTTCTGAGCCCCCATAGGTGTCACCTTCTGTTAGGCCACGCCGCATGTCAACGATCACTTTAACACGCTTCCAAAGTGGGTTTTTGGACCTATTAACGTTGTAAGCAGTGAAAAAATCACCCAAGAAAAATCAATATTTACATTATTAATCAACAGGTTATGCGCCATCAAATTTGCCTGAACTCAGCCAATCTGGTATAATTCACCCTCAAAAACTGAGGGGATTTCTTATGCAGAATGCCAAAGGAAGGGGCTTCTCGGCCAGCCGCTGTCTACTCAATGAAGAGCATCAGAATATTAATCGTTTACTGGAAGAAGCGGAGACTTCCGATGACCGGGCCAAAATTCTGATGTCAGTTGGCATCGAGTGCGAGCGCCGGGAAGATTGGATGACTGCCGTAGACTACTATGCCAAAGTTCTTGAGGAGGCCCCCGTCAGGGAAAAATTCCGATATTTTGGCAACAATAATCTCGCATATTCTCTCGTACAGATGGGCAGATTTGACGAAGCCGAACCCTATTGTCTTGCCGCAATCGCCGTGACCCCTGAGAGGCATAATGCCCACAAAAACCTTGGGCTGGTACGACAAGGTCAGGAAAGGTGGCACGATGCCGCGACCTGTTTCGCCGAGGCATTTCGCTTGTGTCCAGGCGATCCTCGGTCCCGGCATCTTTTGAACAGCGTGTTGGACAGCCATCCCGACCTGCTTGCGGAATCGGCAGACCTGAGAAAACTGCTGACCGGCCTGTCGCAGGACGGTTGTGCTAGCGCGCCAAACTGATCGGCGTCTTGGCCACCTGATCAGGCCGCCTCAGAAGCCGATACGTCCACCATGCCCTCGGCCACCGACAGGGCCTTGATCAGATCGAGCAACCGCTTGCGGGAGTCGGCATCGGGAATGCGGTAATAGGCATGGACCAGCCGCAACGTCTCCAGCCGCTCGAACAGCGCCTCGGTGCCGCTGCCGTCGGGCAAAATCGGTTGACCGGCCGGGATTTGACCGGCGTCGCTGGACACGTCGTCGCTCATCGCCTCGAAGAAATAAGACACCGGCACGTCGAGAATGCGGCTGAATTCATAGAGTCGGCTGGCGCCGATTCGATTGGCCCCACGCTCGTATTTCTGAATCTGCTGAAAAGTCAGGCCGACGGTTTCACCAAGTTTTTCCTGACTCATGCCGACGAATACCCGGCGTTTGCGCAGGCGGCTGCCCACATGTACGTCAACTGGACGATAACCACCGATGAGTCTTTGTTTGCGTTGTTTCTTTGCCATCTGCGTCCTCGATTTATTATATTGTTCTCCCAGGAGGGGGGAGGAAAGCCCTTCCGCAGCATGATTACACCGCCAAATGGGCTATACGAATGGTCAGTATATGGTCATTGCCCCCCGCAAGGCAACATGGTGCAATGCGGAAATATAGTAGCGATTTCCGGGTTCTGCTCAATTTGGGCACAATTTACGGAAGGGGGCCTGCGAGATCGGGCACTTACGCCTCCCCAGGATTTTGCTGAAACCTCGGACAACCGTCCCGGGCGACCCGGAAACGATCCTGGTCCGCACACCACCCCGTATCGGCGCGCACCGACCCATGGGCCGAAGACAGGATCGCCAGCCCGCCGATCAGTTTTTCCAGGGCTTGCGGCTCTCCGACAAAATGGCGGCACTGGGCGCAGCACGCCTCCGGCGTCGCGGTCACAGCCGCGACCAGTAGTCGCCGAATATCCATACGGACAGAATGAACCCGGCAATCACATTGACCACCACGCCGATGCTGAAGGCGCTGAAGGTGCCGAAATTGACCGCATGCAGGTCGCGGAAGCGCGTGGTCAGCCCGATGGACAGGAAACAGAAAATAAAGGCCCAACTGCGCAGGGAGTTGATTGGGGCCAACAGGTTGGGTTTGACCACCTGCTCGAATTCTGCCGCCGAAAAGCCGCTGGTCAACAGGGTGACCAGAATCGAAGCGACGAAAAAGCCGAACACGAACTTCGGAAAGCGTCGCCAGATCTCGCCCGGGTCCAACTTGCGCTGGCCCTTTTCCGCCTTGTCCCAGACCGTGGTGGCGACCAGCGCCCAGACCATGGCCCAGATGCCGATCCACAAATCGCGCCCGATGACCTTCATCAGGGTGAAGGCCTTCAGCGCCGCTTCCTCGTTGCCCGCCATCTTGCCATAGGAGGCGGCGGCGGCAAATCCGGCGGCGTCGGCGAATTCCGAAGTACCGATCCAGGCCCCGGCGACCCCCGGATGCAGTCCCAGGGCCTGGGAGACAAACGGCAGAGCTATGATCATCACCAGCGCCCAGCCGACCACCAGGGTCACCGAGGCATAGACATGATCCTTGGTCGCCCCGACCGCCGCCGCGATGGCCATGGAAGCCGACACGCCGCAGACCGAGCCGCCGACACTGATCACCGCCGCCAGCCGCCGATCCAGCCCGAACCAGCGGGTGGCGGCGAAATAGATGGTCAGACAACTGAGCAATGAAATCACCGTGGCCTGCCCGATGGCCACCGGCCCGGCGGTCATCACCAGGGTGATGGGGAAGGTCGCCCCGAGCAGCACGATGCCCAGTTTGACGAAATATTCGACCCGGAAGGCCGCATCCATCCAGGCGGGCAGACGCACCGTATTGGCCAGAATCAACCCGACGATCAGCGCCACCAGCGGCGGCTCCAGATTGAACTGTGTGGCACTGACCCAGCCGCCGACGGCGAAAATAGCCATGGACAGCAGATAGAGAAAGCTGAACCCGGCGATGAAACGCCCGAAGGGAATGCCCATCACCCGACAGGACACCCCGAGAAAGGTCACCCAGACGCCAAACTGCATCATATACAGAGCGGCATTCTCGGCGAAATGGGCGCCCAGTTCAGCCGACGTCCGCCATTTCAGGCCGCCCGGGTTGACCGTGATCGCCTTCAGAAAATCGCCATGGGTCGTATAGGTGGCCAGCGCATACAGCACGAAGGTCAAGCCCAGCCAGACCGCCCACCAGTCCTCCTTGCGAAACAGCGGCGAGACGGGGGAGTCGGCCCCATTGACCGAGGCCAGCGGAATCCGCTTGAGCCCGCTGGCCACCGCCAACAGCCCGAACAGCAACAGCCCCAACGGCACAACCCCGCGCAGCAACTCCTGCACCGACCATTGCCAGTTGACCAGACCGGTCAGGCCCAGCACGAACAAAATGGCTCCAACAATGACCGTCGGCATCCCCGCTCCCCTCGAATACGGGCCGGATGTTAGCAAAACATGGGGAGCTGGGAAAGGGGCACGGCACGGCAGCGTTGTCGTGGGGGGACGGGAAATGCTAGGAGAGGGCACCGATTCCTTATTTGGGCCTTCGACTATGACCGAGATCGACGATACGGAACTGCGCGCCCGGGTGCGGCTGTTCGGAAATTTGCTGGGCGAGGTGCTTCTGGAGCAGGAGGACCCACAGGTCCTCAAGACGGTGGAAATCCTGCGCAAAGGGTTTGTTGATCTTCGGCAGGAGGAAGATCCTGAGGCCCGCAAACGGCTGACCGACCTGATTGCCGGGCTGGAACCGGAGGTGCTGTCCCATGTGCTGCGCGCTTTCAGTATCTATTTCCTGCTGTCCAACATCGCCGAGGAGGAATGGTCGCAGCTGCAACGGGTGCGGCGGATCAATCGCGGGGAACGGCTGTGGCATGGCTCCTTCGACGACACCCTGCAGGGCCTGCGCGAAGAGGGGGTGACCCTGGAACAGCTTCAAGACATGCTCGATGTGTTGACTTATCAACCCGTGTTCACCGCCCACCCCACCGAGACCAAGCGCCGCACCACGTTGGCCATTCAGGGCCGCCTGCGTGCCCTGGCTAAGGGGTTGGACGATCCCATGCTGGCCCCCTATCAGCGCCGGGCCATCGAATACCGCATTCGCAACCAGATTCAGTCCCTATGGAAAACCGACGAGGTGCGCCCCGACAAACCGCAGGTGATCGACGAGGTGCGGGCCGGCCTGTATTACTTCCGCGAGACCCTGTTCGACACCGTGCCCCGGGTCTATCGCAATTTTGAACGCTGCGTAAATAATGTCTATGGCGATCAGGGCGGGGCACAATCCCTGCACACCCCCACCTTTTTGCGCTTTGGCTCCTGGATCGGCGGCGACCGGGACGGCAATCCCTTCGTGACCCACGCCATTACCCGCACCACCGTGCGGCTGCAGGCTCGCGAGGTGCTGGTGGAATATCAGCGCCGCCTGCAAGACCTGATCAAGCTGCTCACCCATTCCTATAGCCTGGTCACCCCATCGGCGGCCTTCGAGGCCAGTCTGGTAGCCGATGAACCGCTCATCGAGGCCGCCTTCAAGGAACGGCCCCGGCAATATGTTCACGAGCCCTACCGGCGCAAATTGATGCTCATGCACCATCGGCTGGGCTGCCAGTTGAACCGTCTGGAAACCCTTCTGGCCGGACGCCCCGATCCTGGACGCGGTTGTGGTTACGACAACGCGCAGGCCTTCCTGGACGAAATCAAAATGATCCGCGAGTCCCTGATCGGTCATGGCGACCGCAATCTGGCCGACGCGGAACTGAAGGATCTGGACATTCTGGTCCAGACCTTCGGCTTCCATCTGGTACAGTTGGATGTGCGCCAGGAATCCACCCGTCACACGGACGCGGTGGCCGAACTGTTCGACAAGGCCCCCAACCTGCCCGACTACAGGTTGCTGTCCGAGGCCGAGCGGCTGCATGAACTCAATGAGTTGCTATCGCACGGCGGGACTCCCCTGCTCTATTGCGACGATATGAGCGATGAGACCCGGGAAACCCTCGACGTGCTCAAAACCATGGTCGCAGCCCGGAAAGAAATTGGCCCGGAAACCTTTGGCGCCTACGTCATTTCCATGACCCATCAGGCCAGCCATGTGCTGGAGGTCATGTTCCTGGCCAGCTTCGCTGGTTTGTGCGGACGCCGGCGCGATGGCAGTTGGCACAACGATCTGCTGGTGACGCCCTTGTTCGAGACCATCGACGATCTGGCCCGTATTGAGCCGGTTCTCGAAGCGTTGATGCAGCAACCGTCCTACCTGGCTCTGTTGGCCGAGACCGGCAACGTCCAGGAAGTAATGCTCGGCTATTCGGATTCCTGCAAGGACGGCGGCATCCTGGCCTCCAGTTGGGGACTCTACAAGGCCCAAAAGACCATTGCCCGGGTAACCGGCAAGCGCCACATCGGCTGCCGCATCTTCCATGGCCGTGGCGGCACGGTGGGGCGCGGCGGCGGACCGACCCATGACGCCATCCTGGCCCAGCCGCCGGGCACGGTGAACGGCACCATCAAGTTCACCGAACAGGGCGAGGTGCTGTCGGCCAAATATGCCGATACGGATAACGCGGTTTATGAATTGACCATGGGCATTTCCGGTCTGCTCAAGGCCAGCCGTTGCCTGACCGTGGCCTGCACCCCCGACCCGGCGGAATACGTGGCGACCATGGACAGCTTGGCCCAAGCGGGCGAGGCCCACTACCGGGCCTTGACCGACGACGACCCGGCCTTCATCGACTATTTCTACGAGGCGACCCCGGTTTCAGAAATCGCTTTGCTGAATCTGGGCTCCCGCCCGTCCCATCGCAAGAAATCAGACCGTTCCAAGGGATCGGTGCGGGCCATCCCCTGGGTTTTCGCCTGGGCCCAGGCACGTCATACCCTGCCCGCCTGGTACGGCATCGGTCATGCCTTGCAGCAGTGTTGTGCCGACAACCCCCGTGGCCGTGACATTTTGTTGCGGATGTATCGGGATTGGCCGTTTTTCCGCGCTCTGTTGTCGAACAGCCAGATGGCCCTGAGCAAGGCCGAGTTCTCCATCGCGCGGGCCTATGCCAATCTATGCGAGACCCCGGGCATTACTGATCGGGTGTTTCCAGTCATCGAGGCCGAGTTCAAGGCGACACTGGAAGGGATTCTGGAAGTGGCACAGTTGGAGACTTTGTTGGCCGACAATCCGGCGCTCAAACACTCCCTGGCCTATCGCGATCCCAACCTTGATCCGATCAACCATATTCAGGTTGCGGTGCTGAAACGCTATCGCGCAGCCCAGGAGGGCGGGGAGGCCGAACGCTGGCGACTGCCCCTGTTGCGCTCGGTCAATGCCCTGGCCACCGGCATGCGCAATACCGGATAATTTTTTTTCGCTTGTTATTCCTTTTGCTTCGTGCTTATTTTACAAAAAATAGGTGGACTCATGAACAAATTAACATATTCTATAAGTCAAATAAGCAACGATGTCCTGCCGGTCAGCCGGGAGGATGTGACGCCCCTGGTCGATGTGTCCTGGGTGGTCGATCACATCGGGGAGCCGGACCTGCTGTTCCTCGATTTGCGTCCGGCGCCGATTTTCCGCAAATCCCATGTGCCGGGGGCGGTCCCCACTGATTATGGGGAAGACGGCTGGCGGGTGATGATCGACGGGGTGGCCGGACTGCTGCCCGACATCCCCGACCTGGAGGCTTTGCTGGGGCGGCTGGGGATCAGCAATCAGACCCATGTGGTCTTGCTACCGCCGGGCAATACCGCCTGGGACATGGGCATGGGGACGCGCCTCTACTGGACCCTCAAGGTGTTGGGGCATGATCGGATTTCCCTGCTCAACGGCGGCATGAGGGCCTATTTCCTCACCCCGGACACGCCGCGCGAAGAAGGTGACGCCGTGTTTGCGCCCAGCCGGTTCGTGGCTTCTCCGCGCCTGCATCTGGTGGCGGACGGCGGGTGGGTGCGCAAGGCGCTGGATCGGGGCGTTCTGATGCTCGACAGCCGCCCGACGGATCAGTATCTGGGCCTCAACAAAACCGCCGACGTGGCCCGCTACGGCACCCTGCCCGGCGCGGTGAGCCTGCCGGGGCAATGGCTGACCCATGACGGCGGCGGTCTGTTTCGTGAGCCGGACACCCTGCGGCGACTATACGACGTGGTGGGCATCCCGCTTGAGCGGGAAACCATCACCTTCTGCAACACCGGCCATTGGTCAACGGTCGGCTGGTTCGTCCATTCGGAACTGCTGGGCCACCCGGCCACCCGCATGTACGACGCCTCCATGGCCGAATGGAGCCAATTGGACGAATCCCATCATCCGATGGAAATCAAGGTGCCGGTGGGGTAAAAGCGGGGAGCCCTTCACCGCGAAAGTCTGCCCCATGCCGCTTGAAATCTATATCGACGCCGACGCCTGTCCGGTCCGCAAGGAAGTGCTGCGGGTGGCCGAACGTCATCTTCTGACCGTGCATCTGGTCAGCAATCGCGGCTTTCGACCCTCGCAAAGCCCGCTGATTCACAATGTTATGGTCCCGGCCACACCCGACGCCGCCGACGACTGGATCGCCGAACAAATCGGCGCCGAGGATATTTGCGTCACCGGGGATATTCCGCTCGCCGCGCGCTGCCTGGAAAAGGGGGCAAGGGTGCTCGATTCCAAGGGCAAGATGTTCACCGAAGACAGCATCGGCATGGCCCTGGCCATGCGCGATTTGATGTCGCATTTGCGGGAAACCGGCGAGGTGGGCGGAGGTGGACCGGGGTTTACGCAAGCCGACCGGTCGCGCTTTCTCCAGGCCCTGGAGACCGCCGTGCAGGCGGCCGGGCGCTAATACCTATTCGGCGAGGACCTGGGTCTTTTCGCGCAGCACCTTGATCAGCCCGGCCACCGAACGTCCGTTGGCGGAAATCACTGAGCCAAATTCTGAACGCTGCGTCAGGGCCATGCTGACACCATTGACCATCACATCATAGATGCGCAGGCTGCCGTTGCCGGAATCCCGCACCCGCCAGTCGACCCGCACCGGCTGACTGCTGCCCGGCTGGGCGAGCAGGGAATGCACCAGATTATCGGTGGCATCCAGGGCTTCGGTGTCGACGATGTTGAGCTGTTCCCCAGCGTATTCGGCAAAACGGTCCACATAGGTGGCGACGATGAGGTCCTCGAACAGCGACAGATATTCCGCCTTTTCTTCCGGGGTGGCCAGATTCCAGTAACGGCTGAGAGCGTAGCGCCCGATGGCCTCGACGGCGAAATTGTCCTTCAAGATATCGCGGAAGGCGGTGATTCTTTCGGGGCGCGGCAAATTCTTGTCGGTCAGTGTTTCAATGGCGCGCTGGGCCATGGCCTCGATGAATTGCTTGGCCGCCATTGTATCCGCTGCGGCGGCCCGGGAGTCGAAGCTCCAAGGGGCCATCACCATCACGGCGACCAGCAGGTTCAGAACGTATCGTCGCGTCATCATCTTGGTGTAACCTTTGGTTGCTTATCGTTTGTTTTGCGAAACTTCATCATTCAGGATCAGGGGAATCGGAATCTCCAGCGAACTGGTGCCCGGACCGCTTCCCTTATGAGTGGCTCCATTGCGGATTTCGTCGTCACGCCGCTGGCGATAAAGACTGCGCAGGGTGGCATAATAATCCAGCGACGAGCGTTCCAGATCCTGCAACACGTCGAAGTTGCGCGCCCGGTAGTCCACCGCCCGCATGGCATTGCGGCCCCAGATGGCCCCCGGCTGATCGGCCGACTGCATGGCCCAGTTGAACGGGTCGAGGAAGAAATCCACCGCCATGCCCGCCGCATCGCGCGGATTGGAGGGGCCAAGCAGCGGCAGCATCAGGAACGGTCCCTCGTCGACGCCCCAAGTGGCCAGGGTCTGGCCGAAGTCCTCGGTGTGGGTGGCATAGCCCATGTCGGTCGCCTGATCGACGATTCCGGCAATGCCCAGGGTGCTGTTGATAAGGAAGCGCACGAAGGTTTCCCAGGCACGCTCGAATTCCCCCTGCAACAGCTCATTGACCAGGGTTACCGGGGCCTGCACGTTGCTCAACATGTTATGCACGCCTTCCTGAATCGGCGGCGGCGTAAGCGCCCGATACCAGCCGGAGGCCGGTTTGTAGAGCAGGGTATCAAATCCGGTATTGAAGAAATGAATGGCCCGGTTGGCCGGTTCCAGCGGATCGTTCATGGCCTGAAATTCGGCCAGGGATTCCGGGTCGTCGGCGGGGGGGGGCGTGGCGCAGCCGACCATCAGCACCCCAACGACGGCGAGACTGCCCAGTCGAGTAATGAGTGATTGCATCAGCACGCGGTGACCTCCCAAAAATTATTCTTTTTTGACCCGATGGCGACGCAACCACGCCAATGAACGACGGACCGATGGTCAACAGGAGAGGGGTATCATATGGTGCGCTGAATTGCCAGATGGCACCCGGGACTTACCGTTCCGGAAGCCACACCGTGTTGCAATATTGCAACATAACCTGTGGGTCTTTTCACGGCACAATGAGGCCCCCCGTTGCGGTCTATTGCCAGGGTCTTTATATCCCCTAGTTCGCCACAGGAGAACGCACCGTGACTGACCCTTCGCCCGCGCCCCGTCCCCCGGTTACCTTGGCCGTGGCCTCCCCGCTGCCCCGGGACGTGCGCGTCTCTTTCGAGTTCTTTCCACCCAAGTCGGATAAAATGGAAGCGACCCTGTGGGACTCGTTGACCCGGTTGGCCCCGCTGTCCCCGTCGTTCGTCTCGGTGACCTACGGGGCCGGGGGATCAACCCGCGAACGCACCCATGCCACGGTGACCCGCATCCTGCGCGAAACAGAGATCAAACCGGCAGCCCACCTGACCTGCGTCAGCGCCTCCCGCGAAGAAGTAGACGACATCGCCCGCCACTATTGGCGGGATGGGGTGCAGCATATCGTCGCCCTGCGCGGCGATCCGCCGGAAGGGGAGAGCGCCTACAGCCCGCACCCCGAGGGCTATGCCTATGCGGTGGACCTGGTACGCGGGCTGAAGAACGTTGCCGATTTTCAGATCAGCGTTGCCGCCTATCCAGAAACCCACCCGGAAGCGGCCAGCGCCCAGGCCGACCTGGACAATCTGAAAGCCAAGATCGACGCCGGGGCCAGCCGCGCCATCACCCAGGCTTTTTTCGATCCGGAAGTGTTTCTGCGTTTCCGGGATCGGTGCGCTTCGGCAGGTATTACCGTGCCCATCGTGCCGGGCATCCTGCCTGTGACCAATTTCGTGCAGGTGAGCAAATTTTCAGGCAAATGCGGCATGGCGGTGCCGTCGTGGATGGGCGATCTGTTCAACGGCCTGGAAGAGGACCCCGAGACCCGCAAGCTGGTCGCCGCCACCCTGGCCGCCGAGCAATGCCGGGTGCTATCCGCCGAAGGGGTTGGGGATTTCCACTTCTACACCCTCAACCGGGCCGACCTGACCTACGCCATTTGTCATATGCTGGGTGTACGCCCGACTTAGGCGCTGAGTTGATCCACCAACACCCGCACCGCCCGGGCGACCGGCGGCGACAGCCCCTCGCCCTGGGCAAAATCCGTTGCCTCAATGCCATAGACCGTCAGCCGCTCCGGCAGCAGGCCGAGAATACGCGCCATCTCCACCGCTTCGGCAACGCCCAGAACATGGCTGGTATGGGGAAAATGATCGCGCGGCATTTCCCGGTCCTGGGCCTCGAAACACAGGCAGGTTCCCGGGGCCGCGCCGGAGCGCATGGCATCAATCAGCACCACCCACACCCGGCCCTGCCAAAGGTTGATCAGGGTCATGCCGTCCCCCGCATGCTCCAGGGTATCGAAGCCCCGTTGTGCCAACAACCGCACGGCCTCGGCCCCCACGCCATCGTCCCGGCGCATGATATTGCCGATGCCGATAAAAAGGGGGCGCGCGGCACTCACTCGCGGGTGATATCCAGCTTCAGAAAATGGGTGGCGCAGGAGATGCATGGGTCATAGTTGCGGATGGTCTGTTCGCAGCGCCAGGTCAGGGCCTCGTCATCCAGATGCAGGTTGCCCTGGACCACCTGACGCAGATCCTCCTCGATCTGTTTTTGGTTTTGTGCCGTTGGCGGCACGATGATGGCGCGGGTGATATGGCCTTGCTTGTCCAAGCTATAACTGTGGAAGCAGATGCCGCGCGGCGCCTCGGTGCAGCCGTATCCGGTGCCGGGGCCTGGGGTGACTTCAACGCAGGAACGATCCGGCATCTCATAGGTTTCGATCAGCCGCAAGGCTTCCTCGCAGGCATAGAGGGTCTCGACCATGCGCACCAGGATCGACTTGTAGGGGTTGGTGACCTTCGCCCCCAGTCCGCAGTCCTTGGCCAGCGCCTTGGATCGTTCCGAAAGCTGGTGGCCGTTGTTGTTGTAGCGGGCCCAGGGGCCGACCAGATAGCGCCCCCGGGGGCCAACCCCATGCAGGGCATTGGAGTGGGCCACATGCTCTTCGCCGTAGGGGCCGAGGAAGGCGTCCAGATCCAGATACTCGCCGGTGGAGGACAAGATACCGCCCTCGCAAATGGCATATTCATCCGGATGGGTCAGCGACACGCATTCATAGTCAATGTCCAAGTCGGGGAAATCGAACCCGGCAAACGCGCGGGCGATGTCCTCGCTGGCCTCCATGCCCCATTGCAGCCGATCCTTGAGCGGAGCCAAATCCAACGGCGTCGGGAGCTTGTAGAACCCGCCGACCTTCAGGTTGACCGGATGCACCGCCCGCCCGCCGATGGCTTCCAGGAGCTGGTTGCCGAGCTTTTTCAGTTGCAGCGCCTTGCCGACCAGTTCCGGGTGCGCCTTGGCGATCAGCAGCGCATCGTCGAGCCCGAGAAAATCCGGGGCGTGCAGCATGGCCGCGTGCAGCACATGGCTCTCGATCCATTCGCCGCAATAGATGATCCGGCGCAGGTCGCGCAGCGGGCCGGTGACCTTGACCCCCAGGGCATCCTCCATGGCCTGGGAGGCGCCCATCATGTAGGCCAACGGGCAGATCCCGCAGATGCGCGCCGTGATGTCCGGGGCCTCGCTGAAGATGCGCCCGCGCAACAGGGCCTCGAAAAAGCGCGGCGGTTCATAGATGCGGAATTGCAGATCCTTGATCACCCCGTTCTTGACGCGGACGTTCAGCGCCCCTTCGCCTTCGACGCGGGCCAGGGCGCTGACTTTGATAGTGCGGGTTTGTGAGGGGCTATTCATGGGCCTCGCTCTCCTTGCGGAACGGCTCGGCATAGGCGGTGAAGGCACGATATTGATGCTTCACCTGCCGCCGGTTCCGGCCCAACCGGTCACCGGTCCAGGCGGCGAGGCTGGCCGTGTTGGGGGTCTCCTTGGGGCCGAAACAGCCGTAGCAGCCCCGATTGTGCGACGGGCAGAGATTGCCGCAGCCCGCCTGGGTGACCGGCCCGAGGCAGGGGGTGCCCTGGGCCACCATGACGCAGACCGAGCCGCTCAACTTGCATTCCACGCATTGCGAATGGTTGGGGATGATCGGCTTGCGGCCATTGAGCGTGGCATTGAGGACTTCCAGCAACTGCCCCTTGTCGATGGGGCAGCCGTGCAGGGCGAAATCCACCGCCACATGATCATGGATCGGCGTCGATTTGGCCAGCACGTCGATATATTCCGGATGGGCGTAGACGCAGCGGGTGAAATCCTCCACGTCGTAAAAATTGCGCAGCGCCTGAATGCCGCCCGCCGTGGCGCAGGCCCCGATGGTGATCAGCAATTTCGACTGGCGGCGCACCTTGTGGATGCGTTCCGCGTCATGGGGGGTGGATATGGACCCCTCCACAAGGGAGATGTCATACGGCCCCTTGACCTCGGCCCGGGTGGCTTCGAGGAAATAGGCAATCTCCACCGCCTCGGCCACCTGCAACAGCTCGTCCTCGCAATCGAGCAGCGACAGTTGGCAGCCGTCGCAGGACGAGAACTTCCACACCGCCAACTTGGGTCTTGCCCGCACAACCGCCATGATCACAACTCCCGGACCGGGAAAAGATCCCGGATTTTGTCAAAGGGGAAAACCGGGCCGTCCTTGCAGACGAACTGACCGCCCAATTGGCAATGGCCACAAAAACCGACGGCGCATTTCATGTTGCGCTCCATGGAAACGTACATCCGATCCTCGGAAACGCCGCGCATTTGCAGCGCCTGAATGGCGAACCGCATCATGACTTCCGGTCCGCAGAGCATGGCCACCGCCTCGTGCGGATCGAACCCGGCTCGCTCGATGAGCTTGGTCACCACGCCGACCCGACCGCCCCACTTGCCGGTCGCCCGGTCCACCGTGACCTCCACCGACAGATCGAAGCGCGAGCGCCATTTCTCCAGTTCCTTGAGATACAGCACGTCTTCCGGGGTGCGCGCGCCGTACAGAATGACCACCTTGCCGTAGCGGCTGCGATGGGCCAGCACATGGTAGATGGTCGGTCGCAAGGGTGCCAGACCGATGCCACCGGCGATCAGCAGCAGGTCGCGACCTTCCGCCGCCTTGACCGGCCAGGCGGTGCCGAACGGACCGCGCACGCCCACGTGATCGCCCGTATTGAGATGCCGCAGCGCCTCGGAGACGGTGCCCACGGCGCGGATGGTATGGATCAATTTCCCGGTGTCGGCGGGATCGCCGCTGATGCTGATCGGGATTTCACCCACGCCGAACACATAAAGCATGTTGAACTGGCCCGGATCGAACAGGAACCGCCCGCCCTTCGGCCGCAATTCGAGGGTGAAGGTATCGCTCAGTTCCTTGCGCCGCCGCTCAACCCGAAAGGGCACGGTCAGCATGGGATCCTTGGGCAGGGCATTGGCCGTCATGGCGGAGCTTTCCCTTACTTGGAGGTACCATACATATCGAGCAACCGCATGCGCGCCGCACTCAGACGCGCGGCCATGATGGGAATGAAGCGTTTGTAAAGCTCATAGCCCAGGGCCGGGTCGTTCTCGCATTTGCCGCGCAGGCATTCGGCATCCAGGCTGATCAGGCGGCACAGGGACTTGGCCCGCAGGTCGTAGGCCCAAACATGCGGTGGAATGAGCCAAGACCAGCCGAAAATGTCTCCTTCCTCCAGCGTTTCGAGAATCAGCGGCCCCTGCCCCGGGGCATGAATTTCCAGCGATACCTGGCCGTGGCGGATCAGATAGAACTTGTTGGCCGATTCCCCTTCGCGACCGATGTATTCGCCCTCGTCGAAGCGTTCGTTGGCGGCGCACCCGGTCATCAGCGTCCGATAGTCATCGCTCAACCCCGTGAAAAAGGGGTGTTCTTCGAGCAGCTTGCCCAATCCGTCGATGCTCACCATGTGCCGTTCTCCCCTATTTGGTCGCAGGTGCCATAAGGTTGCGGATGGCCCGCGCCTCTTCTGTGATATCTATGCCCACCGGACACCAGGTCAGGCAGCGCCCGCACCCGGTGCAGCCGGAGGTCCCGAACTGCTCATGCCAGTGAGTCAGTTTATGGGTGATCCATTGCCGATAGCGGGACTCGCCGCTCTGCCGCACATTGCCGCCATGGATGTAGCTGTAATCCAGCGTGAAACAGGAATCCCAGCGGCGCACCCGTTGGGCCTGGACACCGCTCAGGTCGGTCACATCCTCGACCGTCGAGCAGAAGCAGGTCGGGCAAACCATGGTGCAGTTGGCGCAGTTGAGGCAGCGCTTGGCCACGACGGCCCAGTGGTCACTTTCCAGATTGGCGGCCAGAACCTCGGCCGCATCGGGAATCATTTTGCGTTCCAGGGCGTCCTCGGCGGCGGCCATACGGGTTTCCGCAGCGGCCAGATCCCCCGCCTTGGCCTGCAAGATCGGCAGGCCTTCCAGCAGTGCCGCGCCCTGCGGACTGCCGACGGTGACCAGAAAGGTGTGGCGATCCTCCTCCGCCAGTTCGGTCAGGGCCAGATCGAACCCCTGCTCGACGCGCGGCCCACAGTTCATGGAGGCACAGAAACAGGTCCCCGCCGGACGCCCGCAGTTGACGGCGATGATGAAACTGCGCTGCCGCCGCAGGCTGTAGCCGGGATCGGGTGTCGCGCCACTCATGAAGACTTTGTCCTGGATGGCCAGGGCGGCCAGATCGCAGGCCCGCACCCCAAGGAAGGCATAGCGCGGCACCTCTTCAGTGGCCGCCTCGACCTTGAAACCGTCCCGCGTCCGTTCGGCGGACCACAAGGTCTGCACCGGCGGAAACAGATAACGCTTCATGCTGTGCGGACCGACCACATGGTCGAACAGGGCGTCATTGCCCGGATGTTCGAGCACGTAGCCTCCCGGTTCCTGACGATCAACGACCCCCGACGGGAGATCGGCCACCCCGTTGACCGGCGCAAAGACGATCGCGCTGTCCTGGACCGTCGGGCCGATCATCTGATGCCCGGCCTGAATCAGGCTAAACATCAACTTGTCGAGGCCGTCGAGATCAATCAGACAGTGGGATCTTTCCGATGCGTGGTTCGTCATCGTGAATCCCCCAATTCCATTATGGGGCGATGATAGCCCAAATCACGACTCATTAGTATCGCCATTCGGGGATGGCTGATATCTAAAAATGGTGGTCTTTCAATATATTAGATACATCTAATGGGCCAAAAGCACAACGCCCGGGGCAGTGCCGCCGGGCGTTGGTCGTCGGGGGGAGCAGAACGGCGATCAGTCGACGATGGTCCAGTCGCCGTTGCGGATTTCGAGCATCCGGAAAGCCGTGAGGTCGAGGCCCATATGATCCTCGGGCGACATGTTGACCACGCCCGCTGTGCCCATGAAGCCGTGGGTTTTCTCGATTTCGTCGCGCACCTTTTCCTTGTCCGTGCCGCCGGCCCGCTGAATGGCCGCCAGGGCCATCATCAGACCGTCATAGGCATGACCGCCAAAGGTCGAAACGTCGGAGCCGGTGGCGCTCTCGTAACGGGTCTTGTAGCCCATGACCACGGCCTTTTGCGGATCGTCCTCGGCCAGTTTCTCGGCCACGATCAGCGCCGCCGCCGGAAGACGCACGCCCTCCGCCGCTGCACCCGCCAACTCGATGTATTTTTTCGAGGCGACGCCGTGGGACTGGTACAGGGGCAGGTTGGTCATGCCCAACTGACCATAGTTCTTGGTGACGATGGCCGGACCCTGGCCGAAGTCGGCATTGAGCACCGCCTGCACGCCCTCGGTGTTCTTGATCTTGGTGAGCTGGGCGGTCATGTCGGAATCCTTGGGACCATAGGTCTCGTCGGCCACCACCTCGATGCCATAGGCTGGGGCCAGGGCCAGACATTGGCCCTGCATGGATTTGCCGAAGCCGCCGGTGCCGGAGATCAGGCCGATCTTTTTCAGGTCGCGCTTGTTCATGTCCTCGAAGATCTTGGCGCAGGCCATCTTGTCCGTGTGCGGGGTCTTGAAGGTCCATTTCTGCACCGGATCAACGATCACCACCGCTCCGGCCAGGGAAATAAAGGGCAGGCCCTCTTTTTCGATCAGCGGACGCACCGCCATGGTGCCGCCGGAGGTGGAACCGCCGATAATCAGATCAACCTTGTCCTGGTGGATCAGGCGCTTGACCGCAGTCTGGCCCTTCTGGGGATCACCGCCGGTATCATAATGGATCAACTCCAGCGGGCGACCCAGCACGCCGCCTTCCTTGTTGATGTCATCAATATAGAGTTGCAGGGTCTTCAACTCGGGATCACCGAGGAATGACGCCCCGCCGGTGACGGCCAGGAAGGTGCCGATCTTGATCGGTTCGGCGGCCTGCGCAGCAAAAGTCAGGCCGAGGGCCGCAACGCCAGCGACGGCACCCGTGAGCAGCTTATTGAACATTGAGTTCTCCCCTAAATTCTGTTTAGGGGTGAGAGCCTAGGACAAGGGTCTGCCATTCGTCAACGACCACTCGGGCTATCAGGTGCAATCCCCGTGACCGATAGGCCGCCAGAACCCAGTTGGCGTCGCGGCACAGGAATCCGGCAAGCACCACCCGCCCCCCCGGTGCCAGCACGTGCGCCAGGTCTCCAGCCATGGCCCGCAACGGTCGGGCCAGAATATTGGCGAGGATCAGGTCATAGGGGCCATTGCGGCCAATGACCGGATTGCGGGTGCCCACCGACTCGCAGGCGGTAACGAAGCTCTTCAGGCCGTTGCGTTGGGCGTTTTCCCGGGCCACCAGGACCGAACGCGGATCAATGTCGCAGGCCAGTACCGGCACCGCCCAGCGCCGCGCCGCCGCCATGGCCAGGATGGCCGAGCCGCAACCCATGTCGAGCACCCGGCGCGGCGGCCGCCCGGTCATGCGGTCGAGCGCCGTCAGACAGCCCCGGGTCGAGGCATGTTCCCCGGTGCCAAAAGCCATCGAGGCATCGACCCACAAAGGCAGGCAGTTGGGCGGCACCGAGTCCCGGTGATGGGCTCCATGCACAAAGAAACGCCCGGTGGAAATGGGTTTGAAGGAGGCCAGATTCTCGGCCACCCAATCGCGCGGGTCCTGGCGATGGATGGTCACTTCCGGCACATCCGCGTTGAGGCCGTTGGCGGTCAGCGCCAGCGAGGCCACCACAGCGGCCCGGTCCGGTGTCTGGCTCACCCAACCCTGGATGCTCCAGATCGGGTCCTCGTCCAGCCCCATCACCAGCACCGTGTCGCACAGGCATTCAAACAGCTCGGTGAACGGCCCGGCAAAGGCCTGCGGCACGGTCATGCTGAGGTGCCAGAGGGGGGGGATGTCGGTCATGCTTTCTCCACAAATGAATCGACAACTTTTTTGATGCCCGAGCGACCGAAATCAATCAGCAGCTTTTCGCCGTCGGCGGAGACAACCGTACCCTCGCCGAAACGGCGATGCGTCACCCGGTCGCCCGAGGTGTAGCGGCTGCTCTTGGCTGGGGGGCTGTCGACGACCGTCTCGGCGCGGGCTTCGAGAACCAGCGGATCACGCCGTCGTTGGGCCGCGTAGCCGCCGCCGCTTTGACGGCTCCAGGCATCGCTGAAGCCCCATTGCCGACTGTGGGTGGGGGTGGTCTGGTCGTCCAGGTCCACATGGGCGCTGGGCAACTCGCCGATGAAGCGCGAGGGCAGGCTGGACTGCCACTGATTATAGATCCGTCGGTTGGCGGCATGGGAAATGCGCGCCCGCTGCCGCGCCCGGGTCAACCCCACGTAGGCCAGTCGGCGTTCTTCTTCCAGGCCGTTGAGGCCGCTGTCGTCGAGCGCCCGCTGGTGCGGAAACAGCCCCTCCTCCCAGCCGGGCAGGAATACCGTGTCGAACTCCAACCCCTTGGCCCCATGCAGGGTCATCAGGGAGACCTTTTCCGTATCGTCGCGACTGTCGTTTTCCATCACCAGGGAAACATGCTCCATGAACTCGGGCAGGGACTCGAACTGGGCCATCCCGGCCACCAGTTCCTTCAGGTTATCCAGCCGCCCCGCCGCATCGGGCTTGGTGCTCTGTTTCCACATATCCGTATAGCCGGACTCGTCGAGGATCACGCCCATCAACTGTGGATGGGGCAGGGCAGAAATCTGCCCCCGCCAGCGCTCAAAATCTGCCAACAAGCCGCGCAGGGTCTGGCGGACCTTGGGCCGCAGCTCGTCGGTGCCCACCAGATCGCGGGCCACCCGATGGAGGGACAACCGTTGCGCCCGCCCATGACCGTGCAGGGTCTGCAACACCGCCGGACCAATGCCGCGCTTGGGATTGTTGACGATGCGCTCGAAGGCCAAATCATCGTCCGGCTGCACCAGCACCCGCAGATAGGCTAAGGCATCGCGAATTTCCGCCCGCTCATAAAAACGCGGCCCGCCGACCACCCGATAAGGGATACCGAGGGTAATCAGCCGTTCCTCGAACTCCCGAGTCTGGAACCCGGCCCGCACCAACACGGCGATTTGTTCCAGGGAATGGCCCTGACGGTGCAGGTCCTCGATTTCCTGACCCACCCGGCGGGCTTCCGTCTCACCGTCCCAGACCGAGGTGACGCGCACCTTCTCGCCGCTGTTTTCCTCTGTCCACAGGGTCTTACCGAGGCGGCCGTCGTTATGGGCAATGAGCCCCGAGGCGGCGCCGAGAATATGCGACGTGGAGCGGTAATTGCGTTCCAGCCGGATGATCGCCGCGCCGGGAAAATCCTCCTCGAAGCGCAGGATGTTGCCGACCTCGGCCCCGCGCCAGGAATAGATCGACTGGTCGTCGTCGCCGACGCAGCAGATATTGCGGTGCCCCTGGGCCAGCAATCGCAGCCACAGATACTGGGCGACGTTGGTATCCTGATATTCGTCCACCAGCAGATAGCGGAACTGTTGCTGATAGCGGCGCAGGATCTCCGGCTTGTCCTGAAACAGAGTCAGATTGCGCAGCAGCAGGTCGCCAAAGTCGGCAGCATTTATATCGGTCAGCCGTTGTTGGTAATCCCGGTAGATGGCCACCAGCCGCCCTTCGGCCAGATCGGCCCCTTCGGCATCGCTGACCTGATCGGGGGTCAGGCCGCGATCCTTCCAGCGCTGGATGGCTCCCAGCAGCACCCGCGCCGGCCAGCGTTTGTCGTCCACCGGATGCAGCTCCAGCACCTGCTTGAGCAGCCTCACCTGATCGTCGTCGTCGAGAATGGTGAAATTGGGCCGCAATCCGGCGGCCTCGGCGTGCGTGCGCAGAATACGCGCGCCGAGGGCATGAAAGGTGCCAACCCACCAGCCTTCCACTGGGGTGCCGAGCAGCGCCGCCACCCGGTCGCGCATTTCCCGCGCCGCCTTGTTGGTGAAGGTCACGGCTAACATTTCAGAGGGCCGCGCCCGATGCCGGGTCAGAATATTGGCCAGCCGGGTGGTCAGGGCGCGGGTCTTGCCCGTCCCCGCCCCGGCGAGCACCAGCACCGGCCCGTCGAGAGTCTCCACCGCGTCGCGCTGGGCATCGTTGAGGCCGCGCAGGAACGGCGGTTCCGGCACCGCCGCAGCGGGCGGTTTCGGGGTCTCGGAAAGGTCGAACGGATCATCCATGGCAGGTTTATAGCATTGGAGAATGGGGGGGGGAATTGTTGTTCCAGACGCCGCCTTGCCCTCCAGGCCCCTGTTGACCTGAGCTGAAATGCGCGCATACTTTGACAATAAGAAAAGGTCGGACAGAAAATGGCCGATCAGGGGGGGATGACATTTTGCAGATTAAGGGCACCAACGCCTTTTTGGTCCTGGGCTTTGCTGCGGTTCTGCTCTGCATGGCAGGAAGCATTTTCATCGGCTTCCAACATCTGGACAGCACCCGGACCGCTTGGCTGCGAGATGCCGCCTTCAGGGAGAAGGTAAGGGCGGCTTTCTTGATGCGCGAAGCAATCCGCGAGCGCTCCTTCCGCCTGACCTATGCCGCGACCTTGAAGGATTACTTCGCCCGGGACGAACAACAGGAATTATTTCAGGCCGAGGCGGCGCACTTTCTGTCGGCGCTGGAGATGCTGCATCAAATCCAGGTGACTCCACCGGAGGAAAAGGCTCTGAAGGCGTTACAGGAACGGATCCAGACGATCCGTCCGGTGGTGGAGAAATCCATGGCGGACATTGTCGAGATGGAGCCAAAGGACCGCCCCCCGGAAGTGCTGGAATTGGGATTGGAGGCACAGGCAGCGCTGATTCAAGAACTGAACGGCTTTGTGAACACCTTCGAAAAAATTTCGATCCATGAGGCATCGACGGCGTCCTCGGCCATCCAAAAAACCCAGAACAACATGATCCTGTTGAGCGTCGGGGCCCTCGTCCTGGCGTTTGCCATCGGTATCGCCGTGTCGCTCCGCGAGGGCTACCAGAAACGGCGTCTGCGCGAAAACCGCGACCAGTTGGCCAAAATGTCGAGCACCGACGCGCTGACCGGCATCGCCAACCGCCGCCGCTTCGACCAATTCTTTGATTTCGCCTGGCATCAGATGACCCGCTCTTGTCTGCCCCTGTCGCTGATTCTGATCGATATCGACCATTTCAAGCTGTACAACGATGAATATGGGCACGCGCAGGGGGATGACTGTCTGATCGCCGTGGCTCGCACCATTGATAAGGTGGTCACCCGCTCGACCGATCTGGCGGCACGCTTCGGCGGCGAGGAATTCGCCTGCGTGCTGACCGACACCGACATCAATGGCGCATTGGTGATCGCCGAGGAAATCCGGGCCACCGTGGAAGGCATGGCGATGCAGCACCGCAAATCCCTGACCTCCGCCCATGTGACCATCAGCCTGGGACTGGCCACCTGCATCCCCGACAAAAATGGCTCCCCGGCGCAATTCTTCAAGGCGGCGGATGCCTACCTCTATGCGGCCAAGCACCAGGGCCGCAACCGGGTCGTGTTCGGCAGTTGCGAGTCCACTGCCCCCGCCGCCTGATCAGCCCTCGGGCCAGAACGGCTTGGCTTTGACAAAGGCCTCCCAGGCGGAGATCATGTCTTTCTCGTGGGTGCGGAAGACATGTTCGTGCCAGCCGATCACCGCCCCCGAGGCCAGGGCCACATCGGTGGCGTCGGTGCCTTTGGCCGACCCGGCCAGGCCGCCGAGCAGATCGCGCATGACCGAAATATCGTTCATCAGGCCCAGGCCATCCTGCATGGTCTTCAGGGCGCCCACATAAGGCCCCACATCGTCCTTGGGGTATAGCGAGGACAGGAATTCGGTGGCATAGCGCAGCTTCTTCATGGCAATGCGCACCTCATGGCGGGCCTCGGTGCTCAGGCCTTCGAAACCCTTGCCAATCTTAAGGACATTTCGGTAGCGCTTGTGCAGCAGCCTGTTGGCGATCTTGCCGACGCGGAAGAACAGTTGCGCAGAAAGGGGGCTCAACTTCTGATCCTGCCAGCCCCGGACCTGTATCCATTCTCCCAGATCAATCAGCAGATCCGTGTAGCGTTTGCTGAGGATCGCCGCATTGGCCCGCGCATAGGCCTTGTCGCGCTGCGTCCCGGCGCTGCGGGAAAGCGCCGCCAGGGCCGCGTCGTCATTCATCCCCTTGGCCACCGGCGGCAGAGTTTCGTCCAGGAACACATCCCAATCCCGGGCCGGTCCCATTTCATTGATCAGCCATTTCAGTTCGCCGTTGAAATGCGCCACCTGCTCCGGCGGCAACAGCTTCTTGAACAGGGACAAAGCCGAGCGCAGCCGCCGGGTGGCGACCCGCATCTGATGCACCCCCTCGATATGGGAACGGTCGAGCACGCAGGCCTCGTTGGCCAACAGATGATCGGTGCAGGAATGCAAAATGGTGGTCAGCGATTCCTCGACCGTCATATGCGGATCGAGACTGGGAATCCCGCTTTTGGTCCAGGCGGCCCCCTGACCGCTGGACAGGGCGTAGCCGCGCGCCGCCTTGGACTGGCTGGACAGGCGGATGGGCGCGATGTGCAGCAAATGGCGGGCGATGACGAACAACTGCGCCGGATCGCCGGACACCACTTCCAGTTCCACTTCCGAAACCGGCGTCTGGCTGTCCCCGGCGATAATGGTCCCCACATCCATATCCATGTCCAACTCGGTCCCATCGTCCAGCAGCAGGCGACGGCTGGTGCGTCGGATATCGGTCTCGAAGGCCGGGGCCAGAGTACCGACCAGTTCCATGGGCAGAATGTCGCGCAAATCGGAATCGGCGAGCAGGCTGAGGTCGAAGGTCGAGCGCGGCACGATGGTCTCGTGTTCGCGGCGGGAACTGAGGCCGCCCTGGCTTTTCCCGGCGCTTTTGATGCACTGGACCCATTGCCGCCCCTCGCGGCGCACCCGCAGGGCGACCCCGGCGGCACGCAGGGCCTGATCGGGGGTATCGAAATAGATCGCCCGCAGTTGCTGGGTCCGGGCCTTGCCCTGCACGTGTTTGCGAACGATCGCCGCGCGCGCCACCCGCGCCGCGTCCTCGGGAGCCAGAGCCAATTTCAGTTCGACTTCCTGGCCATCTTTCAACAAGGTCATGGGGGTCTCCGGAAGAAAAGACGGGGGCCATGCCCCCGCCGGTCGTTATTTTTTGCTCTTGCCGCTCTTGCCGGGGGCGGTCAGCGCCTTTTCCAGATGATGACAGAGGGTTTCGATCACCTTGATGCGGGCGAACCGCTTGTCGTTGCCTTCGACCAACACCCAGGGGGCCGAATGGGGGCTGGTTTGTTCAACGATGTCATTGACCGCTTCGTCATAGAGGTCCCACTTTTCGCGATTGCGCCAATCCTCGTCGGTCAGCTTCCAGCTCTTGAACGGGGTCTCCTCGCGTAGTTTGAAACGACGGAGCTGTTCGTCCTTGGTAATATGAATCCAGTATTTGACCAGCACGACCCCGTGTTCC
Source organism: Magnetospira thiophila (assembly GCF_054657015.1). Classification (NCBI taxonomy): domain Bacteria; kingdom Pseudomonadati; phylum Pseudomonadota; class Alphaproteobacteria; order Rhodospirillales; family Thalassospiraceae; genus Magnetospira; species Magnetospira thiophila. The sequence goes on from NZ_BAAHXF010000001.1 coordinate 985,598, forward strand.
ACCAACTGCGCCTCGAAATCGTTGATCTCGGCATAGGCGCGCCGCCATTCCTCCTCGCGGGCGAATCCTTCCACCCGCTCCACCAGCACCCGACCGTACCAGGAGCGGTCGAAAACGATCAGTCGTCCGGCCCGTGGCAGATGCCGCCAGAATCGCCATAGATAATGTTGGGCAAATTCTTCCTCGGTCGGCGCGGCGATGGGAATGACCTGCCAGTCGCGGGCATCAAGGGCAGACACCATGCGGCGGATTGACCCACCCTTACCCGCCGCGTCGGCACCTTCGAACACCAAGGCGGTGGTGATGCCGCGATCTCGGGCCTCGACGAACAGATGGGCCAGGCGCGCCCGGGCCTTTTTCAGCCGGTCGGAATAGACCTTCTTGTCCAGGGGTTCTCCCATGACCAGGGCATCGAGCACCGACGTGGTTTGCTCCAGGGCATCCTCGGCGGCGTCCTTGGATGCTTCCTTCTTGGCCGTCGCCGCCGTGCTTTTCTTGGCCGCCTTGGCCTTCTGACCGGCTTCATACTGGTCGATCCGCTCACGCAGGGCGTCGCGCAGCCGGGTCAGCACGGTCAGGCTGCGATAGCGACTGTCGGTCCCTTCGACAATCATCCAAGGCGCGTTGCCGGTACTGGTCCGCATGATGGTTTTTTCGGCTGCCGCAATGAACGAATCGTAGTGCTTCAGATTGTTCCATTGCGTCTTGAGCACACTGGGGGCCATCAGTTGCTTTTTTTCGAGCTTTTTCAGGCGTGCTTTTTGGGCATCCTTGCTCATATGCATCCAGAACTTGAGGATCAGCGCCCCGTCATCGGCCAGTGTCTGTTCGAACTGGGCGATGCGCTCCAACCGCCGGTCGAAGGCCAAGTCACCGACCGTCGCATGAACATGCTCCAGGATGGGATCGGAATACCAGGAACTGAGAAACAGTCCGATCTTGCCCTTGGGCGGCAGATCGCGCCAGAACCGCCAGTATTCGGGTCGCTCCCGCTCCTCATCGGAGGGTTTCTTGTAGGCCCGGGTGACGATCCAGCGGGGGTCCATCCATTCGTTGATCAGGTTCATGCTGGCCGCCTTGCCGGCCCCGTCCACGCCGGCGAAGACCAAAATGACCGGCACGTCGGTCGCCCGCAGTCGCTGCTGCAAATCGAGCATCTCGGTGCGCAGATCGACGGCAATGGCTTCGAAGTCCACCTTCGACACGGTGCGTCCCAGTTCCGCAGTCCTGAACATTTCGACTTTCCTCCCCAATGATCGGGCGTCCACGCTGAGCCGCCCCCCAACGGATCGGTTTTCCACCGATCACGAGGTAAAATTGTATCAATTCGTCGCAAAACTGTCACAATAAAAATTATGATGATTTCCGCCCCTGGATATTAAAGGGACACTTTATACATTTACCTCATATCAGGCAGGCTGAGCACAAGCCTCCGGCGGACGCCTTGGCTTGTTTTTTGAGAACCCCGAAGTAGGCCACGAGATCATCCACTGAAGGTCGGTCGCGCCCTGCGGGGACCTGGAGAACAGCGGCGCTGACCGAAAGCAGGGGATAGCAGGTTGGCCTGCCTTCCCGGTTGCGGGCTTCAATGCAGCCTTTTTCCCGGTCGGTCGGATTGTAGAAGCTTTCCAAGTCGTGGGCGAAGGTCTGGCAGAGAAGGGTAACCCGTTCGGTCACCTCGGCCACCGATAGCCCCACATGGCCGCTGAAAAAATCATCGCCGCCCACATGGCCCAGAAAATCTCCCGAAGCGGCCAGTTTTTTGCGCATCAGATCCCCGAACAGCAGAATCGCCCGATCCCCCTGACGGAACCCATAGGTATCGTTAAAGGGTTTGAAGTTGTCGAAATCAAAATAAACCAAGACACATTCCTGCTGCCGATCAGCCAGAGCCGTCACCAGATAATTCTGGATGGTGGCGTTACCCGGAAGTTGGGTGAGGGGATTCTGATCGCGCGCCTGGGCCAGATTTTTTTCATTGATGACCAACAGCAACGCGCCGGTGCTGAGGAAGCCGCGATAAAAGGAATCCTCGACGATCAGGATGCCCTCGGGGAAGCTATGCTGGCTGAAGGTCGCCAGGATGCTCTCGGCCTCGGCATTGATATCGGCCCGGGGACAGGAGACGATGAAGTCCCTGGGGCGCTTGCCGAACGCCCGGTTGGTGATCAGATCCCGCCCATAGAGGGAGTAGGTATACTCTTTCAAGTCCTTCTCGCGCAGAATACCCAGTGGGCGGTTCTGCGCATCGACCACCGGACAAAACGTTAATTGTTTGTGCTCGCGGAACAGGTTGAACAGCAACTGCATGTCGCCATCGGCAGGCAGGGTGGGCAGCACGTCCATATGATCGTCGATGAAGCGACGGTCGGAGCGCGCGTTGCGGTGCCGCAGGGGGGCGAGAATCTTCTGGCCCAGGCTCTCCAACGACAGGTCGGTCGGACGAAGAGTCGGAGGGGCGATCACGTAGCCTTGCCCCATATCGCACCCGACCTCCTTACAGACCGTCAATTCCAGTTTTGTTTCGATCCCTTCGGCAATGACCTGAATACCCAAGGCATGGGCCAGACTGACCATCTGCGCGACGAACAGCCGCTTGTGGGCATCGGTGTCGATCCCGGAAATATAACATCGGTCGATTTTCAGATATTCGGGGGCCAGATCAAACAGCAGCTTGATACCCGCCGCCCCGATACCAAAATCGTCGATGGCCAGGGCATAGCCCTGCTGACGGCAGCCTGCGAGAACATGCAGGGCTTCAGAAGCTCCTGGCAGGTGCTGCTCGGAGAGATCGAAACAGACCGACGCAGGTTGCAGGTCATGACGTCGCAGAATCCCTGCCGTCTCTGTTTTCCCAAACCCGGGAAAAGTCAACAGACGGGGATCGAGATTGAGGAACAACTGCATACCGGTCGGAAATCCGCAGGCGGCGAATTTCGCCACCGCCTTTTGGCGCAAATTCAATTCCAGTTCGGGCAGGCGGTTGTTCTTGCAGGCCAGATCAAACAGGGTGGACACACTATGGCATTCCGCCGTCCGGAAATGGCGCAACAGGGCTTCCATGCCCAGGCAGCGGCCCGTTTGCAGGCTGATGATCGGTTGCAAGGCGTAATCGAGGGTTTCCATGGGAATATCCTGTCCCCGTTCAGGGACAGCCAACTGATGACGGAGGCAGTCCATTTTGGTCTTCCTCTCCGTCCCCCCTTCGCACCCGAGTCGTAATCTGCCGAGGATGCGGCACAAGATCAACTCCAGAGCGTTGGCGTCATGAAACGATCATCCCTCGGACATATTTCTGATGCTCCGTTGCCCGACTGCGAATTTCGGGACATAGTAGCGACCATGGATACGACCCTGAAAACCGAGGCGGCGGACGTCGCCGTGAGTGAGCCCATGACGGACCCGCTGGAATTGCTGGCGGCGCTGAGCGAGGACTTTGCCGCCACCCAGGATCTGGACGGGGCCATGGCGCGCGGTCTGGAGCATATTGTGCGCAACCTGGGGGCCGAAGCAGGCTCGCTGTTTCTGGTCGATGCGCAAACCAGGGAACTGGTCTGTGCCGCCTGCATCGGGCCGGTGGATATTTCCGGTCTGCGGTTAAAGAGCGGTCAGGGCATCGTCGGGCAGTGCATCGACCGCAATGTTGGCGAAATCGTCCGCAACGTGGATGGCGATCCGCGCTTTCACCGGGCCGTGGATCAGAAAACCGGCTTCAAGACCCTGTCGGTGCTCTGTGCGCCGATGGTCGTGCAAGACGAGCGAATCGGCGCGGTGCAGGTGCTCAACAAGCTGCATGGCGGGGGGCTGTTCGGTTTTCAGGATCTGAATCTGCTGAAGGTGCTGACCTCTTCCATGGGGCTGGCCATCCGCAATGCCCGGCTGGCGGCGCAATTGGTCGAGCAGGAACGGATCAAACGGGAACTGGAACTGGCCTCGGAGATTCAGCGCAGTCTGTTGCCGGTCGATCCCGGCGACGACTATCCGGTCAGTGGGCTCAATGTCCCGGCGCTGGAAATGTCGGGGGATTTCTACAACTTCTTTTCGTTTGACGACGGGCGCATCTATTTCTGTCTCGGCGACGTCTCCGGCAAGGGCATGGACGCGGCCCTGCTGATGGCCAAGGCATCGAGCCTGTTCCGTGCCCTGGGCAAGGCCTGGCAGGAACCCGGTCGGCTGATGGGCCGACTGAACGAGGAAATTTGTGAAACCGCCTCACGCGGGCGTTTCATCACCATGGTCGTCGGACTGTACGATCCGCGCACCGGCATGGTGCGTCTGTCCAATGCCGGGCACGAGCCGCCGCTGATCTTTCACCGGGACGGCCGGATGGAGGACTTTCCCGCCGACGCCCCGCCGCTGGGCATCTCGCCGCATGTGGTGGACGAGCACGGGGCCTTTCCCGAGATAGAGTTCAATCTCGACGGCGGCACGCTCTATGTCTTCACCGACGGGGTGACCGAGGGTCGGCTGGCCGATGGCTCCATGCTCGACATCAAGGGAGTGACGCGCATTCTGGGGCGCACCACCGAGGAGCCGGTGGCGGCCATTCTCAGCACGGTGCGCGAGATCCTGTGCCGCGATGGCGAGGGCCTGCGCGACGATCTGACCCTGCTGGCGGTGGATGATGGCGCGGCGCGGGCGCGGCGGGGCGATGACATGCCCTCCCTGCCCCGTCGGCAAAGCGATTCCGAGCCCGGAGATCTGCTGCTCAGTCTCCGCCTGCCGGCGCGTGCCAGCCGCCTGAAACTGGTGCGGGCGGCGGTCAGCGAGGCGGCCAAGGCCAGCGGCTGTGATTCCAGGATGATCCATGACGTGGTGATGGCCGTCGACGAAGCCTGTCAGAACGTGGTACGTCATGCATATCCGGAGGGGGTTTCCGGGGCCATGCGGCTGGACGTCTATCACGACGGTCCTTCGATGGTCTTTCATGTCAGGGACTTTTCACCCCTGCCGGTGAACGTGGACAAGGTGCGCCCGCGCGATCTGGACGACCTGCGGCCCGGCGGCCTGGGGACTCATTTGATCCGCGAGGTCATGGACGAGGTGGAATTCTTGCAGCCCGCCAAGGGCAGCGGCAATCTTTTGCGTTTGGTCAAAACCATCGGGTAAGGCAATCGGGCATGGAACATGTGATTTCACAACAGGACAAGGCGGTCATCGTCGCCTTTCAAGGGGATGTGGACCTGGAAAGCTCGCCAGAAGCGCGCAAGATCCTGCTGGCGCATCTGGATAAGGGCGAGTTGCTGCTGGTCGACATGTCGGGGGTCAACTACATCGACAGTTCGGGCATCGCTTCGCTGGTGGAATCCTTTCAGACCGGACGCAGCAAGGGCCGTCGGTTCGCCCTGGTGTCGGTCAGCGAACCGGCCATGCGGGTGCTGCAACTGGCTCGGCTGGACAAGGTGTTCGACATTCATGACAGCGTCGAGGCGGCGCTGGGCAAGATCTAGGACGGGACATGGCGGCGGGGGAACGCATCAGCGCCGGAGCGCGCACCAGGGCCTTGCTCGAAAAGGTTGGTCGGTCCACCTGTGCCGGAATCGAGGAACTCGGTCACGGCGGGGCATTGCTCGGCGAATCCCTGTTCTGGCTGGTCATGGGACCGAAGCGCAAACAGCCGGTGCGCCCGGACGCCATCATCGTGCAGATGGTCGAGGTGGGTATCGGGGCCATTCCCATCGTCGCTGTGCTGACCGCCACCATTGGCGTCATGCTGGCCATTCAAGGCATCTATACCCTGCGGGTGTTCGGGGCCGAATCAAAGGTCACCATCGGCGTCGCCTATTCCATGGTGCGTGAATTCTCGCCGTTGATCACCGGCATTCTGATCGCCGGACGTTCCGGGTCGGCCCTGGCGGCGCGCATCGGCATCATGAAAATCAGTCAGGAACTGGACGCCCTGCGGGTCATGGGAATCGAACCGGTGCGTTTCATGGTGGTTCCGGCGCTGGTCGCCATGCTGGTCATGCTGCCCGCCCTGACTTTCTTTGGTGACATGATTGGATTGCTCGCTGCCGGTCTCTATATCTCCGCCGATCTGGGCATCTCCCTGTCGGCTTATGCGGACGATCTGATCTCCATTCTGTCGCCCAACGATGTCTGGCATGGCCTGGGCAAGAGCGCCATTTTCGCCGTGCTCGTGACCCTGGTCGGCGTGGTCAACGGGGCCGCCGTGGCGGGCGGTGCCGAGGGTGTCGGGCGCTACACCACCCGTTCGGTGGTCCATGCCATCTCGGCCATCGTGGTCACCGACATGCTGTTTGCCTTCATGGTGACCCGATGAAAATGACCGCCGAACAGATTCAGCAATTGCCCAAGGTGATCGAGGTGGAAAACCTGGTCACCCATTACGGGGAACGGCAGATTCTCAAGGGCGTCGACATGGATGTGCGCCAGGGCGAGATCATGGTCATCATGGGCGGTTCGGGTTCCGGCAAGAGCACCCTGCTGCGCTATCTGATGGCCCTGGAAACCAAGACCTCCGGCACCATCCGCCTGCTCGGCCAGGATATTGACCAGCTGACGCCGCTGGAATTCCAGGAACTGCGCAAAAAGATGGGCGTCGCCTTCCAATCGGGGGCCTTGTTCAGCTCCATGACGGTGGGCGAGAACATCATGCTGCCGCTCTACGAACATACCAAGCTCGACCGCAGCACCATGGAGATCATGGCCCGCATGAAGCTCGAAGTGGTCAGTCTGGCCGGGTTCGAGAACCTGATGCCGTCCGAACTGTCCGGCGGCATGATCAAGCGGGCCGCCGTGGCCCGGGCCATCATCATGGACCCCAAGCTGCTATTCTTCGATGAGCCCTCTGCCGGGCTTGATCCGGTGGTTTCCTCGGCCCTGGACGATTTGATCCTGACCCTGCGCGATGCCATGCGCATGACCATTGTGGTGGTGACCCATGAGCTGGAGAGCGCGTTCAAGATCGCCGACCGGGTGACCGTGCTGGACAAGGGTCATATTCTGTTCATCGGCACGGTGGAGGAATTGCACAATCATCCCAGTGAACGTATTCAAAATCTGTTGAACCGGCGCACGGAAGAAGAGGTGCTCGATATCGACGCCTATCTGCATCGTCTGACCGGAATGGACGTGGAGACCGAGGCCGACCGGGGGGGAAGCACGCCGCTATGAGGAACAACAAAGTCAATTATCTGCTGGTGGGGGGATTCGTCCTGATCATTCTGGTCGGCCTGATCGCCTCCCTGGCCCTGCTGACCGGACGCACCGGATCTGTGGATAGCTATTACACCATGCTGGGCAACGTCAACGGCATCAAGTTCGGCACCCAGGTGCTCTATGAGGGCTACATCATCGGCCAGGTGGAGGATGTGACCCCGGTCGAGGAAGACGGACGGATGCGTTTCAAGGTCGATCTGTCAGTGATCGAGGGTTGGAAAATTCCCGATGACAGTTTCATCCGCCCCCAGGCGTCCGGGCTGCTGGCCGCCAAGAGTCTGGGCATCACGGCCGGGGTGAAACAGGAAAATCATAAACCGGGCGCGCAGATCCTCAGTGCCGAGTCGGCGGACATGTTCGCCGTCATGGCGGACATGGCGACCACCGTCGGCGATCTGGCCGAAAACAGCCTCAAGCCACTGCTTGTTTCGTTGCAGGAGACGGTGCTTGGGGTCAACGAACTGGTGCACGGCGACGGCAAGGCCATGATCAAGGATTTCCGGGAAGTGGCCCTGCAGGTCAATACGTCCCTTCCGGCCATGGTCAGCGACCTGCAAAACATCGTCTCCAACATCAAGGCCGCCTCGGCCGATGTGCGCACTATGGCGGGCAGCGCCGATGGCATGCTGGGCAATGTGGACCAGGGGGTGACCGATTTCCGCAAAATGGCGCGCAACATGGCGGCGCTGTCCGACGAGTTGCGCGGCACTCGGGTCAAGCTCGACCATGTGCTCGAAGAGGCGGGGTTGGCGGTGGCCGACAATCGCACGGCCTTGAACGAGACCGTCGAGGACCTGCGCTATTCCATGGATTCCGTGTCGCGGCATATCGATTCAGTGAATCAAAATCTGGAGGGCGCGGCCCGCAACATGAACGAATTCAGCCGCCAGATCCGTCAGAATCCGGGTCTGCTGCTGGGCGGCAAACCACCGACGGACGAGGCGGCCAAGTAGGCGCGAGCGAATGAGAAGGGGGATATTTCCATGCGGAGACTGACAGCCTGGTGGGCGGTCCTGGGCCTAACGGTGCTTTTCACCGCCTGTGCACAACCGGACGTGCCCCGTGACCATTTCTATCGCCTGGACCCAGGCCAGCCCGTTGCCTTGTCCGCACCGCTGTTGGACGGCACCTTGGAGGTGGAACGCTTCACCGCCGTCGGTCTGGCCGCCCAGCGACCCATCGTCTACAGCGACAGCAATGATGCCAGTCAGGCCCATGCCTATCACTACCATTTCTGGGAAGAAAGCCCCGGCGCGATGTTGCAGGATCGCATGGTTGATTTCCTGCGCGCCGCCCAACTGGCCAAGCTGGTGGTCACCCCGGAATTGCGGGCCGATGCGGATTTCGTAATCACCGGGCGCATTCAGCGGCTGGAACAGGTGCTCGGCAGCACCACAAAGGGCGTCCTGCAAATCGAGTTGATCCTGCGCCGGGCCAACAACGACGAACTGCTGCATCACGGCATTTACAGCCAGGAAATTTCAGCCAGCGGCGAGTCGGTGCCCGAGGTGGTCAGCGCCCTGAACGAGAGCCTGTCCCGGGCCTATGCGCAGTTCCTGGAGGACGTGAAAAGCAAGTGAAACATCGGCCCGCGCCCCGCAAGCAACCGCTGGCCGCTCCGGTCATTGTGACCGTGTCCGGCTTAGGGGGGCGCGGCGACGGTTTGGCCGATGATCCACAGGGACGCCGCCTCTTCATTCCCCTGACTCTACCCGGTGATGAAGTGGAAGCCCGCCCGGGGGCCAAGCGCGGGGACGGTTGGGCGGCAGAACTGCTGCGCATCCTCACCCCCGGCCCGCATCGGGTCGTGCCACCCTGCCCCCATTTCGGCACCTGTGGCGGCTGTGCCCTGCAACATTGGCGGGCCGACGCCTTTGCCGCCTGGAAGCGCGATATGCTCATCCAGGCCTTTTCCCGACGCGGCCTCCCTGTGACACCGGAGCCGACCCGCTCGGTCGGACCGGGGACCCGCCGCCGGGCCAGTCTGCGTTTCGTCCGCGCCGGGGGTAAAATTCTACTCGGGTTTCACGGGAGGGGCAGTGACCGGGTAGTGGATTTGACGGTCTGCCCCTTGTTGTTGCCGCAACTGCAAGCCCTACTTGATCCGTTGCGCCAGTTGATCAGCCAACTGACCGGTCAACCCAAACAGGGCACCGTGCAGATGACCGCCTGCGACAATGGGGCAGATGTGAGCTTGTTCTGGGATACCTCCCCCGGCATGGCCGACCGCGAGTCCCTGGCGGTGTTTGCCGATCAACAGAACTTGGCCCGACTCAACTGGGGGCGCTCCGATGACAGCCCGCCGGAGCCGGTGGTGCAGCGGCGGGTGCCGTTGATCACCCTTGGCGGCGTGGCGCTCCCGTTGACGGCCGGGGCCTTTCTCCAGCCGTCAAGGGAAGGCGAGGTGTTGTTGCAGGAACTGGTGCTGCAAGGGGTCGGCAACGCCCGCCGGGTGGCTGACCTTTATGCCGGTTTCGGCACTTTCGCCCTTGCCCTCACTCAGGCCAAGGGGCGGGTGGTCGAAGCCTTCGAATCCGATCCGCTGGCCGTTTCCACCGCTCAGACGGCAGCAGGACGCGCCGACCGGGGCGGCAATCTGCGTGCCGTGGTGCGCGATCTGGAGCGCCAGCCGCTCACCGGCCCGGAACTGGAGGGTTTGGAGGCGCTGGTGTTCGACCCGCCGCGCGCCGGAGCGGCGGCCCAGGTGGCCGAAATCGCCCCTTCCGCCATTCCCCGAGTGGTCGCGGTATCCTGCAATCCGGCGACCTTGGCCCGCGATGCCCGGATTTTGATCGACGGCGGCTATCGACTTGAATGGCTGGTGCCGGTTGACCAGTTCACCTGGTCGGCCCATGTGGAAGCCGTGGCTCTGTTTCAGCGTGAAGGAATGAGCTCATGAGGGATGCCTATAATCAACTGGCCGAGCGGTTCCGCCGCATTCTGGTGCTGGGTGAGGCCGAAGCGGTGTTGCGCTGGGACCAGTCGGTGATGATGCCCGCAGGCGGGGCGGCGGGGCGGGCCGAGCAATTGGCGGTGCTGGAAACTACCCAGCACGGCCTGTTGGCGTCGCCCGACATGGAAGACTTGCTCAATGAGGCCGCGACCGAGGAACTGGACGACTGGCGCGCTGCCAATCTGGCCGGCATGCGGCGCATGTGGGTGCACGCCGCCGCGTTGCCGAGCGATCTGGTGGCGGCCAAGAGCCATGCCGCCTCGGCCTGTGAGCGGGTCTGGCGCACGGCCCGTGCCGAGTCGGATTTCAAGATGGTGTTGCCGTTGTTGCGTGAACTCCTCGCCGTGGTGCGACAGGTGGCGCAGGCCAAATCCGACCATCTCGGCGTCGGGCTCTATGATTCCCTGTTGGACGAATACGAACCCGATGCCCGTTCGGTCCATATCGACGAATTGTTCACCGATCTGGGATCTTTTTTACCCGATTTTCTGGGCCAGGTGCTGGAGCGACAGAACGCCGCCCCCGCCCCGCTGTTCCCCGAAGGCCCGTTTCCGGTGGAACGTCAGGAAGCCCTTGGGCGACGGTTGATGCGGCAACTGGGGTTTGATTTCGAACATGGCCGACTGGACATTTCCCTGCACCCCTTTTGCAGCGGCACCACTGGCGATGTGCGGCTGACCACCCGCTACGACCCGGCGGATTTCACCTCTTCCTTGATGGGGGTGCTGCACGAGACCGGCCACGCGCTTTATGACATGGGCCTGCCGGAGACCTGGGCCCATCAGCCGGTCGGCGGGGCCATGGGCATGAGTATCCATGAAAGCCAGTCGCTGCTGATCGAGATGCAAGTCTGCCGCTCGTCGGAATTCCTGCGCTATGCCGCGCCGTTGATCGCCGAGGAACTGGGCGGCTCCGGCCCGGCCTGGGACGCCGACAATCTGGCCCGGCTCTATACCCGGGTCGAGCCGGGCTTCATTCGCGTCGATGCGGACGAGGTGACCTATCCGGCCCATGTAATCCTGCGCTACGAACTGGAAAAGGCGCTGATTTCCGGCCAGATGGAAGTGGAAGATCTGCCCGGCGCCTGGAACGACGGTCTGGACCGTCTGCTCGGCATCCGCCCGCCCAGCGACCGGGAGGGCTGTTTGCAGGACATTCACTGGTACGACGGGGCCTGGGGCTATTTCCCCACCTATACCCTGGGCGCGATGACGGCGGCCCAACTGTTCGCCAGCGCCAAGGCCGCCGATTCGGAATTGCAGATCGCCCTTTCCGAGGGCGACTTCATTCCGTTGCTGACCTGGTTGCGCACCCATGTGCACAGCAAGGGCTGCCTGCTGTCGGCCCCGGACCTGCTGCGCCAAGCCACCGGCGCGACGCTCTCCACAGCCCCCTTCAAGCAACACCTGCAAGAGCGCTATTTGTCCTCAAAGGACCGGTAACGAGCCTTGCCTGAGGGGGGCGGAGGCCTCATCCGAGGGAGACCTGGATCTGTCCCTTGTCGCGGCCCTGCATCAGGCCGGACATACGTTGCAGCCGGGTGCCGACGGCGTAGTTGAGGGAGTCCAGCGGGTAGTCGCCCTGGGCATCGGGCTCCCCAGCCGGAACGCCGGTCAACAGTTCGATGCCTTCATCGACGGTCTCCACCGGATAGATATGGAACTGTCCGGCCCTCGCGGCGGCCACCACGTCGTGACGCAGCATCAGGTGTTTGACGTTGGCGGCCGGGATCAGCACCCCCTGATCACCGGTCAGCCCCTTGGCCCGGCAGACATCGAAAAAGCCCTCGATCTTCTCGTTGACGCCGCCGATGGCCTGAATCCGCCCGAAGGAATCCACCGATCCAGTGACCGCCAATCCCTGCTTGATGGGGATCTCGGCGATGGCTGAGAGCAGCACGTAAAGCTCGGTCGAAGAGGCGGAATCCCCCTCGATGCCGCCATAGGATTGCTCAAACACCAGGGTCGCGGCCAGCGACAGCGGGCGGTCGGACCCATAGCGGTGATTGAGGAAGGAGGCGAGAATCAGCACGCCCTTGGAATGCAGCGGCCCGCCTAGCGCCACTTCCCGTTCGATGTCGATGACTTCGCCGCGCCCGGGGCGCACCCGACCGGAAATCCGCGACGGCTTGCCGAACACGAAATCATGCATCTGCAATACTGCCAGACCGTTGACCTGCCCGACCCGCGCCCCTGCGGTCTCCACCAGAAGGGTGCCGCGGGCGATTTCCTCCTGGATCCGGTCGCGGATGCGGTCGGAACGGAACTCGCGGGCGTCGATGGCCTGTTGCACATGGTCGGCGCCGACCGTCCCGCGCCCCTCGTGGTGGGACCAATAGGCGGCCTCGCGGACCAGATCGACGATGCTGCTCATATGGGCGGTCAGCCGTTCCGCGTCATCGGCCAGCCGGGAGCAATGCTCAATCACCCGGGCCACGGCGGCAGCATCCAGATGGGCCAGATTTTCCTTTTCGCAGACCCCGGCAATGAGCCGCGCATAATATAGTATGTAGTCGTCGCTGCGTGGCATACGATCATCGAAATCCGCCGCCACCTTGAACAGCTCGCCAAATTCTGGATCGTTTTCACTGAGCAGATAATGCAGCATCGGATCGCCGACCAGCACCACCTTGACCTCCAGCGGAATGGGCTCCGGTTCGAGGGTCACCGCGCCGCTGAATCCCCAGGCCTCAGCAGAACTTTCGATGCGGATTCGGTGGCTGCGCAAGGCCCGTTTCAGGGCTTCCCAGGCCAGGGGTTGCATCAATAGACGGCGGGCATCGAGAATCAAAAAGCCGCCGTTGGCCCGATGCAAGGCCCCCGGCTTGATCATGTTGAAGTCGGTCATCAAGGTGCCCATGTGCGACACCTGATCGACTCTTCCGAGAAGGTTGCCAAGCGTCGGATGCTCCTCTTCGAGCACCGGCGCGCCGCGCCGAGGGCCGCTGTTGTCAACCAGCAGATTGACCTTGAAGCGCCGCACAGAGGGTCCGCCGCGTCCTTCCGTCTCTCCCGGCCCGTCGGACGTCGGCAGGAAGTCCAGCGGATTGTCCGCCACCTCGCCCCGCACCGCCTCCAGATGGGCGAGCACGGTCGGCAGATCGGCCCATTTCTCGCGCAGGGCGTCAATGAGGTGACCGACAGCAAGCTGGGTGGTTTCCATGTTCAGTTCGCGGAGTTTTTCCCGCTGCTGTTTTTCCCAGCGCGGCATCTCCGAGATCATCTCTTCCAGTTCCTCCTGGAATTTTTCCAGCCGTTCCCGATATGCCGCCTGTTGCGCTTCCGACAGTTTCTTGAAGTCCTCGGCACTCAGGACCTCGCCGTCCTGCATCGGGGCCAGGGCCAGACCCATGGGGGTGCGCATCAGGGCGACCTCCCGTTCGGCGGCTTTTTTCTGAAAGTCGCCGAACCGCTTCTCATGCTGTTCCTTGTACTGGTTTTCGATGGCCTCCTTGCGATGCTGATAGCTTTCGCTTTCAAAGGCGGCAGGCAGCGCGGCGCGCAGGTCCTCGATCAGGTGGTCCATGTCGCGCGCCAACCCCTGGCCGCGCCCCACCGGCAGGGCCAGCGCCCGCGGCTTGTGCGGATCATCGAAGTTGTGCACATAGCACCAGTCGCCGGGCACCGGGCGTTCCTCGGCGGCCTGTTCCAGATAGCGGCGCACCAGACTCTGTTTGCCGGTGCCTTGCGGACCGAGGGCGAACAGGTTGTAGCCATGGTGGTCCATATGGATGGCGAAGCGCACCGCCGCCACCGCCCGTTCCTGGCCGACGAATTCGTTCAACGGTTCCAGGTCGCTGGTGGTGGTGAAATCGAAGCGTGCCGGATCGCAGATCGTATAGAGCTTGTCCGCCGTCAGGGGGGCCGGGGCGATGGGAAGGGCACGGGTCATGGCTGTTCCTCGATTCGTTCCATATCGTCGTCGCTCAGTCCGAAATGATGACCGATTTCATGTATCAGCACATGTCGCACCAGATGCTTTAAATTCTCGCCGCTTTCGCACCAATAATCGAGCAGCGGGCGGCGATAGAGGAAGATCATGTCATTCCCATAGGGCAGATCGGCAACGCTTTTCTGATCCAGCGAAACTCCGTGATAGAGTCCCAGCAGGTCAAACGGGCTCTCCAACTGCATTTCCTGCTCAATATCGGGCGTCGGAAAGTCTTCGACCCGTAGAACGACGTCACCCAACTGATGTCGAAATGTCTCGGGCAGGGTCGCCAAGGCCGCGCGAGCCAAGGTTTCGATGTCGTCCAGAGTCGGTGCCGTCCTAGAAAGCTTTTTCATCCCATAAGTTTATACCAATATGGGGGAAAGGGTCATCCATCATAGGAGTATGCCATGAGCAAAATTCTTTCCGATCAGGCCCGGGCCGACGCCTTGGCCGATCTGCCCGGTTGGTCCGCGGTTGAAGGGCGCGACGCCCTCACCAAGACCTACACTTTCGCCGACTTCAATGCAGCCTTTGGATTCATGAGCCGGGTCGCCCTGGCGGCGGAAAAGGCCGACCATCATCCGGAATGGTTCAATGTCTATAACCGGGTCCGGGTCATCCTCAGCACCCACGATGCCGGAGGGGTCACGGAAAAGGATATCGCCCTGGCCCGGTTCATGGAGTCTGTTTCAGACGGCTGATCATGCGCCCGATCAACTCGTAACTGAGCTCGCCGGTAACCGTGATGCGCTGCTGACTCTGAAAGGCCCGGATGGCGGTGGCAAGGTCACCGCCGGGGGAATGACCAAGACGGGTCAACAGCAACGCCGCCGTTTCCTCGGCCCGCACCGGCCCCGGCGGCGGTCCGTCCTCCCCATGGCCGGGGATGGATCGGGCGAAGGTCTTGCCGGGCACCGCCAGCCCCACCGATTCACCTTTTTTGCGTTTCCAGGTCGCCACATGAATAGCCGCCACCTGAAAGCGTTTGCCGTCGAACAGAAACACCGGCGAGCCCGAATCCCCATGCACCGCGTCGCAGCGGTGATGCAGAATCGGACGCCCGTAAGAAAAGCCCTCCAGTTGGCAGCCCAAATGCACCGACAGCACATGGGCCTTGTCCTGGGAATAGCCCGCCTGGATGAACACCGCGCCGCCTTTTTGCAGGTCCTCGAACATTGTCCGGTCCAAGGCCGCGATCCCCATGAACCCGGCCTTCGCCGACAGGTCCTGGTCGAGGGTCAACAAGGCCCAATCCTGACCGGTTTTGCGCCAGGTGTTCTTGTCCCGGTAATTGTAGCCCTTGGCTACCGTCAAGGCGGTAACCTTGGCGTGGGCCAGATACTCGGACCGCGAATATCCGGCCAGGAAATCCAGCGATACCGGCGGCAGATAATCCAGCGTGCGGCTGTTCCACAGGCAATGGGCGGCGGTGAGAACGGTTTTCGGACCGACCAGCACACCGGTGCAAAAGCCCCCCGTGCGCTTGTTCAGACGACCGATGGTGCTCCAGGGATATTCTCTGTTCGGCGGATAGACCCGGTCATCGGCCCCCTTGATGCCCGGCAATAGCGGGTTGCCGGCCTCAACGGGCAGCGCCAGGAGGCAGATCAACCCCACTAAAATTCCCAGTCGTCCCATGCTCTCGACTCCTCTTGGTATCCGGGTGGCGGAAACCCTGTCTGCCCCCCTATTATTAGAATTTTTGAATATTAGAGGCATCTTTAATATCCTGAAGAGTCTTGTTTCTTTAATTCTTATATTGACTTGCAATAATTATGATATTCCGCCAAAATAATTGAAGATAAAAAATAAAAAAACGCTTCAACTTTGTGCCTCGGGAGATTTTTGAGATGAGCACCCTTTTTGATTTAAAGCGGGGAAGCCAGGATATCCTGGAAATGATGGATGTTCTACAGGTGCTGATCCGCAGTGATCATGTGCGCCATACAGCAACAGTTCAGAACATGTTTATCAACATGGGTGACATGGTCAACGCCCATTTCGCCATGGAAGAGGGCCGACTGTTCCGCAGCCTGTTGATCCATGAAGACCCGAATGTGCAGGCGACCGCCCGTCGCTTCCTGGACGGCAAGCGGGAACTGAAAAAGTTTTTCCAGAGTTACCTGCATCGCTGGTGCGAACGGGGCATGACCGAGGACGATTGCGAGGATTTCATCGTCGAGACCGATCGCCTGTTCGCCATGTTGCGCCGCTGGGTGGCCGATGTGGAGAGCCGCATTCATCCGTTGGTCGATCAAGCCGCCTGAGGGGTCTCCCACAAGGCCTGGCGGGCAGGACCACGATAAACGGTTGAACGGGCGTCCTTCGGGGCGCCCGAATTCATTGCGGAATCGCTGAAAATCCGCTAGGTCTGCCTTTTCTGCACCAAATTCAGGACGACCCATGGACAAGTTCACCAAGCTGACCGGCGTTGCGGCTCCCCTGCCGCTGATCAATATCGACACGGATATGATCATTCCCAAGCTGTTCCTGAAAACCATCAAACGGACCGGACTTGGCGTCAATCTGTTCAACGAGATGCGCTATGACGACCAGGGCCACGAGATCGCCGATTTCGTGCTCAACAAGCCCGCCTATCGCAAGGCCAGTATCTTGGTGGCAGGTGAGAATTTCGGCTGCGGCTCGTCGCGCGAACATGCCCCCTGGGCGTTGCTGGATTTCGGTATCCGGGTGATCATCGCCCCGTCGTTCGCCGATATATTCTATAATAACTGTTTCAAGAACGGCATTCTACCGATCCGCCTGCCCAGGGAAGATGTGGACAAGCTGATGGAGGATGCCGAACGCGGGGCCAATGCCACGGTCACCGTCGATCTGGAAAACCAAGTCATTAGCGGCCCCGACGGCGGCTCGATCGCGTTCGAGGTCGATCCGTTCCGCAAGCATTGCCTGCTCGAAGGGCTCGACGATATCGGCCTCACTCTGCAAAAGGCCGACAAGATCTCCGGCTTCGAACAGGGACGCCAGACCGCCCAGCCCTGGCTTTAATACCAAGAAGCATTGAGAAAAGGCCGGAGGCGTTTCCGCTTCCGGCCTTTTTTTGTCAACATTCAATCTGCGGATCAGGCAACCTTACGCGCCTTGCGACGGGCCAGACCCAGGCCCATCAGGCCGACGCCCATCAGGGCCAGGGAAGCGGGCTCGGGCACCGCCGTGGCGTTGGTGTTGACCTGATGCACGATAGTCAGCGAATACAGGTGGCCGTTGGCCAATTCCACATTGGTGGACGTCGCAAAGGACGTGGTCGGCAAGCTGTAGGTGGCCAGCGGGTTGGTCCAGACCGTGGCCAGCACCGGCAAGCTGCCGCCGGTTCCGCGGTTCAACGCACTCGGAGCGTAGTTCAGCAGAGTCTGTCCCGTGGTGTAATCCACCAGCGAGATGGCAAACCGGGTGGTCACCCGCGCCAATTCACCGGGAAGGGCGTGGGCACCGGTAATGTCGGCGACCAGCGTCATGGCCGCATCGAAGGAGAAGGTCAGCGTCCCCGGAAATTGCGAGTAGAACACCATCTGCGAGGTATTGCCGGTGTCCGCATTGGCGGAGCCGGTCAAGGCCGGCAACCGGGCGGCCAGCGAGGTCTCACTGACGACTTGGCTGGTGACCGAACTCGGAACACCGAACGAAGAGATCAAGCTCCCGCTCAGGTTGGTATCGGCGCGACTGAAAGTCGGGCTCACCGCCGCCTGGGTAAAGGTATTCTGGGCGATCCCGGCACAGGAGCCAACACAGGCCATGGTGCCGTTGCTGGAGGACGCGGACGCCCCGGAAACACTCCCCGCCGCTTCGGTGGAGTTGTTCAACAGGGTCGGGATGACGTCGAGGAAGTCCAACTGCCGAGGCCCGGATGTCGTATTCAGGGTCAACTGGGCATTGGAAATGGAAAAGGACCCGTAGGCCAGGGCATTGGCTTGGGCATCGGTGGTCGCGGCGCTCAGGGCACAAAGGCCAAGCAAGCCAGCGATCAGGCTCTTATTCGCGATGTTCATCTTGATAGTCTCCGAAACCAGATCACCCGATCCCGTTGGAAAGGGGGCCTAGAAACTCTAGACAGAAAGAAATATGCATCAGGTGTGCCAAAATTTTTTTTCTATATTTATCAGATACTTATAAGCATGCTAGCTCAAGGATGCGGTTTCACGGTGTTTTAAATGTAAAAAAATATGACTCTATGGGATTGGAAATCTTGAAAACTTTACAGACACAAAAAAGGCCGGAGACACCATCGCCTCCGGCCCTGAATGACTCAAAAAAGAAAGATTGGTCAGGCCGCCAGATGGATCTTGCGACGGGCCAGGCCCAGGCCGACCAGACCGACGCCCAGCAGGGCCAGGGAGGCGGGCTCGGGAACGCTCGAAGCGTAACTTTCCACTTGCTGGGTCATGACCAGTTCATACAGATGACCGGTGACCAGTTCGGCGGTAGAGACCTCGACGATCTCGGTGGTCGGCAGGCTGTAGACATCTTCCGGATTGGACGGATCCGCGACGACGATTTCCTCGTTCGGCGCGCCATCGGTGTTCCCGTCCGTGCCACCGCTTCCCACATTCAACTGACTCGGCGAGACGCTGAGAATGGTTTCGTCCGTGGTCCTGTCGACCAGGGAGATATTGAAACGAGAGCGAACGCCCGCCACTTCGCCGGTACGGGCATTGCCGTCGGCGACGCTGGCCGAAAGGTCCAGGGATGCACTAAAGGAAAGAGTCACCGTTGCCGGGGTCGAGGCCGTGAAGATGAACTGGGCAAGACTGTTCATATCGGCTGATGACGAGGCGGAGGCGTTTCCGGCCTCGGACGGCAGCTTGGTTTCAGCAACCAGGGTGCTGGAGAAGGACCCCAGAGATTCCTGGATGGGAAGGATCTGACCGCGCGCGCTTGTGTCGGCGCGGGTGAAATTGGTCGCGCTCGCCGCCTGGGTAAACTGGTCCTCGCTAATGGTGGCGCAGGAACTCAGGAAAACGGGAATGCCGACGCAGGTTCGGTAGCCGTTGGCATCGGACTCCTGGGCACCGGGCGCATTGCTGTTGGACTGGCTTGTGGTGTTTTCCGTCCGATTGGAGCTGTTCGACTCATCAAGCGCCTGCGGTCCAGCCACCGTGTTGAGGATCAGAAGGACATCGGAGACGCTCATGCTGCCGAAGGACGTCGGGTCCGCCTTGGCCGTCGGGACCAAAACGCCCAGGGCGCCACAGCCGAGCAGGCCGATGATCAGGGGCTTCTTGAAATCAAACATTTTCTCACCTCCGTCCCCATTCTAAAAACAACGCAGGAATGGGGCATCCACGTCACAACCTGGAATAAGCTTAGCATATATCATGCCAAAATAAAGTTATCATTTGCAATCAGCGCATTAAATGCGCCGCCTCGGCCGAATTTCCCGATACTGCGTCACAATGATGTAAAAAATTCCGACTCATGGGGGGCAAGAGTCTGATGATTCTTACACCTTCGAAACGGATGGGTCGCTCCCCTGGACCGCAGCCCCGAGATCGGGTATCAGAGGACCTTCGTCGAAGAGAAAGGATATCCAACATGACCGCCAACAAGACCCTTTTGATGCTGCCGGGCGATGGGATCGGCCCCGAGGTGATGGCCCAGGTGCGCCGGGTGATCGACTGGATGGACAAGCGCCGCAGCGTCACCTTCGACGTCAAGAACGGACTGGTCGGCGGGGCCGCCTATGACGCCCACGGGGTGGCCATTTCCGACCACGACATGCAGCAGGCCATGGAAGCCGACGCGGTGCTGCTGGGGGCCGTCGGCGGCCCCAAGTGGGACAACGTGGCGCGCGAGCATCGCCCGGAAGCCGGGTTGCTGCGCCTGCGCAAGGAAATGGACCTGTTCGCCAACCTGCGACCGGCGATGGTCTTTCCGCCGCTGGTCGGGGCCTCGACCCTGAAGCCGGAGATCGTCTCCGGGCTCGATATCATGATCGTCCGCGAACTGACCGCCGGGGTCTATTTCGGCCAGCCGCGCGGCGAGGAAACCCTGCCTGACGGCACCCGGCGCGGCTTCGACACCCAGGTCTATACGGACAAGGAAATCGCCCGGGTGTCCGAGGTCGCCTTCGAACTGGCCCGCAAGCGCGGCAACAAGGTGCATTCGGTGGAAAAAGCCAACGTCATGGAAAGCGGCATTTTCTGGCGCAAGGAAGTCACGGCCCTGCATGCCGCCCATTATGCCGACGTGGAACTGCATCACATGTATGCCGACAACTGCGCCATGCAGCTGGTCCGCTGGCCCAAGCAATTCGATGTCATCCTCACCGACAACCTGTTCGGCGACCTGCTGTCCGATTGCGCCGCCATGCTCACCGGATCGCTGGGCATGCTGCCCTCGGCCAGCCTCGGCGGAGCCGACGAAAGCGGGCGCCGCCGGGCCATGTACGAACCGGTGCACGGCTCGGCCCCGGACATCGCGGGCAAGGATCTGGCCAACCCGCTGGCCACCCTGCTCAGCTTCTCCATGATGCTGCGATATTCCTTCGACCTGGCCGAAGATGCCGACATGATTGATCAGGCGGTCACCAACCTGCTCGATAGCGGCCTGCGCACCGCCGATATCATGCAGGACGGCATGGCCAAGGTTTCGACCAGTGTCATGGGTGAATCGCTGATTCGGGAACTGGACAAAATGGCCGCCTGAGTCGAGCTATAAATTTCATAAAGTTCAACGAGATAAGTTGTTTCTTGAAATGTCTCTTGAATTCAATCTCTGCGATGTTATATAATTACATATAGAGCAGATCCCCTCCTTGAAGGGGTCTGCCGATCCGGCGGCGGCGCTTCTTTTTCGATCCATGGAAGAAGGGACGTCCCGGTTCACGAGACTGGAGGAGGCGGTTACCCCCGACCGCCTCCTTTTCGTTTCATCTTCCGGCGACCGCCTGCATATGGTCGAGCAGCAACACGGTGATGACGTTGCCCAGCACCAGCGTGAGCATCAAGACGGCCAGAATGATATAGCGGTGGATATTGCCTTCCAGCCGTGACTTGGCCTTGCGCACCTTGGTCCAGGCGGTGGACATGCGCGGTGACAGGGCGGCGATCTTGCAGTTCTCGTTATGCTGCCAGATCTGGAACAGGACCAGCAGGAAGATGCTCACCGAGACGGCGAAAATGGCCGCGCCGGTCAGCTGATTGGCGAGCAGGGCGTTGGCCTTGCCCATGCCCGGCCCCACCGCGCTTTGGTAAAAGTGAACCAGGGCGGCATCGCCGAGCAGGGTGCCCCAGACGGTGACCCACTGCATGATCTTCCCGAAGCGGATGCTGCGCGCCGCCTCTTCGTACAGGGCGATCATTTCGCGATGGGTCGCCTCGTCCAGTTCGGATGCCCGATCGGGCTCCTCCTCGCGAACCGGCTCTTCCTTGGGCGGCGGCTTGGCGGCGGGCGGCTTGGCTTTTTTGGGCTCGGCCACGACGTCACCCGTTCATCTGGCGCAGCACATAGCGCAGGATGCCGCCGTGCTTGTAGTAATCGACCTCGTTGGCGGTGTCGATGCGGCAGAGCACCGATATCTCCTCCGAGGCACCATTGGCGCGGGTGATCCTTACTGCAACATTCTGGCGCGGCGTGATGCCGTCGCCGGTGCCCAGAATGTCGAAGGTCTCGGTGCCGTCCAGCTTCAGGGTCTTGCGGTCCATGCCGTCGGGGAACTGCAACGGCAACACGCCCATGCAGACCAGATTGGTCCGGTGGATGCGTTCGAAGCTCTCCACCAGCACCGCCTTGACGCCCAGCAGGTACGGCCCCTTGGCCGCCCAGTCGCGGGACGAGCCGGTGCCGTATTCCTTGCCGCCGACAACCACCGTCGGGGTGCCCTCGGCGTTGTACTTCATGGCCGCGTCATAGACCGACATCTGTTCCCCGGAGGGCTGATGCCTGGTCCAGCCGCCTTCGGTGCCCGGGGCCATCTCGTTGCGGATGCGGATGTTGGCGAAGGTGCCGCGCATCATGACTTGATGATTGCCGCGCCGCGCCCCGTAGCTGTTGAAGTCCGCCGGAGCAACGCCATTCTCGATCAAATAGCTGCCGGCCGGGGTGTCCGGCTTGAAGCCGCCCGCCGGGGAGATGTGATCGGTGGTCACCGAATCGGCGAGAATCAACAACGGACGCGCCCCCCGAATCTCGGCCAGATCGTCAGGGGTCATGGTCATGCCCTCGAAATAGGGCGGGTTCTGCACATAGGTGCTGTCATCGTCCCAGCCATAGGTCTGACCCGGGGTGGTGGCGATGGCCTGCCACTGGGGCGGACCGGCGAACACATCCGCATAGCGGGTCTGGAACATCTGCCGGGTGACGTTGGCGGCGACGGCGGACTTGATCTCTTCGTTGGTCGGCCAGATGTCCTTCAGGTACACCGGCTGCCCGTCCGATCCTTTGCCCAGCGGTTCGGTGGTGATATCGCGGGTCATCGACCCGGCCAGGGCATAGGCGACCACCAGCGGCGGCGAGGCCAGATAGTTGGCCTTCACATGCGGGCTGACCCGGCCCTCGAAATTGCGATTGCCCGACAGCACCGAGGTGACCACCATGTCGTTGCCATCCACCGCCGCCGCGATGGGCGCATTCAGCGGCCCGGAATTGCCGATACAGGTGGTGCAGCCGAAACCCGCAATGGTGAATCCCAGCTTGTCCAGATCATCCTGCAATCCGGCCTTTTGCAGATAGTCGGCGACCACCTGCGAGCCCGGAGCCAGCGAGGTCTTGACCCAGGGCTTGGATTGCAGACCCTTTGCCACCGCCTTCTTGGCCAATAGCCCAGCGGCCATCAGCACCCCCGGATTGGAGGTGTTGGTGCAAGAGGTGATGGCGGCAATGACCACATCGCCGTCGCGCAGTTCGTAGTCGGTCCCCGCCACCGCCACCCGGCGCGTCGGGTCCATATTCAAGCTGTCCAGCAACGTCCCAAAGGAGCCCGCCGCCTTGGACAGGGCCACCCGGTCCTGCGGCCGTTTCGGCCCGGCTAGCGACGGCTCGATGGTCGAGATATCCAATTCCAGGGTATCGGTGAACAGCGGCTCCGGGCTATTGGCATCGCGCCACATACCCTGTGCCTTGGCATAGGCTTCGGTCAGGGCGATGGTCTCTTCGGGCCGCCCGGACAGTTCCAGATAGCGCAGAGTCTCGGCGTCGATGGGGAAAATGCCGCAGGTGGCGCCATATTCCGGGGCCATGTTGGCGATGGTCGCCCGGTCGGCCAGGGTCAGGTTATCGAGGCCGGGGCCGAAGAATTCGACGAACTTGCCGACCACGCCACGGGCCCGCAGCATCTGAACAATGGTCAATACCAGATCGGTGGCGGTCAGCCCCTCTTTCATCGCCCCGGTCAGCTTGAAGCCGACCACTTCCGGCACCAGCATGGAAATGGGCTGGCCGAGCATCGCCGCTTCGGCCTCAATGCCGCCGACGCCCCAGCCCAGCACCGCCAGACCGTTGACCATGGTGGTATGACTGTCGGTGCCGACCAGGGTGTCGGGATAGGCCACCGTCGCTCCGTCGCTCTCGGCGGTCCAGACCACCCGGGCCAGATGCTCGGTATTGATCTGGTGGCAGATGCCCGCGCCGGGCGGCACCACGCGGAAATTATCGAACGCCGTCTGACCCCAGCGCAGGAAGGCATAGCGTTCGCCGTTGCGCTCGAATTCCTTGGCGATGTTCTGGCCCAGGGAGTCCTTGGTGCCGTAGTAATCAATCATCACCGAATGGTCGATGACCAGATCCACCGGCGACAGAGGGTTGATCTTTTCCGGGTCGCCGCCCAGGGCGACCATGGCATCGCGCATGGCGGCCAGATCGACCACCGCCGGAACACCGGTGAAATCCTGCATCAGCACCCGCGCCGGACGATAGGCAATCTCGGCGTCGCTGCGCCGCTGTTTCTGCCAGTCGGCGACTGCCTGCACATCTGCGACGGAGACCGTGTAGCCGTCATCCTCGTAGCGCAGCAGATTCTCCAGCAGCACCTTCATGGAATAGGGCAGACGGCTGACATCGCCCAACCCCGCCTCGGCGGCGGCGGACAGGCTGAAATAGTCGTAACGTTTTCCGGCAACATCCAGGCTGCGACGGACCTTGAGGGTATCTCGACCGAATTGGGCCAAACCAACCTCCTCTTTCGGGTAGGGAACAGGGCTGCATTGGGTTAGCGCGTCTACAGATGGAAGTCCAGACTCCTTGCACTGGAAAAAACGCCCATTCCCCATGCTCCCCCCGTACAAAATTCCAAAAATACTTGTATTTCAAAAACTAAGGCGGGGTATCGCGGAACTTCTCGGTGCGCGAATAGCGACCCCCGAAGCGATGTTCCGGCAGCGATTCGGTGGGACCACCCGAACGCACGGGGCGCGGTGCAAAACGCTGGGTGCTCAACAGCCGATCATACATCACCAACGCCCCGGCCAATCCCACATTGAGACAGAAGCGGGTGGGGATTTTCAGAATATGGTCACAACGGGCGACCAGGGCTGGCGACAGGCTGGCCCGCTCCGCCCCCAGCACATAGGCCGCGTTGGCCGGATGATGAAAGCTCGGCAGGTCGATGGCGTCATCGAGCAGTTCCACCCCGACCAGGGCGCAATTTTGCGGCAGCAGCACCGAGTCGAGATCGGGGAAGCTGTAGAACGGTAACTGGGTATGGGCCTTCGAGGTATCCGTCTTACTGCCCTTGGGACGGCTGTAGGCGGCGGCGATGGTGAACACGAAACTGGCCTCGAAGGCATGGGCGCTGCGCATCAAGGCCCCCACGTTCTGGGCCTTGTGGATGCCCTCCACGCCGATTCCGAAATAGCCGCGCATGTGATGATCCTGTTTCCCTGGCCTTGAAAGCTGGTTAGGGTGGCGAAAGAACCCGTCGAAATCAAGTCACGGAGCCCCTCTCCATGCGCGCCATGATCTGCCGCGAACTGGGATCGTATGAAAAGGTCCTCCATTTGGCCGAGGTGCCGGAGCCAGCCTTGCCCGCCGGTCATCTGCGCATCGGGGTGCGCGCCGCCGGATTGAATTTCGCCGACAGCCTGATCACCCAGGGTCGCTATCAGCACCGCCCCCCGCCGCCCTTCGTCCCCGGATTCGAGATCGCCGGAGAGATCCTGGAGGTGGCCCCGGATGTGACCGGCTGGAGCGTCGGGGAACGGGTCGTGGCGATGCTTGATGACGGCGGCTGGGCGGAACAGGCCGTTGCCCCGGTGGGCCAGGTCCATCGGCTCCCGGAGTCCTTGAGTTTCAATGAAGGGGCGGCCTTTCCGGTGGCTTATGGCACCTCTCACCTGGCGCTGACCGACCGGGCCCGTTTGCAGGCGGGCGAGGTGCTGCTGGTGCATGGGGCGGCGGGCGGCGTCGGGCTGACGGCGGTGGAAATCGGCAAGCGGGCCGGAGCCATGGTCATCGCCACCGCCGGAGGGCCGGAGAAGCTGGCCGTCGCCCAGGCGGCGGGGGCCGATCACCTGATTGATTATCGGACAGAGGACATTCGCGAGCGGGTCAAGGCGCTGACCGACGGGCGCGGGGCCGATGTGGTCTATGACCCGGTGGGCGGCCAGACCTGGGAAACCTCCCTGCGCTGCGTCGCCCCGGGGGCGCGGCTGCTGATCATCGGATTCGCCGCCGGGGAGGTGCAGCAAATTCCGGCCAACCATCTGTTGGTCAAGAATCTGACCGCTATCGGGTTCACCTGGACCGGTTGGCGCAAGCATGACCCGGAAGCCGTCCGCCGCTCGCTTGACGAAGTATTGGGCTGGAACCTGCGCCCCCATGTGGCCCGGACCTTTCCGCTGGCCGAGGCGGTGAGCGCGCTGGAGACCCTGCTGTCGCGCCGTGAGAGCGGCAAGATCGTGTTGGAGATGTGAGCCGTTCATGAAAGTCCGCGCCAAACTGCTGATTCTCTTATTGAGCCTCGCCGTGGTGCCGCTGCTGCTGTCGGCCTGGATCGAGATGCGGACGCTTGAAAAGCTGGCCGACGGGTTGACCGGTCGGGCCGAAATCGCCCTGCGCGACCGGATGACCCAGGAGATGAAACAGACCGTCACCCTGGCCGCCCTCAACATGGCCCGGGAAAAGGACCTGCTGGAAACCGGCCTGCACCTGATGGCCCGGGAGACCCGACGTCTGCTGTCGCAACCCGTTGCCGAGAGCGACAGCGGCCTGATCCGCCCGCTCGCCGACTTCGAAGGGGAAGCGGCGACGGCCCCGGGATTGCGCCGTCTGGGAGGGCCTGGCACGGGGTCCCCCCTGCGCGTCAGTTCCCATGTGGCCTCCCTGCAACGCCCTGCCTCCACCGACGTGGCGAGCGACATTCGCGCCCGGCTGGCACAGCTGGTGCCGCAGTTGCGCGACCTCAAGGCGCGCCGTCCGGACTTGATCCAATGGCTGCATGTGACCACTTCGGACGGGGCGCATCTGGCGTTTCCCGGTCATGGCGGCTATCCCCCCGACTACGACGCCCGCGACCGAAGTTGGTATCGCGAGGCCCTGGCCCAGCAGGGCGATGTCTGGACCGGGCCGATGGTCGATGCCAGCAGCCGTTCCCTGCTGCTCACCGTGGCCCGGCGGGTGCTCGGCCCGCAGGACCAGCCGCAGGCCGTGGTCGCCATTGATGTGCCGATTCTGCATATCCTGTCGAAGCTGCGCGAACGGCTGGAGTTGGCCGAGGGCACGGAAGCCTATCTGGTCGATCTGTCGCCGCGCGCCGACGGCACCAACGGGGTCCGCATTCTGGCCCATCGGGCCTATGAATCCGACGACTGGCGGCAGATCATCCAACTGGGCTGGATGACCGGCCCCGAGGGCGGCGAATTCACCGCCCTGCGCGATGACATGGTGTTCGGACGGGTTGGCACCCGTCGTCTCGCCTATCAGGGCCGGGACTCCCTATGGGCCTATGCGCCGGTGCGGGGGCTGGATACCTATCTGCTGCTGGTGGTGCCGTTCACCGATCTGGTGGCCGAGACCAACCGGGCCAGGGATATGGTGCAACAGGAAATTTCCGATCTGGTGATCTGGATCGCCGCTCTGTCGCTGGGCATTCTGCTGTTGGCGGTCCTCATCTCACTGGTCGGAGCCCGGGTCATCACGGTGCCGGTGCGGGCCCTCAGTCGGGCGGCGGCGCAGGTGGCGGCGGGAGATTTTTCCGTCCGCGCCCGAGTCCACTCGAACGACGAACTGGGCGACTTGGCACGCGCCTTTAATCACATGGTGCCCCGACTGGCCGATCATCTGCGTTTGCAGCGCGACCTGGGATTGGCCGAACAGGTGCAGCGCAATCTTTTGCCCAAGGTGGCCCCCGTCCTGCCGGGCCTGGAAATCGCCGGACGTAGTCTCTATTGCGACGAAACCGGCGGTGACTATTACGACTTCCTCGGCCCCGAGGAACTGGGCCCGGGACGGCTGGCGGTGAGTGTCGGCGATGTGTCCGGGCACGGCATTCCCGCCGCTTTGCTGATGACCACCACCCGGGCCTTGTTGCGCGCCCAGGCGGAGGAGGCGAGCGGCCCGGCGGACCTGCTCGGGCGGGTCAATCGGCAACTGTGCAAGGATGCCAGCAATGGGCGCTTCGTCACCCTGTTTCATCTGGAGGCCCTGACCGCCGAGGGCGCGGCTCCGGTGCTGCGCTGGTCCTCGGCGGGGCATGGCGGAGCATTCCTGTACAACCCGCGCGACGATGCCTTTTTGGACCTGGAGGGCAAAGGGGTGCCGCTGGGCGTCATCCCCGAGGCCACCTGTCGCGACCAGGGACCCCGGGTGCTCGACCCGGGCTGTCTCGTGGTCATTGGCACCGACGGTATCTGGGAAAACCTCAATCCACAGGGCGAGCCCTTCGGTTTGGCGCGGCTGCGTGAGTTGGTGCGACGCCATGCCGAATTGACGGCCACAGATTTGTTGGAACGGGTGCTGGCCGAGACCACCCACTTCCGTCAAGGCAAGCCACAGAAGGATGATGTCACACTGGTAATAATAAAGGGACAGGATAGTTAATTATCTCATGATCCGCAGGGTCGCCGTCAGGAGCGCCGAACCCGGCTCGGCCAGGGCCTCCAAGGTCTCGAAATGGTTGGCACCGGGCACGATGAGCGTCTCCATCTTGCCCCAGGCCTTTTGCAATTCCGCCATCTGCCAGGCAAAACCGTCGCTTTCCGCCCCCCCGTAGGCCAACAGCAGCGGCGCGGCATGGATCGGTTGGTGATGAACGGGGCTCAAACGGGCTGCGGATTCCGCGTCCAGGCCGACCCGGTCATTGATCGTCGTCTGGCGCAGCGGCTCCAGATCAAACAGCCCGGACAGGGCCAGCCCGCCCCGAATCATCGCAAACTGGGTCATCAGCATGGCCGTGAGATGGCCGCCCGCTGAATGCCCGGCGACGAACAGCCGGTCGGGATCGCCCCCCAGCTCCATGGCATGATCGTGCAGCCAGACCAGCGCCCGCCCCACTTGCGCCACGATATATTCAAGGGACACGATAGGTGTTAGCGCATAGTTGACCACCGCCACATGAACCCCGGCGGCGACCAGCGCCTCAGCGACGAAGGCGTTATCGGCCTTGTCCATGGCCTGCCAATAGCCGCCGTGCAGAAACATCATCAACGGGGCATTGGGAGCCGCAGCGGGAAACAGATCCAGGGTTTCTTGGGGGCCGTCCCCATAGGCCAGATCCAGCCGCGCTCCGGGATGGCTTTGCTTGAAGGCGTCGGAGCGTTGCCGCCAACGGGCAAAGACCTGGACATGTTCGGGCACCGCCGCACGGACGTTATAGAGCCGTTCCTGTACGGGATCGACGGCCATCCTCAGACCCCCAAATAGCGATGTTGCAGGTCTTCGTCGGCCAGCAACTGTTGCGAAGTCCCGGTCCAGACGATCCGGCCCTTTTCCATGATGAAATGGCGGTCGGCGATGCGCGCCATGTCCTTGGGATGTTTGTCGATGACCAGGATCGCCTGCCCCGATTCCTTGAGATTGTATTCCAGCACCCACCAGATCTCATCGCGGATCAACGGGGCCAGCCCCTCTGTCGCCTCGTCGAGAATCATCAAGGATGGATTGGTCATCAAGGCCCGCCCGATGGCCAGCATCTGCTGTTCGCCCCCCGAGAGACTGCGTGCGTATTGGTTGGCCCGCTCGGCCAATCGGGGGAACAGATCCATCACCCGGGCCGTGGTCCAGGGGTCGGCGGTCCCGGCATGATTGCCCGCCGTGGCCTCCAGGTTTTCGCGCACGGTCAGATTGGGAAAGACCTGCCGTCCCTCGGGCACATAGCCGATGCCGCGTCGGGCGATACGATGGGCGGGCAGGCCGCTGATCTCATGATCATGGAAACGGATGCTGCCACGTTTCGGCGGGGTCAGGCCCATGATCGAACGCAGGGTGGTGGTCTTGCCCATGCCGTTGCGGCCCATCAGGGTCACCACCTCGCCCAGCCCGATGGTGAAATCGACCCCGAACAGCACCTGGCTCGGGCCATAGAAGGTTTCCACCCCATGCAGTTCCAATGCGTTCAAGTCACCCATCCCCCAGGTAGGCCCGGCGCACTTCGGGGTCGGCGCGCACTTGATCGGGCGTGCCGGTCATCAGCACCGCCCCCTTGACCAGCACCGTCACCACATCGGCCAGGGCGAACACCACATCCATGTCATGCTCGACCAGCAGAATCGTGATATCGCCTTTTAGGGGCCGCAGAATCTCCATCATGCGGCGGCTTTCGCCCTGCCCCATGCCGGCCATCGGCTCGTCGAGCAGCAATAAGGTGGGCGCGGTGGCCAGGGCCATGGCCAGTTCCAACTGCCGCTGTTCCCCATGCGCCAGTTCGGTCACCCTCAGGTCCGCCTGCGCTTCCATCCCCAGACGCTTCAAAGTGAGCCGGGCCGGGGCGCGCAATCGCGGGTCTTCGCGGGCGGGTTGCCAGAACTGGAAGCTGTGGCCCTGTTGCGCCTGGATGGCCAAGGCCACATTGTCCAGGGCGGTAAACTCCGGGAATAGGCTGGTGATCTGATAGGAGCGCTGCAAGCCCCGTTGCGCCCGCTTGTGGGTCGGCAGGCGGGTGATGTCCCGTCCCTCGAACCGCACCCGCCCGCTGTCGGGACGGATCTCGCCGGTCAATTGACCGATGGTGGTGGTCTTGCCCGCGCCGTTGGGGCCAATCAGCGCATGAATCTGGCCCCGCTTGACCGAGAACGTCAGGCCGTCGGAAGCGGTCACCGCGCCGAAACACTTTGTCAGGCCGAGGACTTCCAAAATCGTGTCAGCCATCATCGGACCCCTTGCCGACCAACCCGCCATAAAGCCCCCGGCGGGCGAACAGCACGACGAAGATCAAAAACGGCCCCAGCACCACCATCCAATGTTCGGTGAAACCGGACAGGGCCTCCTCCATCACCAGCAAAGTGGCCGCGCCGAGGACCGCGCCATGCAGGGTGCCCATGCCGCCGAGAATGACCATCACCATGATTTCCCCGGAGCGGGTCCAATGCATCAAACCCGGACCGACGAATTCCGTATGGTTGGCGGCCAAGGCCCCGGCCAACCCGGCCCCCATTCCGGCGATAACGAAGGCGACCAGCTTGTAGCGGGTGGTGGCGAATCCCAGAGCCCGCATCCGGGTTTCATTCTGTTTGCAGCCACGCAGGACCCAGCCGAAGCGGCTGTTCACCAGCCGTCGGGCGATCCACAAAAAGCCCAGCAGCAGGGCCAGGGTCACGAAATAGAACTGGCTGTCGTCGTACAGGTCCAGCCCCGGCAGTTGCGAGCGCTGCCACAGATTGAGCCCGTCCTGGCCGCCATAGGTGGGCAGGGAAACCATGAAGAAATACAGCATCTGGGCAAAAGCCAGGGTGATCATGATGAAATACACACCGCTGGTGCGCAGGCTCAGGGCGCCGATGACCAGGGCGAACAGCCCGGCCACCAAAGCGGCCAGCGGCCATTGAATCAGCGCCTGGGTGGTGCCGGACCAGTCGAAGGGCAGGAAGCCGATGATTTCATGGTTGGTGCTGTGATGGGTGAGGATGCCGACCACATAGGCCCCGAGACCGAAAAATGCCCCGTGACCGAAACTGACCATGCCGCCATAGCCCAAGATCAGGTCCAAACTGGCCGCCACCAGGGCATAGATCAGCACCCGGCTGGCGATGGTGATGAGAAACGGGTTCCCCACCGCCTCGGCCAGCCACGGAATCAGCAGCAGCAGCAGCAGCCCGACCCCATGGACCATGGTTTTGCGTGACAGGTTCATATCCCCTCAGCCCCCATAGGCCTGAAACAGGCCGCGCGGTCGCCACACCAGAACCGCGGCCATGAGCACGTAAATCGCCACGCTGGAGACCGACGCCCCGATACCGTCCGCCGCTGCCGGATCGAGAAACTGGCGCAGGAACAGAGGCATGAAGGCCCGTCCATAGGTATCTACCAGGCCGACCAGCAGCGCCCCGACCAGCGCACCGCGCACCGAACCGATACCGCCGATGATGATCACCACGAAGGTGAGAATGAGGATCTGTTCGCCCATGCCCACCTCAATGGCCAGCATCGGCCCGGCCAGGGCCCCGGCCAGTCCGGCGAGCATGGCCCCGATGCCGAACACGGCGGTGAACAGCCGGTCGATATCAACCCCCAGCGCCCCGACCATCTCGCGATGGGTCGCCCCGGCCCGGATCAACATGCCGAGCCGGGTATTGACGATCAAGTGGCGCAGCCCCAGCCCGACCAGCAAACCGACCCCAATGATGAACAGCCGATAGGTCGGATAGGGGGTATGGGGAAGCACCTCCAGGCTCCCGGACAGGGCTTCTGGCACCGACAGGAACAAGGCCTGCGGCCCCCATAGAATCTTGGTCAGTTCGTTGACCGTCAGGATCACCCCGAAGGTGGCCAGCACTTGATCCAGATGATCGCGATTATAGAGACGCCGCAGGGCCAGCCGTTCGATGACCATGCCCAAAATCGCCGCCGCCCCCAGCGCCGCCAGAACACCGATGGTGAAACTGCCGCTGGCCCGGGTCACCGTCGCCGCCACATAGGCCCCGACCATATAGAGCGAGCCGTGGGCCAGATTGATCAGATGCATGATCCCGAACACCAGGGTCAGCCCGGCGGCCATCAGAAACAACATCACCCCCTGTTGCAGGCCGTTCAGGGTTTGCTCCAGGAACAGGGCTGTAGTCATGGGCGCATCCGCCGATCAAATGGGACGGGGCCGGAGAAGATTGGACTTCTCCGGCCCCGAAGGGTTGTGATGCCTACATCTTACACTGGGCGGCGTAGGCGTCGGCATGGTCGGTGAATACTTTGCCCACCAGCTTGTTGGTGACACCCTCACCGTCCTCGACCACCTCGCGGACATAAATGTCCTGGATCGGATGATGGTTGGAGCCGAACTTGAAGGCCCCGCGCACCGAGGCGAAATCGGCCGCTTCGAGAGCCGCACGGAAAGCGTCAGTGTCCGAGACCTTGCCGCCGACTTTGGCGATGGCGGAGTCCAGCAGCATCGCCGTATCATAGCCCTGCGAGGCATAGAGCGACGGGGTGCGGCCATAGGCTTCCTTGAAGGCGGCAACAAAGGCCTTATTGGCCGGGTTGTCCAAATCATGGCTGTACTGGGAAGTATTGAACGTGCCCACGGCGGCCTTGCCGACCGCCTTTAGAATCCCCTCATCGAAGGAGAAGGCCGGGCCGAACAGCGGAATCTCCTTGGTCAGGCCCGCCTGTGCATATTGCTTGACGAAGTTGATGCCCATGCCGCCGGGCAGGAAGAAAAACACCGCGTCGGGCTGGGCGGCGCGCAGATTGGCGATCTCCGCCGCGTAGTCCACCTGACCGAGCGTGGTATAAACCTCGGCCGCCACTTCTCCCTTGTAGAACCGCTTGAAGCCGGTCAGGGCATCCTTGCCCGCCGGATAGTTGGGGGCCAGCAGATAGACCTTCTTGAGGCCCTTGTCGGTCACATATTGGCCCATGGCCTCGTGCAGGTTGTCGTTCTGCCAGGCGACGTTGAAGTAATTCTTGTCGCAGCCTTCACCGGCCAGCGCCGACGGCCCGGCATTGGGGCTGATATAAATCTTGTCGGCGCGGGTGACGGTCGGCACCACGGCCATGGCCAGATTGGACCAGACGATGCCGGTCACCACGTCCACGTTGTCTTGCTTTAACATGCGGGTCACCGCCTGCTTGGCGTTTTCCACCTTGCGGGCGTCATCGACCACGCTCAGTTCAGTGGGCACGCCGCCCAACATGCCGCCCTTTTGCTTGACCGCCAACTCGAAGCCGTCCCGGATATCAACCCCGAGCGACGCGCCGCCGCCGGATAAGGTGGTGATCATGCCGATCTTGACCGCATCGGCGGCCTGCGCCGAACCGAGAGCCAGCGCGGCGAGGGCGGTGGCGGAAATAAGGGTACGAAAGCTGTTCATCTGTCGAAAGACTCCCTGATTGGTCGTTAAAATCGAAACGGTTGATGATTGTTATGCCTCTGCGCCTCAGCGTCGTCGTTTAGCCATTAGCGCAATGCCGTATTGGCCGGTCTCGTCTTGCGCCTCGCTGGCCCAGGCCAGCGGGGCAATGCAAGACTCGCAGCCGACCCATTCCTTCCACCAGCCGCGATCCGACTTGGTACGCACCGCATAAACCGGTCCCGCGCCGCCGCATTCGGGGCAGGGTCCGGCTTGCCGGGCCGCCGCCTCGGGCATCGTGAAAGCAGCCCCCATCAGCGTACCGCCTGATAGGCGGCCAGGGCGGCCATGTTGACCAGATCGTTGACCGACGCCCCCTGGGAGACGATCTGGGCCGGTTTTTCAAGCCCCATGAGCACCGGCCCCATGACCGT
The DNA here is from genome assembly GCF_054657015.1 of Magnetospira thiophila. Lineage (NCBI taxonomy): Bacteria > Pseudomonadati > Pseudomonadota > Alphaproteobacteria > Rhodospirillales > Thalassospiraceae > Magnetospira > Magnetospira thiophila. Next base: position 1,019,488 of record NZ_BAAHXF010000001.1, read on the forward strand.
CGCGCCGCCCAGTTCACGCATCAGCTTGGTGGTGGCGTGCCCCACATGCAGGCCGGGCATGATCAGCACGTTGGCCGGCCCGGACAGGCGGCAGAACGGATAGAGCTTGCGCAATTCGTTGTTGAGCGCCACGTCGATGCCCATTTCGCCGTCGAACTCGAAATCCACATCGCGGCTTTCCAGTTCCTCCACCGCCTTGTGCATGACGGCGGCGCGCGGCAGGGTCGGATTGCCGAAATTGGAAAACGAGATGAAGGCGACCCGGGGTTCATGCCCCCAGCGCCGAGCCACCCTAGCGCAATGCTGGGCCATGTCGGCCATCTGGGTGGCGCTGGGCAACTCATGCACCGCCGTGTCGGCAATGAACAAGGTGCGCCCGCGGGCCAGCAACAGGGTCATGCCATAGATTTCGTGATCCTGCCGTCGGTCGATGACCTGGGTGATTTCGTCCAGGGTCTGATAGTGGTTGCGGGTCAGGCCGCTGACCATGGCATCGGCATCGCCCTGGGCGACCATGCAGGCGGCGAAGGTGTTGCGCTCCTGATTGACCATGCGCTGGGCGTCGCGATACAGCAGCCCCTTGCGTTGCAGCCGCTTGTAGAGGAAGTCCATATAGAAGCGGGTATTGGGATGGTACTTGGAGTTGGTGATTTCCACCCCGTCCAGCGATCCCAGCCCCAGATCCTCCACCGCCCGGGCAATACGGTCCTCGCGCCCGACCAGAATCGGCTGGCCGTAACCCAGATTGCGGAAGGTGATGGCGGCGCGAATGGATTTCTCCTCCTCGCCCTCGGCGAACACCACCCGGGGCTGCTCGGCCTTCACCAGATCGAAGATGTTTTGCAGGGTCGAGACGGTGGGATCGAGCCGCGCCGACAACTCGGTGCGGTAGTTGTCCATGTCCAGGATCGGCTTCTGGGCCACGCCGGTATCCATCGCCGCCTGGGCCACGGCGGGCGGAATGGCGGCGATCAGGCGCGGATCGAACGGCGCCGGGATGATGTATTCCGGGCCGTATTTGAGATTCTGCCCGGCATAGGCGGCCCCCACTTCGTCGGGCACGTCTTCGCGGGCCAGGGCGGCGATGGCATGGGCGGCGGCGATCTTCATTTCCTCGTTGATGGTCCGCGCCCGCACGTCCAGAGCCCCCCGGAAGATGTAGGGAAAACCCAGCACATTGTTGACCTGATTGGGGAAATCGGAACGTCCGGTAGCCATAATGGCGTCTGAGCGGATGGCCTTGACTTCCGCCGGGAGAATTTCCGGGTCCGGATTGGCCATGGCGAAAATGATCGGATTTGGGGCCATGGAGGCGGCCATTTCGGCGGTCACCGCGCCCTTTACCGAAAGCCCGAAAAAGGCGTCGGCCCCGTCCAGGGCCTCGGCCAGGGTGCGCTTGTCGGTGGCCACCGCGTGGGCCGATTTCCACTGGTTCATGCCCTCTTCGCGACCCTGGTAGATGACCCCCTTGGAATCGCAGAGAATGACGTTTTCATGTTTGACGCCCATGGCCTTGACCAGTTCGATACAGGCGATGGCGGCAGCCCCGGCTCCGTTGCAGACCAGCTTGACCTCGCTCAACTTGCGTCCGGTGAGGTCGCAGGCGTTGATCAGCCCGGCGGAAGAAATGATCGCCGTGCCGTGCTGGTCGTCGTGGAACACCGGAATATCCATCAGTTCGCGCAGCCGCTGCTCGATGATGAAACATTCCGGGGCCTTGATGTCTTCCAGGTTGATGCCGCCGAAGGAGGGGCCGAGGAACTTCACCGCGTTGATGAACTCGTCCACGTCCTCGGTTTCCAGTTCCAGGTCGATGGAATTCACGTCGGCGAAGCGCTTGAACAGCACCGCCTTGCCTTCCATCACCGGCTTCGAAGCCAGCGCCCCCAGATTGCCCAGTCCCAACACGGCGGTGCCGTTGGAGATCACCGCCACCAGATTGCCCTTGGCCGTATAATCGTAGGCCAGCGACGGATCACGATGGATTTCGCGGCACGGCGCGGCCACCCCGGGGGAATAGGCCAGCGACAGATCCCGCTGCGTGGTCAACGGCTTGGTCGGTTCCACCGAAACCTTGCCCGGCGGGTGCGCCGCATGCATAAGCAGGGCTTCGCGATCCATGTCCAGGGGCGAGGATTTGTCGTCCATAATATTGTCCAGTATCGAAGGAGAAAAAACAGAGGGTGGGATCAGTCGGTTTGGCTGCCATCATGCAGATGGATATTGGCCGCCCCGTTGCGGGCCAGAATATCGCGGGCCAGGGTTTCCTGAGCCGCACCATCGACCCGCACCCAGAGAATAAGGCCCCCGGCATCCAAGGCCCGTTGGAAGTCTTCCTGATGATTGGAGGTCACTTCGTCGAGCACCTCCTTGGCCGCGATGCCGCTGACCGCCGCGCCGACCAGGGCACCGATGGTCCCGGCCACCGGGCCACCAGCCAGAAAGATGGCCCCCGAAGCGACCAACGGGCCAATGACCTTGTATTCGCCGACCAGCGCGGTGATGGCGTCGCTCCATGGCGAGTCGACGGAATCGGCGGCCTCCAGGGAGTCGTGGGAACTAAGCAGGCTGAGATCGGTTTCCGCGAATCCGGCGCGCAGCAGGTCCTGAACGGTATTGTCGAAGCTGCTTCTGTCGCGAATCAATCCAATCAGTTCGCGCTTCGAAAGGGTGGGAGTCGACTCGGTCACCTGGGATATTCCTTGTTCACGGTTGCGGGCGATATCTCATTGTGCCCCAACCGGGGGCGTATGTTAATACATTGCTTGTTCAGCTCACCACCCGGTTGCGGCCTTCGTTGCGGGCATGGGTCATGTTGACATGCACCACCTTCAACAGATCTTCCGGCATTTCGCCAAAGCCATATTCGAGCACCCCGGTGGACAGGGTGACCGACAAATCTCCGACCGGGGTCGCCACCGGATGTTTCGCCACATCGGAGCGGATGCGCTCGGCGACCATGATGGCGTCGCGCAGGCGGGTAGCTGGAAAGATGAACATGAACCGTTCATCGTCGAAGCGGAAAACATTGTCATACAGCCGCACGGCGGAAATGAATCGCCGGGCCACCTCGCGCAGCACCACCTTGACCACCGGAAAGCCGTGTTTCTTCAAGATGTCGCCATATTGATCCAGTTCCGACAGACCGATGCAGAACGGCTGGCTGGCCCGCCGTGCCAGATCGCATTGTTCGCGCAGCCGCTGGTTCATGTATTCGCGGGTATAGAGCCGGGTATGTTCGTCGATGGCCGGAGACAGATCGTCCGCATGATCGGCCAGCCGCGCCGCCACGTTGCGAAACTTGTCCTGGGCCGCCAGCCAGTGATCGTAGTCGGATCTCACGAAGCCCCCCTTGGCCGCCGCCAGGACCATCTCCTGGGCCGTTTGATGGACATCGAACAGGGCCGCCCGCACCGCTTCCACATGGGGCATCAGGTGGGGCTGCACGGTCTCCAGGAACTGGGCGAAGCGGGTCTGGCGGAACGAGGTCTCGCCGACGATATCGGGATCTTCCCCCACGCCGGTATGAATCGCCCGGTTGACCCGCCCGATCCATTCCTGGTGATCAAGCAGCGCCGACAGGAAGGCCGTATAGAACAAATCAACGCTGGCCGCTTCGTCTTCGGGTTGGTCAGTCTGGGCGCTCTGGGCGTGGGCTTCGGCGGTCATGGAGTCTCTCCTGGAATGCGATTTTGCCGACTATAGCATGATTTTCCTGGCATCAAACGGGCCGCCGCGCCTTCAGCGCCGCCGCCAGGGTGCCGTCGTCCAGATAATCCAGCTCGCCACCCACCGGCACTCCTTGGGCCAATCCGGACAACAAGACGCCGGTGGGCGCGAGGCGCTCGGCCAGGTAATGGGCCGTGGTTTGGCCATCAATGGTGGAGGGCAGGGCGAGGATGACTTCCCGCACCCCGGTCTCGGTTACCCGGTGCAGCAGACTGCCGAAAGACAGGTCGTCGGGTCCGACGCCGTCGAGCGCCGACAGCACCCCGCCCAGCACATGATAGGGGCCGCGATGGGCCATCGCCCGTTCCAAGGCCCACAGATCGCCCACGTCCTCGACCACGCAAAGCACCGATGTGTCCCGACGCGGATCACGGCAGACGGCGCAGGGGTCCTGGATATCCAGATTGCCGCAGACGGAACAGACCCGCACGGTCTGCGCCGTTTCAGCCAGAATATGGGCCAGCGGCTCCAGGAGGGTCTCGCGATGGGTGACCAGATGCAACGCCAGCCGCCGCGCCGACCGCGGTCCCAGGCCGGGCAGTTTCGCCAACAGACGGATCAGCGGATCGAGGCCGGTGGTCACGGAGCGCGATCCGTCAGAACGGCAGCGTCATTCCCGGCGGCAGGGGCAGGCCGCCGGTCAGCTCGGACATTTTGTCCTTCATCATCTGTTCGGCCTTGCCCTTGGCATCGGCATGGGCGGCGACGACCAGATCTTCGAGCACCCCCACATCCGCCGGATCGACCAGCGACGGATCAATGCGCAGGCGCTTCATTTCGCTCTTGCCGTTCAGGGTCACGACGACCATTCCGGCACCGGAGCGGCCCTCCACTTCGGCCTCCGCCAGTTCCTGCTGCATCTCCTGCATGCGTTCCTGGATCTTTTGCGCCTGTTTCATCATCTGGCCGAGATTCTTCATGGCCGGGTTCCTTCTTGGTAAACATGTCCTGGAGCATGGTATAACAGGCTGCACCTCCGGGGAGAAGACGTCATGACCCATCGCAGCCTGCTGGTTTTCGATATAGAGACCGTGCCCGACACGGACGCCGTGCCCAGTCTGACCGGATTCGACGACCCGGATATCGAGGCCCGGCGCGAGGAACTGACCCGCTATCACCTGGAAATCACCGACGGGCGCAACGCCTTTCCCCGTCAGCCCTTTCACAAGGTCGTCGCCATTTCCTTCCTGCGCGCCGAGATTGAGCGGGACGCCAAATACGAGCAGTTCTATCTGCATGAACTGCGCTCCGGCGGCGATGCGGGATCGACCGAAGCCGAACTGGTGGCCGGGTTTTTCCAGTTTATCGAAAAGCAGAAATCCCGGCTGGTGTCGTTCAACGGGCGCGGCTTCGACCTGCCGGTGCTCCGGTACCGGGCCATGGTGCACGGCATCAGCGCGCCCTACCTCTACCAATCCGGCGACAAGTGGAACAGCTATACCAGCCGCTATTCCGACGATTGGCATTGCGATTTGATGGAGGTGCTGTCCGATTACGGCGCTTCGGCGCGGGTCAAGCTGAACGAGGTCTGTGCCGTGCTCGGACTGCCCGGCAAGCTGGGCATGGACGGCTCCAAGGTCGCCGAGTCCTACGACAATGGCGATATCCAGGGCATCCGCGACTATTGCGAAACCGATGTGCTCAATACCTATCTGGTCTATCTGCGCCACATGCTGCATCGCGGCTGGATGACCCCCGACGGCCACGACCGGGCGGTAGCCGATGTGTTGTCCTACCTCCAAGCCGAAGCCGCCGAACGCCCACACCTGGGAGAATTCGTGGCGGCCTGGGCGGCCCTCACGGAAAGGCGGTAAGCAAGCGCGCCCTCACCGCCCTGACAGATAATCGCCTGAGAGGATCGGCTTCAGGCCCTCGGTGGCTCCGTTGTACAGGTAGCACCAACAGTGCCGGACGGTGCCGTCGCTCAGGGTCACGGGGACCCGCTGGCGTCGGTATTCGTGTGGGCGGGGGTGGCGCGGCGAGCAGCCTTCGTAGGCATCGAGCCAGCGCAACAAGTTCCCGAACGCCGGGATTCGGAAGACGTCGCCCAACACCCGATCCTGCGGATCGGCGGAGTCGACGACGCCGGGATAGCCGCCCAACTCGTACAAACGGCCTTGCAGGGTCCCCTCGGAGATCCATCGTCCCTGCCCGGCCAGTCGGGCGGCGAAGGGATTTTTCTGCCCCTTGCGCAAGGTGCCGTAAACGAACAGGTCGGACTCGGCAGGAGCCGGGCCGCGGGAGGGCGGAACGCTCCCCGTCAGGGACGGGGGCAGGGGCTTGAAGAACTGGCGACGGCGCATGGCGCGGCTTTAACAGGCTGCGGAAAAACGCGGAAGGTCGGCCCCTTTCCCCATCGGTCGGTGCCATTCAGTGGCCTCGGCGAGGGGGTGCGGGCCGCTTTTGCGGCCGGTTTCCCCGGACTCTGCCGATTTGAGGCAGAGTCCGGGTATCGTCATGCCGCAGCCATCAACTTCGGCAGCCTGACGAGGTTGTAGGCGGCGGCGGTCAGGGTGAAGACCCAGTCGACGCGGTCGGTGCCCTTGTGGCGGGTCTTGCGCAAATTTCCGGTGGTCTTTGCCCAGCCGAAGACCTCCTCAATCCGCTTGCGGATGCGCAAGCTGATGGCGTAGCCGGGATGGCGGGTTGTGCGGCCATCAATGGCGCTACGGCGGCGCACGTCACCGGTTTCGGTCACCTGCTCGTTCCGGGCGATATGGGGCGTGACCTTGCGGACCCGCAAATCGCGGACGAATTCGCGGACGTCGTAGGCCTTGTCGGCGCCCAGGGTGATGCGGCCCTTTGCGGCCAAGCCATCAACCAGCGACAGGGCCGCCTCGCGCTCGGCGGTGCCGGTGGCCCGGGTGACCATGGCGCCGACCACCAGGCCGTTGCGGTTCTCCATCAACACGTGGCCCATGAAGGCCATGCGCGAGGATTGGCCGTTGGCTTTGCGGTACAGCTTGGCGTCGGGATCGGTGGTCGAGGCATGGGTCTGGTTCGAGCGCTTCTCGCCGCGGAAATCGCGTTCGCCGTTGCGCCCCGGCCCCGGAGGCGGATCGCCGCCATCCTTGGGCCGGAAGCTCTTCATCGAGGCCCAGGCGTCGATCAGCGTCCCGTCCACCGAGAAATGCTCGTCCGACAGCAGGTCGCGGCCACGCGCCTGCGCCACCACCGCCGACAGAAACTTGGTCGCCACCTCGCCTTCCAACAGCCGGTCGCGATTCTTGGTGAACACCGTCACGTCCCACACCGGCGCATCCATCGACAGCCCCACGAACCAGCGGAACAGCAGGTTGTAGCCGACCTGCTCCATCAACTGCCGCTCGGAGCGGATCGAATAGAAGGCTTGCAACAGCAGGGCACGGAGCAGCTTCTCCGGCGGGATCGAGGGGCGACCCACCTTCGCGTACATCCCCTCGAAATCCGTCGACAGGACCTCCAGCACCTCATCGACGATGGCCCGGATCGGTCGGAGCGGATGGCTCGCCGGAACCCGCGCCTCGCAACTCACATACGAAAACAGGCTCTCCGTCCAAACGTCGCTGCCACGCATCTCGCCCCCCCTGTCGCTTTCAGGAGGAATCGAATCATACCCGGTCGTCAAAGGGAAGAGTTTTTCCGCAGCCTGTTAACGCCGATGCCGCCACCAATATTTCTCGTTGATGGAGAATACCGGCGTGTAATGACGGATGGAGGTGTCCTCGGTCACCTGTTTGACCTGATTGTCGAGGATGTAGATCTTGCCATTCAGATAGACGCCGAGAATGGCGTGCCCGACCTTCAGGTTCTCGTCCTTGACCGCGATGATGCGCAGGGACATCTCGTCGAAGCCCAGTTTCTTCAAGGACATGTATTTGGCGATGGCATAGTCTTCGCAGTCGCCGCGCTTGTCGAGGAACTCACCCGGCGTGGCCCAAAAATCCTTCTGGGACCAGTTCTTGGGATCGGTGATATAGCTCCGCTGGTTCATGTAGCGGTTGACTTTTTTGAGCTGCTCCATCTTGTCGAGGCCGCGGATTTCGTCCAGGTAGGCCATCCAATGGTTATAGAGGCAGCGATTGAGCTTGGTTTCGGTACAGGGGCCTTCCTTGGTCTTGGCCTGTTCCAGGTAACGCTCAATGGCCGATTGCCATTTCTTGAACGGCTTGAAGTTGCTGGAGCGAACCTCGGTGGACTTGAAAACGCCGGGCTCGGCCTTGGCCGAGGCTTCGGCGGCCGCCTTGGCCACATGTGCAAAGGGGCGCGTCGCACCTCCTCCGCCAACGAGGATCAGGGCAAGGCCGACGACAGCAATGGGATGCCATGTTCTCATGGGCTAAAAGATACACCGAAACCGCAAAGGGGCAAGGGACTGCCCACAGGGATCGCGAAATTTTGACAACCGGGGACGGTCGGGCACTCATCATACATAAGGGGTGTTTTTTCTTGTAGACACCCCCGCACAACGCCACAATCATCGTCCAGTCTCGAAGCCTGAAACCGAGGGGGCCCCTTGAAACACCATGCCGGAGCGAGCGGATTGCGCACCCTGTTGGGGCTGTTGTTGCTTCTTGTTGGTCTCCTGACGTCCCCACCAGCCCGGGCGGCCGAAATTTCCATTGGCGTGCTGGCCAAGGGCGGCATCGAGGCGACCCTGCAACAATGGCAGCCCACCGCCGATTACCTGAATCGGGTCCTTCCCGAGCACCGCTTCCGGGTGGTCCCGGTGCTGTTCGACGAAGTGTCCATGGTGGTGCGGAACAAGCTGGTCGATTTCGTCATCATGAATTCAGCCATCTATGTGAAATTATCGGTTCGTTTCGGGGTGCAGCGTCTGTTGACCCTGAAGAACCGCGCGGCGTCGGGGCAGCCGGTCAGCCGTTTCGGCAGCCTGATTTTCACCTCGCGCCAGCACCCCGAGATCACCAATCTTCGGGATTTGGCCCATCGCCGGGTGGTGGGCGTCCACCCTTCGTCGCTGGGCGGCTGGATCATGGCGCTGCGGGAACTGAAGGAAGTGGGCATCGGTGCGGACGATTTCGCCGACCTGAAATACCTTGAAACCCACGAGGCAGTGGTCGAGGCGGTGGCCGATGGCCGGGCCGAGGTGGGAATCGTGCGCACCGACACCCTCGAACGCATGGCCGCCCAGGGACGTTTGGATCTGGCCGATTTTCGAGTGGTCGGCAAACGCAGCCACGCGGACTTTCCCTTCCTGTCAAGCAGCCGCCTCTACCCCGAATGGCCGATCGCCAAGCTGTCCCATGTTTCGCGCGATCTGGCCAAAGAGGTGGCTTTGGCGCTGATGGCCATGGAGCCGACGGATGAGGCTGCCCAAAGATCGCTCATCGCCGGTTGGACCATCCCCGAAAACTATCAGCCGGTGCATGAAATTCTGCAGGAACTGAAGCTCGAACCCTACGAATGGTTTGGCCTGATTTCGCCCGCCGCCGCGTTCTGGGCCTATTGGCCTTGGCTGCTGCTGGTCGCTGCGGTATTGCTTTTGCAGACCTTCATGGTGATCCGCATCCTGGGCCTCAACCGGACCCTGCGGAGCCACCAGGAGGCCCTGCAACGGACCGAGCAGCAATACCGCTCGACCTTCGATCAGGCCCCGGTAGGGATCGCCCATATCTCCCCCGAGGGCGACATGTTGCGGGTCAATCAGGCGTTCAGCGCCCTGACCGGATTCAGCGCCTCTGAATTGAACGGCCTGAACTACAATCATCTGCCCCATGCCGAGGAACTGGCCGCCGCCATTGCCCAGTTGAACGACCTCAAGGATGGTCTGAAAGCGCAACTGGATCTGCACCAGCGTTGGGTTACCAAGACGCAGGATGTGATCCATGTTCGGGTCAGCGCCTCCACCGCACGCGATGATTACGCGAACATCCGGTTTATCATTCTGGTGGCGATGCCGACCCAGGACAGAGGGAGGTCCGCGACCTGATGATCCGCCGATTTCTGCTCGCCCTGCTGATCGGAGCGGTGTGTCTCGGTTTGGGTTCGGAGGCCCTGCTGCGCCAGGACATGCGACAAACCCAGAGCCAACTGTTCAGTGATGCCCAGTTCTTGCTGAACCACATGGCGGATCATATCCTGCTGGAATTGCATCAGGCGCGTTCGGACCTGCGCTATCTGGCCACCCAGCCCGAGTTGATCGACGCCGCAGCCCGCGAGTCCCCGGTGCCGTTGGCGATCAACCTGAACTTTCAGCGCTTCGTCGAGCAAAAAGGGATCTATGACCAGATCCGTCTGCTCGACCTGTCGGGACAGGAGCGGGCTCGGGTGGATTATCGGGCAGGATCGTCCGAGATCATCCCCCCCGAGACCCTCCAGGACAAAAGCCACCGTCCGTATTTTCAGGAGGCGGTCAAGCTGTCGGCGGGGCAAATCTATACCTCGGTGTTTGATTTAAATCAGGAGCACCGTCGTATCGAACTGCCGCTCAAACCGATGATTCGCTTCGCCCAGCCGCTGTTCGATGCCGAGGGCCGAAAGGTCGGGGTCCTGGTGCTCAACTATCTGGGACGCCGCATTCTCGATGAACTGCGGCACGCTTCCACCACCTTTCCCGGGCAGGCCCTGCTGACCAATGCCCAGGGTTTCTATATGCTTGGCCCCAACCGGGAAGATGAATGGGGCTTCATGTTCGCCGACGGTGCCGATTTGACCCTGGCCAAACAATCACCGGCTTTATGGCAGCAACTGGCTCGGGAACCTTTACTGAGAGTCAGCGACGCCCAGGGATTGCACATCATCGGACGGCTGTCTCATTTTGTCGAAAGGCGTGATGGACAGGAGGCCGAGGACTGCCGGGAATGCGGCTGGATTCTCGGGCTGCGTATTCCGGCGGCTTATCTGAAAAATCTTCGAATGCAGCGCCGAACACAGGGCATTCCTGTTTATTTTATGTTGCTTGGGGTCTATGGGCTGGGCGTGGCCCTGACCCTGCATTACGCCCGCAGGAAGCGGCTCTCGGAGACCCAGGTCGCCGCCCTGCATGCGGAAATCCAGGCCGAGCGCGATGCCTTCATCGGCGGGCCGACGGTGGTGTTCAAATGGCTCAATCAATTCGGTTGGCCGGTGGAATTCGTGTCGGCCAACGTGGAATCGGTGCTCGGCTATTCGGTTGATCAGTTCCTCAACCGCGACATCACCTATACCAGCATCATCGCCCCCGCCTTTCTGGCTCAGGTTACCGAGGAAACCCGCGCCCTGACCCAGGACGGTCAGCATTGGATCGAGCGTCAGCCCTATCAGGTGGTGGACGGCCAGGGCCGCCTGCGCTGGCTGCGCGACACCACCACCGCCTTGCGCGACCACACCGGCCAGATCACCCACTACCACGGCTATGTCAATGACATCACCGATCTCAAATTGGCGGAACTTCATCTTCGAGAAACCGGCCAATATGTGCAAAAGGTCCTCGACAGCACCCCCGATGCCACTCTGGTCATCGACACGAAGACCCACGCGCTGACGTTCGCCAATCGGGCGGCGCTGGAAATTTACGGTCCGATGACCGATGCCGAGGGGCTGCCGCTGCCTTGCCACAAGCTTTCGCACAACAGCGATCAGCCTTGCGAGGGGGCGGACGACCCCTGCCCGATCAGCACCATTCTGGATTCGAAAAAAACCTGTCGGGTCATCCATCGCCATTTCGACAGCAAGGGACATCCCCTTTATGTGGAACTGGTCGCCTCGCCGATTTTCGACGAGCACGGCCATGTGACGCAGATCATCGAAACCCACCGCGACGTGACGACCCAGGTGCAGGAACGCAGCGAACTGGAAGAACTGGCCACCAGGGACTCCCTGACCCAGACCTGCAACCGCCTGAAGTTCGATCTCGAACTGACCCGTCACATGCAGCAGAGCCGTAGCAGCGGTCAGGCTCTGGGACTGATCATGTTCGATCTGGATCACTTCAAGGAGATCAATGACACCCGAGGACACGATGCCGGGGATTCGGTGCTCCAGGAAACCGCCGATGTGATCCGCGCCCGGACCCGGCGCAGCGATGTTCTGGCCCGCTGGGGAGGCGAGGAATTCATCATTCTGACCCCCGATACCAACCTGGCGATCATCCGACGCATTGCCGAGAACCTGCGCGCCAGCCTGGAACGGCACAGTTTTCTCCGGGCCGGTCGGGTAACCGCCAGCTTCGGGGCCACCATCATGAAACCCACCGACGATTCAGAAGCCCTGCTCAAACGGGTTGACGACGCCTTGTACGAAGCCAAACATGGCGGACGCAACATGGTGGTGGTGAAAGAACCCTGATGTCCCTGCCCGTCCCGTCTTCGTCCCTGTGGCCGCTGCTGCGCCGTCGCCATTTCGCGCCGTTGTTCGTCACCCAGTTTTTCGGGGCCTTCAACGACAATATGTACAAGAACGCCTTGGCCGTGCTCATCGCCTACCGGCTGGCCGAGGCCCAGGGGGTGGATGGCAAACTGCTGGTCACCCTGGCCGGGGGCCTTTTCATCCTGCCGTTTTTCCTGTTTTCCGCCACGGCTGGACAGTTGGCCGACCGGATGGACAAGGCCCGCCTGATCCGCTGGGTCAAGGCGGCGGAGATTCCAATCATGGGCCTCGGAGCCGTGGCGCTCATCCAGGAACAGGCCCCCATGCTGCTCGGCGTACTCTTTCTGATGGGCAGCCAGTCGGCGTTTTTCGGCCCCCTGAAATACGGCATTCTGCCGGACCACCTGGAGGAACGGGATTTGATCGCCGCCAACGGTCTGGTGGAAACCGGCACCTTCATCGCCATTCTTCTGGGCACCATCGCCGGAGCCTTGCTGATCCTCGGCGATTGGGGAACCTACGTCACCGGCGGTCTGGTGGTGTTTTTGGCCGCCGTCGGCTGGTGGAGCAGCCGCCACATCCCGGACGCCCCCGCCGCGGTGCCGGAGCTGCGTGTTTCCTTGAACATCGTCAAGGCGACGGCGGATTTGCTGCGCCATCTGTTCGGGGAACCCTCGGTGTTGATGGCCGTGTTGGGGATATCCTGGTTCTGGCTGGTCGGGGCCACCTTCCTGGTGCAGTTTCCCAATTTTGCCAAGCTGCACCTGGGGGCCGACGAGGGGGTGGTGACCCTGTTCCTCAGCCTGTTTTCCATCGGCATCGGCTTCGGCTCGCTGCTCTGCAACAAGCTGTTGGGCGGGCGGGTGCGCGCCACCCATCTGCCCTGGGCCGCCCTGGCTCTATCCTTGTTTTGCGCCGATCTCTACTTTGCCAGCCCCGGCGAGACGGACCCCAGGTCCCTGATCGGGGTGGCGGCCTTTCTTTCCGAGGTCCGCCATTGGCGTATCGTTGCCGATCTGGTCGGTTTGTCGGTGGCCGGGGGCCTGTTCATCGTGCCCCTCTACGCCATCATGCAGACCCGCACCGAAAGCCGTCACCGGGCGCGGACGGTGGCGGCCAACAACGTGCTCAATGCGTTGTTCATGGTTGCCTCCGCCCTTGCCACCCTCGCCCTTCTGGGCGCGGGCGGGACGGTCACCGAGCTGTTTCTGGGGGTGGGCTTGTGCAACCTGGGTATCGCCGGGATGGTCTGGCAGTTACGCCGCCGCCTCTCCCGGGACGACCCCAACTGAGCTCTATTTGCAGCCGTGGATGATTCCGGTCACGCACAACAGATTGCGCGTCGCCAGATAGAGCATCCATCCGACCACACCGATCAGGCCGAAAAACAGAGCATACCAAATGAAAGCGGACATCTTTATCTCCTTATTTGCCGTCCGCTGGTGGGTCGGAGATCGACTCTCGGGACCCATCGCGTCACTCGTCTTATATCACTATATTAGATTATACTAATTTAAAGACGGGATGGCAAGGAAAATCTGGGATATCCTCCTGAATTACGGCTTCACCGGGGTGGCGTCGGCGGTCTGATTCTCCAGCGGCGCATGGCTTTGCAGATAGACCTGAATCAGTCGATGATCCTCTTTTTCCAACTCGACCATCGGCTTCATGGCCTTGAGCAGGTCCGGCCATTGATCGACGGCGAACCAGTCGGCGGGATAGGCCATATGGCATTGTCCGCATTGCAATTCATACAGCCGCTCGGCAAAGGTCCAGATCGCTTGCGGATCGGCCACCAGATTGTCCCGGCGCACCCAGCCTTCCAGGGTAACCGGGGTCCAGTTGCCCACCGCCCGGGCCGGTTCCACCTTCAGGTGGCTTTGGGCCGACTTGCGCAGGCCGAGGCGATAGAGACGCCGTCCCTTGTCGGCGAAGACCACCGTTGATTTGCCCATTTCCTGCCATCCGGCCACGCGGACCCGCAAGGCATCGGGGGTCTGCTCCAGGACCTCCAGCGGTGCGGCGGCGAGCACCGAACCCAGCGTCGCGGCTCCCGCCGCATCCCCGTAGAGTTCGATGGTGCGCACCGGGTACAGGGTTTTGGCCTGCGCCATGGCCTGCCCGGCGGTCTGATTGAGGGCGGCGCGGGCGGCGGCGATGGCCGGTTCGACATCCGGACGTTTATGGGCGATTCCCTTGTGACAGCCGACGCAGGTCTCTCCCCGCGCCTTGGCCTGGGCATGGCGGTGGCGGGCCTTTTCCCGTTGTTTGTCCGACAGCATGCGATCCCAGGAATGACAGTTGCGGCACTCGGAAGAATCCGTCGCCTGCATTTTCCGCCATACGTTTTCGGCCATGGACAGGCGTTTTTCCTCGAATTTTTCCGGGGTGCCGATGGTGCCCATGATCTTGTGATACAATTCCGAGGTGGCGCTGATCTTGCGCACCATCTTCGGCCCCCAGGCTTTCGGCACATGGCAATCGGAGCAGACGGCCCCGACACCCGATCCGTTGGCCGCATGAACCGAGCTTTTGAATTCCTCGTATACCGGCCCCATTTCGTGACAGCCGATGCAGAATTCCTCAGTGTTGCTGTATTCCACGAACCAGACAAATCCGCCAGTCGCGAAGACCCCCAACAATCCGCCGAAAATCAGCAGAGTCGCCGCCGCCAGCCGACTGGGCCGCCACAGCCAGCGCCACAGATTTACCTTTCGCTCGTGCTTCTGCATCACTGCTCCCCCGCAGTTTGGAGATCTGTATATTATAAATCTTTCATATTAGATAAATATAATAAGTATTCCAGTTGCTATCTTATAACTTTTCCTTGATTTCTGCGTCAATATTCATTTACCATCCAGAGTACTTTTTCCAAAGGGCCTTTTTAGGTTTTGTTGAATACTTGGTCATTAATATGACATGTTTCATGCCAACGGGGAGGAACCGAATGAATACGCTGCAAGCCAAGGCGTCCCGAATGGGAGCCCTGATTTCCTTTGTCGCGATCTTGTTGCTGTCCTGGGGGGCACAGGCCCTGGAAATTCGGGGACAGTCCGTGCCGCTCAATCATGTCTCCGCAGAGGACTGCAAGGATTGCCACAAACAGATCTACGAGCAGTGGAAAGGCTCCATGCATGCCCAGAGCACCGCGTCGGGCGACCCCATCCACAATGCCTTCTATCGCAACGTGGTCGGCGACCCGCATGCGGAAGGCGTGCTGGATAAGAAGGGCAACTACCCGAACTGCCTGCTGTGCCACGCCCCCAACGCGGCCATCGACAAGGCCACCAAGACCGATGCCATGCCCGCCTATAAGGAAGGCGTCAATTGCACGGCCTGCCACGCGCTGAGTGCCTTCAAGGGCATTCGCACCGAAGACGGCAAGTTCCGCCTCGGCATGCTGGCCTATGAGCGCGGCGACACCCTGAACGGCCCGTCCGGTTTCACGTCCGGCGGCGACGCGAACGCCCTGCCCGGAATGGACGAGACCGACAATCCCCATGTGGCCGAATCCAAGGGCCTGTACATGCCGCTGGAGGGCAAGCCGCGGATGTTCCGCACCGCCGATGCCTGCATGGGCTGCCACGACCAACGCAACAACGGCAACAACGTGCCGCTCTGTCAAACCGGCAGTGAATATGCCGAGGGCGGGTCCAAGGTAACCTGTCAGACGTGCCATATGTCGTTGACCGACGGCTTGGCCGATCACTCCATGGGCGGCGGCCACAACATGGGCATGCTGAAGCGTTCCATGGTGCTCGACGTTGCCACCGAAACCGTCGGCGATCAGGTCAAGGCCACGGTCTATCTGGAAAACCTGCAACCGCATACCATGCCGACCGGCGCGCCGTTCCGGACACTCTATATCAAGGTCGTGGCGCTGGATGCCGAGGGGGCCGAGGTCTGGAGCAACTACAAGACCAACCCGTCGGAAGAAGATCCCCAGGCCTATCTGCACTTAGAACTGCATGACGACGAAGGCAAGCCGACCCTGCCGCCGGTGGCCAAAAAGGTGGGTCCGGACAATCGCCTGAAGCCGTTCGAGAAGCGTGAACTGGCCTACAACATCCCGGCAGCCGGTGTGGCCGCCGTGCGCGCCGAGGCCCACTACAATCTGCTGTGGCCGAACCTGCAAAAAGCCATGGAGGGCAAGATTCCCGACCCCCTGCGCACCCCGCAGGCCTTCATGAAGGTGGAGCGGAAGCTCTGATCTGACGGAACGTCCTGAAAATCGAGGCCCGGCGGACTCCCTGCCGGGCCTTTTTCATGTCAGGGCGGCGACCAATTGCGGGCCTTCGGTTTTCAGGAATTCCAGAAAGGTACTGACAGCCAGCGGCAGTTGGCGCTGTGCCGGATGCACCGCGTACCAGGGCCGATGCAGCGGGAACCCCTCGCACTCCAGCACGGTCAACCGGTTCACGGCCAATTCCAGGGTCAGGCTGTGGCGCGACAGCACCGCCACCCCGAGCCCGGCCATCACCCCTTGCTTCAAGGCCACGCTGCTGCCCAGCTCCATGTAGGGGGTGACCGTGTGACCATGTTCGGAGACCAGCCGTTCGAAGGCTTGTCGAGTGCCTGACCCACGTTCGCGCAACAGAATGCGCTGGCCGAGCAGGGTTTCCAGATCCACCGGCCCGGACCCGGCCAGGGGATGGTTCGGCGCGGCGACGATGACGATCTCGTTTTGCAAAAAGGGCGTGCTGACTACGTCGATACGCTCCGGCACCTGTCCCATGATGTAGATGTCGTCGAGCAGCGATTCCAGGCGTCCGATCATGGAATCCCGGTTGGTCACCGCCATGGAAGGCTGCACTTGCGGATGACGGCGGACGAATTCTCCGAGCAGATGGGGCAAAAAATATTGCGCCGTGGTCACCGCCGAGACCCGCAGCGGCCCGGCCACCTCACCGCGCAGGGAGTCCAGGGCATTGTCCAGATCGGCCATGCGCTCCAGCACCGCATGGCTGGCCTCGAACAGCACCCGCCCGGCCGCCGTCAAATGCAGCCGCCGCCCGACCTGATCGAACAGCGGCAGGCCCGCATGTTCTTCCAACCGCTTCACCTGAATGGATACGGCGGGCTGGGTCAGGTGCACCTCGCGGGCCGCCTGGGTGATGCTGCCCAGTCGGGCCACCGCCTCGAACAGGCGCAATTGCTGTAAAGTCGCATGCAGAGCCATGGCGCTACGATACTATATACTGTTGTTCATGTGAAAACACTAATTCATAAATATAATTTATAGTATGTATGAATATTAATCAATTCCATTTTGTTTATGGCCTCCCTATACTCCCACTCAGTTGACGGGGGTTCCGGTTTGAAGTTCCGTCCAGAAGCGAATGGGGAATAGGTCGCGGCGGTTAACGTCCGACCGAACGAAACGAAGCAAACAAAGGGGATCCGTTATGGACCAGTCTAATCGTTACGCCGATTTGAGCCTCAAGGAAGACGACCTTTACAAAGGCGGCAACCATGTGCTCGTCGCCTATCTGATGAAGCCGAAGGCCGGCTATGGCTACCTGGAAGCCGCCGCCCACTTCGCCGCTGAATCCTCCACCGGCACCAACGTGGAAGTTTCCACCACCGACGATTTCACCAAGGGCGTGGACGCGCTTGTCTATGAGATCGACGAAGCGGGCGAGATCATGAAGATCGCCTATCCGATCGACCTGTTTGATCGCAACATCACCGACGGTCGGGCCATGATCGTGTCTTTCCTGACCCTGGCCATTGGCAACAACCAGGGCATGGGCGACATCGCTTATGCCAAGATGCTCGATTTCTATGTGCCGCCGAAGTACCTGCGCCTGTTCGATGGCCCGTCCAAGGACATCTCCGACATGTGGCGCATCCTCGGTCGCCCGATCAAAGACGGTGGTTACATCGCCGGGACGATCATTAAGCCGAAGCTCGGCCTGCGTCCGGAGCCGTTCGCTCAGGCGGCCTATCAGTTCTGGCTTGGTGGCGACTTCATCAAGAACGACGAACCCCAGGGCAACCAGGTGTTCTGCCCGGCCAAGAAAGTCTACCCGCTGGTCTATGATGCCATGAAGCGGGCCATGGACGAAACCGGTCAGGCCAAGCTGTTCTCCGCCAACATCACCGCCGACGACCATTACGAAATGGTGGCCCGTGGCGAATTCATCCTGGAGACCTTCGGCCCCGACGCCGACAAGGTGGCCTTCCTGGTCGACGGCTACGTGGGTGGCCCGGGCATGGTGACCACCGCCCGTCGCGTCTTCCCGAACCAGTACCTGCACTATCACCGTGCCGGTCACGGGGCGGTGACGTCGCCGTCCGCCAAGCGCGGCTACACCGCCTTTGTGCTGGCCAAGATGTCCCGTCTGCAGGGTGCGTCCGGTATCCACGTGGGCACCATGGGCTACGGCAAGATGGAAGGCGAGGCGGACGACCGCAACATCGCCTACATGATCGAGCGTGACAGCGCCGATGGGCCGTTCTTCCATCAGGAATGGGAAGGCATGAAGCCGACCACCCCGATCATCTCCGGCGGCATGAACGCCCTGCGTCTGCCGGGCTTCTTCGAGAACCTGGGTCACGGCAACGTCATCAACACCTCGGGCGGCGGCTCTTACGGCCACATCGACAGCCCGGCGGCGGGTGCCATCTCCCTGCGTCAGGCCTACGAGTGCTGGAAAGCCGGTGCCGATCCCATCGAATGGGCCAAGGAACACAAAGAGTTCGCGCGCGCCTTCGAGAGCTTCCCGGGCGACGCCGACAAGCTGTTCCCGGGCTGGCGCGATAAGCTGGGCGTGCACAAGTAAGACGCACCCCACAGCTCCCTGACACGGAAAAGCCCTCGCCTCACGGCGGGGGCTTTTTCTGTGGGGTTATTGGGCGGTGGAGAACGGCGCCCCCCTCACACCACGAAATACCGGGCCTGCGGGTGATGCACCACCACTGCGGCCGTGGATTGTTCCGGGTGCAGTTGGTCCTCGTCGGCCATTTGCAGGCCGATGCGGTCGGCGCCGAGTAGGTCCAACAGCAAGTGTTGCTGGGCCATGTCGGGGCAGGCCGGGTAGCCGAAGGAATAGCGGGCGCCGCGATAGTCCTGCTTGAGGATGCGGGCCAGATCGCGGGAATCCTGATGGCCGAAGCCCAGTTCGCCGCGAATGCGTTTGTGCAGGTATTCGGCCAGCGCCTCGGCCATTTCCACCGACAGGCCATGCAGATACAGATAATCCTGATAGCGGTTGGCGGCGAACCAGTCGCGGGCCACATCGGAAGCCCTTTGGCCCATGGTCACCGCTTGCAAGGCGATGACATCGCGCGCCCCGCTGTCCACGTCGCGGAAGAAATCGGCAACGCACAAACCATCTTGGCGATTCTGGCGCGGGAAGGTGAAGCGCCCCACCTCGGTGCTGCCGTCCTCGGCAAACAGAATCACCTCGTTGCCCTGCGAGGCGCATTTCCAATAGCCGTAGGCGGCCTGCGCCTGGAGGATATTGTCCTTTTCGCAAAGGTCCAACATGCGGTTGAGGATTGGCGTCAGTTCGGTCTTGGCCCAGGCCTTCCAGTCGTCCAGGCTGCGCCCGGCCTTTTTGAAGCCCCATTGGAACTGATAGAGCATGGTTTCGCTGAGGAACGGCACCAGGGCGCGGGGGTCCATTTTTTCGATGATCCGCGCCCCCCAGAACGGCGGTGTCGGCACTTCGGTACTGGCGTGCAGCTCCGACTTGCGGGTCTTGACCTCTTCCCAATCCACCGGGCGTTGGGATTGGTCGGGCACCTGGAGGGCGCTGTCCTTGGCCCCACGCTTGGTCTGCCGTTCGGCCAGATGGCCATCAAGGGAGCCATCTACCGTCTGATTCATCAGGTTCAAGCCATCAAAGGCATCGCGGGCATAGGCCACCCGCTTGGCCCCATAGGCATCGACGCAATCGGTCTCGACGTATTTGCGGGTCAGCGCCGCGCCGCCCAGCAGCATGGGCATGTCCAGGCCCTGGCGGGTCATTTCTTCCAGGTTCTCGCGCATGATCACGGTGGATTTGACCAGCAGCCCGGACATGCCCACGGCGTCGGCCCGATGCTCTTTGGCGGCATCGATGATCGCCTGCACCGGCTGTTTGATACCCAGGTTGATCACCTTGAAGCCATTGTTGGTCAGGATGATATCGACCAGATTCTTACCGATGTCGTGCACGTCGCCTTTGACCGTGGCCAGCACCAGGGTGCCCTTGTGGCTGCCCTCGACCTTTTCCATATGCGGTTCCAAATAGGCCACGGCAGCCTTCATGGTCTCCGCCGATTGCAGCACGAAGGGCAACTGCATTTGCCCGGAGCCGAACAGTTCGCCGACCACCTTCATGCCATCGAGCAGCAGGGTATTGATGATTTCCAGCGGCGGATAGCTTTTCATCGCCTCGGCCAGATCATCGTCCAGCCCCTGCTTATCGCCGTCGATGATGCGCTGCTTGAGCCGTTCTTCCACCGTTTCCGGGCGCTCGCGGACGCGGGCCTCGGCGGCGGTGCGGTCGGCGAACTGGGCGATGATCTCCTGCAACGGGTCGTACCCCTTGGTGCGGCGGTCGAAGATCAAATCCTCGGCCACCTTCACTTCGTCTGCGGCGATGGTATGCAGCGGCCGCAGCTTCGACACATGAACGATGGCCGCCGTCATGCCCGCTTCCAGGGCATGGTGCAGAAACACCGAATTGAGCACATGGCGGGCCGCCAGCTTGAGCCCAAAGGAGATATTCGACAGCCCCAACACCACCTGACATTCCGGCAATTCAGCCCGGATGCGGCGGATGCCCTCCAGGGTCTCGATGGCCAGCTTGCGATCATCTTCGTTACCGGTGCAGATGGTGAAGGTCAACGGATCGAACAACAAATCGCCCGCCGGCAGACCATGTTGATGGACCGCGAAATCATACAGCCGATGGGCAATGCGCAATTTCTCGTCGGCGGTCTTGGCCATGCCCTGTTCGTCAATGGTCAGGGCGACCACGGCGGCTCCGTACTTGCGGGCCAGCCTGAGCCGGGCGGCGGCGGGTTCCTCACCATCCTCGAAATTGATCGAATTGAGGATCGCCTTGCCGCCATAGAGCTTCAACGCCGTCTCGATCACCGGCAGTTCGGTGGAATCGATGACCAGGGGCGCGGTGACAGAACCGCGCATCCGGGTCACCAGGTTGGTCATGTCGGAAATCTCGTTCCGTCCGACAAAGGCGGCGCAGACGTCGATGGTATGGGACGCCTCGCGCACCTGATCGCGGGCCAGGGCGACGCAGGCATCCCAGTCCTCGGCCTCCTGAGCCTCGCGGAATTTCTTCGAGCCATTGGCGTTGCAGCGCTCGCCGATGGACAGGAAGGCGTTTTCCTGGCGCAGCGGCACCTGGGAATAGAGCGAAGCCACCGACGGCACCCAATGCACTGAGCGGGTTTTCGGGGCCGGGCGGAGGGCGTCGGACCCGGCGCGGCGGCGCAGCATGGCGTCCAGAGCCTGGATGTGCGGGATGTTGGTACCACAACACCCCCCGACAATATTCACCCCGTCTTCCTCAACGAAACGCTCGACCCATTTGGCCAGTTCATCGCCGCCCAGGGGATAGACCGTCTGCCCGTCAACCAGTTCCGGCAGTCCGGCATTGGGCTGCACCGAGATCAACCCCGGCCAGTTCTCGGCCAACCACTTGATATGCTCTGCCATCTCCTGTGGCCCGGTGGCACAGTTCAAGCCCATTAAATCGACGCCCAGGGAATGAACCACGGTGGTCGCGGCGGCAATGTCAGCCCCGACCAACAAGGTACCAGTGGTCTCGACGGTCACCTGGACAAAAATGGGAATGTTTTTGTCACCGCGCGCCAGCTTGGCGGCGTTGACGGCGGCCTTGATCTGCAACGGGTCCTGGCAGGTCTCGATGAGGAAGGCATCGACGCCGCCCGCCGCCAAGCCTTGGGCCTGTACGGCCAGCGCCGCTTCCAGCTCGTCGTAGCCGATATGGCCGAGGCTGGGCAGCTTGGTCCCCGGACCGATGTCGCCGAGGACAAAGCGTTGACGCCCATCGGTGAATTCTTCGGCCACCTCGCGGGCCAATTCGGCGGCTTCCTTGGACAACCCGAAAGCCTCTTCAGTCAGCCCGAATTCACCCAGGGTGATCGGTGAAGTGCCGAAGGTATTGGTGATCACCATGTCCGACCCGGCCTCGAAATAGCCGCGATGGACCAGCCGCACCACGTCGGGCCGCGCGCGGGTCAGGATATCGGTGCAGTTCTCATGACCCCAGAAATCCTTGTCCACGTCCAGGTCGAGCGCCTGCACCCGCGACCCCATGCCGCCGTCGCACAACAAAACCCGCTCTTGCAGAACGTCGAGAATATGCGCCATGTCACCCTTGCCTATCGGAAATTTTCAGCCATTCAGAGAGGCCGCACCCTATACAAAGTCGGCCCCCGGCGCAAATGGGGAGTCGCCGCCCCACCTCTCCTAACGGCATCGGCCCCGGTCCACGTTGGCGAAGCGGGTTTCGGTGGTGGCGAAATAGCAATCGCCACCGGCAATGGCGCGGCAATAGCGGCCTTGCCCGACCGGTCCGAGAGACAGGCCGGAGACCTTGCCATCCGGGCGCAGAACGGCGTCGAGAACCATCAGTTCCCCGGTGTCGGCCAGTTGCAGCAGGGCGGCCCCGCCGGTATCGGTGCGATGATAGCAGGCCATGCGACGAACCGACAAAGCGGCCAGACTTTGCGCCGCCTCACCCCGCTCGGCGGCCATGTGCAGCCGTGCCGCCGCGTTGCCCAACACCCCGGGCAGTTTATCATTGAGCCATATACCGCTCAGGTCGCGCAGGCGGATCGGATCGGCAAACAACTTTGCCGCCGTACCGGTGGCGCCGCCCCGCAACAGGGCGGCCAACCCGTTGAGCACCCGGTTGCGATCCTCGACCGTGGACGCACGGACGGGGACGGTTTCCGGAGCCTCGGCGCAGGCTTGGACATCATCGCCCAGGGCCGCCCGGGCCGCCATCAACGGACGCAGGGCCAGCGCCGCATCGACCGGAGACAGACCGAGGCGATCAGACATCACCCCGGACAGGGAATCGCAGGCCAATTCCAGATCGGCCCCGGTGGCGTGCAGCGCATAGGCGGTCAGGTCGCGTTCCTCGTGCAACAGTTGGCCGATGGGATGCTGTCCATCGGCAACTAAGGACAGGGGATCGGGTTGTTCCGTCAACAAGGAGGGTTGGGCGGTCAGCCGCAGATCGAAGGTCGCCACCGGAGAGCCGTCCCGGTCGGCGAAGGTGGCCTGATGAAGCGACGGTGTGTCCGGCTGATCGAACGGCAAGGTCCAGGCGGTCAGCGGCTCGATGACCAGCGATGCCGGGGTGGACAACCCCTCCATAAAGGCCTCGGATTCGCCCTGGAAGGCGGATAATTCCTCGGCGCGGGCCAGACGATCCCCCGGCGGCAACAGGGCCAGCACCCGCGCCGCCGTCTCGGCCATGCGGCGGGCCGTCTCCGGGTCCTCGCCCTCGAACAGATGAACGCTCAAGGTGATCGTCGCCGTGCCGCTGTCCCGGACGGCGGTCAGCGGCATCAGCCCCTGAAACCCGGAAGCGGCGGGAAACAGGCTGTCATAGCCCGCCCCTGCGTTGCGTCGCTCCAAAACCAGGATCGGCAGGCTGGGAAAGCCCCGCCCATCGTCCAGGGTGACCCGGGCGACCAGCACCATCGTATGGGCCACGCCGCGCAGCAGACCGGCCAGATGATGGCCGACAACGGCGGCGTCCTGCGGCCGCAGTTCGAGGCTCAGGTACTGAAAATCCACCGGATCTCGCGGCAACGGCACACTGTTCCCATCCGGCCAGACGCGGCTGGTCTTGGCAACCGATTGGCGCAATGCCGGGACATCGGTGTCTTTCAGACCGACCGACCGGGGGGCCGGTGACGTGACCGGCGGCGCGGCAGACGGAATCATCGGTTCGAGCAGCGGCACACCGACCACCAGGAACCCCCCGATGGCCAGGACCGCGGCCAGACCGCCCCACAACATCCATTTCATGCCGTTCCCCCCTGCTCCGTCCCGAAGCTAGCAGCCGATGCCCTAGCGATCAACCGCCCGGCTCCTTGTCGCGCAGCCGGTCCAGGCGCAGGCGGTGACGCTCGTCGGTGAGCCGCAGCACGCCGCCCAAGACCGCCACCATCACCCCCAGTCCGACCGCCCCGGCAATCAGAAACATGATCAGCAATTGATACTTCACCGCCTCGGTGGGGGGCACCCCGGCCAGAATCTGACCGGTCATCATGCCCGGCAGGGAGACCACACCGGAAGCCGCCATGGCATTGACGATCGGCATCAACCCGGCGCGCATGGCATCGCGCATCACTGTTTCCATGGCCTGCCACCGATTATGGCCGAGGGCCAACCGGGCCTCGATGGCGGCCCGTTCGCGCACCGTTGCCGCCAGCAGCCGGTCCAGCCCCAGCGCCACCCCGGTCATGCTGTTGCCCATGATCATGCCGAACAACGGCAACGCATAGCGCGGATCGTACCAGGGATCGGGGCGAATCTGGGTGGTCAGGGCAAGCAGCGTGACCATACTGCCAGCCAGCACCATGCTGCCCGAGCCCAACCCATGAGCCCACCAGCCTTGCAGTTTGTGGTGCTGGCGCGCCGCGATTTCCCGCCCGGCGAACAGCACCATGACCAGCGCCGCCGCCCCGGTGGCCCAAGGGGAGACCCAGGCGAATAATTGCGTGAGCACCAGGCCGATGAGGGTCAATTGCACCGCCATGCGCAGGGCGGAAACCAACAGCGTGCGTTCCAGCCCCAGACGCAGACGCATGGACAGACCGCCATTGATCAGCAGCAGCAGGGAAGCCAGCGCGATATCCAGATAATCCAGTTGCACATAGGTCATGGCCCGACCTCGCTCAGGTGACCGCTGTCCATGCGCCATCGCACATCGGTCAAGCGGCCGGCCTGTTCGGCGTTGTGGGTGACCAGCACAATGGATCGCCCCTCCCGCAACTGTGCTTGCAACAACGCCTCGACCCGCTTGGTCGAGTCTGGATCAAGACCGGAAGTCGGCTCATCGAGCAACAGCACCGAGGGTTCCTGCAACAACAGCCGGGCCAAGGCCAGACGCTGCCGTTCCCCGGTGGACAGATTGAGGATCTTGCGCTCGACGATGGCCGGGGACAGGCCCAGGGCCTCCAGCAGATCCGGGCTTAGGTTTGTAAAATGATCCCGCACCCGGAGCGCCCACCAGCCCGGCTCGGCGGGCAGATAGGCCACCCGGCGCCGCCATTCGGGGGCCGGGAATTCGGACCGCAAGCGACCCTCCAGCATGACCTGGCCGTCATTGGGGTCCAGGTCGGCGAGAGCGCGCAACAACAGGGTCTTGCCCGATCCCGAAGGACCGCTCACCCCCAGACATTGGCCGGGCAGCAGCGTCAGGTCGACCGGATGTAGGCCGGGTCGGCGGAGAGCCTGAACTGAAAGCATGGGCCCTCCGCCCGACAACTTTGGCCCGCTCTAGGCGGCAGGCAGAGCCTTGAGTTCGCGCAGGACATGGTCGCGCACCTGCGGCACACCGGCGCGATCAAACAGACTGGCGGCGTGGGAGAAATGATCCCGTGCCCGTTTGAGGTCCTGCGAGACCTCCAGCCGGGCCAAGGCCAGCAGGGCATGGGCCTCGCCGCGCAGATCGCCCATTTCGGTGCAGATGGACAAGGACTGCCCGAGGGTTTCCCGCGCCCCTTGCAGATTCCCCAGCTTGCGTTGCACCTCGCCAATCCCGGTCAGCACCGCCGCTTCGCCCATGTGGTCGCCGCTGTCACGGAAGATTTCCAACGCTTCGTCATAGGCCTCGTGGGCCAGATCCGGGCGCCCCATGCGGCGTTCGATATGGCCCACATGTTTCAACACCACGGCCTTGCCCAGGTCGTCGCCGACCGCCCCGTAAAGCTCACAGGCTTTCTGATAGGCGGTCAGGGCCTGATCCTCGCGCCCCTGGCGCCGCCCCAGATGGCCCAATCCCTTGTAGCACTTGGCCTCGCCGCGGCTGTCTCCGGTCTGTGCCATGAGTTTGCGCGCCCTGTCGTAAAAATCCTCGGCCTCGGCATAGATCTCCGCCGAGCGGGCCAGATCGCCCAATTCCAATAAAGCCTGGGCCTCGCCACGCTCGTCTCCCGAGGCTTGGAAAATGGTCACCGCCTGATCATAGGCCCGGCGGGCGGCGGAAACGATCCCGGCATCGCGCTCCAGATGGCCCATCACCATCAGCGCCTCGGCGTGACCTCCCTTGTCTCCCGCCTTCCGGTACAGCTCAATGGCTTCGGTCAAGGAGTCGCGGGCAGCGGAGGTATCCCCGGAGAGCAGCAGCCGCTCGGCTTCAGATTTTCTGATGTCCGCTTTAATCATGACGGCTTCCTCTTGTTATATTGAAAGGCCATGAGATTCTACGCCCCGCGCGCCTGCCGAACAACGACTAAAGTCTCTTTGCCACCCACTCTTCAGAGTTTTGCGAGACTTGGCCACACGCAAAGATTGACGGTAGGGACGGCACCGGGCTCAAAGCATCGTGAAGAACGTCTTTGTAGGCTGATTCAGACTTGGAATTCAGCCACAACACAGTATTGTTGGAGCTTCAATAGGTGGGGGATAACGGGTCGTGAGTCCATCCGACGACTTCAATCAGGTTGCCGAAACGGCGCGGGCGACAGTCGAGCACTTGCAGAAGCTCAAGATTGAGCCGACTCCGAATAATTTCACCGTCTGGTATCACTACCAGGTGGGGGACATGCCGGATCTCAGCCGCACGCTGGATATCCTGCTCGACAATAACCAGGAATTCACGCCGGAACGCAACGCCGACATTCATCGCAAATTCTTTACCGTCGACGACGAGCGCGACTCCATGCGCGCGGCCAGCGACCAGTTGGAAGCGCAGATTTCACTGGTCATGTCCTATCTGACCGACATGGGGGGCAATGCCAAGGACTATGGTGCCACCCTGGAAACCCACTCCCGCCAAATCAGCCAGGCCGAGGGAGTCGGCGACCTGAATTCGGCCATTGCCAGCATTCTCGAAGCGACGCGCGCCATGGAAAGCCAGAACGCGGCGCTGGAAAAACAATTGTCCGCCTCCGGCCAACAGGTCGAGCAGCTGCGGTCCGACCTGGACAAGATGCGCCATGAGGCCCTGACCGACGGACTGACCGGCATTCCCAACCGCAAGGTCTTTGATTCCGCCCTGCGCACCGCCGCCGCCGAGGCAATGGAGGTCGGCGGCAATCTGTGCCTATTGATGATCGACATCGACCACTTCAAGCGCTTCAACGACACCTACGGCCACCAGATCGGCGATCAGGTGCTGAAGGTTCTGGCCTCCGTGCTGACCGGCAGCATCCAGGAAAAGGACACCGCCGCCCGCTACGGGGGTGAAGAATTCGGCATTATTCTGCCCGGCACCTCGTTGGTCGAGGCGAAAGCGGTCGGTCAGGTGGTGCGTGAAAAAATCGGCAACAAGTCCCTGGTCAACCGCAAAACCGGCAAAAAAATGGGTCGCCTGTCGGTGTCCATCGGGGTCAGCCTGTTCCGTTACGGCGAGCCCCTGACCCAGATGGTCGACCGGGCCGATGCCTGTCTCTATGCCGCCAAGGGGCGCGGTCGGGATATGGTGATCTGCGAAGATGAATTGACGCCCGAGGAACTCGCCGTCACCGGATAGACTCGAGAAGGGTTGGTATCCATGGCATGACGGCACGGCACATTACATATTCCCATGTCCTCCGGACCTTGCGCCTGCTGTTGCGCAATGACCAGTTGCTGCTGGCCCTGCTGGCGGTGATGGTTGGCGGGCTGGTCGGCGGCGCGGTGGTGCTGTTCCGCGAATCCATCGGTTGGTTTCAAATTCTGGGCTTCGGCTCCGACACCGAATATCTGGCCGACTGGGTGCGCCAGCTGCCCGCCTGGCAGGTGCTGCTGGTGCCCTCGGCGGGAGGGTTGCTGGTCGGCTTGTTTCTCCATGTCTCGATGCCCAACGGACGGCCCCAGGGCGTCGCCGATGTGATCGAGGCCTGCGCCCTGCGCGGCAGTCGCATGTCGTTGCGGGCCGGACTCGGGGCCGCCCTGGCCAGCGCCGCATCCCTGGGAACCGGGGCTTCCATGGGACGAGAAGGACCGGCGGTGCATCTGGGGGCCAGCCTCGGGGCCTGGATCGCCGAACGTTTGCGCCTGACCCGCAGTCTGGCCCGCACGCTGCTCGGCTGCGGCGTCGCCGCCTCGGTCGCCGCCTCCTTCAACGCCCCGCTGGCCGGGGCCTTGTTCGCCAACGAGGTGGTGATCGGCCATTACGGGGTCAGCGCCTTTGCTCCCATCGTCATTTCCAGTGTGACCGGCACCCTGGTCTCCAGAGCCATGTATGGCGATTTTCCGTCTTTCGTCATCGGCGCCCATCCCATCGGCTCGTTTTTCGAGTTTCCGGCCTTTGCCGGGCTGGGGCTGATCTGTGGACTGGTGGCGGTGCTGTTCACCCTGACCACCCGCTGGGTCGAAGCGGGGTTCGACGCCACCCGGCTCCCCGGCTGGAGTCGTCCGGCGCTGGCCGGTCTGCTCTTGGGCGGGCTTGCCCTGTGGTTTCCCGAAGTGCTCGGCGTCGGCTACGGCACCACCGACAAGGCCTTGAACGGCCTGTTCCCCTTGCAGATGCTGGTGATCCTGGCCATTGCCAAATTCTGCGCCACCAGCCTGTGTGTCGGCAGTGGCTTTGCCGGTGGGGTGTTCAGTCCGGCCCTGGTGCTGGGTGCCCTGATCGGCGGCGCCTATGGGGCCGTCGCCGCCGGATTTTTCGCCGACCTGTCGGCGGGCGGCGAGGCCTATGTGCTGATCGGCATGGGAGCCATGGCCTCGGCGATTCTGGGGGCGCCCATTTCAACCACCCTGATCATTTTCGAGTTGACCGGCGACTACGCCCTGACCATGGCGGTGATGATGGCGGCCGTAATTGCCTCGGTGCTCATGCAGCAATTGCAGGAAAAGTCATTTTTTCATGCGCTGCTGGTGCGCCGGGGCATTGACCTGGAGGACGGATTCTGTCGCGGTATTCTGCGCGGCCAGCGCGTCCAAAGCGTGATGCTGGAGCGGGCCGATGTGATCGACCTCGCCGCGACCTTGACCGCCATACGGATTGCCCTTCAGAAGGCCTCGGAGGGCGAACTGTTTGTCGTCGATGCCGACAACCGGCTGATCGGCACCATCACCCTGGCCGACCTGAGCGAGGCGGCCTTCGATCCGTCGCTCAACGATCTGATCATTGCCGCAGACGTGGCGCGGCGCTTTCCGCCGCTGCTCTGTCCCGAGGATGATCTGGAACGGACTTTGCGGCTAATGCACGAGCAGAACGCGGAAATCCTGGCCGTGGTCAAGGATCGAGAAAGTCGGGATTTCCTCGGCATGGTCTGTTTGCGAGACGTGATGGATTCTTACAATCGCGGCTTGATCGAGGCGCGGATCGAGGAACGCCGGTAATCCCCATTCCGGTCTTGAGGCCCATCGCGGCTTGCAGTAGGGTGCCCTTCCCTCGATGGCGGGTTGCCCTGGGGGCCTGTAGCTCAATTGGTTAGAGCCGGCCGCTCATAACGGTCTGGTTGCAGGTTCGAGTCCTGCCGGGCCCACCAATTCGGTACAAAGCTGGGCACCGGTTCGGTGTCCGGCTTTGTTATTTTCAGGGCCGCCGCTGCCAGGGCTGATTTTGGCCCGAAGATGCGGATTTCTCCGTCATCCACTTCGACCCGGTCCACGAACAGGCGGACATAGTCCTTGCGGAAGGCTTAGAAAGACGCCCCTGATTTACTCCGCACAAACGCCAATGGTTCCATCGGCCATTTTCGCCTTGCATACCCGCGTTTCTCCCGTAATCACGTTTTCCAACCGAGCACCCGTCATATCGGCGCCGGAAAAGTCCGCGAACCGCACGTCGGTGCCCTGAAAAACTGCGCCCCTCAGATTTGCCCCTCTCAGGTCTGCATGCGTCAAGCCGGTATCCTCCAGCCGTGCACCTGAGAGATCAGCGCCCCTTAAATCGGCTTCCTGCAAATCCGCGCCCGAAAGATCCGCGTGGCGCAGGTCGGCCCCTCTGAGGTCAGCCCCATCCATTAGCGCGTTCCGCAGCTGCGCATTGTGGAGTATGGCTCCCTTCAGGATTGCCCCTTGAAAGTCGGCTTCATCGGCGGTTACCTGTTCCAGGCTGGCACCCGTGAGATCAGCAGAATCCAATTTTGCATGGCTGATGTCGGAAAGGTCGAAGCGCCCGCCCGTAGCCTTTGCAAATCTCAAGTTCGCCCCGATCAGGGAACTGTTTGCGATAACTGCTTTTTCCAGGACCGCTTTGACCAGTCTGGCTCCGTTCAAATTACAGTTTTGAAAATTGATCATCGACAGCATGCCGCTTTCGAGGTTGGCGTTGGCGAAATTCGTGCCCTCCGCATCCAGTCCGAACAGATAGGCGCCACGGATATTGGCACCGGACAAGTCGAGGTCGTTGAGGTCTCCATAGCGCAAATCACAAAACTGGCAGTCCTTTTGAGACAAAAGTTGTTCAAGACTCTCCGGCATGGCTGGGGCCGTCGCGCCACAGCCAGACACCAGGAACCCCATCAGGATCATGAATGAGCGGGACAATGTCATGGGCTCTCTTTCACCAAACAAATGGCTCAATAGTATAGAAAATCAATGGCTTGCTTGAGGCGAAAGGAAAGATCCTCCCGGGCCTCCCAGCGTTCCAGGGCGACATCGCCGGTGCGAAATTCCCGATACAGGGCATTATCCTGCATGTGCCGAAATACCGAGGCCCAGTTCGGATAGGGCTTGAACCAGTCGGCGTAGAGGGCGCGGAAATCGTTCAGTGCATCATTGTCGCCCGGTTTCGCCGCATCGGTGACTCCCTTCTGGTAAACGTATTCCGGAAGCCGAGGTGTGATCAGCAAGAGCACCGAGCGATTGAAATCGGTCGTGGTCTTTTTGTCGAATAGGTATTGGACAATGGGTATGTCGCGCAGAAGTGGGACACCGTTGTCCGTGCTCTCGGACTCTTTTTCACTTAAGCCGCTCAGGATGAGCGTATTTCCAAAGCGCATGGCTACGGTGGCTCCCACCGTCGTGCGGCTGGTCTCAAGGGTCGAGGTGAAGCCCGTAATCTTGGAATTGGGTGTATTCAAATACTTGCGTTCTGCCTCGACCTCGATCTTGACGCGGCCGTCGTCCAGAAGCGTGGGTGTGATCCCGAGCTTAACCCCCACATCATCCTCGATTGAAACGGAATCGCCGGTACCGCCTGCCGTCGAGGGAAGGGTGGAGGCCTTGATGCTCACGCCCGAGAAGAACTCCGACTTCTCGCCGTTCATCGCGACAAGGGTCGGACGGGCGAGAATTTCCGTGCGACTGTTGGCCGCGTTGGCAATGTTGATGGAATAGGTGATCGACGGAATGGTCAGGGCAGAAGAGATGGCCTTCGTGACATTGCCGACAGTCTTGCTGCTGCTGGTCGTTGCCTGAAAGGCCGCATTGCTGTTTGAACTGCCCAGTTCCATGGTCAGGCTATTGAGCAGATTGACGCCTTTCGACGTGGTTGCGGTCTCTTCGGTCCGGATGATCACCACGTCGACGATGACCATTTGGTTCTCGTCGGCGTCTTTCTTTTTCTCCTCGCCGGGACTTGCTTCGTTGGCCTCGGTGTCATCCAGCGGTCCAGTTTCTACTGCACCAGTCGGGGCGGCGGCGGGTTTAGGAGCCGTCTCGACGGAGCTGTCCTGCCAGCCGGGTTCGACATCACGCACCATGCCTTCACTGGAAATGCCGATTTCAGCCAACTGTTTTTGGTTGCGAGCATAGAAGCGGTTCCAGTCCGCAAGCCGCTTAGCAAGCGCCCCAAGGGAAGGGTCCGCAGACCCGGAGCCATCGGAACCATCGGCAAAGATTTGCGCTGCGTCCGTATCGCCGAGCCCGGCCAGCGTCATCGCAGAAGCCCGCCTTACGCGTTCACTATCCGGCTCAATCGCTCTCAGTTGGCGCAGCACCCCCTCGGCCAATGGCAAGTCGCCTACGTAATAAGACGCGACGGCCATGTTGTAGAGCAGGTCCGGGTCGGAAGCGTCGAGGTTCAGCGCCTCGGCAAAACGATTTTGCGCGGCTCTGAAATTGCGCTGGTCCAGTTCAAGCAGACCGGCAAAGTAGTAAGCCACCCAATTGGATGGATCAATGCGGATGGCCCGATCGTACCCTTGACGAGCCAAATCGTATTCACCATCGGCGCCATCGAGAGCTTGTAGGTGGTACGTTAGCGCCGTGAAGAAATTCAACATCGCGTTGGCGCCATCGGCGGCCAAGGCCTTGTTGAACGCGATAAGTGCCGCATCCAGGTCGTGACCGTCCAGATGTCGTATGCCTTCAGCGGCGAGCCGTCGAGGCTCGGATGTCACTTTGTCCTCGGGGATGGCGTCGGCGATCGACTGCGCCCCCCGGGCCATGACAGGTGAGGACGAATCCGTCGTTGCGCAACCGCCGAGTACGACCAGCCCGAACAGAACGCAGGCCGACAGCAACTTACCTGTATGCTTTTCCAACCCGGCGCAGTTGGTTATGGGTTCAGACAATGGAGACATATGAATTCCGTCGCAGCGTCATTTCCTACCGTAAACCAATCAGACGAAATGGGGAGCCCCCTTAGCGGACAGAGCTCACTTGGCGAACCAAGCGAGCTCTGACAACCGTCTCGTCATAAAGTTTATGAGTCGCTATCCATGTAGATGGTGAACTCCTGGTGTGCGGCGGAGTCGCCGCTGGCTTTGTTGACGCCATACAGCCTGAACCCCTCACCGCGCTGAACTGTCCAATAAGTTCCGAACTTATTGGAACGAATACGAATCTTGTCGCCTTGTGTGATACAGGATCCAGATTTTTTACCTTCTACAGATTCGAGAATGAATTGCTCGTTGCTCCTGGCTTTATCCGCTTTCGAGTCAACTGGGTTCTCCTTCCTATCCAGCCGCAGATATCGATTCTGGCGTTTGTCGTTGTAAACCAGGAAAGAGACATTCGATCCATAGGTGGGGCATGTATCTTCTTTTGTATCTTCATCCCCCTGGACCTGATGATACATGATGAAGGTCGCGTAGCCTTCCGGCTGATCGTTCGTGGCGTAAACGTCGTTGTTGTTGCCACCGTCCTTCACCATGACGAACTTCTCAACGTAGGACTGTAGATGAACAACGACACCAACGCTGTCGCCATCGGGACGGAAGGAATCATCGCCATCAGAATCTTTGCCCAGGCAGATATCCTGGCTCGGTATGCTGAAATTCTGTCCGAGAATTTTTTTGCTGCCACTGACCCGGAAGCACCCGCCACTGAGGTCCAGGCCCTCGTCGAGGCTGACCTTGATGCTGTCGCACTTCGACGTCTTGTGGCCGGCGAACTTCACCTTGACGCAGAACTTGGCCTTGCTGGTCGTGTTCAGGTGCCCGCCGACTTCCAGCGAGCCATTCTTGACCAACAAGGACGCCTCCACCGTGCCGTCCCCGGAGACCCTCACCGAGCCACCACTGAGGCCCAGTTTCTTGCCGTATTTATAGCTCTTGGAGGTTTTCATCTCGGTGTTCGGCCAGCCTGACGTATTGAGGGTCATGTCGCCAAAATCGAAATCGCCGAGGTTCGATACCGCCGCCAGCTTGCTGCCGCCCAGCTTGAGGTTTGTCTTCAACTCATCGAAGCCCAATTTGCCCGCGTTCAGAGACAGGCTACCAACCTTAAACACCAAATCTTCCGCGGCTTTGATGCTTGCCTTCCCCTTCTTGTTGACTTTATCGACGCCTTTGACGGCCAAATTCTTGCCAAGAATGGCGATCTTCCCGGCGTATTCGACGGCCCCCTCGGCCGCCTGACACGGCTTCACGCGAGGCGCATCAAGCTGGTAACCGAAAATCGATGATTTTCCATCGATGTCGAGCCAGCACTTGGAATCGGTGACTTCGCCTGCGACTTTGACACTGCCGAGGTTCTTGGACTTCAACGTCGCGGAAACGTCGAGACCGCTGGACGTCAGACCGAGATGCAGATCCTTGAACTTGACCGCGTTGATATCGAGCAGGCTATCGGAGTCCAGGATCACGCCGAACTTCTTTTTGTTGGTGGCATAGCCGTATATCGACGCATCCGCTGTCAACATCGGCGCAACAAAATGCAGGACGTTTTCGAGTTTCTTGTTCAGGTCCGGCGTGGTCTTGCCGAAACCGAAGCGAACGCCGGACTTGTCGATGGCGACGGATCCTTCGCCGACCGTAAACTCGGCATCGAGCTTGAGAACCTCGGTCGACAGGGTCAGGGCCCCATTGGAGCCGACCTTGCCTGAATCCGTGTTGATGCACAACTCGGTATTCATCGCGACGGCCTCGGCCAGGTCAAAGGAACCGTTCAACACCACATTGCAGGAAAAGCTCTCCGTTTCCTGCTTCGACTTGCCGGTATAGAGCGGCATCGAAGAGGTGAATTTGAACGCCCGCGTGCTGGAATAGCCGAAACCGGCGGAGGTCGTCTCGCCTTCCTTGGACGCTTTGATGAACTGGTCGACCCCTCCGACGAGTTCCTGAACCGCGGGGAGCGGCCCTTCGTAGTAGAAGGTCCCCTTGTTGAACTCGATCATCATGGTGACGTCCACGTTGCCGGTCCCCGGCACGGAAAAACTGGCGTTGTCGCCGACCGACAGGGTCACTGCGTTGCTGACCGAGGCGACCATGACCATTTCCGATTTCGAGAACTCCGCGTTGGCGGGCGCGTCTTCGATGACGTCACCCGGCAGAAGGGAAAATTCGAAACTGCCTGCGGAAATGCTGAGATCGGAAAATTTTGGCGCGACGGATACTTTGAAGCTGCCGCCCGCCTTGCCGACCTTCGCCTCGGCATTGAACAGGTTCAGTTTTCCGATCACGATGTCGGCGTTGACGACGTAATAGGTATCGTTGCCTTGCTGTTCGGTCGTCCAGGGTTTGGCGGCCTTCAGGTTCAGCGTCTGGCTGGCAAGCGAGACGGCAAGCGTGTTGTCATCTTTTAGTTTCACATTCAGGGTGCTGGCCGCCGATGCATCGTGCGGCCAACTCAAAACGACAAGACAAATGACAGTCGCAAGACGCGCAAACATACCCAACACTTTTCTCCCCATGACAACGATCAATAGCCTGCTGCCACGTTAAGGTGACAAGTGTCCGGGGAGCAACTGACACATCTGTCAGATAGGGGCCAGAATCCGGCATTGCACGTAACTGGGGCAAAAGTCCGGGCGGTCAGGCTTCGCAGCGGGCAGCAACCAATTCCGGGAGGTGCGGCACCGGCGTAGCGACGGCCGCGCCGAGGCGGGTTCCGAGGAAGTCCCAGAACGAAATACCGAGTTTGCGGCAGGTCTTGGCGAGGCCGAGGAAGGCGTCGCGGCAGTCACGTCCGGGGTCGCTGCGGGTGGTGCCGCTGACCTTGCGGCGGATGACTTGGCAGCGGATGTCGTTTTCCGATCCGTTGGTGTGGAGCGGGATTTCCGGCCGGTCGAGGACGCGCAGCAGTTCGGTCTTGTTGGCGTGAAGGCGAGCGAGCAGGCGGTCCAGCGTGGCGAAGCCGGTGCGCCGTCGGAAGAGGCGGTCGAAACGGGTCTTCAGTTCGGCCTTGCGGCGCGGGGCCGGGGCGGCGCGGTAGGCTTTGAGGTCGGCGTAGAACCACCAGATCAGGCCACGAACCTTCTCCTTGGCGGCGCGGGCCGCCTCGGTGAAGGTGTCGAGCTTGTGGACCAGCCGCTCGGCGTGGACCCAGCATAGGGCGTGCTCGCCGACATTGAACTGGCCGGCATCGTCGGAGACGATCACAGTGCCGTCGAGGAAGCCGTGGGCAGTGACGGCGCCCCACAAGGCACCCTCGGTGGCGATCGTCACCGGGGCGGGATGGACCTTGAGGGCAGCGATGCCCAGCGCACCGAGGTGGGCCTGCCACGCGGCGTGGTCGGCGAAGCGGCGCACCGGGTGCCCCGCCAGGGTGGCGATGACCGAACCGGCAAGGCGACGATGGCGCATGTAGGCGAAAGCCTGGTCGTTGAGGACATAGTCGCCGTGGCCGGCACGCAGCAGGCCGAGGAAGTTGGCCCGGCTCTTCGATCCGGTGGTGGCGAAGAAGGTGAAGGCGTCGTTGCCGATCTGGGTGCAGACGCCGTTCTTGCCCTGGTGACGGGCGCCGGTGTCGTCCACCGAGATCCAGCCGCCGTGCGTGAGCCCCGCCCGCAGTACGTCGCGGGCCTCGGCGACGAAGGCGTCGTTGGCATCGGTCAGGATGCGCACCACCTGCCGCTTGGAGATGTCCACACCGAGCATCCGCAACAACTCGACCAGGCGCGGCACCGTGGTCTGACCCTGGTGGTATTGGGCGAGGATGAAGCGCTTGATCTCGGGGCCGAAGTGGTCGCCGATCCCGGCCGGCAGCGGCGCCAGCACCGTGCGCCCGTCCGGCGTCAGCCAGCGCTCGCGGCGATAGCGCACGACCCGCGGCTCGATCTTCAGGTCCTGGATGGTGAAGTCTTCGTAGCCCTTGAACCGCGACCCCGGCGGAATGGCGGTGGCGACGACGATCCGCTCCTCGACCGGCGCCGACGGCGCCTTCGGCCCGCGCCGCCGCTTCTCTCGCCGCGACCGCTTGTCCGTCGCCTTGTCCATCCCGGACGGCGTCGATGGTGGCTTGATGTCCGGCTTGCCCTTCAGTCCTTTCAAGCGCGCGATCTCCTCGCGCAACGCCGCATTCTCCGACGACAGCCGGGCATTCTCTTCCAGCAGCCCCAGAGCCAGCGGCTTGAGCACCAACGGTGAAAACGCATCAATATCTGGGCGTGGCTTGACCATGCCCCACAGAATCATGAAACAGTGGCCGATTCAACCAATTGTGAGTCCGTCGGCCGCCGCCGCCCGGACTTTTGCCCCAGTTGCCATTGCACCAGATAACCAATTGAAACTCTTGTGGATCAGGCCGCGAACTTCAGAACCTCAGGGGATGTATCCGGTATTCGTGCGCGGCGTGAACCAGCAATTGCTGCATGGTCGCATAACCGCTCCGGTCTCTAGCTTTGTTGAGATGGTACCGGACGTTCCCGTAACTCATCCCTGTAATGATGGATATCTCTTGCAAGGTCTTGCCCGCCGCCATCCACCGGAGACATTCGAGTTCCGTTTCCGAGATGGAGAGCTGCTCTCGAGGCAAAATTGCGGACCGGTGTTCCTCTTTGTCCCATTTCACTAGGTAGGCCAGTGTGAAAGTCGTCAACTGGTTGAACAGGGCGTCGGAGGCAGGTTTGTAGAGCCCGATCACCATGAGATATTTCGAACTGTGGTGTCGATAAGGCACAAACATCAAATCCTCCAAAGGCGGCACATCTGGAGGCGAGACTATGCGCTGGACCAGTCCGCTGGTGAAAGGCACATAGCGGCTGATCCGGTACAGGGAGGTCGGGTGCTTTCGCCGAAAGAGCCAAGTGGATAACCATTTCGGGCTCCGGTCAATCGCGAGCTCGGCAATTTGCCGCGGCAGATCGGGTGCCACCTGCCCGGATATGTCCTGGGCAAAGACCAGCGTGACCGGCGAGCGATCCCGGCAATTTTCGTCGGAAGCAAGGAGCGCAATGCCTCCCACCCCATTGACGGCATACTTGTCGAACAGAATGGACAAGGCCGCATCCTGAGACTGCGCCGACAAAAGGCACTGTAACTGTTCGTGAAAGTCGTCCACGCTGGGGTCGGAATTAAGGTTCATGGTCAGCCCTACGCAGAACCCGCCAAAATCTGAGCAAACTTCTAATTTCCTATACTACGTACTTATTCTCACAATACTTAATACGCTTTGCCACTCACCCAGGATTACTTAAAATTAGCACTTCATCCCAAAAATACAACACTAAAACAGCGTGAGACGATTAGGCTGAGTGAGATTAAACATATTTAATATATTGAATTTATTGGTCCCAGCAGACCAATAGTAATGAATTTTGTCACCATATACTGCTTTGGGTCATACGCGGCAATCGCCTATGGATATTTTTATGTTCCGCTTCCACTCGAACACGGGATACAAACGCATATAACCCAGTGCCCACTTTCGTCCAAGTTGGCCCACCAATTTCCCTAGGCGCTTAAGATATTGGTCTCTCATAGGATCGAGCCCCGGACCGAACCGGGCGCCGGTTTTGTCTGATTGTCAGCCTCTTGGCCTCAATACAGATATTCGATTTCGTCATTGACGAAGGTGTAGCGGGGTTGCTTGTACCAACCATAGAGCCACGACTGGCGCGGCTCCTTATGGACCTTCGACTGGAAGACCTGCAACTCACCGGTTTTGTCGTTCATCCAGAAATCCAGGTCATAGAGTTTGTCCGGCTCGCCCACCACATGGAAATCGGTACAGGCGAAATAGGTATCGGTGCCGATCTTTCGCACCGGGTCATGAATCTGAACGAACTTCAACGCCAGCATTTCCCCGGTCTTGTCGTCACGCATATGAAAGACGCCCTCGCCGTCCACCTTGGCCTGGATATGCCTAGTCATCGACGCCTTGATGTCTTCGGAGAAATATTCACGCTTTTCCGCTTGCGGCTCCTGGACAGGCTCTTCGCCCGCCACAGCGGGTCCGGCACCCCATCCCAGGGTGCCGGACAGCCAGGCAATGGACAACAAACGTCCAATGGTTCGCCTCATGGCGGCAATGCCTACTTCACCGGTGTGCCGGCATGCTCGTCAACCTTCTTTTCCACGGGCGCACCCGCATGCTCGGCGGCTTCGGCGGCCTTTTCCGTCACCGCTTCTCCGGCCTGCTCGGTGGCTTCGGCGGCCTTTTCCTTAACCGCGTCGCCCGCATGTTCGGTGGCTTCGACCGCCTTCTTGGCCACGGGATTTCCCCCGTGCTCGTCGGCCTGGGCCGCGACTGGGACCAACAAGAACGACAGTAACGACAGGGCCAGTAACTTCTTCATGGTCATTTTTCCTTTGGTTTGTTGAATTGCGTATCGAATTATCACCCGTGACTCATTCGGGCAAGCCGGTGTTGCGGCGCATGAACGGTTCCGAGAACCATGCCCGGTACGAAAGGGTCAGCTCCCGCGCCTCGGGCAGTCCGAGGACATCGGCGGCCAGTTGGCCGTCGGGACCCTGGGGAACCTGATTGTAGCTTTTAAACATCGGGTCCCAGAAACTGAAGATGGTGGAGAAATTGGCATGGCCGTAAGCCCGTTCCACCACATGATGGGAGGTATGGAAACGCGGCGTGACGATGACGCGCGAGAGGATTCGCTCCACCGAATCGGGCAGGTCGATATTGCTGTGGTGGAATTGGGCGCACAGACTGATCAGCCCTTCGAACACGAACCAGGCCATCGCCGATGGCCCCCAGACCAATACCCATGCCGCCTTGGCGATGGAGGACAGAACCAGTTCACCCGGATGAAAGCGCAGGGCGGTGGAAACATCCATCTCGTTGTCGGCATGGTGCGCCTTGTGGAACCGCCAAAGAAAAGGAACTTGATGGTTTGCGCGGTGCCAGAAATAGTCGAACAGGTCGAGCATGACCAGCGATGCCACCACTTCCTGCCAATGGTTCAGCCCCAGCCAGCGGGACAGCCCCCAGCCCTGCTGCTCCACGTAAACGATCCACAGCAGAAACGGAACGTAGATCAGCACCCGCACCAGAACGGTATTGAAAGCCGCCACCGAACCATGAAAGACGAATCGCCTGAGGCGGCTGGTCTGCCAGCGCCGGGCGGGACGAATCGTCTCCACAAAGAAAAACAGCGATAATCCTCCGAGGAAGATCGCCAGGCGTCCACCATCCAGGTCAAGTTCCATGACTTAAAACCAATACTCCCGGAATAACACCAAACTTGCCCTCGACTGTAGCTACAAGGGCACCACCTTAAAAGCCGGAACAGTCCAAGGCGGTTGGGTTTGAGCTAAATTTCACGGCGGCCCCTTTGACTTCGGGGCCGCCGTGAATTTCAGAAAGGTCGCGCTCAGCGTCCCAGCTTGGGATGCCGCTGGATCAGCGCTTCGGCAATCTGGATGGCGTTGAGGGCCGCACCCTTGCGCAGGTTGTCGGCCACCACCCACAGGTTCAGCCCATTGGGCACAGTCGGATCGTTGCGGATGCGGCTGACGTAGACCGGGTCCTCTCCGGCGCATTCCACCGGCGTGACATAGCCTTCGCTGGCCCGGTGATCGACCACCACCACGCCCGGGGCCGCCTTCAGGGCCTTGCGGGCCTCGGTGTCGCTCAACGGCTTGGCCAGTTCAATGTTGATCGCCTCCGCATGGCTGACGAAGCAGGGAATGCGTACGCAGGTCGCGGTCACCAGGATATCCGGGCCCATGATCTTGCGGGTTTCCACCGCCATCTTCCACTCTTCCTTGGTCGACCCGTCTTCCATGAACTTGTCGATATGGGGAATGCAGTTGAAGGCAATCTGCTTGGTGAACTTCTCGTGCGGCACCGGCTCGTTGACGTAGATGCCCCGGGTCTGATTGAACAACTCGTCCATGGCTTCCTTGCCCGCCCCGGAGGTCGACTGATAGGTCGCCACCACGATCCGCTTGATGGTCGCCAGATCGTGCAGCGGCTTCAAGGCCACCACCATCTGAATGGTCGAGCAATTGGGATTGGCGATGATGCGCCGCTTGGTGAAGCCGTCGATGGCTTCCGGGTTGACTTCCGGCACGACCAGGGGAATATCCGGCTCCATGCGGAAGTGGGAGGTGTTGTCGATCACCACCGCGCCCGCCGCCGCGGCGCGCGGGCTGTGTATGGCCGACACGCTGGCCCCCGGCGATGACAGCACGATGTCGGTCCCGGCGAAATCGAACGTTTCCAGGTTCTGGACGGTCACAATCTCGTCCTCGCCAAACGAGATTTCGCGTCCGATGGAGCGATGGGAGGCCAGCGCCACCACCTCGCTGACCGGAAATTCGCGCTCGGCAAGGATGGACAGCATTTCCCGTCCCACATTGCCCGTGGCCCCGACCACGGCGACCTTGTAACCCATTGTATTCTTCCTTTCTCTATCCGGCCCCGTGTCAGATGGCCCGTTTGGCTGTTCGGAAAATATCGAAAGCCCGCGGGTGCATCCACGCGGGCCTTGAGTTGATCAGCTCAGTCCGGCCCGCGTCGCTCAGGTCGTTTTGGTCCGGGTTTTGGTGGTAACGGAAACGCGCGAGGCCGCGACCGGGCCCTGGGGGGCCTGGAAAACATTGCCACATTCGATCGCACGGAACATCATTGGTCTCGTCCTCCGTTGGCGTCACCAATAGCCCCGTGAAAAGCGGATTTCAAGTAGATTTGTCGCCCGGATGACGCCATGAGAAAGGAGTCCGCCATGCACCTATACGACTGCGCCAGCGCGCCGAGTCCCCGCCGGGTACGGATTTATCTGGCTGAAAAAGGTCTATCTGTGCCCCTCGTCCCGGTCGATTTGCGGTCCGGGGAGCACCTGGAGGCGGCCTATCGGGCCATCAATCCGCGCTGTGACGTCCCCTTCCTGGTCCTTGAGGACGGCACCGGAATCGGCGAGGTGGAGGCCATCTGCCGCTACTTTGAGGACATCCATCCCGAACCGCCGCTGTTCGGCCGGGAGGCGCGGGAGAAAGCCCTGGTCAGCATGTGGTCCCATCGCATGGAGTTAGAAGGCTTCCAGGCAGTGCAGGAGGTGCTGCGCAATTCGGCCAAGGGATTCGTGGGCCGGGCGGTGACCGGACCGGTATCCCATGCGCAAATTCCGGCACTGGCAGAGCGGGGGCGGCGGCGGCTCGACGATTTTATGCGCAACCTGGACGCCCATCTGGCGGACCGGGATTTCATGATCGGCGACAGCTTTACCTTTGCCGACATCACCGCCTTCGTCTGCGTGGATTTTGCCGCCTGGGTCAAGGTCAAACCCGGGCCGGAGCATCCCCACCTGCGGCGCTGGCACGAAACCATGCAGGGCCGGAACAGTGCCGATGCTTAACTCTTCTTGCACTCCGGCGACGGAGGGGGCAACATCGTATCAATAACCAAGAAGGATCTGAGTAGGGGAATTCGAATGCGCACCATATCCTGGAGTCCCAGGTATGCCATCGGGATGCCAAAGGTCGACGACCAGCATCAGATGCTGTTCAAGCTGATCAGCCAGTTGCGCGAGGACTACGCCGCCGGCAAGAACGGAGCCGCCCTGCGCGTGGCCTTGGATGCACTTTTGGACTACTGCCTGAAACATTTCGCCGACGAAGAGGCGTTGATGGAATCGGTGCAGTTCCCCGACCTGGTACAGCATCGCTTCGAGCACGAGAATCTGCGCATGGCCGTGGCCGACTATCACAAACATTTCGAGGCCGACCCCAAGAGTTTCGACTTCCCCGAATTTATTGATTTCGTGACCGTCTGGATTCAGACTCATGTGCTGGTCAGCGACATGCGCATCCGCGATCACGTCGCCAGTCGCAAGGGCTCTGACTGATCTCCTGGGGCTGCCCCAAATGTTTCTCAAGTACATCACCCTGCTTTTGATCTGCCAGTTGCTCGGCGAGGCCGTGGTGCTGGGGACCGGTCTGCCGGTGCCCGGCCCGGTGATTGGCATGGCGATTCTATTCGTTGGACTGATCATCCGTGGGTCTTTGCCCGAGGGCTTGCAGGCCACCGCCACCGGGTTGCTGCGCCATTTGTCCCTGCTGTTCGTGCCCGCCGGGGTCGGGGTGATGGTTCACCTGCGCTTATTGCAGGCGGAATGGGAAGCCATCCTCGCCGCCTTGCTGGCCTCCACGGTCCTGACCATCGCCGTGACCGGGCTCGCCATGAAATATCTGCAACGCCGGACTCCCTCGCCATGAACGGCAACCTGGATCAGATTTGGGTCTATCTTTCGGCCAGCCCGCTGACCGCACTGACCCTGACTCTGGTCGCCTATCAGGTGGGGGACTGGATCTATCAGCGCAGCGGGCGGTTTCCGCTGCTCAATCCGGTACTGCTGGCCGTGTTGCTGCTGGTCGCCTTCCTGCTGCTCACTGAGACCGATTACGCGACCTATTTCGAGGGGGCCAAGTTCGTGCATTTCATGCTTGGCCCGGCCACCGTCGCCCTGGCCATACCGCTCTATATTCATTTCACCCATGTGCGCAAATCGGCGTTGGCCATTGTGGCGTCGATTCTGCTCGGGTCGATCACCGCCGCCGCCAGCGCCGTCGGCATCGCCTGGCTGCTCGACGCTTCGCCGCAAACCCTAATCTCCCTGGCCCCCAAATCGGTCACCACCCCCATCGCCATGGGTATTGCCGATCAATTGGGCGGCCTGCCCAGCCTGACCGCCGTACTGGTCATCCTGACCGGCATGGTCGGGGCACTGTTCGGCGGCTTCACCCTCAACCTGCTGCGGGTCCGGGACCCTGCCTCACGCGGACTGGCCCTGGGCACCGCCAGTCACGGCATCGGCACCGCCCGGGCCATGGAGATCGACCCCCTTGCCGGGGCCTTTGCCGGGCTGGCCATGGGGCTCAACGGGCTGGCCACGGCGATTTTATTGCCATTGTTATTCGACCTTTTGTTTTAAAACCCTTTCAAATTCCGTTCCGGCCCCCTATATGTCTGGCGCCATGACCCAGACAACCACAGACAGCCGCACCGATTTGCTCGGGCTGACCCGAGACCAACTGCAAGCCGAGCTTCAGGCTTTCGGTGAAAAGCCGTTTCGCGCCAAGCAGTTGTGGCACTGGATTTATCATCAGGGGGAAACCGATTTCGGCCGCATGACCACCCTGGCCAAACCCCTGCGCGAACGCATGGCCGAGCACTATCGAGTCGGCCGCCCGATTCTGGCGCGGGAACAGAAATCCGCCGACGGCACAGCCAAATGGCTGGTGCGCTTCGAAGACGGCAACGAGGCGGAGACGGTGCATATCCCGGAGGAGGATCGCGGTGCGGTCTGCATCTCCACCCAGGTCGGCTGCACCCTGACTTGTCGCTTCTGCCATACCGGCACCCAGCTTCTGGTGCGCAATCTGAGCGCCGGGGAAATTGTCGGCCAATTCATGACCGCTCGCGATGCCTGCGGCGAATGGCCGACCCCCAATGACGGCAGCCGCAAGCTGACCAATATCGTGGTCATGGGCATGGGTGAACCCTTGTTCAATTACGAGGCGGTGCGCGACGCCATGCTGATTGCCATGGACTCGGAAGGGCTCGGCATTTCCCGTCGTCGCATCACCCTGTCCACCTCCGGCGTGGTGCCGATGATGCGGCGCTACGGGGAAGAAGTGAACACCGATCTGGCCATCAGCCTGCACGCCGTCACCGATGACTTGCGCGATGAACTGATGCCGATCAACAAGAAATATCCGCTCGACGAGCTGCTGCGCGCCTGTCGCGACTACCCCGGGGCCAGCAACGCCCGGCGCATCACCTTCGAATATCTGCTGCTCAAGGGCATCAACGATTCCGAGGCCGACGCGCGGGAATTGGCGCGGCGTTTGAAGGATCTGCCGGCCAAGGTCAATCTGCTGCCTTTTAACTCCTGGCCGGGCTGCGGTTATGAGCCGTCATCCGCCCACACCATGAAAAAGTT
This sequence comes from Magnetospira thiophila, assembly GCF_054657015.1. Classification (NCBI taxonomy): domain Bacteria; kingdom Pseudomonadati; phylum Pseudomonadota; class Alphaproteobacteria; order Rhodospirillales; family Thalassospiraceae; genus Magnetospira; species Magnetospira thiophila. Next base: position 1,064,115 of record NZ_BAAHXF010000001.1, read on the forward strand.
TTCCAATCTGCTCAATGACTTGGGCCTGTCTGCTCCGATCCGCTCCCCGCGTGGCCGGGATATCATGGCGGCCTGCGGTCAGCTCAAGTCAGAGAGCCAACGAGAGCCCAAAAGTCGACAACGGGCCCGTCTCGAAGCCGGAATCGTGGACGACAGTCACGCTTCCTGATAACTTGGTATTAAATATCGTTCAAAAACGGAATGAGGAGGGGGAACCCCATGGCACGCCCCAGGGAATTCGATCAAAACGAAGTCATGGACAAGGTCGTCGATGTCTTCTGGACCCGTGGTTTCGAGGCCACGTCCATTCAGGATCTGGAGGCCGCGACCGGACTGAAGCGCGGCAGCCTGTACAATGCCTTTGGCGACAAGGCGACGCTGTTCGATCTGGCCTTGGCCCATTACGTCGAACATTCGGTGGTGCAGCGGCACCTGAAAACCGATACCACGGCCACCGCCCGCAAAATCATCGACGGCCTGTTGGACGTCCTGGTTCAGGAGGGGGCGCGCAACAAGAAGGGCTGTTTGATCACCAACACGGTGACCGAACTGGCCAGCCGCGATGCCAATGTGGCGGAAACCATGCGCAACACCCTGAGCACCCTTGAACAGACCCTGACCGATCTGTTGCGGCGGGCCCAGGCGGAAAAGGATCTGGCCTCCGACGCCAACGTGGCGGGGCTGGCCCGTTTCCTGGTCGGCACCGTGCAGGGACTGCGGGTGATGTCCAAGATGCACAACGACCGGCAGGCCCTGCAGGACATTGCCGACGGGGCCAAGGGGGCCTTGTGGTGCAAGACCGGCGAGGAAAAGCCCGAATCCAAGGGCGGCTTCTTCGACAAGGTATTCGGCAAGGGCCACTGAACCGACGACGGGAGGCCACATGGATCGGGAAATTCTATTGGTTGCCGATCCCATGTGCTCCTGGTGCTGGGGATTCGCGCCGGTCTTCGCCGGGTTGGTGGACAATATCGGCGCGGCCGTCCCGGTCTCGTTGCGGGTCGGCGGCCTGCGCCCCTACACCAAGGAGCCGTGGGACAAGGAACTGCGCAATTACCTGCGCGAGGCCTGGGCCACCGTGGCGGCCCGCACCGGGCAATCCTTTTCCCTCGACATCCTGCGCGATCCGGATTTCGTCTATGATACCGAACCGGCCTGCCGGGCGGTGGTGACGGCCCGCCATCTGGCACGGGAGATGGCGGTGCCCATGCTGCATGCCCTGCACCGGGCCTTCTATCTGGAGAACCGCAATCTCACCCAGCCCGAAGTGCTGGCCGATCTGGCGGAGGAACTGGCCCTGGATCGCGGGGCGTTTCTTGAGGCCTTCGCCAGCAACGAGGCCAAACAGACCACCTTCGAGGAATTCAAGGCGGTGCAGTCGTGGGGCGTGCGCGGTTTTCCAACGGTTCTACTGCGCGAGGGGCGCGAGGCCAGGGCCGTCGCCACCGGCTTCCGCTCCTTCGACGAACTGTGGCCGGAAGTGGAAGCCTGGCTACAAGAATGACGGGACTTAATCCAGGTCCTCGAACGGACTGGACGACGTGCCGCGCGCCATTTTCCACAGCAACGTGAGATCAAGCAGTTCCTGACCCAGATCGCGATTCGGGCAATCATCAGCGCATTCGAGCATGCCGCCGCAGAGCAGCGAGGCATAGGCAAAGGCCTTGTCGGCATTTCCCCTGTCAATGGCTGCGACGGTTTTTTCCATCACATCAACCTGCTCGACGCAGACATAGGAACAGTTCTGCGAGCGTTGCAGCATGACTTTCAGGTCATCCAGCATATTGGCGACGGAAAGATCCAGGCGGTCGATGGGGTCGTCAGGTGTTCCGGTGGTCATGGGATGTCCCTCCCTTTATTTTATTTGACCCCTTTATGTCGTAAATATCAGCGCCCCGCTGTGACCTTCATCACAATATATAATAATTTTAAAAAGAATTTTATTCTTTTTAATTCCAATACATTAACTGGTGGAAATATGGGCTGGATTTCCGCCTCATCCGGCGGTTTTCTTGGCCTTAGAGCGGGATGAAGCCGGAGTGAATCGAAAGGGGATTCCCAAAGTCTCGCAATTCTGATTCAACATACTGGCTGGAAAAGGAGGCCAGTATGGATGACGAAACCCTATTCGAACGATCTCCGCGAGCGTGTGGTCGCCGCCGTTGAGGAAGGCGGCCTCTCTCGGCACCAGGCCGCGGCGCGGTTTGCCGTTGGTGTCAGTTCGGTCATCCGCTGGGTGACCCGTTTCCGCGAGACGGGCAGTGTTGCGCCCGACAAGATGGGAGGGAACCGGCCGAAGACAATCCGAGGAGAACACCGTGATTGGCTTATCCAGCGGTGCAAGGAGAAGGACTTCACGTTGCGTGGGTTGGTGGCGGAACTGGCCGAGCGCAAGGTGATGGTCGACTACCGCAGCGTCTGGGAATTCGTGCATGCCGAAAAACTGAGTTTCAAAAAAAAGCGTCCTTCCCAGGGAACAGGATCGGCCCGACGTGGCGCGTAAGCGTGAACAGTGGAAGGCGTATCAGGACCGGGTGGCCATTGATCGCCTAGTCTTCATCGACGAAACCTGGACCAAGACCAACATGGCGCCGCTCCGGGGATGGGCGCCGGTCGGCCAAAGGCTCGACGCCAAGGTGCCGTATGGCCACTGGAAAACCATGACCTTCCTCGCCGCGCTCCGCCACGACCGCATTGAGGCGCCCTGGGTTCTCGACGGGCCGATCAATGGCGAACGCTTCCGGGTCTATGTCGAGAAGGTGCTCATCCCCACCCTCAAGCCCGGCGATATCGTGGTCATGGACAATCTCGGCAGCCACAAGGGCGAAGCCATCCGCCGCCTCATCCGAGGCGCGGGTGCCAAGCTGTTCTTCCTGCCGAAATACTCCCCCGACCTGAACCCCATCGAGCAGGTCTTTGCCAAACTCAAGCATCTGCTGCGCAAGGAGGCCGCGCGCACCGTCGATGCGCTCTGCGAGGCCATCGGAAGGCTACTCGATGCCTTCCCGCCGCAGGAATGCGCCAACCTCGTCAGAAACGCCGGATATGGACCAACCTAAATTCATCCCGCTCTAGTTAACTTGCGCAGTATGATATTACGTTTCAGCGCCGAGATATGATCGACGAACAACACGCCATCCAGATGATCCATTTCATGCTGGATACAGGTGGCCAGCACCCCATCGGCCTCCAGGGTCTGCTGGCGCCCCTTTTCGTCCATGTAGCGCAGCGTGACCGCTTCCGGCCGGGTGACCTCCGCCCATTGGTCGGGCAGCGACAGACAGCCTTCCTCCTTGGTGCAAAGCTCTGCTGATTCGCCGATGATTTGCGGATTGATCATGCGCAGGGGGTGTCGCTCGCCATCCTTGGGCGACACATCGACCACGATGATCCGCTTGTGCACATTGACCTGTGGGGCCGCCAGCCCGATTCCATTGGCCCGATACATGGCGTTCAGCATGTCGTCCATCAACTGACGGACATCGGCTGTCACCTCTTCCACCGGGGTACATTTCGCCTTCAGGCGCGAGTCGGGGGCGACAAGTATTTCCAATTCAGGCATCACAAGGGCTCGACGGACAAGGATTGCTTTTCCGTCACATAAGCAAGAAGAGCCGCTTGGTCAAGGCGTTGTACGGACCCGATAGGTAAGCTCCATCTCCCCCTTGGGCGGCACGGTGAGCGTCCAGACGGCTTGATTGGCGTCGCGCTGGTGGGGCTGACTTTCCTCCAACATCCGCCATTCGCCGTGCAGCGACTCCTCGATTCGCAGGACCACCGGCTGCGCGCCCGCGTTGGCCAGGAGCAGCCGATGGGCGCTTTCGGATTCCCGATTCTCGCGGTCGATCCAGCGGAAATCGGTCTGTTCCCGGTGGACCGTGACATCGAAGGCCTGACCCAGGGTCAGGGTCACCTCGCCGGCCACCGGCGTATCGGGCAGCCGGTCCTCGCCGACGAACTGTAGGCGGCCCTTGGAATCCCGCTGATAGAGCCGTGCCGTTCCGGCGGGCAGCGGCACCCCCGGACGGTCCTTGTCATTGCGGAAAATGACCTGGGCTTCCGGGTGCAGCGGTCCCTGGCGCCCCGCATGGCGCCCCATCAGCGCCGGACCGCCGCGCAGCAACAGGCGCCGCTGCGATTCGACATCCGCGCCGCTCAACAGCGCCACCTGTTTGGACTGGTTCATTTTCAGGCTCACCTTGCGCCCGATGTCATAGAGGTGAAAGGTCGCCAGGGTCTCGCGCTGGGGCATCGCCTGCCCCTCCGCCAGGGCGGCCTTGGCCATGTACATGTTGGTGTCCCGCATCGGACGCGGCGGCAGGCTGCGCTGCACCGATCCGGCTACCAGTTGCAGGTCGGCCAGCGGATAATCGGCCCCGCTGAGATTGGTCACCGTGGCCCAGCCTTCCAGGTCCAGCCGGGTCATCTCGGCGTTCAGCTCGACGGTGTAATCGGCCTGCCAGTTCAGACCCTCGGTCAGATAGGCCAGATCCAACAACCGCTCGCCTTCCGTTGCCGCATCAACCGTGGCCAGCAGCGTCGGGCGCGGACGCAGACCTTCCGGCAACAGGTCATAGACCAGGATTCCCGGCGGCTCCGACCAGATTTTGCCGTCAATGCGCAGCACCGGCCCCGCGCTGCTGCTCAACACCGTCGCCCGGCGGGTCATGACCTTTCCGGTTGCCGCATCAACATGGACCACATCCAAATCCCGCCCTTCGGAACGGGCCAACAGGCTGGCCGGTGAAATTACGTCGAATTCGAAATCCCGTTCCAGCAGCCGCACCCCGACCCCGCTGACCCGCACGCTGGCGGCAATCATTCGGGTCGCCACGTCCTCCAGGGCCAGACGGCTCTCGCCTTCGGGCAGGCTCACCTTGCGGGTGTCGCGCACCATGGCCAGATCATTGGTATAGACCGTGACTCCCAGCGCCGCACGGGCCACCGCCCCGGCGGAGTGATCCGCCCCATGAGCGAGCGTGACGGGCAATAAGGCAAAGATCAACAGACCCAGTTTCCAGCGCATCGGAGTCTCCCCTTTGGACATTCAAGGTGAGTTTGCGTTTAGCCGACAAGTAAGGCAAGCTGCGGGCCACCATGTGGTCAAATTTAGATCTTTCGTCCGCCGCCGTTGTCCTGGCCGTGGGACTGGCCCTGGCCCTGGGCCTGTTGATTGCCGCCTGGAATCGGGGGCGGGATTTGGAGGCGCGTTTGGCCGCCGCCCTGGACGACGGGGAACAGGCGCTGCAACAGGCCCGCCACCAGTTGGACGACGCCCGTGCCCGGCTTGAAACCCATGCCGCCCAGCGCGCCGCCGCCGAGGCCCATCTGGAAAGCGCCGAAGCCCAGCTCGATCTGGTTCTGGCCGAAAAGCAAACGGCGGAAAAGCAGGCTGAATTGGCCCAGGCCCGGGCCGTCGAGGCGGAAAAGCAAAGCGCCCTCATGGCCCAGCAAACCGAAGACATGCGGCAGCGCATGACGGATTGGGAACGGGCCCGCACCGAGAGCCTGAACGCCGCCAAGTCGGCGGTTCTGGAAACGGCGCAACAGGTCTCCAGCAAGCTGATCGCCGATCACCAGCGGGAAAGTCTGGCGGCGCGCAAGGACAACGCGGAACGCATCACCAAGACCACCGAGGAATTGGTCGGCCAGATCAAGACCGTCACCGCCGGACTGGCCAGCCTGCACAGCCACATGGGCCAACAGGGCGAGACCCTGGATACGGTATGGCGCGCCCTGACCAGTCCCGGCGGGGCGGGCTATTTTGCCGAAATCGGTCTGGAAAACACCCTCAAGTCGTTCGGTCTGGAAAAAGGCCGCGACTTCATCATGCAATATGCGGTCAGTGAAGCCGGGGTGCGCCCCGATGCGGTGGTCTTCCTGCCCGGCGATACGGTACTGGTGATCGACGCCAAGGCCTCCAAGTTCCTGCTCGATCTGGCCGCCGCCGAGGGCAAGCCGTCCGAAGACGAGGTGCGGCGCGGGCTGGTGCGCACCATGAACGAGCATCTGCGACAACTGGCGAGCAAGAACTACGCCACCGCCATCGTCAAAAGCTACCACGATGCCGGGCGGGGCAATGCGCTGAAGCGGATCATGAACATCATGTATCTGCCCAACGAGGGAGCGGTGGAAAAAATCGGTCAGGCCGACCCGGAGTTCATCCGCAAGGCGGCCAAGAGCGAAATCACCGTTGCCGGGCCGACCGCCCTGGCCAGCCTGATCGCTTTTGCCCGGGTCGAGATCGAACTGGAACGGCAGGCCGAAAACCAGATCCTGATTGTCGAGGGCACGCAGGCGCTGATGGATGCCATCGGCACCTTCCTGACCCATGCCAAGACCATGGGCAACGGTCTGCGCACCGCCACCACCGCTTATGTAAAACTGGCCAAATCACTGAACGGGACGTTGCTGCCCCGGGTCCGGCGGCTCAACCGGCTCGGCGTGCGACCGACCCGCACCCAGCAGATGCCCGGCCATTTTCCACCGTTCGAACTGGTGACCATCGAAGAAGACCTGATCGAAGGCGAGACCGAGACCGACCCGGCGCTGGAAGTCGACACAGACCAAGAGATGTCATGACGCCAGCGGCGGGGGTATGGTAGATTTTTATCCACTTTTGTTCCCGTCGTGACCGAGGATAATGGACATGGACATCGGTTCCTTCCCTACTTTCGCCCTGGCCATCCTGGTTTTCGCCGTGGTCATGGTGGTGCTCAGCGTCAAGGTCGTGCCGCAGGGGCTCGAATTCACCGTCGAGCGTTTTGGGCGCTATATCCGCACCCTGCCGCCGGGGCTGCATATGATCCTGCCGCTGGTTGATCGCATCGGCGCCCGCATGAACATGATGGAACAGGTGCTCGATGTGCCGGAGCAGGAGATCATCACCCGCGACAACGCCATGGTGACGGTGGACGGGGTGGTATTCTTCCAGGTGCTTGACGCCGCCAAGGCCTCCTACGAGGTCAGCGAGTTGACCCGCGCCACCCTCAACCTGACCATGACCAACATCCGCACCGTGATGGGCTCCATGGATCTGGACGAATTGCTCAGCCAGCGCGACAAGATCAATGCCGAGTTGCTGCATGTGGTGGACGAGGCGACTACCCCCTGGGGGGTCAAGGTGACCCGCATCGAGATCAAGGACATCTCGCCGCCGCGCGATCTGGTCGAATCCATGGGACGGCAGATGAAGGCGGAGCGCGACAAACGGGCCGAAATCCTCATCGCGGAAGGCGAAAAACAGGCCGCCATCCTGCGCGCCGAGGGCGAAAAACAGGGGGCCATCCTGCAATCGGAAGGCCGCAAGGAAGCCGCCTTTCGCGATGCCGAGGCGCGCGAACGGGCCGCCGAGGCGGAAGCCAGGGCCACCGCCGTGGTCTCCGAGGCCATCGCCCGGGGCGATGTCAATGCGGTGAACTATTTCGTCGCCTTGAAATATACAGAAGCCCTGCAAAGCATCGCCGGAGCCGACAATGCCAAGGTGGTGATGATGCCCCTGGAAGCCAGCGGCCTGCTCGGGGCGGTCGGCGGGGTGGCCGAACTGCTGCGCAACACCGGCCGCACGACCCCGCCCAAACCGGAAGGCGGCCCGCTGGCCCAGAAAGCCCCGCCGACGCGAAGCTCGGCCCCGTCGCCGGGCAAAGATGGCCCCTGGGGAGGCTGATTCATGATCGAAGCGTTGTTTTCACAACTGACCTTCTGGCATTGGCTGGTGCTCGGCGTGGTTTTGATGGTGCTGGAGATTTTCGCCCCCGGACTGGTGTTCATCTGGCTGGGCATCGCCGGATTGATCATGGGCGGCCTGCTGGCGGCCATGCCGCATCTGTTGTGGGAACAACAGATATTGATCTTTTCGGGCCTGTCCCTTTTGACCGTCATCATCGGGCGCAAGCTGCTTAAACTGGGCCCCATGGAGACCGATCATCCGACCCTGAACCGCCGCAACGCCCAATACCTGGGCCGGGAGTTCACCCTCGAAACGCCGATCGTCAACGGCCTGGGCCGCATCCATGTGGACGATACCATGTGGCGCATCACCGGCCCCAACCTGGAGGCCGGGACGAGGGTCCGGGTGATTGCCGCCGACGGGGTTTTGCTGAATGTAGAACCGGTCAGCCCCGACGAAGGATGAAAAAATACTTCCCGCGCCCCCTCGGTGCGGTGTAACAAAGTCGGTCCTGTTGCAGTGCAACGCATCTGGTGAGGAATGAACCCGTGAACCCATTGGTCCAGGCAGTCGCCGCCACGTCCCATCTCATGTCCGGCAACGAAGCGGTCGCCCGCGGGGCCTGGGAGGCCGGTGCCCGTGTCGGCACCGCCTATCCCGGCACCCCCTCCACCGAGATTCTGGAGAGTCTGGCCCTGTACCCGGACATTCACGCCCAATGGTCGGTCAACGAGAAAGTCTCGCTGGAAGTGGCCATCGGTGCCTCGGTGGCCGGGGCACGCGCCTTCTGCGCCATGAAGCATGTGGGCATGAACGTCGCCTCGGATGCCCTGATGAGCCAGACCCTGGCCGGGGTCGGCGGCGGGCTGGTCATCGCCATCGCCGACGATGTGGGCCTGTCGTCGTCGCAGAACGAGCAGGACAGCCGCTTCTGGGGCCGCTTTGCCCATGTGCCGATCCTGGAGCCGGCGGACTCCCAGGAAGCCTATGAAATGGTCAAACAGGGCTTCGAGATTTCTGAACAGTTTTCGACCCCGGTGATCCTGCGTCTGACCACCCGGGTGTGCCACGTCAAGGCCATGGTTACCGTCGGCGAGCGGCTGGAACGACCGGAAGTCCCGTTCACCCGTGATCCGTCGCGTTGGGTGCTGGTGCCCTCCACCGCCCGGGTTCGGCTGCCCTGGCAGTTCGAGCGGGAACTGCAACTGACCGCCTTTGCCGAACAGACCGATCTCAACATCATCGAGGACGGTCCCGACAAACGAGTCGGCATTCTGACTTCCGGCCCGGCCTACATGCATGCCCGGGAAGCCTTTCCCAACGTACCGATCATGAAGCTCGGATTCTCCTGCCCGCTGCCCATTGAGCGAATCAAGGCCTTCGCCGCCACCGTGGAAAAACTGGTGGTGGTCGAAGAAACCGAACCGGTGATGGAGAACGAATTGAAAGCCGCCGGGCTGACCCTGCACGGCAAGGACATTCTGCCGCGCATCCATGAGCTTTCGGTGCAGGTGATCCAACCGGCGATCAAGCGGCTGCTTGGCGAACCGGTGATCGTCGCCGAGGCCGCCTCCGCCGATCTGGAGGTCTTCCCGCGCCCGCCGACCATGTGCGTCGGCTGTCCGCATCTGTCGGTCTATTATTGTCTGTCGAAGCTGCATAAGAACATCAATATCGCCGGTGATATTGGCTGCTACACCCTGGGGGCCGGGCATCCGTGGAACGCCCTGGATACCACCACCTGTATGGGAGCCTCCATGGGCATGGCCCTGGGCATGGACCTGGGTCGCGCCGAAGCGGACCGGGACAAGGGCATTGTCGCGGTGATTGGCGATTCCACCTTCCTGCACATGGGCATGCAGGGCCTGCTCGACATGGTTTATAATCGCGGCAACGTCACAGTTATGCTGCTCGACAACCGGGCCACCGGCATGACCGGCGGCCAGTCCCATGCCGGGACCGGGGCCGACATCCATGGCAACGAGGCCCCGGCGGTGGATTTCGCCAAGCTGGTCGAGGCCCTGGGCGTCCGCCCGGAGCGCATCCGCAAGGTCAATCCCTATGAGATGCCGACCATTTACAAGATGATCAAGGAAGAGGTGAAACAACCGGAACCCTCGGTCATCATCACCGATCAGCCCTGTGTGCTGATTCCTGAGTTCGAGAAATACGTGCCGCTGAAAGTCGTCGCCGAGGATTGCACCGGCTGCGCCAACTGCCTCAATGTAGGCTGTCCGGCGATCCTGGTGACCAAGCGGGAGATGACCACCACGGCCAAGGGCAAACCGGTGGAGAAAGCCTGGGTGACCATCGAAACCGCCGCCTGCACCGGCTGCAATCTCTGCCCGACCACTTGTGGTCCCAAGGCCATCGTGCCTGCGGGCAGTCCGTTCGACGGCATTCACTAAGGAGATCGGACATGGCGGATATCACCAATATTCTGGTGTGCGGCATCGGCGGTCAGGGGGTCATGACGGCCTCGGAGATTCTGGCCCAATGCGCCATCGCCCTGGGTCTCGATGTCAAAAAGACCGAGGTGGCGGGCATGGCCCAGCGCGGCGGCGTTGTGACCAGCCATGTGCGCTTCGGTCCCCGGGTGCTGTCGCCCGCCATCCCCAAGGGCGAGGCGGATATCATTCTGGGATTTGAGCCCGCCGAATCCATGCGCTGGACCAGCCATCTGCGCAAGGGCGGCGTGGCGATGGTCAATACCCATGCCCTGGCCCCGCCGGTGGTGTCTCTCGGCTTGTATGATTATCCACAGGACCCGGTGAGTGAAATGCGCGCCGCCGGAGTCACTGTCTACGATTTCGATGCCGGAGAAATCGCCCGCGAACTGGGGGAACTGCGGCTGGTCAATACGGTGATGCTGGGGGCTATCGGCGATCATCTGCCATTCGAGGCGGACCTGCTCAAGGAGATGATCGTCGCCCGTTTCCGGGCCCGCAAACCGGCTCTGGTGGCGCTCAATGAAACGGCTTTCGAGCGCGGGCGTCAGGCCGCCGCCGCCGCCGCCGCCGCCCGAGAATAATATGTCCCCACGATTTTTAGGGGTTCATTTCGCCTTCCGAACGGGATATGCTTTGCGCAACAAATAAGTAATGTCGGCACCAAAGCGAATGGGAGGCGCGGGTGCTCCCCCGATTGACACGCAAAGCCTTTACGGACTTGGCCATCTGGATGGTCGTCCTGGGACTCCTGGTCGGCGCGGTGTTTCCGTTTTTCGCCGTGTTGCTTGACGTCGATCCGGCGCAGGTGTTGAGCGTCCGCTTCTTCATCGCCACCTTGGGGGCCGGTCTGGTCCTCGGTCTGGTCAACTATGGCTTGGCTCATGTGGTGTTTCGGCCCCGCCTGCAGATCATGTCGCAGCGCATGAACAAGGTGGAAGACCTGTTCAGCACCCACATGTTTTCCGACGGTCCCATCGAATGCGATCCGGTGACCTGCCATGTGGCCGAGGACTCCGAAGACGAAATCGGCGAATGCGCGCGATCTTTCAACCACCTGATTCGCACCCTGACCAGTGCCCACGACGTGGAAACGGCGGTCAATACCTTCTCGCGCACCCTGTCGGAACATCTGAATTTCGACGAACTGACCACCGAGGCAGTGCAGTTGCTGCTCGAATATACCGGCTCCACCGCCGCCACCATCCTGCTCGAACAGGAAGGCCAGATGCAGGTGGCCGGAAATCACGGCATCCGCACCCCGGCCAAACTGGCCGAGAGCGACCATGTGCGCCATGTGCTGCGCACCGGAATGACCGTCACCCTGGATCTGCCCAACGATCTTCAGGTGGATGGCGCGCTGACCAATTTCCGCCCCCGGCAGGTGCTGCTGGCCCCCATCGAATACAACAAGGCGGTGTTTGGCATTCTGGTGCTGGCGGCCCCGCAATCCTACGAGACCGGCACCCGGCGGCTGCTCGATCTCCTGTTGCAGAGTCTCGGGCTGGCCTTGCAGAATTCGCTGGTCCATGCGCGGCTGCAACATATGGCGGCCATTGACCCGCTGACCGGCCTGTATAACCGCCGCTTCGGCTCCAAGCGGCTGCGCGAGGAATTCGTCCGTGCCAGCCGCAACAACAACAAGATCTCGGTGCTGATGTTCGATCTGGATCATTTCAAAAAGGTCAACGATACCTACGGCCATCTGATTGGCGACCGGGTACTGATCGCCGTCTCCAAGGTGGCGCAGAAGCTGTTCCGCGAAGGCGACATCCTGGTCCGCTACGGCGGCGAGGAGTTCTTTGCCATCCTGCCCGGGGCGGCGACCAATGATATCCGCGAGTTGGGCGAGCGCTTGCGGCGCAGCATCGAGGAAACCGAGGTCCGCGACGGCGATCTGGTGATCCGCATCACCGGCAGTGTCGGCGGGGCTGTCTATCCGGACAGCAAGGCCTACGACAACGAGGAAGAACTTCTCAAGGCCGCCGACGAGGCCCTCTATTCCGCCAAACAGAATGGCCGCAATCAGGTCGTCTTGCAGAAGTAGCTTCCCATGACCAAAGTCTTGTTCGTCTGTCTGGGCAATATTTGTCGCTCACCGACCGCCGAGGGAGTATTCCGCGCCCAGGTCGCCAAGGCTGGTCTGAGTGCGGAAATTCAAACCGACTCGGCAGGAACCGGCAGTTGGCATGTGGGCAGTTCCCCCGACAACCGGGCCACCGCCGAGGCCAGACGGCGCGGCATCGACATTTCCGATTTGCGCGCCCGACAGGCCCGCGCTGCCGACTTTGAAAATTTTGACTTCATCGTCGCCATGGACCGCAGCAATTACCGGGACCTGCTGGACATCTGCCCGCCAGGACGCGAAGACCGGCTGCATATGTTTCTGGATTTCGCCCCCCACTTGGGTGTGCGCGACGTCCCCGATCCCTATTACGGCGGCGGCGACGGCTTCAAGCGGGTCTATGACCTGGTGGAAGCGGCGGCGGCGGGATTGCTGGCCCATATCCATCCGCCGCAGGACTGACCCGTGCTGCCGCCGCGCGTTGTCGACACCATCACCCGGGTCACCGGACGGCGACCGGTGGAAGCCCGCCCGTTGAGCGGCGGCTGCATCGGCGATGTGTTCCGGGTCGCCCTGGAGGGCTCGGGGTCGCTGGTCGCCAAGGTCGGCGACTCGGCCAGCGGCCTGGACCTCGAAGGCCATATGCTGGAGGTGCTGGGGCCGCACCTGCCGGTGCCCGAGGTGCTGCATGCCGAACCGAATCTGCTGCTGATGAGCTGGTTGCCCAATGACGGCGGCCTGACCGACGAATCGCAGATGCACGCCGCCGAGCTGTTGGCCAAGCTGCACGGGGTGCGGGGTCCGGCCTTCGGGCTCGACCGCGACACGCTGATTGGCGGCCTGCCGCAGCCCAACCCCTGGACCGAAAGCTGGCTCGCCTTTTTCCGCGATCAGCGCCTGCTGCATCGGGCCAGCGATGCCCAACGGGCCGGACGGCTGCCCGGGCGGCTGCTGGATCGGGTGGAGAAACTGGCCGCCAACCTCGGGCGCTGGTTGAGCGAACCGGACCATCCGTCGCTGCTGCATGGGGACATGTGGACCGGCAATGTGCTCTGTCAGGGCCGCCGCATCGCCGGATTCGTCGATCCGGCCTGCTATTACGGCGATCCGGAAATCGAACTGGCCTTCTCGACGATGTTCGGCACCTTCGGGCGGGCGTTTTTTCACCGCTACGAACAACTGCGGCCCATCGCCCCGGGCTTTTTCGAGGAACGGAAGGACCTCTATAACCTCTATCCGCTGCTCGTCCACGTCCGGCTGTTCGGCGGCTCCTACGTGGGTTCCGTCGAGCGTACGTTAAGCCGATTCGGGTGTTGAGGTTGCACTGCCAGGGAGAGAGGCAAATCCGAATTTTCCGTTCCCGGCACGATGGGCAATATTGCGGTGGTTGAAATATGTAAATTGGTGGTCGTCACCTGGGCTCACACAGTTATGTGAGCCCCCGAGTTTTCGCTTATCAAGTTCCTAGTGTGACTTGCCATCCTTCTTAATGATGAGCGACACCGCCATATCAATACGATGGAGTTGCTTACGAAGCGGGGCGCAATCTGGATAAGCGGCTTGCAGCTTCTGTTTGAGCACACCTAGAACACGAATGAGTCCTGACTCTGATTGAGCCGCTTCCACATATGGTCCCTTGCTGTCCTTGCCGCGAGAATAAACATCGAAGAATTCCGAGCCGTTGAGTTGGTCACGACTGAACTCCAAAGCGAGCCATTCTTCCAGCGTCGTATACAGCCTGTTTAAGCGCAGGTAGGCACCATAGGGCAGTACCGACGATTGAATCGCCGCTTTGACAATCTTTCCAGTCTCAATGTGCTCTGCAATGGTCATAGAACCGGCCGGCCGTCGCTCGGAACTGCCGAACATCAAATTGTAGGGAATGGTGGACTCACTCGGCTGAGGCATCACGGTTCCCTTCGACCGAGCCCGGCGTCGGTCTTGCGGCGTTTTGGCAGCAGGACTTAGGAAGACCTCCAGTGAAGGCACTGAGTCTCCAATCCAGGTTTCTTCGGTAATAGGAGTTGGAATAGCGTCGATTTTTGCCATGAGCGCCTCGAAGTCGTAGCCTTGGCTACCATCGGTCGCAACATAGAGATCACTATTGTACGGAAAATACATTCCAGGCCAAACCGACTTTCGAAGGTGCCAGCCTTGTTGATGCGCCCATGCCTGTCGAATCTCATCGTTGTGAGGATTGCCATAGGGCTCATCGACGAGGAGAAATTGCCCGTTCTCCGGATCAACCCACCCCGTCGAGTGGTCAGAGTAGGGCAATTTGAAGATTGGATTTACATTATGGCTGTAGCTGGAGGGGCGGAGACCCGTGTACTCCATGAAGCGAAGTGAACGCTCAGCCATGCAGATGTTGCGCTGTGCACTATCCTGAGACTTGGTCAGCAAGTCGCAAACAAAGTGGTCTGCGGCGACCATGCGCATCCAGCCAAATCCGCGTACTCGCTTGAAGTCTGACTTGCCGCAAATTTTGAGTACCGGCTTGGAAAGCCTGACCTTAAGAGTTTCACGCCCACAGCGGTGGGTTTTGCTATCAAGCCAATAAACCGTCAATAGCACCATATGGTGCCCCGTCGCCTTATTGTTCGACGGTAGCATGCGAAGTGCGTGCCGGAAATTCGTGAAATTGGCGGCCTGTGCGGCAAGATCAAGCGCATAGGCGTGCTTGACTCCCCGCTCTTTCTTGATCTGGGTCGCGAGACGCTTGACCCCATCGAGAGTCGAGGGACGCAGGTTATCTTTCAACATAGCCGTTCTCCTGGCTTGATCTCATAGCGTCACTCGCCAACCACTACTCAAGCCCGAACGCTTGTTGAAAGGATCTCCTTAAATACAAGGCAGCGCTGTCAACAGCTTTGGAATGGCGAGTGCCAAGCTCCTGCCAAAAGCACCGTTATCATAAGGCGCATCAGAGAAAAGTTCAATCGAAAAACGAGACCTTATTCGAATAGATTGTGCGCACCCTCCCCTCGTTCGACCAAACGTGATACGCGCTATGCCTCAATTTCGTCCCCCGCCTCAATCTGCGTCAGCAGATCCCCGACCACCCGGCACAGCCGCGCCAGGTCCTGAGGTTCGGACAGTCGGTGATCGCCGTCCTTGACCAGCAACAGTTCCACATCGGTCGAGCGGATTTGTTCGGCGATGCGCAACGAGGTGGACCAGGGCACGTCGGGGTCCCGCTGACCATGGATCAGGCGCACCGGACAGGTCAACTCGATATCGTCGCGCAACAGCAGCATGTCGCGCCCGTCCTCCACCAGCTTGCGGGTGATCGGCGTTGGCTCGTCGGAATAGGGGCTGGGCAGATCGACCCGTCCGTCGCGCATCAATCTGGCCCATTGGTTGTCGGACAGCTCATCGGGCAAAAGGTCCTCGGTGAAATCCGGTGCCGCCGCCAGTCCGACCAGTCCGGCCACCCGTTCCGGGCGGGCCAGGGCGACCAACAGCATGATCCAGCCGCCCATGCTTGATCCGACCAGAATCTGAGGCCCCTCGGTCAGCGAATCGAGCACCGAAACGGCATCCCAGGCCCAGTCGCCGATACAACCGTCGACGAATTCGCCGGAGGATTGCCCATGACCGGTATAGTCGAAACGCACAAAGGCCTGCCCGCGCCGACGGCAAAAATCCTCCAATGCCAAGGCCTTGCTGCCCTGCATGTCGGACTTGAAGCCGGTCAGAAACACAACACCAGGTGTGTTGCCTGCCGTTCTGTGGTAGGCGATGGACGCGCCGTTGTCCCGTGATAGACTCTGCGGCGTGTCCCCCTGTGTGGGGGAGTCATCGTTCATAGCATTCCTCGTTCCGACCGGATCATGACCCAGAGTTTCGAAGATAACATTACCGATGTCGAGGTGGAACCGGTGGACCTGTCCATTGTTCACGCCGGACGCGGGGCGACCGTGTTGCAGGTTCTCCCCGCCATGGGACCGCAGGGCGGGGTCGAACGGGGCACTGTCGACGTGGCCGCCGCCATCGTCGAAGCCGGGGGGCGGGCCATTGTCGCCGCCGAGGAAGGGGTGCTGGCCTTCGAGCTGAAGCGCCATAACGCCGAATTCGTGCCGTTGCCCCTGGCCAGCAAGAATCCCTTGGTCATGTGGAAGAACATCACCCGGCTGGCCGACCTGATCCGGCAGGAGCAGGTGGATCTGGTCCATGCCCGCTCCCGCGCCCCGGCCTGGAGTGCCTATCGGGCGTGCCAAATCACCGGGACGCCTTTCGTCACCACCTTCCATGGCACCTACGGCCATACCAACTTTTTCAAGCGTTGGTACAATTCGGTGATGACTCGCGGCGAGCCGATCATCGCCATTTCCAAGTTCATCGCCGCCCATATCCATCGCATTTACGGCGTGCCGTCGCATCGGGTACGGGTGATCCACCGGGGCATCGACACCCGGCATTTCGATCCGGAAAATGTCAGCGCCGAGCGGGTCATCCAGTTGGCGCGCAAGTGGCGGCTGCCCGATGGCGCGCCGGTGATCACCCTGCCCGGACGTTTGACCCGCTGGAAGGGCCAGATGCAACTGGTCGAGGCCATTGCCCAATTGGGACGCAAAGATATCCACTGCCTGTTGATCGGCTCCGACCAGGGACGCAGCGCCTATCGTGCCGAACTGGAGGCCCACATCGTCGCCCAGGGGGTCGCCGGTCTGGTGCAGATCATCGACGATTGCCGCGACATGCCTGCCGCCTACAAACTCTCCGATGTGGTGGTTTCGGCCTCCATCGAGCCCGAGGCCTTCGGGCGCGTTGCCGCCGAGGCCCAGGCCATGCGTCGTCCGGTGATCGCCACCAATCACGGCGGGGCGCGGGAAACGGTGATCGAGGGCGAAACCGGCTGGCTGGTGCCGCCCAATGACCCGGCGGCCCTGGCCCGTGCCCTCGACAAGGCCCTCTCGCTTACCCCGCAGGCCCGTCAGGAACTGGCGCTGCGGGCCCGTGACCATGTGTGCCGCCATTTTTCTAAGGAAAGCATGACCGCCGCCACCCTGGCCGTCTACGACGAGGTGCTGCATCCGCAGCAGCGCGCAGGCCGATGACCGAGGCAACGGCGGCGCGGGTGCTGATCATCAAGCTTGGGGCGCTGGGCGACTTCGTCCAGGCGTTGGGGCCGATACAGGCAATTCGTGCCCATCACCCCACGGCCCATATCACCTTGCTGACCACCCGCCCTTATGTTGCCCTGGCCGAGGCCAGCGGTTGGGTCGATGAAGTCTGGATCGACCGCAAGCCGAAACTGTGGCAGATCGGCCCGTTGTGGGATCTCCGGCGACGACTGCGCGGGGGGAAATTCGACAGGGTTTATGACCTGCAAACCTCCGACCGCAGCGGTTCCTATTTCCGACTGATGGGCCGCCCCGAATGGTCGGGCATCGCCGCCGGTTGTGCCCTGCCCCATGCCAACCCCCGGCGCGATTTCATGCATACCCTCGACCGGCAGGCGGAACAGCTCCGTATGGCCGGGATTGAGCGGGTCCCCTTTCCCGATCTGTCCTGGGCCGGTATCGACGTCGATCCCGCGTCCTTCGGTCTGAAAGGCCCCTATGCCCTGCTGGTGCCCGGCGGGGCGGCTCATCGTCCGGCCAAACGCTGGCCCGCCGAACGCTATGGGGCCCTGGCTCAGGCGCTCCAGGAACGCGGCCTTACCCCCGTTGTGCTTGGCACCGAGGCCGAAAGGCAGGCGGAACAACAAATGCTGGCCCTGTGCCCGCAGGCCGTCTCGCTGCTCGGGCGCACCAATTTTTTGCAGCTCGCCGGACTGGCCCGCCGCGCCGCCCTTGCGGTGGGCAACGATTCCGGCCCCATGCATTTGATCGCCCTTGTGGGCACCCCGTCGTTGGTGCTCTATTCCCACGAGTCCGACCCGGAATTATGTGCCCAGCGCGGACCAAGGGTTGCGATCCTGCGCCGACCGGCGCTGACGGACTTGACTGTCGAAGACGTCCTGGAGGCCCTGCCATGACCTGTGAAATCTATATCTGCAAACCCGGCCAGGCGCTCAAGGAAGGGCGCATGGAAATGAACGCGGATATCTCCAGCAAGGAAGAAGCCATTTCCGACGCCGAGCGGCGGGTCAAGATGAGCCCCGGCATCGCCAAGATCGCCTATTACCTGCTTTCCGACTCCGGCTCCTTTCGCTGCATCTACACCCACACCAACGACGCCCCGGCCACCTCGAAACCGCCCCGGCGACACGGTGGCGGCGGCCCCTCCGGCCCGGTCAAGGTGGCGGCCAAGAAGAAAAAGCCCAAGGGGCTGATCGGCAAATTGAAAGATTGGGTGAACAGTTAGTGGAGACGCCCCATGAAAAAGCTGAACATCGCTCTCGCCCTTGGTCTCGCTCTTAGCCTGATCGCCAACGGTCTTCTTGTCTGGCGGGACAGGCAGGCCCCGACATTGACCGACAATACCCTTGCAGCTTTTACCGGCAACATTCTTCCCGCCGGTCAGATGTTGCAGATGCCGATATCGGCCTACTCCGACCGGGCGTCGTTCGAGGCCGACGTCTATGGCTCGCCCATTGCCTGGACTCCCTACGTGGAATATCCGGTTGTCGGGCGGGTCATCCCTTTGACCAGCGATACCGCCCGCGAGCTTATGGCTTCGGCTCCCGCTGTCCCGGCGACGGTGGAGGGAATCGTTCGTCTGCTCGACTGGTATGCCGCCTGCCAATGGAACAAGTGCCTGCAGGCGGTGCCCGGGATCGACACGCCGGAGGCCCGGCAATCGGTGAAGCTGTTCTGCAATGGTCTGGTCTCGGTTTTCCGTACCCTTCTGCTGTCCCAGGGCATTGTCTCCCGTCCCGTGGTCTTCGAGTTCAAGGACGTCTATGGCGGGGCCTCCCATACTTTCTTGGAGGTTTGGGCCACCGACCTGAAAAAATGGATCTATGTGGACCCCTTTTACAAAACCTATGCCCCCTTGAGCGTCGGCGAACTGGTCGCCGCTGGAAATACCGAGCGGATCGTTTTCCGGAATCTGGCTCCCGATGAACGGGCGGTGACCGATGATCAAAGCCGCCGCCGCGAAATCGCCCAGACCTTCCGCGAGGGCTGGCACCTTTGGAGCGTCTACAACGGACTCACAGGTACCCGTAGCGCCTATTTCTATCCCGAGACCTACGGTCCCGACGTCTCCAATCACCGTCCCGATAATTTCGGCCCATTTGACCAGGACATGCCCTATTGAGACCTCATCGGGAATCGCGGGTGATTCCTTGACAGATTCCCATATCCCCGTACAGTGCCGCCCCTCATTGTTGTGCTTTCAAGGACCCCGAAATGGTTGCCATTACCCTGCCCGACGGCAGCGTCCGTTCGTTCGATCATCCCGTTAGCGGTGCTGAGATCGCCGCTGATATCGGCCCCGGTCTGGCCAAGGCGGCGCTTGCCGTGACCGTCGATGGCAAGATGGTGGATCTGTCCACCGTCATCAAGACCGATGCCCATGTGGCGCTGATCACCGCCAAGGACGAACAGGCTTTGGAATTGCTGCGCCATGACGCGGCCCATGTGATGGCGCAGGCGGTGCAGGAATTATGGCCCGGCACCCAGGTGACCATCGGTCCGGCCATCGAGAACGGTTTCTATTACGATTTCGCCAAGGCCGAGCCTTTCGTGCCCGAGGACCTGGAGACCATCGAGCAGCGCATGAAGGAGATCGTCAAGCGCGACCTGCCATTCAGCCGCGAGGTCTGGGACCGGGACCGGGCCATGCAGACGTTTGCCGAGATCGGTGAAAAGTACAAGGTCGAGATCATTCGCGACATCATCCCCGAAGGCGAAGAGGTCTCCATCTACCATCAGGGCGACTGGTTCGACGTCTGTCGCGGGCCGCACCTGCCCTCCACCGGCAAGCTGGGCACCCATTTCAAGCTGATGAAACTGGCCGGGGCCTATTGGCGCGGCGATTCCCGCAATGCCATGCTGCAACGGATCTATGGCACCTGCTGGGCGACCAAGGAGCAATTGCGCGACCACTTGCATATGCTCGAAGAGGCGGAAAAGCGCGACCATCGCCGCCTGGGCCGCGAGATGGATCTGTTCCATCTTCAGGAAGAGGCCGCCGGATCGGTGTTCTGGCATCCGCACGGCTGGTCCATCTACCGCAATCTGCAAAACTACATGCGCGGCCGTCTGGAGGCCGAGGGCTATGTGGAGGTCAACACGCCGCAACTGGTCGACCGCAGCCTATGGGAACGCTCTGGTCATTGGGAAAAATTCGGCGACAACATGTTCACCTCGGAAGTCGAGGAAAAGACCCTCGCCATCAAGCCGATGAACTGCCCCTGCCATGTGCAGATTTTCAATCAGGGCATGAAGAGCTATCGCGACCTGCCGTTGCGCATGGCCGAGTTCGGGTCCTGTCACCGCAACGAGCCGTCGGGGGCCTTGCACGGCCTGATGCGGGTCCGGGCCTTCACCCAGGACGACGCCCATATTTTCTGCACCGAGGACCAGATCACCAGCGAAACGAAGATCTTTTGCGACCTGTTGCTGTCGATCTACAAGGACCTTGGGTTCGAGGACGTGATGGTAAAATTTTCCGACCGGCCGCCGGTGCGCGCCGGATCGGATGAAACCTGGGACAAGGCCGAGCACGCCCTGAAGGAAGCCACCGAGGCGGCGGGCCTCGACTGGACGCTGAATCCGGGCGAGGGGGCCTTCTATGGGCCGAAGCTGGAATTCGTGCTGCGCGATGCCATCGGCCGCGACTGGCAGTGCGGCACCTTGCAGGTGGACTTCGTGCTGCCCGAGCGTTTGGGCGCGGAATATGTGGGCGAGGACGGCGAAAAACACCGTCCGGTCATGCTGCACCGGGCGATTCTCGGATCGTTCGAGCGTTTCATCGGCATTCTGATCGAAAATTATACCGGCAAGTTTCCGTTGTGGCTGGCCCCGCTCCAGGTGGTGGTCGCGCCGATCACCAACGACATAGACGGCTATGCGACGGAGGTCACCGAGACCCTCAAACAGGCCGGTTTGCGCGCCAAAGCTGACCTGCGGCATGAAAAAATCAACTACAAGATTCGCGAACACAGCCATGCCAAGGTGCCGGTGATCCTGGTTGTTGGCGGTCGGGAGCGGGATCAGAAACAGGTCGCCTTGCGGCGTCTCGGCGGCAAGGATCAAGAAATCCTTGCGTTGGATGAGGCAGTCGCTAGACTTACCGACGAGGCTGCCAGCCCGCTTCACAAAAAGTGACGCGGGTGGTTGCGTTCAACGGAAACATCAACGGGGGCCCTGTTTTGCGGGAATCGGTCTTGGGGACAGATTGGCGAGCGGATGCCTCCACAGAAAATGGAGATTATTCATAGCCAGGTCGCCCAGCCAGACGCCGCCGTCCAAGGATGGTCCGCGCATCAACGAAGATATCAGTGTCCCGTCCGTTCGCCTTGTGGGTGCTGACGGTGAAATGTTAGGCGTCGTTTCCGTTCGGGAGGCCCTTGAAGTGGCTGCCGACGCGGGACTCGATCTGGTTGAGGTTTCTCCCAATGCCGACCCACCGGTCTGCAAGATTCTGGATTACGGAAAATTCAAGTACGAGAACCAGAAGAAAAAAGCCGAGGCGCGCAAAAAGCAGAAGGTCATTGAGGTCAAGGAAATCAAGATGCGTCCCGGCATCGACCAGCACGACTACGATGTCAAAATGCGCAAGGTCCGCGAATTCCTGGAAAACGGCGACAAGGTCAAGATGACCATGCGTTTCCGGGGTCGCGAGATGGCTCACCAGGAATTGGGCATGAAAGTGCTCATCAAGGCCCGCGAGGAAGTGACCGAGCAGGCCAAGGTGGAGATGGAGCCGCGCATGGAAGGTCGTCAGATGACCATGGTCCTGTCGCCGCGCTGAACTCCGTCGTCAAAAATCCGAGCGATTGCTGACCGCCGCTTCGTGGAAGGTCGCCATGCCGGTGTGGCATTCAACGGCGGCCCGGGCCAGGCCGACGGCGAGCACCGCGCCGGAGGCCTCGCCCAGGCGCATGCCCAGATCGAGCAGCGGTTTCTTGTCAATATGCTGCACCAGCCTCTGGTGACCCGGTTCGGCGGAGACATGGGCCACCGCGCAATGATCCAGCGTGCCGGGCTGGAAGACCTGCAACACGGCGGCGGCGGCGGTGCAGACGTAGCCGTCGAGCAGCACCGGAATACGCAGCAGACGGGCCGCCAGAATGGCTCCGACGATCGCCGCCAATTCCCGCCCGCCAAGACAGCGCAACACTTCCAGAGCATCGGTCATCAGCGGCGCATGGAGGGCCACCGATTGTTCGATGATTTCGGTTTTATGGGCCAGCGCCTCCCCCTCGACCCCGGTCCCCGGCCCGACCCAATGGGCCGCATGGCCGCCGAACATCGCCTGACAGAGAGCGGCGGCGGAAGAGGTGTTGCCGATTCCCATTTCACCCAGACACAACAGGTCGGCCTTGCGGTCGATGGCCTGCATGCCGAAACTCAGGGCATGGACCACTTCCTCCTCGTTCATGGCGGGCTGCTGGGAAAAATCGGCGGTGGGCCGGTCGAGCGCCATTTCATCGACCACCAGGGAGACATCGAAACAGCGGCACAACTGGTTGATGGCGGCTCCGCCAGCCAGGAAATTGGCCACCATCTGGCCGGTAACCTCGGGTGGAAAGGCCGACACGCCCTGTGCCGTGATGCCATGATTTCCAGCGAAAACGTGAGCGCAAACGTTATCCAGACGCGGCGGATGACGTCCCTGCCAGGCGGACAGCCATTTGCTCAAATCCTCCAATCGGCCGAGGGACCCTGCCGGTTTGGTCAATTGCGGCTCCAGGGAGACGGCCCGCTTGGCCGTATCGTCGTCGGGGCCGGGCAGATGACGCAGCAGCTCGCGGAGCTGATCGAGACTGTCAATTTCGGGCAACTGGGTCATGGTGCGCTTCCCCCTGGCGAATGACTACCTTTCTGACCTATAACCCATCCCAGTCTTGCTGCAAAAGGAAACCCCATGGAATCTCGGGATCATTCGACACCGACGGGGCGCGATCTACTGATTGCGGTCGGTTTTCTGACCCGGCTTCCGGTCCCGTTGCCTGATGACCGGACGCCGCAGGCGCTGGCACGCGCGGTCTGGGCCTTTCCCATTGTTGGGATGATCGTCGGCGGATTTGCGTCTCTGGTCTGGGTGCTGGCCGATCTGTCACGCCTGCCGCCCGAACTTTCCGCTTTGCTGGCATTGCTGACAACAGTGGTCTTGACCGGCGGCCTGCATGAGGATGGGCTGGCCGATCTGATGGACGGCCTGGGCGGCGGCTGGACAGCTCCGCAACGGCTGGAGATCATGCGCGATTCCAGGGTCGGGACGTTCGGCGTGCTGGCGATGATCTTTTCCATCGCCTTGCGGGTGGCCGTTTTGGCGGCGCTGGACGGCGCGGCGCCGGTGGTGACGCTGCTGCTGGCCAGCGAAACCCTGTCGCGGGGGATCGTGCCGCAGGTCATGCTGCGACTGCCCCCGGCGCGGGCCGATGGCCTGGGTCAAGGTGCTGGACGACCGGCGGAGGGGGTGGCCAATCTGGCGCTGCTGATCGCCGGGGGACTGGTCTTGCTGCTGCTCGGTTTCCAGGTTGGTGGCGGGGCCTTGCTGGCCGCCGGAGTGGCCGCCTGGGGCATGGCCGAACTGGCGCGGGCCAAACTCGGCGGACAGACCGGCGATGTGCTGGGCGCGGTCCAGCAGGCGGCGTCGATCGCTGCCCTGATTGGCGCCCTGGGCAGCGCCCGTTGGGGAGGCTGGGGATGAGCCACACGACCCGTTGGTGGTGGGTGCGTCATGCACCGGTCCCCTTCACCCTGCACGGCGGACGCATCTATGGCAGTCAGGACTTGTCCTGCGATTGTTCCAACCGGACCGCCTTCGAGGGATTGGCGCGGCAACTGCCGACCGGGGCGGTGCTGGTGACCAGTCCGCTCAAACGGACCTGGGAGACCGCAGCGGCGATCGCCGAGGCCGGACTTGCCCTGCCCGAAGCGGAACGGGAAACCGCCTTCATCGAACAGGATTTCGGCGCCTGGCACGGCACCACCTGGGATGCCCTGCGCGACGCCGATGATGGGGCCATGGCGGCTTTCTGGAAGGTTCCGGCGCTGACCCGGACCCCGGACGGCGAGAGTTTCGCCGATGTGATGATCCGCGTCGCTCCGGCCATGGAACGGTTGACCGAAATTCATGCCGGTCGGGATATCATCGTCGTCGCCCATGGCGGGTCGATCCGCGCCGCCCTGGGCCATGCCCTGGGACTGGCCCCCGGGCAGGCGCTGAGTTTTCGCATCGACAATCTGTCAATCACCCGCATTGATCATATTCCCACCGGCCATCTGGGCGGCTACGGTGGGGTCTGGCGGGTGGCGGCGGTCAACCGCTCCCCCGTTCCCGAAGCCACCGGAGACCCCGTTTGATGACCGAAGCCTTGTCCCTGCCCCCCCTGACCCTGATCCTCGGCGGCATTCGCTCGGGCAAGAGCGCCTATGGGGAAAGCCTGATCGAGGCGGCGGGCGGCGGGATTTATCTGGCCACCGCCGAGGCCCGCGACACGGAAATGCGGGCGCGTATTCAAAAACACCGGGAACGGCGCGGATCGCAATGGCAGACCATCGAGGCCCCGCTGGACCTGTTGTCGGCGATCCAGGCGGCCCGTCGTCCGGTGCTGGTGGACTGTCTGACCCTCTGGCTGTCCAATTTGGTCGAAGCCAAGGCCGATGTCACCTCCCAGGTGCGCCAGTTGAGTTCGGCCCTGCTCGCGCCGCCGGTGCCGGTGGTGCTGATCAGCAACGAGGTCGGTCTCGGAGGCATCGCCGCCCATCCCATGGCCCGCGGCTTCGCCGACCTGCAAGGGGCCACCAACCAGATTTTCGCCGAAGTGGCGCGGCGGGTGGTTCTCATCACCGCCGGACTTCCCCTGACCCTGAAGGACGCAACATCGCCATGACACCTCGTATTCCCGCCACCGTCATCACCGGCTTTCTCGGGGCCGGCAAAACCACCCTGATCCGCCATCTGATCGAGACCGCCAACGGGCGGCGTCTCGCCCTGATCATCAATGAATTCGGCGATCTGGGTGTGGACCGCGAGCTGCTCACAGGCTGCGGGATTGAGGGATGTCGCGACGAGGACGTAATCGAACTGTCCAACGGCTGTCTATGCTGCACGGTGGCCGATGAATTCCTGCCAACCATCCAGAAACTGCTCGATCAACCGCTGCCCCCTGATCATATCATTATCGAAACATCTGGTCTGGCTCTTCCCAAGCCCTTGATTAAGGCTTTTGATTGGCCGGAAGTCCGCTCCCGAGTCACCGTCGATGGGGTGATTGCGGTGATCGACGCCCCGGCTGTGGCCGAGGGTCGTTTCGCTTACGATCCGGCTGCCGTGGCGGCGGAAGCGGCGGCAGACGGGGCGCTGGCCCATGATGACGCCCTGGAAGAGTTGTTCGAGGATCAACTGGCCTGCGCCGATCTGGTGGTGCTCAACAAAACCGATCTGACTGACGCCAACGCTCTGGCCCGGGTTCTGGCGACCGTCACCGGGGGACTGCGCCCGAGGGTGCGGCTTTTGCAGGCCCAACAGGGCCGGGTGGATAGCCGGGTGGTGCTGGGGTTGCAGGCGGCGGCGGAGGACGATTTGGACGCCCGTCCGTCGCACCATGACGCCCCCCACGACGCCCATGACCATGACGACTTCGAGAGTTTCGTCGTCAATCTGGGGCCGGTGCCCGACCCGGCGGCGCTGGAGGATCGTCTGCGCTCGGCGACGCTGGCCCACGACATCCTGCGGGTCAAGGGGTTCCTGAATGTGCCCGGCAAGCCATTGCGTCATGTGCTGCAAGCCGTCGGACCGCGCATCGAACGCTATTTCGACCGTCCCTGGAGCACCGGGGAAGCGCGGGTTAGCCGTCTGGTGGTGATCGGTCATCAGGGCATGGATCGGGGTGAAATAACCGCGCTGCTAACAGGTTGAGCTTGGACAGGGACTCCTTATGAGAGTCCTTATGATTGAAATTTTTCCTTAAAAATCGTACCCTGTGTCCATAATAATGATATGCGCAGGGAGGTCGGAAATGGGGAGACTATTTTTCACGGTCTTGGCCGTGGCGTTTGTGGCCGCCTATGCGGCTCGGGCCGAGAACCCGGCCATGAACAGCGACGCCATTCAACAACTGGTCAATGGCAACACCGCCGTCGGCAAGGGAATCCTTGCTTTCTACGATACCGATGGCACGGTGCGGGCGCGCAATAACGAAGGCTATTATTCAGGTCGCTGGTGGGTCAGCCAGTCCGGCAAGCATTGTGTGCATTGGGAGGGCGACCCCCGCGAGTCCTGTCTCGGCATCCGCCAGGACTCGCCCAGTCGCTATATGGTTCTCGATGACGGCCAAGTGGTCGGCGATTTTTCCATAATCCCCGGAAATCCGCACGGCCTGTGAGACCCGTTGGACGAAATTGACTTGATTCTCAGGGCAGAGACGCTACCTATGCGGCCTCCCTGTTGCCCTGGAGTTTCTGAATGCATCTGCTTGCCGCCACCGCGGGCGAAATCACCGATGGGTCGGAAGCGGTCGATCTGGGGCAGACTCCCGGTGACATCCTGTTCCTGAGCGCGGCGGACACGGAACTGTCCAGTTTGGCGCGGGCCAACCGCCAAAGATTGGCGGACCGACCCCAGGCCCCGTCTCTGCGTCTGGCCTCGGTGCTGCATCTGGGGCACCCCCTGTCGGTGGATCTTTACGTGGAGACCATGGTCTCGCGGGCCAAATTGGTGATCGTGCGGCTGCTCGGCGGACGGAGCTATTGGCCCTATGGGGTCGAACAGGTGATTCAGAGTTGCCATCGACATGACATTGCCCTGGCCCTGCTGCCCGGCGACGATCATCCGGACCCGGAATTGCTCCAGGCGTCCACTTTAGACACCCCCGCCTGTCATCGTTTATGGCAATATATGGTATATGGTGGGGTAGATAACAGCTACCAGTTCCTAAACTACTGTGATTCCCTGCTGCAACCGGGCACCGACTGGCGCGAACCCGCGCCGTTACTCAAGGCCGGGCTTTATGGCGTGTCAACTTTGGACGAATGGCGGCGGGATTTACCCCGAACAGCCCCTGTAGCGGCTCTTGTTTTCTATCGGGCGCTGGTTCATTCGGGCAATGTTTCTGCTATTGATGCCTTGATAACACAATTAAAACAACGCGATATATCTGTTCTGCCCATTTTCGTCAGCAGCTTGAAGGACCCGGTGTCCGCTGCGACCCTTACCGACATATTTGAACAGGTAGTTCCAAACGTGATTCTCAACGCGACGGCCTTCGCGGTGGCCGCGCCGGGGGATAATTTGACCCTTTCGCCCCTGTCGGCCCCCGGATGTCCGGTGTTGCAGGTGGTCGCCTCGGGGGGCAGTGAGCAAAATTGGCGCGACGGCACCCGGGGCCTGTCGGCGCGGGACATCGCCATGAATGTGGCCTTACCGGAAGTGGACGGACGCATCCTGGCCGGGGTGCTCAGTTTCAAGGGACCGGCGGAACGGGACGAGGCCACCCAATGCGAACTGGTGCGCTATCGTCCGCTGGCCGACCGGGTGGCTTTCATCGCCGATCTGGCCGCCAACTGGGTTCGCCTTGGACAGACGCCGCCGCCCGAACGCAAGGTCGCCCTGATCCTGGCCAATTATCCGACCCGCGACGGGCGCATCGGCAACGGCGTCGGGCTGGACACGCCGGCCGCCGCCCTCACCATTTTGCGCGCCCTGGCAGTGGCAGGATATACGGTTGAGGGCACGCCCACCGACGGCGATGACTTGATCCGACAGCTCCTGGACGGTCCGACCAACCGGCACCACAAAACCCCTGTCAGCAACCTGCAAATCCGGGCCTCGCTCTCGCGCCGCGACTACGACAGCTGGTTCAACACCCTCCCCCTCACCACCCGCCGCCGGGTGCTGGCCCGCTGGGGGGCACCGGAAACCGATCCCCGGTATCGCAGCGACGGTTCGTTCAATATCGCAGTACTGCCCCTGGGCAATCTGGTGGTGGGCATCCAACCGGCGCGCGGCTACGACATCGACCCGCAAAGCAGCTACCACGACCCGGACCTGGTGCCGCCGCATGGCTACCTGGCTTTTTATGCCTGGCTGACCCGGGAATTCGGCACCCAGGCGATGATTCATTTGGGCAAGCACGGCAATCTGGAATGGCTGCCGGGCAAGTCCCTGGCGCTGTCCGAGGAATGCTTTCCGCAGGCCATTCTCGGCCCGCTGCCGCATCTTTATCCGTTTATCGTCAACGATCCGGGGGAGGGCACTCAGGCCAAGCGGCGCACCCAGGGGGTGATCATCGACCACCTCACGCCGCCGCTGACCCGGGCCGAGAGTTACGGTCCGCTGCGTGACCTGGAACGGCTGGTGGATGAATATTACGAAGCGGCCGGGGTCGATCCGCGCCGTCTGGTCCTGCTGCGCGACGAGATTCTGTCTCTCAGCCGGGTCACCGGTCTGGATGTGGATTGCGGCATTGCCGAGGGCGAGGCGGCCTCCGAGGCCCTGGGCAAGCTGGATAACTATCTGTGCGAATTGAAGGAATTGCAAATCCGCGACGGCCTGCATGTGTTTGGGGAGAGCCCCCGAGGCGATCTACTGACTCATATTCTGGTCGCCCTGGCCCGGGTGCCGCGGGGCGACGGACAGGGGCCGCGAGCCTCGTTGCTGCGCGCCCTGGCCGATGATCTGCAACTGGGGTTTGATCCCCTGGATTGTGTTCTGGGCGATCCCTGGCGCGGCTCCCGACCCGAATCCTTGGCCTCGTCCGATCCCTGGCGGACCCTTGGCGATACGGTGGAGCGGCTGGAAAATCTGGCTGCGGATCTGGTCGCAGGCAAACGGACGATGGACGCCTCCTGGTCCCGGACACAAGCCGTCATGGGGGCCATCGAAACCGAAATCCGCCCGGCGGTGGCGGCCTGCGGGACGGCGGAGATGGCGGCCCTGCTGCGCGGGCTGGATGGCAAATTCGTTGCCCCGGGACCGTCGGGCGCCCCGACCCGGGGACGCCCCGATGTGCTGCCCACCGGACGCAATTTCTATTCGGTGGATGTGCGCGCGGTGCCGACCCCGGCGGCCTGGACCCTGGGCTGGAAATCGGCCACTTTGCTTATTGAGCGCCATGCCCAGGAACAAGGCGATTGGCCGCGCCGACTGGCCCTGACTGCCTGGGGCACCTCGAACATGCGTACCGGCGGCGACGATATTTCCCAGGCCCTGGCCCTGCTCGGGGTCAAGCCGACCTGGGATCAAATCTCCGGTCGGGTGACGGGTTTCGAAATTCTGCCGGTCACGGTTTTGGGGCGTCCCCGGGTGGACGTAACCCTGCGCATTTCGGGCTTTTTCCGCGATGCCTTTCCGGGGTTGATCGACCTGTTCGATTCGGCGACCCGGGCGGTGGCGGGGCTCGACGAATCCCCCGAGGACAATCCCCTGGCCGCCCGGGTGCGCGAAGAAAAAACAACCAACATAACCGACGGACTGAGCCCCGCCGAGGCCGAACGGCGCGCCGCAACCCGGGTGTTCGGTTCCAAACCGGGGGCCTATGGGGCCGGATTGCAGGCCCTGATTGATGAGAAAGGCTGGGAGAGTGCCGACGATCTGGCGCGGGCCTATGTGGCCTGGGGCGGCTGGGCCTATGGGGCCGGGGCCCAGGGCGAGAAGGCCCATGGGCTGTTCGAACAGCGGCTCGGTCATGTGGAAGCGGTAATCCAGAACCAGGACAACCGCGAGCATGATATTCTCGATTCCGACGATTACTACCAGTTCGAGGGCGGCATGACCGCTGCCGTGCGGATGCTGTCGGGTCAGCAGCCGACGGTCTATCACCCCGACCACTCGCGCCCCGAATCGCCCCGAATCCGTACCCTTGACGAGGAAGTGGCCCGAGTGGTCCGGGCCCGCGCCGCCAACCCCAAATGGATCGCCGGAGTGATGCGTCATGGCTACAAGGGGGCGTTTGAGATGGCCGCCACGGTGGATTATCTGTTTGCCTTTGCCGCCACCGCCCGCTGCGTCCGCGACGCCCATTTCGATGCGGTCTTCGATGCCTATCTGGGCGATGAGACGGTGCGCCGGTTTATCGCCGATCATAATCCGGCGGCCCTTTCCGAGATGGCGGACCGCTTCCGCGAAGCCATCGACCGTCACCTGTGGACACCGCGCCGCAATTCGACCCCCGAGATTCTGGACCGTCTGACCATTCCCGAGAGGGAGACCTGAAATGCGCGAGACCTTCTATGCCCGGCCCTATCTGCTGTTGACCCTGGCGGTCAGTTTCTGGTCGATTAATTTTGTCGTCGGACGGGCCATCCATGCGGAGATCCCGCCGGTCGGGCTGGCCTGGTGGCGGTGGGCCGGGGCTTTGCTGCTGGTCACCCCATTGGCTTGGCGGCACCTGAGCGAGGATTGGCCCGCCTTGCGTCAGGGCTGGAAAGTGACCACGCTCTGTGCCCTGACCGGCATCACCTTGTTCAATACCCTGATTTATGCGGCGCTGCATCACACGGTGGCGATCAATGCCGCCTTGCTGCAATCGGCCATGCCGACGCTGATTGTGGTGCTGGCCTTTGTGTCGCGGGGTGATTCCTTTCGACCGGTGCAATTGCTGGGGCTGTTTGTTTCCACCTTTGGTGTGTTGACGGTCATCACCCGAGGAGATGTGGCTTCGCTGCTCAACCTCAGCTTCAACCGGGGCGATCTGTTGGTGGTCGGGGCGGTGATTTCCTACGCCGTCTATTCGGTAGCGGTCAAGCAGCGCCCGGCGGTGCATCCCATGAGTTTCCTGTGGGCGATTTTTGCCGTCGGCTTGGTCATATTGACGCCGGTTTACGTTTGGGAACATCTGTCCGGACAGGTGATGCCGCTCGATCAGCCCCTCGCCTGGGCCACGGTAGGCTATGTCGCGCTGTTTCCGTCGCTGCTGTCCTACCTGTTTTTTAATCGCGGGGTAGAGTTGGTCGGGCCGGGGCGGGCCGGGCTGTTCATTCATTTTCTGCCGGTTTTCACCAGCCTGCTGGCGGTGGCGGTATTGGGCGAAGCCTTCCTTTGGTACCATGGGGTTGGACTGGCCTTAATTCTCGGCGGTATTGCCCTGGCCAACCGCAAGTAATCCTTAAGACATTTCGGCTAGGCTCCGACCATCTAGGAGTCTGGACATGATCCGATTATCGCGCCGCCGTACCCATGAGATTCTGGAACTCGCCCGCCCCGGCGACCGCAAAAGCCGGCTGTTCGATATCCTCATGTTCACCCTGGTCAGCCTCAATGTTCTGGCAGTGATCTTGGAAAGCGTCGAAACCCTGGCCCAGATGTTCGGCCTGTTGTTTTATGTGTTTGATGCGCTTTCCGTCTTCATTTTTACCATCGAGTATGTGTTGCGCATCTGGTCGAGCACCGAAGACCCTGAATATGGCCGATCCGGTCCCATTTGGGGCCGCATCCGTCAGATTCTGTCACCCATGTGTTTGATCGACCTGATGGCCTTTCTGCCGTTTTATCTGCACTTCTTCATCCCCATTGATCTACGCTTCATGCGGGCGCTGCGGCTGTTCCGAATTTTTAAGCTGACCCGCTACAATCCGGTCATGTCGATGATGCTCAATGTGCTGCGCCAGGAAGCCCCGTCGGTGATGGCGGGCACCTATATTTTGGTGATTATGATCATCGTCGCGTCGAGCTTTATCCACCTGTTCGAACAAGAGGCACAGCCGGATAAATTCGGTTCCATTCCCCAGGCCATGTATTGGTCGGCGATTACGCTGACCACTGTCGGCTTCGGTGACGTCACCCCCATCACGCCGCTGGGCAAACTGTTTTCGGTGCTGGTGGCTATTCTCGGAGTCGGTATGGTGGCGCTGCCCACCGGCCTGCTGGCCTCGGCCTTTGCCTCGGAAATGCGTGGGCGTCGGGCGCGCTATCGGGACATGGTGGATACGGCCTTGCAGGACGGCATGATCGACGACAACGAATCCGCCCTGCTTCAAAGCATGCGCGAGGAGTTGGGATTGAGCGAACGGGAGGCACGGGAAATTGCCAAACAGGCCTATAAGATCATCCAGATGCCCAAGGCCTGTCCCAATTGTGGTCATGCGCTGCCCACCGGACAGCCACACACCCATTCAGACCATCACTGACGCGCATTGCGCCAGGCAGCGCCAATCAACAGCAGCCAGCCGCCCATGAGCAAAAAACCGCCGGTCGGGGCCAATCCGGGCAGGGGCAGTTGGCCGACCAGCGACATGTAATAGAGGGTGCCGCAGAACAGCACGATGCCCGCCTGAAAGGCCGCCCCGGCCAGACTGACCAGCCTTGACGCAGGCCACAGATGAGCCATCCAGGCGACTCCCAGCAGGGCCAGCCCGTGGGCCAACTGATAGCGCTCGCCGATCTGGAAAATGGGCAGATAGGAATTGCCGTCGCCCTGCATCATGTGCCAGCCATAGGCCCCGGCAATCACCGCGCACAGGGCGTTCACCGCCGCCAGGGTGATCCACAAACGCATGTCAGAGGCCGCACATGCCGCCGCCGCAACCGCCCATACCGCACATGCCGGGCATGGGTTTGGGGGCCGGGGCCGGGTCGGTATTCTTGGAACCCGCCACGTTGGGGGCCATGATCGCCTTGCTGATATCCGTATCGCCGCATTCACTACAGCTCAGCTTGTGAGAGGCTTTTTGGGCTTCGTAATCGGCGCTGCTCTTGAACCACTGTTCGAACTGATGCCCGTGGGCGCACTTCAGGTTATAGACCATCATTGTCAGGGACCCTCGTCTCAAGGCGTTACATCATTGCTGGCGCATATATAGCCTCGTCTCCGTCCGTCGCCAAGGGGCGCATTAACCGTTTGTTGAGGTGAAAGTGATTGATTCGGACTCGCAATCAATTGAGGAGAGAGGTCTCCCTTGACGGACAGTCCTTTCCATTGGGGTCGTGCCCAACACTTTCTCGCCACTTTGGCGCTGCCGCTGGCCTTGCTGCTCGGGGCCGCCTGGATGCATGTCCGCTTGGGCGGCATGGCCCCCTCCATGGCCCAACTGCTGGCCCTGACCCCCTATGGTCTGGCCCTGGCCGGGGCCTTGGTGGGCTGGCGCTTCAATTCCAGCCGCACGGTCTTTCTGATGGGCATGCTGGCCCTCGGCCACGGCCTTTTGCAAGGCCCCTTGGCCGGTGGCCCGTTCGGCAGTCCCATCAACGGCATCATCTTCACCGCCTTTGCCCTGTTGCTGCCGCTCAATACCTTGTACTTCGCGCTGACGCCGGAACGCGGATTGGCCACCGGCGGCGGTTTGGCCCGGTTGGGCGTGCTGTCGGCTCAGGTGGCGGCGGTGGCGGCGGTGATCTATGCCGCCCCGGCTGGAATCGAGCCGTCGGCCATTCAGGACTTTCAACAAGGCATCTGGTCCCTGTTGCGGACGCGGATTTTTCCCCCGGAGATGGATCGCTGGACGGCCCTGCCGCAACCGGCGCTGATCGCCTTCACGGTTTCCATTGGCGTTATTTTGGTACAGGGTTTGATCAAGGACCGCCCGGTGGATCTGGCCATGGCCGGGGCCTTGGCGGCGCTGTGGGCGGCGTTGCATGGGATCGGCAACGGCGCGGTTCCGGCCCTGTGGTTCACCGCCGCGGCGGTAATCGCCCTGGCCGGGGTGCTTCAGGATTCCTACCGCATGGCCTTCCTGGACGATCTGACCGGACTGCCCGGACGGCGGGCCCTGAACGCCGAGTGCGCCAAGCTGGGCCGCCGCTATGCGATTGCCATGCTGGACGTGGACCACTTCAAGAAATTCAACGACACCTACGGCCATGACGTGGGCGATCAGGTGCTGCGCATGGTCGCCGCGCGGATGATGCGGGTTTCCGGGGGCGGCAAGGTGTTCCGTTACGGCGGCGAGGAGTTCACCGTCTTGTTCCCGGGCAAGGAAGCCGAAGAAGCCCTGCCCCATCTCGACGCCCTGCGCGAGGATATCGCCCAATCGGGGTTCCTGTTGCGCGATGACCAGCGGCCCAAGGAAAAGCCCAAATCCCCGCGCCAACAGTCCCCCGAACCCCATCGGGTCTCGGTGACGGTCAGCATGGGGGTGGCCGATCATCTGGCCGCCGAGGGGCCGGATCAGGTCATCCTACTGGCCGATCAGGCGCTGTATGGGGCCAAGGAAGCGGGGCGCAATCGGGTCATGGCCTTTGCAGCATAGGCAGGACGGCGCGGCGGTTTTTCCACACCCGCCAGCCCAGCAGGCCAGCCAGGACGGCCCCGTGAATCAGCACCTCGGTCTCCCGGGCGCGGACCATCATGTAGAAATGAACGACCACCAGAATGGCCGCCGGATAGACCAGCCGGTGCAGCTTGCGCCAGCGCGCCCCGCCGAGCCGCTGGATCATCCCCTTGGTCGAGGTGACGGCCAGCGGAAGGAGCAGCAGCAAGGCCCCCATGCCGATGGTGATGTAGGTGCGCTTGAGCAGGTCGGCCCAGATGGCGGCCCAATCGAAGAACTGGTCGAGCACCACATAGCTGGTCACATGCAGGGTCGCGTAGAAAAAGGCATAGAGCCCCAACATGCGGCGGAAGCGCCCCACCTCGCCGCGTCCGCTGATCTGGCGTAGCGGCGTCACCGCCAGAGTCAGCAGCAGGAAACGCAGCGCCCAGTCGCCGAGGAAGCGGTTGGACGCCTCCGCCGGATTGGCGCCCAGGGTGCCGTCGGCCAATCCCCAGACCAGCCACCCCAAAGGCCCCAGACAGGCGACGAAAACCAGGATCTTTAAAGCCCTCAAAACAACCCCTTGGGATCCATCCCCTGATACAGGTGGGCCACCTCGTCGGCGTAACCGTTGAGCATCGGGGTTTCGACCTTGGAGCTGAACAGGCCGCCGCCGATGACCCGTTCCTTGGCCTGGCTCCAGCGCGGGTGCGTCACTTCCGGATTGACGTTGGCATAAAAGCCGTATTCCCGGGCGTTGGTCATGGCCCAGGTGGTGGCGGGCATTTTGTCGGTGAACTCGATGGAGACGATGGATTTGATGCTCTTGAAGCCGTATTTCCACGGCACGATCAGACGCAGCGGCGCGCCGTTCTGATTGGGCAGGGTCTCACCGTACATGCCGACCACCATCAGGGTCAGCGGGTGCATCGCCTCATCCATGCGCAGCCCTTCCCGATAGGGCCATTGCAGGGCGTTGGTCTTTTGCATCGGCATCTGCTCAGGGTCGAACAGGGTGCGGAAAGCCACATATTTGGCGTCTCCGGTGGGTTCGAAACGGTTCAGCATGTCGCCCAATGGAATACCGATCCAGGGCACCACCATGGACCAGGCCTCGACGCAGCGGAACCGATAGATCCGTTCCTCCAGCTTGTGCGGCTTGACCAAATCTTCGTAGGCATAGGTCCCCGGCTTGTGACAGGCCCCCGAGACGGTGACTGTCCAAGGCAGCGGCTTGAAGTCCCGGGCGGCCTCCGCCGGGCCGTCCTTGTCCAGGGCGAATTCATAGAAGTTATTGTAGGCCGTGGCATATTTCTTGTCGGTCGGAGTCAGGCCCTGACCATAATCGGTTTTGACGGACTCCAGCGGCGTCACTGCGGCCTCGGCTTCATCAAGCGGCAACAGGCCTGCGGCCAATGCCGCGCCGGCCCCGGCAATGAACTCGCGACGGCGCAGGTACAGGCCCCGGGGGGTGACCCGGGACTCGGCGATATGGGACGGCTTTTTGATACGGATCAGCATGGCAGGTCTCCTCTTTCAAAACAGAGTGACCCCCCGGGCCGTCTTTGCAAAGACACGATGTCGTCAAAAAGACGTGAGCATTGACGTTAAGCCGTGTAAATAGAGGATCATGCGCACGATTTATCACTTCTGGCTGTCTGCCCCCAGCCGCATGGTCCGGGTTGCCCTGGCCGAAAAGCAGCTCGATTTTCATCTGAAGATCGAGGAGACCTGGCTGCGTCGGCCCGCCTTCCTGGCCCTCAATCCGACCGGCGAGGTGCCGGTGATGGAGGAGGCGGACGGGGCCATTCTATCGGGGGCCCGGGTGATCTGCGAATACCTGGATGAAATCGTTCCCGAGCCGCCACTGCTCGGCGCGGCCCCCCTGGCCCGGGCCGAGGTGCGCCGCTTGGTGGATTGGTTCGAAACCAAATTCGGCCCCGAGGTCACCGACAACCTGATCGGCGAAAAAATCATGAAGCGGTTTTTACGCCTCGGCACCCCGGATAGCCGCGCCATCCGCGCCGGCAAGAGCAACGTGACCTACCACCTGGACTACATCGGCTTCCTGACCGAGCGCCGCAAATGGCTGGCCGGGGACTATTTCTCGCTGGCCGACATCACGGCGGCAGCCCATCTGTCCTGCGTCGATTACCTGGGAGACGTGCCCTGGGCCGAACACGAGGCGGCCAAGGACTGGTACGCGCGGATCAAGTCCCGCCCCAGTTTCCGCGCCCTGCTGTCGGACCATATCCCCGGTGTCTCGCCGCCCAAACATTATGCGGACCTGGATTTCTGAGAAATTTCGCTTAAACATAAAGCAAAACTTCTCAATCCATAAAAAACTATTATTTTCCCTTATATACGAAAAACGTTATCCTGTGCGTCAGAACTTGCCCGCCCATTCGCAAACAGGAAGCGTCCCATGACCGTCGATACCGCCCAGTACCTGATCAACGAGGAACCCTATTATCAGCCCCTCGGCAACGAAGTGGCCCTGTACGAGGCGGCTTACGCGGAACGGCTGCCGGTGATGGTCAAGGGGCCGACCGGTTGCGGCAAGTCGCGGTTCATCGAATACATGGCCTGGAAGCTGAAAAAGCCCCTGATCACTGTAGCCTGCAACGAGGACATGACGGCCTCGGATCTGGTTGGACGCTATCTGCTCGACGCCAACGGCACCCGCTGGCTGGATGGGCCGCTGACCGTTGCCGCGCGCATCGGGGCCATCTGCTATCTGGACGAAGTGGTCGAGGCGCGCCAGGACACCACCGTGGTCATTCACCCGCTGACCGATCACCGGCGCACGTTGCCGCTGGATAAGAAGGGCGAACTGGTGCACGCCCACGCGGATTTCCAATTGGTGATTTCCTACAATCCCGGCTACCAGAGCCTGATGAAGGATCTCAAGCAATCCACCAAGCAGCGCTTCTCCGGGCTCAATTTCGATTATGCCGATGGCAAGGTCGAGGTCGAAATCCTGACGAAGGAAACCGGCATCGACGCCGACACCGCCACCAGGCTGGTCAAGATTGGCGAGACCGCCCGCAACCTCAAGGGCCACGGGCTGGACGAAGGCATCTCTACCCGCCTGCTGGTCTACGCGGCGCGGATCATCAAGCAAGGCATCAAACCCAATGAAGCCTGCCGCATGGCGCTGGTCGCGCCGATCACCGACGATGCGGAAATCGCCGCTACCTTGAAGCATTCCATCGACGCCGTCTTCGGCTGAGGGGAGGAGTCGTCATGGCTCTGAGCCCGGACGAACTGCAAGACTTCCGCGCCCAGCTCAAATGCGGCTTCGAGCAACTCGACACCGCCTTTACGGGCATCATGGAGGACGCCACCCAGCGCCTCTCGCCGGAGGCCGTGCGCACCCTGCTCGACGGCGCGTCGCTGATCTGCATGATCGGGCGTGGCTATGAGCCGGTGCATGTGTATCTGGGCGAAATGCCAGTGATTGCCCAGCGGCTGGGCGAAGAGGTAATCGAAAAGATCAGCCAGGCCGTCTGGAAAATGTCGCGCACCCCCAACGGCAAATGCATCCTGCCGTTTCTACAGTCTCTGGGCGAGGCGTCGCGGCGGCTTGGTTCGGCAGAGTTGCTGGACCGCTGGATCGCCCTGCTGTTCGATTTCATGGAGTCGACTACCTCCTCCATCCATGGACATCACACCACCATTCCCAGTCCCGGCCTGCCGGAAATGCTCAATCAGATGCCCTATTTGCTCAATCAGCTCTCCCTGGAGGGACTGAAGAACTGGGTTGATTACGGCGAACGCCACTACAAGGACCATCCGGAGCGCCAGAAGGACTATTTCTGTCTGCAATCGGCGGATTCCAAGGCCATTTTGCAACGGGAACGGCACGGCACCCTGTTTGCCGACAACGAACGCAAGATGAGCCTCTACATGCGCGGCCTGTGGCAGGAAAAGGTGCATTTCGTGCCCTATTCCACCGGCTTCGACGAACTGCGCAAACCGCTGCCCTATTACGACGAGTTGGGAATCCGGGTGCCCGATGTCTATGACGATCTGGACGGCGGACGCGATGCGGGCGGCGTCGCCGGGACCGACCGCTACCGGGCGCTGCTGGCCCATATGGCGGCTCACCGGCGCTGGACCCGGGCCATTTTTGCCGACAACCTGAGCCCCTTCCAGCGGGTGGCGGTGGAAACGGTTGAGGATTGCCGGGTCGAAGCCCTGGCCATGCGCGAATATCCAGGCCTGCGGACCCTGCTCAAGAAGCTGCATCCCAAACCGGCCGAGGATGGCTGCAACCCGGAGGTGGAATCCTGCATCCGCCATCGGCTGGCGATGTTCTCCTATGCCGTGCTCGATGCGGAGCACCCCTATAAAAACAAGGACCTGTTGGAATTCGTCCGGCGCTTCCACGACATGCTGG
Source organism: Magnetospira thiophila (assembly GCF_054657015.1). Classification (NCBI taxonomy): domain Bacteria; kingdom Pseudomonadati; phylum Pseudomonadota; class Alphaproteobacteria; order Rhodospirillales; family Thalassospiraceae; genus Magnetospira; species Magnetospira thiophila. The sequence goes on from NZ_BAAHXF010000001.1 coordinate 1,102,954, forward strand.
CCGATGGCGAGGGCTCGACCGAAGAGGCCGCCGCCATTGCCGTGTCGTTCATCGCCCGCACCCGGCGGCAACAGGATCAGTCAGCCAATATGTATTTCACCGATACGGAAGTCGATTACCGCGACGACAACCGGCATATGTGGAAGTTCTATGAACTGGGCGACGAAGAGGAGATGTTCGACAAAAAGGACAAATCCAAATCCCAGCAAGAGGACGAGGAAAAGGGCCTGCCGCCCCGCCACTATCCGGAGTGGGACTATCAGAGCAAGACCTATCGCCCCGACTGGGTGAGCCTCTATGAAAGCCTGCACCGCCCTGGAGATTCGGCCAAGATCGACGGCCTGCTGGCCAAGCATTCCCTGTTGGCCAAGCGACTCAAACAGATGCTCGACCTGTTGAAGCCGCAACAGTACGTGCGCCAGCGCTACCAGGAAGATGGTTCGGAGCTGGATCTGGATGTGGCCATCCGCTCGTTGATTGATTTCCGCTCCGGGGCCACGCCGGACCCGCGCATCAATATGAGCCATCGCACCGACGGCCGAGATATCGCGGTTTCGTTGTTGATGGACCTGTCCCAATCGGTGGGTGATATCCCTGAGGGATGCAGCCAATCGGTGCTCGAACTGAGCCAGGAGGCGGTGTCGCTGCTCGGCTGGGCCATCGACCGGCTGGGCGATGAATTCGCCATCGCCGGGTTCTCTTCCAACACCCGCCACGAAGTCCGCTTTCAACATATCAAGGGCTTCACCGAGGGTTGGACCGATGAAGTCAAGGGACGTCTGGCCGCCATCGAAGCGGGCTATTCCACCCGCATGGGAGCCGCCCTGCGTCATGCCGGGGAACGGCTGGCGGCGCGCAAGGCCGACAAAAAGCTGTTGCTGGTGCTGACCGATGGCGAGCCCTCGGATATCGACGTCAACGACGGCCAGCACCTGACCAAGGATACCTACAAGGCGGTCCAGGAATTGAGTCAGAAGGGCATCTATACCTACTGCATCAACCTTGACCGCACCGCCGATCAATACGTTCGGGATATTTTCGGTAGCCAGTATACGGTGATCGACAATGTGGCGCGGCTGCCGGAAAAATTGCCACAGTTGTTCATGGCGCTGACAAAATAGGGTCGAAGAGTCATATTTTTTTACACTTTGGAATAGATCTGAAATAATTATCTTGAAATAACATTGTGTTGCAGTATGGCTCGTTTATTGCGTGTCCTTCTAGAAACACCTCGTATGTGCCTTGGAAGGAAACAACAATGAACAAGCTACTCCAGTCACTCGCCGTTGTGGTCCTGCTGCTGGGAGTCGAGACCACGGCCCAGGCCACCACCATCTCGTTCTCCCTGTCTGGGTCCGGCTACACTCAGGACACGCCCGTTCCCGGCGACCTGTTCGCCACCGATGGCTTGTTGTTGAGCAGCCCGAACGGCTTGGTCACGGCCTGTGGCGGAAACTGCCTTTCCGCTGGCGCCAACTCCTATTACGGAACGATCAATGGTCTGTTCGTTGAGGGGGCCAACAATCTCAGCTTTTCCCCGGTGATCGGAAATGCGGTGATCTCACTGTTCGATTTCAGCGACAACCTGATCCAGACTCTGACGGCGGGCAACTATCTGTACGGCGGCACGACGGCCGTCGGCTCCTTCTCGGCCTACATGGGCTACGACGGCCTCAACAGCATGTCGTTCGATTCGGCCGGACAACAGTGGGGGCAGGTGCCGGAGCCTTCGTCGCTGGCGTTGCTCGGTTTCAGCCTAGCCGGTCTCAGCGTTCTACGCCGCCGTCGGGCCGTCTGATCTCTCCTCACTGGGGCGGCAGGTCGGCCGGGTGCAGTTGGCGGGCCAGGATCTCGAACTGGTCCGCCGGGATCGGGCGCGAGGTCAGGAAGCCCTGCATTTCCTCGCAGGCATGGGGGATCAGGAAATCCATCTGGGCCTGGGTTTCCACCCCTTCCGCCGTCACCCCCAGCCCCAATTCATGGGCCATGGCGATGATGGCGGCGGAGATGGCTTGATCTTCCTGATCGTCGGGGATGTCCATGATGAAGGAGCGGTCGATTTTCACCCGCTCCACCGGCAGGCGCTTGAGATAGGAGAAGCTGGAATAGCCGGTGCCGAAATCGTCGATGGCCAGCCAGACCCCGAGATCGCGCAGCCGCTTCAGAGTCTCGATCCCGACTTCCGGATTTTCCATGACAAAACTCTCGGTCACTTCCAGTTCCAGTTGACTGGCCGGGAGGCCGCTGTCGGCCAGGGCCTGGGACACGGCCCCCACCATGTCGCCCTGGGAAATCTGACGATTGGAGACGTTGACGGCCATCCGCAGGGGCAGGCCGCGATCGGCCCAGGCCTTGGCCTGGAAACAGGCCTGGCGCAGCACCCATAACCCCAGCGAATGGATCAGCCCGGTTTCCTCGGCCAGTGGAATGAACCGTCCGGGCAGAATCAGCCCCTCGCCCGGATGATGCCAGCGCAGCAACGCCTCGGCCCCGACCAGCCGTTTGCTCTCCAGATGGATTTGCGGCTGGTAGTAGACCTCCATTTCGCCGTGGGCCACCGCGTTGCGCAATTGGCTTTCCAGATGAAACCGCTCCTCCGTCGCCTGACTCAGCTCCGGGGTGTAGTAAACGAAACAGTCGCGACCCTTGTCCTTGGCCCGATACATGGCGGTATCGGCATGTTTGACCAGTTCTTCCGCAGTCTCTCCATCGCGCGGATAAAGGCTGATGCCGATGCTCGCCCCGATGGCCGCCTCCTGGCCGTCCAGGTCCACCGGACGGCGAATTTCGTCAAGAATCTTTTGCGCCAAAAGCCCCACCTCTTCCGGGGCGTGCACATCTTCTATGATGACGGTGAACTCATCGCCACCCAATCGGGCCACCGTGTCGGCCTCGCGCAGGCAATTGTTCAAACGGACGGCCAGGGTTTGCAGCATCAAGTCGCCCATCTGGTGGCCCAGGGAATCGTTGACCATCTTGAAACGGTCCAGATCAATGAACAGCAGGGCCAGCAGACCACTGCCGCGCCGGGCCCGATCCAGGGCGTGGGCCAGCCGGTCCGAATAAAGCAGACGGTTCGGCAGATCGGTGAGCACATCGTAGTGGGCCAGACGCTGAATGCGCGTTTCGCTGTCCTTCTTTTCGGTGATGTCCGAGAAAATGCCGATGAACTGCTCCACTTGGCCCTTGGCATTGGTGACGGCGGTGATGTTCTGCCAGGCGGGAAAGACTTCACCATTTTTGCGCCGGTTCCAGATCTCCCCAGTCCAGTTGCCGCGCTGTTCGATTTCGGCCCACAGTTGGCTATAGAAATTTTTGTCATGGTGACCCGAGCTGATGAACTCCTCCGGGCGGCGCCCGATCACCTCGGATTCCGCATAGCCGGTGATGACGGAAAAGGCCCGGTTGACGCGCACAATGCGTCGCTCAGAATCGGTGATCAGGATGCCTTCCCGGGTCTTTTCGAACACTTCCGCAGCCTGCTTGAGCGCCGCCTGGGCGGCTTTGGCTTCGGTGATGTTGCGCCCGATATTGAAGCTCAGACCCGCCTCCAGATCAGGCGTCCCGCTCCACGACAGCCAGGCGGTTTTACCGTCCTTGGTCAACATGCGGTTTTCAAAGTTGCGTAGATTTTGTCCCGACTTCAAATGGTCAAGGGCCGCCTGGGAGCGCTCCCGGTCCCGGGGATCGACAAAATCCAGCATCGGACGGGATAGCAACTCATCGCGAGCAAAACCCAGATCCCGCTCGAAGGCCGAATTGAGGAGCCGGAACTCGCCGTCCAGGGTGGCCGAACAGACCAGATCCTGGGACAGTTCGATCAACTGGTCCCGTTCCCTCTGTGTCTGCTGCCGATCGGTGATATCAATGCCGGTGGCAATGACATAGGCCACGTCCCCCGCCTCGTCCAACAGCGCCGTGTTCGACCAGTCGATTTGATGCTCCCTGCCATACCGGTCCAGCCAGGGATTGATGTGGCGATTGGGAAAGTGGCCCGCTTTCAGGTTGACGAAAACCCGCTCCACCTCTTCCAGCCGTTCCGGCGGCAGCACCAGCGACCAGACCTTTTCGCCCAATACCTCTTCTGCCTTATATTGGGTCAGCCGCTCGCAGGCCTTGTTGAAACGCACAATCCGTCCCGTGCGATCCAGCACCACCACCAGAGAGCCGATGGTGGCCAGCACCGCGTCGGTGAAATCCCGTTCCAGGCGCAGATCCTGTTCCACCTTTTTGAGTTCGGTAATATCAAGGAAATAGCCGATCATTTCCTTTTGGCCGCTGCCGGATGTGATCACCGAGGTCACTTCGCGCACCCAGATCCAGCGCCCGTCCTTGTGCCGCAACCGGTATTCGGTCTCGTGGTCGCGGCTGCGCTGGGCCTCACTAATACAGTGATAGAGGGCCGAGGTGCGATCTTCTGGATGAATGCGCTCGGCCCAGGAGGGGATGTCGACCCAGCTTTCCAATGGATAGCCGAACAAGGATTCAATCTGCGTGCCCACATAAATGAACTTGCCGCTTTTCACATCCACCTGCCAGGGAACTGCGCGGGTGGTCTCGACCAGGGACCGGAACCGCGCCTCGCTGGCTCGTAGGTCGCTTTCCGCCTGTCGTGCCTCGGTGATGTCCTGCATCACCCCCTCCAGGCGCAAGGGTCCCCCCACACTGTCGACCGTCCGTTCCGCCAGATGGCGCACGATCCGCGTCGCCCCGTCGGGCCGCAGGATCTCATGCTCCAGAACCATGGCCGCCCGGTTGTCCCGACAGGCCCTCAGGGCCGCCTCCAGGTCGGCGCGGCAGGTCTGTTTGGTCATTTCAAGCAAGGCGGTGAAGCCCTCGCCATTATAATTGGGCGAGATCCCCAAAATCTGCTGCGCCTGGGGGGAAAGCCGCAACTGATTGGACTCGCCGTTCCAGTCCCAACTGCCGATGCCGGCCAACGACTGCGCCTTCTCCAATCGGGCCTGCATATTGCGCAGATAGTCACCCATCCCGCGCCGGTCGGTCAGGTCATTGAAGATGATGAAGGTCAAGCTGCCAGAGGTGGCCGCCATGAAGGAAATGACCCGGCGTCGCCCGTCCTTGCAGCGGACCACACCCTCAATGGGCTCGATGGCCGTCTGGGTCTGCTGCGCCTTTTCGACCCGCAACCGCCACTCCTGGCGGATGGCTTCCCGATAATCCTTGTCCGGATAGGCCAGCGGCCACCAGTGGGACACATCGGGAATATCCTCAAGAGTATAACCAAAGCTGCCGATGAAGCTCCGATTGAGAAACACCACCTCCTGCTCGGCCCCGACGATCACCGCAATGGGGGCCGGAGAAACCTCCAGCAAGGTCATCAGAGTACCGTCCACGCCATCGAACATTTTTTGTATTTTGTCCGGTTTGTGGCTCATGTTGGGTATTTCAATTCCATAAAAATTCGCTGGCCATGTAGTTTTTGACTTCTTTCGAGGCATTGCAATGAAAATCGCCCTGGGATGCCTTCCCCTAGGGGCATGAGTTGCTATAAACAGCGACAAGAGGAGCTGCAACGGATGATTCACGCCATGCCAAATGTGCGACGCGCCGGACTGCTATTCATGCTGCTGGGGTTCATCCTGGCGCTGATATCCATTTTCATGGCCAGCTATCCGTTTAATTTCGGCATCTGGTATCAATCGGAGCCGGTTGTTCTGGCGCTGCGCATCAGTTCGGGGCTTGCCGGAATCGGACTTGTTCTGGTGGCCCAGACCCATGCCGTCGCCCGCCGTGCCCTGATCCATCCCTTCGTGCTGGTCCCCGCCGCCCTGGCCCTGTGGAGCGCCCTGGTCTCTCCCTGGCAGGAATTGCCGCTTCAATCCTGGTTCGGCTCGCCGGAAATTGGCGAGGGGGTGCTGTGGTACATGGACATGGCGCTGCTGATCGCGGCGGCCCTGGTGCTCATTCGATATCCGTTGTACCGCCGCATTTTGTTGGTCGTGGCGGTCGTGGCGACCCTGATTGTCGCCATCTCCACCTGGATGTACATGAACGGCATTCCCAATCCTGTGGCCCCCTATTATTTCGCTGACTATATGGCCTTTCTGGGCATCGGCATCGGCGGGGCCGTCGCCACCCTGTGGAAGGCTCCGTTGTTGCCCCGCGCCTTGGTGGCGGCTCTGTTTTGTGTTGGCATCGTCGTTGTGTCGAGCAATAACGCCGCTATTGGCATGCTGATGCTGACCCCCCTGGCGCTGCTGGTTTATCGGTATTTCCCCCTGTCCGCCGGGAAAAAGCCTTGGCTGGCGCTGGCTGGTGTCATGGCCGCCCCGCTGCTGATCACCCTGCTGGTCAGTCTGTTCGAACTGGCGGACCTGTCCACCGGGACCAGCAGTCTGGCGGGTCTCGCCAATTCGGTGCGTTCCCGCCATCACCTGGCCCATGTGGTCTGGGAGGCTCTGGGCAGTCAGCCCCTTTCCTGGCTGACCGGTCTGGGCTGGGGCTCCTACGCCGATCAACTGGCCATCCACCTGCCGGTGAAATGGGCCATCCTGGTGGATGACCCGTTGAGCGTTTCCAAACTTACTACTCGGGATTGGTGGGATGCCATCCATCGGGTTGATTTCCACTCCCACAATTATGTGCTCGAAGCCCTGCTGGGGGGCGGCATTCCTGCTCTGCTGCTCACCCTTGGAGTCTATGCCATCCTGCCTCTGGGCAGTCGGAAGCGGTATGCCTATTTGGCATTCGGCATGGCCTTGAGTCTGGCCGCGGTGGCCGCCACCTGGTTCATATTCATTGGTATCCTGCCCATTCTGGCGCTGGCCGTGGCCGGTCTGGCCCGGCCCGTGAATGGACCGAAACGTCTGCCCCCCGTTGTGCCGCTGTTTTTTGTTGCCCTGTTCAGTCTGCTGTCCCTGGCGGCGGGCATCGAGTCGGCCCGATTCGTCCCCTATGCTTTCAAGTTTACGCCCCCGATGCAGGCCCCCTTGCCCGCCGACCCGACAGTCGGAACCTGCAAAGAGATCTATGAGGATCATGGTCGGGGGGGCATACATCTGGGCCATCGGCTGCGGACGCTGGTCAAGGTGGTGCAATCAACCGTTCAGCAACAGCAGCAGCCCAGTCCCGAGATGCTCTCCTACCTGCGCGGTCTGGCCTGCGCTTCCGAGCATTATCTCAGCCACGACGCCGGGATGAAGCTGCGTATCGCCACGATTCTCAGCCAATCGGATCTGGCCTTTCTGGCCGCCGACGGTGCGACGGCCGAACTGGTCGCGCGATATCTGCGGACCTGGGAACAGCGGGTGTTCGAGGTTCTCGACCGGGCCCCCGACCGCACCGATCTGGCCGCGCCCTATCTGTCTTATCTGTTGTCCCGTGGCGACAATGACCGCCTGCGAGACCTCACGTCGCGGCTTTATGCCCACAACCCGGACGATCCCATCGCCCTGTGGTTTTCCGGGCTGGCATTATTGAACAGCTCCGATCAAGGGGAAGCCGGGATCGCCCGAATGCAGCGCGCCCTCAATCTGGGTCTGGAACGCCTGATGCCCGTGGACGAAACGATCAAGGCCCAACTCACGGGAGTCCCTGCGCCAGCACCTGCAAACGCAATGTTCCGCAAGGGTCGCCTCGAAATTGAGACGGCAACGGGTCCGGCGTCATTCCAAGTGGAAATCGCCGAAACGCCAAGCTCCCGGGAGCAAGGCTTGCAATGGCGCACCAGTCTGGCGGCGGATCACGGTATGCTGCTGGTATCCGAGGAGGCGAAGCGTTGGCAAGTCTGGATGAAGGATACCTTCATCCCGCTTGACCTTTTGTTCCTGTCGGTGGAAGGACGGGTTACCGAAATCATCCCGGATACCCTTCCACGTTCAACTCAGGTCATGGAGCCCCAGACGGATGCCATCGCGGTGCTGGAACTCAACGGCGGCACCGCCCAACGGCTCGGAATCCGGGTCGGTGCCGCCATCAAGCTGCATCCCGCTCAGTAGCGGTAGGCCTCGCCCTTGAACGGGCCGTTGACCGGCACGCCGATGTAGTCAGCCTGCTTCTGGCTCAGTTTGGACAGCGCCACGCCGAGCTTGTCCAGATGCAGTTGCGCCACCTTTTCATCCAGATGCTTGGGCAGCACGTAGACCTTGTTGCCGTATTTGCCGTCGGCATTGTTGGCGAACAGTTCGATCTGGGCCAGGGTCTGATTGGTGAAGCTGGCCGACATGACGAAACTCGGATGGCCGGTGGCGCAGCCCAGATTCACCAGCCGCCCCTCGGCCAGCAGAATGATCCGATGACCATCGGGGAAGGTGATCTCGTCCACCTGCGGCTTGATGTTGGTCCATTTGTAGTTCTTCAGGCCCGCCACCTGGATTTCGTTATCGAAATGGCCGATGTTGCAGACGATGGCCCGGTCCTTCATGGCCGCCATGTGGTCGGTGGTTAGAATGTCTACGTTTCCGGTGGTGGTGACGAAAATATCGCCGCGCGGCGCGGCGTTTTCCATGGTCACCACCTCGAAGCCTTCCATGGCCGCCTGTAAGGCGCAGATGGGGTCGATCTCGGTGATCAGCACCCGGCACCCGGCGGAGCGCAGGCTCTCGGCGGAGCCCTTGCCCACGTCACCATAACCGGCCACCACGGCGACCTTGCCGGCCATCATCACGTCGGTGGCGCGGCGGATGCCGTCGACCAGCGATTCACGGCAGCCGTACTTGTTGTCGAACTTGGATTTGGTCACCGAATCGTTGACGTTGAAGGCCGGGAACGGCAGGGTTCCGGCACGCTCCATTTCATACAGCCGATGCACGCCGGTGGTGGTTTCCTCGGTGACGCCGCGGATGTTCTTCAGGATGTTGGAATACCAGCCGGGCTGCTCGCCAAGGCGTTTCTTGATCGCGGCGAACAGGATCTCTTCTTCCGTGCTGCCCGGATTGTCGAGCAGCGAAATATCCTTTTCGGCCCGCGCGCCCAGATGAATCAGCAAGGTGGCGTCACCGCCGTCGTCGAGAATCATGTTCGGGGTGCCGCCGTCGGCCCATTCGAAAATCCGGTGGGTGTAATCCCAATAGTCCACCAGCGTCTCGCCCTTGACCGCGAACACCGGTACGCCGGTGGCGGCGATGGCAGCGGCGGCATGGTCCTGGGTCGAATAGATGTTGCAGGAAGCCCAGCGCACTTCAGCCCCAAGCGCGGTCAGGGTTTCGATAAGCACCGCCGTCTGGATGGTCATATGCAGGGATCCGGCGATCCGTGCCCCCTTCAAGGGCTGCGACGGACCGAATTCCTCGCGTGTCGCCATCAGTCCCGGCATCTCGCTTTCCGCGATATCCAATTCCTTGCGGCCCCAATCGGCCAGGGTGATGTCGGCGACAATGTAGTCGGGGGTGCTCATGGCGGTCTCCTGAAATCCCAATAAAAAGGCTGGCAGGGGTGTAGCAGGCTGGAGTCGCCGGGGCAAGTCACCCGTCATGTGATCAATTTTGCATATTCAAATTGAAAAATGGGCCGAATCAATTCATGATGCAGTCAATCAATCAAATAATTACATTTTTATGCAGGGAAATCACATGAAGCGGAAAATTTTGGCCAGCTTGGCGCTGGCGGTCATCGTCTTGTTTTCGGCCCCCTCGAAGGCTGAAGACGCCATCTTGAAGCCGTTCATTCTCGCCGCTCTCAGCGACCTGGATCTGGCGGCGACCACCGCCGAGGTCAAGGGCAAGCTGACCGGAGCCGGTTTCGAGATCGTCGGCGAAGTCACCCCCTATGCCGGAACCCACATTCTGGTGATCACCAATGATGACCTGAAGGCCCTGGCCGCCAAGTCGGAACATGGCGGCTACGGTGCCGTGCACCGGGTATCGCTGGTCGAGGCCGGGGGCAAAGTACAGGTCTCCTACACCAACCCGCCCTACTGGGCCGCCGCCTACCGCATGGACGGCGATCAGGCCGACATGGCCGCCAAGCTGTCCGCCGTTCTGGGCATGCAGGAGCAGTTTGGGGCTACGGGTCTCAAGGCCGATAGCCTGCGCGACTACCACTACATGTTCGGCATGGAATATTTTGACGAGCCCAGTGAGCTGGCCGCGTACGACTCCTACGCCGATGCGGTGGCCGCAGTGGAAAAGGGTCTGGCTGAGGGCCGGGCCGGGATTACCAAGGTTTATCGGGTCGACATCCCGGGCAAGGAAGAGACTGTCTTCGGCGTCGCCATGGACGGCAGCAAGGGCGAAGGCAACATGCAGGACGACGCCTTTCTGATGAGCCAGATCGACTTCAAGGACATCAAATCGGCGGCCCACCTGCCCTATGAAATTCTGGTCAGCGGCGACGAGGTCTATGCCCTGTATGCCCGCTTCCGGATCGCCATCAGCTTCCCCGACCTGTCGATGATGGGCGCCAATAGCTTCATGAGCATCATGGAAAGCCCCAAGGCCATCGAGCGCGCCCTGACCCAGGCCGCAGGCGGCAAGGTCAAGAAAGCCTCGACGGGCATCAACAATTAGAATCTTCCTGACAATAAGCATCAACCTCTCTCAAACTCAAGGCCGCCTCCGGGCGGCCTTTTTTGTTTGAGGGCTCATGCCATGCCGTTGAAGTCGTCGAGCAGGGTGGCGATGCGGCCCGGGTCGGTCTGTTCGAGGATCAGGCTGGCGCGGCGGGTGGCGGCGGCCATGTCCAGTTCACGGATACGCCGTTTGACGCGCGGAATATTATGCGCCGACATACTCAGCTCGCGGATGCCCAGCCCCAGCAGCAGCGCCGTATAGCGCGGATCACCGGCCATTTCGCCACACAGGGAAACCGGGATACCGGCCCGCAGCGCCGCCTGGGCGGAGAATTGGATCAGCCGCAGCACCGCCGGATGCAGCGGGTCGTGCAGATAAGCCACTCGCTCGTCGGTGCGGTCGATGGCCAGGGCATACATGGTCAAATCATTGGACCCGATGGAGAAAAAATCGGCGACCCGGGCCAAGGCATCGGCGGCCAGGGCGGCCCCCGGCACCTCGATCATCACGCCGATGGGTGGCAACGGATCGGCAATGGGAACACCTTTCGAAATCAGTTCCTTGGCGCACTCATTGACCGCCTCGCGGACCCGGCGCACCTCCGACACGGTGGTCACCATGGGCAACAGAATGCGCACCGGCCCATGGGCTCCGGCGCGAAGAATGGCCCGCGCCTGATCCTGCAACAGACTGCGCTGACTGAGCGACAGGCGGATGCCGCGCAGACCGAGTACCGATTCGGCGCTGGTGCCCACTTCATCGACCAGGGTGGTGGCAATTTTCTCGCCCCCCACATCCAGGGTGCGGACGGTCATCGGCTGACCGCCCAGATCCATGATCATCGTCTTGAGCAGATGGTATTGCTCTTCCTCGGAGGGCAGATCCTCGCGGTTCATGAACATGAACTCGCTGCGCAGCAGCCCGATGCCGACGGCCCCCATCTGAATCATCTGATTCAATTCCACCGGCAATTCCAGATTGCCGCGCAACAGCACCGAAACGCCGTCGCTGGTGATCGCCGGACGTTTGCGCAGACGGGCCAGGGCACGCGCCTCGCGCACCAAATCCTCCATGCGCCGCTCGTAATAGCGCAGAGTGCTTTCCTCGGGATGGACGATGACCCGGCCCTGGGTGCCGTCGATGATCACCGGAGCCCCGTTTTCCACCCCGGCCATCAGACCCGACACCCCGAGCACCGCCGGGAGTCCAAGCGCCCGGGCCATGATCGCAGTATGCCCTTCGGCCCCGCCCAGGGCGGCGCACAGACCCATCACCCGTCGCGGATCCATTTGCGCCGTGTCGGCCGGGGTGATTTCGTCGGAAATGATGATGCTGCCCCGGGGAACGCGGGTGAAGCCCTTCTGCGGTTCGCCAATCAGGTTTTGCAGCACCCGGGTGCCGATGGCGCAAATGTCGTCGGCCCGTTTGGCCAGATAGCTGTCGTTGACCGACAGGAAGCTGGTGCTGATCTCCTGGATTTCCGTTTGCAGGGCGGCCTCGGCGTTGATGCGCTGCTCGGTTATGCGTTTCTCCACCCCGCGAATCAACCGAGAACCGGTGAGCATGTGCTGGTAGGCGTCAAGCAGATAGCCCAGTTCTTCCGCCGCCGCTTCGGGCAATCCGCGGGTCTTGGAGCGCAGGGTGCCGAGCTGGTTGCGGGATTTCTTGACCGCCGTGGCAAACCGCTGGCGTTCGGCCTTCACCCGGTTGGCGGCGATGCGATATTCCGGGATATTGACCGAGCCACAGTCGCGCACATGGGCCTCGCCGATGGCAATGCCCGGCGCCACGCCCAATCCTTTGAGGACCCGTTCTTCCCGGAAAATCTTCGGGACGACGGCCGTGATCTCGTCGTCATCCATGGACATGGAGGACGCCTCCCTGTTGGCAAACCTCAACCGAACCGTTTTCGTTCGTTATTCTTCTTCGAACTTGCCATTGACCAGAGCCGAGATGGCTTCTATGGCCACTTCGGCTTCCGGGCCGGCGGCATTGACCTGGATACTGGTTCCCGGTCCGGCCGCCAATAACATCAGACCCATAATCGACAGGCCGGACACGGTCTGATCGCCTCGGGTAACTTCCACCAAGGCATCGAACGCCCCCACCACCTTGACGAACTTCGAGGCGGCGCGGGCATGCAGCCCCCGCTGGTTGACAATAGTCAATTCCCGGCTGAAGCCGTCCGGGCCGTTGTCGTCACGCAAGACCTCAATCTCCCAGTAACTGCGAGGCGATATTGATATATTTGCGGCCCGCTTCCTGCGCCGCGTTGACCGCCTCGGCCAACTCCGTATCCCGACGCACGGTCGCCAGTTTGATCAGCATCGGCAGATTGACGCCAGCGATGACCTCGACCCGCGCCTTGTCCATGATGGAAATGGACAGATTGGACGGGGTGCCGCCGAACATGTCGGTCAGCAGAACGACGCCGCGACCGGTTTCCACATTGGCGACGCTGTCCAAAATCTCACGCCGACGGATTTCCATATCGTCCTCCGGACCGATACAGACGGTGCGCACCTGCGGCTGATGCCCCACCACATGTTCCATGGCATTGACAAGTTCCAGAGCCAGATTTCCGTGCGTCACAAGCACAAGGCCAATCATTCTATACCTACACCCCCCGGAGTCCCCTTCGGCACCATCATGACAGGCTTTCCCCCTTCCTGTCCATCCAGGTCACGATGCCGAATTTGCACCCGATGGCCCTGCGCCGTCAACCAATGCCCCAGACGTTCCGCCGTGTACACGGAACGGTGCCTGCCGCCTGTGCAGCCTAACGTAATGGTAAGGTAGCTTTTGCCCTCGGCGGCGTAACGCGGCAACAAAGGGGCGATGAGCCGGGTCAGATTATCGAAAAACGGCGCAAAGGCGGGATCGCTGCCGACGAAATCGGCTATCGGCGCATCCCGACCGTTCAGCGGCCGCAACGCCGGGTCGTAATGGGGATTGCGCAGGAACCGCACGTCGAACAGCAGGTCCGCGTCGCGTGGAATGCCGCGCTTAAAGCCGAAGGACATGACGAAAATACTCAGCTGCTGTCCGGCCTCGGCCATGAAATGCTGCCGCAGTTGCGCCTTCAGTTCGCCCAGCGGCAGGGCCGAGGTATCGAGCACCACGTCGGCCCGCCCGCGTAACGCACTCAACAGACGGCGCTCCTCGCGTACCCCATCGAGCACCGGACGATCCACGGCCAGGGGATGACGATGGCGGGTCTCCACATAGCGTCGATGCAGTTCCGCGTCATCGCAATCCAGGAACAGCACCTGCACCTCCACCTGTTCGACCCTGCGCAACCGGTCCAGTTCCTCGACCACGGCGGCGATGCCGAACCCCCGGGTCCGCACATCCATGCCGATGGCCAGCAACGGCACCTCCCGGTCCTGCTGCGGACTCAATCGGTTGCCCGCCACCAGCGCGCCCAGAAAGGTCAGGGGGATATTGTCCACCGTCTCGTAGCCCATGTCCTCCAACGCCTTGAGGGCCGAGGTCTTGCCCGCCCCGGACAGGCCGGTGACCAGCAGCACCGGGCGAGACGTCGGGCCGGGGGAAACAGGGGCGTCACTCATGGGGTCCAGGCTCCCGATTGGCAGAGGTTGGTATCGAACACCGCCCGCGCGGCCAGCCGCACCTTGGCCACGGCGGAAGACTCGAAGGGGGCCAGGACGATCCGGCTCACCTTGTGGTTCAATATGACCTCCCATTGCGGCTCGGGCAACCGGGGAACATTGGCCGGAGCGACCAGGTCGATCAACAGATGCAGCGCCGCCCCGGGGGCCGCCTCCAACCGCATCAGTCCCAGGCCCCGCACCTCCAGCATCCCGGACAGGGCGGGCGGTGAGCTGGCCCACAACTGGTCGTCGCGCAGGCCAAGCTCGGTCCGGTCATCGGCCACCAACTGCGCCCCGTCGACGATCAGCCGCAGGGCCAAATCCGATTTGCCGCTCCCCGACGGCCCGCGCAGCAGCACGCCACAGCCGCCAATCCGGACACAGGTCCCGTGAATTTGCTGTGTTTCCGTCATCGGGCACCCCCTCACATCTCGACCGGCAGGCGGACCACGAAACGGGCGCCCAGCACCTCGCCTTCCGGGGTCATGCGGTTGCTGGCGCGGATCATGCCGCCGTGCGCCTCGACGATCTGTCGGGAAATACTCAACCCGAGTCCGGAATGGGTGCCGAATTTCTCCCCGGCCGGGCGCTCGGAATAAAAGCGGTCGAAGATGGCCTCCTCCTTGCCCGGTTGCAGCCCCGGCCCGTCGTCGCAGACGGTGGCTTCCACCCAGCCCCCGTCACGGCGCAAAGTCAGCCGAATGGTTCCGTGCGACGGGCTGAAGCTGATGGCATTGCCGATCAGATTGCGGAACACCTGGACCAGTCGACTCTCAATTCCGGCAATCTTGAAATCATCGTTGGCGGTCTCCAGCATCACCCGGGGGCCATCGTCGGTGACCTGGTGTATTTCGGTCAGGGTGGCCAGCATGGCCCCCAGATCGACGGTCCCGTATTCGGCCCGCGACAGTTCCGCATCCAGGCGCGAGGCATCGGAAATATCGCTGATCAGCCGGTTGAGCCGCTGCACGTCGTCCTGGATGATCGTCATCAGCTTGCGTTGTTGCGCCGGGTCTTCGATGCGCGCCACGGTTTCCACGGCGCTGCGCAACGAGGTCAGGGGATTCTTGATCTCGTGGCTGACATCGGCGGCGAACCGCTCGATGGCGTCCATGCGCGCCCAGAGGGCCTCGGTCATGTCGCGCAGGGCATGGGACAAATCGCCGATTTCGTCCTGACGGCGGGTCAGGTCGGGAATGCTGCGATTGCGCGCCAGACTGGAGCGCACCCGCTCGGTGGCCAGGGACAACAGCCGTAGCGGCCGCGCAATACTGGCCGCCAGATAGAGCGACAGCAGGACGGTCACCGCGAAGGCCAGCCCCGAGACCTTGAGAATATCCAGCCGCACCTTCAACAGCGCCCGGTCCACCCGGCTGGTATCGGTGGTCACCATCAAGGCCCCCAGCACATGCTTGTAGCGTTGAATGGGCACCGCCACCGACAACACCGCCGCCGATCCGGGCAGCGCCCGCGCCGCCACGGCGGCATCCCCATGCAGCGCCATCACCACTTCCGCATAATCCGAGGCCCGCTGATCCTGATGTTCCTCGTAGGGTTCCAGCTCGACCCGCCCGGGCAGCCAGTCGAACAGCCAGCGGCTCAGATCCAGCGCCTGATCCTGCAACGGGTCATTGCTCACCGGCGGCGGCAGGGTCTCGATTTCGATGGACCCCTTGCCGCTGAGAAGGCGCTTGGAATCGGCCATCAGGTCGCCGTCAGGGGAAAACAGCCGGGCGCGGGTCGGGGTACTGCCAACCATGCTGCGCACCATCTGGCGGGCCATGGGGGGATAGATTTCCTGTTCGGTCGGGGTTCTCTGCACCGTCGCCCCTTCGCCCAGGGCGGCGGCGAACAGTTCCGCGTGAGTCCGCAAAACCGTCAATTCCGCCGAGATCAGCGCCCGGCGGTATTCGCCCAGATAGAGCATCCCGGCGACCAGAATCACCAATGCCAGCAGATTGACCGCGAGGATGCGTCGGGTAATCGGCGAAAACCGCCGCCGCGCCGCCGCTGTCCTGTGATCCCCCGCCGTCATGCCCCCTGGGTCCCTATTCCTTGTAGCGGTAGCCGATGCCGTACAGGGTCTCGATCTGCTCGAAACTGTCGTCCACCTGCCGGAACTTCTTGCGCAGCCGCTTGATATGACTGTCGATGGTGCGGTCGTCCACATAGATATTGTCGCCATAGGCGGCGTCGATCAATTGGTCGCGGTTTTTCACATGGCCGGGCCGCTGGGCCAGGGCTTGGACAATCAGAAACTCGGTCACCGTCAAGTTCAAAGGCTTGCCTTTCCAGGCGCAGAGGTGGCGCGCCGGATCGACCAGCAAATCACCCCGGGTCAGCACCTGGGCGGTCTCGGTTGAGGACTCCTCCTCCGGATGATCCTCCAGTTCCCGCCGCCGCAGCAGGGCCTGAATGCGGGCGATCAACAGGCGCTGGGAAAACGGTTTCTTGATGTAGTCGTCGGCGCCCATGCGCAGGCCCAGCAGTTCGTCCACCTCCTCGTCCTTGGAGGTCAGGAAGATCACCGGCATCTCGCTTTCCTTGCGCAGCCGGGACAGCAATTCCATGCCGTCCATGCGCGGCATCTTGATATCCAGCACCGCCAGATCCGTCGGCTTGTTGAGCAAACCGGTCAGCGCCTCGGCCCCATCCTTGTAGGTGGTGACCGTGAAGCCTTCCGCTTCCAGGGCCATGGAAACGGAGGTGAGAATGTTCTGATCGTCATCGACCAGGGCGATGGTTTGGGTCACGGGACTCTCCTGCGGCGGCTCAAAGGACTATCCGGTCGTTTCTGGGGCTGAATTCTGGCAGATTTATGCTTCCTTCGCGACCATATGAAGGCGAGTCCGCAAGCGATCCTGAAAATCCTCCTCGGCCAGGTGGTAATAGATCATGTAGTCGTCCTCCCGCCGGGCCAGCCGTCCACCCTGTTCGAGGCGGGCCAGTTCGGCCAATACCGGGGCCTCGGGACCACCCATCAGAGTCGCCAGATCGCATTCACAGAGTTCCCGGTCAATCAGCGCCAGCAGCAGTTTCGCCGCCAGGGGGGAGTCGATTCCTTCCCGCCCGGCCACGGCGGCGCAGACCTCGTCTGAGGCGAGCAGGATATCCGCCACTTCGGCGCAGGCCTTGCAGTCATAGGCGACCCGGACCGTGCCGCCGGGCCGCAACCGTTGCCGCGCGGCGGCCACATCCTCCGCTTCCAGACAGCGCACCGGGCAGCTCACCTGGGTTTTATCATTCATCGACCAGCTTCCTTTCGTCATCGCCGGGTTATTTTAGCGGCATCAAAGCGCCGCGTCCCCCTTGACGTTTTGACCATTCAAGGCCATGTCCCTGGCGGGGAAAACTTCAAGAGCAGGAAAAAGACAATGACCAATTTCAGCGCCCTTTTGTTCGACGTGGACGGCACGCTGGCCGAAACCGAGGAGCTGCATCGCACCGCCTTCAACGAGACCTTCGCCGAATTCGGACTCGATTGGGACTGGGACCGCCCGCTTTATAAAAAGCTGCTCAAGGTGGGCGGAGGCAAGGAGCGCATCAACCATTACGCCGAGGATTTCCTCAACACCTCCATCGACTGGGAATTGGTCAAAAAGATGCATCTGGCCAAAACCGAACGCTATCAGAATGGCGTCATCGAGGGCCGGTTGCCGTTCCGTCCCGGCATCGAGGCCCTGATTCGCGAGGCCCACGAGACCGGCATGCGTCAGGGAATCGTCACCACCACCTCGCGCGGCAACGTCTATTCGTTGCTCGAAGCCAATCTCGGCCCCGACGCCCACAACTGGTTCGAGGTCATTGTCACCGGCGAGGATGCGCCCTTGAAGAAACCCGATCCGGGCCTCTATCTGGTCGCCCTGGAACGGTTGGGTCTGCCCGGCGCGGCCTGTCTGGCGGTCGAGGATTCGGCCAACGGCGTGCTCTCGGCGCTGGCCGCCCAGATTCCGGTGATCGTCACCCGCACCCCCTGGACCGAGGGCGATACCTACGACGGGGCACTGAAAATTTTTGATGACCTGGAGGGCGTGACTCTCGATGCCTTGCAGGCCGCGTTCGGCCAACAGGGGTGACCCTGGCCGACCAGTTGGAACGTGCCACCGGGGCCGACCGGGCGCTGGACCGTGCCCTGCGCGACCATTTCCTGGGACCGCAAGAGGGCGACCCGCCGCCCCTGACCGGCTCGGTGGATCGTTGCCTGGAGCTGGTCCACCAAGTCCTGCCCGGCTGGCATTGGCATGTGGGCTGGGGCGCGTCTGGATTCCTGCCCTACGCCCTGCTGTCCCACCAGGGACATGAATACCATTCCGACGGCCCAACCGTGCCCCTCGCCCTGCTGCGGGCGTTGATGTTGGCTTGGGAGGCGACAACGGAATGATGCTGGGAACTGGTGCCGCCTGGGTGACTCGAACACCCGACCCTCGCATTACGAATGCGATGCTCTACCAACTGAGCTAAGGCGGCACTGGGGTGGAAAATACGTTGGCCGCGCGCGATTTGCAAGGTACAGCTTAGCCTCCTTGGTGACACTTTCGTTCGAGGCCTTTTTCCATGTTGACCCAGGCTCCCTTGCCCCGTTGGTCGGCCCTCGCCGCGCTGGGGGGCAACATTCCCGAAGCGGATGAACTGGCCACCCCCTGGCGACGCTCGGGGGATGGCGCCTTGTGGTTTTCGCGCGGGGCCTGGGCCTTGCGGGCGCTGGCCGATGGCTGGCGGCTGGCCAACGACACCAAGCCGGTAATCTGGCTGCCCGATTACTTCTGCAATCAGTCCACACGGCCGCTGCGCGATGCCGGGTACAAGCTGGTATTCTATCCGCTGCAACGGGACATGACCCCCCACTGGCAGGGCTGCCGGGTGCTGGCCACCGACCAGACACCGGATCTGTTCGTGCTGGTGCATTATTTCGGGCGCACCAACCCGGCAACCCACGAGGCCGCCGCCTTCTGCCGCCTGTTCAACGGCCTGCTGATCGAGGATGCGGCCCATGTGCTGCGTCCGGTGACCGGCATCGGCGAGGTCGGGCAGGCGGTGCTGTACAGCCCTCACAAGCTGCTCGCCCTGCCCGATGGGGCCTTGTTGACGGTCAAGGCCCCCATGTTGCCGGTCATCCTGCGGGCCCGCGACGCCCTGGCCGAGGCGGCACCGTCGCCCCGCTCCTGGCTGCTGCGGCGGTTGGTCCAGAAAACGCCTCTGGGCGCGCCGTTGGCCCGTCTGACCCGCAAGGAGACCGCCTACAATAGCGATCCGGCGACCACGGCCCTGCCCGAAACGCCGTTGATGAGCGCCCTGGCGCAGCGCCTGCTGCCGGGCGAGATCGCCCGCCTCGACGCCATCGCTGAAATCCGCCGCGCCCATGCCAAGCGGCTGACCGCCGCCATCGGCGAGCGGGCCGAGGTGCTGACCCATGCCAATGAATACGCGCCCTATCGGCTGGTGCTGCATGTGGACGAGGAACGGCGGGCGGGCAAAATCTTCCGGCAACTGCAACAGCGCGGGACACTGGTCGAGTCCTGGCCCGATCTGCCGCCCGAGGTGCGCGCATCCTACAACACCCACGGGGATGCCCTGCTGCTGCGCCACACGCTGATGTTCCTGCCGCTGCACCAGAGTCTGGACATGGACGACCTGTGCAAACGGCTCAAATAGGGATCATGCCATCCAGGCGGCGGCGCGCCTCGGCATAGCGGAAATCCAGCGCCCCTTCCAACGACAGATCCTGCCAGGCCTTAGAATCTCCGAGGTCGATCTGATCGGCGCGCAGGGCCAGGGGATGCGTTGCCGTGTTGTTGAAACCACGCACCCCGCTCCGGCAATATTTATACTGTTCTGCGATGATCGAAAGAGCCTCGGCGGAGATACTTCCGATGTCACCAAAGGCGTAGGCGGTCCAGTCCACCGGCTGCCCGAGGCGCGCCGCGAGCACTTCCCCCGCGCCGACGATTTCCTGTCGCAGCGCCTCGCCGCGCAAATCAGTGAGCCGTTGGTGGGTCAGACCATGCGCCCCGATGCGATGACCCTGTGCTGTGAGTTGTTGCAACTCCTCCCAGGTCATCAGACGTTGCTCGGCTGTCAGATCACTGGCCCGCTTGTGGCCGCGAAAAATCCGCGCCGCGATGGCGTCCCTTTGCGCCCCCGGCTCCAGGTCCATCAGCGTCGGGCAGACGAAAAACAACGCCGTGAGTCCCAAGGGGTCCAGCACCTCTTGAGCAATGCGGTGATTGGAAGCGAATCCGTCGTCGAAGCTCAATAAAAACGGCGGACGCTTTTCCGGTTGGGTGGGAAGCTGTCCGGCCAACTGGGCCTCCGCCTCGGCGACCCCGATCAGCCCGTGGCGTTCCCGCACCCGATGAATCAGGGCCCTGAACTCCGCCTGCCGATCCCGGGGCACATCATGCAGCAGCAACATGCGGAAGCTTCCCGCCCTCGCCGGGGGCCGCAACAGGCTGCCCATGCGCCAGGCGGCCAACCATCCGGGGGCGATCCCTTGGCGAATCACGGCGCGCCCCCCTCGGCGGCCCGGGCCCGGGTCACCTTGTGACGCACCAACCGCGCCGCCAGTCCGCGCAGCGGGCCGCCCGGCAGGGCTTCCATTTCTCCCGCCAGCCGATAGGCGGTGCCGCCCAGGCCCTGCTTGAATTTGAAAATCCCCGGCGGGGTGAGGCGTGCGTCCATGCCGCCCAGGTCGAGCCAGCGCGCCCCGTCGGCGCGGGCCAGGGTGGCGGCGGTCCATAGCAGCAATTGCCCGGCATTGAGCCGCCGTCCCTCATCGGTCTGGTTGCCCGCTAGGTATTCCCAGGTCGTCCCATAGCGGGCCATCAACGCCGCCCCGACCACCTGATTTTCCAGCCGCGCCAGCAGCGCCACCGGCTGCCGCCGTGGGGTCTCCAGGGTCCGCCAGACATCGAGAAAATCCGCGGTCACGCTGGTGTCAAACCCGCGATCCCCGAGAAACGCCACATGGGCGGCACGGAAATCCGCATAGGCCGCGTCGTCGGTGCCGTGAGTCACTTCAAGCCCCAGCTTCACCGCCTTGTTCAGCCCGTTGCGCCATTTTTGCTTGAGCCCCTGACGCAGGGTCGCCTCGTCGGGCGTCAGGTCGAGCCGCGCCGAGGCCCAGCCGGGAATGTCGGTGCCCGCAAACCCGGACGGAGGGGCAAAGTCTTCGCCCGCCGAAGGGGCAATGCGCAGATAGAAACCCCGATCATCGACGTAATGGGCGCGCAATGCCGCCAGCAAGGGGGCCGGGTCGCCGCCATCGCACATGGGACCGCGATTGATCCAGGCCAGACCGCCGGGCAGGCCGCCGGGCAAGGGGCGCAGCAGCACTTGCACCGCGCCCGGTGTGTGCTCGAACAGGCCGCGCTCGACCCGCCACGGACCGGTTTTCGCCTTGGCTTCCCCATAGGCCCAGGTCTGCAACAGATTGAGATCGGCGAGGCCGTCGATCCGGCGGGACCAGTCGTCGGCATCCGTGGACAGCGGGACGAAACGCGCCATGTCGCCGGTCAGGGGTTGGCCCGGGGCGCGGGCAGAGCCTCCAGGGGCCGGTCAGCATGGGCCAGCGCCGCCTTGGCCCGCGGCGGGGCCTGCCAGCGCAGACTGTCGAAGCCGCCGCATTTACCGCACAGCGCACTCCACGAGGATTGCACGTTGCCGCAGGTGTCGCAGACCCAGGCCGGGTCCCGCTCGCTGGTCGCGGCCAGGGACAACCAGGCCCGCACCTTGGCCATGTCGCCGTATTGGGATTCTTCCAATTCGGCCATCAGACGGCACACCCGGGCCGGGGGGTCCTCGCCGGCCACCGGGTCCAGGTAGCGCCGCGCCTCGCCCCAGAGCTGCGCCTCCAGGGCCGCCTCGGCGACCATGATGGCGCTGTCCAAATGCGTCGGATTATGCAAAGCCAACCCTTGCAGGATTTTCATCTTGGCCAGGGCGTCGGGGGGATTCTTGGAGGTCACATACAGCTCGACCAGTTCCGGATGCGGCATCTTGCCCCAGATCCGTTCGATCAGGCCGATGGCCTTGCGGGTCTTGCCGTCCTTGACCAGCAGCCGCGCCTGATGGATGGCCGCCGGACAGAGATCGGTTTCCAGATCGCAGGCCTGCTTCAGCATCCTCAGCGCGCCTTCCACATCGCCGCTGGCTTCGGCCCGTTCCGCCTGCTGGGTCAGGATCACCGCCTGACGGCGTTTGGCCTGAGTCTTGTCGAGCAGCTTCAGGCGTGCGGTTTCCTTCAGGGTCTCGGTGGCTCCGTCCCAGTAGCCCAGCGCCACCTGCAAATCGAACAGCGCATTGACCACCCATTCGGCATTCGGATGCAGTCGCCGGGCCCGGGCCGCCAGCTTCAGCGCCTCTTCCCGGTCGCCGCGTTTGGTCGCCTGATTGAACAGACCGCGCAGCCCGAGAAATTCCAGGTCCGAGGTTTCGGTCATGGTCTGGAAGAAGCGCGCCGCCGCCCGTTCGTCGCCATTGAGCTGCGCCGCCTGGGCCGACAGCAACAAGGTCAGCGGCGGCTCTTCGAGCATTTCTTCGGCCCGCTTGGCCTGCAATGCGGCCTCTTCCGGATCCCCGGCGGCGACCGCCACCATGCCCCGGTTGAGCGCCTCGTAGCCGCGCTGGCGTTTGCGTTCCTTGCGATTGCGGGCCAGGGCCACCGGGGCGTGACGCATCTCCACCCACAACCGATAGAGCACGGCCATGACCCCGCCGATGATCAGCACCGCCAGCACCGCCAGCCCCAGCGGCGGGTCTACCTGATAGCCCATCCATTCCAGATGGACCCGGCCCGGATGATCGGCCAGCCAGACGGTGGCCGCCACGGCAAGGCCGAGAATGATCAGGAAACGCAGGGAACGCCACATGGTCTTATCCCTCGCTCTTGGCGGTCAAGAGGGTGATGGCGTGCCCGTGCAGGGCCTGGAGCGCCGCATCGACGGTCAGCCGGGCCTCGGCCTGGGTCATCCAGGACTGCGCCGCTGCCGCCGCGCCGCCGTTCAGCCCGCGCAGCACGTCCACGGCGGCGATCAGGTCGCCACTGGCCAGCGCCGCCTCGGCACGGGCCACCCGGGCATCGGCCCCGGCGCCGGCCAGATTGTCCGCCGTGCGCCGGATCTTCACCACCGACAGTACCCGATCCAGGGTTTGATCCATCCAATCCCCGTCGGCGGCGACCATGCCCGCGCGGACGATATCGGCGGCCTGTTCGGCAAACTGGATGCGCAACGTCTCGACCGTCTGCACGCCAGCCGCAGCGAAGGGAGCCAGGGCATTGAGCTGGGCGACGATCTGCGTCTCCCCGGCGGCCATTCCGGCGACGGTTTCCAACTGCGGGGCAAAGGCGCTCGACCCCGCTGCCGCTGTGCGCAACTGCTCGATGGCCAGAATCAACGCCTGACCCTGGGCCGTTCCGAGCACCACCGGCGGCGCGGCAGGCCGGGACTCGATCCCGTCCAGGCGACTGGCGATTTGTTGCACCGTATCGCGCAGTTGGGCATTTTCACTGCTCAATTGGGCCGAGTCGGCCTGCGCGGTTTCCAGCTTCTCCAACCGGGCATTCAGCCCCTGAAGCGCCGCCTGCGCGGCCTCGCTCTCCCCGGGTCCGCTGCCGACGGTCGCCAGGGTCCCCTCAAGCGCGTTCATCCGACCGACCAGATTTTCCAGATCCTGGCGGGCGGCACCGAGAGTCTCCGTGGGCGGAGTCACCGCGCCGATCATGCCGCGCACGTCGGCCAGCGCCGTTTCCAATTCGCCAATGCGCGCCATCATGATTTCCATGTCGTCGCGCATCTTGTTCCGCTGGGCTTCAAGCTGGTCCAGCGGCAGGGGGGCCTCGGCCTCGGGGGCGGTCTCCTCGTTCTGGGACTGCGCCTCCAGCGCTCGCACCCGATCTTCCAGGGCCGCCCAGTCCTGGGCCTTTTGCAGGGGATCGCTGAGGAAGGGAACGTATTGAGTCATCAGCCGCCCGGCCTCCGGCGACCAGGACGGATAGGTATAATAAGCCGCTCCGCCGAAGATCACCAGAAACAGCAAGGTGGCCAGACAGCCGCCGCCGCCGGAACTTTTTTTCGCCGACGGGGGCGGGGCCGCGAATTTCTGCGCCGGTGGCTCGGTCGGGGACGCGGATTCGATGGGGCTGTCGGTCGGGGTGGATTCGGTCATCGGTCTCGCTCGGCTTGTTGGGTTTCGATGCAGGCGATGAGGGACGCCTGATCGGGATGCGCGGCCATCCGCACGTCTTTCCATGTCAGCGCCCGGGCCTGTTCGGCAACCGCCGCGCTGAGACAGAAAGCGGTCATCGCCGTCAGCGCCTCGTCCACGCCGGCGGTCGACGCCAGACTAGCAAAGGTTGCCGCTGTTCGGGGAGAGAAAAAAACGACACCGTCCAAATGACCCTCGCGCAGGGCATTCCGCGCCGCCTCGGACAGGGATTGCGCCCGCCGCGTGCTGTACAAAACCACCCGTCGGTAGGCGAAGCCCCCGGCCGCCAAAAGCGCCGACAGATCGCCCGCCACATGGCTTCCCGCCACATGCAGCAGTGCGCCATCGGCGGGTTTGAGGGCGGAGCGCACCAGCGCCGCCAGAGTCGTCACGTCGCCGCCCGCCGAGCGGACGTTTTCGAACCCGGCCTCGCGGGCTGCCCGGGCCGTGGCGTCGCCGACCGCCAGCACCGGCAGGTGCCGTCGCTCATCGGTGCGGGCGAAAGCGCGTACCCCGTTGGCGCTGGTCATCAGCAAGGCCTGCACCCTTTGCAGGTCGAGCGGCGGCCCGCCCAGCGGCACGATGGTCAGCAGCGGCTCCACCTGGACCTCATGGCCCCGCGCCTGAAGTTCGGCGGCCAGGGGCGCGGCGTCCTCCTCGGGTCGGGTAATGAGCAACCGCATGGCCGGTCAAATCCGCTGTCAGACGGTCGGCGCGGAGAAGAAATCCGGCCCCGCCCGTTGCTTCAGTTCCTCTCCGGCCTCGACTCCCAGCCGGTGGGCCTGGGTGACCGGGCCGCGGCGCGACGTTTCGAGGATTTCCGAACCGTCCGGGCGGGCCACCAGACCGCGCAACAGCATCTGACCGTCGGCCTCGATCTCGGCCAGGGCGGCGATGGGGGTGCGGCAGGAGCCGTCAAGAACTTCCAGCAACGCCCGCTCGGCGGTGATCCGTTCGGCGGTTTCCACATGATGCAGCGGGATCAGGCGCGCGGCGGTCACCGGGTCATCGGCCCGGCAGGTGATGCCCACCGCCCCTTGAGCCACGGCGGGCAACAGGTCGTCGGTTTCCAGAATCGCCGTCGCCACATCGGCCAGACCCAAACGGTTGAGTCCGGCCAAAGCGAGCAGGGTGGCATCGGCCTCGCCTTCGTTCAATTTGCGCAGCCGAGTTTGCACGTTGCCGCGAAACACCGCGACCTTCAGATGCGGATAACGGGCCAGAATCTGCGCCTGCCGACGCAATGACGAGGTGCCGACCACCGCCCCGGCCGACAGTTCGGCCAGACTTTTCGCCTGGGGGGAAATGAACACGTCGCGCACATCCTCGCGGCGCAGCACCGCTGACAGCAGCAACCCGTCGGGCAGCCAGGTCGGTACATCCTTCATGGAATGCACGGCGATATCCACCCGGCCATCCAGTTGCGCCTCGTCGATCTCTTTGGTGAACAGTCCCTTGCCGCCAACCTCGGACAGCGCCCGGTCGAGCACCATGTCGCCGGTGGTCTGGATGATGACGATCTCGATGGCCCCGTCGGGGTCAAGGTCGGCGTGGGCGGCGCGCAACAGGTCCCGGACCTCGTGGGCCTGGGCCAGGGCCAGGGGACTGCCCCGGGTGCCAATGCGAAGAAGCGGCGTATCAGACATGGGTTTGAATCTTTACCTTGCTGTGGCGTAGAGTGCGCGGCGAACACCGCTGAAGGCTTGTAACATGATCCTGCTTGGAATCGAAACCAGTTGCGACGAAACCGCCGCCGCCCTTGTCGATGACCACCGGCAGATTATCGGCCAATGCCTGTTGTCGCAACTGGAGGATCACGCGGCGTTCGGTGGCGTGGTGCCGGAAATCGCCGCCCGGGTGCATCTGGAACACCTGGATCGGCTGATTGCCAAGTTGCTCAAGGATACCGGCAGGACTCTGGGGCAGTTGGACGGCATCGCCGCCACCGCCGGGCCGGGGCTGATCGGTGGCGTGCTGGTCGGCGCGATGACCGCCAAGGCCATCGCCCTGGTCCATGACCTGCCGTTCCTGGCGGTCAATCATCTGGAAGCCCATGCACTGACCGCGCGATTGACCGACGACGTAGCGTTTCCCTATCTGCTGCTGCTGGTCTCCGGCGGCCATTGCCAATTGCTGGCGGTGGAGGGGGTCGGCACCTATCGCCGCCTCGGCACCACCATCGACGATGCCCTCGGCGAAGCCTTCGACAAGGTGGGCAAGATGCTCGGGCTGGGCTATCCGGGCGGCCCGGCGGTGGAACGGACGGCCCGTGCCGGAGACCCGACCCGGTTTCCACTGCCACGGCCCCTGCGCGGCAAACCGGGCTGTGATTTTTCCTTTTCCGGGCTCAAGACGGCGGTGCGCCAATGTATCGACAAACTCCCCCCCGGACCGGTCTCGGCGACCGACGCGGCGGACCTCTGCGCCGCTTTTCAGGTCGCCGCCGGAGATGTGCTGGCCGACCGTTGCGGCCATGCCCTCGACCGGTTCCGTGAGATCACCGGCAAGAACGGGCCGCTGGTGGTAGCTGGCGGCGTGGCGGCCAATGGCTATCTGCGCCAGCGGCTGGCCCAATTGGGCGTGCCGCTGATCGCGCCGCCGCTGGCTCTCTGCACCGACAACGCGGCCATGGTCGCCTGGGCCGGGCTGGAACGGCTGCGGCTGGGTCAGCGCGACGGACTGGATTTCCGCCCCCGCCCGCGCTGGCCGCTCGACCCGGACGCCCCGCCCGCCGTCGGCGGTGGCGTTAAGGCATAAGTCCGCTTCGGGGGCTCGCATCAAATGTCGGGATGTCCTATATGGAAGACCCTGAATGAGGAGGTGGCATGAAACGACTCGGCGTGGTCGGAGCCGGGGCCTGGGGCACCGCTCTGGCCCATACGGCCTGCAAAAGCGGTCTTGAGGTCTGCCTTTGGTCCTATGAGGCCGAAACGGCGGAGTCGATCAATCAACGGCACGAAAACGCGGCTTTTCTGCCCGGTATTGCGCTCGACCCGTCATTGCGCGCCACCGGCGACCTGAGCGAAGTCTGTGATGCCGACGCCCTGCTGCTGGTCACCCCGGCCCAGCGATTGCGCCAAGTCTGCCAAAACCTGGCCCCCCATTGGGCAAAGGATCGTCCAGTGGTTATCTGCGCCAAGGGTATCGAGACCGCCAGCGGGGCCATGATGAGCGATGTGGTGGCAGAGACCCTGCCCCAAGCCCCCCTTGCCGTGTTGTCCGGGCCGTCCTTCGCCAAGGAGGTGGCGCGCGAACTGCCGACCGCCGTGACCCTGGCCTGCGCCGACGAGACCCTCGGTCAAACCTTGGCCGAAGCGCTGGGCAATCTGCGCTTCCGCATCTACTGGAGCACCGATGTGATCGGGGCCGAGTTGGGCGGCTCAGTGAAAAACGTGCTGGCCATCGCCTGCGGCATCGTCGAGGGGCGGGGTCTCGGCGACAACGCCCGCGCCGCCCTGGTCACCCGGGGGCTGGCCGAGATGAGCCGCCTCGCCGTGGCCCTCGGCGGCCGCCCCGAAACCATGATGGGACTGTCCGGGCTCGGCGATCTGGTGCTGACCGCCAACGCCATGCAATCGCGCAATTTTTCCTTCGGAGTCGAACTGGGCCAGGGGTCCAGCATGGCCGAGATTCTGGCCCGCCGCACCGCCGTGACCGAGGGGGTCCATACGGCATCCGCCGTCGCCACCCTGGCCGACCAGTTGAACCTGGACCTGCCCATCTGTCAGGCCACCGACGCCGTGCTCAACCGGGGGGCCGATCTGGAGGCCACCATCCACGGGCTGCTGGCCCGCCCGCTGACCAAGGAGTAACCGAACATGCTGTTCGCCATCATCTGTAAAGACAAACCACAGTCGCTGGATCTGCGCATGGCCAACCGGGAGGCCCATCTGGCCTATGCCGCCGACTGGAACAGTAAGATGCTCATCGGCGGCCCGTTGTTGGCCGAGGACGGCACGACCATGATCGGTTCCATGCTGGTCCTTGACGTGGACAGCCGCGACGACGCACAGCGCTTTGTCGACGGCGACCCCTATGGACAGGCCGGGCTTTTCCAGAGCGTTGAAATTCACGGCTACAAGAAGGTGTTTCCGCGATGAACTATTGGCTGATCAAGTCGGAGCCCGGTGCCTGGTCCTGGGACGATCATGTGAAGGTCGGCACCGAGCCCTGGAACGGCGTGCGCAACTATCAGGCCTGCAACAATATGAAAGCCATGCGCCTGGGCGACCGGGTGTTTTTCTATCATTCGGTCAACGAGAAAAAAATCGTCGGCGTGGTCGAAGTGGCCAAGGAATATTACCCCGACCCGACCGATGAGTCGGGCCGCTTCGGCATGTGCGATTTCAAGGCGCTGTTCCCTTTCGCCACCCCGGTGACCCTGGCCGAGATCAAGGCCGACGGCCGCTTCGACGAACTGGCACTGATCAAACAGTCCCGCTTGTCGGTGATGCCCATCGACGCCAACTCCTGGAAAGCGTTGTGTGATATGGGCGGTGTTGAGGCGTGAATCTTCAGAACACCGCAATAAAACATATATCCCCCCACAATATACATAATGATTTTGCAGATAAAATCACAGGATTAATTTTGTATATTTATGATATAACGTATTTTATACACTAGTATTATATAAATTTATGTTTTCATAATATCACTATAGTGTATATCATGTGGAGATCAACATATCCTATCGGAGGAAGCACAGCCATTATAGCTGTGTTCTTATATTCAACTGGGGAAACCACATGAAAACAATAATGACTATGGTTATCGGTTTTGTATTGGGGCTCATCGTCACAGGGGCTGTGGGTTGGAATATGATGCCGGGAATGATGCTGCACGAAAACCTCAGTCCCTATGGGACCGAAGAAACGGTGAACAAGATCAAGGAAAATGCCCTCAAAAGAGGCTGGGTCGTTCCGGACATCAAGCCGCTGCATAAATCAATCGCCAAGCATGGAGGCGGCACCCTGCCAGCCGTGATGCTGGTCAATCTCTGCCAAGCCAATCATGCCTTTAATATTTTGGAAGACGATGAAAACAGGAAGATTTCTGTTTTCATGCCTTGCACGATTTCGGTTTATGAAAAAGCGGATGGCAAAACGTATATTGGGACAATGAATGCCGGACTTTTGGGGAAAATGTTTGGCGGCACGGTCGCGACGGTGATGAAAGACGTTGCCGCCGATCAACAGAGCTTTATTGAGTTCGCAACCCAATAAATAACTGAACATGCTGCACCCATGGACACGCTGGTTCGTGCGCCATAGGTGCAGCATTTTTATGTTTGCATTAGATCCAAAGTCCCGGCTCAATTTGAGTGTGGACCGGTCCAGCAGGGGGGCTCGGTTCGACAGAACCCCAGCCAAAACCAAAGAGCAATTTTGCATCCACCGCCACGATGCGTTATTTCCTGCTCTGGTACTTGCTCTGTATCTAGTCGGAATCCCGATCCATGCCCCACGTTCTCTGCGTCCTCGATAACATCTCCAGTCCCGGCAGTATCGCCGCCGTGGCGATGCTGGAAAACGGGCCGACAGCCATCATGATCATTCGGCAGGGCCCTCGTGTTCATGGCTACGTCAACAAATGCCCGCATATCGGCGCACCGCTGGATTTGCAGGAAGGGCAGTTCCTCAGTCTCGATAACACGCGCATTCTGTGTAGCACCCACGGAGCGCACTTCCGCATTGCCGACGGAGCCTGCCTGAGCGGTCCCTGTCAGGGACGGGGCCTGATCCCGGTGCCGCTCAAGGTCGTCGATGGGGCGGTTTATCTCGACTTTTAGGGTGCGCTGCACTGCCCCAAAAATCACCAGAAAATCATGGGATTTGGAGTCATTTTCCTTTTCATGGGCAAAAGTTGGCCTTGGCCTCTTGTGCTGCACTGCACATTTTTGCCATAATCCGCCGACACGGGAAGAGTCCCCCAAGAGACTCGCCTGAACAGAGGATTTCACTCACTTTTTCCGTCCTGGGAGGACCTTATGACCGACGCTTCCGTTTTCCCCGTTCCCGAAGGCATGGCCGAGAGCGCCTGGGCTGACAACGATAAATATCTTGCCATGTACAAGCAGTCCATCGACGACCCGGAGGGGTTCTGGGGCGAGCACGGCAAGCGCATCGACTGGTTCAAGCCCTATACCAAGGTCAAGGACGTTTCCTTCGATCCCCATGACGTGCATATCCGCTGGTTCGCCGACGGAGAGACCAATGTGTCCTACAACTGCATCGACCGCCATCTGGCGACCCGGGGCGATCAGGTGGCGATCATCTGGGAAGGCGACGACCCCAGCGTCGATGCCAAGATCACCTATAACGAACTCTCCCAGAAGGTGAACAAACTGGCCAATGCCATGCGCGATCTGGGCGTCGGCAAGGGGGATCGGGTGGTGCTCTATCTGCCGATGGTCCCCGAGGCCGCCTATGCCATGCTCGCCTGCACCCGCATCGGGGCGGTCCATTCCATCGTCTTCGGCGGCTTTTCCCCCGACGCCCTGGCCGACCGCATCATCAATTCCGGGGCCAAGCTGCTGATCACCGCCGACGAGGGTCTGCGCGGCGGGCGTCCGGTGCCGTTGAAGGCCAATGCCGACAAGGCGGCCAAACGGGCCACCTGCCTGGAAAAGATGATCGTCGTCAAACGCACCGGTGGCGCGGTGACCATGCAGGACGGGCGCGACGTCTGGTACGATGATGTCACCGGCAAGGCTTCGACCACCTGTGAGCCGGAGCCCATGAACGCTGAGGACCCGCTGTTCATCCTCTATACCTCCGGCTCCACCGGCATGCCCAAGGGCGTTTTGCATACCACCGGCGGCTATCTGGTCTATGCCTCCATGACCCATCAGTATGTGTTCGATTATCATGATGGCGACATCTACTGGTGCACCGCCGACGTGGGCTGGGTGACCGGCCATTCCTATATCGTCTATGGACCGTTGGCCAACGGGGCCACCACCTTGATGTTCGAGGGCGTGCCTTCCTATCCCGATGCCTCGCGGTTCTGGCAGGTGGTCGACAAGCATCAGGTCAATATCTTCTACACCGCGCCGACCGCCATCCGCGCCCTGATGCGCGAAGGCGAAGCGCCGGTGAAAAAGACCTCGCGCAAGAGTCTGCGCATTCTCGGATCGGTCGGCGAGCCGATCAACCCGGAAGCCTGGATGTGGTATCACCGGGTGGTCGGAGACGAACGCTGTCCGATCGTCGATACCTGGTGGCAGACCGAGACCGGCGGCATTCTGATCACCCCGCTGCCCGGCGCGACGGCGCTCAAGCCCGGCTCCGCCACCCGGCCGTTCTTCGGCGTGCTGCCGACCATCGTCGATGCGGAAGGCAAGGTCCTGGAGGGGGCCACCGAGGGCAATCTGTGTCTGGCCGATGCCTGGCCGGGCATGATGCGCACCGTCTATGGCGACCACGAACGGTTTGTGCAGACCTATTTCTCCACCTATATCGGCTATTACTTCACCGGCGACGGCTGTCGCCGCGATGAGGACGGCTACTATTGGATCACCGGTCGCGTCGATGACGTGATCAACGTGTCCGGTCATCGCATGGGCACGGCAGAAGTGGAATCGGCTTTGGTTTCCCATCCCAAGGTTGCCGAGGCCGCCGTGGTCGGCGCGCCGCACGACATCAAGGGCCAGGGCATCTATGTCTACGTGACCCTGAACGCCGGCGAAGAATCTTCCGACGAGTTGAAAAAGGAACTGGTCAAGTGGGTGCGCAACGAGATCGGCCCCATTGCCAGCCCCGACTGGATTCAATGGTCACCGGGCCTGCCCAAGACCCGCTCGGGCAAGATCATGCGCCGCATTCTGCGCAAGATCGCCGAAGACAGCTTTGAAAATCTGGGCGACACCTCGACCCTCGCCGACCCGGCCGTGGTCGAAGACCTGATCGAGAACCGGCAGAACCGCAAGTCCTGACAATCGGCCCTTTGACTTCAATGCAACGGCGGGATTCTCGAATCCCGCCGTTTTATTGTGCGGTCAAGCCGTTCAATTTCGCGTTAGCCGGGGAATTGGGCTTGGCATTTCCACCCGTTCCACCCACTTTATGGGGGTTGGCAACGTAAGCACGAAATCGGCGGGTCCATGTCTCAGGTGTCTCAAAAACCGTCTCTAGGCCCCCTGTGGCTGCGCTGCAAGGTCTGTTGGTACATCACGACGCGGGTGTTCCTGGCCATTGTGGCGGTGGAACTGCTGATCCTCATTCCGTCCTACCTGAAATACGAGACCGACTGGCTGGGGACCCTGGCCGAGAAGGGGCAGAGCGTTTGCAGTGCCCTGCTCGCCGCCCGCCGGGACCCCACCCCCGAAGCGATTTTGCGGGATTTGGATATCGCCCGCCCGGGGACGGTGATTTTGGGGGCCGAGTTGTTCGACCGCGAGCTGCGCAGTCTGGGCACCATTGGCACCCCCCCGACCACGCTCGAACGGCTGGGAGAGGACCGGCAGGCCCTGGATGAAAGCCGAAAGTTCTTCGATGTGTGGGTCGGCGACTCCGATGACGGCTCTCCCTGGACCGTTGTTCTGCGCCTCGATGCGGCCGACCTGGATACGGCCCTGAGCCACTATGTCATTCGCGTGGCCGGGCTGGTGCTGATCATCGCCCTGTTCGTCACCGTCGTCACCATGCTGGTGCTCACCCGCGCCGTTCTGCAACCCCTGCTGTGGCTGCGACAACGGCTGCAGGCGGTGGGGGACAATCCGGAGCAGGCCGACCGGCTGGCGGACCTGAAAATCCGGGGCGACGAGATCGGGGATTTGCAGCGCGCCTTCAACAACATGATCGGCCGCATCGCCGCCGATATCGGCATCATCCGCAGCACTGAAATCCAGTTGCGCCAGGCCCGCGACCATCTGGAGGAAAAGGTCGTCGAGCGGACCCGCGAGCTGTCCCACGAAATATCACAGCGCCGTCACGCCATGGAACTTCTGGAAAGCAGCGAAAAGCAGTTGATCCAGAAAGCCAACTTTGACGATCTCACCGGCCTGCCCAACCGCGTCTTGGCCATGGACCGGCTCAATCAGGCGCTGTCTCTAGGCCGCCGCCATGGGCAGAAGGTGGCCTTGTTGATGATGGACATGGACAACTTCAAGACCATCAACGACACCCTGGGCCATGAGTTCGGCGACCGGCTGCTGATCGAGATTTCACAGCGCATCGGCCACTGCCTGCGCGACAGCGACACAGTGGCCCGGTTCATCGAAGATATTCATTCCGAGCGGGATGCCCCCGACACGGTGGCGCGCATTGGCGGCGATGAATTCATGGTCATCCTGCCGCGCATTGAGGACTCTTTAGACGCCGATACGGTGGCGCGCAAGATTCTCAATGCCTGCACCACGCCCTTTGATATCGACGCGCACGAAATCTTTATCAGCACCAGCATCGGCATTACCTTGTTCCCCCAGGACGGCGACAGCGCCGTGGCCTTGATGGCCAATGCCGACAATGCCCTGTACGAGGCCAAGCGTATCGGGCGCAACGGGCTATGTTTTTTCCGCGCCGAGATGAACCAGCGGGTCCAGGCGCGTCACGAGATCGAATCGCGGCTGCGCTATGCCCTCGACCGGCAGGAACTGAGTCTGCACTTTCAGCCGTTGATCCATATCGCCAGCGGCGAGATCACCGCCTTCGAGGTATTGCTGCGATGGACCAACCCGGATCTGGGTGCGGTCGGCCCGGATGTGTTTATTCCGGTCGCCGAGGGCACCGGCCTGATCCTCCCCATTGGCGACTGGGTGCTGCACGAAGCCTGCATGGCGTCGGCACGCATCGGAGCGGCCTTGGGGCGGCCCCTGCGGGCGGCGATCAACGTCTCGGTGCGACAGTTCCGGGGCGGGGCCATCGTCCCCTCGGTGGAACGGGCCTTGGCTGATTCAGGGCTGTCGCCCCACCAGTTGGATCTGGAAATCACCGAAAGCCTGCTCATCGAGGACAGCGACGAGACATCGCGCCTGTTGCGTCATTTCCGGCAGCAGGGAATTCGCATATCCATCGACGACTTCGGCACCGGCTATTCCTCCCTCAGCTACCTCAAGAGTTTTCCGGTGGACAGCTTGAAAATGGACAAATCCTTCGTCAACGGCCTCACCCGCGACGAAGAGGACAGGGCCCTCGCCCGGGCGGTGCTCGCCATGGCCCACAGCCTCGGCCTGGAGGTGATCGCGGAAGGCATCGAAGATTCCGCCCAATTGGCTTTTTTGCGGGACCACGCCTGTGATATGGGTCAGGGATATCTGTACAGCCGTCCGGTTCCCGAGGCGGAGTTCATTCGTTTTGCCAGCAGGAGGGTTGCGTCCTGAGAGCCCTTATTTTGATCGCACTGCTCGTGTCCTGGCCCTCCCTGGGGCGGGCCGAACAGGTTCTGATCGCCGTGGCGGCCAATTTCACCGCCGTCGCCCAACAGTTGGAAAGCGACTTCGAGGCCCGCAGCGGCCATGACGCAGTGCTGGCTTTCGGCTCCACCGGCAAACTTTATGTGCAGATCACCCACGGCGCACCCTTCGAGGTCTTTCTGGCCGCCGATCAGCTCCGTCCGGAACGCCTGGAAAAGGAGGCCGATGCGGTCCCCGGCAGCCGGTTCACCTACGCCATCGGCAAGCTGGCGCTGTGGAGCCGCAACCCGTCTCTGGAGGTCGGCCCCGATTTGTTGCGGCAGCTCCGGTTCGAGCGTCTGGCCTTGGCCAATCCGAAGACCGCCCCCTATGGCCGCGCCGCTCATCAGGTGCTGGAGAAACTGGGAGTCATCGACCTGCCGCGCGGCAAAATCGTGACCGGCGAGAACATCTCCCAGACCCTGCAATTTGTCTCCAGCGGGGCCGCCGACGTGGGGTTTGTCGCCTTGTCGCAAATTTTCGATCACACCGACGGCGCGCGCTGGATCGTGCCTGACGACCTGCACGACCCCATCGTCCAACAGGCAATCCTGCTGAATCCCGGACGGACCAACCCTGCCGCCCAGGCCTTTATGACCTACCTGCAAAGCCCCGACGCCCGCGCCCTCATCACCCGCTTCGGCTACGGGGTGGAATAGGCTGTTATTAATTTCGGCTTTTCAGTTATTCCCCTTTTCACAAGGTGGCCGTCAAACTGCCCGTTATATTATATATGATGTCCCTTTATATGGATGGCGGCCGCCGCCACCGGGCATGCAGTATTCGGGCACTCAAGGGACTTCGGGCCGACGATGTTGCCGTAAGAGGGAAACGATGTAACCGGCCCGCCCCGGGCGGATCAAACGACCCGCCCGCGCATGGGGCCGAGGTTAACTATGGGCGAAGGCGATGCGCAGGATGCGCCCCATCCAGGCCCAGGTCGGCTGCTCGGGATATTCATAGCCGTAGTTCTTGCACAGGCCGTCGAGGCCCTCAAGGACCCCTTCGATACCTCCCACGTAGTCCATGACGGTTTGAGTCTCCCAGGCTCCAGCCCGGTAGCCCTCCTCCAGGAGAGCCACATATTCGCTGAGTTCCTCGGGAGTGGTGATCTTTTTTTCAAGTTCTTTTATCGTATCGAAAAAGTCTGGTTCTTCCATTTTACTTTACTCCTCTGATTCGGATTTCCATGCCTTCGTTGCGGGTTGTCATTTTGTCCTGCTTACCGAGAGCTTCTCGAACTTCTTCCGCTGTCGCCTTCCGATAGGGAATCGGCTTACCCGCTTCACGATAGGCGACCACCCGCCGATGATCCAAGGTATAAACTTGGCCGTCGATTTCAGCAATGCGCACCGGTGGGATGGATTTGCCGTCCATGCCGCAGGATAGATCCTTCCTTCCTCATCCTGAGGAGGCCCGAAGGGCCGTCTCGAAGGAGAGGGGCCGTCAAACTGCCCATTTTATTATGTAAGGTGTCCCTTTATATGGACAAAGGCCGCCGCCTCGGGGCATGCAGTGTTCGGGCAATCAAGGGACTTCGGGCCGACGGTGTCGCCGTGAGGAGGAAACGATGTAACCGGCCCGCCCCGGGCGGATCAAATGACCCGCCCGCGCATGGGGCCGAGGTTAACTATGGGCAAAGGCGATGCGCAGGATGCGCCCCATCCAGGCCCAGGTCGGCTGCTCGGGATATTCATAACCGTAGTTCTTGCACAGGCCGTCGAGGCCATTAAGAACGCCCTGGATACCACCGATATATTCATCGGCATCTTGTTGCTCCCAGGCCCCGGCAAGATAGCCCTCCTCCAGGAGGGCCACATATTCGCTGAGTTCCTCGCGGGTGGTGATCTTTTTTTCAAGTTCGTCGAGTAGGTCGAAATAGTCTGGTTCTTCCATTTTACTTTACTCCTCTGATTCGGATTTCCATGCCTTCGTTGCGGGTTGTCATTTTTTTCTGCTTACCGAGAGCTTCTTGAACTTCTTCCGCTGTCGCCTTCCGATAGGGAATCGGTTTACCCGCTTCCCGATAGGCGACCACCCGCCGATGATCCAAGGTATAAACTTGGCCGTCGATTTCAGCAATGCGCACCGGTGGGATGGATTTGCCATTGCGAATGTCTTCAATGGTGTTTTCCAGTGGAATTTTATCACGTGTATTGAAGTTGCGTCGGATATCACTCTGCATGGTCCGCAACCGATTGGGATCAATCTCGCCCTGCTCGGGAAGCTTGGAAAATTCATCGCCGGTGAACGGGTCGGTGGTTCTGGAGACCTTCGGCAGCTTGACGGAGTTGCGAATGGCCTGGTCGGCGTCTCTGGCCAACTTGCCGAGACGACCGGGGAGGAGGGTCCCAATCATGCCGCCGAGCATGGCGGTCGTCCCGTCCAAGAACTTGTAGAAATCGCCCTCCCGAATGCTTTGGGCGACTTCCGTGGACCCTTCCGTCATGTCGATGATATCCCCGGCCGGGGAGAGCCATTCACCAACCTGATTGATGTTTTCGGGCGTCAGGAGTTCGACCGTTTCCGCCAGGGGTTTGTAGGCCGGACCAAGAACGCCCTGGGCCACCTCTTTGGCCTTGTTCAGAACCCGTTCGGTTGTCCAGGGTTTCTCCTGGGCCGGGGTATGGGGTGGCGGTTGCCAGCCGGGCGGCATGTCGGCGATGGGTGCAACGGGAATCGCCGGGGGTGGCTTGGGAGTCTTCTGTTCGACCGGCGGCGCCTTCTGCGCCCGCTGTTCGGCCAATCGCTGGTCCTCGGCGCGACGGCTTTCGGGGAAATGGAACGATGTGCCGCTGGCTGACTGGCCGCCCGACAGATCCACCTTGCCCTTGTAGTTGTACTTGAACCAGTCGCCCACATGGCTCTGGATCTCCGGGTGCAGCGGATGGCTGGAATTCCAATAGCCGTCATGGGCGAGCCCCTTCAGCGCATCGGTGCTGGACCGCTGCTCCAGGGGGCGACTCAGGGTCTCACGCCACGCCTCATCGGTAGACAACCCTTCGACACGCAGCCTTCTGCTGCTGCTCAGGGTGAGGACTGTGTTGATAGCAAGAGATATCCTTATCCTGAGCAGCGATCAGAGATCGCGTGTCGAAGGATCTGCCATCAGGTAACCCTATCGCAGATTGGCCCGAGCCCCTCTCGGGGTCAGGATGCATCTGAAATACCATGAGTTATGGGATCAGGGGCCACGCCCCGCTATCCCCGGAACACCCCGGCCAGCAGGGCATCCAGGCGGCGGATCAGTTCTTCGGACATTTCCCGCTCGAAGTCGTCCAGGTTGGTGGCCTGGGCCCAGGCGAAACGCACTTGTGGTTCCTGGGCGCGGATCATGTTGTCGCGCAGGGC
Source organism: Magnetospira thiophila (assembly GCF_054657015.1). Lineage (NCBI taxonomy): Bacteria > Pseudomonadati > Pseudomonadota > Alphaproteobacteria > Rhodospirillales > Thalassospiraceae > Magnetospira > Magnetospira thiophila. The sequence goes on from NZ_BAAHXF010000001.1 coordinate 1,140,987, forward strand.
CTGGCGCATGACTTCCTGGCTCTGTTCCCGCGAGACACCCTTGCGCTTGGTGTGCCAGACCAGACGTTCGTCGATGTTCTCGGTGGCGAAATGCCAGATCTTGATGTCCGAAAACAGTTCGGCGAAGTCCTCCGACGACAGGATTTCCAGCGCCTCCAGGAACCCGGCGCGCAGCACGTAGACTCCCTCGTGGCCGCTCAGGTCCGCCTCCAGAACCCCGTTCAAGGTGCCGGTGCGTCCCTCCAGGTCGCCAATTCCCGGGCAAAACAGGCCACTTTCGATACGCTGCTGCATATCCTCTGGCTCCAGGGCAACCATACCGGCGCGGCCCCGGGCGCGGGGATGGGCGATCACGCGCGGCACCACCCGGACCAACGGCCCCAACGCATACGCGTTCCTGTCAATGGATTGGGCGAGATTCTCCACCGCCGCCCCGGCCCCGGTGACGGCGGGCTGATCCGGGTCCGCCGGATTGCCGCCGAGGACCAGCACCAGCACATTATTGCGCGGCCCGCGCGGAATGATGATCGCCGGGCGGATCTGACAGACATTGCGCTTGAAGGTCTCATGCTTGCCGACGAAGGCTCCCGAGGCGCGGGCCTTAGTCAAGGCGTATTCGACGAAGCCGCTGTCCTTGTCGGTCAGATGCGGTCGCGCCCGCTGATAGATGATCCCGGCGATGTAATGGGCGAAATTGGCCGCCTCGTTGAGCTTGAAGATCGGCCCGCCGGTGAGGAAATAGGCCCCGATGGAGGCGGCGAAACTGTCACCGCAGCCGGTGTCTTCGCGCACGTTCGCATCGACCTCGATGGAATTTTCCTGGATCAGCGGCGAATAGACGAATTCCACCTGCCCGCCGCGCGCCTTGCGGGCCAGGCTGGCCCCCTTGGCCCCGTCGGTGATGACCACGTAATTGGCCCCGTAGTCGAGAATGCGACGGCTGATTTCCTTGGCATACATGATGCGCAATTCGGTGGCGTCCTTGTGCCGTCGCCCCAGCGGCTCAAAGGCGAAAAACTGTGCCGCCTCGCCCAAATTGAGGCTGACCACGTCAACGATGGACAGAAAACTGCGATACTCGGTATAGAGTTGCTTCAGCTGATTGCCGCCGACCAGCCAGAATACCCGCAACCCCTTGTCCTTGAGCTTGCGCTGCATGATGGCTTCGAACTTCCGCGAATCCATGGGCTCCTGGCCGACGAACAGCACGTCGTTGCCGCGTCCGTAGAAATCCAGTTCCTGTTGCCACAGGTCGATGGCCTCGGCGTCGTAGGTCGGTCCGCGTTCGGTGATGATCAGCTTTTCAAAGCCCGTGTCCTGAAAGATCAACGAGGTGCGCGACCGTCCGGGCACGGCGGTGCCGGGAAAGGTGTCCCCCGCGTCGGCCCAGGTCAGGTAATCGGCGCGCGGGCGGGTCTCCTGACCCTCGCAAAGTACATCCAGGATGACTTCCAGATCTTTGCTCAGATTGCACAGCCCGCCGCCCAGGGTGCGGCTATACAAACCGGCGGCGGTGTCCTCAATGCGCAACGTCTGCCCGGCGGCGGCATCGACGGTCACCACATAGGCCGTGCCGTCATGCTCGATGCGATCCACCGCCACCTTCACCCCATCGGGGGAGCGCTGGCGCAGGGCTTCCAACTCCGGGCGCAGGGCCAGGTCCAGCTTGCCGGCGAACAGATCGACGGTTTGAGAGCGGACCAGGGAAATCAACACCCTCCCGGATCGGCTATTCAACTGACGGACGGCTTCCGCGCGGGCTTCCGGGCTGGTGTCTTTTGGCATCTTGGACTCTCCCCTTGGAACTTTTGCCCGGAGTGTAGCAGCCCATTTCGGCAATGGGTAGGTGGCTGGAACATCCGGGAGACAACATGTTACTCAGGACCATGCGCCGCTTGATGTGCCTTTTGTGGATGTTTGCGATCCTGGGATTTTCCCCGGCCCTGGCCCTGCCGCCCGGCTTCGACCTGGACGCCCAATGCGCCTTGCTGCAACAGGAACGGCAACGCGGCATCGAATATCCGGAAGATAACGCACCCACCGAGCGTTTTTGCATCCTGCGCGCCAACGGGGCCGAGGGGGTGGTCAGCTCCAGCCAGTATTATTTCGGCCTGCGCCGGGCGTTGCGCTTCATCTGCAAGGGCAAGCGGGAGATTCTCACCGATCTGCTTTGGCCGTTGCGCGATTGCGCGGGCCAAACGCGCAGCCTGTCCGCCTATCCGGCCCCCGGAGGTGCCTGCCGCCTGCGCCTCGCCGAGACCGGCACCGAGGTCCTGGCCTCGGCGTCCAGCGTCGAGGATGTGCGGATCTATCTGGAGGAACGTCCCTGGTGGGAGCGGCTGGCCAGCCGTCTGGCCGCCCCGGCGCTCTATGACCTATTGGAAGAGACGCGGAACTGCTTTGCGGTCAGCGATGCGCCGCAATCAGCTCAATGAACTGCTGGAACAGATAGTGGCTGTCCTGCGGTCCGGGGCTGGCTTCCGGGTGATATTGCACCGAGAACACCGGTTTGCCCTCGACCCGGATGCCTTCCAATGAGCCGTCGAACAACGACTTGTGAGTCTCCACCACGCCCTCGGGCAGGCTTTCCCGATCGACCACGAAGCCGTGATTCTGCGAGGTGATTTCCACTCGACCGGAGGCCAGATCCTGCACCGGCTGATTGGCCCCGCGATGCCCCAGATGCATCTTGGAGGTGGTCGCGCCGAGCGCCAGCGCCAGCATCTGATGGCCCAGGCAGATGCCGAACATCGGCTTGCCGGTATCCAGCAATTGCCGAATCACCGGCACCGCATAGTCGCCGGTGGCCGCCGGGTCGCCGGGGCCGTTGGACAGGAAAATGCCGTCCGGCTTGTGGGCCAGAATTTCCTCGGCGCTGGTCGAAGCCGGGACCACTGTGACCCGGCAACCCGCAGCGGCCAGACAACGCAGGATGTTGCGTTTGGCCCCGAAATCCATCGCCACCACGTGATACTTCGGGTCCTGTTGCAGGCCGTAGCCCTCACCCAGAACCCAGGTGGTCTCGTCCCAGGAATAGGTCTGACCACAGGTGACCTCGCGGGCCAGATCCATGCCTTCCAGACCGGGCCAGGCGCGGGCCATTTCCAACAAGGCGCGGGTGTCGATGGACTGCGACGGATCATGGATCAAGGCCCCGATGGGGGCACCGCCATCGCGGATGCGGCGGGTCAGCTTTCGCGTATCGACTCCGGTGATGGTGACCAGATTGTTGCCTTCCAGCCAGTCGTTCAGGTGCCGGGAGGCGCGCCAGTTGGCCGGTTCGGTGATCTCGGCCTGGAGCACGCAGCCGCGTACTGCGGGCGTGATGGTCTCCACGTCTTCCGGATTGGTGCCCACGTTGCCGATATGGGGGAAGGTGAAGGTGATGATCTGTCCGGCGTAGGACGGGTCGGTGAGAATTTCCTGATAGCCGGTGATCGAGGTGTTGAAACAGACCTCGCCGATAGCCACCCCTTGGGCCCCCGCGCCACGGCCCCAGAATATGGTCCCGTCGGCCAGCACCAAAGCGGCGGTGGCGCCGGGGGGACGGCTGTCCTCGGGCAGAGGAGCCACGGGACGGGCAGCGGTGGCGTGCGGGTCGGCCATGGGGGGAAACGCTCCGATAGGGTTAAACCCGCGTCCATGTAAGGCAAGCGGAAGAGCCCGTCAACCCCTCGGATCGAATTTGAATAATTTATATTTTTCAAATACTTGCTTTACCCCTTAAGTTCTTTGCCTTTTTTCCGGGGATCGGCTAGGGTTTGCCCTTTCTCGCTCCATACGGAGGCTTGCCCATGCTGCGCGAGCGTTTGAAAGTCGAACTGACCACGGCGATGAAGGCCAAGGAAGCCTTCAAGGTGGCGACCTTGCGGCTGATTCTGGCGGCGCTCAAGGATCGCGACATCGCGGCCCGCACCCGCGGGGCCGACGACACGGTCAATGACGACGAAATTCTGATGATGCTTCAGTCGATGGTCAAACAGCGGCGGGAAAGCATCGCCATGTATGAAAAAGGCGGTCGTTTGGAACTGGCCCGCCAGGAGGCCGACGAAATCGCCGTCATCGAAACCTTCATGCCCAAGCAATTGGAGGGGGCCGACCTGGAGGCCGCCGTGGCCGAGACCCTGGCCCGGCTCGAAGCCACCAGCCTGAAGGATATGGGCCGTGTCATGGGGGCGCTGAAGGAAACCTATGCCGGTCAGATGGATTTTGCCAAGGCCAGTGCCCTGGTCAAGCAGCGACTGGCCTAAACGGTCGTCCGGGGGAGGGTGGAGTCGCGGCCATGTCCTTCACGCCGCAATTTCTTGACGAGCTGCGCGCCCGGATGCGCCCGGTGGACGTCATCGGACAGCGCACCAAACTGACCCGAAAGGGTCACGAGCACCAGGGTCTGTGCCCCTTTCACAAGGAAAAGACCCCTTCCTTTTATGTCTATGACGACCATTACCACTGCTTCGGCTGCGGGGCGCACGGCAGTGTCATTGATTTCGTCATGAACACCGAAAACCTGTCTTTCCCCGAGGCGGTGGAGAAACTGGCCGAAGCGGCGGGGCTGGAGGTGCCGGTGGATTCGCCGGAAGAACGCCAGCGGGCCGAACGCCGCACCGGCCTGCTCGACGTGCTGGAACTGGCCTGCGCCCATTACGAACAACAATTGCGCATGCCCGAGGGGGCGGCGGGACTGGCCTATTTTCGGCAGCGCGGTCTGGACGACGGGACCATCGCCCGCTTTCGTCTCGGCTATGCCCCCAACCGGCGCGGCGGTCTGAAAACCGCCCTGGCGCGGGCCGGAATCAGCGAAGACATGATGGTCGAGGCGGGTCTGTCCAAGCGTCCCGACGACGGCCGCGCGCCCTATGATTATTTCCGCGACCGGGTGCTGTTCCCGATCACCGACCGGCGTGGCAAGGTTATCGCCTTCGGGGGGCGTACCCTGGGCGATGGCGAACCGAAATATCTCAACAGCCCGGAAACCCCGCTGTTTCACAAGAGCCGCACCCTGTACGGTTTGGCCCAGGCCCAGGCGGCGGCGCGGCAGAGCCGTCAGGTGACGGTCACCGAAGGATACATGGACGTCATCGCCCTGCATCAGGCCGGATTCGCCACCGCCGTGGCCCCCCTGGGCACCGCCCTGACCGAGGAACAGATTCAGGAACTGTGGCGGCTGGCTCCGGAGCCGGTGCTGTGCTTCGATGGCGATGCGCCAGGACAGAAGGCCGCCGCCCGCGCCGCCGAGCGCTGTTTGCCCCTATTGACGCCGGGCAAATCCCTGCGCTTCGCCCTTCTCCCGGCCAGCGAGGACCCGGACAGCCTGATTCGCCGCGAGGGTCCGGGGGCCATGCGCGAGGTCCTGGAAACCGCCAGGCCCCTGTCCGAGGCGCTGTGGCACTGGGTGGTCGAAGGGGCGCGGGCCGATACCCCGGAACGTCGGGCCGCCCTATGGCAGGAACTCAAGGACCGGGTGATGCGCATTCAGGACCCCACGGTGCGCAAGACTTTTTTGCAATCCTACGAGGACCGCTTCTGGGCCAAGCCGACGCCCAAGCGCTCCGTTTCCGGCGGTCGTGGCCTCGAAACCCTGCATCGCCCGGAGGGTGCCGCCGAGGCGCGCATGGACCGCATGCAACGGGAAAATCAATTGCTGCTGGCGCTGTTTCTGTGCCGCCCCGAGCAGTTCGATTCCCATGACGAGGATCTCGGCCGACTGGCCTTTCGCGATGCCGCCGACGAGAAACTGCGTCGGGCGCTGGTCGATCTGCTCAGCGACCATCAGCCCCGCGAATCGGCCCAGGTGATCGCCGCCCTGACCCAGGCCGGACAGGGTCCGGCCATCGACCGTATTCTGGCCACCGACGAGGTGCGCATGATGCGCCGTCCCGGTCGGCCGCTGCATCCCGAAACATCAAGCGCGGAGCTGTCAGCCATTTTTGCCCGATTCCGTTCGCGAACCCACAAGGACGACCTGCGGCGGGAGCTGCCGTCGGCCGATGATGACACCTCCGACGACGATTTGATTCGCCGCATGGAAATGATTCGGGCCGGGTTGCAGGAGGACGACGAACCGGAAGAATTTTAGATTCTGATATCAAGCACATAACCCCTTGAGCCGGAGGGGTTTACGTGCTTGACAGACGGTCAGGACTCGCCTAAGTACGCAGGCTCCGGGTTTTTGGGCCTTGATGGGTCGGTGGGTGCACACCATTTCAGCATAACGATCTTCGACATGGCGCGGACGGGCTTCGCAACGGCGCTTCGGAGGTCCTTTTGCCGCTCAGTCCCTTTTCCGGTCGGGTTACAAAGTCGCCAGAACAGGCAATATCGGCACAAATCGAAGACGGGGTAGGGATGACCACCACGAAGAACACGGCGGAAAACAGGTCCGGCAGTGAAGAGGGTACCGATAGCCCGCTGATCGATGCCCTGGGTGCCAATCTCAAAAAATTGATCGTCCGCGCCAAGGAGCGCGGCTATGTGACCTATGACGAACTGAATCAGGCAATGCCGCCGGAACAGGTCTCGTCCGAACAAATCGAGGATACCATGGCGTCGCTGTCCGAAATGGGCATCAACGTGGTCGATAACGAGGAAGCTGAGGACAATCCCGAAGCCGCCAGTGACGAAATCGAAAAACCCGAGGCCGCTACCCCCGGCGGCAACGTGGATGAAGACGAAATGGGCCGCACCGACGATCCGGTGCGTATGTACCTGCGCGAAATGGGCTCGGTGGAGCTGTTGTCGCGCGAGGGCGAAATCGCTATTGCCAAGCGCATCGAGGCCGGTCGCGAAATGATGATCGGCGGCCTGTTGGAAAGCCCGCTGACCATCCGCGCCATCTGCTACTGGCATGACCAGCTGCTCGAAGAGAGCATTTTGCTGCGCGATATCATTGACCTGGAAGCCACCTACGGCGGCAATGGCGAACCGACGGAAGACGACGGAGAAGCCAAACCGGCGTCTGAGGACGAGCTCCCCGCGGAGACCGCCAAGGCCGCGCCGGCGGATAGCCCGGCGCCGGAAAAGAGCGCCGACTCTCCCGAATCCGACGACGACAGCGACGACGCGGAGGACGACGACGAGTCCCAACCCGAAGATTCCGACGAGGACGACGAGATCGAGGAAGCCAGTCTCTCCCTGTCGGCCATGGAAGCCAAGCTGAAGCCGGAGGTCATCGAGACCTTCGAGAAAATCACCAAGACTTACGAGAAGCTGCACAAGGTCCAACTGCAACGGCTCGACGCGCTGCAAAAGGGCGAAGACGTCAAACCGGCCGCCGAAAAGCGCTACAGCAAGTTGCGCAAGGAACTGATCGAGCTGATGGAGACGGTGCACCTCAACAACACCCGCATCGAACAGTTGGTGGAGCAGCTTTATGCCCTCAACAAAATGCTCATGGGCATGGAAGGCCGGTTGCTACGCTGGGCCACCTCATCGAAGGTCAAGCGCGACGAATTTTTGAGCAACTATTTCGGTGACGAACTGGACCCCACCTGGCTCGAACGGATGGCCGAAAAGGGTAAGGCCTGGGCCCGTTTTGCCGAGCGCTATGCGGACGAGATCGAAAATACCCGCTCGGAAATCGCCGTCATTTCCCAGGAAGCCGGGCTGCCGATCAAGGAACTGCGCCGGGTTGTCGGCACGGTGCAAAAGGGCGAGCGCGAGGCCAACAAGGCCAAGAAGGAAATGATCGAGGCCAACCTGCGGCTGGTGATTTCCATCGCCAAGAAATACACCAATCGCGGCCTGCAATTCCTGGATCTGATTCAGGAAGGCAACATCGGCCTGATGAAGGCGGTGGACAAATTTGAATACCGGCGCGGCTACAAGTTCTCCACCTATGCCACCTGGTGGATTCGTCAGGCCATCACCCGCTCCATCGCCGATCAGGCGCGCACCATCCGCATTCCGGTGCATATGATCGAGACCATCAACAAGCTGGTCCGCACTTCACGCCAGATGCTGCATGAAATCGGTCGCGAGCCGACGCCCGAGGAACTGGCTGAAAAACTCTCCATGCCGCTGGAAAAAGTGCGCAAGGTGTTGAAAATCGCCAAGGAACCGATCTCCCTCGAAACCCCCATCGGCGACGAGGAAGACAGCCATCTGGGCGATTTCATCGAGGACAAGAACGCCGTTCTGCCACTCGACGCGGCGATCCATTCCAATCTGCGCGAAACCACCACCCGGGTGCTGTCCAGCCTCACGGCGCGTGAGGAACGGGTGCTGCGGATGCGCTTCGGCATTGGCATGAACACCGACCATACCCTGGAAGAGGTCGGGCAGCAGTTCAGCGTCACCCGCGAACGCATCCGCCAGATCGAGGCCAAGGCCCTGCGCAAGCTCAAACATCCGAGCCGGTCGCGCAAGCTGCGCAGCTTCCTCGATACCTAAAAGTGGGATTCGGTGAAGGCGGCATAGACCTCGCGTGCCCAGCCGCGCAGGCCGCGTTCGGGCGATCCATTTCCTGAATCACCGCTCAACCATTGCCGGACCGGCACCTGGAATCCGGTCTTGGGCCGCTCCAGCACGGCGCGCGGCAGTCCCGGTTGCGGGGTTGCCGCCATGTCCTGTTTGCCGAACCCATGGCGCGCCACCGACTGCAACAGTGGCCCATCGACAAACGGCACCCGGATTTCCAAAGAATGGGCCATGCCCGCCCAGTCGGCATCGCGCAGCAACTGGTTGCGCATGTACCAGGTCATTTCCAGCGCCGTCACCCGCCCGGGCCAATCGGTCATGTTCGATTGGGTATTATGCAGCCGAACCAGCGGTGCCAGCTCTTGCCAGCCCGCCCGCACGAAATCACTGTCCAAATTTTGCGTCAGTTCCCAGGGCATGAACAAACCCCGTCGCAACAGGTAGGCATCCCCGGGCCGGGTCCCCAATTCGAGAATTCCAGCCGCTTTCGGAGAGGCAAAACGCCCGATCCAGGGGGCTGTGAGTATACGACCAATCGTTCCAATTTGCTGGCCGAACGGAATTTTGCTCAAGGGGCCGACTAATTTTGGCAATTGCTGGAACGTATTGTAACCACAGAATAATTCGTCACCACCAAGACCGGATATGGCCACTTTCAGGCCCTTTTCAGCCGCTGCTTTGGCCACGAAATAAACATTGACACCATCAATGGACGGCTGATCCATGGCCGAAAAGAGCTTTTCGCGCTCATCGGCAAAGGCCGCCCCGGACAGACGCACCGTATCGTGGGTCGTGCCATAAAATTGAGCGATGCTTTCGGCCAATGGGGCCTCATCGTCCGCCGTTTGAGCATATTCTTCGAAGGCCAGAGTGATGGTCCGCAGATCCGTCGTCTGTTCGGCGGCCAGACCGCACAGGGTCGCCGAATCCAATCCAGCCGAGAGGAACAATCCCACCGGCACGTCGGCCACCAAATGATGGGCCACCGAATCGAGCAGCGCGTCACGTAGATTGCGGCGCACCGGCGGGCGGCTCTGATAGGCCGCCTGAATGCCGAAAAAGCGTTTTTCCCAGCGGTTGCCCCGGCGGTCGATCCACAACAGGGTCCCCGCCCCCAGGGCGCGAATGCCCTGATACAGAGTATGCGGCTCGGGGACGTAGCCGAACAGAAAGAATCCCACATGGCCCGCCGCATGGGGCGATTTGTCGATGCCGCCCCCGGCCAGCAGCGCCTTGACCTGCGAGGCGAGGCGCAGGGTGCGGCCATTGTCCGACAGGTACAACGGTTTGATGCCGAATCCGTCGCGGGCCACGAACAGGCCCTGCTTGTCCGCGTCCCAGATGGCGAAGGTAAACATGCCGCGCAGGTGGTGCACCATGTCCTGACCGTAGCGGTCATAGAGATGCAGCAGGACTTCCGTATCGGACTCGCTGCGGAACAGCCGCCCCTCCGCCTCCAAACGCTCTTTCAAGGCCCGGAAATTGTAGATTTCGCCATTGAAAACAATCTGATACTTGCCACCATACAGGGCCATGGGTTGATCACCGCCGGGCGTCGGATCGATGATCGACAGTCTGCGGTGCCCCAGGCCGATGCATTTGTCAGGGGAGACCCAATCCCCCGCCCCGTCCGGTCCGCGCGCCGCCATCTGGTCGCGCACGGCCAGCAGCTCCCGTCGGTTGACAGGGGGCGCTTCTTGCCGATAGGCGAATATGGCGTTGATTCCGCACATGATCGGTGCATTAGTAGCGCGTCCTGCGACTTGGCGGAACATGAAATGAAACAGGTTATTCAATCTGCCCGCTCGGGCAAGCTGGCCTTGAAAGACGTCCCGGAGCCCCGAGCCGCTGCCGGCCATTTGCTGGTGCGCACCGGAGCCTCGCTGATCTCCGCCGGAACCGAGCGCTTAATCATTGATTTTGCAAAAAAAAGCATTGCCGCCAAGGCCAAGGCGCGGCCCGATTTGGTGCGCAAGGTGGTCGACAAGGCCAAGCGCGACGGCATCGGTGCCACCTTCAAGGCGGTGATGGCCCGTCTCGATGCGCCGCTTCCCTTGGGATATTCCGCTGCGGGAACGATCGTCGAAGTCGGTCTCGGGCTGGAGGGGCGCTTCCGGGTCGGTCAACGGGTGGCGGTGGCCGGGGCCGGACTGGCCAACCATGCGGAGCTGAATCTGGTGCCGGAAAATCTGGCCGCGCCGATTCCCGACGACGTACCCGACGTGGAAGCCGCTTATGGTACCCTGGGGGCCATTGCCCTGCATGGGGTGCGCAATTTGGACGTTCGCCTGGGCGAATGGGTGGCGGTGGTCGGCACCGGCTTGTTGGGGCAGATTGCCGTGCAATTGCTTACCCTGTCGGGGGTGCGCGTTTTGGCGTTGGATTACAATCCGCAACGGCTGGAATTGGCTCGCCGCATGGGGGCCGAACTGGCTCTGAGCCTGGACCAGGACAATCTGGAGGCTTCGGTCCGCGCCGTTACCCATGGCATTGGCTGCGATGGCATCCTGATCGCCGCCGCCACCGAGTCCAGCGAACCCTTTGCCACCGCCGCCACGGTGGCTCGGGACCGGGCCAAGGTGGTGCTGCTCGGCATGACCGGCACCGAATTTCCCTATCGGGACTATATGCAAAAAGAACTGAACGTCACCGTGTCGCGCTCCTACGGTCCGGGGCGTTACGATGAGGACTACGAAGGCCGGGGGATGAAATATCCGGTCGGCTTCGTACGCTGGACCGAGACCGAGAATCTGCGCGAGGTGCTGCGGCTGATGTCGCCGGGGCGCGGGCCGCGTCTCGATGTGGCCGCCCTGACCACCCACAGCTTCGATTTCGCGCAAGCCGAATCCGCTTACGATCTGGTGACCTCGGGGAGCGAGCCGTTCCTGGGGGTGGTGCTGCGCTATCCGGAAACGACGCAAACTCAAGCCCCCGTACACTTTCCGAGCGCCAAAAGTGGCCCCCAGGAGCGCTGTGTGCTGGGGGTGATCGGGGCGGGTAACTTTGCGCGCACTGTCTTGCTGCCGGACCTCAAGGGCATGGTGCAGGTCGATCTGCGCAGCATCGTCACCACCCGCGGGGCGACCGCCGAACATGCCCAGGCCACTTTCGGCTTCGACCATGCGGGCACCGATCCCGCTCTGGTGCTTGACGATCCGCAGATCAATGCGGTTTTGGTTGCCACCCGTCATGGCTCGCACGCCGATTACACGGCCCGGGCCCTGGCCGCCGGAAAGTCGGTGCTGGTGGAAAAACCGCTGGCCCTCGACCGGGATCAGCTCAATCGGGTGATCGAAGCGCGCAACGGCTCGTCCGGTTTTTTCCAGGTCGGCTTCAACCGTCGATTCGCCCCCCTGGCGCTGCGTATGCGTCACAGCCTTGAAGCCTCTCCCGGCCCCAAGGTCCTGGTGATGCGGATCAATGCCGGGGCGCTGCCCGCCGACAGTTGGATCAATGCCCCGGATGAAGGGGGCGGCCGCATTCTGGGTGAGGTCTGCCATTTCATTGATCTGGCACGCTTTTTTACCGGCTCTCCCATCCGCTCCGTGCAGGCCGACGCGGCGGTGGTCACCGAGGGGGTCTGTGACGATCTGGCCGTATCCCTGCGTTTCGCCGATGGGTCTTTGGCTTCTCTGGCCTATACCGCCCAGGGCGACACCGCCTTCAGCAAGGAGCTTTACGAAGGCTATGCGGGCGGGCGTGTGGTGGTGCTGGATAATTTCCGCAAGCTGACCATAGTTCAGGACGGCAAGTTCACCAACCTGGGCGGCAGTCAGGACAAGGGCTTTCACCCGGCCCTGCAAGCTTTCGTTCAGACGGTGGTCAATGGCGGCCCGGCCCCGATCGACGAGGAACACCTCATCGAGTCCAGTCTGGCGACCATTGCGGTAACGGAATCACTTCGTTCCGGTCTCAGAATAGAACTGTAAGGTTTTGATTTTATGCATGATCCCCTTCAACTGGTGGCCCTGACCGAGGCCCTCACCGAGGCCAGGGTGTTGGTGGTCGGCGATGTGATGCTGGATCGCTATGTGCATGGCGGCGTGGCCCGCATTTCCCCCGAAGCCCCCATTCCGGTGCTCAACATCACGCGCCAGGAAGCCATGCTCGGCGGGGCCGGAAATGTGGCGCGCAATCTGTGCGCCCTGGGAGCCAGTTGCCGCTTCGTGACGGCCCTCGGCGATGATTCGGCGGCGGCGGAAATCCGGGACCTGCTCACCGCCCTGGACGGCCTCGAAAGCGATCTGGTGAACGCCCCGCAACGCCTCAGCGGCGTCAAGACCCGTTTCATGGCCCAGGGTCAGCAGATGCTGCGCACCGACCATGAAACCACCGCCCCCCTGACCGCCCCCGTGCGTCAGGCGCTGATCGAGCGGGTTCGGGTTGGCCTGGAGAGCTGCGGCGTGTTGGTGCTGTCCGATTACGGCAAGGGGGTCCTGGCCGAGGGGCTGGCGGCTGAATTGATTGCCATTGCCAAGGCGGCGGGCCGTTTGGTGCTGGTCGATCCCAAGGGCCACGATTACAGCCTGTATCGGGGGGCCGATTTGCTCACCCCCAACCGCAAGGAATTGGCCGAGGCCAGTCGCTTGCCGGTGGACAATGATGCCGACATCCTCCGCGCCGCCCGTCATCTGATTGAGGACTGTGACCTGGGCGGCATCCTGGCCACCCGCAGCCAGGACGGCATGAGCCTGGTTCCGGCCCACGGCGATGTGGTCCACCTGCCCGCCGAAGCGCGTGAGGTGTTCGACGTGTCCGGGGCCGGAGACACGGTGATCGCCACCATTGCCGCCGGATTGGCCGCCGGGGCCTCCCTGGAACGGGCCGCCGCCCTGGCCAATGCCGCCGCCGGAATCGTGGTTGGCAAGGTCGGTACGGCAGTGACCTATGCCTCGGAATTGTCTGCCGTGCTGCATCATCAGGACCTGATGGACGCTGAAGCCAAAGTGTTGCCCCGCGACCCGGCCCGCGACCGGGTCGAGCGTTGGCGGCGCGCCGGGCTCAAGGTGGGCTTCACCAACGGCTGTTTCGATCTTTTGCATCCGGGCCATGTATCCTTGCTCCAACAGGCCCGCGCCGCCTGTGACCGTCTGGTGGTCGGGCTCAATTCCGATTCTTCCGTACAGCGGCTCAAAGGCCCGACCCGCCCGGTGCAGAGTGAGATGGCCCGGGCCACCGTGCTTGCCTCGCTGGCCCCGGTGGATATGGTGGTGCTGTTTGCCGAGGATACCCCGCAGCATCTGATCGAGACCCTGCGCCCCGACGTATTGGTCAAGGGGGCCGACTACAGCGAAGATCAGGTGGTCGGGGGAACCTTCGTCAAATCCTATGGCGGTCGGGTGTTGCTGGCCCGACTGGAAGACGGCCATTCGACCACCGGCACCATATCGCGTATTAACGGCTGACCCATGGCCCTCACCGACGCTCAACTGCTTTATGCCCTGGCCTGGATCAGTTTCGGAGCCGGGCATTCCCTGTTGGCCGGGGCGCGTCTGCATCGACCATTCGGCCCCTGGTATCGGGTGGCCTTCAACGTCATCGCCATCGTTCATTTGATCGCCGTCTATGGCCTGGGGCGCTGGCTGTTCGCCGAGGTTCCGGCGCTGGACCTGCCGCGCGGCCTGCCCCTCTTGCTGTGGCTGATGCATCTGACCGGCTGGGGGCTGATGTTCTATGGCCTCACCGGCTACGACTTAGGGCGCCTGAGCGGCCTACGGCAGGTCGCTGCGGCTCGCCTCGGCACCCCGGAGCCGGACGATGAACCGCTGCGCCGCGACAGTCTTCATCGCTTCATGCGCCATCCCCTCTATGCGGCGGGATTCCTGATTCTGTGGGGCGGGGCTCATGATTGGCTGCATCTGACGACCGCCGTCTGGGGCTCCATTTACCTGCTCGTCGGCACCTGGTTTGAGGAGCGGCGACTGCTGCGCCTTTATGGTGCCTCCTACGCCGCCTATCGCCGACAGGTACCCGCCTATATCCCCTGGAAGGGGCGCGCCTGGGCCGCCGCGGAGGAATGATGCCGCTGGCTCCCCGCTCTTTGGCTCTGGCCGTTTTGCTCACCGCCCTGGTCGCCTTCGGGCCGCTCTCCACCGATATGTACCTGCCTGCCCTGCCCGCCATGGCGTTGGCCTTGCAAAGCGATGCCGCCGGGGTGCAATTGACCCTCAGCGTTTTCGTCGCCGGACTGGCCGTGGGACAATTGATCTATGGTCCGCTGGCCGACCGTTTCGGCCGCCGCCCGATGCTGATTGGCGGTGTCACCTTATTCACCCTCGCCAGCTTGGTTTGTCTGTGGGCGCCGACCATCGAAATGCTGATTGCCGGACGTTTGTTGCAGGCCATCGGGGCTTGTGCCGGGCCGGTGCTCGGACGGGCCATTGTGCGCGATATTCATGGGGCCGAAGGAGCAGCGCGGATGCTCGCCTATATGGCCACCGCCATGGCCGTGGCCCCGCTGATCGCGCCGACCGTCGGCGGCCTGATGGTCGAAGCCTGGGGCTGGCATTCGGTATTCTGGGTGCTGCTGGGTTTCGGCGTGATCCTCTTTTTTGCCACCATTTTGGGGCTGCCCGAGACCATCCCGGCCAAGAACCCCGATGCCATTCGCCCCGTTCGGATGCTGCGCAATTACATGACCCTGCTGCGGTCACGCTCCTATGTGGGCTACATGTTGGCCAGCGCCGCCGCCTTCTCGATTATTTTTTCGCTGATTTCCGGTTCGTCGTTCGTTTTCATCGAGATCCTGCATCTCACACCCTGGCAGTTCGGCGTTTGCTTCGGACTCTGTGTGGCCGGGTTCATGGTTGGATCAATCCTTACCGGTCGCTTCAACCGGCGGCTGGGCAATGATCGGTTGATCCTGTTCGGAGTCCTCTGCACCGCCACCTTCGGGGTGCTGACTTTGAGCTTGGTGCTGTTCGATGTGGTGACGGTGGTCACCCTGGTCGCCCCCATCGCGGCCATGAACATGGGGGTCGGGCTGATCATGCCCAATGCCATGGCCGGAGCCATCGGACCCTATCCAACCCTGGCCGGCACCGCATCGGCCCTGGTCGGTTTCGTGCAGATGACCCTGGCCGCGGTGGTCGGGGCGCTGATCGGTCATGCCTACGACGGCACCGCCCTTCCCATGGTGCTGGCGCTGGCCGGATCGGGGGTCAGCGGTCTGCTGATCTATGGGATATTTATCCGCCGAAAAACGACTTGAGCCGATCCAGCAGATCCCGTTCGGCGGGGGCTTGAGGCGGCGCAGTCTCTACTTGCGGCACCTCTGTGGACGCAGCGGGCGGGCGGGGCAGGTCCCTGGCCGGGATTCCCTTATGCCCGGCGAGCATGATAGCTTTCCACAAGCGTGCCGGGAGGCCGCCGCCGGTGACCCCCTTCATCGGCGTGCCGTCGTCGTTGCCGACCCACACCCCGGCCACCAGTTCCGCCGTGTAGCCGATGAACCAGCCATCGCGATAGTCCTGACTGGTGCCGGTCTTGCCGCCTGCGGGGCGACCGCCCAGGGCGGCGTTCTTGCCGGTGCCGGTGCGCATCACCTGGGCCAGCATTTTCTGCATCGCCAGCACGTATCGCCGCTCAATCACCCGCCCCGCCCCACCGCCATCGCGACGATAGAGGCTGTTGCCGTTGCGGTCCCGAATCTCTGTCACCCCATGGGGAAACACCCCGAAACCGCCATTGGCCAAAGGCACATAGGCGGTGACCAGATCCATCAGCGTCACCTCGGCGGTGCCCAGGGCCAGTCCCAAGTCATCGGGCATCGGTGTGGTGATCCCCAGCCGTGCCGCCACTTGGGCCACTCGCTGCGGTCCGGCCTTGGCCGCCACCCGCACCGCCACCGTATTGATGGACTCGGCCAGCGCCTCGGTGAGAGTGACCGCCCCTCGGAATTTATTGTCCCAGTTGCTCGGGGACCAGTCGCCGATTTTCACCGGGCTGTCGTCGAACACCGATTCCGGGGTCAATCCGGCCTCCAGCCCGGCCAGATAGACGATTGGCTTGAAAGCCGAGCCCGGCTGCCGCAGGGCCGTGGTGGCGCGATTGAACTGGCTGTCTTCGTAATCGCGGCCCCCGACCAGGGCGCGCAACGCCCCGTCGTGGTTGAGCACCACCACCGCCACCTGCGACGCCCCACGCTTACGGCCCTCGCCCTTCATGTGACGCGCAACAATCTCTTCTACCTCCTTTTGCAAGGGCAGATTGAGGGTGGTGATGATGGTCAGGTCCCCGGCTTCCTGGCCCACATAGCCGTCCAGCTGACCGACCACCCAGTCGGTGAACCACCGTCCCGGCACCGTCGGAACCGGACGACCGGCCACCGCAGGCAGCTGCTTGATCGCTTTTTCGGCAGTGGCCGGATCAAGGCTCCCGGCAGCGACCATGTTATGCAGCACTTGTTTCGCCCGCCCGGCGGCCCGCTCGGGGCTGGAACGGGGGTTGTAGCGGCTCGGGGCTTTGAGCAATCCGGCCAGCAACGCCGCCTCGGGCAGGCTCACCCGACGCGCCGACTTGCCGAAATAGGCCTGCGCGGCGGCCTCCACCCCATAGGTTCCGGCCCCCAGATAGACCCGGTTGAGATAGATGGTGAGGATTTGATCCTTGGTGAATTTATGCTCCAGCCACAGGGCCAGCATCAGTTCCTGCACCTTGCGCTTGAGGCTGCGCTGTGGACTGAGAAACAGGTTCTTGGCCACCTGTTGAGTCAGGGTCGAGCCGCCCTGCACCACCCGACCGGCCCATAGATTGGACCACATGGCGCGGGCCAGACCGATGGGATCGAGACCGAAATGGCTATAAAATCGGCGGTCCTCGGTGGACAGGATGGCATCGGGCAGAGCGGGCGGCAGATCCTCCACCCGCACCGCCCCGGCAAACTTGTCGCCGCGCACGGTCACCACCGTGCCGTTGGCCGCCGCAATGGTCAGGGTCGGACGGCGGTCGGTAACCAACGCCTCGTCCAGGCTTGGCAGGTCGTAGGCATACCAGGCCAACAGCAAAGACAGCGCCAGTCCGCCCCATAGCCCCACCACAATGCCCCACTTGACGACCCGTAACACGGTCGCCCGCGAGGGTCGCCGGGGCCGCAACCGGGCCCATAATGCGCCCCCGCGTGCCGGGGGCGGCGTGGAACTTTTAGAGCTGGTTTTTCGGGTTGCCTTTGCCATGGTCGGAGCCTAGCTCCAGGCGGTTAGAAAAGGCTTAAGCAACCTGCGTAGCTATAAATTTGATACGATCGGTTTTCCCGTTTTCTCTACTGGAACCAACTCACAGGGGATGGCCTTCCGCCGCGCCCAGGACCACCGGTCCGAGGCCGCCGGTCAGCGCCTCGGCGGGGTTCATGCCGTTCTTGAAGCCCCGGGCGATGCTTTCCTTGACCACCGAATAGGCGAGGCCCTGCTTGGCGACGCTGCGCGCCATCCAGGCCGAGGTGACGTCCGGCAGGGCTTTGGCCAGTTTCTCGAAGGCCTTGCCGCTTCCGCCGGCGGCCAATCGCATGAGTTTTTTCTCGATTTTCCCGATCTTGGCAGCACTCATGCCTGCTGAGCCGAGGTGTTCCATCGCCGCCTTCACGTCGCCCCGCGACAGCGCCGCCGTCGCCTTGACGAAACCTTCGCCAACGTCGAGGGCGGTGCCCACGGGGGTCACCGATACCATGATCGCGGCGATTTCCGACTCTGTGTCTGAGAGCTGGTATTCTTCCTGCAGGCGCTGTTTTAAGCCGTTTTCCCACGAGATCTGTTCCGGATCGGCATAGCCTTCCCGTGCCGCCTCCCCGGCGATCAAGGAATTCCTCAGATGTCCCGGGTCCTCGTGCATCGCGGCGTTGTTGGTCGCCGGATTGGCGTTGGGACCGCCGCCCAGACGATGCTCCCAATAGGCCCGGTGGGCCGCCTTGTCCGCTTCGGACAAGGCGCCGGAACGGGAGCGGGCTTCGTCTCTTGCATCCAGGCCAAGGTATCGTTTCCGGACCCGCCGATCAGGTCGGTTTTTTCAGATTCACCAGTCCGTGTCTCCGGCATCCCCGCCCATGCCCGCGTCGATTTGCTTGCGGTCGTCGGGGTGGAAGAAGCTGGTGCCGCTGGCCGATTGACCGGAGGCGAGGTCCACCGTGCCGGGGAAGGTGTTCTTGAACCATTGGTCCAGCTTGGGGCGGGCGGTGGCGTTGCCCGGGTGGCCGGACTGGAATGAACTGGGCGAGGTCTTGACCTTGAGAGCCTGGGTGGAGGACCAATCCTCCACCGGCACATGGCGCAGGATCTGGTCGTTCCCATGCTGCGGGGTGTCCGGAGGCATCGACCGCGGCACAACTTTGCCTTTTGTAGTGCACAGCAATGCCCTATACTCCATAGATGCGATACTTTATTGTCTATTCCATACTGATTCTCATGCTTGGTCAGTGTCCGGCCTATGCCGAATCCGTTGAGATTCCGGATGCCCAAACGCTGATTGATGCCTGCTGGAAAAAATCTGAGGAATTCCGCTCGACGGAAAATACTTCCGCACATAGAGAAGGATTTTATATCACAACACTTTGCTTGGAAGAAGAAATAATAAATAACTCATCAATATTTATATATGATGGCGTTGAAAATAAAAAATCATTGTCAGTTAAATTTTCAAAAATACGATCAATACTTATTGATTTCTACTGGAATATTTATAATGAAAATAACGCATGCATGCCATCTTGCGGCACACAACATTATTCAACTCATTTATTTAGTATAGCAAAGATTTATGAAGAGATACTGAAAGATATAATTTTACAGAGAAAAAATACGGGTCAAGAGGGTTTGCCTATCGACCCTAGTCCACACTGATTTATGGCATTAGGAATGTTTGTGCTCTTGTCGACCAACCTTTGTTGTTAAATTTAAACTCAGGTAGAGTTTTCATGTAAGCTAGCCTTTTACTAACGATCCGATTGTTGATCTCCTTGATTTTTCCGGCTTTGACCGCCTGTTCGACCATGCGGCGCGTTCCAGATCCGATGATGCCGTCATACACTTTGTTGCCATTTCGGTCGGTTACCCGCAAATCAGTGCTCATGACTTCATCTATGGATTGCTGAAGCCATTTCCCGGCATCCTCCGGGCCATGGAGCACACCTGCTTCGAAAACGTGTTCCGCCAATTGCGGTGCCGCCTGCTGCAAGCCCGGCACCTGTGCCAGTTTGGCGATCTGCGGTCGGTCAAAATATTCGATACGATAGATGTTGTCGATTTGAGCATCGCTCAGATTCTTGGATTGCTGCGGCAAGTGTTTCCATTTTGGGTCCTGACGAAGAGCATCGAGAAATTTCTGGGATATCCCTTTATGGGTCCCTCCCCCGGATCAGCACTGGGCGGACGATTGGCATATCCCCTTTCCCGAGGGGCCAGGTTTTGACGGTAATTTTGGAAGAGAGCGTTGGCCCCGGTTTGTTGGACATTTACGGTTGGATTGGCGACTGGGTTTGAAGGCTGTGACGTCGCTGGCGCTGGTGTCTGCGCCATCTGCTGCGGCTTCGTTTGAGACGACTTACCCTGCCTCATGTCGGACCAAGTCTGTTTGCGTGCAAAGACTCGGGAGCCATCGGCACGGGCAGGTTGAGCCCCCTCAACCGGCGACGGTGTGGGTGGCGCAATAGCAGGCATCCCCGCCTTGGCCCGCGCGCCCAATCCGGCATTGATGCCCGCGTCGATTTGCTTGCGGTCGTCGGGGTGGAAGAAGCTGGTGCCGCTGGCTGATTGCCCTGAAGCCAAGTCCACCGTGCCCGGGAAGGTGTTCTTGAACCATTGATCCAGCTTGGGGCGGGCGGTGGCGTTGCCCGGGTGGCCGGACTGGAATGAACTGGGCGAGGCCTTGACCTTGAGGGCCTGGGTGGAGGACCAATCCTCCACCGGCACATGGCGCAGGATCTGGTCAGCCACATGTTGCGGGGTGTCCGGGTGCTTCTGGAAATCGTGCTTGTAGTCTTCTTCGTGACCCACCGGGGGCGGGCCTTTGGGAGCCGTTTTCTGGGCCAGGGCCTGTCGTTGCTGCTGCTGCTTTTGCTCTTTCAGGCGCTGTTTCTGGCGCATCTCTATGCGCTGATGGGCGGCTTTTTCTTCGGCGGCCTTCTTGTCCTGGTGCATCTTCCAGACCGCCTCCGTGTCGGCCTCGTCCTGCTTGAGAAGGTTTTCCTGTTGCGCTCGGTCGCTCGGGGACTCGTCAAGGAGGGCGTTCGTCCGGCGTGCCGGGGTGTCGAGGACGGGGTCAGAGGCAATAGGTTGCAGCGGTTCCGCATCGAAGGCCGACTTGGATTCGAACAGGGACGGCCCCTCGTCGAACGACGGGGTCGGGCGCGACGGCTTGTCATCGACAACGGAGGGGATCGGGGCAGAGGACAGGGAGTCCCCGTCGTTGCCGGGGGTGGTGCTGGATAGGCTTCCCATGGGGGGTCTCCTTGGGGTTGGGGGTGATAACAATTCCATAATATGCTATAATTCCTTTTATATCTCGCAAGTCCCGAGATTTGTCAAGAACATTTACTGAATTTCTATGGCCTGGGGGCGGGGAGTCCAGCAGCATGCCCGATTTCAGGCCTCGTTGTGTGAAACTTGTCCTCATCCAGGGGGCTGCCGATCCGTCACAATTGCCTTGCGCGGCGCGCCCCATCCGACTATAGTCCCGGCAATTGTTCTTTGGATCGCTGATTGACAGCACTTCGAAGGTGGGCCTCTGGCCCGCTTTTTTGTTTTTTGGACTGGGTTTTCGGGACGGGACCGCACCGACGGGCATGGAACTGACGCAGCGCATTTCGGATCTGATCGAACCGACCATTGCGGATCTGGGATTCGAGCTGGTCCGGGTCCAGATCATCGGGGACCGGCACATGATCTTGCAGATCATGGCCGAGCCGTCGGATGGTCGGGGCATGAACGTGGACGACTGCGCCACCCTCAGCCGGGCCATTTCCGCTCTGATGGATGTGGAAGACCCGATCTCGCAGGCCTATACCCTGGAAGTCAGTTCTCCGGGGCTCGACCGGCCGCTGACCCGGCGCAAGGATTTCCTGCGCCATGTCGGCTACGAGGCCAAGGCCGAATTGGCGCAACCGCAGGACGGCCAGCGCCGATTCAAGGGATGGGTTCGGGGCATGGAGGCTGATGCCGTGCTCCTGGAATTGGAAGACGGGACCACTGTGGCCCTGCCTTTCGATGGGATTGTCAAAGCCAAACTGGTGCTCAACGATCACCTGTTGGCGATGGCTGGTGAAACGAAACGTGACGAAGCGGATCGGACATAACGCTGATGACCATGGATAGCAGCATCGAACAAGGACGGCCTGAACTCTTGCAGGTGGCCGACGCCGTCGCCCGTGAAAAGGGCATTGACCGCGATGAAGTTTTGGAGGCCATGGAACAGGCCATCCAGAAGGCGGGGCGCAACAAATACGGCCATGAGCACGACATTCGTGCCCACATCGACCGCAAGTCGGGTGAGATCAAACTGGCCCGCTATATTGAGGTGGCCGAAGAGATCGAAAACGAGGTCACCCAGATGACCCTCGATCAGGCCCGCAAGAAAAAGGCCGATTGCGAAATTGGTGAGTTTCTGGTCGATCCGCTGCCGCCCATCGACTTCGGGCGCATTGCGGCACAGACCGCCAAGCAGGTCATCGTGCAGAAGGTCCGCGACGCCGAACGCAAACGGCAGTTCGAGGAATACCGGGGCCGCATCGGCGAGGTGGTCAACGGTCTGGTGAAGCGGGTGGAATTCGGCAACGTGGTGATCGACCTGGGCCGCGCCGAGGCCCTGCTGCGCCGCGACGAGAGCATTCCGCGCGAGCATTTCAATACCGGCGACCGAGTGCGGGCCTATATCATGGACGTGCGCGAGGAACCGCGCGGGCCGCAGATTTTCCTGTCCCGCGCCCACGCCAATTTCATGGCTAAGCTGTTCACCCAGGAAGTGCCGGAAATCTATGACGGCATCATCGAGATCAAATCGGTGGCCCGGGACCCCGGATCGCGGGCCAAGATCGCCGTGCTGTCCAATGACTCCGGCATCGACCCGGTGGGGGCCTGCGTCGGCATGCGCGGTTCGCGGGTGCAGGCGGTGGTCGGCGAATTGCAGGGCGAGAAAATCGACATCATCCAATGGTCCCTGGACCCGGCGACCTTCATCGTCAACGCCCTCGCCCCGGCCGAGGTGGCCAAGGTGGTGCTGGACGAGGAAGCCAACCGCATCGAGGTGGTGGTGCCCGACGATCAGCTTAGTCTGGCCATCGGTCGGCGCGGCCAGAACGTGCGTCTGGCCTCCAAGCTGACCGGCTGGGAAATCGACATCCTGACCGAGGACGAAGAATCGGCCCGCCGCCAGGAGGAATTCCGCAGCCGCTCGAATATGTTTATCGAGGCGCTGGACGTGGATGACGTGATTGCTCATCTGCTGGTGACCGAGGGCTTCACCACGGTCGAGGAAGTGGCCTTCGTGCCGGTGGAGGAACTGGCGACCATCGAGGGTTTCGATGAGGACGTGGGCGAGGAACTGCGTAATCGGGCCCGCGACTACATGGAGCGCATGAACGAGGAGGCCAGCGAACGGCGGGTTGAATTGGGCGTTTCCGACGAGGTGGCGGCGGTCGAGGGGCTGACCCCGGTGATGCAGGCGGCGCTCGGCGAAAACGGCGTCAAGACCCTGGACGATCTGGCCGACCTGACCGGCGACGAATTGCGCTTCATCCTGCTCAAGGACAAGGGCGACCATACCCTGGACAGCCTGTTGGACCTGGATGACGCGGCCCTGCGCAGCTTGCTGTTGTTGAGCCCGCTCACCGCGTCCGAAGCCGATGCCGTGATCATGGCGGCCCGGGCCCACTGGTTCGCGGACGAAGGAGAGGCCGGTGGCGAGGGCGAAGGAGCCTAAACGCCGCCACCGGGCTGTGGCGGAAGGCGCGCCGCCGCATCGCCGTTGCGTGGTGACCGGAGAGTCGCGACCGAAGACGGAAATGCTCCGTTTCGTGGTCGGACCGACCGGAGAAGTGGTGCCGGACGTGGAAAACCGCTTGCCCGGACGGGGAATCTGGTTGAGCGCACGGCGCGATGTGGTAAATACAGCCTGCGCCAAACGGTCCTTTTCGCGCGCTGCCCGCGCGGCGGTGACCGTCCCCGCGGACCTGGGGGACCGGGTCGAAGGATTGTTGACGGCGCGCTGTATGGCCCTGGTCGGGTTGGCGCGACGGGGGGGCCAGTTGGTTGCCGGTTACGAGAAGGTTCGCGCGCACCTGCGCGAGGACTGGGGCGTCCTGCTGATGACGGCGGTCGACGGGGCCGCCGGATCGCAGGGCAAGGTGCGGGCCCTGGCACCGGATCTGCCGGTGTTGGACGTTTTGACTGCCGACGAATTGGGCCGCGCCCTGGGCCGGGAACAGGCGGTGCATGTGTTGATCGGCCCCGGCGGGCTGGCGGCACAGTTGAAGACGGAATGTGGGCGTCTGGCTGGCTTTCGCGAGCCGCCGATCGCCAAGGGGTCAGACCGAAAACGGACTGAAGACCCGGTTGAATGATGGATGTGAACGGATTGTCATGAGCGAGACCGAGAACAAAGACGAGAAAAAGCTGACGCTGTCGCGGCCGAAGAAGCTCGAACTGAAAAAGACTGTCGAGACCGGCCAGGTGCGGCAGAGCTTTTCTCACGGGCGATCCAAGGCGGTGACCGTCGAGGTGCGCAAAAAGCGGACCTACGAACGCGGTGCCAGCGGTCATATGACCAAGGTCGACGGCTCGGCCCCGGAGGAAACGCTCCCCGTTGCCGCTCCCGTCGAGGCAGCGCCCGTCCCGGCCGATGTGGTCGCCGACGATGCCGTGCATTCCAATTTGACCGAACAGGAAAAGGCGGCCCGCGCCCGCGCCCTGCAAGGGGCGATCAAGGCGGAAGAGGAAAACCGGCGGCTGGAACTGGAGCGCCAAGAACAGGAAAGACTCGCCGCCGAGGCGCGCCGTCGGGAGGCCGAGGAAGAGGCCAAGCGGCCGAAACCCGAGGTCGAGCCCGAGCCGGAGAGCGAACCGGAGCCCAAGCAGGCCCCGCCACGCGACGCCGCCAAAGGCGCCCCTGGCCCCGAGGATGTGCCGCTGCCGCCATCCGAAAAACCCGATACCAAGGCCGCTTCCAAACTCGACCTCAAATCGGCACGGGTGGAAGACGACGAAAAATCCAAGCGGGCGAAAGTGGAGGCCCGCAAGGCCGCAGCGCGCGGTCGCGGGGGGGATGAACGCCGTCGCTCGGGCAAGCTGACCATTGCCGCCGCCCTCGACGACAGCGAGCGCACCCGCTCCCTGGCCTCGGTCCGCCGGGCGCGGGAAAAGGAAAAACAGAAACAGCGGCTCGCCATGGGGGCCGACTCTAAGAAAATCGTGCGCGAAGTGGTGTTGCCAGAAACCATCACCGTGCAGGAGCTGTCCAATCGGATGGCCGAACGCGGGGCTGACGTCATCAAGTCGCTGATGAAAATGGGCGTCATGGCGACCATCAACCAGCCCATCGACGCCGACACCGCCGAACTGGTGGCCCAGGAATTCGGCCATACGGTGAAACGGGTTTCCGATTCCGACGTGGAAATCGGTCTGACCGGCGAGCAGGACAGTGAGGACAGCCTCAAGCCGCGTCCGCCGGTGGTCACCGTCATGGGCCATGTGGACCACGGCAAGACCTCGCTGCTCGACGCCCTGCGCGCCACCGACGTGGTGAGCGGCGAAGCGGGCGGGATCACCCAGCATATCGGGGCCTATCAGGTCACCCTGGAATCGGGGGCCAAGATCAGCTTCATCGACACCCCGGGCCACGCTGCCTTCACCCAGATGCGGGCCCGCGGGGCCAAGGTCACTGATATCGTGGTCCTGGTGGTCGCCGCCGACGACGGCATCATGCCGCAGACGGTGGAAGCCATCCATCACGCCAAGGCGGCCAAAGTGCCGGTCATCGTCGCCATCAACAAGATGGACAAGCCCGAGGCCAATCCCGACCGCGTCCGCAACGAGCTGCTGCAACATGAACTGGTGCCCGAGGAAATGGGCGGCGACCTGATCACCGTCGAGGTCTCGGCCAAAAAGCGCACCAATTTGGACAAGCTGGAGGAAATGATTCTCCTGCAAGCCGAAATGCTCGACCTGAAAGCCAATCCGGACCGCGCCTGTGAGGGCGTGGTGATCGAGGCCAAGATGGAACGGGGGCGCGGTTCCGTGGCCACCGTCCTGGTGCAGCGCGGCACCTTGAATATCGGTGACCTGTTCGTGTCGGGCAAGGAGTGGGGTCGCGTCCGTGCCCTGGTCGATGACCACGGCGAACCGGTCAAGACGGCCGGACCGGCCATGCCGGTGGAGGTCCTGGGGCTCAACGGCACGCCGTCGGCCGGTGACGATTTCGTGGTCGTCGCGGACGAACAGCGGGCCCGTGAAGTCAGCGAATTCCGCGCCCGCCGCGAACGTCTGGCCCGCGCCGCCGCGTCCAAGCGCGGCACCCTGGAACAGATGTTCGAGAGCATCCAGGCTGGCGAAATCAAGGAACTGCCGGTGGTCATCAAGGCCGACGTGCAGGGGTCCGTGGAGGCCCTGGTCGGCTCCCTGGAGAAAATCGGCAACGAGGAAGTCAAGATCAACGTGCTGCATGCGGCAGTCGGCGGCATCAATGAATCGGACATCACCCTGGCCCAGGCGTCCGGGGCGGTGGTCATCGGGTTCAACGTCCGTGCCAACCCGCAGGCCCGCGACATGGCCCGCCGCGACGGCGTCGATATCCGCTACTACTCGATCATCTACAACGTGACCGACGATTTGAAAAAGGCGCTGACCGGCATCATGGCGCCGACCCTGCGCGAATCCTTCCTCGGGTACGCCGAGATCCGCGAGGTCTTCCGCATCACCAAGGTCGGAGCCGTCGCCGGCTGCATGGTCACCGACGGGACCGTCAAGCGAGGGGCCAAGGTCCGCCTGCTGCGCGACGACGTGGTCATCCACGAGGGGGCCCTATCGACTCTCAAGCGCTTCAAGGACGACGTCAAGGAAGTCAAGGAAGGCTTCGAGTGCGGCATGGCCTTCGAACGCTACGACGATCTCAAGCAGGGCGATATGATCGAATGCTTCGAGATTGAGGAGGTGGCGGGGGAGCTGTAGGGCTCCGCCGCACCCCATCGTCGGAAGGATCGTTTCATGAGCAGAGGTGAATCCCGCGCGCCCGGCCAACGGCAGCTTCGCGTCGGCGAGGAAATCCGCCACGCCCTGGCCTGGATCATGGAGCGCGGCGAACTGCGCGATCCGGCCTTTCAGGGGCGGGTCCTGACCATCACCGAAGTCCGGGTCAGTCCCGATTTGCGCAATGCCACAGTGTTCGTGGTGCCATTGGGCGGCGGCGACGTACGACCGTTGCTCGAAGGTCTGGGCCGCGCCCAACCGTTTCTGCGCCATGAACTGGCCAAGCGCGTCCAGTTGCGGACCGTCCCCCGGCTCTCCTTCAAGGAAGACGACTCTTTCGACGAAGCCAGCCATATCGACGCCCTTCTTCATTCGCCGGAGGTTGCCCGCGACTTGGGCCCCCGCGACGAAGACGAGGAAGAAGGTCCGGATCATGGGGCGTAAACGGCGCGGGGAGCCCATTCACGGCTGGCTGATCATCGACAAACCCCTGGGCATGACCTCCAACGCCGTGGTCGGGCAGGTGCGCCGCCTGACCAATGCCGCCAAGGTCGGTCATGGAGGCACTCTCGATCCGTTGGCCAGCGGCGTGCTGCCCCTGGCTCTGGGCGAGGCGACCAAGACCGTTTCCTACGTTATGGATGGCACCAAGATCTATCACTTCACCATCCGCTGGGGCATCGAGCGCAGCACCGACGATGCCGAGGGCGAGATCACTCGGACCTCGGACAAGCGCCCGACGGAAGCCGAAATTCATCAGGCGCTGAAAGGCTTTATCGGCACCATCGCGCAGGTGCCGCCGAAGTTCTCGGCGGTCAAGGTGGAGGGTCAGCGGGCCTATGCCCTGGCCCGGGCCGACAAAGAGGTCGAGCTGTCGTCGCGCCCGGTGCGCATTGATCGTTTCCAATTGCTGGAGATGATTGATGACGATCATGCGGCGTTCGAGGTGGAAAGCGGCAAGGGAGCCTATATGCGCTCCCTGGCCCGCGATTTGGCACTGGCGGTGGGCACCGTCGGCCATGTGGCCCGATTGCGCCGGATCTCGGTCGGGGCCTTCACCGAGGAGACCGCGATTTCGCTGGATAAACTGGCCGAGCTGGGGCATAGTGCCGCGCTCGAAGACTACCTACTTGCGGTCGAGACCGCGCTGGACGACATCCCGGCGCTGGCCCTGACCGAACCCGAGGCTAGGCGATTACGCAACGGACAGCCGGTTTCCCTGTTGGCCGTCGCCCGCCGCTCACCCCAGACCTCCTTTACCCAGGGTGCCATGGTTTGCGCCATGGCGGAGGGCAAGCCGGTGGCATTGGCTCGGATCGAAGGCGGCGAGGTTCGTCCCGTCCGCGTATTGAACATATAGATTTGAAAAGGAGTATCCGATGTCGATTACCGCAGAACGCAAGACCGAGCTGATTCAAGAGTACAAGCAAGGCGAAAAAGATACCGGCTCGCCCGAAGTGCAGGTTTCCATCCTCACCGAGCGCATCCGGAATTTGACCGAGCACCTCAAGGAACACAAGAAAGACCACCATTCGCGCCGCGGCCTGCTGATCATGGTCGGCCAGCGTCGGCGGCTGCTGGACTATCTGAAGCGCAAGAACGAAGGCCGCTACACGTCTCTGATCCAGAGCCTGGGCCTGCGCCGCTAAAATCACCGAAACAGAAGGCCGGGAACCCTCCCGGCCTTTCTCATGGGAGCCTCGGGCTCCACTCCCGATTCGCCGCCATGGCGGATCGGATTGTCCGTACGTATGAAGGAAGAAAGATATGTTTACAGAATTCAGAAAAGAAATCGATTGGGGCGGGCGCAAGCTCGTCCTGGAGACCGGGCGCATCGCCCGCCAGGCCCATGGGGCCGTCATGGTGACTTACGGCGAGACCAAGGTGCTCTGCACCGCCGTCGCCGAAAAGAGTGCCCGTCCGGGAATCGACTTCTTTCCGTTGACCGTTCACTACCAGGAAAAGACTTTTGCCGCCGGGCGTATCCCGGGCGGCTTTTTTAAGCGTGAAGGCCGCCCCTCCGAAAAGGAAGTGCTGACCTCGCGGTTGATCGACCGGCCCATCCGTCCGTTGTTCGCCAAGGGCTTCAAGAACGAAACCCAGGTGGTCTGCACGGTGCTGGCCCACGACATGGAAAATGATCCCGACATTGTGTCTCTGATCGGTACTTCTGCCGCCCTGACCTTGTCCGGCGTGCCGTTCATGGGACCGATTGGGGCCGCCCGTGTCGGCCTGATCGAGGGTGCTTTCGTGCTCAACCCGACCCTGGCCCAGATGGCTGATACCAAATTGGATCTGGTCATGGCCGGCACCCAGGAAGGCGTGCTGATGGTCGAGTCCGAGGCCCACGAACTGAGCGAAGACGACATGCTCGGCGCGGTGACCTTCGGCCATGAGCAGTCTCAGGCGGTGATCAAGGCGATCATCGAACTGGCCGAAGTCTGTGCCAAGGAACCGATGGATCTGCCCGAGCCCCCCGAGGGTCTGGACGAACTGACCGCCCGGGTCACCGAAATGGCCGAGAAGGATCTGCGTCTGGCCTATGGCGAGACCATCAAGCTGTCCCGTCAGGACAAAGTCCAGGCGGTCAAGGATCGGGTGACTCAAGAGTTGTCCGGCGATGAGACCGTCAACATGGATTTAATCGGCGGTATCTTCAAGAAACTGGAGCAGAAGATTGTCCGTCGCGACATTCTAAAGACCGGTACCCGCATCGACGGTCGCGACACCAAGACGGTGCGCCCGATCGTCTCCCAGGTCGGCATTCTGCCCCGCGCCCATGGTTCGGCGCTGTTCACCCGTGGCGAGACTCAGGCCCTGGTGGTTACCACCCTGGGCACCGGTCAGGACGAGCAGATCATCGACGCCCTGGAAGGCGAGACCCGTCGCAACTTCATGCTGCACTACAATTTCCCGCCCTATTCGGTGGGCGAGACCGGGCGTCTGGGCTCTCCGGGCCGCCGTGAAATCGGCCATGGCAAGCTGGCCTGGCGGGCCATCAATCCGTTGATGCCGGCCAAGGAGAATTTCCCCTACACGGTCCGCGTGGTCTCCGAGATCACCGAGTCCAACGGGTCGTCCTCCATGGCCACCGTCTGCGGCACCTCTTTGGCGCTGATGGATGCCGGTGTGCCCCTGATCCGTCCGGTGGCCGGTATCGCCATGGGCCTGATCAAGGAAGAAGACGGCGTTGCCGTGCTCTCCGACATCATCGGTGACGAAGATCACCTGGGCGATATGGACTTCAAGGTGGCGGGCACCGAAAAGGGTGTCACTTCCTTGCAGATGGACATCAAGATCACCTCGATCACCGAAGAGATCATGCGTACCGCCCTGGCCCAGGCCAAGGACGGTCGGTTGCACATCCTGAGCGAGATGGGCCATGCCCTGACCTCGTCGCGGGACGACGTGGCCGATACCGCACCGCGCATCACCACCATGAAGGTGAAGCCGGAGAAGATCCGCGAAATCATCGGCCCGGGTGGCAAGATGATCCGTGAGATCAGCGAGACCAGCGGGGCCCGCATCGACCTGGACGACGACGGCACGGTGAAAATCGCCGCCGCCGACCAGAGCGCCACCGACAAGGCCATGGCGATGATCGAAGCCATCGCCGCCGAGCCGGAAGTGGGCCGCATCTATCGCGGCAAGGTGGTCAAGGTGGTCGATTTCGGGGCCTTCGTGAACTACCTGGGGCCGCGTGACGGTCTGGTGCATATCAGCCAACTGGCCGACCATCGGGTGGCCAAGGTCAACGACGTCATCAAGGAAGGCGACGAGATCTGGGTCAAACTGATCGGCATTGACGATCGCGGCAAGGTCAAACTGTCGATGAAACTGGTCGATCAGGAGACCGGACAGCCCCGCGAGCCGGAAGAAGCCAAGCCGGCGGAGACGGCGGAATAATCTTCCGCTCTGTCATGATCATGGATTAAACAAGGGGGGCGTCTCGGATGCCCCCCTTGTGCCTTGCTGGGGACAGGCCAATGAATCTGCCGCCGATCATCGGCCACCGGGGGGCTCGCGCCATGGCCCCGGAAAACACCATCGCCGGATTTCAGGCGGCGGCCCGGGCGGGCGCGACCTGGATCGAATGCGATTTGCGACTGACCGCCGACGCGCAGGCGGTGATCTTTCATGACGCAACCCTGGACCGGACCAGTAATGGGCGGGGCTTGCTGGCCCATGTCACCCTGGCCGATCTGCGCCGTCTCGATGCCGGGAGCTGGTTCGATGAGTCCTTTGCCGGTGAATCCATCCCGACACTGACCGAAGGATTGGCGGCCTGGCAACGGCTCGGCCTGGGGGCCAATCTGGAACTGAAGCCGGAGCCGGGGCGTCAAGGCACCCTGGTGGCGGCGCTGGCCGAGGCATTGCCAACATCGGTGCCGTTGCTGCTGTCCAGCTTCGACCGCGAAACGTTGCGCGCCTGCCAAGACATAATCCCTGAGCATCCCCGTGCCCTGATCGCCGACCGGCTGCCCGACGACTGGCGGACCTTCGCTACCGACGTGAGTTGCAGCGGGATGAATATCGGAGCCCAATCCCTGACCCGCGATCAGGTAGAATCGGTGCACGCCGACGGCCTGACCATCGCGGCTTGGACGGTAAACGATCTGGCATTCGCGCAGCAGTTGATCGAATGGGGCATTGATGCGGTGATCACCGATAATCCCGCCCTTCTCCTTGCGGAAATGAACCAACAGGGGTAAACCCTAGTGACTGAATGGGGACGGACTTCACCGTCCCCTGCCGTTTCATTGGCGAACCGAGGGTGGTTACTTGAAAGATCTCCAACCCCTGATGCTGTCCGGCCGGGAAGTCCTGCCGCTGATCGAAGGAGGCAAGGGCATTGCCGTTTCCAACGGCCTGAGTTCCGGCGCTTGGGCGGCGGCGGGCGGTGTGGGGACATTTTCCTGCGTCAATCCCGATTCCTACGATGCGGACGGCAACGTCATACCTCAGGTCTATCATGGGGCCACGCGCAGCGAACGGCAGCGCGAACTGATTCATTACGCCATCAAGGGCGGCATCGCGCAGGCCAGAATCGCCCACGAAACGTCGAACGGGGCCGGACGGCTGCATATGAACGTGTTATGGGAAGCCGGGGGCACCGAGCCCATTCTGCGCGGCGTGCTCGATCAGGTCCGCGAGCTGGTTCATGGGGTGACCTGCGGGGCTGGAATGCCCTATCGAGTGGCCGAAATCGCCGCCGATTACGGGATCAACTATTACCCCATCGTCTCCTCGGCCCGGGCCTTCCGCGCCCTGTGGAAGCGGTCCTACAAGAACTACAGCGACCTGCTCGGCGGCGTGGTCTATGAGGACCCCTGGCGGGCCGGCGGTCATAATGGATTGTCCAATTCCGAGGACCCCGCCCTGCCCCAGGACCCGATGCCTCGCGTGCAAGCATTGCGCGACATCATGCGTTCCGTCGGTCTTGGTCAAGTGCCGATCATCATGGCAGGCGGCGTCTGGTATCTGCGCGATTGGGCCGACTGGATTGATAACCCGGAACTCGGTCCCATTGCCTTTCAATATGGTACCCGCCCGTTGTTGACCCAGGAAAGCCCCATCCCCGAGACCTGGAAAAAACGGCTGCTGACCCTGACTGAAGGGGATGTGTTGTTGCAACGCTTCAGTCCCACCGGATTTTATTCGTCCGCCGTGCGCAATGCCTTTATTCGGGAACTGGAGGCGCGCAACCAGCGTCAATTGCCCTATGCCTCGAAACCGACCGAAGACCTGACGGCCCCCCTTCCCGTGGGGGCGCGCGGACGTCCGGTCTATCTGGCCCCCGACGACCTGGGGCGGGCCGAGGGTTGGATGGCCGAAGGATTCAGCGAGGTCCTGAAGACGCCGGATTCCACTCTGGTTTTTGTCACCCCTGAAAAGTCTGCGGAAATCCTCAAGGATCAGACCGACTGCATGGGGTGCCTGTCGTCCTGCTTGTTCAGCAACTTCTCGGAAAACGAGGCCGGGAACACCGGCAAGAAAGCTGATCCGCGCTCTTTCTGCATTCAGAAGACCTTGCAGGACATCAGCCACGGCGGCCCCATCGAGAACAACCTGATGTTTGCCGGTCATGCCGCCTGCGGCTTCTCCACCGACCCCTTCTACGCCAACGGTTTTGTGCCGACGGTCAAGCAACTGATGGATCGCATCCTGACCGGCGACTGATCGCCCCGTAAAGTCCCTATTTACACAATGGAATTCTTCTAGTCTTTCCCGTCAAAATCATGTAAACATGTAAGAAACGAACTCCAACCCCCTCAAGGGGTGGAACCGGGAACGATAGGGAGCCCATCGGTGAGACCTTTCAGCAATGCATTAAACAAACTGCGCGGCGCCGATTTGCGTCCGACCCGTCAACGTCTGGCCCTGGCAAAGCTGCTGTTCGAGGGCGAGGATCGCCATATCACGGCGGAATCCCTGCACGGCGAGGCTCTGGATTCCAATATTCGGATTTCCCTGGCCACCGTCTATAACGCCCTGCATCAGTTCACCGACGTCGGTCTGTTGCGGGAAATCGTTGTCGATGCCTCGCGCTCCTACTTCGACACCAACACCAGCGACCATCACCATTTCTTTGTCGAGAATACCGGTGAACTGGCCGATATTCCGGGCGACCAAATGGTCGTGGCCAACATCCCCGCCGCCCCGCCGGGCATGGAAGTGCAGCGCGTCGATGTGGTCGTGCGAGTGCGCGCGGCAGGATAAGATGCGAGTGCGCGCGGCAGGATAAGATGCGAGTGCGCGCGGCAGGATAAGATGCACGCGCCGGCCTCCTCATCCTGAGCTTGTCGAAGGATGGCGCCTCAGTGCAGGTCCTCGGTCGGGTAGACCCCCCAGAATTCGACGCGCCGCAGCCAACCGTCGAATTCGTTGACCTCCATGAGACACCAGGACGAATCCATCGGGCATTCGGCGATCCGACCGATCACGCCGGGCTCGACCCGGGCCACCGGCTTCGAGGCCGCATCCGGCGCGCTGCGCAGGGTGCGTACATCGCCCAGCACGATCATGGTCCGGCGGTTGTCGAGCATGGATTGGTGCACCCAGCCCTGTGTGCCCTGCCAATCGCGGACCTTGCGCCAGGTGCCGTATTCGGCAATCACTTCCATCGGCATGCGGCGTCGGTGATAGACCCATTCCACCGGATAGCGCAGGCCCGGCCCGGTGCGCATGTTCACCTCGGCGGCGCGCAGGCTGACGAAACGCGGCAACGGCAGGCCGCTGTCGCTTCTGGCATCCCCCGGATCAATGTCCGGGGACTGGGCCAAGGCGGAGCCGAACGGCAGGGCCGCCAGGATCAACAGCGCGAAAAGGAGTCGGTGGAAATCATGCATGGCGGCATGATCGTTCAAGGCCGGGAGTCTGTCAATGTGGGTCCTTGCCATTCCTCATGTTGCAGTGCAAACTCTAGACATTCGGGCTCAGGACTGCTATGGCCGAAGGAACCCAGGGAGAGATCGAATGTCCGTCACCAAGCCCCTTGTCATTGTCACCCGCAAATTACCCGAAATCGTCGAGACCCGTCTGATGGAGCTGTTCGACACGCGGCTCAATCACGACGATGTGCCGATGAGCCGCGAGGCGCTGATTGCTGCGGTTGCCGAGGCCGATGTGCTGGTGCCCACGGTGACCGACCGCATCGACGGTCCGTTGCTCGCTCAGGCCGGTCCACAGCTTCGGTTAATCGCCAATTACGGTACCGGCGTCGATCATATTGATCTGGCGACGGCCCGGCAACGCAACATCACGGTGACCAATACCCCCGATGTGTTGACCGAGGATACGGCGGACATGGCCATGGCGTTGATTCTCTCGGTGCCCCGCCGTCTGGCCGAAGGCGAGCGGGTCATGCGCTCCGGCGAGTGGAGCGGCTGGACCCCCACCTGGATGCTCGGCCACCGGATCACCGGCAAACGACTGGGGATCGTCGGCATGGGCCGCATCGGTCAGGCGGTGGCCCGACGTGCCCGGGGCTTCGGCTTGCAGATTCATTATCATAACCGGCGTCGATTGCATCCGGAACTGGAGCAGGAACTGGGTGCCACCTATTGGGACAGTCTGGATCAGATGCTGGCCCGCATTGATGTGGTGTCGGTGCATTGCCCGCACACCCCGGCCACCTATCATCTTCTGTCGGCGCGTCGTCTGAAGCTGCTCAAGCCGCAGGCCTATCTGGTCAACACCTCGCGCGGCGAAGTGGTCGACGAACCGGCGCTGGTGCGCATGCTGGTGGCGGGCGAACTGGCCGGGGCCGGACTGGACGTGTTCGAGCACGAACCGGCGGTCAACCCGAAGCTCTTGCAGCTAGACAATGTGGTGCTGTTGCCGCATCTCAGCTCGGCCACCATCGAGGGCCGCATCGACATGGGCGACAAGGTGTTGATCAACATCAAGACCTTCGCAGACGGCCACACGCCGCCCGACCGGGTCATCGAATCCATGCTCTGAATGGAGGTCGCGTCATGGCGATCCAGCCGCTGATCGAATACGAAACGGCCTCCCCCGAGGTGCGCGCGGTCTACGACGACATCATGCAGACCCGTCAGGTCAAATGGGTGAACAATTTCTGGAAAGTGCTGGCCAACGACCCGGCGACCCTGAAGCGCACCTGGGAGAGCATCAAACAGGTGATGGCCCCCGGAGCCTTGGACCCGCTGACCAAGGAAATGCTGTATGTGGCGGTGAGCATCGCCAACAACTGCAATTACTGCATCAATTCCCATACGGCGGCGGCGCGCAAAAAAGGCATGTCCGAGGCGATGCTGTCGGAACTCATCGCGGTGGTCGGCATGGCCGCCGAGACCAACCATCTGGCCAATGCCCTGCGCATCGAGGTGGACGAGGCGTTCGTCGATGGCGGGCGGCACTAAACAATCCCGGTGATCGTCGGATGGTCGCCGCACAATGGGCAGGCCGGATCGCGCGGAATGCGCACCTTGCGGATCTGGGTGTATAGGGCGTCAATGATCAACAAACGCCCGGCCAGGGTTTCGCCAATTCCCAACAGTTCCTTCAGCACCTCGGTAGCTTGCAACGAACCAACCAGCCCGCAGACCGCCCCGAACACCCCGGCGTCGGCGCAGGTCTGGACCTGTTGCGGCGGGGCGGGCACCAGACAGCGGTAGCAGGGATAGTCGGTTCCGGCATGGGATTTGTAAACCGCCACCTGCCCATCGAAGCGCATCACCGCCCCGGAAACCAGGGTCCGCCCGCCGAAATGGCAGGCATCGTTGACCAGAAAGCGGGTGGTGAAATTGTCGCAACAATCGACCACCAGATCATAGGCCCCGACCAGTGCCGCAGCATTTTCCGCCGTCAGCCGCTCCGTATGGGCGGTGACCTGAACTTCCGGGTTGATGTCGTACAGGGTATCGGCGGCGCTGACCGCCTTGGGGCGGCCGATGTCGCCGCTGGCATGGACGATCTGCCGTTGCAGATTGGACAAATCGACCCGGTCATGATCGACGATGCCCAGATGGCCGACCCCCGCCGCCGCCAGATACATCAGCACCGGCGCGCCCAGGCCGCCCGCCCCGACCACCAGCACCCGACTTTGCAGCAGCCGGACCTGGCCATCGTGGCCGACCTCGTCCATGATCATGTTGCGGGCATAGCGCCGCAGTTGGTCGTTGCTCAGATCCATGGAGGGGGGGATTATTCCAACCCCAGATGATCGAACAGCGGTGTCGACTGATAGCGCTCGGCGAACGACGGCAGAATGGCGATGATATTTTTGCCTGCCATTTCGGGCCGCTGCGCCACCTCGACCGCCGCCGACAGGGCCGCGCCGGAGGAAATGCCCACCGGCAGGCCTTCCAGCCGGGCGATCTTGCGGGCCATGGCGAACGCCGTTTCGTTGCCGATGGACAGCACCTCGTCAACCAGTTCCATGTTCAGAACCTGCGGCAGGAATCCGGCCCCGATGCCTTGAATCATATGGGGGCCGGGCACCCCGCCTTGCAGCACCGGGCTGTCTTCCGGCTCGATGGCGATCACATGCAGATTGGGATTGAGCGCCTTCAGGGCCTGGGAGATGCCGGTGATGGTGCCGCCAGTCCCGACCCCGGAAATCACCACATCCACCTGACCATGGGTATCGGCCCACAATTCCTCGGCGGTGGTGCGGGCATGGGCCGCCGGGTTGGAGGCATTGTTGAACTGTTGCAGCATCACCGCATGGTCCAATTCCTTGGTCAGTTCCTCGGCTTTGGAGACGGCTCCGGTCATGCCCTGGTTGGCCGGGGTGAGGACGATCTCGGCCCCCAGAAGGGCGAGCATCTTGCGACGTTCGATGGACATGCTTTCCGGCATGGTCAGAATCAGCCGATAGCCCTTGGCGGCGCAGACGAAGGCCAGGGCGATGCCGGTGTTGCCCGACGTCGGTTCGATCAACACGCTGTCCGGCTTGACCAGACCCGCCTTCTCCGCATCTTCCACCATGGCCAGACCGATTCGGTCCTTGACCGAGGACAGCGGATTGAAGAATTCGCACTTGCCCAGAATATGACCCTTGCAGCCGTCGGACGCTTCCAGCTTGTGCAGCCGGATCAGCGGGGTGACGCCGATGCATTGGGTAATGCTGTCATAGATCCGCCCGCGCGACGTGGCCCCCGATGTCGAATCTTGCTTGTTGGTCATGGGTATGGTCCCTCGTCTTTGGATGAGCTTGGATTAAATGGAAAAATCGATGTTCTTTCGGCCCTCGCTGACAATCCCGGCCCGGTTGGCCCGCTGGCAGAGGTCGTCAATATTGATCGAGTCCAGCTTGGTCATGACCTCTTCCTGCAACTCCTGCCACAAGGGGCGCACCACTTGCAGGCCAAGATCGGAACCGGTCTGGTCCTGGATCGGATCGTCGCCGGTTTCCATCTTGCGGACCACCCGGACGATCTCGCCGACGGTGACCCGTCGGCGCTCGCGGGCCAGCCGATAGCCGCCGCGCGGGCCGCGCACGCCAATCAGGATTCCGGCCCGCACCAACTGCTGCAAGGCCTGCTCCAGATAGCGCCGGGGGATGCCCTGGCGGCGGGTGATTTCCCGGCTCTGCACCGGTTCGGCACTGGCGTGATATGCGATATCGAGCACCGCCTCGATCGCAAACAGCATTTTTTTCGATAGCCGAAGCATGGTTTCCTAGTCTCCTCCAGTGAGCCCGGTTGACCCGAATCCACCGGATCCGCGCATGCTCTCGGGCAGTTGTTCCGTTTCTTGCCACTGAGCGGTCGCCACCGGGGCGACCACCAGCTGCGCGATTCTCATGCCGCGCGTAACGGTAAAAGGCATTGATCCCAGATTGATCAGGATCACCGACACCTCGCCGCGATAATCCGCGTCGATGGTGCCGGGGCTATTGAGTACGGTGACCCCGTGGCGTGCCGCCAGTCCGGAGCGTGGCCGCACCTGGGCCTCGAAACCGGGGGGCAGGGCCAGGGTCAGGCCGGTGGGGACCATCGCATGGCGACCGGGGGCCAATTCCTCCGCCGCCGGGACCGCAGCATGCAGATCCATGCCGGCGCTTAGGGCCGTGGCGTAGGCGGGCAACGGCAAATCGACCGCATGGGGCAAACGCCGGACGGGGATGGGGACCGCATTCATGGGCGCATGTCCAGGGCATCGGCAATCTGTCCGGCCAAGGCCCGGGCGACGGCACTCTTGTCCATGCGCGGCCAGGCCTCGCAGCGTTCGGCGGTGATCAGATGGACCTGATTTTGGTCACCGCCAAAGGTGCCGCTGGACGGCGACACGTCATTGGCGACGATCCAGTCGCAGCCCTTGCGGGCCAACTTGCGGCGCGCGTTGTCGAGCAGGTTCTCGGTCTCGGCGGCAAACCCCACCACCAGTGCCGGGCGGGTCGGGCCGGGCAGCGACAGCTGGGCCAGGATGTCCGGATTCTCAGTCAGTTCCAGGGATGGCGGCGCACCGTTGGCCTGCTTCTTGATCTTGTTCTCCGCCGCGTCGGCAATCCGCCAGTCGGCAACGGCGGCGGCACAGACCGCCACATCGGCGGGCAATGCGGCCCGGCAGGCCTCCAGCATGTCGCGGGCCGATTGCACCCGGACCACGTCCACGTCCCGCGGATCGGCCAGTTGCACCGGACCGGAAACCAAAGTCACTCGTGCCCCCAGGTCGGCCAGGGCGGCGGCCACCGCGTGACCCTGCTTGCCCGAGGAGCGGTTGGCGATATAGCGCACCGGGTCGATGGGTTCATGGGTCGGGCCGCTGGTCACCAGGGCATGGCGACCGGCCAGTCGACGGCGATCCCCCAGCCGCGCGGCGGCGGCCTCGACGATTTCCGCCGGTTCGGCCATCCGGCCCGCGCCGAATTCGCCACAGGCCATGTCGCCGATTCCGGGACCGACTCGATACAGACCGCGCGCCTCAAGGGTCGCCAAATTTTCCTGGGTCGCCGGATGCTCCCACATGCGGACGTTCATCGCCGGGGCCAGCAGTATCGGCTTGTCGGTGGCCAACAGAACGGCGCAGGCCAGATCGTCGGCCCGTCCAGCGCGCAGCCGCGCCATCAGGTCGGCGGTGGTCGGCGCGACGATGACCAAATCGGCCTCGCGGGCCAGACGGATATGCCCCATTTCCTGTTCGTCGGTGAGCGAGAACAGCTCGCTGTATACTTTGTCCTGGCTCAACGCGCCGAGCGACAAGGGGGTGACGAATTGCGCCCCGCCCCGGGTCAGGACGCAACGCACCGCCGCCCCCCGCGCCCGCAGCAGACGGATCAATTCCAGACTCTTGTAGGCTGCGATCCCCCCCGCGACCACGAGAAGGATCTGTTTACCGTCAAGCAAGGTGGATGATCCCCAAAATAACTAATCGGAACTGTGGATAAACTACCTGCGACAGCCGGAGCATGCAACAAATTTGTGCGTTTTTTCCGGGGAATTTCCGGAATGGATTTATTGGGATGGGGAATGGGCCTCAGGAAAGACCGGCGATCTTGAGCATCTTCTTGAGTTGCATCATCTTTTTCTCCCGCGCCCCACCGGTGGCTCCCTCCAGATAGCCGGGCAGGAAATCCTTCTGGGCCAGGAAATGGCGGGTCAGCTTATGGGCCGCCTCCTGATTGCGCCCGGGGATGAAGTGGGCATCCCGGCACAGGGCGAGCATGGACATGCCTTTCGCCGTATTGGACTGTGGGCCGCTGTGGATCTTGCCCAGCACATTTTCCCGCCTCAGAATCGTATACTGGGCCTCGTCGAGGGCTTGCAGGATTTCCGTCTTTTTGGCCTGCAGCATGTCGGAGGCCTCGACCGTGGCGGCGGCCTTGCCCAAGCGGCTGATGCGGTCGATGGCGCTGCCGCCGATCTCCTGAAGTTTTTCGATGAAGCGCGTATCGCCGAACAACCGGGTCACCGCCGTCTGAACCAGGGAAACCGAACGGCTGCCGACCACATTGGCCTGGAAGACGCCGAGCATGTCCGCCTGCCCGGCGGTTGGCAGGCCGCGCAGCATGTCGCTCATGGCTTCTTCGGTGAACACCCGCGTCATGCGGACTTCAAACGCCTGGGAAAGCCGTTGATCCATCAGCGGTACGGGGGCCGCGTTGACCGCCGCGAAAATCCCATGCACCGCCTTCAATTCACCAATTCGGGACTCCGAATTGCCGGGGGTGACCTCGAAGCTGCGGGTCAGGGCGGTGGTGCCGGTCAGGCCGCGGGCCAGGGCTTCCACCAGGGCCTGACGGGCGGTTTCCAGCTTCATTTTGTGGACGACCGCCTGCAGACGCGGCACCAGCTTGGGAATATCGTGACGCAGCTTGCCGGTGCCGCTGGCGATGGCAACGATATCGAGCAGCTTCTTCTCTTCCGGGTCGGGATGCTCCAGCAGACTGCCCATGATCTCGCCGTTGGACAGGATTTCGGCCATCAGCCGTTCCACATAGACCATGGCGGCCGGCGTCTTGACCGATTCGGTCAGGGTCAGCACGCGCTCGATCTTTTCCGGCCAGCGATTGGTGCCCCCCAGATAGAGGCTAATGGCGGCATTGACCCGGGCTTCCAGGTCGACGCCCTGCATCTGCCTGGTCGCTTCCTCAACCATGGCGTCGAAGGACTGCGGGGTGATCGGATGAGCCTCGGCCCATTCCTCGTGCTTGGTGGAAAAGCGCATCAGGCCGTCGACCAGTTCGGTCAGTTCCTTCATGCGGTCGGAGCCCCGGGTCTGGGCCAGCTTGGCCTGCGCCCCGGCGGCCCGGTCGATGGCGTTGCGGCGGGTGGTCCCGGACAGTTCCAGACGCTTCTGATTGCCGGCCAGGGACACCAACTCGGTGGGCGTGACGCAATTATCATTCAGCCAGACAGCGAGCAGGCGGCCGATGAGCGCCTTGGCTTCCGGTTTCAGGAAGTCGGGCACGTCAAGACAATAGTCTTCCATCTCTTCGACGCTTGGGGTGTCGTTCTGATCCGCCATTAACAGACTACTCCTGGATTCGAAGTCCCATGGTATCATTCTCGGCGCGAAATTGGAGTCCCTCCGCCCGACCCTTTGCCCCTTAAATCACAAAACGATAGCCAGCATCAAGGCCCCGGCGAGCCCAATGGCCACCCAAAGTGGAACACCTCCCCGCGTTTGGCCACCATCGTGCAGCCCGCGCAAGGTTTCGGGATGCACCCGCAATCCTTGATCCGACAGATTGTGCAACGCCGTCTCCAGGTTGCTCAGGGTGCGCGGCAAACGGCGCAAACTGTCGCTCAGATCCTCTATGGCATCGAACACCTTGGCCTGCGGCCCCAGATTGTCGATCACCCAGTCCTCAATCAACGGACGGGCCAGCAGCCACATATTGGTGTCCGGGTTGAGCCGACGCCCGCCCCCTTCGGCGACCAGCATGGTTTTTTGCAGCAGCAGCAGTTGCGGCTGCGCTTCCATCTGAAAATACTCGGTGATGCGAAATAACTGGGCCAGCAGTCGGGCCATGGAAATCTCGTTCTGCGGCAGCCCGAGAATGGGCTCGGCAATGGAGCGGCAGGCCTGGGTGAACGACTCGACCGACTGGTCGGCGGGCACCCACCCGGCTTCGAAATGGATCTCGGCGGCGCGTCGGTAATCGCGATTGAGAAAGGCAAGCAGCATTTCCCCCAGATGCCGCGCCGTCGTCTTGTCCAGCCGCCCCATGATGCCGAAATCGACCACCGCCAGAGTGCCGTCGCGCTGTACGAACATGTTGCCTGGATGCAGATCCCCATGGAACAGACCGTCGCGGAACACCTGATTGAAGAATGCCCCGGCGGCCAGGGTCATCACCTCGCTCGGATCATGACCGGCAGCGACGATGGCCTTGCGGTCGTCGAACCGGCAGCCATAGACCCGCTCGGTGGTCAGCACCCGCTGGCCGGTGCGTCGCCAATCGACCTCGGGCACCCAGAAGGTCGGGTCGCCGTCAAAATTTTCGGCCATTTCCGCCGCCGCCGCCGCCTCGAACCGCAAGTCCATTTCGAAATGCACCGTTTCCTCGAAGGTGCGTACCGATTCGGCGGGCTTCAACCGGCGCAGTTCGGGCCGGGTGGCCTCCACCAACTCGGCCAGCCAGCGGAACAGATCCAGGTCCCGCTCGAAGGCGTCCTCGATATTGGGCCGCAACACCTTGACCGCCACTTCCCGGCCTTCCGGGGTGACCGCGAAATGCACCTGAGCGATGGAGGCCGCCGCCACCGGCGTTTCGTCGAAGGAACTGAACAGGCTGTCGAGGGGCTGACCGAATTCGGTCTCCAGGATCTGTTGCACCTGTTCATAGGGAAAAGGGGCCAGACGGTCCTGCAATTCGGTCAGGTCGGCGGCGATTTCCTCGCCCAGCAGATCGGAACGGGTGGCCAGCATCTGACCCAGTTTGATGAAGGTGGGGCCCAGGGCGACCAACGCCCGGGCCAGCCGCTGACCGGGACGACCCGGCTTGCGGCGCAGGGCGGTGGCGCGGGCCATCATCACCACGATGGGCGCCACATCAAGCCGTTCGAGCAAAAACAGGGCGTCGTGGCGGGCCAGGGCGCGGGCAATCCCAACGAGACGCAGCAGGTTGCGGGTCAGACGCAGCATGACTAGAGGCGCCATGCCGTATGGATGGCGGCGATGCCCCCGGACAGATTGCGCACCTTCACCATGTCCAGGCCTGCTTCGGCGATCATGACGGCGAAGGTCTGCTGATCGGGAAACCGGCGGATACTTTCCACCAGATACTGATAGGCATCCCGATCTCCGGTCACCGCCTGACCGACCCGGGGCAGCAGGTTGAACGAATAGGTATCATAGAGCTGCCGCAGACCGGGCACCGTCACCTGGGAAAATTCCAGGCACAAAAAACGTCCACCGGGTTTGAGCACCCGCCGCGCCTCTTGCAGGGCCAACGGGATGCGGGTCACGTTGCGGATGCAGAAGGCGATGGTATAGGCATCAACCGAACAATCGGCAATGGGCAGCGTCTCCGCATTGCCGGTGGTCCATGTGATATTGTCGAGTATCCCCTGGTCGAGGCCGCGATCCCGCCCCACCGACAGCATTTCATGATTGATGTCGCAAACCTCGACCCGCCCGCCGCCGCGCTCCAGGAAGCCGAAAGCGATGTCACCGGTGCCGCCGCCCACGTCGAGCAGCCGCATGTCCGGACGGGGCCGCAGCATGTCGAGGAAGGTCGCCTTCCACAGCCGATGCACACCCATGCTCATGAGATCGTTCATGAGATCGTAGCGCGAGGCCACGCTGTCGAACACATGGCGGACCAGCTTCGCCTTCTCCGCTTCGGCAACGGTCTGGAAGCCGAAGTGGGTGGTCGATTCGCCATCCTGTTGTGGGGCGTCGGGGGTCTGATTTTCGCTGCTCATGGTCGAGACCATAGCCGAAGCCGTTCCGCTGCGCTACTCTCCTGGCATGCCCGAATTGCCCGAAGTGGAAACCGTCCGGCGGGGCCTCGCCCCGGCCCTGCAAGGACAGCGCCTGACCCATGTGGTGCTGCGCCGCGCCGACCTGCGTTTTCCGTTTCCCGCCGACTTGTCGGGGAAGCTGGTCGGACGCACC
Organism: Magnetospira thiophila; assembly: GCF_054657015.1. Lineage (NCBI taxonomy): Bacteria > Pseudomonadati > Pseudomonadota > Alphaproteobacteria > Rhodospirillales > Thalassospiraceae > Magnetospira > Magnetospira thiophila. Next base: position 1,184,597 of record NZ_BAAHXF010000001.1, read on the forward strand.
GTTACCGGGTTGGGACGCCGGGCCAAATATCTTTTGCTGCATCTGGACGATGGGGCCTGCCTGCTCTGTCATCTGGGCATGTCGGGGCGCTTCCAGATCCTGAGTCCCCCGTTGCCCACCCCGGGGCCGCACGACCATATGGATGTGGTCACCGAATCAGGCACCTGCGTGCGCTATACGGACCCCCGTCGATTCGGTTTCGTCGACTGGATTGCCCCGGGCGCGCTGGAGACCCATCCCCTGTTGCGCGACCTCGGCCCCGAACCCCTGTCCAACGGCTTCAACGGCCCCCGACTGGCGGCGGCCCTGGCCGGACGGCGCGGGCCTTTGAAGGGGGCGTTGCTGGATCAGAAGGTGATTGCCGGGCTGGGCAATATCTATGTCTGCGAATCCCTGTTCCGGGCCAGGCTATCACCCCGTCGCCGCGCCGATACGGTCACCGGACAACGGGCGGAGAACCTGGCGACCGCCATCCGTGACGTATTGACCGAAGCAGTGGCCGCCGGAGGCTCCACATTGAACGATCATCGACAGCCGGACGGCGACCTGGGCTATTTCCAGCACCGATTCGCCGTCTACGGGCGAACCGGGGAGGCCTGTCCGGGCTGCACCTGTGACCGTGCGAAAACCGGCGGCATTCAACGGCTGGTCCAATCCGGGCGATCGACTTTTTATTGTGCGACGCGGCAAAGCTGACGTATGTAAGAACAACAAAGGGGATGAATGGGCATGAAAAAAATCATCTTGTGGATCGGGTTGCTCCTCTGGTCGGCAACGGCCGGAGCCCAGGACGGCGCCTTTCTGAGCATCCTTGAGGATGTGCCGTTGATGTCGGGACTGAGCGAAGCCCTGGACGCGGGCATGGTCTTCGATTCGCCCCAGGGCCGGTTGGCCGAAACCACGGCCACCGGCGCGGTCACGGCAGAGCAGGTCTCCGAATTTTACGATCAAACCCTGCCTCAACTGGGTTGGACCCGCGCCGCATCCGGTCAGTTTCTCCGCGAAGGGGAGTCCCTCGGCCTGACCATCGAGTCCGTCGGCAGTTCGGCAGTCAGCGTCCGATTTGAACTCAAGCCCGGACCCAAATACTGAACGATTCACCATTTCAGGAGCTTAAGGCCATGGCCTTTGAAAATATCATCGTCGAAACCCGGGGGCCGGTGGGCCTGATCACCCTCAATCGGCCACAGGCGCTGAACGCCCTGTGCGACGCGCTGATCGCCGAACTGGGCGAGGCCCTGGCCGGATTCGAGGCCGACGACGCCATCGGAGCCATCGTCCTCACCGGCTCGGAAAAAGCTTTCGCCGCCGGGGCCGACATTAAGGAAATGAAAGACCGCAGCTTCGTCGATGTCTATCTGTCCGATTTCATCACCGGCGACTGGGAGCGGGTCACCCAATGCCGCAAGCCGGTGATCGCGGCAGTGGCCGGATTCGCCCTCGGCGGCGGCTGCGAGCTGGCTATGATGTGCGATTTCATTCTGGCCGCCGACACGGCGAAATTCGGGCAGCCGGAAGTCACCTTGGGCATTCTGCCCGGGGCCGGGGGCAGTCAGCGCCTGACCCGTCAGGTGGGCAAGTCCAAGGCCATGGAGATGTGCCTGACCGGGCGCATGATGAATGCCGAGGAGGCCGAGAGGTCGGGGCTGGTCAGCCGGATCATTCCCGCCGCTGAACTGCTCGATGAAGCGGTCAAGGTGGCAACCACCATCGCCCGCATGTCCCGCCCGGCGGTTTATATGATCAAGGAATCGGTCAATCGGGTCTATGAGACCACCCTGGCCGAGGGCGTGTTGTTCGAGCGCCGCGCCTTTCATGCGGTGTTCGCCACCGAGGACCAGAAGGAAGGCATGGCGGCCTTTGTCGAAAAGCGCAAGCCGACCTTCCACAATCGCTGACCCACCGCTAATTCTTGCCTGCCGCAGAGAGGCCGTCTAGGATAAACACTATGTTCAGCCGATGGCTTCATAGACGCGACCGCCTGCGAGCCGCCGCTTGGTTTGCCACTTGGGCCTTCATGGTTCAGGTGCTGTTGCCGTTTGCCCAGGGCATTCCGGTGGCGCGGGCCGACGGGCCGACCTATCTGGTGATCTGCAAGGCCTTCGGACCGCCGGAGATTCTGCCCCTCGGCGATCCGCCACCGCCGCCCGGTGAACGAGCCGACCTATCCGATTGCCCGGTTTGTACCAGCCTCGCCTTTGGCGCAGCTTTGCTGGTCCCGGAGACTGATTTTCCTGCCGTTTCCCCGCAGGAAGTGGCTGAGCCGATGGCGCGGGCCGAGACCCCGAAATCCAGCCCGCGCGGTGCCAGGCCTCCGGTGCGTGGTCCGCCCAGTCTCGTCTGAAGCACCCGACAATTTCCCAAATTTTTCCTCTTGTCGGGCCGGAGGTGAGTCCCCCCGAAGGCCGCCTCCGGGGCCGACATGACAATGATAGAGACCTGATAAGGATTTGATACGATGACTCACCTGCACAAGCTGCTGCTTGCCGGGGCGGCTGCCCTGATGCTGTCCGCCACCGCCGCCACCGCCGAGACGGTCAAACTGGGCGACCTCACCATCCAGGATTCCTGGGCACGGGCGTCGGCCGGCATGGCGCGGGCCGGAGCGGCCTTCATGGACATTCACAACGCGGGGGCCGAGGACAAGCTGATCGCCGCCGCCGCCGATGTGTCCAAGGTTACTGAATTGCATACCCATATCATGGCCGACGGCATCATGCGGATGCGCCAGGTCCCCGATATCCCGGTGCCTGCCAACGGCATGGTCAGCCTCAAGCCGGGCAGTTTCCATGTGATGTTCATGGGCCTGCACGCTCCCCTGGAAGAAGGCCAGACCTTCCCGGTGACCCTGACCTTCGAGAAGGCCGGAAGCACCACCATTCAGGTGACGGTGAAGTCGGCCGGGTCCATGGGCATGGAGACCATGAAAGAGCACGGCATGGAGATGAAGGACGGCATGATGCCGGGCCACAAGTAGTCTCGAAGCCGCATTTCCGGGCGAAGGGGGCGAAAGGGGCGGAAGTCGCCCATTCCGCCCCTGGGACTAGGGTTATCGCATTGGACCGAGGATGGATTGAGCGAGGCCGTTGGGGCGCGGCGGCGAAGGCGGTAACCACCGACAGGACCGCCGGAGCGCTTTACCGTCGATGACGATCACACCGTCACCGGCCTCGCCCAGTTCCTCTGCGAAGCGATCATCAGAGCCTCAAGAATTTCCTGCCGTTTTGCATTTCCCGTCTGGGGATCGGGAATATCGGCATAAGTAGTCATATACCAAGACACCCCATCGCCTCCATGTGTGAGGCGACACTGCAATCCATTTCAGCCGATCAGGATACCCCGATTGTTCATATGCGATCCCCCCCTGGAGGTCGAATCCAGGCAACGACCCACCGTTGGGGAAGGCACATTCCCTGCGGGGAGCCACTGTCCGCGCCAGACGTTTGTGCAGGCCAAGTCCCTCTGGAGGCGGCCTGAATATAAAATGCCACATTTTTACCAAAAATCACTTTTTTAGGTTCCATTTTTACCGTATAAATATTAATAAAATTCTGATTCGAAAATTTTTATAATCTAAAATTCTCTATTGAGATCCGCATGACAGAAACAAACAGTATTGAGTTATGGTGGAGCAAGGTACGATTTAAAAAATTGTATTATATTTTATTTGCTATTTTACCATTTTTTGTTTTTGACTTAATAATAACTATATTTTTTGTTGTTATTAAGACCGAAATTTATAACACGCCACTTCAATCATACGGGCATCGATATCATCTTATTAGTCTCTTTTCCCCTACAGGAATTCCCGAAAACATCAATGTCCGCTACGTTGGTGATTACGCTTTTTCCCCGGTTGCGGCTCGTCAATGGCATGTGGCAGATCCCGTACTCGGTTGGCGCCTCGGTCGCAATGTCGGAATAACAAAGTCCATAGATTTGATGGATGGCTTCGAAGACCGATCCTTCCATGAGGCTACCTGGAGGATCACCAACGAACAGGGTTTTGCTGCCGCTGGTGCGTTGGATTTCAGCGTGGACATAGATAAGGAACCTGGACCTATAGAATTTTTATTTTAGGTGGGTCCACCGTCGAAGGGGATGGCGTGATAACGCCATTGGATAATTTACCGTCAAAGCTTGTTGAACAACTGTCGCAAATATCCCCACCGCAGGGATACGATCATTTCGAGGTCGTAAATGCGGGATGTGGTGGTTACGCCTCGGCTCAAGAATATTTGTATCTTGTATCAGATCTGGTTCGTTACAGCCCGGATTTAGTCATCGTTTATGACGGCTGGAATGATCTGAATCGACTGGGCGCCCCTCGAAATGGGCTTCTGGACCCGCGGACACTTTCCCTTGGCAAGCACGTTGAGTACTCAGATCAGTTGAACGCCTTATATAGTGTCGAAGGTTCACTACGGCAATTTTTGATGGCCTTAACCGATGAAAGCTATCGGTTTCTCAGAGGATTTGTCTCCTTATACATGTTGGAAAAGTTAACGTTAAGTCTGCTCCATCAACCTCAGCCCGACCAAGTACAGGAACATGGCTTGACGATGAACGAGGTCCTGGACTCGTATCGCACCAACCTGGAGCGCATCCTGTTTACTGGAAAACAATATGGATTCACGGTCGCGCTCTTTTTACAGCCCATTTTAGGTGTGGATGGAAAGGAACCCTCCGGTCAAGAGGTCGTTTTTTTCAATCGAAACCAGAAAGGGATTGAGACCCGGCGTACTTTCTTTGACGGAGCAAGGGAAATTTTTTCCAATCTCGACCGAAAATGGACCGACTCCGATAGCTGTATTCAGGATATAAGTGGTATATTCGCGGGACGAAAGAATCCACTCTATGCAGACTCCGGGCACCTGAAAGCTGCGGGTAACGAAATAGTCAGTGCAGCGATTGTAGCCAGGTTGTCGGACTGTGGATTGTTCAGGTGAGTCACACTTTCCGCAACCGCGCCGCATAGAACCCGTCCAGTCCGCCGTCATCGGGCAGGTGGCAGGGCAGGGTGCGCAGCTCGCCCCGGGCAGTAAGGGCCTCATCCCAGCCGCCGATTTCCTCGGCCCGAACCGGCTCCAGGGTCAGGTCATGGCCTTCAGCCAGCAGCGTGTCAATGCGCTGTTCCCCCTCTTCGGGCAGCAGGGAACAGGTACAATAGACCAGCACCCCGCCCGGGGCGAGCATGCCGATGGCCGCGCGCAACAGCCGATCCTGCAAGGCGGACAGTTTCTCCCTGTCGGTGGGGCCACGGTGATAGGCCACGTCTGGGTGACGGCGCAGGGTGCCGGTGGCGGTGCAGGGCGCGTCGAGCAAAATGGCCTCGAACGGTTCCAGCGGACGCCATTGGGTGGCGTCGGCGACAATGACTTCCGCCGTCAATTGGAGCCGGGCCAGATTGTCGTGCAGCCGCCGCATGCGGTTTTTCGAGCGATCCACCGCCGTCACATGGGCTCCGGCGGCCGCCAGTTGCAGGGTCTTGCCCCCCGGCGCGGCGCACAGATCGAGCACCCGCTTGCCCGCCACGTCCCCGAGCAGGCGGGCGGGCAGAGCGGCGGCAGCGTCTTGCACCCACCAATCGCCCTCCTCAAACCCGGGCAGATCGGTCACCCCGCCGCCCAGCGGTCGGCGCACCGTTCCGGTGGTCAGGACCACCCCTTGCAGCCGTTCGGCCCAGCCTTCGGGATCGCTTTTGACCGAAAAATCCAGCGGCGGATCGGCCATTTGCGCCTCGACCATGCGGCGGCAGGTGTCCTCTCCATAGGCGGCAGACCAGGAGTCCCAAAGCCATTCCGGCAGATTGCAGCGGGCGGCGTCCTGTTGCTCGGCCCAGCCCCGGCCCTCACGGGCGATGCTCCGCAACACCCCGTTGACCAGACCCTTGAAACGCCCCTCGAACTCCCTGGCGACCAGATCCACCGCCGCCGACACCGCCGCATGGGGCGCCACATCGAGAAACAGCAGTTGAGCGATTCCCAGGCGCAGCTGGTGGCCGATGGCCCGCGCCTTGTCGGGCAACGGATGCTCCAGGCAATGCTCAATCAGGTCGTCAATCTGCCCCAGGCGGCGCAGGGTGGTGGCGATAATCAGGCGGGCAAAGGCCCGATCACGGGGACTCAGGCCCTGCCCACTGACAGCGGCGGCAAAGGCCTCTTCGAGCGGCAGGTTGCGGTCGAGCACGTCGGCCAGGACGGTCCCGGCGACGCGGCGGCTGGGGGAAAGTTTTTCGGTCATGGCCGTTCATGCCCCATGCGGGCCGCCGACGCAAGCGCCTCCGTTCACGACCAGGGGCCGCGGGCCCGTTTTGGAGCCGCGCCAACGCCTGCCAGTTCGTGCAATTTGGCGATCCGGTTGGCCATGTTGGGATGGGTCGAAAACAAATTGTCCATCGCCCCCCCATGCAGCGGATTGACGATGAACAAATGCGCCGTCGCCGGGTTGGCTTCTGCGGCAGGGTTGTCGATCCGCTGCGCCCCCTGCTCCAATTTCCCCAGTGCCGAGGCGAGCCACAGGGGTTGACGGCAGATTTCCGCACCCAGCTTGTCGGCCCCGTATTCGCGGGTTCGTGAAATAGCCATCTGCACCAGCATCGCGGCCAGCGGGGCCAGAATGGCAATGGCAATGCCGACTAACGGATTAGGCCGGTCCTCGCCCCGCCCACCACCGAAAAACAGGGCGAAATTGGCCAGCATGGACAGCGCCCCGGCGATGGTCGCGGTAATGGTCATGATCAGGGTATCGCGGTTTTTCACATGGGCCAGCTCATGGGCCATGACCCCGGCGATTTCTTCCTGAGAGAGCAGCTCAAGCAATCCCGTGGTGGCGGCAACGGCGGCATTCTCCGGGTTACGCCCGGTGGCGAAGGCATTGGGCTGCGGCTGATCCATAATATAGACCTTGGGCATGGGCAGACCGGCATTGCGGGAGAGCTGCTCGATCATGCCGTAGAAGGCCGGGGCGTCACGCGGCCCCACTTGCCGCGCCCCATGCATGCGCAGCACCATTTTATCGGAATTCCAATAGGCGAACACATTAGTGCCCAGGGCGAACAGCAAAGCGATCATCATGCCGCCCTCGCCGCCGAGCATATAGCCCACGGCCAGAAACAGTCCGGTCAGGCCGGCCAGCAGGATGGCTGTGCGTGCAAAGCTCATGATCGCCCCTTTCAACGGGTTCCATTCGGGTCTATGAATTGAATAGTATCGAGACCGCCCCGCCGCAAGACCTCCCCGAGAGTGGAATATTGCCCATGACTTCCGAGCCGACCCCAAAGCCCAAATATCCGCCGCGTCCCATCGCCCCCTGGCCGGAGCAGGCCAGTTGCGCGACCCCGGAACCGCCGCTGGTCACCGAGATTACCGAACCCGCCCCGCCGCCGCCACAGCGCGCCAACCCCGACGAAGTGGGCGGCCCCAAGGGACCGGAACCCACCCGCTACGGGGATTGGGAAAAAAAAGGCCGCTGTGTGGATTTTTGAGCCCCCGCGCCCCCTGGCCTCGCGACGGCGCCTGGGGCATATTGTCGTTCCCTTCCACTGACCGTGATCTTTGCGCATGGCCTCACTGCACCTATCCGACCAGACGATCCTCATCACCGGCGCGGCGGGCATGCTGGGCCGGGCCTTTGTCGAGGCGTTGGGCGAGGCCGATCCTAAGGCCAAAATTGTCGCCCTGTCCCATGACCAGTTGGACGTGGCCGACCGCGCGGCGGTGCTGGCCCGGGCCATCGACCGTCCGACCTGGATCGTCCATTGCGCCGCCGACGTCAATGCCGAGCGCTGCGAGACCCAACCGGACGAAACCCACCGCATTCAGGTGGAGGGCACGGAAAACATTGCCGCCCTGGCCGAGGCGACCGGGGCGCGGGTGCTCTATCCGCAATCGTTCTTGATCTTTGATGGCAGCCAGTTGCCCATCAACGAAGACACCCCGCCCAACCCTTTATCGGTCTACGGCCGCTGCAAGCTCGACGCCGAGACCCTGTTGCGGCAACGGTTGGGCGAACAGGCCCTCAGCGTCCGCATGGCCGGATTTTTCGGCGGCGAGGAAAAGGACAAGAATTTCGTCGGCAAGTTCCTGCCCCACGTGCGTCACCTTTTGGACCAGGGCACCGCCAGCTACGCCGTCGGCGACCGGGTCTGGCAGCCCACCTGGACCCTTGATCTGGCCCGCAATTGTGTTCTGCTGATGCAGGCGGAAAAGGCCGGGCTGTACACCATGGGCTGCGTCGGCGAGGCCAGTTTCTTTGATCTGGCCTGCGCCTGCATTGCCGAGCTGGGCCTTGATCATGCCTTTACCGTCACCCCGGCCCCGGAACAGCTGGTCGCCGGGTCGGAAAAGGCCAAACGCCCAGCCCGCGCGGTGCTCGACAATAAACGTCTGCGCGCCGAGGGGCTGGACCGGATGCGGCCCTGGCGCGACGCCTTGCGGGACTATCTGGCCCGTCCCTATTTTCAGGACATGTTCCGAGATCACACGAGGAAATCCCAATGAAGCTGCTGCAAGCCACCGACCAACCGCCGCTGGGACCGTTGCGCAACCGGGTGGTGATGGCCCCGATGACCCGGGGATTCGCCCCCGATCATTTGGCGACACCGCAAATGGCCGACTATTACGCCCGCCGGGCCGAACAGGGGGTCGGCCTGATCGTCACCGAGGGTACAGTCATCCATCAAAGTGGCGACGGCTACCGGGACGTGCCGCATATGGACGGCGATGCGCAATCCGCCTCCTGGAAACCCCTGGTGGCACGGGTTCAGGAATCAGGCACCAAGATCATTTCGCAGCTCTGGCATTGTGGCCGCATCAGCCATCCGGATTTCACCGGCGGCGTGCCGCCCTTGTCCTCCACAGATCGCGCGGCGGAAGGTCATAACCGGCAGAACGACAAACCCTTCGGTACCCCCCGGGCGCTGGAGGTCGGCGAGATGCCGGAAATCTACGGCCAATACGTCCATGCCGCCGAACAGGCTCTGGCCGCCGGATTTGACGCGGTGGAACTGCATTTCGCCAATGGCTATCTGGCCGATCAGTTCCTTGACGGCAACATCAATGACCGCACCGACGCCTATGGCGGGTCGGTGGCCAACCGCTGCCGCTTCGTTCTCGAATGCCTGGAAGAAGTGCTGGCCGCCGTCGGCCCCGAGAAAGTGGCCCTGCGCCTCAGCCCGATCCGCGACATGGGCGGCATCTATGAATGGCCGGACCTGGACGAGATGATCGCCTACCTGATCCCGGCCATGGACGAACTGGGATTGCGGATGCTGTCGATCACCAATGCGCGGGCCGATTACCACCAGACCGGCGGTCGCGTGGTGCGCCAAGTCCGCCCCCTGTGGCCGCATTTCATGATGGCCGGGGCCTCCCTGAGCCTGGCCGACGCGGAACGGGAATTGACCGAAGGCTGGATCGACGCGGTGACCTGGGGCCGCGCCCTGATCGCCAATTCGGATCTGGTGACGCGCCTTGAATCCGGCACGCCGCTGCGCGAATTTGAGATGTCCATGTTGGGAAAATTGGAATGACTTGCGCACGCGGGCGGGTCGATCCGACCTTCTGGCAGCGGCGGCGGGTTCTGGTTACCGGCCATACGGGGTTCAAGGGCAGTTGGTTGGCGCTCTGGTTGGATCTGATGGGGGCCGAGGTGCGGGGATTCGCCCTCGCCCCACCCAGCGAGCCCAATTTGTTCACGCTGGCGGGGGTGCAGGACTGCCTCGAACATGTGCACGGGGACCTGCGCGATCTTGAGTCGATCTCCCGAGCGGTCCGAGAATTCCGGCCCGAGGTGGTGCTGCATCTGGCGGCCCAGGCCCTTGTCCGGCCCTCCTACGATGATCCAGTCGGCACCTTCGGCAGCAACATCATGGGCACGGTGCATCTCTTGGATGCGGTTCGCCAGTGCGACAGCGTGCGCGCCGTCGTCGTGGTGACCAGCGACAAATGCTATGACAACCAGGAATGGGACTGGGGCTATCGGGAAATCGACCCGATGGGCGGTCATGACCCCTACAGCAGCTCCAAAGGCTGTGCCGAACTGGTCGCAGCGGCCTATCGGGACAGCTTTTTCATCCCCGGTGGACGGGTCGCATTGGCCTCGGCGAGGGCCGGAAACGTTATTGGCGGCGGTGATTGGGGTCTCGACCGACTGGTCCCTGACATGGTACGTGCCTTTGCCTCCGGTGAAACCCTGCGCATCCGCTATCCCGATGCCATCCGCCCCTGGCAACATGTGCTGGAGCCCACCTCGGGCTATCTGCTGTTGGCGCAGCATCTGGTCACCGACGGCGCCGCCTTCGCTCAGGGATGGAATTTCGGCCCCGGTCCGGACAGCGAGCGTCCGGTGCGGCATCTGGTGGAACGGGGCGTCGACCTGTGGGGAGCGGGGGCCGACTGGGCGACCGAAAACCAGCCGCAACCCCACGAGGCCCACTTCCTTAAACTCGACACCTCCAAAGCCCGCGGACGTCTCGGCTGGTCTCCCAGGTTGGACCTGGAACGCAGCCTGACTCAGACCTTCCAATGGTATCGGGCGTGGCGGGACGGGGCCGACCTGGCCGCCCTGACCCGGCAACAAATCAAGGACTTCATGGCATGACCGACGATCCCGAGGCCCTGCGGGCACAGATCCTCGACCTGACCCGGCGCTATTGCAACGCCGCCTATCCGGAGCGTCCGTTTGACCCGAACAACGCGCCGATGCCGGTGTCGGGACGGGTCTTCGGCCCCGAAGACATGGCAACGCTGGTCGATAGTGCGCTGGATTTCTGGCTGACCACCGGACGCTTCAATACCGCTTTCGAGGAACGGCTGGCCGGGGTGATGGGCCGCAAACATCTGCTGACCGTCAATTCGGGCAGTTCGGCCAATCTGGTCGCCTTTGCCGCCCTGACCTCACACCTTCTTAAAGACCACGCCCTGCAACCCGGTGATGAAGTCATCACCTGCGCCACCGGCTTTCCAACCACCGTCAACCCGGCGCTGCTCTACGGCATGACGCCGGTGTTCGTCGATGTGGACATCCCGACCTACAACGCCCTGCCCGAGCGCATCGCGGAAGCCATCGGCCCCAAGACCCGAGCCATCATGTTGGCCCATACCCTGGGCAACCCGTTCGACGCGGCGGCGGTGAAACAACTGGCCGACGATCACGGCCTGTGGCTGATCGAGGATTGCTGCGACGCCCTGGGCAGTACCTTCAACGGACAAATGGTCGGCAGCTTCGGCCATATCGGCACCTTGTCGTTCTACCCGGCCCACCATATCACCATGGGCGAGGGCGGTGCGGTATTCTGCGACCGCTCGATCCTGCGCCGGGCCATGGAAAGTATCCGCGACTGGGGCCGCGACTGCTATTGCGCGCCGGGAAAGGACGACACCTGCGGCAAGCGGTTCTGCTGGAAACTGGGCGACCTGCCGGAGGGTTACGATCACAAATACGTCTATTCCCACCTCGGCTATAATCTCAAGATCACCGACATGCAGGCAGCGGTCGGGCTGGCCCAGATGGATCATTTGGATGACTTCATCGCGGCGAGAAAGCGCAATTTCGACCGCCTCAAGCAGGGCCTCGCCGACTTGGAAGACCTGTTGATCCTGCCCCAGGCGACCCCGGGGTCGGACCCTTCGTGGTTCGGTTTTCCGATTACCCTGCGCCAGGGGGTGCCGTTTACCCGCGACCAGTTGGTCATTCATCTCAACGACAAAAAGGTCGGCACCCGGCTGTTGTTCGGCTCCAACCTGCTGCGCCAGCCCTATATGATCGGGCGGCCCCATCGGGTGGTCGGCGAGTTGACCAATGCCAACCGGGTGGTGGATGACACCTTCTGGATTGGTGTCTTTCCGGGTTTGAGCGCAGGTCACATCGACCGCATGCTGGAGATTTTGCATGACTTCTGCCGGGCCTAGGATCGCCCTCCTCGGGGCAACGGGGCATATCGGTAAGGGTCTGGTGTCTGAACTGGCCGCCCAATGGCCGCTTGATCTCTATGTGCGCGACCTAGTGAAATTGCAGCATTTCCTCGACGCGGCGCGGATTCCACTACGTCGAATCCGATGTTTCCCCGTGGACCGCTTCGACGAAAGCCAGGCCGAGGTGGCGGTCAATTGCACCGGGGTTGGCGATCCGGCGAGGGTGCGCGACCTGGGCCGGGGAATCTTCAGCCTGACCGAGCGGTTCGACAACATGCTGCTCGATTGGCAGGAGGTGGACCCCCGGCGGCTCTATATCAACATGTCCAGCGGCGCCGTTTACGGCACCGAATTCAGCCACCCCGCCGCCGAGGACAGCTTGTGCGCCCTGCCGGTCAACGCCTTGACCCCGGAGCGCCATTACGGCATCGCCAAACTGCATGCCGAAGCCAAGCACCGGGCGCGGCCAGACCGTCACATCGTCGACCTGCGGGTATTTTCCTTTTTCAGCCGCTTCATCGAGTTGCGTGGACGGTTCCTGCTGGCCGATGTGATGATGGCCCTGCGCGACGGCACCGAATTGCTCACCCGCCCCGATGAGATGACCCGCGACCATGTGATTCCGACCGATCTGTCGGCACTTGTCGTCTGTGTCATCCGACGCTGGCAGGCCGACGAGGCCCCGGTGAACACAGCGCTGGACGTCCATTCCCGTGCTCCGGTGGGCAAGTTCGCCCTACTTGACCGGTTGGCGGCGGAACTGGGGTTGCGCTACCGGATTGACGGGACGCTGGACAATCTGGCACCGACCGGCAGCAAATCGGAATATTTCAGCCGTCGCCGTGTGTCCCCCGAATGGGGCTTCGCGCCGCGATACGATTCCGTTGATGGGGTGCTGAAAGAAGCCAAGTCCTTTCTTGCGGAGGTTCAATGAGACTTGTCCGCCGAACCGTCGCGGTTCTATATTGGGCCGACCCGATTTCCCCTCCCATACGCCTGGAGACCGCCCCATGAAAGGCGCCGAATATATCGCCCAGTTCCTTGTCGACCGTGGCATTGACGACATTTATCTGCTGACCGGCGGGGCCGCCACGTTCCTGGTCGATGCCCTGGCCCGCAATCCCGGCGTGACCTACAAATGCTTTCAGCATGAACAGGGCGCGGCCATGGCAGGTGACGCCGTATGGCGGGTTTCCGGCAAAGTCGGTGGCGTGATGGCGACCAGCGGCCCCGGCGCGACCAATCTGGTGACCGGGATCTGCTGTAACTGGTTTGACAGTATTCCCTGTCTCTATGTCACAGGGCAGGTCAATCTGAAGCATGCCGAGGTCTTCGAAGGCACCAAGGTCCGTCAGTTCGGATTCCAGGAAGCCGACATCGTGGAGATGGTCAAACCGGTGACCAAATACGCCCGACAAGTCACTACCGCCGAGGAACTCAAGCAGGCCCTGATTGAGGCCTACAACGCGGCTATCACCGGGCGCATGGGACCGGCACTGATCGACGTGCCGATGGACCTGCAACAGGCGGAGGTGGGCGACGAAATTCTTTACACGCCGCCGGTCATTGAAAGTACACCTCCGGCAGTCATTGAGCAGGGAGTTTCCGACCTGAGCGCCCTACTCGCCAAGGCCGAGCGTCCGGTTATATTGTTCGGGGCTGGGATCGGTCTGGCAGGCGCTGAATCAGACGTGCAGGCTTGGCTGGAAAAAACCCAACTGCCCACTGTCGCCAGTTGGAGTGGCTCGTGCTACCTGCAGCAAGATCTCAAATCCTACCTGGGATGCATCGGCGTCTATGGCAACCGGGGGGCCAACTACGTATTGCAGAATTGCGATACCCTGATCGTCATTGGCTCCCGCCTCGACACCCGGCAACGCCCGGGCGATCCGCTGGCCTTTGCGCCTGCCGCCCAGGTTCATGTGATTGATCTGGATGTCGAGGAACTGAAGAAATACGACAAGGTTGGTTATGGCACCACCCAAATGCACCTCAAAGACATCGGGCAACTGCTCAACAAGCTGCCGCTTCCCTCGCCCAGCCCGGAATGGGTGAGGTATGTGAAAGAAATGAAAGAGCGCTTCTATGGCAAAGATATCGGGAAATCGCATATCCGCTACAAATCCCTGTCGCCGATTGGAGTCATTCAGAAACTCAATGCCCTGATGCGTCCTGATGCCATCGTCGCGGTGGATTGTGGGGCGACCACCTGCTGGTTTTTCCAGGGCTTCCATCGCACCAGCCAAACAATTTTCACCAACGGCGGCTGCGCACCCATTTCCTATGGCCTGTCCGCCGCCATCGGCGCAGCCTTCGAACATCCCGAACGGCAGGTGATCAACATCATCGGGGATGGTGGGTTTCAATCGAATGTGCAAGAACTCCAGACCATCGCCCACTACGGGCTTAATGTGAAGGTCGTCATTCTCAACAATTACGGCTATGGGATCGTCAAGCAGTTCCAGGACCTGTACATGGAAAGCCGCTACGAGGCGACGGCCCCCGAGGGTGGCTATACCCTGCCGGACCTGGAGGTTCTTACCCGTGGGTTCCGGCTTGCTTACCACCGCATCGACCGCATAGAGGATCTGACCCGGGAAATCCTGGAAGCTCCTGGGGGCGCGGTCATCGACGTGACCCTGCACCCCAACACGCTGATCGAACCGAAGCTGGAACTGGGTCGCCCAATCAACGACCAGTATCCCTATGTCAGTGATGAGGATTTTACGGCGGCCAACCGGTTCGTGCCGTTCGACCGCCCGGAATGGGTGTCGAAGAAGGCCCGCGAACCTATTTCGGATTAGGTTTCGGTATCCGGGAAGTTGATCCGCTCGCGCTCGACCACCACAGGGCGTTTGCGCACCTGTTGATAGACGGCCAGCAGGTATTCACCCAGGAAGCCGAGAAAGAACAACTGCACCCCGGCGAAGAAGAACAGGGCGGAAATCAACAGCGGCGTGCCGCGCGGCGTGCCCTGCTCGATGAACAGGGTCATCACCACGTTGACCACGGCAAATCCCACCGCCAGCGTCGCGATCAACATGCCGAATAACAAGGCGATGCGGATCGGTGTGGTGGAGTAGGAAATCAGGCCGTTCATGCCCTGGTCGATCAGGTGAAGCAGCCGGTTCTTGCTCATGCCCCGCTTGCGCTCCTGTAGCTTATAAGGGACGCCGATTTGCTTGAAACCCACCTCGAAAGCCATGGCCCGGGTATAGGGATAAAAATCATCGAACTGCTTGAAAACTTGGTGCACCTTGCGATCAACAAGCTGAAAATCTCCCACATCGGGCGGCATGTCCAGATAGGTGGCGCTGCTGACCATCCGGTAATACAGCCAGCGGATTTTTTTCATGGGAAATTTCTCTACCCGATCTGAACGGATGCCATAGACCACTTCGTAGCCTTGTTCCCACAACGCCACAAATTCCGGAATCTTCTCCGGCGGGTCCTGTAGGTCAGCCGGCATGAACAGCAGCACGCCATCGCCGCTGGCCGACCGTACCCCATTGAAATGAGACCGCATGGGGCCAAAATTGCGGGCGTTGACGATGACTTTTACGGACTTGTCGTCCGCCGCGATTTGCTTGAGAATCTCCACCGTGCGGTCGGTGGAGGCGTTGTCGCAGAAAATATGCTCAAGGTCGTAATTTGGCAGGTGCTGGTCGAACACCGCTTTGACCGCCTCGTAGCATTCGCGGATGCTCTCCTCCTCATTGAAACAAGGGGTGACGACGCTGATGGTTTTCCGTTTGCTCATGATGTCCAAATTTTCCAGGGGGCCTGGCCCTCGTTCCAGAGTCGTTCCAGGGTCATCTTGTCGCGCAGAGTGTCCATGGGCCGCCAGAAGCCGTCATGACGGAACGCCATCAACTGTTCCGCCTCGACCAGACGGCGGATCGGGGCGCGTTCCCACATCACCTCCTCATCGTCGTCGATCAGCTCGCCGACCTGCGGAGACAGCACGAAAAAGCCGCCGTTCACCCAGTCGTGCTCGCCGTGAGGCTTTTCCTCGAAATTACTCACCCGGTCGCCACTCAAATGCATTAGCCCGAAGCGTGGCAGGGGGCGGGTCGCGGTGACCGTCGCCAAGCGGCCATGGGAGCGATGGAATGCCACCAGGGCGGTGATGTCCACATCGGCCACCCCGTCGCCGTAGGTCAGGCAAAACGCCTCGTCCCCGGCCACATGGCGCAAAGCTTTTTTCAGTCGTCCGCCGGTGCCGGCCTGATCGCCGGTGTCGATCAGGGTCACCCGCCAGGGTTCGGCCTCGGTGGCATGCACCTCAAGGCGCTGTTCCTTCACATGCACCGTCACATCGGACATATGCAGATGGTAGTTGGCGAAATATTCCTTGATCAGGTGGCCCTTGTAGCCCAGGCAGACGATGAAGTCGTTGAGCCCGTGGGCCGCATAGATCTTCATGATGTGCCAGATCATCGGGCGACCGCCGATTTCCACCAGCGGCTTGGGCTTGGTAGTGGTTTCCTCGCTCAGCCGCGAGCCGAGCCCACCGGCCAGAATAATGACTTTCATGAGGGTGCTGTTCCTTCGCTGCGGGCCACCCAGGGTGCCAAAAGGAAATACAATAATCCGACCGGCCTGTCTCCCCCCGGTTTTATCTTGCATCACGGGCCTGGGACGGCCAAACAACAAACGACCGCATGTCAGAGGGGAGAAAATTGTGGGGGGAAGAAGAACAATCGACCTGGGATTCGCGGTGGCGGCAGCGCTGGCGCTGTTTTATCTGGCCTATGCGCTGTACCGTTATGCCACCTTCGGGTCCTATTTCGATCATGCGGAAGTCGATGTCGCCTTATTGTCCTGGCGTTGGGTCTCCGAGGGACTGCTCTACGATTCCCCGGACAGCCTCGATCATATACTGACCGCCTATGGTCCCCTGCTGTATCTGACCAACGCGGCTTTTCTGGCCCTGTTCGGCGGCTCCATTACGGTCAGCAAATTGGCTGCCCTGACCGCCTGCTGGCTGGCCGCCGGGGCCTTCATCGGGCATGCGGAACGGCGCTACGGACTCGGTCTGGCCGGTGTGGGCGGCTTGATGTTCATCGCCTATCCATTGATCGTCACGCCGATCGGGTTCTGGACCCGTCCGGACTCGCTGCTTGTGTTGCTGGTCACCCTCGGAGTCCTATTTGCGGCACAGGGGGAACGGGGGCGGCCCTGGATGGCCGCCGTGGGGGTGGCTGTCTGTGCCGGGCTGGCGGTCAATCTCAAGGTCCATGCGGCGCTGTATTTCGTGCCCCTCGTGCTGCGGTTCTGTCTTTTTCGACCGCTGTTGACTTGGCCGGTTATGGCGGCGGTGGCCCTGGGCTGCGCCATGCTGCCCTTCGCCCTTCCGGGGGTCTCTTTGGAAAACTACATTGCCGGAATTAAAAACATTGTCGGGGCGCGGGGGATCGACGCCGACCTGCTGCGTACCTCGGCCCGCTTCTCATTGATGTTTCTGCTGCCGGGCCTGTTGTTCCTGTTGCCGCTGCTGGGACGCAAGCCGCTGCCCGAACGCGCCGACTTCATGTATTTTCTGCTGCTGGCGCTTTGTGTCGGGATCGGGCTTTATCCGTCGTCGGTGCCTGGGGCCTCGTGGTATCACCTGTTGCCGTTCTTCCCGATCAGTGTTGATCTCTCCTTACGCCTGCTGCGTCACCTGGATTCCCAGGGCTGGTGGGGTCCGGTCGCCAAAATCTTGATGGCGCTGATTTTGATCATCATGGCCTATTTGCCGCAAAAGCGCTTTCTTCGGACCCTGGATACATATGCCTGGACCGCCGAAGTGGCCGAGGAAACCCGCGCCATTATGGCTCGATTCCCGCAGGCCCAATTCCAGGTCGGCTATGACTCCGACAACGTGGGGGGGTATGGGCGAACCTTCATCGTGCGCCCGCTGCTGGCCTTTGCTGGATATCGTCCCTATGCCCTGTCGGCAGCCGCCTCCATGGAGCGCCAGTATGCCCACGTCCCGTTTCCTCCGCTCAAACAGAAGTATTTGTCCCAGTGTGGACCGGAGGTCTGGATCTTTCCCAAATCCAATGGTGATCCTTTCACCATGAACGGCTTCTTTCCCGGCACCCATGCCTTTCCCGACGATCTGAGCCCGGCCTTTCTGGCCACCCATCAAAGGATCGAACGGGGCACGCATTTGGATCTGTGGGGCTGTCGCAAGTAACTCGTTCAAATTTAGTGTATTGTCCTTTTGCAGCCCGGACGTATGTTGGGGGAGTGACTTACTCAACCCAGGAGCACCGACCATGTCCGAACCGACGATCGCCCAGAAAGCCCCCTATGCTGTCGAGCTGAAGGCCGGAGAGACCTATCACTTCTGCACCTGCGGCAAAAGTGCCGGGCAGCCGTTCTGTGACGGCTCCCACAAGGGCACGGGTTTTGTCCCCCAGGCCTTCACCGCCGAGGAAAGCAAAACCGGCTACTTGTGCGGCTGCAAGCACGCCAAGACCCTGCCGTTCTGTGACGGCACCCATAAAAATCTCTAGCTTGGGTGTTACGGGGTGTCGTTCAGTGTCACCCGTCGGAGCGTGAAATCGCCGCCCCGGTTGACCACCAGCAGTCGGTCGAAGGAGTCCCGATATCCCATATCGGTGACTTTCAGGATCGGCTGATCGTCCAGGGTGACGCTCATCACCCCGCCCTTGTCGCGCCGCCATTCCACCACATGCACCTTGTTGTCCTCGATGCTGTAGGGCGTCGGGGTGACATCGACGACGCTCGACCCGCGACTGCCGACGCGCAGCAATTCCCAGCGCCCGCCCGCCCCATAGGCCAACCGATAGCCGCCATTGCCGGAATTTTTCTGTCCCGGCCCGAATTCCAGGCGTCCGTCCGGTTTCCAGGCGGCCACTTCGAGACGCAGGGTAAAGGCATTGCCGATGGCCGTGTCCAACTGAATATCGGCCGAGCTCGCCGGAGCTTCGGCGGCCTGTTGCGGTTGCGTCCTGGCCCCCAGCACCGCACCGAACAGAGCCAGCGCTTTTTGTTCATTGGACATTTTTTGTTGCGCCTGGGGCTGTTCCGGTTGCGCCAGCACACTGCTGCGCAGGCCGTAACCGCTTTCGACCCAATAGCGCCCAGCGGTCACCACCCAGGTCGGGTTCTGGGTGAAATCCCCATCGGCGAAGGAGTCATCAATCAGCAGCCGTGTTGTCGGTCGATCCTGGCTGTCGGCCAGAGCCCGCAGGTCATACAGGAATTGCGGGTCGGCTGCCTTGGCCTTTTCCGCTTCGTCCACCAGTTGGCGCAGCCGGGCGACAAAGTCCTGCAGAGTCGCGCTGCTGCCGCCCGCCGACGGGTCCTGCCAGCTTTGATAGCGGGAACTCTGGGCCAAGGCCGGGGGGGCCGCCCAAACGCCAGCCACCACCAAAGCCGTCAATACTGAGGTACGAATCCGGTTCATGGCGGAGAGAATAGCAAACAATTTTCAGTCCGGGGAGTCTCTCAATGCCGCCTGATAGGCGCTCAGGCAGTCAGCCCCGAAACAGCAGAAAACCACCCGTTCGAGATCGCGGCTCCGGGCCAGCCCCCGTCGCACCTCGCGCACCGCGATGCGCGCCGCCAGCGCGGGGGGAAAGCCATAGATGCCGGTGCTAATCGCCGGGAACGCCAGCGACCGAACCGCCAATTCGCGCGCCCGTTCCAGACTTTGGGTATAACAGGAAGCCAACAATTCCGGCTCTCCCGCCTGGCCGCCCTTCCAGATCGGCCCGACCGTGTGAATGATCCACGTGGCGGGCAGATCATATCCTCGGGTGACCTTGGCCTGACCGGTCGGGCAGCCGCCCAGGGCGCGGCAGGCCTCCAACAGGGCCGGACCCGCCGCCCGGTGAATGGCCCCATCGACACCGCCGCCGCCAAGCAGGGCGGTGTTGGCGGCGTTGACGATGGCCTCCACATCGAGACGGGTGAGATCCGCCTCCACCAGTTGCAGATCGGCGGACAGGGGTCAGCCGTCCTTGGCTTCCGCCTTGGCCGGGGCTTTCTTGGCTGTCGATTTTTTGGCCGTCGCCCTTTTGGTTGCCGTTTTCTTGGTCGGCGTCTTTTTGGCCGGAGCCGCTGCGGAAACCGAGCTGGTCACCTTGACCTTGTCACCGACCTTGGCCCGCTCGATGCCTTCACGAATCAGATCAAAGGCTTCCTCAGCTTCGCCCCAACGCTTGACCTGCACCCATTTACCCTTTTCAAGATCTTTGTAATGAGCAAAGAAATGGGCGAACTGCTCAATCATGATCTCTGGAAGATCCCGGTAGGACGTGGTGCTCTTATAGTAGGGATGCAGCGCATCCACCGGCACGCAGAGCAGCTTTTCATCGACGCCCGCCTCGTCCTCCATGATCAGCACGCCGATCGGCCGCGAGCGGATGATGACGCCCGGGGCCACGGCTACCCGACCGACAACGGCGGCATCCACCGGATCGCCGTCTTCGGACAGGGTATGGGGCACAAAGCCGTAATTGAACGGGTAATACATGGCCGTATGCAGAAAACGGTCAACGAACATGGCTCCGGAATCCTTGTCCAGTTCGTATTTAACCGGATTGCCCCCCAGCGGAATTTCAATAACCACGTTGAGGTCATAGGGAGGATTCTTGCCGATCGGCACTTTCTTGATGTCCATGGAAGCTCCTGTGATGAGGGGAACGCCTGCGCAAAGTTTTGATACCCTTCCCGATCTGAACTGACAAGATTTGTTTATTGCAATGCAGCAGAAACGGGTCGATTTTATTACATTTTATGGCTGTTCTTGGGCCTGCCTGTTGTTAATATGCGGACTGCCTTCCCTTTGTTTCACAGGACCTTTTCAAGATGATTGACGAGTCGGACAAGGCACGGATTTTGGCTTCCGTGGATCGGATGCTGGGGGCTCTTGATCGACACGAGCTTCCCGCCCGCACAGCTTTTATGGCGGCTTTTTACGCCGAAATCGTGGGCGAACTTTCGGGTCTTTCGGAGGACCTATTGGGCCTGGAGCGACTGAACCCGCAAGTGGATCTGGCCCAAAAAACTCGGACCATTTGCTCGCGCCTGCTGTCGCTGCCCGAATTCGACGAGTTCACCCGTTCCGGAGGAAAGATCAACGCCGAGGCCAACCAGATCATTGAATCGGCCAACCGCATGGAGTCCAATGCCCGCGCCTATGGCGAAACCCTCGAAGGGGCAACGGCGCGCCTGGGTAAGGCCGAGGACCGTGAGCAGATCCAGTCGATCATTCACGAGGTCAGCCAGGAAACAGGCGGTTTGCTTGATCAAAATGCCGGGCTCATGCAACAGCTGCGTCAGTCCACCCAAACGGTTCAGGTGCTGCAGGCCCGTCTGGAGGAAATCCAGAATCTGGCCTCCAAGGATGCGGTGACCGGGCTTTATAATCGTCGCCACTTTCTCACCATGTTGGACGACCTGCTGTCCCGACCCGCCAACCAGGACGGCCAGCTTTGCCTTATTTTCATCGATATCGACAATTTCAAGGGCTTCAATGACCGCTACGGTCACGCGGTGGGGGATATGGTGCTCAAGCTGGTGGCCCGTATCCTTCAGGGATCGGTCCGCGCCCAGGACATCTGCGCCCGCTTCGGGGGCGATGAATTCATCGTCACCCTGCCGGGAATCACCCTAGACGAGGCCCGCCCCCTGGCCGAACGCCTGCGCGCCCGCATGGCTGCCACGCCGTTGCGCAAACGGGGCAGTTCCCAGGATTTCGGCCAGTTGACCATCTCCATGGGCATGACCGGCTTTCAACAGCCCGAATCCGCCGAAAGCCTCATCGAACGGGCCGACACCGCCTTGTTGAGCGCCAAAAAGGCCGGCAAGAACATGCTGGTGGTGATTTAGCGAGCCCAACTGTAAGCTGTGGAGCATTTGTGAACCATTGTGTACGTTTGGGTGGCGATAGAATCTACAGCAGTTTCGTCCGGCCTCTTTGGCAACATAAAGGGCCAGATTGGCGTTCTTTGTCAGTTCTTCTTCGTTACTCCCGTGGTCGGAGAACATCGCAACGCCGACGCTTGTGCCGATTCTTATGTCGTGGCCTAAAATTGCCATCGGTTTGCGAACGGTCTCAATAATCCGGTTGGCGATGATCTCAACGCGTTCCTCACCGTCTGGATGGACAAGGAGAATCGCGAACTCATCCCCGCCCAATCGCGCCACAACATCAGTGTCCGTCCGGACTCTGATGGGGCAATCGATTCAGGAGATACCCCATGCCGATTAATAAGCATACCATGACGTCATCGTGCCGGGCGTTTTGCCATGATCCCTTTGGGTGTAATTATGATTTAATTCCAATCTCCATATATCTGATTTAGCGAAAATATCATCTGGCAATCTTACTTGCCAACGCATATAAAAATGATTGAATGAGAAAAATATATAATCCATAGGGGGTATTTTGTGAAGTCAAGTAGAGTATTTTTAGCACCATTTGTTGCGCTTGCTGTTTTGGGGTGTGCATCGCAGCCCGACAAGATTCAGACCGCTTATGTGTCGACGCTTCAGTACAATAATTACGATTGTGAACAGCTGTCCATGGAGGCGGAAAGAGTATCCTCTAGGACCATTGAACTATACCAAGGGCTTAAAAAGACGGCTGACGATGACGCTTTGCAAATGGGCGTTGGGCTCGTCCTGTTTTGGCCGACGCTTTTCTTTCTTGAGGGAGGAGACGATACCCGCGCCCATGAGTATTCCCGCCTGAAAGGGGAACGTGAAGCGATTGAAAAGGTTTCAATCCAGAAGAAATGCACAATTCAGTTTCCTCCTCTTGAACCGGTTGCTCCTGCAAAAACCGCTTCCCCCCCTATAGTATCGAGTTGACCTATGAAAATAGCACCCATTTTTGTCTTGCTGTTGTTGGTCGGCTGCGCTTCCCCTGCCGAAATTCAGAACATGATTATCAGCGAGAAGGCGCTTATCAGAGCCCATCCCGTACCTTTCAAAGATTCTCTTATCATTGCTCTGGTCGATGGGGGGGAGAGTACGAACCCTATGTGGACGTCTGAAGTCAGCAACTCAGGGTTTCGGGGGGCGCTCCAGGGTTCATTGGAGAAAAGTTCTTTGCTTGCGCCGGGCCTGCCCGAGTCAAGGTTCGACTTGTACGCCACGTTAAATGAACTCAACCAACCTCTTTTCGGGTTGGATTTGACCGTTTCATCACAGGTCAAATATCGAGTTGTCGAAAGGGACAGCAAGAAAACGTGGTTCGATGAGCTTGTCTCGGCCGCTTATACCGCGACATTTAGCGATTCTCCCTTAGCCGTACAGCGATTGAGGTTGGCGAATGAAGGCTCAATCAGGGAGAACATTAAACAGTTCATCCAACGACTTGTTGAGTCCAGCTCACCAGTAAGTTGAACCTCGATTGCGAACAGTGCAATTAACTATGTTTGGATCAGGAAATTCCATTGTCCGCCCTTGTTAGGGGTTGTCGGACACCTGCCACGTCGAGGAGGCTGCCACAGTGACGGATGGCAGGTGTCGGACAAGCCTCAGGGGCACGCCAAGCACTGGGCAGGGTTCTGGTTGGCCTCGAAACCGACTCGTTTTAGTCCTGAATTAGTACTGGAGCTGCATTTTTGCCTACCGCACCAACACCGGGCCGCCCAGGGAAATCCCGTAACTCATCGAAAAAAACGCCCCAACCACAAGGGTCGGGGCGTAAGTACAACAGGGAGGCTTCACGTCTGGGAGACGTAGGACTCGCTCCAACTGGGAGGAAGAGACGAGCCCTTTTCCCGAACCAAAGGTCCGGAAAGAGGCGACAACAGACGGGCCGAACAAACGACCTCATATCATCTATTTCTTATATTAGGGACTTCTTATTAATGGTCCAGGTACAAAATAACAGGACAGCCATGCGCAAAACGCATAGCAAGCCTCAATGGTATGAGATTTTCTCGGATCTGCGGGCGTTTGGGGCTGTTTCTGCCCCCGGCATCACGGATATTCGGCGATTTTCTTCAGCAGGAAATCCCGAAACACGCTGATTCTCTTCGAATGGCGCAGTTCCTCCGGATAGACGAAATAGGCGTCAATGCTCGGCCGGTCGACCAGATCTTCGAGCACCGGCACCAGAATGTTCCGATCCTGATTGACGTAATAGGGCAGGGCCCCGAGCCCCAGGCCGCTCAGGACGGCGCGGAAGATTCCATAGACGTTGTTCACCCGCAGCAACGGCCGTCGCTTGGCATTGGGTTCGGCACCCAATTCCATCAGCCAGTTGGAATTGCTGAACGGCGGGCGGGCGCCTTCGCCGAACACCACCAGGGCATGATCGTCAAGATCCTGTGGGGTTTTCGGTGTGCCGTGACGCTCCAGATAATCCGGATGGGCATAGATCTGATAGGGCAGATTGAGCAGGTGGCGCTGAATCAAATCGGGCTGACGCGGCGGCAGCATGCGGATGGCGACGTCGGCCTCGCGCATGGACAGATCCAGGTCCCGGTCGGTGAGAATCACCGTCAGGTCAATATCCGGATAACACTCCAGAAACTCCTTCAGTCGCGGAGTCAGCCAGATACTGCCGAAGGCGACGGTGGTGGTGACGGTCAGCGGCCCCTGTGGGCGCTCCTTGCTCTCGCTCAGGCGGGCCTCGGTCATGGCCAGCTTGGCAAACACCTCGTGCGCCGTCTTGAACAGCAGTTCGCCCTGCTCGGTCAGGATCAGGCCCCGGGCATGGCGATGGAAGAGATGCACGTCGAGACTCTCTTCCAGCGCGCTGATCTGCCGCGACACTGCCGACTGGCTCAGATTGAGCGCCTCGCCCGCATGGGTGAAACTCCCGGCTTCCGCCACCGAGTGAAACACGCGCAACTTATCCCAGTCCATGTCGCCCCCTTTTCGGGTCGGATGTCGGCGGGAGGACCTGCCACCCCGAGGTCAGTCGTCCTGTTCAGCCAGGAATTTTTCCACCTCCAGCGCCGCCATACAGCCGGTGCCGGCGGCGGTCACCGCCTGCTGATAGGTATGATCCTGCACATCGCCTGCCGCGTAAACCCCCGCAATGCTGGTTGCCGTGCTGTCGGGCTTGGTGACGATGTAGCCGTTTTCCATCTCCAGCTGGCCCTCGAACAGGCCGGTATTGGGGGAATGGCCGATGGCGATGAACACCCCGTCAACCGGAATATCGGTCATTGCGCCGCTCTTGACGTTCTTCAGGCGCACGCCGGTGACCCCGGGAGGTGTCCCGCCGCCGAGAATTTCATCGAGCACCGAATCCCAGACCACGGTGACTTTTTCATGGGCCAGAAGGCGTTTTTGCAGGATTTTTTCCGAGCGCAGTTCGTCGCGCCGATGCACCAAAGTGACCTTGGAGGCCAGATTGGCCAGATAGAGGGCTTCCTCCACCGCCGTATTGCCGCCGCCGATCACTGCCACTTCCTTGTTGCGGTAGAAAAAGCCGTCGCAGGTGGCGCAGGCCGAGACGCCGAACCCCATGTATTTCTGTTCGCTTTCCAGGCCCAGCCAGCGGGCTGTGGCCCCGGTGCAGATGATCACCGTATCACTGACATAGGTATCGCCCGAATCGCCCTTGCAGGTGAAGGGCCGCTGGGACAGGTCGGCCTCGGTGATGATGTCATCGACAATGGTGGTGCCCACGTGGGCGGCCTGGGCCTCCATCTGTTCCATCAGCCAGGGACCCTGGATGGTTTCGGCGAAACCCGGATAGTTTTCCACATCCGTTGTAATCGTCAGCTGGCCCCCCGGTTGCAGGCCGCGCACCATCATCGGCTCCAGGCTGGCGCGGGCGGCATAAATGGCCGCCGTGCAGCCGGCCGGTCCGGAACCGATGACGAGAACTTTCACGCGATGAGTCTGAGACATGATGGAACACCCTATATCTTATTTCGAAACAAAGGATAAATGCGCCGCCGCCCAATCGCAAGCACGCGGTCGCCTTACGAAAAAAGGGGCCGCTGCGTCGCGACCCCTGTTCTCTATTGCGGACGGAAAAACGGCGCGAGCTTACAGCTCTTCGGCGTGATCCGTCAGATAGGCGGCAACGCCGTCGGGGGTCGCAGTCATGCCCGCATCACCCTTGTTCCAGCCGGCCGGGCAGACTTCGCCATGCTCTTCGTGGAATTGCAGCGCATCGACCATGCGAATCATCTCATCCACATTGCGGCCCAGCGGCAGGTCGTTGATGACCTGATGACGCACCACGCCGTTCTTGTCGATCAGGAAGGAGCCGCGGAAATCCACGCCCGCACCTTCGATCAGCACGCCATAGTCGGCGGAGATGGACTTGGTCAGATCGGCGACCAGCGGGAATTTGACCTGACCCAGGCCACCGGCATTGGTCGGCGTGTTCTTCCAGGCCAGATGAGTGAAATGGGAATCGACGCTGATGCCGACCACCTTGGTGTTGCGCTCCGCGAAGGCCGCGACTCGATGATCGAAGGCCAGAATTTCAGACGGGCAGACGAAGGTGAAGTCCAGCGGGTAGAAGAAAACCACCCCGTAGGAGCCCTTGAGATAGCTCTTGAGGTTGAAAGCCTCGTCGATGCTGTTGTCGCCCATCACGGTGGGGGCGGTGAAATCCGGAGCCTCGCGGCCGACCAATACGTTACCCATGACTCAGTGTCCTCCCATAAAAAACAAAATGACGCTTCGAGACCCGATGACCGGCCCGAACATTGGCGACACTACTCCCGCACAGGTCCGCTTTCAAGGTGAATTCTGACCAAATTACATAGGTTCCAGGCTTTTCTGGAATTATTTGAATTTTTGAATGCCGTCGATGTAATTTTTGCCGTGAAATGAAGGAGATGGGTTGGCGAATGCTCCCCAGGTGGGTAATATCCTTTCATAAATTAGGTGGTTTCAGGAGAGAATATTTCCATGCAACGGGTCAAACTCGACCTCATTGATCGTCGTATTCTGCGTGATTTGCAGGAGGATGGACGGATGACCAACGTGGAGTTGGCCCGTCGGGCCGGGATCTCAGCCCCGCCCTGCCTGCGCCGGGTGCGGGCGCTGGAAGAAGCGGGCTTTATTCGCGGCTATCATGCGGATGTGGAGCCCGCAGCGCTGGGTTATACGGTCACCGTGTTTGCCCAGGTTGGTTTGGACAGTCAGGCCGAACCGGACCTCAAGGCCTTCGAGGCGCTGATCAACAGTTGGGCCGAAGTGCGGGAATGCCACATGCTGGCCGGGGAGACGGATTTCCTGTTGAAGGTGGTGGCCACCGACTGGGATTCCTATCAGACCTTCCTGACCTCGAAATTGACCGCCGCGCCCAACGTCAGCCACGTCAAGTCGGCGCTGGCCATCCGCTCGGCCAAGACCCAGCCGGGCGTTCCCATCGACGTGGATTAAACCACTCCCGGTTCCTTCGGCAAGCAGGGCGCCGCCTCGCAGGTATTCACCTCCACCGTCAGATGGACGATATCCTTATGCCCGGCCAACAGCGCCTTGTAATGCTCGGCGGAGCGCGGGAAATGGGTGACCAGGGAGACGATGGCCGCCACCTGCGCCGGTCCCACCTGCCATACATGCAGATCCACCACCCGGTTGTCGGAATCCGCCTCCACATCCCGGCGAATGACCTCCTCGCGACCGGTAGCGGCGTTGCCATCTAGCAGAATCCGCCCGGTATCCTTGACCAGACCATAGGTCCAGACGCCAATGACGATGGCCCCGACGATGCCCATCAGCGGGTCCATCCAGACCCATCCCAGATGCTTACCGACCAGCAGCGCCCCGATGGCCAGCACCGAGGTCAGGGCATCGGCCATCACATGCAGGAAAGCGGCCCGCAGGTTGTGATCCTGGTGCCCCTGATGGGCGTCGTGATGGACATGATGATGGTCGTGCTCGTGGTGATCATGGGCATGGTGGGCGTGGTGGGCGTGGTGGTCGTGGGCGTGCCCATGATGGTGGTGATCGTGATCCCCGCCGCCGTGCAGCAACAAGGCGCTGGCCAGATTGACCACCAGACCCAGGGCGGCCACCATCATGGCGTTGTCGAAGTTGATGTCCACCGGCGCGGTCAGTCGGTCGATGGATTCCCAGGCCATCATCAGGGCCACCATGCCCAGTACGATGCCCGAGGTGAACCCGCCGAGCACACCAACCTTGCCGGTGCCGAAGGTATAGTTGCGGTCATGCAGATGCTGCCGGGCATAGCGATAGGCGAAGACGGTGATCAGCAAGGCCGCCGCATGGCTTGCCATGTGCCAGCCGTCGGCCAGCAGGGCCATGGACCCAAACCACCAGCCGGACAGAATCTCGGCCACCATCATGACCACGGTCAGGCCAATGACCCAACTGGCGCGGCTTTCGCCCCGCGCCTGCTGGTCGCCAATATAGGCGTGATCGTGCCGCCAGTCGTCCAGGCTATGGATATGCATGGGTCACCACCTATTGAGATTGATTATCAATTCCGTCTGATGGGAATTTAGCGACATACGGCGCATTATCAAGACAAAAAATAGGGGTATTCGCGCCGTTTGGGGCAAAGTTCACACAAGACGCTGTCATCTTGCTGTAATATATCTGCAACAACTGAAATCTTGGTCAAGGAGTCAAAGACATGCAAGGTCATACCGTGCGTTCCTATGAGCGGGAGTTCGACCAGTTGCGTGCCATGGTGGCTGAGATGTCCGCCGTGGTGAGCGAGGAATTGGCCCAGGCTCTGGAGGCTCTCAAAGCCCGCGACGGGGCGACGGCCCAGAAACTGCTCGGCCAGGACGAAGCGGCCAATGAGCTGGAACGGCAGATCGACGAGGCCGCCATTCGCATGATCGCCCTGCGTCATCCCATGGCGACCGATTTGCGCGAAATCATCGCCGCGCTGCGTCTGGCCACCGATCTGGAACGCATCGGAGATTACGCCAAGAACATCGCCAAACACACCATATCCATCGCTCCACGCGACGGTGACGCACCCCAGATCGAGGCTCTGTTGCAGATGGGGGCGCTGGTCGCCCGCATGGTGCCCGATGCGGTGAAGTCCTTTTTGGACCGGGATTCGATCCTGGCGCAAGATGTCCGGCAACGGGATGAAGAGGTCGACACCCGGCATACGGAAATCTTTCGTGATTTGCTGACCGGCATTGATGACCGCACTCTTGACGCGACCACCGGCACTCACTTGATGTTCGTGGGCCGTTGCCTGGAAAGGCTCGGCGATCATGCGACCAACATTGCCGATCATGCGCTCTATCTGGTGGCCGGGTCGATTCCACCGGATGATCGGATTAAGGCTGACCAAGCCGCTTATGTGGTGGTGCGCTGAAGATTTTCTCCGAGAAACCCGGCCAGTCCGCGCAACGCCTCGGCACGCGGGAAGGACGGGCGCCAGACCAACGCCAGCATCCGGTGCGGCCCCGGTTCCGCCAGGGGCCGCAAGATGATGTCCGCCCCCTTGAGACTTTCGGTCTGAAGCGCCAATTCCGGCAGGAAGGTCATCCCCTGTCCGCCCGCCACCATCTGCACCAGGGTGAACAGGCTGGTCCCCTGAAACGCCCCCGTCTGACGCAGACCAGCCATTTTACAGGCGGCCAGGGCGTGATCACGTAAACAATGGCCGTCTTCTAGCAACATCAAATCATCCAACGGCAGTTCGGTCGAGGCCAGGGGTCCCTTGGTGGCGAGCGCATGCCCCCGGGGCAGAGCCAGCCAGAAGTTTTCCGGCCGCACGTCGGCACTTTCCAATCCGCTGATGTCATAGGGCAGGGCCATCAGTGCGCAATCCAGATCCCCCCGATGCAGACGCTCCAGCAAGCGCGCCGTCTGGTCCTCGCGCAGCATCAACCGTAACGCCGGATAGGCGGCGCGCAGGGGCGGCAGCACGCGGGGCAGTACGAACGGGCCGATGGTCGGAATTACCCCGAATCGCAACGGCCCGGCTAAATCTCCGTCTCCCAGCCGCACCATCTCGACCAGATCCCGGGCATCGCGGAGCAGTCGGCGGGCCTTTTCGCCGACCTCCAGCCCGAGCGGCGTCGGCAGGACCTTGCGCCGGGTGCGTTCGATCAGCGCGCAGTCGAGCAGCGTTTCCAACTCCCGCAGTCCGACACTCAGGGTGGATTGGGTGACGAAGCAGGCCTCTGCCGCGCGGCCGAAATGACCGTGATCCAACAGGGCGACAAGATACTGAAGCTGACGCAGGGTGGGCAGATGCATGATCGTTTTTCTCTATCAGTGAGATGATTATAATGAATTAGACAAATATATCAAGAAAATCTACCTTTCCTCTCGTCAGGGGCCAGCAGGTACCCGCCAAAGATCGAACACAGGAGCAGAAATCATGTCCCACCCCGAAAACAGTGTGACCGTCAAGAATATCGAGGCCGCCTTCGCCGGCGAATCCATGGCCAACCGCAAATATTTGTTCTTCGCCCGTCGTTGCCGGGAACTGGGTGCCACCGAGGTGGCCGAGGTTTTCGAGGCCACCGCCGAACAGGAAACGGCCCATGCCTTCGGTCATTTGGACCTGTTGTTTCCGAAATCGGAATTGACGGTCGAGAAGATGCTGCAAATGGCCATCGACGGCGAAACCTATGAATATACGGAAATGTATCCGCAGTTCCGCCATTTGGCGGTGCAGGAAGGCAACCAGGCTGCGGTCGACGAAATGGACGAGCAGATCGCCGAATCCAAGGAACATGCCGCGCAATTCCAGTCGGTTCTGAGCAAGGCCGCCAAGCGGTTCGCCGCCCTGGCCCAGGTCGAAAAAAGACATGCCGGGCATTACCAGGAAACGTTGGACAAATTCGGCTCTTGAGCTAGGTTCTGCCAACCCCATATGCCAACACAATAACTCGCTATCCAAGGAGCAAGATCCATGAAGTACGTCTGTGTCGTTTGTGATTTCGTTTACGATCCCGCCAAGGGCCTGCCCGATGACGGCATCGCTCCGGGAACCGCCTTTGCCGATATTCCCGATGATTGGACCTGTCCCGACTGTGGAGTCAGCAAGTCCGACTTCGAGCCGGTCGAAGACGCCGCCTGAGTCCACTCTCTCTCCAAAACGTAAGGAATGCATCATGACTGGCATCGTCATCGTCGGGAGTGGCCTGGCTGGCTACGGCCTGGCCCGCGAAATCCGCGCCCTGGACCCCGAATGCGCGCTCACCCTGGTGACCGCTGATGACGGTGCCATGTATTCCAAACCCATGCTGTCCAACGCTTTTGCCCAGAGCAAAGACGCCGACGCACTGATCCAGAAAGCTCCGGAAAAGGTGGCCGAGGATCTCAAGATCAACGTCCGCCCCCATTGCCGGGTGTCGTCCCTGGACGCCGCCGCCAAGCAGCTAAAATTGGAAGACGGCACTGTCTTGGCCTATGACAAACTGGTCCTCGCCATTGGCGCCGACCCCATCAGGCTGCCCATTCCCGGCGGTGAGGCGGTGCCGGTGCTGACGGTCAATGACCTGTGCGACTATCGGGCCTGGCGCAACCGGTTGCAGAAGGGCAAGCGGGTTTTGTTGATCGGGGCCGGACTCATTGGCTCGGAATTCGCCAATGACTGCGCCCTGGCCGACTATCAGGTGACCCTGGTCGATCCGGCCCCCTGGCCGGTGGCCCGGCTGGTGCCCGAGGTGTTGGGCCGCCTGATCACCGATTCCCTGGCCGAAGCTGGAATCCGCATGTGTCTGGGCCGCACCGTGGCCCGTATCGACCCGGCAGACGATGGCTTCACCGCCACTCTCGACGATGGCACCGAAGTTCCCTTCGATCATGCCCTCTCGGCCATCGGATTGGTGCCGCGCACCCAGATGGCCAAAGCGGCAGGCCTGGACTGCGGACGCGGCATCAAAATCAATTCCGAGATGCAGACTTCCGATCCGCATATTTTCGCTTTGGGCGATTGCGCCGAAAGCAGCGCCGGGCCGCTGCCTTTCGTCGCCCCGCTATTGGCCCAGGCCAAGGCGTTAGCCAAGGGCCTGACCGGCACCCCGACGCCGTTGCATCTCCCGGCCCTGCCGGTGGTGGTCAAAACCCCGGCCCTGCCGTTGGTGGTCTGCCCGCCGAAACCGGGGGCGGAGGGCACATGGCGGGTCACCGGCGAGGGCCGCGACCTGATTGCCGAATTCATCGCCCCCGACGGCCAAAAACTCGGCTTCGCCCTCAGCGGCACCACCACCAACCAACGCCGCACCCTGGCCAAGGACATGCCGGACCTCATTGCGGCGGAGTAAGGGTTTCGTTGCGATGGCAGGTCACCGTTTCGTGGCCTGCCCGCGTCGATTTGCTTGCGGTCGTCGGGGTGGAAGAAGCTGGTGCCGCTGGCCGATTGCCCGGAGGCGAGGTCCACCGTGCCCGGGAAGGTGTTCTTGAACCACTGATCCAGCTTGGGCCGGGCGATGGCGTTGCCCGGGTGGCCGGACTGGAATGAACTGGGCGAGGTCTTGACCTTGAGGGCCTGGGTGGAAGACCAGTCCTCCACCGGCACGTCACGCAGGATCTGGTCGGCCACATATTGCGGGGTGTCCGGGTGCTTCTGGAAATCGTGCTTGTAGTCTTCTTCGTGACCCACCGGGGGTGGGCCTTCGGGAGCCATTTTCTGGGCCAGGGCCTGCCGTTGCTGCTGCTGCTTTTGCTCTTCCAGGCGCTGTTTCTGGCGCATCTCTATGCGCTGCCGGGCGGCTTTCTCCTCGGCGGCCTTTTTGTCCTGGTGCATCTTCCAGACCGCCTCCGTGTCGGCCTCGGCCTGTTTGAGAAGGTTTTCCTGTTGCGCCCGGTCGCTCGGGGACTCGTCAAGGAGGGCGTTCGTCCGGCGTGCCGGGGTGTCGAGGACGGGGTCAGAGGCAATGGACGGAATCGGGGCAGAGGACAGGGGGTCCAGGAGTCTGTCCGATTTCAGGCCTCGTTGTATGAAACTTGTCCCCATCCAGGGGGCTGTCCATCCGTCATAATTGCCTTACACGACGCCCACCACTACCCTTTAGATTAAAAATATTGGGCTGTTTCACCGCCTATTGTTGCAATTATATCGCACAATCGAAGGTCTTTTCCACTCTGACGACTTTTTCAATGAGTTGTAAATGAGATATGGTTACAAGTGTATTCATGATTGACGACATTACCTTTGGGGGGGAGCAAAAAATGAAACGCTTTGTGATTGCCGCTGCAGTTCTGACCGCCACAGCCGCGCAGGCTCTCGCGGCAGATGGCTATGTGGAAGGCCAACTGGGCTATGCCATGTTGCAGGATGTGGATAGCAAAACCTATTCCGGGACGAGTAACGGCATTACCGCGACGAATCTCAAGCTGACGCTCGATTATGACAATGCCCTCGCCTTCGGTGCCGAAGCGGGTATTCTGGATTTTGGTCTCAAAAACGTCCGCCTGGGCCTTGGGATAAAATACTTCGAGGCGGAGCTGAATGCCGCCACTCTCAGCGGAACCCTGACCTCTGGCGGCACCACCTGGACCGGCCCGACCACAGTATCGGGATCATCTCTGAACGGCACGTTCGACAACACCGTCATGCTCTATTCCCTCAATGGCTACTATGACTTCAAGTCAAAATACCGCCTCACACCCTTTGTGGGCGCGGGCATCGGCCTAGCGAACATTGAAAATTCCGATGACATTGAATTCGGCGGAAATCTCAGTGCCGGGGTGAATTTCGATCTCACCGAGAAGGCCTATATGGGCATCAAAGGGGATTACCATTACATCGCGGGACCCAAGGACAAATATGGCATTGAGTACGAAGCCATTCAGGCCATGACCGCCATGGTCACCCTCGGCTACCGCTTCTGATCCTGCCGTTGTCTGGAAGCTGACATGAATGGGGCGCAGCCTAGGTTGCGCCCCTGCTTGTTTATGGATGGCATTCCGCAGGATAGGAAACTCGGCCCCTATTCCGGGATGTTCGGCGGGTCGGGGTCTTCGTCCCAGCCCGGCGGCGGCGGACATTGCGCCTCGATCCATTTTTCCAGCAACGCCACATGTTCGGCCTCTTCTCGGGCGAATTCGGCGGCCAGACCGGCCACCTCGTCATTGGTCGAAGAGGCGGCGACCCCGACGTAAAAGCCATGGGCATTGGATTCGGCGCGATGGGCGATGAGCAGCGCGTGATAGGGGGTCATCAGGTAATGGGCGTCTTCCAGGGCCGCCGTTTCCGGGGAGTCCCCACTCCCCCATTTGAAGTCCCAGGGGGCCACATGGGGCAGGTCGAGCCCAACCGCCCGTTGATGCATTTCCGTGGCATGCTTACGCCCATATCCGGCGAGCTTGCGCAACAGGTCGGCGGTTTCCGTATTGTTGTGGTTTTCCAGGGAGTGGGCCATTTCTTCGTAGCGCTCCACCGCCTCTTCCTCCAGGGCGATGGCATGAACCAGCAGTTCCTCGACGCTGTCGAGGGCATGACGGGGCGCGGCAGACGGCGTGTTCACGGTGATATCCCCCTATGTCATCCAGATTTTCGCCGAGTGTAGTCCCATTCGACGGTGCTGTCAGCCTTTGCGCGCGGCGGCGATCAGTTCCTCCAGCCTGGCGCGGCCGACCGCCCCGGGCATGATCTGCTGGCCGATGATGAAGGCGGGCGTGCCGTTGATTCCCAGCATCTGCGCCAACTGGTGATTGACCGTCAGTTCCTTGTCCACTTCCGGGCTCACCATGGCGGCCTTGACCTTGTCCTTATCCAGGCCCAGGTCCTCGGCGGCCTTGAGAATCCGCGCCTCGTTGAGGCCGCCGCGCAGGGACATCAGTGCCGAATGAAAGGCAAAATACTTGTCCTTGTCCAACTGCCAGACGGCCAGGGCCGCCCGGGCGGCGATTTGCGATTCTTCGCTGAGAATGGGGAGTTCCTTCAGCACGTAGCGGACCTGGCCGTCCTTTTCCAGCAGCGCCACAACATCGGGAAAGGCCTTTTTGCAATAACCGCAATTGTAATCGAAAAACTCCACCAGGGTCACATCACCCTCGGGATTGCCATACAGCGGCGAGGCGGGGTTGCGCTCGATCACCTCCTGCATGGCGGTCAGCGCCTGCACCTGTTGTTCCTGCTCGGCCTGCTGCCGACGCGATTCGAAGACCTCCACCGCTTCGAGAATCACTTCTGGATTTTCCATCAGGTAGGCCCGGATGACATCGCCCATGGCTTTTTTCTGGGTCTCGCTGAAGGTCTCGTCGGCGGCCTGCGCCGAAACGGACAGCACCAGGGCTAGGGCAACAATCAAAATACGCAACATAAACATACCTCTCAGGTCGGGAAGGAACGAATCGAACGGTCCGGCATCTTGCGCGGTCTTCCGGTTCCACTCAAGGCCCAAGGCGTTCAGCGGGTCAGGGTCAGGCCGGAGAGGGCGAGAGTCGGGGAGCCGCCTCGATCCGGGTGCGACAGCAGCCCAATGAAGCGCACCCGGACCTGACTCAGGTCGTCCTGCGGCCAGCGCTCGGCGTACAGACGCGACACATCCGCCGATTCCCGGACCCAGGCCGCGTCTCCGGGCCGGGTCCCGGGCCAGTCCAGAGTCAGCCACCGGTCATGGGAGGGCAAACCGGGCAGCGCAGCGGTCATGGTCAACGGCGGAACCACGCCGCCCCAGAATCCGAGGATCAGTTGCGGTTGCGGCTCCCCGGTCACCGGATTGTCGTGATAGCGGAACCAGTCGAGGAACGGGGTCGCCAGGAGAGAGGCATCCACCGGCCGGATCAACGCATAGGGGAAACTGTTTCCGGCCGTCATTTGCAGGGCCGGAACGCCCAAGATCCGGGTCACCGCCAGCCCCTGGCGGGCGGTGACGCGATCCCCGAGCAGCATCCAGCCGGGCGGCGGCGCACCGGGATCGAACATCATGCTCGGCCCCAGAACATCCAACCGCCCACCGAGCGGCGACACCGGGGTCGGCGGCGGCACCGGGGACGCGCAGGCCGCGAGCAGCGCCAGAAGCCCGATCAGCAGGGGTTTATTTATTGGCCCCTTCGGCCTCTTCGTCCTTGTCGGGCTGGGTGGCAAACAGAATATCCTGCGCCCGCAACCAGGAACTGCTGTTGCTGGGCAGCAGCTTGGCCGCCTTTTCCGCATAGAATCGCGCCTCCGACTTCTGGTCACTGAGGTAGGCTTCCTCGGCCTGGGACAGGGTGGCCATGTCCATCTGACCGTCCAGGGCATAGGCCCGGCCCAGTT
This sequence comes from Magnetospira thiophila, assembly GCF_054657015.1. NCBI lineage: Bacteria > Pseudomonadati > Pseudomonadota > Alphaproteobacteria > Rhodospirillales > Thalassospiraceae > Magnetospira > Magnetospira thiophila. The sequence goes on from NZ_BAAHXF010000001.1 coordinate 1,220,618, forward strand.
GCGACCAGAAATGGGTGGATTCCGGCTCCAGCCGCAGGGCGGTCCGCAGGTCCTCGATGGCCAATTTGGCCTGGGCGGGATCGCCGGATTCCAGCCTTGTCTGCGCCAACAGGGACAATAGGAGCGAGGTCTTGGGGGCCAATCGCACAGCGGCCTCATATTCCGGCAACGCCGCGTGGACGTTTCCGGTCTCGAACAGAATTTGCCCCTTCAATTCGTGGAAATAGGGGTCCTCGGGATAATCGGCTAGCAATCCATCCACCTCACGCAGCGCCAGGGACGTATCGGCGCGACGATAATAGGCCACGGAACGGGCATAGCGGGCGGGCAGACTTTGGTCGGTCTCCGGATATTGGCGCAAGGTTTGCGACGGCGGTGTCAGAAAACCGATCAACTTGGCCTTCATGCGGGCGTTGCGCATTTGAAAATCTTCGGAAATGGGCACGTCCGAATAAACCGACTTGTTGACATGGTTGCGCAGGAAATCAACCCGGTTCTGGGTGATCGGGTGGGTGCGCACGTAGGGGTCCTGGCTGCTCGACGGAATCAGTTCCTGATCGACCAGGATGGACATGAATTCCATCAGCCCACGGGCAGACTGGCCGGTGGCATCAAGCAGTTTTACTGCCACCTGATCGGCCGAGGATTCCTGAACCCGGCTGTATTTCAGGAACTGCCGCTTGCCCATTTCCTGACCGCCCAGCATGATCGCCGCCCCCAGATCGCCGCGCCCAGTGCCGACCGCCGCCGCCGTCCCCAGCACCGCCCCCAGAATGGCCGAGGCCCCGGCATTGGACAGGGCTTCGCTGGTCCGCGACAGGTGGCCGCCGGAGATATGGCCGGTTTCGTGGGCGATGACCCCGATGATCTGTCCCGCATGTTCGGCCCGAATCAGCAGGCCCGTATTGAGGAACATCTGCAATCCCCCGGCAACAAAGGCGTTCAAGGCCTTGTCCTGGATCAGATGAACGCGTATGGACTCCGGGGGAACTCCGGCGGCCGTGAACAGTGGCGCCGCGTAGGCCCGAATGGTATTTTCAATTTCCGCGTCGCGGATGAAGGTGGGCGCACGGGCCGCCTCAGCCGGGGACACCGCGGTCAGGGTTGCCACAACGAGCAAAATGGTCAGGATCAGAATGCGCAATTTCAAGGGATTGTTCTCCACCACTCCCCATCAAGGTAGTGGGGCCGGGGCATCAGGTCAATGTCGGGCCGTTTCTATTATGGTTGCCATGGCCCTTGGCGTAGCTGCTTGCTCGGGGGCGAAAACCGAACAGGGAACCCTGGGATATGTGGAAGGCTACCTGGGCGGAGTCGCCGCCGACGAGCCACGCGCCGCCCTGGTCGGCCGCGACGTACTATCGGCCGGAGGCAGCGCCGCCGACGCCGCTACCGCCGTCTATTTCGCCCTCTCCGTCACCCTACCCTCGTCCGCCGGTTTGGGGGCCGGTGGGGTGTGCCTGACCCACGACCGCAAGACCGGCAAGGCCGAAACCCTGGAGTTCCTGCCCCGCGCCGCCAGTGGGACGGGGACTCTGAACACCTCCGTTCCGGTGGGATTGCGCGGCTTCTTTGCCTTGCAGGCGCGCTACGGAAAATTGCAATGGGCGCAAGTGGTGGCCCCGGCGGAACAATTGGCGCGGCTTGGCAATCAAGTCTCACGCGCTTTGGCCGCCGATCTCTCCGAGGATGGACAGGAGCTGATTGCTGACAAAGAGGCCGCTCGGGTGTTCGCCCTCGACAGCGGCAAGCCGACCGGCGAAGGGGAATTCATCGTGCAGCGGGATCTGGCCGCCACTCTGGCCAATATCCGCTCCCACGGACCGGGGGATTTTTACGTCGGGCGCACCGCGCGGGATCTGGTGGCGGCGGTCTCTGCCCTGGGCGGCAATCTGACCCTGGCCGACCTCGACGACAGCCTGCCCCAATGGCGCCAACCCTTGAATGTTGAATTTGGCAACAAAACGGTTCACTTCCCGCCGCCACCGTCCATTGCCGGGGGCGTGGCGGCGCAAATGTGGGGTCAGTTGTCGGCTCATGATCTGTACGCAAATACACCCGCCGAGGGGCGTCTGCATTTGCTTGCCGAGACATCCATGCGGGCCTACGGGGGTCGCTCTTTGTGGCTCGGACGATCCACCGAACCGAAATCCCTGATTGAACAGGCCACCCTGGACCAACTGACCGCCTCCTATGACCCGGAACACCATACCGATGCCACCCAACTGTCCCCGGCACCGCAGGGGCTGCGCCAGGATTCCTCGGGCACCAGTTTCGTCGTCGTCGATCCGCAAGGGTCGGCGGTGGTGTGCAATCTGACTCTGAACGCCGCTTTCGGCAGCAAACGCATGGTGCCGGGATTTGGTTTCCTGATCGGGGCCGCGCCCAGTGCCAACGGCCTGCCCGGTCTGTCCCTGGGGCCAATGATGGTGACCAATCGGCATGTGAAAGAATTTTACTTCGGGGCCGGTTCCAGCGGCGGCGTGGCGGCCCCGACGGCAATGATCAACGTGGCGGCCCGGGTGCTGATCGGCGAAGAACTGCTGCCCTCCGCGCAAACCGCGCAACGGGTGCATAATGGGGGCACCCCCGATGTGACCTTTGTCGAAAGCGAAGTCACCCAGGCTCAAATCAGCAGTTTGACCCGACGCGGTCACAAAGTGCAGGTGGTCAAGCGGATTGGCCGGGTCAACGCCATTTCCTGTCCGCTCGGCCTGCCCATCCGGCCCGATACCTGTTCCGTGGCGGCTGACCCGCGTCGGTTCGGTCTCGGACTGAGCGCCAACTGAGAGTCGCCGCCTATGGTCCTTAAGGTCGCCCGTCGCGCCCAGATTCCGCCGTTCATCGTGATGGACGTCATGCGCGCCGCCAACGCCCGTGCCGAGGCAGGCAAGCCGGTGCTGCATCTGGAGGTCGGGCAACCTTCCACCGGTGCTCCGGCTGCCGTGATTGCCGCGACGCAGCGGGCGCTTGAGGAGTCCTATCTGGGCTATACGGATGCTTTCGGGCTGTGGGATCTGCGCTGCGCCATCGCGCGCCATTATCAGCACAGCTACGGCCAAGACCTCGATCCGCGCCGGGTGGTGGTGACCACCGGGTCTTCCGGGGCGTTCATTCTGTCTTTTCTGGCCTGTTTCGAGGCCGGAGACCGGGTGGCCCAGGTGGCGCCGGGCTATCCGGCCTATCGCAATATCCTGACGGCCTTGAATATCGAGCCGTTGGATATTCCTGTCGGTCCGGACAGTCACTTTCAGCCCACTCCGCAACAACTGGACTCCCTGCCCGATCTGGAGGGGCTGATTCTGGCCAGCCCCGGCAACCCGACCGGCAGCATGATCGGTCGGCAGCGATTCCGCGAACTGGTGGACTATTGCGCGGCGCGCGACATGCGCTTGATCTCCGACGAGATCTATCACGGCATCACCTACGAGACAGCCGCTGAAACGGCCCTGGCCTTTACCGATCAGGCGCTGGTGATCAACAGTTTCTCGAAATATTTCGCCATGACCGGCTGGCGGTTGGGCTGGATCGTGTTGCCCGAGGACATGCTGCGCCCGGTGGAATGCCTGGCTCAGAATCTGTTCATTTCGCCGCCCAGCTTGTCCCAGTACGCCGCCATTCATGCCTTTGAGTGCCATGACGAGTTGCGGGCCAACGTGGCGCGCTATGCCCGCAACCGGGACATCCTGCTGAATGGTCTGCCGAAAGCCGGATTTACCGAACTGGCCCCGTCCGATGGCGCTTTTTATGTTTATGCCGACATTTCGGCGCTGACCGACGACAGCCCCGGCTTCTGCCGCCGCATGCTCGATGAAACCGGCGTCGCGGCGACCCCGGGGACCGACTTCGACCCCCGGCGCGGTCATCGCTTCATGCGCTTTTCCTATGCCGGATCTTGCGAAGATATGCAGGCGGCCATGGTCGCCTTAGCGGCTTGGCGTCGCTGATCGGGCAGGTTTGTATTAGTGCAGGTGATCCTTGCGCATCTGCTCCACGGCGGCCAGCATGGCTTCGGCAGCCACAAATTCCCGTTCCGCGCCGCGCCGTTCGCCTTCGTTTCCGGCATCCATCATGGCATCGTTGGCTTTCTGCACCCGTTCGTCGGCCATCTCCAAAGTGATGTCTTCCAGATGGGTCGCCTCTTCCACCAGCACGGTGCAGCTTTCCGGTGTCACCTCGGCAAATCCGCCTTCGACGAACAACCGCTCGGCAATCTTGTTGTCCTTGCCATACAGAACAATGGTCCCCGGGCGAATGGTGGACAACAGCGGCGTGTGTCCCGGCAGCACGCCGAAATCGCCCTCGCCACCGGGAATCAGCACCATATGGACCAACTGCGACACCAGCAGGCGCTCCGGCGTCACCATCTCGAACTTGACTGTATCCATATCGGCCATGTCGGTTTCCTTGCCCAGAACGCCTTACGCCGCTTCGGCCATCTTCTTGGCCTTGCCCACGGCCTCTTCCATGGTGCCGACCATGTAGAAGGCCGATTCCGGCAGATGATCGTATTCGCCGGCACAGATGGCCGCGAAGCCCTTGATCGTATCTTCCAGCGAGACGAAAACCCCCGGCGTACCGGTGAACACTTCGGCCACATGGAACGGCTGTGACAGGAAGCGCTGGATTTTGCGCGCCCGGGCCACCACCAGCTTGTCCTCCTCGGACAATTCGTCCATGCCCAGAATGGCGATGATGTCTTGCAGGCCCTTGTAGGTCTGCAACACCCGCTGCACTTCGCGCGCGGTCCGATAATGTTCCTCTCCGACGACCCGCGGGTCGAGCACGCGGGACGTGGAATCCAGGGGGTCCACCGCCGGATAGATGCCCAGCTCGGCAATCTGCCGTGACAGCACGGTGGTGGCGTCCAGGTGGGCAAAGGAGGTGGCGGGCGCCGGATCGGTCAAGTCATCGGCCGGCACGTAAATGGCCTGCACCGAGGTGATCGAGCCCTTTTTGGTCGAGGTGATGCGCTCCTGCATGGTGCCCATGTCGGTGGCCAGGGTCGGCTGATAGCCCACCGCCGACGGAATGCGGCCCAACAGCGCCGACACTTCTGAACCGGCCTGGGTAAACCGGAAAATGTTGTCGATGAAGAACAGCACGTCCTGGCCTTCTTCGTCGCGGAAATATTCGGCCTGGGTCAGACCAGACAGGGCGACACGGGCACGGGCCCCGGGCGGTTCGTTCATCTGCCCATAAACCAGCGCCACTTTTGATTTGCCGCCCTTCAGGTCGATAACCCCGGATTCAATCATTTCATGATAGAGGTCATTGCCTTCACGGGTCCGCTCGCCGACCCCGGCAAATACCGAATAGCCGCCGTGACCCTTGGCGATGTTGTTGATCAACTCCATGATCAGCACGGTCTTGCCCACACCGGCACCACCAAACAGGCCGATCTTGCCGCCCTTGGCGTACGGCGCCAGCAGATCCACCACCTTGATCCCGGTGACCAGGATTTCCGTATCGGTGGACTGATCGAGGAAGGTCGGGGCCGCACGATGGATCGGATAGGTCATCTTGGTTTTTACCGGACCGCGCTCGTCCACCGGTTCGCCGATGACGTTGAGAATGCGGCCCAGGGTTTCCGGTCCCACCGGCATGGCGATGGGCTCCCCCGTATCGAGCACCTCGCGACCGCGCACCAAGCCTTCGGTATTGTCCATGGCAATGGTCCGCACGGTGCTTTCGCCCAGATGCTGCGCCACTTCGAGGACCAGGGACTTACCCTGATTTTCCACCCGCAGGGCATTCAGGATCGCCGGAAGCTCTCCATCGAAACGGACGTCGACCACGGCGCCCATGACCTGGGTTACAGTGCCGACACTCGGATTATCTGCCATATTCAACGACTCCCACCAATACAGACCGGGTTCGGGGACCGTGGCTACAGTGCCTCGGCTCCGGAAATGATTTCAATAAGTTCCTTGGTAATCACCGCCTGCCGTGTCCGGTTGTAGGTCATGGTCAGGCTGTCGATCATATCGCCCGCGTTGCGCGTCGCGTTGTCCATGGCGGTCATCCGCGCACCCTGTTCGGAGGCATTGCTTTCCAGCATGGCGCGATAAATCTGAACCGACAGGTTGCGCGGCAACAGGGCGGCGAGGATCTCCTCCTCCGCCGGTTCGTAGAGATAGATCGCCTTCGCCGTGGCCGCGACATCCACCTTTTCCTGCTTGGGCACCGGGAACGGGATGATCTGCTGCGGCGTCACCACTTGGGAAATGGCCGACTTGAAGCGATTGTAATAGATGGTGCAGACATCGAATTCACCGCGCTCGTACATATCGCGCAAGGTCTGCGACACCTGCTGCGCCTCGGTGAACGGGATGCCTTTCTTGCCGGCGATGCCGGTGATGCTGGTGACGATCTTGCTCTTGAAGTCGCGCCGCAGGCCGTCCGCTGCCTTGCGCCCGACACAGATGATCTTGACCTCTTTGCCTTCCTTTTCCAGGGCATGGACCTGACGCCGGACCTCGCGCACGATGGAGGAATTGAACCCGCCGCACAGGCCGCGGTCCGAAGTGAAGGCGACCAGCAACTGCACATGGTCCTTGCCGGTTCCGGCCAACAGCTTCGGTGCCCCCTGCATGCCGGAAATGCTGTGTGCCAACGACCCGAGCATCCGCTCCATGCGCGTGGCATAGGGTCGGGCCTCCTCGGCCGCCGTCTGGGCGCGCCGCAACTTGGACGCGGCGACCATCTTCATGGCCGAGGTGATCTTCTTGGTCGATTTGACCGAAGTGATCCGGATTCTGAGGTCCTTGAGGTTGGGCATCGTGCTCACTCAAGCCAGGGTCGGGGGAGCGTCCCGGAACGTCCGGGACGGGTGGATCAGGCGAACGACTTGGTAAAGTCCTCGATCATGGCCTTCAGCTTGCTTTCCGTATCCGTCGAGATGTCCTTCTCTTCGCGGATGGTTTGCAGGATGCTTTGGCCTTTTTCACGCACATGGCTCAACAGGCCCTGCTCGTAGCGGGTCACGTCCCGGGTATCGAGCTTGTCCAGGAAGCCGCGCACACCGGCGAAAATCGCCACCACCTGTTCTTCCACCGGCAACGGCGTGAACTGGGCCTGCTTGAGCACTTCGGTCAGACGCGCCCCACGGGCCAGCAGTTTCTGGGTCGCCGGGTCCAGGTCCGACGCAAACTGGGCGAAGGCGGCCATTTCGCGATACTGGGCCAGTTCCAGCTTGATCGAGCCGGAAACCTTTTTCATCGCCTTGACCTGCGCCGCCGAGCCCACGCGCGACACGGAAATACCGACGTTCACCGCCGGACGGACGCCGGAATAGAACAATTCGGTTTCCAGGAAGATCTGACCATCCGTAATGGAAATCACGCTGGTCGGGATATAGGCCGACACGTCGGAAGCCTGGGTTTCGATGACCGGCAATGCGGTCAATGAACCGGCCCCCATAGAATCGTTCATTTTCGCCGCCCGTTCCAGCAGCCGGGAATGCAGGAAGAACACATCGCCCGGATAGGCTTCGCGGCCCGGCGGACGGCGCAACAGCAGCGACATCTGACGGTAAGCCACCGCCTGTTTCGACAGATCGTCGTAGAAAATCACCGCGTGCATGCCGTTGTCGCGGAAATATTCACCCATGGTGCAGCCGGAGAACGGGGCCAGGAACTGCATCGGGGCCGGATCGGAGGCCGTCGCGGCGACGATGATCGCCGTATCCATGGCGTTGTTGTCTTCCAGCAGCTTGACCAACTGGGCCACGGTCGAGCGTTTTTGGCCGACCGCCACATAGATGCAGTACAGCTTTTCAGATTCATCCTTGGCGTCGGCATTGATGCGCGCCTGATTGATGATGGTGTCGATGATGATCGCCGTCTTGCCGGTCTGGCGGTCACCGATGATCAGCTCGCGCTGGCCGCGACCGATGGGGATCAGGCTGTCGATGGCCTTCAACCCGGTCTGCATGGGCTCATGCACGGACTTGCGGGGAATGATGCCCGGCGCCTTGACGTCCACCGGCATGCGTTGATCGTGCGGGATCGGACCCTTGCCGTCGATGGGTTCGCCGAGTCCGTCGACCACCCGACCCAGCAGGCCCTTGCCGGTCGGCACATCGACGATGGCCCCGGTCCGTTTGACGGTGTCGCCTTCCTTGATGGTGCGGTCTTCGCCGAACACCACCACGCCGACGTTGTCTTCTTCCAGGTTGAGGGCCATGCCCTTGATCCCCCCGGGGAATTCAACCATCTCGCCAGCCTGAACATTGTCCAGACCATGCACGCGGGCGATCCCATCGCCGACGGCCAGAACCTGACCCACTTCGGCGATATCCGCCTCGGTCCCAAAGTTCTCGATCTGCTTTTTCAGAATGGCGGAAATTTCAGCGGCCCTGATTTCCATCACGCGACACCCTTCATCGTCAGCCGGAGCTGTTCAAGTTTTGTGCGGAGCGAGCTGTCGATCATACGAGAGCCCACCTTGACGATCATGCCCCCCAACAGCTCAGGATCGACTTTGACATCGACGCTGACCTCGGTGCCGACCCCTGTTTTCAGGGTGGCGGCGAGGGATTCGGACTGTTTGGCGGTTAGTGGCTTGGCCGCGATCACATGAGCCGTGGTCTCGCCGCGCTTGGCAGAGAGCAGGGTCTGAAAATCGCGGATGATACGCGGCAGAGCGGCCACCCGCCGTTTCTGCGCGACCAACCCGAGGAAATTCCGGGTCAATGGGGACATCTCCGCCTGCTCGGCCAAGGCCGACATGACGGCACTTTGATTAGCGCGGGAGATGATGGGAGAACGGATGGCCCGGCGGAGTTCGTCACTCTCGTTGAACATGGCCTGCAATTGACCGAGATCCCCGGCCACCAAGTCCAGCTGCGCGCCTTCGTCGGCCAGTTCAAATAGCGCTGTGGCGTAACGCCCCGCGAGTCCGGTTACATGTGTATCAGCGGACGACACCTGGGGTTTCCCTCGACAATCGCATGCGGACCGCAAGCCGATCCGACCATTGAAAACAAGACTTGACGCCTCTTGCCCCCGCAACGGTCCCCCCGAGCGGAAACGCTTGTTACCTAGCATACTCCCCCAAGCCATGCAAGACGCCATGGCGCAGTGCAACAAGCTAAAAAAACCCTTGGAGAGAGCAGGCTTGGCCCCATCCTGTCACAAAAATCCGTAAGGGTCCACGTCCACTTGCACCCGCACCCCCTTGACCCGTCGCGCCAGGGTCAGCCACTGACGCACCAGCGGCTGCACCGGGGTCTCCCGATCGGTTTTGAGCAGCAGTCGGCGGCGGTGCCGTCCGCGCAGCACCGCCAACGGGGCCGGGGCCGGACCGAGCACCGAAATGCCCGGTCCGCGCGGGGCCACTCGGGCCAGGGCCGCCGCAGCGGCCTCCACCGCCGCTTCGTTGGTCCCGGAGACGATCAGCGCCACCAGACGACCGAACGGCGGCATCCCCGCCGCCTGCCGGGCCGCCGATTCCGCCGCCATGAATCCGTCCCGATCGCCGGTCGCCAGGGCCGCCATGACCGGATGACCGGGCTGGGCCGATTGCAAAAGCACCCGCCCCGGCCTGCTTTCCCGCCCGGCCCGCCCGGCCACCTGATAGAGCAATTGAAAAGTCCGTTCGGCGGCCCGCAGATCGCCGCCCGAAAGTCCCAAATCCCCATCCACCACCCCGACCAGCGTCAGATGTGGAAAATGATAGCCCTTGGCGACAATCTGGGTACCAATCAACAGGTCCACCTCACGGCGCTCCAGTCGGTCCACCAGATCGGCAGCGGCGCGCGGATGGGTCAGGGTGTCGCTGGCGGCGATGGCCTGGCGGGCCTCGGGAAACAGCGCCTGGGCTTCCTCGGCCAGCCGCTCCACCCCCGGCCCACAGGCGGCCAGGCTATCCTCGGCCCCACAGGCGGGGCAGGCCTTGGGCAGGGCGGATTGATAGCCGCAATGGTGACAGCGAAGCCGTCCGTTTGATCTATGCTCAACCAGCCAAGCGGTGCAATTGGGACATTGCAGCCGCTGACCGCAGGCCCGGCACAAGGTCAGCGGCGCATAGCCCCGGCGATTGAGGAACAGCATTGCCTGATCGCCCGCCGCCAGAGTTTCTTCCACCGCCCGGCGCAGCGCCCCGGAAATCCACATGTCGCGGGCCGGACGATCCTTGGTCAGGTCAATGACCTCCAGGGTCGGCATCCGCGCCCCGCCGTGCCGTTCGGGTAGATGCAACAGCCGGTATTTGCCGTCCTGGGCGTTGGTCAGCGATTCGAGGGATGGCGTGGCCGAGGCCAGGACGATGGGGATTTTCTCCAGATGCGCCCGCGCCACCGCCATGTCGCGACCGTTGTAGATGGTGCCGTCCTCCTGCTTGAACGAGGCATCGTGCTCCTCGTCCACCACAATCAGTCCCAGATCCAGAAACGGCAAAAACAGCGCCGAGCGCGCCCCGACCACCACCGGCGCGGTGCCGGAGACCACCGCCCGCCAGGTGGCGCGGCGGGTGGCCTGGGTCAGATCCGAATGCCAGACCGCCGGAGCACAGCCGAAACGCGCCCTGAAACGGGCCAGCCACTGGGCCGAAAGGGCGATTTCCGGTAACAGCACCAAAACCTGTTGGCCCCGTCGCAGGGCCTCGGCCAGGGCTTCGAAATAGACCTCGGTCTTGCCCGAGCCCGGTACGCCGTCTAGCAGGGTGCACCTGAATCCCGCCTCCAGACTGGTGCAAAGTTCTGCTCCCGCTTTCGCCTGGGCCTCGGACAGCACCGGTCCCGGGCGGTTCGGGTCCGGTGGGTCGAAGGGCGGCGGCGGGTCGAGGATCACCGACTTCAAGACCCCGGCATCAAGCAAGCCCTTGACGACGCTGGGCGACACCCCGGCCTGCCGGGCCAACTCGGTCAGCGGGCGCGGCGGCCCAAATTGAATTTCTTCCAACACCTTTTGCCGGGCCGGGGTTTCGCGCAGCCCCCCGGGCGGCGTCGGGGCCAGGATCAGGGCAGCCGTCGGGCGCGGCGGTTCCAGGGCGTCGGGGACGCTGATTGTCATGCGCAGCACCGGCCCCGGGGGGCTCAGGGCATAGTTCGCCACCCAGATCACGAAGCGCCGCAACTCGGGGGAAAAGGGCGGCAGATCATGAACTTGCAGAATGTCGCGGATCTTGTCGGACGGCAGGTCGCTGGTTCCCGGTCCCCAGACCACCCCCGATTCCCGCCGTCCGCCCAGCGGCACCCGCACCAAGGCTCCCTCGCGCAGCACCATCCCCGGCGGAACGCGGTAGTCATAGGGGCCGTCAATGGGCAGCGGCAGCAGCACCGCCACCCGATCACCAGGGCCATACGTGGGAACCGAATCGCTCATAAACGCCACATTAACAACATGCGGCTAGACTGGTTCAGCAAAAGAAAGGGCCACAGATGCATTTCAACGCCGCCGATGATCTGCGACAGGGGCTGGAGGCCTGGCGGGCCTGGCTGGCCGACGAGCGGCGGGTGTCGCCCCATACCCTGGACAACTATTTCCGCGATATCGGCTTTTTTCTCGCTTTTATCGGCGATCACCTCGAAATAGTGCCCGACCTGCGGTGCCTCGAACAGCTGGAGTCGATGGATTTCCGAGCCTGGTTGTCGCAGCGCGCGGCGGACGGGTTGTCGCGCAGTTCCACCGCCCGCGCCCTGTCGGCCCTGCGCTCGTTGTTCCGCTTTCTGGAGCGCCGGGAGCTGATTCGAGGCAGTGCCTTGCACAGCCTGCGCACTCCCAAACTGCCCCATTCGGTGCCCAAGCCGCTGGCCGTCGATGATGCCCTGGAGATGGTCGAGGGAATCGCCGACATGAGCGCCACCCCCTGGCACGGCAAGCGGGACGTGGCGGTGCTGATGCTGCTGTACGGCTGCGGGCTGCGCATTGCCGAAGCGCTCGGCCTCAACCGCGCTCAGGCCCCGAAGGGCGATGTGCTGCGGGTCACCGGCAAGGGCAACAAGCAGCGGCTGGTTCCCTTGCTGCCGGTGGTGACTCAGGCGGTCAATGACTATCTGGCCGCCTGCCCCTTCACTTTGGCCCCGGACGGGCCGCTGTTCGTCGGGGCGCGGGGCAAGCGGCTGCGCGCCGAGATCGTGCAGAAACAGATGCGCGCCCTGCGTCGGCTGCTCGGGATGCCGGAGACGGCGACGCCGCACGCCCTGCGCCATTCCTTCGCCACCCACCTGCTGGCCGGGGGCGGCGACTTGCGCACCATTCAGGAACTGCTCGGTCATGTGTCCTTATCCACCACCCAGCGTTACACCGAGGTCGATACGGAACAGCTCATCCGCGTTTACGAGGACGCCCACCCCCGGGCCCGGTAGGAAAAAATCGCGACTCGCTCCGGTGGGGGCTTCTTGTTAAGGTGCCCACGCCACAGGACAACCAGGGAACAGCCGGACATGGTCCGAGAGTTTTTCGCCATATTCTTCGCCGTGCTGTTCGGCATGGCCTTCAGTCAGGTGCCGGTGTTCATCCAGCAATATGAACAACGGCTGGGCGGCGCGGTCGGCGAACTGGCCTCGCTGGCCGACCAATATGCGGAAAACGCCAATCGCTCCAACCTGACCCTCGGCACCTATGTCAGCCGCCACATGGTCAATTCGGACCCGGTGATGCAGAAGACCGGACGCACCATGCGCCGCTCCCTGGACCGGCTCGATCAGTTGGAACGGGGCATGGACGCCCTCAACACCGCCCCGGTCTGGGAAAAACCCCTGGTGTTGGCCCGCCATAACGATCCGCAAATCCTGCAGGATGCCTGGGAGAAGTTCCAGTTTACCCTGACCATTGATCTGCCGTTCGGAGCCGCCGGATTGTTGTTCGGCTTTCTGCTCAATCACCTGCTGGTGATGCTGCTGCGTCCGCCCCGGATGCAGCCTTACATTTAGGCGCCAGATCGACCAGAGCCAGGGGCGGCAGATATCCACCGCCGGATTCCGAAGGTCCGGTCAGCCGCACATAGCCTTCCATGGCAAAACCCCGCCAGTCCGGCTCCCAGGTCCAGCAGTGGTGTCGGGCATAGACCGCCTGTACCCCATCGGCCCAGGCCCGGTCGGTGGGAACCAGGATCATCTGTTCCGACATCCGATTCAAGTGATGGCCGATCCAGCCCAGGGCGCGCAGCGACCCATAGAGCGGCACCCAGACCTCAATCCCCAGCCGATTCGCCAGACGTCGCACTGTGGCCGACAACAGGGCATGTTCCTCATGGCCATAGTCGCCCCACGGCGCATGGGTATAGACCCGGATGATGCCGTTCGACATCAAGGGAGTCAGCCGGGCTTCCAGGGCCTCGGACAGCCGGGTCGCGGCGCGCTGTTTTTGCGGATCGGCGAAAACAGGCGGACTCTGGCTCCAGTCCCCGGCCTTGAACAAGCCCGGCTCCGGCAATCCCAGCACCGCCAGCCGCGCCCGGTCCGGATGCTCGGCCAGGGCGGCGCGGCGGCGTTGACCCATGGCGGGATCGGCCGGGGAATCCACAAAGGCCAGCACGATCCTTTCCGCAGCACTCGCAACGCCGGAAAACCACAGGCACTCGTCGTCTGGATGGGCGGCGATGATCAGGCAACGGGGGGGCTGTTCAGACATGGCATCCCGGTTGTAAGAAAGACGTCACCCATCATGCCACCGTCCGGGCGGCCTGCCGATGAAAAAAGGGGCTCCATGACCGAGGCCGAGCTGCTGAACCGCATCGCCAACGACGACCGGGACAAGGACGCCTGGCGGCAACTGGCCCTGCATCTGGCCGCCGCCGATCCGGCCCGGGCGCTGGCGCTGTTCGAGGCCCGTCACGCGCGGCGCGGCGACCTGCTGGACTTCGGCCATGACGTGGCACTCGATCTGGCGGACCACAAACGCACCGAGGACCTGCGCCGCCTGTATGACGCCACCAACGCAGACTCGCCCCTGCGCGCCTTTCTCGGTTTCGGGCTGGCTTTGGCCCTGGCTCCCGACGGCGACCTGACAGCGGTGTCCCGTTTGCTGCGCGAAGCGGCGCATATGGGAGCCCATACCCTGGGACAGGTCTTTACGCCCACTCCCGAGGCGCAGACCATTCTCGGCACCTTGTTGCAGCAGGCTTATCTGGTCGAACCGATGGATTGGGAGGCGCCGCCCGCGCCGCGCCTCACGCTCAATTTGCCGACCCGGAGCCTCGACGGACCGCTGGTGCTCGCCTGCTGCGACGAGGCCTATTTCATCGCCTACGGACAACGATTCCTCGATACCTTGTCCGCCGTCCGCCCCGGCACGGCGATTTTGTTGCATATCATCGGGCCAAATGATGATGGCAACGGGCTGCGCGACCAGTTGTCCCGGGCGCACCCTAACCTGTTGTTCAGCTTCGAGGACGGTCTCCTCACCCCGGCCATCGCCGCCAGCCGCCGTTTTCAGATCGCCCAGGCCGTCCGCGTTTTCTATGACACCGACCTGATTCTCAGCGACGTGGATTCCGCGTTTGGGGAAAATCTGCCCCGCCTGCTGGCCGCCGCCGAAAAGGCCCCCCTGGCGTTGATTGGACGGCCCCTACAGTTGGCCCCGTCGCTGCTGTTTTCTGCGGCCTTTGTCTGGTTGCGCAGGGGTTCCCCTGTGGCGACGCGCTTTCTGGCCGAAGCGGCCCGCTATCTGGGGGCCAAGCTGGCCGATCCGTTCTGCCCCTGGACCGTTGATCAAGCGGCGCTGTATCGGGCCTATCACCGGTGCGGCGACGACCGGGCGCAGGTGCTCGATCTGGCCCGGGAGTGGCCCGATCCGCTGGCCGGGTTGGTCGGCCCGCATCTGCTGGTCGAGGCCCATCGCAAGGCCATGCGCGGGCGAGCCTTCACCTCGGTCGCTTTTGACGCCGACCGTCGCCCGATATTTTCCTAAAACGACCGCACAATGATCTTCTTGTCGCCGACCTGTTGCACGGTCAGCCGGAAGCGCCCGAACGGCTCGCGGATTTCGACGATCTGCGGAATCAGATAGAGCAGTTTCTTGCGCAGTTTTTCCACATGCGGCCCGTCGCGCTTGGCCAGCACATAGGCCGGATAGACCTCGGCGGTCAGGGCGATGAAGGGGGCGTCCCGTTCCTGCACGAAGCGATCCACCGCCTCGATCACCCCGAATCCCTGCTCAATGGCCTTGTCGATGTTGGTGTAGTCGTGGCCGAGGATGAAGCCGTCGTCCTTCACCTTGTCCCAGTACAGGGACAGATCTCGATACACCCCGTCTTCCGTATGCATGCCGTCGATGAACAGCCAATCCAGCTCCCCATCGGCGAAATCCGCCACCGCCTCTTGGGAAACCTGCCGCTTGACCACCACCTGGCCGCGCTGGATCTCGGTCGCGAAACGATCCAGAACGCCCTGATAGCGGCTTTGCTGTTCGTCATTGGCCGCATTGTTCAGGTCGGCCCGATAGCTCTCGTCGTCCTGAAACGTCCAGGGGTCGATCAGGGTCAGCCGCGCCGGGTCTGCGGCGTGCAGGATATGGGCCGAGAAATCCCCCTGGGCGACACCGATCTCCGCCACCTGCCCCTTCAGCGGCATCAGTTGGATCAGCATTTCGCGGGTCATGAAGCACATGAACATGGAATACCCCTTATTTTCACCCGGCTTTTGCGCCAACTGTACCCCACGACGGCGGACCGTGCTATGGTCGGACTCATGAAAATGCTACTCGTCCTCCCCAACTTCGGCGAAGGCCGAAGCTATAACTTTCCGCTGGGGATCGCCTATATCTCCTCGTCGCTCAAGGCGGCGGGTCATGAGGTGCATTGCATCAACATGAACCATCAGGCCGAGGGGGCGACCGGGTTCGTACGCGAGGCCGTCAAGCGGCTCGACCCGGATTTGATCGCCACCGGCGGATTATCGTCGCATATTCTGCGGGTCAAGGAGATCCTGGCCGCCGCCAAGGCGGAAAAACCGGGAATCATTACCGTCGGCGGCGGGGGCTTGGTCACCGCCGCGCCGGACTGGGTGGCGACCAAATTGCCCATGGATATCGGCGTCATCGGCGAGGGCGAGGAAACCATGGTCGAGCTGGCCCGCATCCTGGAAGCCCGCGACGATATCGGACAGGTCAACGGCATCGTCTGGGCCGGGCCGGACGGGCGGGCGGTGCGCACCCCGGAGCGCAAGCCGAACAAGGAACTGGGCCAATTGCCGTGGCCGGACCTGGAGGGCTTCGAGGTTGAAAAGCTGGTCGAGGCCCAGGTTACCTCCGACAGTTTCGCTTTTCATCTGCTGGACAATCCGCGCTCGGTGCCGATGGTCGCCAGCCGCTCCTGCCCTTACAAATGCACCTTCTGCTTCCATCCCACCGGGCGGGTCTATCGACAGCGCGACCTGGACGACTTTTTTGCCGAGTTGGATCATCTGATCGACCGCTACGACATCAATATGGTCGAGGTGCTGGACGAACTGTTCGCCTACAAGCGTCCCCGGCTGGAGGAATTCTGCGCCCGCATCAAGCAATACAAAATCAACTGGTGGACTTCGTTGCATGTGCGGGTGGTCGAGGCCGAGGTGACCGACATGATGCGCGACGCCGGTTGCGTGGCGGTCGGTTACGGCATCGAGAACGTCAATGACATCGTGCTCGACAGCATGGCCAAGAAATCCACCCAGGCGATGGTCGACAACGCCCTGGCCGTCAGCTTCGGCAAGGGCATGGCGGTGCGCGGCAACATCATTTTCGGCGACCCGGCGGAAACCCTGGAAACCGCCAACTATTCGCTCGACTGGTGGGCCAACCACCGGCCCTATCAGATCAGCCTAATTCCGTTGCAGGTGCTGCCCGGCAGTCCGGTTTATAAGCGGGCGGTCAAGGAGGGCTGGCTGGAAGACGACCCGGAGGCCATCGCCGCCTGGTCGCAGAACGTCACCCGCCTCGACGATGCCACCTACAGCCGCCTGATGACCCGTATCGGGGTGTTCGAACATACCCTTTTGCGGGCCGCCCCTGTGCTCCGTTTCGAGGAAAGCGCCAGCCGACGGCACCCGGACAAGCCGCGCTATGACATGGAATATGAATGCGTCCATTGCGGCGAACACAATGAAATGAACCGGGTCGAGCCCTCTCCCGGCCAGTTCCAGCATTTCCGCTTCGCCTGCCGCCATTGCGGAGCCTTCAACGATATCCAGAACCTGAGCCGCCAGCCCTGGAGCGACCCGGAGATGGGCCAATTGCTGCGCCAGGGCATGGCGGCGCGGACTGCCGGACAGACCGCCCAGGCCAAAGCCCTGTGGCAACAGGCGGCAACCCGCACCCCCGGCGAGGGCGGCATCAATCTGCCCGAGGAATCCATCCTTGCCGCCTATAACCTGGGGCACCTGTATCTGATCGAGGGCAAAATCCCCGAGGCGGTGCATTATCTGGCCCTGGCCCTGCTTCCCCGGGCCTTCGACCCGGCCTTTCATGCCGCCTTCGCCGCCGCCCTGATGCGCGAGGGGGCCCACAGCGCCGCCAAGCTGCATCTGGATCAGGCCCGCCTGCTGGCCGACCGCGCGGACATAGTTCCCGACAGCTTGCAACAGACTCTGGCCGGACTGGACAAGGGCCTATCGCTGGCTCTGGCCCGACAGGGCACGCCGAAATATCTTTAAGCCTTCAGCTTGTATCCCGTTGCCACCATGCGGTAGGTGACTGCGCCCAGGAACAGGTTGGCCCCCACCAGCACCGCCGCGCCGATGGCCAGCGGGGCGTCCGAATGGCCGATGAAGCCGTAGCGGAAGCCGTCGATCATGTAGAAAAACGGGTTGATATGGGCCAGCAGCCGAAAGGTTTCGGGCAGCCGTTCCACCGAATAGAAAGTTCCCGACAGAAACGACAGCGGAGTGACGATAAAATTGGTCACCGCCGCCATGTGATCGAACTTGTCGGCCCAGATGCCGCCGATCATGCCGAGCAGCGACAGCATCAGCGACGCCATCACCCCATGGAACAGAATCCAGCCGATATTATGAATCCCCATGGGCACGAAGAACGCCATTACCACCGCCACCGCCAGACCCACCGCCAGCCCCCGGGTGACGCCGCCCAGGGCGATGCCCAGGGTCAGCTCCAGGGGGCTCAGGGGGGGCAGCAGGATATCGACGATATTGCCCTGCACCTTGGAGATGATGATCGACGACGAGGTATTGGCGAAGGCGTTCTGCACCATGGTCATCATGATCAGGCCGGGGGCCAGGAACTGCACGAACGGCACGCCGCCCACGTCGGTCACCGCGCGGCCCAGGGCGAGAACGAAAATGGCCAGAAACAGCAAGGCGGTGATGACCGGCGCGCCGATGGTCTGGAAATGCACCTTGGTAAAGCGCCGCACTTCGCGCAGGAACAGGGTCCACAGGCCGATCCAGTTGATCGCCCCGATGGGCGGAAGCGGGGTGGGCGGTGGCGGGGTCATGGGAGGGGTCCTGCGCGGGTTGAAACCTGGGCTTCATATAATGCCACGGCGCGGAGATGTCATCCCCGCACCGCAAAGGCCAGCCGTCCGGCCAGCAGCAGCAGCGCACCGCCCGCCCCCCAGCGGAACATTTTTTCCAGCCGCCCACCGGTCCCCAGGGCGGCGCGCAGACGGCGGGCCAACAGCACCAGCCCCAGGGTCACCGTGGTCGCCACCGCCATATGGACCGCCCCGAGCATCAACATTTGAACCAGTGGCGGTTCCATTGGATCGACGAATTGCGGCAACAAGGCGAGAAACAGCAGCGCCACCTTGGGGTTCGTCACATTGACCCCGACCGCTTCGACGAATATGACCAGACTGCGCTTGCGACTCGGTGTTTCCATACGCGGCCCAAATCCCCGGTTCAGGGTGCGCAGGCCCAGATAAATCAGATAGAGCACGCCAAATCCCTTCAGGATCATAAACGCGGTCTCCGATTGCCGCAGAATCAGGCTGAGTCCGAGCGCCACGGCCAGGGTATGGACGGCGATTCCAGTGGTATTGCCCGCCACCGCCACTATTCCGACCGCCGGACCCTGGGCGAGGGTGCGCGAGATCACATAGATCCAGCTCGGCCCCGGCGTCAGAGCGATGATCAGCGAGGCGACAAGGAACAGCAACAGATCGGGCATGGCCCCCATCCTGCACCCCCTGTTGCCGCTTCGCAACCGGCGGCAGGCGGGCTATCATTCCTCCCCATGACGACCCAACGCAAAATCCCCCGCGAAGCGACGCCGGAGCGCCTGGAGAAGGCGGCGCTGCACTACTTGGAACGTTTCGCCACCTCGACCGAGAACCTGCGCCGGGTGTTGATGCGCCGGGTCCGCACCTCGGCCCATTATCACGGCACCGACATAACCGAAGGGGCCGCCGCCATTGAGGCCCTGCTCCAAAAGCTGGCGCGTAAGGGGTTTCTCAATGACGCCCTGTATGCCGAAGGCCGGGTTGCCGCCCTGCGCCGTCGCGGCACGGCAGGGCGCATGGTGGCTTTGAAGCTGAAAGAAAAAGGCCTCGACGATGAAATCATCCGTCAGGCGCTGGATCAATGGGCGGCGGATGCGGGAGAAGAAGGGGAACTGGCCGCCGCGATCAATCTGGCTCGCCGCCGCCGCCTCGGACCGTGGCGCGACCCGGCCAAGCGGGCCGCCACCCGAGACAAGGACTGGGCCGCCCTGGCCCGCGCCGGGTTCGACCCGCAAACCGCCGCCCGGGTCATTGATGCAGCGACGGTGGAGGAACTGGAAAGCTCAGACGAGGACTAGCCCTTGCCCTTGAGCGCGCGCAGGGCCTTGATGCCTTTTTGGCGCTGCGCCTTGGAGACCTTGATCTGACGCTCAATATCGCTGCGATCCTTGTCTGAATCGCAGTGTTCGAGCTTCTTTTGCAGGGCGACCTCTTTGTCCTTCATTTTCTTGAGGACCTTTTTCAGAGCCTCCTTTTTTTTCTTTTTGCCGTCGCGATCGAGGACATCGTTTAATTTACTGACCAGCTTGGCGACCTTCATCGTTTTTCACCCCTTATGCGCACCTGTTAGGCCGACACCTGCCGAACCGGTGGTTCCTTGGCCTGAAGCGAAGACACGTCGTCTTCGGTCAGCCTGACCAGTTCCTCGGCGGCACGAATTTCCAGTTCCTTGGAACCGAACACGGCCTTGGCCATCTCGACCAGATTCCAAATCAGGTTCCGAGTATAGCTCAAATCGTTCATCAAGGATGTGGCCATATCGGTGGTGATCTGTTTTTTCTGGATCATCTCATCCAGCGACCCATCGACGATGATATTGTCCTCCTCAATAGCGATTTTATAGCGGTCCAGCGCCAGCACGTCGTGATCCGTATCGGTTTCGATTTCCTGGCTGTGCAGATCCCGCATGAGCTGCACGATCAGGCTTCGAATCTTGTCGTACTCCCGCCGAACATAGATGTTATCCGAGCCGATGAACTCCGCCACATTGGAGCGCATATTCTTGATGTCCTTGACACTTTTTACAATCCCATGGCAGCCGTTGCGCAGTTCGTAGAGCGGGGTCGCGAACTCGTGGGGCAGTTTGGTCTGGGCGCGGCTGATGAATTCCAGAATGTCCCCGTAAAGGGATTTGACCTCGGAATCATAGAGTTCCTCCAGGTCGAATGGAATTGGCTTGCGATGGGCGTCAAGCAATTCCGCCACCGGCTGACCGCCGGTCAGGGCCTTGGGTGGAATGGCCAGACCCTTGGCGATGAGGATCACGCTGTTGTCATAAAGATGCAGGGTTTCACGGCGCACCGATTCCAACAGAGTCTCGGGAAAATCGAACGCGGCGTCGTTGATGTAGCGCGCCTCGGCGGTCTTGCGCACTGGTCGCGGAATGACCCGCTGCAACAGGTTGACCATCGGGCCGACCAGCGGCGTCATGACGATCACCCCGACCAGATTGAAAATGGTGTGGAACACCGCCAGCTTGAGGGCGTAATCGTCCTCGGGAATACCGAATGTCACGGCCACATGATCGACCGCCCAGATAAACGGGCCGATGAAGATGATGGCGATTGCGCCAGTGGTCATATTGAACATCAAATGCGCCCCGGCCAACCGCTTGCCCTGATAATTGGAACTCATGGCCCCGATGATGGCGGTGATGGTGGTGCCGATGTTGGCCCCGATGGCCAGCGCCAGGGCGTTTTCGTAGGTGATTTGACCGGCCGACAGCCCGGTCAGGATCAGCACCAGGGTGGCATGACTGGACTGCATGACCACGGTGGCGAAAATGCCGATGCCGCAGAACGCCAACAATCCGCCCAGACCCGGCATGGCATAGGCGGCCAGATCAATGTTTGATTTAACAGGCTGCGGAAAAACTCTTCCCTTTGACGACCGGGTATGATTCGATTCCTCCTGAAAGCGACAGGGGGGGCGAGATGCGTGGCAGCGACGTTTGGACGGAGAGCCTGTTTTCGTATGTGAGTTGCGAGGCGCGGGTTCCGGCGAGCCATCCGCTCCGACCGATCCGGGCCATCGTCGATGAGGTGCTGGAGGTCCTGTCGACGGATTTCGAGGGGATGTACGCGAAGGTGGGTCGCCCCTCGATCCCGCCGGAGAAGCTGCTCCGTGCCCTGCTGTTGCAAGCCTTCTATTCGATCCGCTCCGAGCGGCAGTTGATGGAGCAGGTCGGCTACAACCTGCTGTTCCGCTGGTTCGTGGGGCTGTCGATGGATGCGCCGGTGTGGGACGTGACGGTGTTCACCAAGAATCGCGACCGGCTGTTGGAAGGCGAGGTGGCGACCAAGTTTCTGTCGGCGGTGGTGGCGCAGGCGCGTGGCCGCGACCTGCTGTCGGACGAGCATTTCTCGGTGGACGGGACGCTGATCGACGCCTGGGCCTCGATGAAGAGCTTCCGGCCCAAGGATGGCGGCGATCCGCCTCCGGGGCCGGGGCGCAACGGCGAACGCGATTTCCGCGGCGAGAAGCGCTCGAACCAGACCCATGCCTCGACCACCGATCCCGACGCCAAGCTGTACCGCAAAGCCAACGGCCAATCCTCGCGCATGGCCTTCATGGGCCACGTGTTGATGGAGAACCGCAACGGCCTGGTGGTCGGCGCCATGGTCACCCGGGCCACCGGCACCGCCGAGCGCGAGGCGGCCCTGTCGCTGGTTGATGGCTTGGCCGCAAAGGGCCGCATCACCCTGGGCGCCGACAAGGCCTACGACGTCCGCGAATTCGTCCGCGATTTGCGGGTCCGCAAGGTCACGCCCCATATCGCCCGGAACGAGCAGGTGACCGAAACCGGTGACGTGCGCCGCCGTAGCGCCATTGATGGCCGCACAACCCGCCATCCCGGCTACGCCATCAGCTTGCGCATCCGCAAGCGGATTGAGGAGGTCTTCGGCTGGGCAAAGACCACCGGAAATTTGCGCAAGACCCGCCACAAGGGCACCGACCGCGTCGACTGGGTCTTCACCCTGACCGCCGCCGCCTACAACCTCGTCAGGCTGCCGAAGTTGATGGCTGCGGCATGACGATACCCGGACTCTGCCTCAAATCGGCAGAGTCCGGGGAAACCGGCCGCAAAAGCGGCCCGCACCCCCTCGCCGAGGCCACTGAATGGCACCGACCGATGGGGAAAGGGGCCGACCTTCCGCGTTTTTCCGCAGCCTGTTAAAGGCCTCGAAACCCTCCTTCATATGGTGAATGCCGAGAAACAGCAGCCCCAACCCGGCAAGAATGTAGCCGACCCCCTTCATGCCCTTTGATTTCTGGAAAATCAAAATCACCCCGAATACCAGCATGGGCATGGCATAGGCGGCGATGTTCACCTTCAACCCGAAACCGGCCACCAGCCAAGCCCCGGTGGTCGTCCCGATATTGGCGCCGAAAATGATCCCGATCCCCGCCGACAGCCAGATCAAGCCCGCGCTGAGAAAGGAAATGGTGATCACCGAGACCAGGGAACTGGATTGCATGATTGTGGTCGTCACGATGCCGAAGCCGATACTTTTCCACATCTTGTCCGTGGTCACCTTGAGCAGCTTTTCCAGCACCCCACCGGTGAAGGCGCGGAACCCCTCTTCGAGCAGCAGCATGCCGAGCAGGAAAATGGCCACCCCGGCGGCAATTTCCTTGAAATCCGGGCTGACCCAAAAGCCCCAGCCCAGAATGATCAGAACCACGGGCAATAAAATGCGCTTCAGCACGACGCCCCCACAGTCAAAAAATGGTAATATAATTGAAACTAAAATGTAACATTGATCCTGGCCGAATCCTACAAGTTTGAACGCCCCGACACGGCGGCAATCTCAGGATTGAGGGGCAAAGCAGATGTTGCATTTCCTGAAACCGGTGGCAAAGTGCGGCCCCATGCAGATTGACACCTCCCAGCACCGGTTGACCGCCTTGCTTGGCCCGACCAACACCGGCAAGACCCACCATGCCATGGAGCGCATGCTCGGCCATGCGGGAGGTATGATCGGCTTTCCGCTGCGGCTGCTGGCCCGTGAAAATTACGAACGGGCGGTGGCGCTCAAGGGCGCGGCGCAGGTTGCCCTCATAACCGGCGAGGAAAAAATCGTCCCGCCCCATCCACGCTATTTCCTGTGCACCGTCGAGGCCATGCCGCTGGATCGGGTGGTACCATTCCTGGCCATCGACGAAATTCAAATGTGCGCTGACCCCGACCGCGGCCATATCTTCACCGACCGGCTGCTGTACGCCCGGGGCACCCAGGAAACCATGTTCATGGGAGCCGACACCATCGCGCCGTTGCTGCGCCGACTGGTGCCCCATGTGGAGATTTCATCGCGGCCGCGCTTTTCCACCCTGCGCTATGCGGGTCCCTGCAAGCTGACCAAAATGCCCCGGCGCAGCGCCATCGTCGCCTTTTCCGCCGCCGAGGTTTATGCCATCGCCGAACTGGTGCGCCGTCAGCGGGGCGGGGCGGCGGTGGTTCTGGGGGCTTTGAGCCCGCGCACTCGAAATGCCCAGGTGGGGCTTTATCAGGCGGGCGAGGTGGAACATCTGGTAGCCACCGACGCTATCGGCATGGGCCTCAATATGGACGTGGATCATGTGGCCTTTGCCCAGGTGCGCAAATTCGACGGACGCATGCCGCGCCACCTGACACCGCCGGAGATGGCGCAGATTGCCGGACGGGCCGGACGTCACATGACCGACGGCAGCTTCGGCGTCACCGATGAGGTGCGCGATCTGGAACCGGAGCTGGTGGAACGGCTGGAGAATCACCGCTTCGACCCCATGCGGGCGATTTTCTGGCGCAATTCGGACCTCCGCACCACATCGGTGGAGGCTCTGCGCCGCTCTTTGGCCCTGCGCCCGGACGAACCGGGGCTGATGCGCGCCCGGCTGGCCGATGACGAACTGGCCCTGACCGCCCTGACCCGCGATGAAGACATTTTGCGCCGGGCGGCTCATCCGGAAGGCGTCCGGCTGCTGTGGGAGGTCTGCCAGATCCCCGATTTCCAGAAGATCATGACCGAATCCCATACCCGGCTGCTGAGCACCATCTTCGGCCATTTGAGCGGCCCCGATCATCGTCTGCCCACCGACTGGGTGGCCGAACAGGTCAGGCGCATCGACCGCACCGATGGCGGCATCGACCATCTGGTGCAGCGCATCGCCCATGTGCGGACCTGGACCTATGTGTCCCATCGCGGCGACTGGCTGGTCGACTCGGCCCATTGGCAGGGCCTGACCCGGCAGGTGGAAGACCGTCTGTCCGACGCCCTGCACGAACGTTTGACCCAGAAATTCGTTGATCGACGCACCTCGGTGCTGTCGCGACGGCTCAAGGACCAGGATATTCTCGATGTCGCGGTGGCCGGAGACGGACGAGTACTTGTCGAAGGCCATTTCGTGGGTAAACTGGACGGATTCCGCTTTCAACCGGATTCCGCCGCCGGGGCGCTGGCCCAACGCACCCTGTCCGGCGCCGCATTGAAAGCCCTCAAAGGAGAGATTGTCAGACGCATGGAACGCCTGGAAAAAGACGAGGACGCTTTCATCGCCCTCCAGCCCGACGGTGTGATTGTTTGGCGCACCATGCCGGTGGCCCGCCTGGCCCGGGGGGACGATCCCCTGCGCCCACGTCTGGAGCCGTTGCCCAGCGCGCTTTTGGAGGCGTCACAGCGGGACCGGCTGCGCGGTCGTCTGGAAACCTGGCTGGCCGCCCATATCGCCGCCAAGCTTGACCCGCTGACCAAGCTGGCCGTGGTGGAATTGCCCCCGGCAGCGCGCGGAGTCGCCTTTCAGGTGGTCGAGCATTTCGGGTCCTTGCCGCGCCGGTTGGCGTCCGACCAGATCAGCGCCCTGGAGCGCGACGACCGCCGGGCTTTGCGCGAGATGGGTCTGCGCATCGGGCGCGAGGCGGTCTATGCGCCGGCGCTGCTCAAACCGGCGGCGGTCAATCTGCGCGCCCTGCTGTGGAATCTGGCGCAGGGCACCGATCACCAGCCGCCGCCCGACGGACGCATGTCGGTGCCGCTGACCGACGGGGTGCCGCATGCCTTCTACGAGGCCATCGGCTATCGGCCCCTGGGGCCGCTGGCGGTGCGCATCGACATGGTCGAGCGGATCGCCGGAAAGGCCTGGGATCTGGCCCAGGAGGGCACCAAGGGGGAATTTGCCATTACCCCCGAACTGCTCTCCCTGGCCGGTTGTTCGGTGGAGGTCATGGCGCAGATTCTCAAGGCCCTGAACTACCGCGCTCGGGAAGTGCAGCCGGAGCCCCCGGCCCCCGCCTCAGATACCGCCGTTGAGACCGAGTCTGCGCCGGAAACTCAGCCCGAAACGCCCGTTGAACCTCCCGCACCCATTCTGCTGTTCCGCTATCAGCGTCCGCGCCCGCCCGCGCCGCCGAAACAACATGCGGACACTGGGACCAGGGAGCCGCGCGACCGGCCCGACCGCAAGCCGCGCCCAGCCAAAAAAGGCCCGCCGCGTGCGGATCACAAGGATCGCAAGCCGAAAAACGAGGCCCGTCCGCCACGCCCGCCCAAGCCGGAACGGCAGCCGGACCCGGATTCACCCTTTGCGGTGCTTAAAGACCTGATCAAGTGACCGAGCCGGGCCTGCGCATCGACAAATGGCTGTGGCAGGCCCGCTTCTTCAAAAGCCGGACCCTGGCCGGAAATTTCTGCGAATCGGGGCGGTTATGGGTCAATGGCAGCCCGATCAAAAAGGCCCATCATCTGTTGCGCCCCGGCGATCTGCTGAGTTTCCCATCCGGCCCGCACCAGCGGGAAATCAAGGTTTTGCTGCTTGGCACCCGGCGTGGCCCGGCGACTGAAGCCCGAACTTTGTACGAGGATCTGGCCCCGCCGCAACCCAAGCCGAAAGCGGACTCCCGTCCCGACATCCCCGGACCGGTCGCCGTGCGTGACCGGGGCAGCGGCCGCCCGACCAAGACCGAACGGCGGGCCCTGGATAAGCTCCGCGAAGAAAGGTGATTACACCTCGCCCTGCTGCAACAGAAAGCGGGCGAAATCCAGTTCCAGGCGGGTATCGATATCCAGCGACTGTTCCGGGGCCATGACGTAGGCCACCGTCTCCGGCCCGACGAAGGTGGCCTGTTGCCGGAACCAGTCCGTTTCCACCACATAGACGGCGCCGTTCAACACATAGACCGGGGGCGTCGGCTCATTGCCCCGTGTCTGGATCACCGGGCGCAGGGTCCCATCCTCGGCCAGACCATACATCCAGGACAGGGATTTTTCGACCCGCCGGACACTCACGGCACTGGAGGCCGCCCGTTGCAGACAAAGTTCCAGGCAACCCTCCACATCCGCCGTACGCCGGAACGGAGACGTCGGTTGCAGGAGCACCACGTAATCAAAGTCCTCGCCCACATGCGCCAGGGCATGCCGCACCACATCGGCGCTGCTGGCGGCCTCGGACGCCAGTTCATCCGGTCGGATGAATGGCACCTCGCAGCCCCACTGCTCGGCCACGGCAATAATCTCCGCATCGTCGGACGATAGAATCAGCCGGTCGATATAGCTTGAATTTTGGGCCGCCTCGATGGTCCAGGCCAGCAACGGTTTGCCGCCAAGATCGAGAATATTCTTGTGTCGCAGCCGCTCCGATTTGCCGCGCGCCGGAATCACCGCCAGAACCGTTTTACCCTCGATCATCTTCCGGCCATCCCTGCCAAGGGAAATTATCCCCTCCGTTACGTCCTCGGGGTCGATTCGCATTTCGCCCGAGGACCCGTTCGGCTACCCTCGGGGCCGAACCAGCGGCTCCCCCATCATTAGGATACAGTATTGAATGTCAATGTTTTCACCCGCAATTCTGCCGATTGTGTTTCTGGTCATCTCCAATACGTTCATGACTTTTGCGTGGTATGGACATCTCAAGTTTACCGACAAGCCGCTGTGGCTTGTGGTGATCGTCAGCTGGTCCATTGCCTTCGTCGAATATTGCTTCGCTGTGCCGGCCAATAGAATGGGACACGCCGTTTATTCGGCGGCCGAGCTCAAGACCCTCCAGGAAGTGGTGACTTTGGTCGTGTTTGCCGCGTTCTCGTTTCTGTATCTCGATGAACGCCTCAACCTCAACCACGCCATTGGATTTACCCTGATCTGCGCCGGAGCCTTTTTTGTGTTCAAGGCGCCCCTTCGGTAACCGGGTTCAATTTTTTCGCAACACCAACGAAAAATTGTTCGAGGGCATGGGGATCTTTTGCACCAGTTCGAGACCGTGGCGGGCCGCTTCGGCTTGGACATCGGCCAGATCTCGCACCCCGAATTCCGGGTTCAGGCTTTTCAGCCATTGTTCGAATTGTTCATTGCTGGGGGCCGTCTGCTGGCCGTCGATCCGGTAGGGTCCATAAAGATAAAGCAGGCCGCCCGCCTGTAAAATCGCGCCCGCCCCGCGCATCAGCCCTTCGGTGCAGGCCCAGGGGCTGATATGCACCATGTTGATGCAGATCACCGCTTCGGCGCTTTCCAGGGGCCACGGCCACCGGGCGACATCCAGCACCAGCGGCGGTTTCACGTTGCCATGGCGGGCCTGGGCGGCCCAGGCGGCGATGCTGGGTGATGCCTCCGGGTCGGCATCGCTGGGTTGCCAGGTCAGGTCGGGAAAATGGTCGGCGAAGTAGGCGGCGTGCTCTCCGGCCCCCGAAGCGATTTCCAACACCCTGCCGGTGGTCGGCAACAGATCCCGCAGCACCTGCAGGATCGGCTCCCGGTTGCGGGCGGTGGACGGGGCGAAGCGGCGCGGGTCCGCAGGGTCGGAGGGCTGTTGCATGTCCCAAATCTGGGGCAGGGGCAGGGGCAATTCAAGGGCTTGAGCCCGCCTGATGGCTGTGATAGGCAGAGCCATGCTTGATCGTCTTCGCCGCCTCTTTGCCGCGCCTGCCAACGACAACGCCGACGGACTGGATATGTCCGAGGCGGTGGCCGCCCTGCTGGTCTATGCCGCCCATGCGGATGGCCAGTTCGAAAGCCGCGAGCGTGAGACCATTTCCCGGTTGCTGTCCCGGCAGTTCGACGTCTCTCCACCCCAGGCTGACGCCTTGATCGCGGCGGCCGAATTGCGGGTCGAGGACTCGGTCGAACTGTATGGCTTCACCCGCGCCGCCAAGGATGTCATGACCCACAAGGAACGTCTTGATTTGATGGAAATGATGTGGGAAGTGGTGCTCGCCGATGGCGTCATCGACGATTTTGAATCCAACTTGATGCGGCGGCTGGCCGGTCTCATTTATGTTTCGGACCGCGAAAGCGGCGAAGCCCGGCAACGCGCCGCCGAACGAATGACCCCTTAATTCCATCCCTGACGCTCTGGAGACCCTGAATGACCTACGTCGTCGTCGAAAACTGTATCAAATGCAAATATCAGGACTGCGTGGAAGTCTGCCCCGTGGATTGTTTTTACGAGGGGGAGAACTTCCTGGTCATCCATCCCGACGAATGTATTGATTGCGGGGTCTGCGAGCCCGAATGCCCGGCCGAAGCCATCGTGCCCGATACCGATGACGGACTGGAGGAATGGCTGGAAATCAACGCCAAGTACGCCGCAATCTGGCCCAATATCGTGCGCAAGGGCGATGCCCCGGCGGACGCCGCCGACTGGGACGGCAAGCCGGATAAAAAAGCCCTGCTCAGCCCCAATCCCGGTGAAGGATCGGAATAAAACACCGACTTTCGGGCCACGGAACCTCCCTCAGTCGTATTTGAGGCCTGTTTTTTCGCCCTATTTTGTGCTATAAGGCTGCCGCCGGTCCCCCTGGGATCGGCGTTGGTTGTTGGGATCTTGGATGGGTTTGTGTGGATTCCGGGGGCAGCCGTTCGACATCACGGCCCAGTTTGCAATGGTCTCGCCGGATTTTCCGGGCGGGAGGGTCATTTGTCGGCTGTCTTGCGTCGATGCACTTGAGTTGAACATTGGAGAATTGACTATGCCGAAGTTGGACTTGGCTTTCACCACGGGTGATTTCGTCGTTTACCCGACCCATGGGGTCGGCAAGGTGCTGGGAATCGCCACCGAGTTGATCGCCGGTTACGAATTGCAGTTGTTCGTTATTTCCTTCGACCAGGAACGCATGACTTTGCGCGTCCCGGTGTCCAAGGCGGGAACTTCCGGCCTGCGTAAGCTGAGTTCGAAAAAGATCATGGATCAGGCGTTGACCACCCTCAAGGGTCGGGCGCGCGTCAAGCGGACCATGTGGAGCCGTCGGGCCCAGGAATACGAGGCCAAGATCAACACCGGTGATCCGGTCTCCATTGCCGAAGTGGTGCGCGACCTGCACCGCAACGTCGGTCAACCGGACCAGTCGTTCAGCGAGCGTCAGATCTATGAGGCGGCCCTCGACCGTTTGGCCTGCGAATTCGCCGCCATCGAGAAAATCGACAAGGACAAGGCGACCGAAAAGCTGGAGCAGGTTCTGACCGCCGCCTGAACCCGGGCCGGGTCAAAAAATAAAAAGACGGTTGTCTCGAGGCAGCCGTCTTTTGTTATGTCCGGCGAAGTGATACACAGGTGCCCTCGGAATTTTCAGGAACAGGACCCAGGCATGGCGGGCAAAATGGGCTCGGAGGCCGATTGGTTTACCCAGCTACCGGCGGAAGGCCGTCGCTGGGCCGTGGGGGCCATTCATAGCGACGTGGACAAGCTGCGCGCCCTGCACGGCGAACTGCGCCGCCGACTGGGCCCGGACGACGGCGTGGTCTATCTGGGCAATTACACCGGCTATGGCCGCGAAGCCATCGAGACCCTCAACGAATTGCTGATGTTCCGCCGCTGGATCATGGCCCGCCCGGGGGCCCAGTGCCGCGACGTGGTGTTCCTGCGCGGCATGCAGGAAGAAATGTGGCACAAGCTGTTGCAGATCCAGATCGCCCCCGATCCGCGCGGCATTCTCATGTGGATGCTCGACCGGGGAATCGGCCCGACCATTCAGGCCTATGGCTCGACGGTCAGCGAGGGTCTCAGCCGCGCCGAAAGCGGCCATCTGGCGCTGGCCCAATGGACCAGCCGCCTGCGCGACGCCCTGCGCCGCCATGACGGCCACAATGCCTTGATGAGCGCCCTGCGTCGGGCCGCCTATACCGCCGATGGTGACATGCTGTTCGTCAACGCGGGCATTGATCCCGACCGCCCCCTGTCGGCCCAGACCGACAGTTTCTGGTGGGGGGCCCGGGGCTTCGATTCGCTGACCACGCCCTATGAGGGATTTGCCCGGCTGGTGCGCGGTTTCGACCCGCGCAACAAGGGCGTTCTATATGGTGACCACAAAGCCTCCATTGATGGCGGCTGTGGCCGTGACGGCAAGCTGATGGCGGTCTGTTTCGCCTCGGCTCATCAGATCGTTGATGAAATCGAAGCCTGAGGACATCGGAAGAGAGCCCGTTCAGCATTCAGATTTCATATGAAATCAACGGATACTCGGCCAGCGGTTCATAGAAAGCGCCCTCGCGGCTCAAGTGGCTGCGAAACAAAGTAAAGCGCGACACCTCGAAGACCTCGGACAGAAATTGCGCATGGCTTTCCAGATACGAGGCCGCCTGATCCAGGGTCAGATTCTTGGATCTTGCCAAGGTGACATGGGGTTTGAACTTGCGCGGCTCCGGCGGCAGGCCTGTCCGCACCACCGCCGATTCGACTTTGCTGAACAGGTGCAGCAGTGGCGAGCTCTTGTCGGTTCCGGCCCACAGGGATTTGACCTTGTCGCGCTTATCGAAGCAGCCCACGCCGGACAGGACCATGGGGAAGCGGGGGGCATAAATGCCCGACAGCGCCGCATCCAGGTCTTCAGCCAGATCGCCATCCACCTCGCCGATGAAGCGCAGGGTCAAATGGAAACTCTGCGGCTGCACCCAGCGCACGCCGGGCACCCCGTGACACAGCCGCGCCAGTGACTCCTGGACCGAAATCGGAAAGGGAATGCCGACAAACAGGCGCAACATGGCGGGGCTCCTGGATTATGGGGCCGGATAGGGGCTTGCGTCGTGGATCGCCTCAATGGCTGAATAAATGTTATCGGACAGAGTGATATCGAAACTGTCTAAATTCATCTTCAGTTGCGCCAAGTTGGTCGCCCCGATGATCGTACTGGTCACGAAGCGTCGGGAATGAACGTAGGCCAGGGACATTTGCGCCGGATCAAATCCATGATCCCGGGCCAGACCCACGTAAGCCGCCGTGTCTCTTTGAGCGCGATCAGATAAATAGCGCCCGAACCGTTCCCACAGGGTACAACGCGCCCCGGCCGGTCGTGCCCCGTTCAGGTATTTTCCTGATAGCACCCCAAAAGCCAGCGGCGAATAGGCCAGCAGACCGCAGTCCTCTCGGATCGCCACTTCGGCCAGCCCGACCTCGAAACTGCGATTGAGTAGGGAATAGGGGTTTTGAATCGACTGCATGCGCGGCAGGCCCAGACTCTCCGCCGTGGCGAGAAATTTCATCAGCCCCCAGGCGGTTTCATTGGACAATCCCAGATGGCGGATTTTCCCTGCCGCCACCTGCTCGGCCAGAATTTCAAGCACCTCGGCAAAGGCCGTAAAATCCTGGCCGTCTTGATGCACGTATCCCAACTGGCCGAAATAATTGGTCGCCCGCTCCGGCCAATGGAGCTGATAAAGATCAATATAATCGCTGCGCAGGCGCTTCAGGGAGGCGTCCAGGGCGGCCACAATATTGGCCCGGTCGAACCGCATTCGGGGTCGGATATGGGCCACGAACTCCCCCGGCCCGGCCACCTTGCTGGCGATGATCAGATTATCCCGACCGCCGCGCGCCGCCAGCCAGGACCCGATATAGGATTCCGTACGCCCCTGAGTTCCGCCACGCGGTGGGACCGGATACATCTCCGCCGTATCAATGAAATTGACCCCATGGTCCAGTGCCATGTCCAATTGGGCATGGGCTTCGGATTCCGTATTCTGTTCGCCGAACGTCATGGTCCCGAGACAGACCCGGCTGACCTGCAAGTCAGTTCGACCCAGTCGCGCATAATTCATTCCGAGCGCCCCCTGTTGCCGCTACAAAAATAGCGTCATCACCCCGGTATAGCCATAGAGACGATTATGTGAAATTTCACCGTTGGCGAAAAAGCCGATCATCGGGATATCGCCCAGAACCTCACGAATCAGCGCGCTTTCGGCCCCCAGTTCGCCGAACATATGCGGCCCCCGGGCCAGACAGGAAACATAAATCGCCCCGCGCGGCGGCCCGGACAGACGCTGTTGCATTTTCTGCAGGGCCTTCAACAGGTCGCTGCGGGCGCTTTGCGGATCGCGGCGCACGAACATTATCCGGTCCCCCGGCTGCACCGTGTCGCCGACGCCGATCCAGCCGCGCGCCGGGTCCACCGCCAACAGATTGCGCACCAGATAATCTCCGGTATCCGAACCTTCCACCGGCAAGGCCACCTGTACGTAACCGGCCAGCCGCGCCAGATCCCGGGACAGCAGTTCGCCCACGTCCTCCTTCAGCACCTCCAGCGCCGGGCGGCCGTCCAATCCCACCACCACGTTGTCCAGACAGTCGGAAATCACATGCGACCCGGCCAGCGGTGCGCAGCCCTGGCTGAGGCCGGTCATCACCGCGACCTCGGGGGCGAACAGAACCCCCGACAGCCCGCCGCCGGTCACCGTGTCGGCAATGGAATAATGGGCCTGCCGGGACGAGGTCAGGCCGCCGACCAGATACAGGTCCAGTTCCTCATCCATGGCGGTGAGAATAGCCGGAATGTCGGCGTTGGTCGGATCGCCATGCACCAGCGCGAAGGTCGGCTGATGATCGCTGATCCAGGACTGGACGGCGGTGGAAAAATCCAGCGATTCCGTGGCGATCGAAGAGAACGGTTGGCAGACGTCCCCCGGCCAGTCGGCGATCATCACGGCCAGGGCGGGCCGGTCGAAGATCTCGGTGCCATTGGCATGAATGCCCCGTCCGAGAGTGCCGGTCCAATGGGCCAGCCCGGTTTTCTGGCGCAAATAGGTCAGAATGCTCCCCAGATCCTCGGCCAGCGCGTCGGTGGCATAGACAAAACCCAGGCAGGCCCCCTCGGGCAGCGGCAGCAGCGCATCCACACAGGCCTTGGCCGCATGGGCCCAGTCATCCTCAATAGCGATGGCGGTCTTGAATGTTGAGGTCATGGGCTCTCCGCGAGTACCTTCTCCATATAGGGAAGCAGTGCCTTCACCACCACCCCCACACCGGCTTCATTGGGGTGTAACCCGTCCTTTTGCAGCAACTCTGGATGGGCCGCCACGCCGTCGAGGAAAAACGGCTGCAACAGAATATCATGCTTGGCCGCCAACCGGGCATAAAGCGGATTGAACTCGGCGGCATAGTCGGGACCGAGATTGGGCGGTGCCAGCATTCCGGCCAGCAGCACCCGCGCTCCCCGTTCCCGGATGATCTGAATGATGGCGTCCAGATTGGCTTCGGTCAGCGCCGGATCGAGCCCGCGCAGCCCGTCGTTGGCCCCCAGTTCGAGCACCACCACCCGGGGCCGGAGCGCCATCAGCCATTCAATGCGGCTCAGACCGCCCGCCGTGGTATCGCCGGATACCCCGGCATTGATGATTTCCACGTCATGGCCGCGCTCCCGGAGCGCCTGTTGCAGACGCCTGGGGTAGGAGGCCTCTTCGGGCAGGCCATACCCGGCGGTCAGGCTGTCGCCCAAAGCCAGAATGCGCAGCGGCTCTTCGGCCAAAGCGTGACTACTTAGCAGCAGAATCATCAGCCCCGCGTTGACAAGGCGGCGGAGCAGGCCATATGCGGAAGGAAAGGGAGCCACCGAACATGATCTCCAAACAAGTGGGACGGGAATCGGACGACGGCGACGCCGTCCGACTGTCGGACATTCATCTTAGCCTGACCAGTGCCGCCGGTCCGGTCAATATCCTTCGTGGCGTCAATTTGACCGTCGCCCGGGGCGAGGCGGCGGGAATTGTCGGTCCGTCGGGCTCCGGCAAGACCACGTTGTTGATGGTCATCGCCGGGCTGGAGCGCCCCACCTCGGGCCGGGTGCGGGTCGCCGGGACCGATCTGGACGGGCTCGACGAGGACGCGCTGGCCCGTTTCCGCCGCCAACAGGTCGGCATCGTGTTTCAGAATTTTCATCTGGTCCCGACCATGACGGCGCTGGAAAATGTCGCCCTGCCGCTGGAATTCGCCGGGATCGACAATGCTTTCGACCGGGCTCGCGACGGCTTGCAGGCGGTCGGTCTGGCGCATCGCTTGAGCCATTATCCGGGTCAGTTGTCGGGCGGCGAGCAGCAGCGGGTCGCCCTGGCCCGTGCCTTCGCCCCCGAACCGGCCTTGCTGCTGGCCGATGAGCCGACCGGCAATCTGGACCACGACACCGGCCAGACGGTGATGGACCTGTTGTTCGATCTCAAGGCGCGGCGCGACACCACCTTGTTGCTGATCACCCATGATTCCGAGTTGGCCCAACGTTGCGGACGCCATATCCAGGTGGCTGACGGACAGGTGACCTCGTGAGCCATTGGGGACTCGCCCTGCGACTGGCCCGACGGGAGTTGCGCGGCGGACTGGCCGGATTCAGGGTGCTCATCGCCTGCCTCGCCCTGGGTGTCGCCGCCATTGCCGGGGTCGGTACCCTTGATGCCGCCCTCAGCGAGGGGCTGCGCGCCGATGCCCGCAAGCTGTTGGGCGGCGATCTTTCGGTCAAGCTGGTGCAGCGCCCGACCACCCCCGATCAACGGGCCGCCCTGGCGGCGGCGGGAACCCTGTCCGAGGTGGTGGAAATGCGGTCCATGGTCCGCCGTTCGGACGGTCAAGGCCGCCGCTCGCTGATCGAATTGAAAGCGGTGGACGGGGCCTATCCCCTGGTCGATTCGGTGACCCTGGAGGGCGGGGCGTCCCTGGCCGAGGCCCTGGCCCGGCGCGGTGGTCATTGGGGAGCGGTGATCGATTCCAATCTGCGCGTCCGCCTGGATTTGAAAATCGGCGATCTGGTGCGGATCGGGGCGGCAGAATTCGAGATTCGCGACGTCATCCAACGCGAGCCCGACCGGGTAGCCAGCGTGTTTTCCTTCGGCCCCCGGCTGATGATCGCCATGGACGGCCTGCAAAGCACCGGGCTGATCGTCCCCGGCTCCCAGATTCGCTATCTGACCCGCCTTTTGCTGCCGCCGGGCGGTGACGGGGGGCGGGTGATCGCCGACCTGGAGGCGCGGTTTCCCGACGCCGGATGGGATCTGCGCGGCACCGACGAGGCCGCACCGGGCATTTCCCGGTTCATCGAACGCATGGCGCTGTTTCTGTCTTTTGCCGGGCTGACTGCGTTGCTGGTCGGCGGCATCGGGGTAAGCAACGCGGTGACCGCCTATATGGACGGACGGGCCACCACCATCGCCACCCTGAAGTGCCTGGGCGCTTCGGCGCGGCTGGTGTTCCGCATCTATATGGCGCAGGTGCTGGTTTTGGCCGCCGGGGCGATTGCCCTGGGACTGCTCATCGGGGCGCTGGTGCCGCAGGTCGCCGCCTGGGCGCTGGACGGTCGCCTGCCGGTGCGCATCGTGCCCGGTCTGTATGGCAGCGAATTGGCGCTGGCTGCCCTGTTCGGCCTGTTGACCGCTGTCACTTTCGCCGTCTGGCCGCTGGCCCGGGCGCGCGGTCTGCCCGGCGGGGCCTTGTTCCGCGACACGGTGGCCCCGGCGACGGGCCGCATTCCCTGGGCCGACAAGATCCAGGTGGCGCTGGGCGGGGTGACGCTGGCCGGGCTCACCATCGCCACCGCGCCGCGCCGGGATTTCGCCTTGTGGTTCGTCATCGGGGCCGCCTTGACCTTGCTGTTGCTGCGCGGGGCGGCCTGGGGGATCGCCGCTCTGGCCCGCCGCCTCCATCCCCGTCGCCCCAGTTGGCGGCAGGCGCTGGCCAATCTGCACCGACCCGGCGCGGCCACGGCCAGCGTGGTGGTGTCCCTCGGTCTGGGGCTTACTGTTCTGGTCGCCGTCGGATTGATCGAGGGCAACCTGCGCCAGCAAATCGAACAGCGCCTGCCCGAACGCGCCCCCTCGTTCTTTTTCATCGACATCCAGCCCGATCAGGTGGCCGACTTCGACCGATTGGTGGCCTCCCATGCGGGCACCTCCGACCTGCAACGGGTGCCCTCGGTACGCGGTCGCATCGTCGAGATTGCCGGACGCCCGGTGGATCAGGTGGAAGTCGCCCCGGACAGTCAATGGGCCATTCGCGGTGACCGGGCCCTGACCTATGCCGCCCAACCCTCGCCCGACGCCAAGATTATTGACGGCCAATGGTGGCCCGCCGACTACCAGGGCGATCCGCAGATCAGCCTCGACTCCGGATTGGCCCGCGGCTTCGGAGTCGGGATCGGTGATACCCTGACCCTTAACGTGTTGGGACGGCGCATCACCGGCACTATTACCAGCCTGCGTCGCATCAACTGGCGTTCGCTGCGCTTCGATTTCGCACTGATTTTATCGCCGGGCCTGCTGGAAGACGCCCCTCACGCCCATATTGCCGCCGCCCATGTCACCCCGGATCAGGAGGAAAGCCTGGAACGGGCGGTCGCCGATGGCTTCCCCAATGTCTCGGCCATCCGGGTGCGCGAGGCCCTTGATGCGGTCAGCGCCATTCTGCAAGGCATCTCTCAGGCGGTGCGGGCCATCGCCGCCGTCACCGTGCTGGCCGGTATGCTGGTGTTGGCCGGGGCCATCGCGGCGGGCCGCACCCGGCGCTTGCAAGACGCGGTGCTGTTCAAGGTCCTGGGGGCCACTCGGGGCATGATCCTGCGCGGCTTCCTGCTCGAATACGGGTTGCTCGGGCTGACCACCGCCCTGATTGCCGCCGCCGTCGGCAGCGCCGTCGCCTGGGCGGTGATCGTGCATCTGATGAACTCGGAATGGGTCTTCCTACCCGCTGTTGTCGTTCTGACCACCGCCCTGAGCCTCGCCGTCACCATCGGTCTGGGTTTCATGGGCACCTGGCGGGTGCTGGGCGAAAAAGCGGCACCGCATTTGCGGAATGAGTGAGCTGCCCCAAAAAGGACACAATCTCACCACGGTCCCACCATTGATTTTTCCACGGGTCCTGCCATATTAATCGCAGGACGAAACAACTTCTTCGGAGTGAGGAATCCCATGGCTTTCAATCAGAACGACCGGTTCCAGGGGCGCAGTCGTGCCGAACATATGAGCCCCGCTGAGGCCCATGCCGCCGGGATTGATGTCGGCCTGCGCAAGTACATGCTCAGTGTTTACAACTACATGGCCGGGGGCGTCGCGCTGACCGGGGCGGTGGCCTATCTGGCCGCCAACACCCCGGCGATCCTCAACCTGCTCTATTCGGTGGGTGCCGATGGGCGGGTCGGCCCGTCCGGACTCGGGTATCTGGTGATGTTTGCGCCGCTGGCCTTCATCCTGGTGATGAATTTCGGCCTCAATAAAATGAGCGCCTCGACCCTGCAAATGGTGTTCTGGGCCTTTGCCGCCACCATGGGCCTGTCCCTGTCGCATATTTTCCTGACCTATACCGGGGTCAGCATCACCCGCGTGTTCTTCATCTCGGCGGCCTCCTTCGCTGGCTTGAGCCTCTATGGCTACACCACGAAAAAGGACTTGTCCGGCTTCGGCTCGTTCCTGATCATGGGGCTGATTGGCATCATCATTGCTAGCATCGTCAATATCTTCCTGGCCAGTTCCGCCCTGCAATTCGTCATTTCGGTGGTCGGTGTGCTGGTGTTCGCGGGCCTGACCGCCTACGACACCCAGAAGATCAAGTCGATCTATTCGATCACCGATGGGGCCGAGGTGATGGCCAAGAAGTCGATCATGGGCGCGGTGAACCTGTATCTGGACTTCGTCAACCTGTTCATGATGCTGCTGCAGCTGTTCGGCAATCGCGAGTAACCCAGCCGCACAACAATCAAAACCCCCGAGGGTCCGCCTTCGGGGGTTTTTAATTTCAGGGCGCGTCCGCTGTCCCTGACGCCGGTTCCTGCGAGACCGCTTCCCGGTTCTGGTCGGGACGGAACACCATGTCGCGCAGGGTGACGATGCCCAGCGGTTCCCGTTGCGGGTCCAGCACCATGGCCCGCGAAACGCCGAACTTGGTCAACAGCCGCATGGCATAGCGGATATCCATGTCCCCATGCACGGTGATCACCGGCTTGCTCATGACCTCGTAGACATTGACCCGCTCCGGTGCCCGATCCTCGGCCATCACCTTGCTGGCGATGTCGCTGACCGAGATCAGCCCGTATTCATCGTTGCGATCCCGCCGCTCCACGGCCAGCGAACCGGCCCCGTTGGCCCGCATCATGTCGATGGCATCCTGTACCGTCGCGGTGCGGGCAATCTTGTTGATCACGTGGGTCATGACATCTTTCACTCGGACAAGGTCGGTCATCACGCGCTCCTTAGATCTTGCTGTCGACTTCTTCAAGCAGGGTCGGCAACTGGGTTTTCAGACCCACCGCATCAGCGATGGCCATTTCGAAGGCAATTCCGGCCCCCGGCTCCGTATCAAAATCCCCCGCCTCGGCAATGGCTTCGAGAATAGGCCGGGCCAGGGGCTCGGCCACCAGGAACAGCACCAGATCCCGCTGGGAAGCCAGATCCAGGCCGAGAAAGGTCTTTTCCGGCTCCAGCCCCTCGCCCCGCGCGCCGTTGAGCACCGTGGCCCCGGTCGCCCCGGCCTGACGGGCCGCCTCCATGATTTTGCTGGTCTTGGTATCGTTCACCAAGGCGATGATCATCCGGAGATTCATGTCTCATCCTCTTCCGTGGTTTTTCGTTCGTGCCGTTTCGCCAACCAGTCGGTCAATTGCGCATAACCCATGACGGTCATCATGGGGAACAGGCTGGCGAAGGCGATCAATCCAAATCCATCCACCAAGGGGCTGCGGCCCGGAACGCTGGCGGCCAAGCCCAGACCCAACGCCGTCACCACGGGAACGGTGACCGTCGAGGTGGTCACGCCACCGGAATCGTAAGCCAGCGGGATGATGAACCGGGAGGCCCGCAGGGTCTGCAAAATCACCACGACATAGCCTGCCATGATGTACCAATGCAAGGGCGTTCCCGTGACAATGCGAAAGGTGCCCAGGGAAACCCCGACCGCCACCCCCAGCGCCACCGCCATGCGCAGCCCGAACGCCTTGAGGGTGCCACCGGAAATCTGTTCCGCCTTCAGGGACACGGCGATCAGCGCCGGTTCCGCCACGGTGGTGGCGAATCCGACGGCGAATCCGAATATGTAGATCCACATGTAATCCTGCCAACCGGCCAGGGAGAGATCTTTCAGCCCCAGAAAGGCCGGATCGGTCAACTGTTCCGCCATGGCCCGTCCGATGGGAAACAGCGCCTCCTCCAATCCCACCAGGAACAGCGCCAGTCCGATGATGACATAGACGAATCCGCCCAGAATCCGCCCCAGGTTGGCGGGCACCTTGCGGATCACGGCAATCTGAAACACAAACAGAATGATCGCGATCGGCAACACATCCAGGATGGTCGCCCACAAAATATCAGCCAGGAGCAGAAACTGTCCCATCACAGAATCATCCCGTAGGCCAGGACGAAGATCATCGGCGTCAGGCTGGCGAAGGCGATCAGCCCGAAACCGTCGATCAACGGATTGCGGCCCTTGATCACGCTGGCCAGACCGACCCCCAGCGCGGTCACCAGGGGCACCGTGATGGTCGAGGTGGTCACACCGCCGGAATCATAGGCCACGCCGATGATCTCTTTGGGGGCAAAAAACGTCATCACCACCACGATCAGATAGCCGCCGATGATCAAATATTGCATCGGCCATCCCTTGATGATGCGGAACACCCCAAGCACCAGGGCCGCTCCCACTGACAGGGCGACGGTGAGTCGCAGTCCCAGGGCATAACTGTCCATGGCCTGGGCGCTGTCTTCGATGGCCTGCGCCTTGGCGGCGACCCGGGCCGCCTCCTGGGCGACGGCGGTCAGCGCCGGTTCCGCCGCCGTGGTGCCGAATCCGAGACAGAAGGCGAAGGCCAACAGGGCCGACAGGCTGCCTTTTTTGGCAAAGGCCTTGGCCATCGCCTCGCCGAGCGGAAATAAACCCTGCTCCAGCCCCTGCACGAACAAGGCCAGTCCGAGCACCACCAGCAGCAGACCGATCACGGTCTGCAACAAATTGGGAAAAGGTTGTTGGACCACCACGACCTGAAAAAAGGCGATAACCAGAATAATCGGCGCCAAATCCCGGATGGCGTCCACGATCAGTCTGGAAAATCGGGTCAGGAAAAACGTCATGGCCTCCCGACGGGTTGGTTTATTTAAGTATAATCAAAAGGATGAGGAGACGTCCAGCCCGGGACGCCCTCAATCCCCCAGCAGGTGCAGGACCACTTGGCGCTGGTGCGGGCGGGCCCGATGCTCGAACACATACAGCCCCTGCCAGGTGCCGAACAGCGCCCGCCTTCCGGCTACCGGCACGCTCACCGAGGTATTCGTCAGGGCACATTTGATATGGGCCGGCATATCGTCGGGACCCTCGTTCTGATGGGTGAACCAGGGCTGGTTTTCCGGCACCAGACGGCAAAAAAACTGGTCCAGGTCCCGCTGCACCGCCGGATCGGCATTTTCCTGAATGGTCAGACTGGCCGAGGTATGGCGGATGTAGACGGTCAGCAGGCCGTTTTGAAACCCGCTGTCGTGAATCCAGCGCTGCACCTGGACGGTGATTTCATGCAGTCCCCGTCCGCCGGTAGAAACATCGAGATATGTCTGAATCTGTCGCATGAATTTTGTTTAGCATGATTTACCCATCGGGGGCCAGATTCTCTGTTATGCTGCACTGCACAATAACCCTTGACATCAGGCTTTATAAGGTCTAAAAAGGAATTCTATGTTGCAGTGCAGCATGGTGCTGTACTGGGTTTCAGGGGTGCCTTCGGGGTCCCTGCGACAGAATCGCTTAACGAGAAAGGATTCATCCCATGTTGACCAAATACGAAGATTTCGTGGCCTTTTCCAAGGCCTATGCCGAAGCCGTGACCGCGTCCAGCGCCGCCGCCAAGGCCGGTGCCGAGGCGATCACCAAGAGCCTGATCGACCTGACCAACGCCGGTGTGGCCCGGACCGTGGCCCAGACCAAGGCCCTGAGCGGTCTGAAAACGCCGGAAGCACTGATCAAGGCGCAGACCAAATTCGCCACCGAGAGCCTCGATCAGGCCTATCTGGACGGCAAGGCCCTGGCTGATCTGAGCGGCAAGGTCGCCCAGGACGTGAGCGCCCCGCTGGCCGAACATGTGAAGTCGGTCTGGGCGCTGTTCCCCAAAGCGGCCTGAACCGCTCCCCATCGGGCATAAAAAAACCGCCGGAGTGATCCGGCGGTTTTTCGTAGCGTCGAAACGCAAACAGATTACTTGGACTCTTCTTCGATGTAGGCGATCACATCGGCAATATCGTCGTCTTTCTTCAGGCCCGGGAAAGCCATCTTGTTGCCCGGTACGAAGGCCTTCGGGTCCTTCAGGTATTCGGCGATGGTCGCTTCGTCCCAGGTCTTCCCGGCGGCCTTCATGGCATCGGAATACTTGAAATCGTCGATGGAAGCGGAAGCGCGACCGACCACGCCGTACAGCGACGGACCAACCTTGTTCTTGCCTTGCTTGACTTCATGGCAGGCTTTGCACTTCTTGAAAACCTTCTTGCCGTTCTTCAGATCGGCGGCATTGGCGCTGCCAACGGCCAGGACAGTGGCGAAGGCCGCGAGGCCGAGGGTCAGAGTGTGGGTCAACTTCATCATGCTTCTCCGTAATTGCTGGCTTGGAACATTTCCTTTGCGCCGTGGGCCGGGAATGGGTCTTCCGCCATCCCAAAAAGGCGTTTGCAAAGGATATGTAACGGATTCATCAGAAAGGTTCCAGTGTTGCCTAAAATTTTTT
Organism: Magnetospira thiophila; assembly: GCF_054657015.1. Classification (NCBI taxonomy): domain Bacteria; kingdom Pseudomonadati; phylum Pseudomonadota; class Alphaproteobacteria; order Rhodospirillales; family Thalassospiraceae; genus Magnetospira; species Magnetospira thiophila. Next base: position 1,262,898 of record NZ_BAAHXF010000001.1, read on the forward strand.
TATTTTCCGGCCTCGGCGGTCTACAATTGCCGTTTGGGAACCTCATGCCCCTGTTTGGGCACTCATATGCAAGCTTTACAGCCTCTGAAACCCTGAAAGCAGGTCCATCGTGTCGAATCTCAGCCTTTTTGCTTTGGTGTTGATCCTCCTCGGTGGCCTTGTCCCCACCGGGGCGCGGGCCTTTTGCATCGTCAATCAGACGGACGTTCCTCTGCACGCCGAATCCCTTGGCAGCGACGGATTCGCCGTCGATATTCCGGCCGCAGACCGGGCCTGCTGCGCCGCCGGTCAATGCACGGCCCCCACCACCCTGCTGGTGGTCAGCGGCTATGTGCCGGTCACCGAAGGTCGCCCCGGCTGGCAGGCAGAGTGCCGGGCCCGCATTGCCCCTGGCGGCCAAGTAACGGTCATCGGCACATTGAAAAAAATTACCTGTAACGTCGGGGGTGGTTCCTGATCGGATGACTCCCGGCTCGCACGCTTTTCCAGGCCCGCCCAACGACCCGGATGGCCCTTTGGTTGCTGCCGCCCTATCCGGCGACGGTCGGGCCTTTGGTCGGCTGATGGAACGCCTGCGCGACCGGGTTTTCCACTTCGTGCTGCGCAAGGTCAATAACGGCCAGGACGCCGAGGACCTGACCCAGGACACGTTCCTGGAGGTCTATCGCAAACTGCATAATTATCGCGGTGAGTCGCGCTTTTCCACCTGGGTGCTGGGGGTTGCCCTGAATCTCAGCCGCAACCATGTCACCCGCCGACCCGAGCGCCGCTATCGCATGGAATCCACCGATGAACTGGGCGATATGGTCGATGGGACCGCCGGGCCTCACGAGCAGGCCCGCTCCAACGCTTTTGCCCAAGCCGTCCGACAAGGCATGGCGATGCTCAGCGAGGAGGCGCGCGAAGCTTTGCAGCTGGTGACCCTGGAAGAGCTGGATTACAAGGAGGCGGCGGAAATTGCCGGGGTGCCCATCGGCACCCTGAAAACCCGCGTCTTCCGTGCCCGCAAGGCCCTGCGCGAAGCGTTGCGCGATGCCGGGCAGGAGGATTTTCTCGCCCCATGAAACTTTTTGACGCCGCTTGCCCACTCAGGATCATGGAGAAGGACCACGCCCCATGACTCCCATTGACGACGCCACCGAGGAATTGCTCAGTCGCGGCCTCGACGCCGACCTGGATCGGGCCGAGATGCGCCAGCTATACCGGGTGGCGGCGCAGAATCCCGACGTGCCCCGGGAGATGGGGGAACTGGCCGGTCTCGAAGCGGGCATGCAGGCCGCCGATGCCCCTTTGCGGGCGGTCCGCCCGTCGCCCGCCCTGGCGGCCAATCTGGAGCGCCTGTTGACCCGCCGACCGGCACCGGCATCCCTGTGGCACTGGCTGCATATCCCACGCAGCTTCTCCTTCCAACCGTTGTCCTTTGCCGGAGGCGCTGCCCTGGCGGCGCTGTTGGTCGTGCTGGCCACCCCCCTGGTCACCCAATATGCCCCCGGCTTCCAGCGCCTCAACATCAACAACATGAAATTCGTCGATGCCCAGACGGACCTGGATTGGACCTATCAGTTCCTGCTGCATCCGGGGCAGTCCACCCGCGTCACCCTGGACCTGGGGGATACCCGGCCGGTCCAGTTGCAGTTCGAGGCGCCCCGCCCGACGCCGCTGACCATCGTCCATCAGGCCCCCGGCCTGCGCCCGGACACCGAACGGCGGTTGACTATCGACGGCATCATGTACGCCTCGCTCCGCGACCCGCGGCCCGGCGATGTGGTCGAACTGCGCAATGACGGTCAAGTGCCGGTGCTGGTCTATGCCTATACCAACGGCTACGGCGGGTCCTGGGTCAGTGCCAAGGACGACCGGTCGCTTTAACCGTAAAGATGTAAGTCCCGTCCATGCCGTTTGAGCCAGGCGCGGCCCGAAGTCGCGTGCTCGGTCAGCCGAGCTACCAGGGCATGAAAGCGCGGCCCATGGTCGCGAATGGACAGATGGGCCACCTCGTGGGCAACCACGTAATCGAGCACCGCCTCGGGGGCCAGAATCAGCCGCCAGGAAAACGACAAATTGCCGTTATGGGCACAGGACCCCCAGCGTGACCGTGGGTCACGCAGGGTAATACGGCCATGGGAACGGCCCAGATCGGCGCAAATGGAGGCGGCGCGGGTGGTGATGTCCCGCCGCGCCTCGGCCCGCAGCCAGTCGTGCAGCCGTCGCGACAGGTGGGCCGCATCTCCGGCCACATGGATTTCCTGGGCTTCCGCTAGACACCAGACACTGCCCCGCGCCCCGGGCCGGTGACAGAGCCGATGCGGTTCGCCGCGCAAGGGAATTTCCGCGCCATCGACAAACGGGCGGGGCGATGGGCGGCGAGTCAGGTGATCCAGAATCCAGCCGCCCTTGCTCTCGGCGAAGTGCTTGGCCTGGGCCAGGGGCACCCCGGCGGGCAGGGTGAGCAACACCCCGTCCCCCTGCGGATCGAGGCGCAGGATCATCCGTCGGGCACGTTTGTGACGGCGGATGCGCAACGGCACCGCCCGGCCATCGAGATCGAGCAGGCAGCAACCGTCGTCCATGATCAGCGGGGTGAAATCAGATCGATATGCAGCGAATCGAGGGCCTGGAACAGACGATCGCTTTCCGCCGCCGACAAGGGCCGCAATGGCGGTCGCAGGGTGAGCCACTCGGCCGAGCCGTCGAGCCGCGCCAGAACGGCCTTGACCGCCGCCGCCATGGGATAGGCTTCCACCTCGGCGCGCACCCGGCTGAGTTTGTCCTGACCGTCGGTGGCCCCCTTGAGGTTGCCGCGCCGCCAGTGGGACATCACTTCGCCGGCCAGATTCGCCGCCACATTGGCCACCGCCGTGATGCAGCCCGCGCCGCCCGCCTCGAGAACCGGCAGCAAAAACTCATCGGAGCCGGAAAATACGCCGAACCCCGGCAGTTCGCGCAGAATGTCGCGCATGTTCTCCAGGTCGCCGGAGCTGTCCTTGACCCCGACCACCGTCTCCGGATAGGTGCGGGCCAGATAGGCGATCACCCGCAAAGGCAGCGGCACACCACTCAGTTGCGGGAAATGATAGAGATAGATCTTCAGCCGGTCGTCGGCGACGCTGTCCACCAGCACCGTGAAGGCGTCGATCAAGCCCTGATCGGCGACCTTTTTGTAATAAAAGGGCGGCAGTACCAGGCACCCGGCGGCCCCCATGGCTACTGCATGGCGGGTCAGGCGTACTGAATCGGGCAGGGCGCAGACCCCGGTGCCGACGATCACTTTGTTCGCCGGTATCTCGCCATCCTCAATCAGCGCTTCCAAGGCCAGCATGCGCTCGTCGGCGGTAAAGGAGTTGGCCTCGCCGGTGGTGCCGAACAGGGCCAGGGCATCGCAGCCCTGATCCAACAGCCGCCGACAATGATCCGCCCAGCGCCCGATATCGGGGGTCAGGTCCGGGGTCATGGGGGTGGCCACGGCGGCCATCACCCCAGAAAGGGTCGATGCCTCTGTCATGAATCGGTTATAGCGCTATTCCGGCCAGGAGACGATATGGTCTTCCAGGTCTCCGGCATCTTTTTCCGCCACCGCCCGACCGCGCACCGATTGCCGGGCCCGATGCACCGATTCCGCATCGCCGGTGACCAGCGGATGCCAGACGGGCAGGTCCCGACCTTCACGGAGCAAACGATAGGCGCAGGTGGAGGGCAGCCAGCGGATGGTCATCAGGCTGGTCGGCGTCAGTTCGATACATTCGCTGATCTTGAGGGTGCGGTTTTCATAGTCCTTGCAGCGGCAGCTCCGAATATCCAGCATCCGGCAGGCCACGTTGGTGAAGGCCAGTTCTCCGTTGTCCATGTCTTCGAGTTTTTCCAGGCAGCATTTGCCGCAGCCGTCGCACAGGGATTCCCACTGCTCGCGGGTCATGTCGGCCAGCTTGACGCGCTTCCAAAAGGGGATTTCCAGCATGTCCATTCCTCAAACCCGGTCAATCAGATGAATGAAGGACCCCGCGACGGACCCGGTACGGCACCCCGCCGGACCCAAATCCACGCCGCGCGCATCCTGGCAGTGGAACAGCGGCGCGGCGGTGTTTTCAGCCTCGATGGTCGCATAGTGAAATTCGTGGCCTCTCAGGGCCTCTCCGGCCCGTCCCAAAGGCGTGTCACCCGCCAGCGTCGCCGTACGATAGCCCAGATGCAGCTTGCGGCGGGCAAACGAGGTCTCCAACGGCAACAGACTGGCCATTTCGTGGCGCTGACCGTCGCTGTCGATCAGACCCCGCCCGAGCACCATGTAGCCGCCGCATTCCCCATAAACGAAGGCCCCACGCGCCGCCGCCCGGCGCAGGCCGTCCAGAAAGGTCCGGTTGGCGGCCAGCCGCCCGGGATGCAATTCCGGATAACCGCCGGGCAGATAGACCGCGTCCGCCGCGTCATGGGGGGCCTCGTCGGCCAGCGGCGAGAAAAAGGTCACGGACGCCCCGGCCTCCCGCCAGCCGTCCAGCACATGGGGATAGCAAAAGGCAAAGGCTTCATCCCGGGCGACCGCGATCCGCTGACCCAACGGCACCAGCGGCGGTGCGGCGGTCGCCGACGGGGGCAGGGTCGCCGGGCGGGCCAAACCTTGCAGCAGCGACAGATCCAGGTGCGCCGCCACCAGATCGGCGGCCTCGTCGAGAAACGCAGGCAAATCCGCATGTTCCACCGCCTGCACCAGCCCCAAATGACGCGACGGCAGACTCAGAACCTCGGCCCGTGGCAGACAGCCGACGATGGGCATGTCGGGCAGATGCAGCGCCATGGCGGCCCGCAAATGGGCTTCGTGAGTCGGCGACCCGACCCGGTTGAAAATCACCCCGGAGAGGGTCACATCCGGACGATGGCTCGCGAATCCTCGGATCAGCGCCGCCGCCGAGCCGGTCTGCGCCCGGGCATCGACCACCAGCACCACCGGCCAGCCCAGGATGGCGGCCAAATCGGCGGTCGAGCCGCTGTCCGCCGTTGCCCCGTCGAACAGCCCCATGACCCCTTCGCACAACAATAGACCAGTGGCGGGCGGCACATGGGCCAAAGCCTGCGCCAGGGTTTGCCGACGCATGGCCCAGGGATCGAGGGTCGGGCAGGGATGCCCCGTCGCGGCGGCATGGAAGGCCGGATCAATATAGTCGGGGCCGCATTTGGCCGAGGCCACCGCATGTCCACTACGGGCAAAGTGACGCAACAGTCCCAGGGTGACCAGGGTCTTACCGCTGCCCGAAGCAGGCGCGGCGATAATCAGTCCGGCAGGGGCGAGACTCACAAGAGCTTCTCAAGCCGTTGGGCCATTTCCTCAGGGGCCATGCCGTGCGGGAACAGGGCGGCCATGGTGCCGGTTTCGTCCATGAAATAGGTGAAGGCGGAATGGTCCATCAGGTAGAAATCCTCCCCCTTGCCCTCTTCGCGGACCTTGGCGAAATAGGCCTTGTAGGCCCGCGCTGCCTGTTGGATCTGTTCCGCCGTCCCGGTCAGGCCGATGATGTTGGGGGAGAAATAATCCACGTAATCCGCCAGCGCCTCCGGCGTATCGCGCTCCGGATCGACGGAGATGAATAGCACCGGCAGATCCTTGGCCTTGTCGCCGACCATTTCCAACGCATCGCCAATGGCGCTGAGGCTGGTCGGGCACACATCGGGGCAGAAGGTATAGCCGAAATAGACCATGAACGGCTTGCCGAGGAAGTCCTTTTCTGTGACCTGCCGCCCGTCATGGGTGGTCAGGCTGAACGGTCCGCCAATGGCGCCGGTCTGTTGCGCCAGATTGATCGACACGCCGCCCCCGTCGCCATTTCCCGACATCAGGAACAGCCGCCCCCCCAGAGCCGCCGCCAAAGCCAGGACGACCAGCAGAATGATACTGAGATGTTTATTCACCCGAGTGGCCTCCCCAGCCTCAAACGGTCAGCATTTGCCATGCCATATAAGTGAGAATGGCCGCATTGACCACCAAAAGAACCGGGGCCACCCGGATCAGACCTTCCCGCCAGTGCTGTCCGGCCAGATGACCGGCCAGCCCGACCGCCAGCAGACTGGGCAACGTGCCCAAGGCAAAAGCCCCCATGCCCATGGCACCGGCTGTGGGGTCTCCGGCCGAGGCCGCCGCCGCCAGCGCCCCATACAACAGGCCGCAGGGGATAAATCCCAAGGCCATACCCAACATATAACCCCGCCAACCAAGCGGACGGGCGAACAGCGGGCGTACCCAGCCGCCCACATGGCGCGACCACCAGCTCTCGCCGCTTCCGCTGCCTCCCGGCCAGGCCCTACTCGGCCACAGGGCGCGCAGGGCATAGCCGATGAAAAACAACGCCGCCAGGGCCAGCAACAGGGCCGACAGCCAGCGGTAGCCGGACATCGAGATTGCCCCACCGGCCAGCAATGAGACCCCGGCCCCCAGCCCCATATAAGTGGTCATGCGCCCCAGGTGGTAGGGAATCAGCGCCGCCCCGGTCAGACGCTGCCATTCGCGCATTTTTGTCGCGGGCGTATCCTCCAGCCGTGCCGTGATCTGCGACAGCACAAACGGCCCGCACATGCCGATGCAGTGGGTCAATCCGCCGAGCAGCCCGGCCATGAACAGGCTGACCAACAGGCCGCTGTTGTCCACCGCCACCACCTTGCAATGGGCCAGTCCCGATTCCAACAGGGTCTGCATGAAAAAATTTTCGTCCACCGAAAGACCTCGCCTTGTCCGTATCGACCTTGATAGCTTGTTTGTCCGGGGCTTGCAAAGGGCCGGAGACATAAAATTATTGTAATATTATACCAAATTCAAGGCTGCTGGAGTCCCTCCATCGGGAAGCGTAGACTGCGGCCATGGATTCCTCGGCTCAAAAACCCTTGCGCGCCGGTTGGACCACCGGGGCTTGCGCTGCGGCGGCGGCCACAGCGGCATTTCAGGCCCTGCATGGCAAGGGCTTTCCCGACCCGATGACCATTCAGTTACCCCGGGGGCTCCTACCTGCCTTTGCTCTGGCCCGCCGGGAATGGCACGCCCATACGGCCTGTGCCTCGGTGATCAAGGATGCGGGCGACGACCCGGATGTCACCCATGGGGCGGAAATCATCGCCCGGCTCACCCTTGCCGACCGGCCCGGGATCTTTTTCGCCGCCGGAGAGGGGGTCGGACGGGTCACCCGCCCGGGGCTGCGGCTGGCGGTCGGAGAACCGGCGATCAATCCGGCACCGCGCCGCATCATTTCCGACAATATCACCCGCTTGGCCGAGCAACTGGGGGTGTCGGTAGCAGTGACCGTCACCATTTCCATTCCCGGCGGGGCGGAATTGGCTCGGCAGACCCTCAACGGCCGTCTGGGCATTGTGGATGGGCTCTCCATTCTCGGCACCACCGGGGTGGTGGTGCCCTATTCCGCGTCGGCCTGGATCGACAGCCTGCATCGCGGGGTCGATGTGGCCCTGGCCTGCGGGCATCGACAGCTTATTGCCGCCACCGGACGCACCTCCGAGGCTGCCGCCCGAGCCCGCCTGAATCTGCCCGAGGAGGCGGTGCTCGACATGGGCGGTTTCGCCGGATCTCTGTTCAAGTATCTGCGGCACAAGCCGGTGCCCCGCCTCTGCATCGCCGGGGGTTTCGCCAAACTGGTCAAGCTGGCGCAGGGGAATCTGGATCTGCATTCCAAGGCCTCGCAGGTGGATATGCAGCGCCTCGCCCAAATGTTTGGCGACCCCTCGGCGGCCCATGCCAATACCGCGGCTCAGGTGCTTGAATTGGCACAATTGAGCGGGATTCCATTAGGCAACCGGGTCGCCGCGGCGGCCCGCGAGGTGGCTCGCCAACATCTCAAACCCGAAACCTCGGTCGAAGTGCTGGTCATCGACGGGACCGGGGAGGTGGCCGGTCATGCGCCGTAGACATCTGCTGATCCTGGGCGGCACCCGGGAGGCCCTGGCCCTGGCCCGGGCCACCTGGGAGACCTTCCGGGTGACCACGTCCCTGGCCGGGACCACGTCCCATCCCACACCGCCGCCGGGTGCCCTGCGGATCGGCGGTTTCGGCGGCACCGAGGGCCTGACCCGTTATCTGCGCGACGAATTCGTCGATCTGTTGGTGGATGCCACCCATCCCTACGCCGCCCGCATGTCCCGACAGGCCCGCGAGGCCTGTGCCCTGGCCCAGGTGCCGCGCGTTCAGCTTTATCGCCCCGGCTGGACTCGCTCGGCGGACGAAACCTGGATCGACGCCGAGACCTGGAGCGACGCTGCCGCCCGCCTGCCCCGATTGGGACGCCGGGTGTTCCTGACCATCGGGCGTCAGAATCTGGCCGCCTTTGCCCGTTGTACGGACTGTTGGTTCCTGCTGCGATTGCTGGAAGCGCCCGACCCGCCGTTGACCTTTCCCAATCATCACCTGTTGATTGGTCCGCCTGCCGCACGAATCGCCGACGAAATGGCCCTCATGCGGACCCATCGGATCGACCTTCTGGTCAGCAGGGATTCCGGTGGGGCGGCGGCGGCCAAGATCGGTGCGGCGCGGCATCTGGATCTGCCCATCCTCACCGTGCGCCGCCCGCCGCCGGAACCGGGACCCAGGGTCGAAACCGTTGCCGAAGCCCTGCAATGGCTTGGGTTGGGGACCGAACTCCCACAAAAGAGGTAGAAAATCGTTGTGAATTCGCAGCTTGAAGGGGTGGCCTTTTGGCTTCAGGGGTGATTAAATGTTCGCTCAGGGAAAATGAATAACAATGGAAGATCCTTGATGGGCGAACACCCAGCCTCCGCCTCGGACCGTCTGCATGAACTGCCCAAGGACATCGCCCGCAAGATCGCCGTTTGCGTGGTCGAGCGCGATCCGAGGGTGCAGCTTGATATTTCTGACTCCCTGCTGTCCTTCTATCAGGTTTTTCAATTCAGCGGTGCCCAGCAGGCCATCGACAGCATGTCGCGCCGCCCGCCCGCCGTCTTGTTATTGGACGAATTGGCTCCGCCGCACGGCGGGATGAAGGTGCTGCAAAAAATCCGCGATACGGAAAGTTTGAAGGCCTTGCCGGTGATTTGTATGCTGGACAGTCATAATCCCGGCTTCATTACCGATGCCAAGACCCTCGGAGTCACCACGTTCCTGCGCAAACCGTTCAAGCGCAGCACCCTGATCGGGGCCATCTCCGACGTGGTCAACCATCAAGTGGAGGCCTCGTGGGAAAAGATCGAGCCGGTACAGCGCGCCGCCTTGCAGGAAACCGTGGGTGTGTTCAACAGGATTTCCGATTTGATCAGCGAAGGCACGGAGATCCCCTATAAGGACGTTCAGGACAGTTGCGATCCGCTGATCAAGGCGGTGCACAATCAGTGCTATTCCGATATCCTGACCAACGTGCGCGGCCACGACAACTATTCCTATGTGCATTCCCTGCGGGTCGCCACCTTCCTGACCATTTTCGGCCATGCCGCCGGGTTCCGCGATGATGAATTGCAGACTCTGGCCTCCGGCGGGCTGGTCCATGATATCGGCAAGATGTCCATTCCCCACGAGGTGCTCAACAAGGCCGGGAAGCTTGATGACGAAGAATGGAAAATCATGCGCAGTCATGTGGATATCACCCAGGAGATCCTCAAGCGCAGCGACGACATTCCGCGCGGCGTGCGCATCATCGCCGAACAGCATCACGAAAAGCTCGACGGCAAGGGCTATCCCCATGGCCTGGCCGGTAAGCAGCTCAATGAGCTGGCCCGCATGGCCTCGATTGTCGATATTTTCAGCGCCCTGACCGACCGGCGGGTCTACAAGGACCCGATGCCAGCCGAAAAAGCGCTCGACATCATGAAAAGCATGAGCCAGGAGATTGATCAGACCCTGCTCGCCCTGTTCACCCAGGTGCTGCTCGACAGTCAGGCGAGAAGCGGGGCCCTATAAAAAAGGGCACCGCCGAAGCCGTGCCCTTTTTAGAAAATTAAATCTTCACAAGATCGTTCAGGCGTCCTGCATCATCTCGTCCAGGGCGTCGCCCTCGACCATCGCGGTCGACTTGTTGCGGGACCGCTTGTACAGGCCGTAGCCCGCCGCCGCCACGGCACCGCCCAGCAGCGCCGGACCCCAGGCCCCGAGACCCAGGCCGAGACCCAGGCTCAGACCGCTGCCGGTCCAGATGGTCCCCGCCGCCGCCGTCTTGGTCGCCATGGCTCCCCCGGTGCCCGCCGCCGCCTTGGCGACAGTGCCGGTCGCCGCAGGCTGCACCAGCGCCACGGTTTTGCCCATGGTGGCGCAGGCCCCCTTGTTGACCATCGCCGCCGTCTTCATCATCGCGCCGCCGGTCGCCGCCTTGGCCGCTACCGCGCCCGCCGACGGTTTGACCACCATCCAGGTGCTGATTTTTCCGGCCATCATCGGCGCCTTGCCGACGGTAATGGTCTGACCGATCAGGCCATTGGCCTGACCTGCCGTCGCCATCTTCAGGGCCATGATCTTGCTGCCACCTGCGGTGGGTTGCAGGAACAGCCACTTGCCGGCCCCCTGGCCCATGGTGATGGGATCGAGAACCGTGAAACTCTTGCCCGCCATGCCCGCAGCCATGGTTGCCTGACGCGCCCCTTCGAGCTTGATCATGGTGATGGAACCACCACCCACGGCCTTGGCCGTGCCCGCCGCACCGGCGGCACCCGCCGCCGCACCGGCTGCAACTGCACCCTTGGCCGCCATCGGCTTGAGCACCAGCCATTTGCTGACCCCCATGCCCGCCATGCCTTTGGCCTTGGCGACGGTGACCGTCTTGCCGACCATGGTGGACAGCTCGGTCGCCTGACGGGCACCTTCGAGCTTCAGGGCCACCGTCTCGCCGACGCCCCCCGTCGGAGTCAGGAACAACCAGCTGGTCAGACCCTTGCCCGCCGTGGCAACCTTGCCCACGGTGTAGGACTTGCCGGTCATGCCCGCTACCTTGGTCGCCTGGGCCGCTCCGGCCAGTTTCGCCATTACCAGTTCGGCTGCCATCTCATGTTCCCCTTATTCCGAGACCGCGCCACCGGCGCGATATAGTATTGCTGAATATCCAAATTGCGCGGCCAATAATCGCGCACTTTCTTCTTCGTATCATACTTGACGAACCTTTGTAAATTGAAGACATGCAAAAAGCGTCGAGTAATACTATAACAATAAGTATAAATCTCAATTGAAATTGATAATCGTTATCATTTGTAAATCAATACCGGAACATATTTGCACTTTGTATCAATCAGTATTGCCGATATTATGAATCCTTCCCAAATGGACCCCATCTTTTCTGTATACAGCGCCGCACAGCCCCGCCCTCGAACAACAGCCGACCCCGCCCATGCCCTTTCTTGTGATCCTGCCCGGATTGATTCTCGGTTTTGTCCTGGTCACCCTGCTGCTTAACGGCATCGGGACGGCGCGACGGCAGCTTCGCGAAAAGTCCGCCCTGCAAAAACGGATCGCCATTCTGACGCAGCATGAAGAAAAGCTGTTGCTTTCCCTGGGTCGGCTGGAAATGGATCTGGCGGCTCGACAGCGACGGAAAATTGCCGAAATGGAGGCCCAAATCAAGGCCCGAAAACAACAAGCCGAGCAAGAGGTTGCCGACTGGGTGGCGCAGGAGAAACAGCGACGAGCAGCCCCGCCGAAGTCCAATCCGACACCGCGGAACTGAACAATCCTTGACTTCCGCCGCCAGTCCGACAAGGTTCACCTCCCAATGGGGGGTGGTGACCTTTGTATGACATGATCGTTCTGGAAAGCCTGCGTAAGAGCTTCGGACCGGTGGTCGCCGTGGACGGCATTGACCTGAGGGTGCAACGCGGCGAGGTCCTGGGGTTTCTCGGACCGAACGGGGCGGGCAAGTCCACCACCATGAAAATGATTGCGGGCTTTCTCGATCCAGATTCCGGCACCGCGCGGGTCTGTGGTCACGACGTGGTGGACGATCCGGTGGCGGTCAAGCGCTGCCTGGGCTACCTGCCCGAAGGTGCCCCTTCCTATGGCGACATGACTCCTGCCGCCTTTCTCGGCTTTGTCGCTGGAATCCGCGGCTTTGACGGCTCAAGGCGGCGCGACCGGGTGGATCGGGCAGTTGAGCGCACGGCGTTGCAGGAGGTGTTGCACCGGCCGATCAATACCCTGTCCAAGGGCTTCCGGCGGCGGGTCGGACTGGCCCAGGCGATCCTGCATGATCCTGAAGTTCTGATCCTTGATGAACCCACCGACGGGCTGGACCCCAATCAGAAGCATCATGTGCGCGAGCTGATCCGCGACATGGCGGCGGACAAGGCGATCATCGTCTCGACTCATATCCTCGAAGAGGTCGAGGCGGTCTGTACCCGCGCCGTGGTCATCGGCGGCGGACGGGTGTTGGCCGACGGCACCCCGGCGGCGCTGACCGGTCCCGACGACAGCCTGGAATCGGCCTTTCGCCGGATTACCGGCCACCTGAGCCAATGGGAGCATATCCATGGCTAGGACCGACCGGGGACGCCATGTGAAGCTGATTTTCCGGCGCGAGCTGGCGGGCTATTTCTCCACCCCGCTGGCCTATGTGTTCATCGCCGTGTTTCTCTCCCTATCCGGGGCCTTCACCTTTTTCGTCGGCGATTTCTTCGGTCGGGGGCAGGCAGACCTGCAAACCTTCTTTCTCTATCACCCCTGGCTCTACCTGCTGTTGATTCCGGCAGTGGCCATGCGTCTGTGGGCCGAGGAGCGCAAAAGCGGCACCATCGAGCTGCTGATGACCCTGCCGGTGTCGGTCACCGAGGCGGTGCTGGGCAAGTTTTTCGCCGCCTGGGCCTTTGTCGGCCTGTCCCTGGCCCTGAGCTTTCCCATGTGGATCACCGTCAACCTGCTGGGTGATCCGGACAACGGGGTGATTTTCGCCAGCTATCTGGGCAGTCTGTTGATGGCCGGGGCGTTCCTGGCCATCGGGTCCTGCATTTCCGCCCTGACCCGCAATCAGGTCATCGCCTTCATCGTCGGGGCCGTGGTCTGCTTTCTGTTCACCATGAGCGGGGCCGAAATGGTGCTCACCCTGCTGCACGGCTGGGCGCCGCGTATTCTCATCGAGGCGGTCGGCAGTCTGAGCTTCCTGACCCACTTCAACGCCATCACCCGCGGGGTCATCGACCTGCGCGATCTAATCTACTTCGCCGCCATGATTACCTTTTGGCTGTTCGCCAATGTGGTGGTGGTGGATCTGAAACGGGCCGCCTGACCATGCGCCGATTGACCCATATGGACCGTTCGCGGCTGGCCGTTCTCGGGCTGATATTGGGGGCGATCATTCTTTTGTCGGTCAACGTGTTCGCCAATGTGGCCCTGCGCGGCTGGCGGCTCGATCTGACCGAGGACCGGCTGTACACCCTGTCCCCCTCGACTCAACAGGTTTTGCGCGACATCGACGAGCCGGTGCGGCTGCGGCTGTATTTTTCCGAGGTTCTCGGCGAGGCGGTGCCCAGTCTGACCACCTATTACCGGCGCATTCGCGAATTGCTGGAGCATTACCAGGACCTGTCCGATGGCAGGGTGATCGTCGAAATCATCCACCCGCAGCCGTTTTCCGACGAGGAGGACCGGGCGGTGGCCGCCGGGTTGAAAGGGCTGGCGATCAATGACGGCGGCGATCTCGCCTATTTCGGGCTGGAGGGGACCAATGCGGTGGATGGCCTTCAGGTTATTCCGTTTTTCGCCCCCGAGCGCGAAGCCTTCATCGAATACGACCTGACGCGGCTGATTCATGTGTTGTCGCGGGCTCAGCAGCCGGTGGTCGGGCTGATTTCCACTCTGCCGGTCAACGGGGCCTTTCCCCAGACCGGGCGGCCCTGGGTCATCGCCGATCTGATGCGCGAGTTCTTCGAGCTGCGCGACCTGGGCACTGATTTTCATCGTCTTGATGCGGATCTGGATCTTTTGATGGTGGTCCATCCCCGCGATTTGCCGCCCCGGGTGCTTTATGCCATTGACCAGTTCGTGCTTGGCGGTGGACGGGCGCTGGTGTTTGTTGATGGCTTCGCGGAACGGGCCCCCGAGGGAGCCGAGGAATCGGACTTCAATCAACTGCTCAAAAAGTGGGGCCTGCGATTGCGTCCGGGTGCCGTGGCCGGAGACCGAGAGGCGGCGCGCCGGGTGTCCACCCAGGCCCCGGACGGCCGCCCGGTGATCAGCGACTATGTGGCCTGGCTGGCCTTGCAGCCGGAGAACATGGAAGGCTCCGACGTGGTCACCGGCGATCTGAAGGTGCTCAATCTGGCCACCGCCGGGGTCCTGGAGCCGCTGCCCGGGCGGCTCACCCAGGTCACCCCGCTGCTGCATACGGGCGTCGAGGCGATGCTGCTGGACAGCGCCGATTTTCGATCCCGCCCGGATGTGGTGGCGCTGTTCCGCGATTTTCAACCCGGCGGCGCGGCGCTGCTGCTGGGAGCGCGGGTCAGCGGCGAGGTGGATACCGCCTTCCCCGACGGTCCGCCCGCCGAACCGGGACTGTTGAGCGGTGCCGACGACAGCCTGCATCTGCCCCGCTCGGCCAGTCCGATCAATGTAATGGTTTTTTCCGACAGCGATATGCTGCAAGACCGGTTCTGGGTCCGCATCGAAGAACGGGCCGGTCAGCGGTTGATGGTGCCGTTTTCCAACAACGGCGATCTGGTGATCAATGCCCTGGAAAACCTGAGCGGCGGTTCGGCCCTGGCCGGGCTGCGGGCGCGGGGACGCTCCGAGCGGCCCTTCAAGCTCGTTGAAGACATCCGAAAACGGGCCGAAATGCGCTATCGGGCCAACGAACAGACCCTGCTCGACCGGCTCAAGGACCTGTCGGCCAAAAGCCGCGCCCTGGGTGCCGGGGATGCCCGCAACGACGGTCTGCTGCTGTCGGCGGCGGACCGTCTGGAGGCGGAAAAAATCAAGGGCGAGATGACCGCCACCCGCAAGGCCCTGCGCAATGTGCAGCATGTTCTGCGGCAAGATATCGAGGCCCTGGACGGCTGGCTGAAATTCGCCAACATCATCGCCATGCCGCTGCTGGTCGGCCTGATCATGCTGGCCGTCGCCTGGCAGCGGCAACGGCGCAGTTCCCGTCGTCGCCTGCTGAAAAAAGCCGGGAGCCGCCCATGAAACCGCAAACCGTTTTGAGTCTGGCCGTGGCGGCCGTGGTCTCGGCGACGGCGGCCACCTTCACCCTGTCCCACTATGCCGGACCGGAGGCCCTGCGCACCGCCGATCCGGGGCCGGTGCTGCCGGGCATGTCCGAACGGCTGGGCGAACTCGCCGTCATCACCGTGGAAAACGCCCACCAGCGGGTCACCCTGCGCCGTGCCGAAGGACTGTGGGGCATCGAACAGCGCGACGGTTTCACCGCCGATCCGACCAAGGTGCGCGATCTGGTGCTCGGTCTGGAGCGGCTGCGCAAGCTGGAACCCCGCACCCGGCTGGCCCGCAACCATGACCGGCTGCATCTGAGCGACCTCAAGGCCAAGGATTCCCAGGCCCACCGCCTGACCCTGATCGACCTCGACGGCCATATCATCGCCGGATTGATGGTCGGCAAGCGCAATTACAACATCGGCGACGGCGGCTTGAGTGGCGTCTACGTCCGCACCCCGGAGTCCGACGACACCTGGCTGGCCCGCGGCGAACTGCCGTTCAGCGCCAATCCCGTCGACTGGATGGATCGGCTGCTGGTCAATCTGGCGGCGGACGGCATTGACAAGTTCACCCTGTTTCATCCGCAGGACGACGTGATCATTCTGACCCGTGATCCGATCAACGGGTCTTTCATGCTGGAAAATACCCCCTCCGAGGCCGGGGCGCCCCATCCCGAGGCCATTGCCGGGCTGGTGGGCAGCCTGGACCTCCTGCTGTTCGACGATGTGCAGCGGGCCGACCGTATACCCTTCGATCCCGACGGCAGCCTGCTGATCGAAGTCCAAAGCCGCGCCGGTCCCTTGTTGCGCATCACCATCGCCCCCTACGAAGGAGCCCACTGGGCGCGCCTGTCCCTGGGCCCGGACTTGCATCCGGACTCGTCGCCGAACGCCGAACGGCAACGTCTTCGGGAGGCGGTGCGGCGGGCCGATGGCTGGCTGTTCCGCATCCCCGAATCGGTAGTGCGGCGGCTCGACCGCAAAATGGCCGATCTGGTGGATTTGCCCGAATAATCAGGACATCTCGGGAACCGGACCGGCCAGCAACCCGAACAGCAACGCCAGGGCGAGCAAAAAGGCCGCCTCGTCCCAGCGGGTCAGGCCCGGCGCATGGAGCACCTGATCTTGCATGAAATAGGCGGCAAAGGCGGAAAACAGCGCCCCCAGCCGCAACAGCGAGCCGAACACATGCCACAGGCCGGGTTCGCCGCTGATCACCGCCAGCAGCAGGGCTCCGCCGAAAAACAATCCAACCCGAATCAGGCTAGGGCGGTTGCGGGACAGAAATTCCGGTGACAGATCCAGGGCCATCACATGCTCGCTGTGCAAATCGGATGAACTTCAGACCGCATGGTATCGATTCACCCTTGTTTAACCCTTCCGGTCCTACCCTCAAAGTGACATCCGCGCAAGTACGGACACCGCAACCTTAGGAAACGAGGTATTGGTCATGATGATCCGACCGACCGAGGGATACGACACTTTCGACGCCCGCCTGCGGGCCGCCCTGGTAGCCGGGACGCCGCTCGGCGACCTGGGTTCCATGGGGGTCATTCGCGCCTGGCTGGATATTTGCGAAGGGCTCCGCCGCAGCGACTTTCCGACCCTGATCCCTGATACCCTGGCCCTGTTGTCCACCGATCCCGACTGGCGGGCCTGCCTGGAAGATTGCGGATTGGGCACCACCAAGCCCCGCTCGCACCTGGAACTGGGCATGGTGGTGGCCTGCTATGCCCATCTGCGCGATGCCCGCGAGGACCCTTCGGAACGCCTCGACCGGGTGCAATCGGGCTATGACAGCCTGCAACGGAGCTTCGCCGCCCTGGACAGCGCCGCCCGCCGATTGGGCGCGGACTGCGCCGACCTGGACCGTCAGCTGGGTTCCCTGGAGGCCGATGTGGAAGAGTACCGAAGCGCTCCCCACACCCTCGCCGCCTGAGGCCCCCATGCACGGCCTGATCGCCGATCTCGGCGGCACCCATATCCGCTTCGCCCTGTGCGACGCGGCGGGGTCCATTGATCATCCCCGGACCCTGCTCTGCGCCGACTATCCGGGAATACAGCAGGCGGCGGAGGCCTATCTGGCCGACGTCGCCCCCGGCGAGACGCCGCGTCTGGGAGCCTTCGACGTGGCAGCTCCGGTGGATGGGGATCAGGTCACCATTACCAACAATCCGTGGATCTTTTCCATCGAGGATACCCGGCGCGCCCTGGGGCTGGAAAGCCTGGTGGTGGTCAACGATTTCGCCGCCAATGCCCTGGCCGCGCCGCACCTTTCGGAAGCGGATCTGTTTGCCGTCGGCGAGGGGCGCGCCCGGGCCGGTCGCCCGATGGCCGTCATCGGCCCCGGTACCGGGCTCGGCATGGCCTTGTTGACACCCCACGCAGGGGGTTTCCTGGCCCTGCCCGGCGAGGGGGGCCATGCGACATTGGCCGCCATGAGCGACGAGGAGGCCGAGGTCATCGCCCTGCTGCGCCGCAAACACGGGCATGTCTCGGCGGAACGGTTGATTTCCGGCAGTGGGCTGGTAACCCTTCATGAAACCCTGTGTCGCCTGCGCGGTCGTCCCCTGGAGCCCATGACCCCGGCCGAGGTGGGGGCCAGCACCGACCCGCTGTGCCGCGAGGCCCTGGACATGATGTTTGCCCTGCTTGGCACGGTGGCGGGCAATCTCGCCCTGATCGGCGGTGCCCAGGGCGGTGTCTACGTGATGGGCGGCATCGTGCCCCGGTATGTGCGTCGATTCCAGTTGTCCAAGTTCCGCCAACGGTTCGAAGCCAAGGGACGCTTCGAATCCTACCTTGAGGCCATTCCGACCTGGGTGGTGACCCATCCCGAGCCCGCTTTTGCCGGATTGGCCCACCTGATTGCCCAGCTTTCCGAACCCCGGACCACCGACCATGCCTGACTTCGGACCCGACGTGCGACTCGACCGCCCCGCCTATGTGGACCCCACGGCCCGCCTGTACGGCAAGATTACCGCCGAACCTGATGTCAGCATCTGGCCCTATGCGGTGATTCGGGCCGAACTGCATGATGTGTGGATCGGGCGTGGCAGTAATATTCAGGATCATGTGATGATTCACGTGGCCTGGGGTGGGCCGACCCTGATCGGTGCCCATTGCTCCATCGCCCATCGGGCCACCCTGCACGGCTGCCGCATCGGCAATCATTGTCTGATCGGCATCGGCGCGACCGTCATGGACGGTTGCGTCATCGGCGACAACTGCGTCATCGCCGGACATGCCTTCGTCAAGGAAAACACGGTGATTCCGGATAATTCCATTGTCATGGGCACCCCGGCCCGGGTCACCGCCCGGCGCAACAATTTCATTTCCAACAAGCTTAACGCGCTGATTTACGAACGCAACGGGCGGGCCTATGCGGTGGGCGATTATCGGGCCTGGAGCGGTCCCGACTTCGATGCCTTCCTGGCTGACAAGCGGGAAACCCTGGAAATCGAATACGCCCATCGCTACGGAATCACCGAGCCCGCTTGACGAACGCCTCCAACCATCCCAAATTCCAAGCAGGGCGTGGGAACGCGAATTTGGTTTCCGCGCCGGGTGCCCGCCCGGGACCCGCATTTGGTGTTCGCTCTTATTCGAGGTCGCCCAGGAGGTTTCAATGTCGCGTATGGCCACTTTCAACAGCCCGTTGCTGCTCGGTTTCGATCATTTCGAGCGGCTGCTTGACCGGGTCGCCAAAAGCTCCGCCGATGGCTATCCCCCCTACAACATCGAACAGGTGGACGAGTCTCATCTGCGCATCACCCTGGCGGTAGCCGGTTTTTCCATGGAAAATCTGAGCATCACCATCGAGGAAAACCAGTTGATGATTCGCGGCCAGAACAGCGACGACGACGGCGAGCGGGTCTACCTGCATCGCGGCATCGCGGCCCGCCAGTTCCAGCGCGCCTTCGTGCTGGCCGAGGGAATCGAGGTGATCGGAGCCAACCTGGACAACGGTCTGTTGCATGTGGAACTGGAACGTCACGAACCGGAAACCCAGATTCGATCCGTTCCCATCCGCACCGCCGCCAAACGCAAAACCATCGACGCGGAATAAAAAGGAGAACAACATCATGACGCGACAGATCGACCATCCGACCCCGACAGCCCCCGAAATCGGGCTTTTCGACCTCGCGGCCCTGGGCCTGGGCAGCATTGCCTATGTGCGACCGGTCCAAATGCAGGATGAGATGGTCTACGGCATCTTTTCCGCCGACGGGACCCAGATTGGCATGGCCTCCGGGGCAGAAGAGGCTTTTATCGCCGCTCGTCACAACGACTTGCAACCGCATTTGGTTCACTGACCGCCGATCATTCGCGCACCAGGCTGCGTTCCGCCGGAAAATCAATGGTCACCCGGGTGCCCAGGTTCAGTTCGCTATCGAGGGATAGGGTGCCGCCGTGCATCTCGGCCAGGGTCTTGGTCAGATAAAGGCCCAGGCCGGTGCCCTCATGGGCATGGATGGCGCTGTCGCGAATCTGCTCGAAGGGACGGACGACCCGTGGAATGTCCTCCTTGGCGATGCCGATCCCCGTATCGACGACCTCCACCCGAATGCCGCCGTCCTTGCGCATGCGGATCATCAGGTTGACTTCGCCGCCGACGGGGGTGAACTTGACCGCATTGGACAGCAGATTGAGCAGGATCTGTTTGAGGCGCAGTTCGTCGCCGAGAATCCTCGGCAGACCGGCCGGCAGTGCGGATTTCAGGGTCAGGGCGTGGGTGCTCGCCCGGTCGCTGACCATGCGCAGGCATTCCCGGGCCAGCTGCAACAGATCCACCGGCCGACTTTCGATTCTCAATTCACCGGCCTCGACTTTCGACAGATCCAGGATATCGCCGATCACTTGCAGCAGATGTTGACCGGAAAAGTGAATGTCCTTGGCATATTCTGCATATTTCTCGTTGCCCAGGTCGCCGAAAATTCCAGCGTCCATGATCTCTGAAAAACCGATGATGGAATTCAACGGCGTGCGCAGCTCATGGCTCATGTTGGCCAGGAATTCCGACTTGGCCCGGTTGGCCAGTTCCGCCGCTTCCTTGGCCTTGATCAGGTCCACCTCCACTTGATGGCGTTCGGTCACATCATGCAGATAGCCCTCCAGCACCGTGCCTTCGCCCTCGAACTCCAGGGCGATGCCGAATTCCTGAATCCACCGCCACTCGCCATCGCGTCGTTTCAAACGATAGGACAACTCGAAGGATTCCCCGAGACGGGCTGCATCGCGGACGGCCCCGGGAATCCAGGCGGCATCCTCGGGATGGGCCAGGTCGCGCAGGGTCAGGTCACCGGCCATGAAGGCCTGGCGGGGATATCCGGTGATTTGTTCCACCCGGTCGTTGATGAACAGAATTTGGTGGCGGCTGTCGTGGCGGCTCAGATAAATCACCCCGGGCACGTTTTCAGCCAGTGAGCGAAAGCGCTGCTCACTGTGTCGCAGGGCCTGTTCGACCTGTTTGCGTTGGGTGATGTCATGCAGGGTGATGATGGATCTGAAGCCCTGCCCCGACGTCATGGGGCTGACCGTTGCCAGGATCGAGACCAGACGTCCATCCTTGCCGAGACCCTCGATTTCCTCGGTGAACCCGGCGGTTTTTTTCAGCGGCTGGGCCGTCAGACGGCTTTTCAGGCGGGCCCCCGGCGATCCGACGATCAGGCGGGCGATGTCCATGCCCAGGGCTTCGGCTTCCGTATAACCGAAAATGCGCTGCGCCGCCTCGTTGAACGACTGGATTCGGGCATGATGATCGACCGTGACGATGCCCTCGCCGGCCGTATCGACCAGGGTGCGGATCTGTGCCTCGCGGTCATGCAGGCGGATCAACCGTTCCCGCGCCACCAGGGCGAGCAGGGCCATGGCCGACAACAAACCACTCAGCATCAATCCGACCAGTAGCGAGGCCAGGGGCAGCGAGGAGCGCAGATTCTGCACGAAACGATCCGTCGGATGGAGTTGCAGCGTCCACAGCGAACTGCCGATGGTCAGGCTGTGGGAACTGGTATAATCGCTCAAGGCGGTATTCCCGGTATGGGAGGATTCGAATACCGGCAGGTTATCCTGCGAAATTTCCAGCCAGAGATCGCGCACCATGTCGACCGGCAGGATGGCCTTGAGCAACGCCTCGGCCCCGATCACCGCCATCACGTATCCTTCGAGCCCCGGATCACCCATGACCGGCACATAGATCTCGAACCCCAGGGTCCCGGCATTGATTCGAAAGGGTGCCGTGGTGGCAAGCCCCCGGGTGCGTCGGGCCAATTCCAGGGCCTCCGAGCGCACGACGGAATCGAACAGATCCGCTTCCTTGAGCCACCCGTTGCCGTCCGGTGGATAGACCCAACGCACCCGGGGTTGTGGGTCGACCCAGGCAATGGCCAAGTATCCCGGCTGATCCAGGATCAGGTGCGCCGCATCGCCGACCCAGAGGTCCTGGGACGCGGTACCCTGCGCCGCCCAGCGCCGCCCCATGCGGTGCAGATCCTTGAAATGGGTATTGAGCACCTGCGAAATGCCGCCCAGAATGCTTTCCGCCTGGCGCCCGAGAAAGGCCTCAATCTGCCGCTCCTCGGCCTGCCGCTGGCCCTGCCAGGTCAATAGGGCAATGACCACCCCCGCGCCCAGAATAATGCCGGGAATGGCCGTCTTCAGGACCCATCCAGGCATTCAGCGCCCTCCCGCCCGGGGCAGGATGAACTTTTTGGCCTCCCACATGAAACCGTCTCTGTTATCCGTTTATTTTATCCCTTTGAGTTAAAGGGTTTCTGGCCGCGATGTCCAATGGAATTCGGTTCGCTGGCGCAATGGATCACGGGAGGGATGGCATATTTTCGCGGACGGTGCTAGAAGCCCGCCCATGACCGATCTTACGCATATTCGCAACTTTGCCATCATTGCCCATATCGACCATGGCAAGTCGACTCTGGCCGATCGCATGATCCAGCTTTGCGGCGGCCTGATGGACCGGGAGATGAAAGCCCAGGTGCTCGATTCCATGGATATCGAGCGCGAACGGGGCATCACGATCAAGGCGCAGACCGTGCGCCTGAACTACACCGCCCCCAGCGGCGAACGCTACATCCTCAATCTGATGGATACCCCGGGGCATGTGGATTTCGCCTATGAGGTCAGCCGCTCCCTCGCCGCCTGCGAAGGCTCGCTGCTGATCGTCGATGCCACCCAGGGCGTGGAAGCACAGACCCTGGCCAACGTTTATTTGGCGCTGGACAACGACCACGAAGTCATTCCGGTGCTCAACAAGATCGACCTTCCGGCCTCGGAACCCGACCGGGTCCGCCAGCAGATCGAAGACGTGATCGGCCTGGATGCCTCCGAGGCGGTACATATTTCGGCCAAGACCGGCCTCGGCGTGCCCGATGTGCTGGAAGCCCTGGTCAAGCGCCTGCCCGCGCCGACCGGCGACGCAACGGCCCCGCTGAAGGCGCTGTTGGTGGATTCCTGGTACGATTCCTATCTCGGGGTGATGATCATGGTGCGGGTCTATGACGGCACCCTCAAGCGCGGCATGAAGGTGCGCATGATGTCCAATGGCTCCCTGCACCAGATTGATCAGGTGGGGGTCTTCACGCCGAAAATCACCAAATGCGACAGCCTCGGCCCCGGCGAGATGGGCTATATCACCGCGTCCATCAAGACCGTCGCCGACACCAACGTCGGCGATACCATCACCGAAGACAAGAACCCGACCAAATCCCCGCTGCCCGGTTTCAAGCCGTCGGTGCCGGTGGTGTTTTGTTCGCTGTTCCCCTCCGACGCCGCCGACTTCGAGGATTTGCGCGATTCCCTGTCCAAGCTGCGGCTCAACGATTCCAGTTTCGAATATGAACCGGAGAACTCCGCCGCCCTGGGCTTTGGATTCCGCTGCGGCTTCCTCGGTCTGCTGCATCTGGAAATCGTCCAGGAGCGGCTGGAACGGGAATTCAATCTCGACCTGATCACCACCGCCCCCAGCGTCGCCTACGAAATCACCATGAGCAACGGCGAAAGCATCGCCCTGCACAATCCGGCCGATTACCCCGATCCGAGTCAGATTGCGACCATCGCCGAACCTTGGATCAAGGCCACCATCCTGGTGCCGGACGAATATCTGGGCGCGGTGCTGTCCCTGTGCACCGAGCGACGCGGACAACAGATCGAGTTGACCTATGCCGGTTCGCGGGCCATGGCGGTCTATCGGCTGCCGCTCAACGAGGTGGTGTTCGACTTTTATGACCGCCTGAAATCCATTTCACGGGGCTACGCCAGTTTTGATTATGAAATCGACGGCTATGCGGAGGGCGACCTGGTCAAGGTCGGCATTCTGGTCAATGCCGAACCGGTGGATGCCCTGGCCTTCATCTGCCATCGCGGTCAGGCGGAATTTCGCGGGCGGAATGTCTGCGAACGGCTGAAAGATCTGATCCCGCGTCAGTTGTTCAAGATTCCCATTCAGGCGGCCATTGGCGGCAAGGTGGTGGCCCGCGAGACCATTTCCGCCATGCGCAAGGATGTGACCGCCAAATGCTACGGCGGCGACATCACCCGCAAACGCAAGCTGTTGGAAAAGCAGAAGGCGGGCAAAAAGAAGATGCGGCAGTTCGGCAAGGTTGAAATCCCGCAGTCGGCCTTTATCGCCGCCCTGCGCATGGGGGACGACTGATCCCCCATATTGCTGCAAGGGTGCCTAATTCTTGTCTTTCTCTGCCTTGTTTTTCTTTTCCTTCTTGTCGTCGCCGCTCAGACCCTTCGACATGCCCTGACCCTTGGACCCCTTGGCCCGGCAATGGGCGCTGACCTTGTTGCCCTTTTGGGTGGTGTAGCTTTCGACCCAGGTACAGGACTCCTTGGCCGCGCAATCTGCATTGGACAAGCCTTTGCAGGCGCTGGTTTCGGCGGCCTGGGCCGCTCCGACGCCGAAGCCCAAGACGGCAACAACGACGGCAACTGTCTTCAGGACACGGAATTGCATTCTTATTTCCTTTTTCGGCGTTTCAGGGCACCAGCTTGTAGCCACCCGGTTCGGTGACCAGCAGGCGGGCATTGGATGGATCGGGCTCAATCTTCTGGCGCAGGCGGTAGACATGGGTTTCCAGGGTATGGGTGGTGACCCCGGCGTTGTAGCCCCAGACCTCGCCCAGCAGCACATCGCGACCGATGACCTTGTCCCCTGCCCGGTACAGATATTTGAGGATCGAGGTTTCCTTGTCGGTCAGCCGGATCTTTTTGTTGGTGGCATTGTCCAGCAACTGCTTGGCCGCCGGTTGGAAGGTGTAGGGGCCGATGGTGAAAACGGCGTCCTCGCTCTGTTCATGCTGGCGCAGATGGGCGCGAATGCGGGCCAGCAGCACCCCCATGCGGAACGGCTTGGTCACGTAATCATTGGCCCCGGCGTCCAGGCCGAGAATGGTATCGGAATCCGAATTGGCCCCGGTCAGCATGATGATCGGCGATTTGACGCCGTTTTTGCGCATCAACTTGCAGACTTCGCGGCCATCCATGTCCGGCAGCCCCACATCGAGCAGGATCATGTCGAAATGATCGCCGGTCGCGGTGGCCAGCGCCGCCTTGCCGCTCTCGACCACTTCGGTCTCGAACTCCTGATGCAGCTTCAATTGCTCGATCAGCATGTCGCACAGGGTACGATCATCGTCGACGAGCAGAATTTTTTTGCCTGGGGTCATGACGTTCTGGGGTTGTTGCACGGGGTCGATAACGGTAACACTTCCGCCACCCGCCCGAGAAGGCTAATGTGGCGTTCCCCGCCCAGGCGGGACCCAGAATTTATATGATATCGACCAGAGTCCCGCAAGCAGCCCCATGCCCCATCGATCGAGCCATTCCGTTCCGACCTCCCGTCAGTCCGTTTCCCTGTTGAGCGTCGAACGCGCCGTCTCGGAATTGCGGCGGGGGCGGCTGGTCGCCATCGGCGGCGGCGACGGGCGGACCCTGCTGACCTGCGCCGCCGAGGCCGCCACCCCGGAGGTTCTGGAGTCGTTGCGCCGTTTGACGCAAAGCCGTCCGCTGCTCAGCCTGACCCAGCGGCGGGCCGCCGTTCTCGGCCTGCTCGACGGACCGCTGCGGGGGGACGATTCGGAACAGGCCAAGGTGCTGACTCTCGATCCCCAGGACCCGCTGACCGCCCCCATGGCCGCCGCCCTGGCCGATCCCCTGGCCTGTTCGACGGCTGAATTGGCGGCCCTGTTGCCGACACCGCCGCGCCTCTCGCTGGTGCCTCTGTACAGTTGTGAAAGTGCTGCCGTCGGTCTGACCAAAATCGCCCGACTGCTGCCTGCGGCGGTCACCGCCGAGATTCACAATCCCGAGGCCCACGACGACCTGGGGCGATGGACCGCCCGGCATCAGATGTTGCTGCTCGATGGCGGAGATGTCTTTCAGTACGAAGCGACCAGCGCCCGCACCCTGCGCCGGGTCAGCGAGGCCCAGGTTCCCCTGGCCGATGCGGAATCCACGCGAATCGTCGCTTTCCGACCGGTGGATGGCGGGATTGAACATCTGGCCATCATCATCGGCCAACCGGACGGGACGCAGCCGGTGCTGACCCGTCTGCATTCGGAATGTTTCACCGGCGACCTTCTGGGTTCCCTGCGCTGCGACTGTGGCGACCAGTTGCGCGGGGCCATTCAGGAAATCGCCCAGGTGGGCAGTGGGGTTTTGCTCTATCTGGCCCAGGAAGGCCGGGGCATCGGCCTAGTCAACAAACTGCGCGCCTATGCCTTGCAGGATCAGGGCGTGGATACCATGGATGCCAACGAGCTGCTCGGCTTCGATGCCGACGAGCGGATTTATCTGCCGGCGGCGGAGATGCTGCGGCAACTGGGATTTTCCAAGGTTCGTCTGCTGACCAACAATCCGTTCAAGGTCGAGGCCCTGTCCCGCTGCCGGGTGGATGTGGTGGAGCGTGTCCCACACAGATTTCCCTCCAATCCGCATAACCAGACCTATCTGGCGACCAAGGCCGATAAGGGCGGTCATCTGTTTTAAGCCCTCAGGGCGGCAAAATGTTCCCGGCAAAAGCCGCCCCTTTTTATTCAATCGAACAATAAATTTATTGATATCAAAGTGTTGCATCCTGGCATGCGGTCTGCATTGGATTTGGCAGACAGCAAGAGGATCGACCCATGACCCCACTTTCCGCCGCCGAACAATCCCCCGCCCATGTGCAACCCCTTGAGGCGTCCCTGCCCGGTCCCGGGGGTACCGAAGCGGCGATGTTCGGCGACGATGGATTGACCTTCGGCGACTTTGTGGATGCGATCAATCCGCTGCAACATATTCCTATTGTCGGCACCCTCTACCGCCAAATGACCGACGACGAGATCGCTCCGGCCCCGCGGGTGGCGGGCGGCACCCTGTTTGGTGGTCCAATTGGTCTGGTGGTGTCGCTGATTGATGTGTTGGTGGAAAATCAGACCGGCAAGGACATGGGCGAACATGCCTATGCCCTGTTCACCGATCCGGACGAAGTCCCTCCGGAGGGGGATGAAAATGCTCCGCAGCTGGCCGCCACCGAAACCGCGAACGCACAAATGGTCGCCAGCAGCAGCTATGCGGGGGTTTCAGATTGGGCGCGACAGGAAATGGCCTTCCGTCAAGAGGTGGCGGCCCTGCAACAGAAACAACGCGGTGCCCCGCTGGCACTGGCCGAAGCCAGCCCCGTCTCGCCGGTGCGCGGCCTGCCGGTGCATCCCACCACGCCCGCCCCCCGCAACGAGGCCGGTCTCGGCACCCAATTGTTCGTCCAGGCCATGCGCAGCCAGCCGCCGCAAGAGGCCCTGGCCCTGGCCGCCGTGCCGCCGGTCCGGCCCGCTGAATCGGCCGCCGCCTCGACCAGCGGACCGGAATTGGCCCCGGCCCCCGTTTCCTCTGCCCTCGAAGACCGGCTGCAGGCCCTGGCGGCCCAGAATCCCTGGGAACAACAGCAACAGCAGCAGCAACAGTTGGCCGACGGCTGGTTCGCCCAGTCCATGATGGAAGGTTTGAACAAGTATCAAACGGCGGACGGCATCGCCCGGTAATATCATGATCATTCATGTGGATGGCCAAGGTTTTGTCTCCTGGGAAACGCAACGGGTCCGCTGCGCCCTCGGTCGCAATGGCCTCGCTGTCGATAAACGGGAGGGCGATGGAGTTACCCCCATTGGCAGTTTCCCTTTGCGCCGTTTTTTTTACCGATCTGACCGCCTGGGCGAACCCAATACCCGTCTTTCCGGTCGGGCACTGACCCCGGAGGACGGCTGGAGCGACGATCCGGATGATCCGGCCTATAACCGGCTGGTCACCCTGCCCCATCCCTGGCGGCATGAAGTCTTGTGGCGCGAGGACCCTTTATATGACGTGATCGTGGTGCTCGGTTACAATGACGCCCCGGTCCGGCAGGGCGCGGGCAGTGCCATCTTCCTGCATGTGGCGCGGCCCGACTACGCCCCGACCGAAGGCTGCGTCGCCCTGGCCCTGGAGGACCTGCTCGCGCTGCTGAAAATCTGCGCGCCGGGCGATTGTCTGGAGGTCACGGCGTAAGCGGCGGGCGACCGCCAAATATCGCCGTGCCGATTCGCACCGAGGTTGCCCCGAATCGGATGGCAATGGGAAAATCGCCGCTCATGCCCATGCTCAGCTTCTCCAGGCCGTTGCGTTCGGCGATTTGCGCCAACAGGGCGAAATGCAATGCCGGTTCCTCGTCCTGGGGCGGAATGCACATCAGGCCGCGCACCGGCAATTGATACTCTTCTCGGCAGGACCGGATGAAGGCGTCCGCCGCGTCGGGCTGCACCCCGGCTTTCTGCGCTTCCTCGCCGGTATTGACCTGCACATAGAAGTTCACCGCGCGCCCCGATTCGGACAGGGCGCGGGCCAGATAGCGGGCCAGTTTGGGCCGGTCCAGGGTCTCGATGACATCAAACAACGCGACCGCCTGGGCGGTCTTGTTGGTTTGCAGGGGGCCGATCAGATGCAGCCGCACATCCGTGTAATCCTCGCGCAGTTGCGGCCATTTCTCCGCCGCCTCTTGGATTCGGTTTTCACCGAAAATCCGCTGTCCCGCCTCCAGGGCGGCCCGAATCACCGACGGCGGATGGGTCTTGCTGACGGCCACCAGATCCACCGCCCCGGCGGGTCGCCGGGCCTCGGCCTGGGCCTGGGCGATTTGTTGGCGGATGGCTTGGAGGTTGCCCGCCACATCGGTCTGCGCGATCATGGTTTCCCCATCACCATAGGATTGACATGGTGCCGACCCTAACAGACCTGGCCCGCCGCCTCAATCAACGCGGCACAGGTGGGCTTTCGCCGCTGATTCTGTTGACTGATTGTCATCGCCTGCCCGATCCCACGGTGCTGTTGCAACGGTTGCCGATGCCCTGCCTGATTATTCTGCGCCATCCGGACGCGGTTTTTCTGCGTCAGCTCGCCCAGCGGGTCACGCCGCTTTGTCAGGCCCAGGGTCATAAAGTGCTGATTGCCAATGAGGCCCGCCTGGCCTGGCAGGTCGGAGCCGACGGGCTGCATCTTTCCGAATCGGCCTTAAGTGCCGGTCGGGCTTGGTGGAAACTTTGGAGCCCGCCCCACTGGATTCTTACCGCCGCCGCCCATTCCCCCTTGGCCTTACAACGGGCGGAAAAGGCCGGGGTTGCTGCGGTGCTCCTCTCGCCGGTTTTCGCCACTCGCAGTCATCCGGGCGGACAAACTCTCGGGTCGCTGCGATTCGCCCAGTGGGCCAGAGGATTTTCCGGCGATGTCTATGCCCTGGGCGGTATCCAGCGGGAGACGATTTGCCGCCTGCTCCCCGGACCGGCCTCTGGGGTGGCGGGAATCGATCTGTTCCAAGCTTAAAAACAAAAAGAAAGGGCGACCGAAGCCGCCCTTTCCTCAATTCAGTCGAGCTTCCTTGGATCAGAAGGCGACTCTGACACCCGCAATGGCAGCCCAGCCACTGTTGTTGTCGGCGGTGGTGGCGTTGTTGCCACCGTCCCAATCGACATTCAGGATGGTGCCTTCCAGGGTCACGCCCGGGCCCATGGCATACTGACCACCCACACCCCAGACGGTACCTTCGTCCTTGGTGTTGTTGGTTTTGTCGCCTTCGGAATGGGCATAGGACAGGGACACGGCATAGGGGCCGGTCTCGTAGGCCACGCCCACTTCGTAACCGGAAGCGTCGGTTGCGTCGTTGGGGGTGGTGTTGCCGTTGCTCTGCTGGGAGGCACTGATCTTGTGCCAGCCGCCGGAGACGGTGAAACCGGCCATGCTGACCGAGGCACCGGACTGCAACAGGTTGCCCAGGTTACCGGCGTTGCCGTAGCCCAGTTGCGCCTTGACGGCGACACCGTCGAAGTCGGCCCCATAAGCGACACCGGCACCCCAGACGCCGTTGCTGGTGTTGGCTGGCTGGGTGTCGGTCTTGGTCGCCATGTCCGGCAGATAGGACGCGCCGACGGTGAAGCCCGCGAAGGTCGGGGACAGATAGGTAATGCCATCACCCTCGCCGTCGTCCACCTGACCGTCACTGGCGAAATCATCGGAGCGCCCGCCCGCGGTGAAGCCGGTCGGCATGACGATCCAGTCGTCCGCATCCACCAGGGCGTAGCCCTTGTGCGGGGCAGCAATGCTGATCATGTCCAGGGCGGTCACTTCCTCGCCCAGGATCACGGTGCCGAAGGTTTCGGAGGACAGGGACAGGGCGAACAGATCGGAGCCAGCGGCCGTGTCGTCCGCTTCCAGCTCGATCTTCACCGACACGGTGATGCCGTTGTCCAGCTTGGTGGAGCCGGTGAAATGAACCTCGACATCGGACTTGACGTCGACTTCCTTGTAATCGGTGGCCTTGGTGCCGCCGCCGAAATTGTCCTGATCGGCATAGCCGATATGTTCGTCCAGGAAACCGGATACGCCGATCTTGATCGGATCGGCTGCCTGCGCATGCGCGCTGATCATGCCTGCGGCGACCAGCGCCGTTGTGGTATAGAGTACTTTTTTCATTTTTTCGTTCCTTGCCTATTTATTGAGCAACAGATTGTGTTGACCGATCCATTGACCATTGCATATTCATTACTAGGCGCTTCACATGATCTGGGTCAAGAATCATCCAAATGGACTGTGTTAAAAACCTGACAGTGTGCTCTCTCTGCAACTCCGACTAAGGTACGTATTTGATCGGGGTCAGACGGTCAACCATGACCCCTACAAAGCAGAAAGGGCGGCCGAAGCCGCCCTTTCCCAATTCTGACTGAAGTTCCCGGATTAGAAGGAAACGTTCACGCCCGCAACCGCGGCCCAGCCGCTGTTGTTGTCGCTGGTCACAGCGTTGTTTCCGCCGTCCCATTCGACGTTCATGATGGTACCCTGCAGGGTCACGCCAGCACCCATGGCATACGTACCGCCAAGAGCCCAGACATCACCGGTGTCCTTGGTTCCACCAAGACCAGTCGTCGCACCCGTGCTCGTGTTCTTAGCCGGATTGTCGGCCTCGGAATGACCATACGCAAGAGATACCGCGTACGGGCCAGTCGCATAGGCCACACCCACTTCATAACCGGACATATCGGTCTGATCACCTGGGGTGGTGTTGCCGTTGCCCTGCTGGGAAGCACTGATGTGATGCCAGCCGCCGGAGACCGTAAAGCCAGCCATGCTGACCGAAGCACCAGTCTGCAGCAGGTTGCCCAGGTTACCGGCATTGCCGTAACCCAACTGAGCCTTGACACCGACGCCGTCGAAGTCGCCGCTGTACATGGTACCCACGCCCCAGACGCCATTGGTGGTGTTGGTCACTTGGGTGTCGGTCTTGCCCCCCATGTCCGGCAGGTAGGAAGCGCCGACGGTGAAGCCCGCGAAGGACGGGGACAGATAGGTGATGCCATCGCCTTCACCTTCGTCGACCATGCCATCACTAGCAAAGTTGTCAGACCGCGTACCAACACCAGCGGCTGTATTTGCCGTCCCAGCAAAGCCTGCCGTACCAATAACCGGGCGGGCGATCCAGTCGTCAACCGCCTCC
Organism: Magnetospira thiophila; assembly: GCF_054657015.1. Classification (NCBI taxonomy): domain Bacteria; kingdom Pseudomonadati; phylum Pseudomonadota; class Alphaproteobacteria; order Rhodospirillales; family Thalassospiraceae; genus Magnetospira; species Magnetospira thiophila. The sequence continues at coordinate 1,294,039 of NZ_BAAHXF010000001.1, forward strand.
AGACCACCCGGGCCATAGCCCACGTGCGGCGACTTGATGACGATCATGTCGAGGGCGGTATCTTCTTCGCCCAGGATCACCGTACCGAAGGTCTCGGAAGACAGGGACAGCGCGAATTCATCGGACCCGCTGCCGCCATCGTCGGCTTCCAGCTCAATGCGCACGGAAACGGTGATGCCGTTGTCCAGTTTGGTGGAACCCTTGAAGTGCACTTCGGCGTCGGACTTGACATCGAATTCCTTGTAATCGGTGGACTTGGTGCCACCATTGAAGTTGTCCTGATCGGCATAACCGATGGACTCATTCAGGAAACCGGAAACACCAACCTTGATCGGGTCGGCGGCTTGCGCGTGAGCGCTGATCATGCCAGCAGTGACCAGGGCGGTCGTGGCAAAGAGAACCTTTTTCATTTCAATTCCTCTCTCATTTCTCGATGCAATTCCGAGCAGCGCCCGGTCGATTGATCATTCAACACTCCTGAATAGAGCCATTTCGCAGGCTCAGGGTCAAGAACCATCCCCGTATGTTGTGTCAAATTTCGCGCAGTGTGTTTTCCGCGCAACAGTTTCCCTGCCCAGCACCCCTGGGAAGGCCGATTTTCGGCGATTCATATCCTGGACAACCGTCAAAACCGCCTTCATTTCCCAGCGCGTCTGACGTATATATCTTTCAACCGTCCCGTTCGGGAGGGCACGAGGGAGATTCAAGGTGCATATATTCGACCGATCCATCCGATTCGTTCTTTGCGGAGTGCTGGCGGGACTGTTTCTCTCCGCCTGCGAAAATGTTACACCCGGTGAGGGCGTGTCCTATGAAAAGTACAAAGAGCGTCAACAGGGGCAGGCGAAACCGGGTTCCGTATTCGGCGAAGGCGGCCTGTCGATCTTTGGCGACAAGAAGCTGCCCGAGGATCAACAGGGCGGCGGTATCGGCGTCAATGGTTATTTGTGGCGGGCCACCCTGGATACCTTGACCTTCATGCCCATCACCTCGGCCGATCCGTTCGGCGGTGTGATTCTGACGGACTGGTATTCCCCCCAGGAAACGCCGAACGAGCGTTTCAAGATGCAGGTCTATATCCTCAGTCGGGCGTTGCGGGCCGATGGGGTGCGGGTCTCCGCCTTTCGTCAGGTGCGCGTCGGCCCCGATTGGCGCGACGCCGCCCTGCCGGACAAGACCACCACCGATCTGGAAAACGCCATTCTGTTGCGCGCCCGTCAAATGCGCCGCGCCGCCACCCAGTAACATCCCTGACCCGGATCAAATTGCCCTGAAAGACTTCCATGTCCCGCTATAATTTCAAGACCACCGAAGCCAAGTGGCAACGCCTTTGGGAAGACCGGGGCACCTTCCGGGTCACCGCCGACCAGTCCCGGAAAAAATACTACGTCCTAGAAATGTTTCCCTATCCCTCGGGCCGCATTCACATGGGGCATGTGCGCAATTATACCCTGGGCGATCTCGTCGCCCGCTACAAGAAAGCCCGTGGCTTCAACGTGCTGCACCCCATGGGCTGGGATGCTTTCGGGCTTCCGGCGGAAAACGCCGCCATGCAGGCCGGGGTGCATCCGGCCAAATGGACTTACGAGAACATCGCCGCCATGCGGGCGCAGCTCAAGACCATGGGGCTGTCCTATGACTGGGACCGGGAACTGGCCACCTGCTCCGCCGATTATTACCGCCACGAGCAGAAGATGTTTCTGGATTTCCTCAAGGCCGGGCTGGCCTATCGGAAGGAATCCTGGGTTAACTGGGACCCGGTGGAACATACGGTGTTGGCCAACGAGCAGGTCATCGACGGTCGCGGCTGGCGCTCCGGGGAACTGGTGGAACGCCGCAAACTTTCGCAATGGTTTTTCAAGATTACTGATTTCGCGCAGGAATTGTTAGATGGCCTCGATTCGCTCGATCGCTGGCCGGACAAGGTTCGACTGATGCAGGAAAACTGGATTGGCCGCTCCGAGGGCCTGCGCATGTTTTTCGATTTGCAGGATCGCCCGGATCGTCTGGAGGTCTTCACCACCCGCCCCGACACCCTGTTCGGGGCCTCGTTCTGTGCCCTTTCGGCCCATCACCCCTTGACCGCGGAATTGGCGGAAACCAATGCCGCGTTGCGGGATTTCATCGTCGATTGCGACCGCCTGGGGACCAGCGAGGCGGCCATCGAAACGGCGGAGAAAAAAGGCTTCAATACGGGCATTCGGGCCAAACACCCGTTCATCGAGGGCAAGACCCTGCCCGTTTACGTGGCCAATTTCGTGCTTATGGACTATGGCACCGGGGCCATTTTCGGCTGTCCGGCCCATGATCAGCGGGATCTGGACTTTGCCCGCAAGTACGATCTTGAAGTCACCCCCGTGGTCTGCCCGGCCGATCAGGACCCGGCGTCCTTCCAAATTGAAACGGAAGCCTTTACCGACGATGGTCGATTGATCAATTCCGAATTCCTCAACGGCATGGATGTGTCGACGGCCAAGGATGCGGCCATGACCTGGTTCGAATCCCGAGATCGCGGCACCCGCACGGTGAATTACCGGTTGCGCGATTGGGGCGTTTCCCGGCAACGCTACTGGGGCTGCCCCATTCCGGTCATTCATTGCGACCATTGCGGCATCGTGCCGGTGCCCGAAACCGAATTGCCGGTTCGATTGCCTGAAGATGTGACCTTCGATATTCCGGGCAACCCGCTGGAGCATCACCCGAGCTGGAAAAACGTGCCCTGCCCGAGCTGCGGCAAACCGGCCCGCCGAGAAACCGATACCTTCGATACCTTCATGGAATCATCGTGGTATTTCGCCCGCTATTGCGATTCGAAAAACCAAACGACCGGCTTCGACCGGGAGACCGTCGACTACTGGCTGCCGGTGGATCAATATATCGGCGGCATCGAACATGCGGTCCTGCACCTGCTTTATTCGCGCTTTTTCACCCGCGCCCTGAACAAATGCGGCTACCTGTCGGTCCAGGAACCCTTTGCCGGGCTGCTGACTCAGGGCATGATCTGTCACGAGACCTTCCGCGATGCTGCCGGAAAGTGGCTGTTTCCCAGCGAGGTGACCGAATTGGACGGACAACTCGTGACCATCGAGGGGCATCGACCGGTCATCCAGGGACGCTCCGAAAAAATGTCCAAATCCAAGCGCAACGTGGTTGATCCGGAGCGCATCATCGAGACCTATGGGGCCGATACGGCGCGCCTGTTCATGCTTTCCGACAGCCCGCCGGAACGGGATCTGGATTGGACCGACTCCGGGGTCGAGGGAGCCTGGCGCTTCGTCAACCGTTTGTGGCGTTTGGTGGAGGACTCCGAACCGTCGTTGCCGAGCCCCGACGCGCCTCAGCCGAGCCTGGGCGACAAGGCGATGGCCCTGTACCGCACTTTGCATAAAACCATTGCCGCCGTCACCGATGATCTGGAAAAATTCCATTTCAACAAGGCTGTGGCCCGCATCCGTGAGCTGACCAATCTGTTGGCCGACTTGAATCCGGCGCAGCCGGATGAGGCCTGGGCCCTGCGGCAGGGACTGGAAACGGTGGTTCGCCTGAGTGGCCCCATGATGCCCCATCTTGGAGAGGAACTCTGGCAAATTCTCGGTCACGACCAATTGTTGGCGGAAACCCCATGGCCTGATTTTGAGCCGGCGCTGATTATCGAGGACATGCTCAGTGTCGCGGTGCAGGTCAACGGCAAGGTGCGCGGCCAGCTGGATCTGCCCCGGGATTGTGATCAGGATCTGGCCAAACAACAGGCGTTGGCGCTGGAAAATGTGATTCGAGCCATGGACGGCAAACCACCGCGCAAAATCATCGTCGTGCCCAACAGGATCATCAATGTGGTTATCTAGACATCTGGCGCTTGGGATTGTGCTGTTGGCCCTGGCCGGTTGCGGCTTTCGGCCGCTGTATGGGGACTTCCGTGCGGGCGACTCTCCGGCTGAACTGTCGCAAATCCATGTGGATCGCATTGAGGATCGGATCGGCCAGCAATTGCAGAATTACCTGTTCGATCGCATCAATCCCAAGGGACGTCCGAGTCGACCTCTTTATAGTTTGCGCATCAAACTTGAGGATTCAACCAACTATTTGGGGTACAACGAGAAGCAGGATGTCACCAGGGCCAATCTTCACCTGCAAGCCCATTACACTTTGTACCGCAAGGCCACGCATCAGATCATCAAATCAGGATCACTGACTGTCACCAGCAGTTACAATGTGATCTCATCGGATTTTGCCACGGAAATTGCCGATCGCAAGGCACGCAGCGAGGCGGCGCGATTGATGGCCGATGAAATCACCACCCAGCTTGCGGTTTTTTTCATTCAGCAGCGGGATAACCGTGCATCATCCCGGACGCCACAGAGTTAATCGGAGACTCCCGGCATGAAAATTTCCGGCGCCGCAGTCAAAGGGTTTCTCAATGCGCCGCCGACGCAAATCCGCGCCATCCTGCTTTATGGACCCGACGAAGGACTGGTGCGGGAACGGTCGCTGAGTCTGGTCAAGGGTGTGGTTCCCGATGCTCGAGACCCCTTTCGGGTGGTCGAATTATCCGCCGCCGACCTCAAAAATGATCCAGCCCGCCTGAACGATGAGGCTGCCGCCCTGTCGCTTACCGGCGGAAGGCGGGTCATTCGCCTGCGCGGCGCGGCGGATGGTCACAAGAAAATTTGCGAAACTTTTCTAAAGCAGACACTCGGCGATGCCTTGCTGATCATCGAAGGTGGCGAATTGGCCGCCGGATCCAGTTTGCGCAAATTGTTCGAAAGCCAGGACAACGCGGCGGCCCTGGCCTGCTACGCCGACGACGGTCGATCGCTCAACCAGGTGATCCGTGAATCCCTGGCCGAACATGGGTTGAACGCCACTTCCAACGCCCAGGCCTATCTGGCGACCCATTTGGGATCGGACCGGCAGATTACCCGCTCGGAAATTGCCAAGCTGGCTCTATACATGGGCCATGAGACCCAGGTTCGATTGGAAGATGCAATGGCCTGCATCGGCGACAACGGGGCCACCTCCCTGGATGCCCTGCTCATCGCGTTGGGCAACGGGGATCAGGCGGGGCTGGATCAGGCCCTGGAGCGGGTCTTGGTGGATGGCGGCACGCCTGTCGGTCTGCTGCGATTGGTCAACCGGCATTTTCAGAGGCTGCATCTGGCGGCTGGACACGTGGCGCGAGGACTGCCGGTGGAGCAGGCGATGAATCGCCTGCGTCCGCCGGTGATCTTCAAGATTGCCGACGCCTTTAAGAGCCAACTGAACCGCTGGTCACCGGATCGGCTGGCGCGGGCCTTCGAGTTGCTGGTGGCGGCCGAGGCGGACTGCAAAACCACCGGCTTTCCGGCGGAAACCATTTGCCGTCGCACCCTCATGCGCATTGCCCAGGCCGGTCGCGGCTAGGCCAGTTGCGCCGCCTCGCCGGGGCCGCCGTGAGTCAGCCGGTGCAGGATGTCGTCCAGCTGTTCCAGGGTGCCGTAATGCAAGGTGAGGCTGCCCCCGCGCCCGCCGAATTTGATATCCACCTGCAAACCCAAGAGATTGGATAGATCCCGTTCGAGGGACAGGGTATCCGCATCCTTGTCCAGCAGACGCGGTTTGCGGCTCGGACCATCGGAAACCTTGCGACCTTTTTTCACCAATCGTTCGGTCTGCCGCACGTTGAGACCCTTGCTCGACACCTTGCGGGCCAGCGATACCGGATCATCCGCGTTGAGCAGCGCCCGCGCATGGCCGGAGGTCAGGCTGCCGTCCTCGACCATCGCCTTGACCGGATCGGGCAGGCCGAGCAGGCGCATCATGTTGGCCACATGGCTGCGGCTTTTGCCGACCGCCTGAGCCAATTGTTCCTGAGTGTGGCTGAATTCGTCCATCAGGCGGCGGTAGCCCTCGGCTTCTTCCAGCGGCGATAGATCCTGCCGTTGCAGATTCTCCACCAGGGCGATTTCCAGCGCTTCCTGATCATCCATCTCCCGGATGATCACTGGAACCTCGTGCAATTGCGCCAGTTGCGAGGCCCGCCAACGGCGTTCACCGGCGATGATCTCGAACTGATTGGGCTGCTGCGGGTCCCGTCGCACCAAGAGCGGCGACAAAACGCCCTTGCTTTTGATGGAGCGCACCAGATCCTGAATGCCCTCTTCCTCGATACGATGGCGGGGCTGGAACCGGCTCGGTTTCAGATGCTCGATGGGCACGATCTTGGCCAAGCGGGACGAAGTCCCGTCGTTTGACGCCTGATTCAGGGTCCGGTCATAGGTTTCCGGTCCGTCGCCCAGCAGTGCCGAGAGGCCGCGCCCCAGGTTGGTGGTTTTTTTTGCCATTACGCGGCGACCCTCCGTTCGCGGCGCAGGACCTCGCCTGCCAGATTGAGATAGGCCTTCGATCCGGCGCAGCGGGTGTCGTAAAGAATGACCGGCTTGCCGTGCGACGGTGCCTCGGAAATCCGCACATTGCGCGGAATGACTGTCTTGTAGACGATGTCACCGAAATAGCCACGCACATCCGCCGCCACCATGTCAGACAAGTTATTGCGTTTATCGAACATCGTTAACACAATACCTTGTAGGTCCAGGGTCGAATTGAAGCTTTGGCGGACCCTCTCGATGGTCTTGACCAGATGGCTGACCCCTTCCAGGGCAAAAAACTCGCATTGCAGCGGCACCAGCACCGATTGCGCCGCCACCAGGGCATTGACCGTCAACAGGCCGAGCGCCGGCGGACAGTCGATGAGGATGTAGTCGAAGCCGATGCGTTGCTTTTCCAACGCCCCGCGCAGGCGATATTCCCGCCGCGCCATGGACACCAGCTCCAGTTCCGCCGCCGCCAGATCGACCCCGGCGGGGACCAAATGCAGCCCCGGAATACGGGTTTCCAGGACCACCTCGGACAAACCGACCTCGCCGAGCAACAGGTGATAGGAATTCACCTCCCGGGCCGACCGGTCGATGCCGAGCCCGGTGCTGGCGTTGCCCTGCGGGTCCAGATCAATGATCAACACTTTTTTATGGATCGCCGCCAGCGCCGTGGCCAGATTAATGGCTGTCGTGGTCTTGCCCACGCCGCCCTTTTGGTTGGCTATGGCCAGAATCCGTGGCCGCTTCAACCCGTCCTGTGTCAATTTTTCGCCCATTTTGCTCTAAAATCTCCCGCAGCAGGAGGACCCGACCCGCCGGATCCGAACGGCTTTTAATAATGTCGAGAGCGAGTTTCCACTTTTTCCGCGACTCCGTCAATTCAAACTCGACGTTTTTCCCTTTCAAAAAGAGTAAAAAACCCCCTTTTTTCAGGTGCGGTCGGGATAACTCGATGAGTTGCGGCAACGGAGCCAGGGCACGGGAGGTAATCACATCGGCCTGAAGCGCGGGAAGGGATTCAATCCGCGCCGTATGAACCGTCACCGGTGCACCGGTGGCCCGGGCCACCTCACGCATAAATATGCCTTTGCGCTGATCGCTTTCCACCAGATGAAACGGGCGCCCGGTCAGGATCGCCAATACCAAACCCGGAAATCCGGCTCCGGACCCCAGGTCCACCAGTGTCCGTTCCCCATCGGGAAGATAGGGTGCCAATTGTGCCGAGTCGAGAAAGTGCCGCCGCCAGGGATCGTTCAGGGTGGCCCGGGACACCAGATTGATCCGCTCCTGCCACTTGATCAGCAGGGCCAAATAGGTCTCAAGGGCGGCCCGTGTTTCACGTGAAACATCGGTCAGGTCCTGGAAGTCCTGGGGACTGAGGGGGGAGGGGATCTCAGGCATGCAATGGGTCCCCTGTCCATGTCAACGGGTGGCAGTGCGCCTTTTGACATGGCCGAGCAGCGCCGTCAAGGCAGCCGGTGTGACGCCGGAAATTCGTGAGGCCGCGCCCAGGGTCGCCGGGCGGGCCTGTTGCAGTTTAAGACGCACCTCATTGGACAGGGACGGTAGGCGACTGTAATCCAGGTCCTCAGGGAGCAGCAGGGCCTCGTCCCGTCGAAAAGCTTTGATATCGGCGTCCTGTCGATCCAGGTACGCAGCATAAAGCGCCTCGATTTCCAATTGCCGGGCCACCGCCGGAGAGAGTTCCGCCAGTTCAGGCCAAACCATTTGCAGGCGGGCCATATTCATGTCTGGATAGGCTAACAGATCGTAGGCCGACCGGCGGACCCCATCCTGATTAATCTGCAACCCCCGTTGGCGCAACTCGCTGGGGCTGGCGATGCAGGACCCGAGTTGCGCGCGGCCGCGATCCAACAATTGTTGTTGATGGGCGAATAGCCGACGTCGCTCCAAGCCTATGCAGCCCACCCGCTCTCCCAACGGTGTCAAACGCTGGTCCGCATTATCGGCCCGCAGGCGCAGCCGGTATTCGGCGCGCGAGGTAAACATACGATAGGGTTCCGCGGTGCCCAGGGTCACCAGATCATCGACCATCACACCCATATAGGCATCGGCCCGATCAAGCATCAACGGTTCCTGTCCAGCGGCCCGCAAGGCACCGTTGATCCCGGCCAGAACCCCTTGCGCCGCCGCCTCCTCATAGCCTGTGGTGCCATTGATCTGACCGGCCAGGAACAGACCAGGCACCCGCAAAGTTTCCAGACTGGGCTTGAGGCTTCTGGGGTCGATGAAATCATATTCAATGGCATAACCGGGCTGGAGCATGCGCGCCTGTTCCAACCCGGGAATGGTCTTCAACAGCTCAAGCTGCACATCCTTGGGCAAAGAGGTGGAAATGCCATTGGGGTAAATGGTGGGATCATCCAAACCTTCCGGTTCGAGAAAAATTTGATGCCGCGACTTGTCGGCAAAGCGCACCACCTTGTCTTCTATGGAGGGACAATAGCGCGGGCCTGTGCTGTCGATTTGACCGGAATAGAGGGGGGCTCGATGCAGATTATCATGGATCAACCGGTGACCCCGGGCGTCCGTCCAGGTGATATGGCACACCGTCTGCGGCACCCGGATCGCATCGGTCAAAGTGGAAAAGGGCACCGGCGGGTTATCGCCCGGCTGAACCTCCAGTCCGGACCAGTCGATGGTTCGACCGTCCAGACGCGGCGGTGTCCCGGTCTTCAATCGACCCATGGGGAAGCCCAGACGTTTGAGGGTGAAGGCCAGCCCAATGGATGGCTTGTCGCGGACCCGCCCGGCCGGGAACATCACCTCGCCCACATGAATCATCCCACGCAGAAAAGTGCCGGTGGTGATGATCACCTGAGCGGCCAACATATCTCGCCCATCGTCGAGTCGCAGGCCCGCAACAGAACCTGTGCGATCAAGCAGCAAGTCTTCCACCGAGGCGGCAATCAGTTCAAGGTTCGGCTGCGCACCGAGCAGTTCGCGCATGACCTGTCGATAGAGGTTACGGTCGGCCTGCGCCCGGGGTCCCCAGACCGCCGGACCCTTGCTCTTGTTGAGCATGCGAAACTGAATCCCCGACCGGTCGATGACCCGGCCCATCAGACCGTCCAGGGCATCCACCTCGCGCACCAACTGGCCCTTGGCCAAACCGCCGATGGCCGGATTACAGGACATCTCCCCCAGCCGGTCGAGCCGTTGGGTGACCAGGGCCGTCCGCGCGCCCATGCGGGCCGCCGCCGCCGCCGCCTCGCAACCCGCATGGCCTCCGCCGACCACCAGCACATCGTATCTGTCTTGTTTCACGTGAAACAAACCCTACTTGCCGATACAAAAATCCCGGAACACCAGATCCAACATATCTTCCACGCCGACCCGACCGGTCACGCTGCCCAATGACCGCGCCGCCTGTCGTACATGTTCCGCCATCAATTCGCCATCGCTTTCTTGTTCGGCCCGCATCAGCGCCTGCAAACAGGTTTCCAGGGCCTGCCGGTGACGAGCCCGGGTCAGGGGAGGCGTGCCACCCCCGCCGTCGCAACGTTGGGCCACTGCCGCCGTCAAAGCAGACAGAAAAGCTTCGACCCCCGCACCTGTATGAACAGACAATCCAAAGATTCGATGCCGACCCCAGACCAGCGGGGCCTCGGGTAGGCCTCGGTCCAACTTGTTAACCACGACCATGGACTCATCATCCACGAGGGCAGCCGTCTGCGGATCAATAGTCGGCCAATGCCCCCCATCCAGCACCGCCACCTTCAAATCCGCATCCCGCGCCCGCGCCAAGGCGCGCCGCACGCCTTCCTCCTCGACCTCATCACAAGCCGCACGCAGTCCCGCCGTGTCAGCCAGGATCACCGGATAACCGCCGAGATCCAGATGAACCTCGATCACATCCCGTGTGGTTCCGGCTTGCGCGGAAACAATCGCCGCCTCGCGTCGAGCTAAAAGATTCAGCAGGCTCGACTTGCCGGCGTTGGGTGGTCCGACGATGGCCAACGAAACTCCCTCCCGCAACCGTTCACCCCGATGTCCATCAGCCAGATGATGGGATAGGTCATTTTGCAGCTCAGTCAGATTTTTCTTTAATTCGGCCCACAAATCCGCTGGCAGATCCTCGTCGGAAAAATCAATGGTGGCTTCCAAATGCGCCGACAGACCCATCAAACGCTGCCGCCAATTTTCATACAAGTCGCCGAGGGCACCCTGCATCTGTCGCTGGGCCTGTTGCCGTTGTGCCTCGGTTTCCGCCGCCACCAGATCGGCCAGACCCTCCAGCTCGGTCAGGTCCATCTTGCCGTGTTCGAAAGCCCGGCGGCTGAATTCCCCCGGATCGGCCTGACGCAGCCCCAGACCCTCGCCCAGCAGGCGGGCCAGACGAGCCAGCATGGCCCGGCCGCCATGACCCTGCAGCTCCACCACATCCTCGCCGGTGAAACTGCCGGGTGCCGGAAACCACAGCACCAAGGCCCGATCCACCATTTCCCCGCTCAGCGGATCGCGCAGATCCCGCAACACCGCCCGCCGCGCGGCGGGAAGCGGCCCCCCGGTCAGACGACGCAGGCTCTCACCCGCCTGGGGTCCCGAGAGCCGGAACACCGCCACACCCGCCGCGCCGCCGCCGCTGGCCAGGGCAAAAATGGTATCGTTTCGCATGGGGTCCTGAACCTATATGTAGTAGGTTCCTAATCCTTGTTACGCAACATCAGCCGATCCACCCGGCCACCGCCCAGAATATGAGTGGTCAGGATTTCATCCATATCCGCCTTGGTAGGGCAACGGTACCAGACCGCCTCGGGATAAATGACCATCACCGGGCCGTTTTCACAGCGATCCAGACAGCCCGCCATATTGATGCGCACGTCGTCCAATTCCAACTGCTTGGTCTTGATCTTCAGATAGGCGCGTAGGGAAATGCTGTTCTTGTCGGCACAACAGCCGCGCGGATGGTCATCAGATCGTTTGTTGCCACAGACGAAGACATGGTGGCGATAATAGGAGGATTCGTTCATTTTTCTCCGCCCGTGAACTGCGCCCAAAAGGCCTTTTGCAGTTGTTCCAGACCCTGGATACCGGCCGGCAACCAGGTTTTGAACAAAGCGTCGGGGTCCATGGCATGCAGATTGTTTTTCATCTGCTCTTCCAATTCCGTCAACAGGCGACCCTGCATGGGCTTGAGATCGGGCTGACCGAAAAAGGTTCGGGCCTCCTCCGGCGTGCAATCGATATTGATCGTGACCTTCATGGGAAATCCCTTTTCATCCTTGTATCTGCGGCAAGAAGGACCCAAATCATAGTCAATCCATACCGGGTGATCCCACCTTAGCACGCTCCTTTTCTTTCATAAATACGTGGACAACATGACCAAAAATCTTCTGGCCCGTGAAACCAGCCCCTACCTTTTGCAGCACAAGGATAATCCGGTGCATTGGCAACCCTGGGGAGAAGCGGCGCTCCAGATGGCCCGGCAGAATAACAAGCCGGTACTGCTATCCATCGGATATGCGGCCTGTCACTGGTGCCATGTGATGGCCCACGAAAGTTTCGAATCGGCCCCCATAGCCGATTTGATGAACAAACTGTTCGTCAATATCAAGGTGGATCGGGAAGAGCGCCCGGATGTGGATTCGGTCTATCAGACCGCCTTGCAGCTCATGGGACAACAAGGCGGGTGGCCGCTGACCATGTTTTTGACGCCCGACGGTGCGCCGTTCTGGGGCGGCACCTATTTTCCGCCGGAACCGCGCTGGGGTCGGCAGGGGTTTCCGCAGGTCCTGCAATCCCTGTCCGAGGCCTATCATACCCAGACGTCCAAGGTGCTGGAGAACGTCACATCCCTGCGCGCCGCCCTGGATCAGGCGACCAACGAGGCCGGTTCCGGCCAGGGCGGCGGCGAGCCGGTGTCGCCCGATTCCCTCGATTTCATCGCCCAGGCGCTGCTGCGCATGATTGATCCGGTCCATGGCGGCCTGCAAGGGGCACCGAAATTTCCGCAACCGACTCTGTTCCGTTTCGTCTGGAATTCCTATCACCGTACCCGCTCCACCCTGTACAAACAGGCGGTGACCACGACCCTGGACCGCATCTGTCAGGGCGGCATCTATGATCATCTGGGCGGCGGCTTCGCCCGCTACTCGACCGATGAAGCCTGGTTGGCGCCGCATTTCGAGAAAATGCTCTATGACAACGCCCAGCTCGTCGACCTGCTGACCACGGTTTGGCAGGAAACAGGCAGCGATCTTTATGCCCAGCGAATTGCCGAAACGGTGGACTGGCTGCTGCGGGAAATGGTGATTTCCGACGGCGATGATTTCGCCTTTGCCGGAACCCTGGACGCCGACAGCGAAGGCGAGGAAGGCAAATTCTATGTCTGGGACTCCCGCCAGATCGACCAACTGCTGAAAGACGACGCCCCCCTGTTCAAGGAAAACTACGGGGTTTCCGAATCAGGCAACTGGGAAGGCACCAACATTCTCAACCGCAGCGCCGACCTGGAACTGAAAACCCCGGTCATGGAGGCGCGACTGGCTGAAAACCGCGCTCAGTTGCGGGCCGTGCGCGATCGGCGTCCCCGTCCGGGCCGCGACGACAAGATCCTCGCCGATTGGAACGGTCTGGCCATTGCCGCGCTGGCCCATGCGGGGGTGGTCTTCGGACGGCCGGACTGGCTGCAAGCCGCCGAAACCGTCTATGCCTTCATTCTGCGCCATCTGGTTATCGAGGACCGTTTGCGCCATACCTGGAAAGACGGAAAAGCGCCGCATCCGGCGGTGCTGGACGATTACGCGCAGATGATCCGCGCCGCCCTGACCCTCTATGAAACCACCGGCAAGGCCGACTATCTCGCGCAAGCGACCCAATGGCTGGAGACCGTGGAAACCTATCATAGGGTCGGGCCGGTGTTCGCCCTGTCGGCTTCGGATACCACCGATCTGATTGCCCGTCCGCGACCGATTTTCGATAACGTCACTCCCTCCGGCAACGGTGCCATGGCAGAAAATTACGCCCGCTTATACCTGCTCACCGGCAACGAGGCCTATGCCGAGGCTGCCGAATCGCTGATCCGCGCGATCACCAACGGCCCCCGGGACAGGCTGGTCAATCAACCGGTCACCCTGGGAGCGCTGGATTTGTTGCATCGGGGTGCCCAGGTGGTGGTGATCGCCGAGGAATCCCAGGGCACGGCCTTGCGGGACAGCGCCTTCCGGGCGGCCCATCCGCATCGGGTGTTTCAACGCATCGACCCGGGCCGCGCCCTGCCGGAGGATCATCCGGCCCATGGCAAAACCCAGGTGGAGAATCAGCCGACCGCCTATGTCTGCGTCGGTCGCACCTGTGGCCTGCCGCTGACCGATCCGAAAGCCTTGAGCGAAGCCCTCGCCCGGTTGTAGACTGGCCCCTATGGCTCATTTGTCCCTGCATAGTCCGGTCGGTCCGCTGACCCTGTTCGAGGAAAACGGTTTCCTGGTCGCCCTGGAATGGGGCCGGGCGCCGGAGGCCGACGCCGCATCGCCGGTGCTGGACGAGGCCAAGCGCCAACTGGATGCCTATTTCGATGGCGATTTGCAAGTTTTTGACCTGCCGCTGTTGCCCCAGGGCACGCCGTTTCAACAACGGGTCTGGGCTGAAATGAAGCTGATTCCGTTTGGTGAGTTACGGACCTACGGAGATCTGGCCCGAGTCACCGGCTCCGGTCCAAGGGCAATCGGCGGGGCCTGTGGCCGCAATCCGTTGCCCATCCTGATTCCCTGCCATCGGGTGACCGGGGCCAACGGGGCCCTGACCGGTTATTCCGGGGGCGAGGGTCTGGAGACCAAGCGCCGCCTGTTGGCCCTCGAAGGCCGAATCCTTTCCTGAATCCCGCCCCAAGGAGATCCACCCATGACCAAGGCCATTCGCATTCACCAAACCGGCGGCCCGGAGGTCATGGTATGGGAAGACATCCAGGTCGGCGATCCGGGACCGGGCCAGGTGCGGCTGCGCAATACCGCCGTTGGGGTCAATTTCATTGATGTGTATCACCGCACTGGGCTCTATCCGCTGGATATGCCTGCGGTCCTGGGCATGGAAGGCGCGGGCGTCATCGAGGCGCTGGGGGACGGTGTCGAGGGCTTCCAACTGGGCCAGCGGGTCGCCTACAACGGCCATCCTGCGGGGGCCTATGCGGAACAACGGCTCTATCCGGCGGACCGTCTGGTGCCTCTGCCCGACAGCATCGACGACCGCCAGGCCGCCGCCATGATGCTGAAGGGCATGACCGCCCATTACCTGTTGCGGCGCAGCTACGAAGTGCAGGCGGGCGATACCATCCTGCTGCACGCGGCGGCGGGTGGCGTCGGCCAAATCGCCTGCCAATGGGCCAAGCATTTGGGGGCAACGGTCATCGGCACCGTCGGTTCGGAAGAAAAAGCCGCCATTGCCAAGGCCCGAGGCTGCGACCATACCATTCTCTACGAGCACGAAAATTTCGTCGATCGGGTCAAGGAAATCACCGACGGCGAAGGGGTGGCGGCGGTCTACGATTCCATCGGCAAGGACACTTTCCAGGATTCGCTGAATTGCCTACGCCGTTTGGGGACCATGGTTTCCTACGGCAACGCCTCGGGACCAGTCCCCCCGTTCGAACCGGCGTTGCTGGCACAGAAAGGCTCGTTGTTTTTCACCCGGCCCATATTGTTCCATTACATCACCACCCGCGAGGAACTGATGGCGACGGCCGAGGAACTGTTCGAGGTGGTGGCCGACGGCACGGTGAAAATCGACATCGGCCAGACCTTCCCCCTGGCCGACGCGGCGCTGGCCCATCAGGCCTTGGAAGCCCGCAGGACCACCGGCTCGACGGTGTTGCTGCCTTAATCGGCAGGCTGTAGCACGAACCGATTACTTTCCGGCTCGAAAGTGCGGCCCTTGATTTGTTGCGCCCGGGTCCCGTCGAGCACTTGGCGCATGTCCGAGATGACATCCGGATGGTACTGATAATAGGAATGCTGCTTGATCCGTTCGGCCAATTGCGGAAAATGGCCCGAGGAAACGGATTCCGAACAATCCACCAATTGCACCTTGACCGGCACCTGATGGGGCAGTCGCGGGCCGTCGTGACCCAATCGCTCCGGATTGTCCTTCGTCTTGTCGGAGATCCACATGGCCCGGTCATGGTTATTGAAATAGACCGTGACCCGCCGGGCCAGCCGGGGAAGAGAACGCAGCTTGAATTCATGTTCAAAGGCATCGTCATCTTCGTCGGCGGCCATTAACAGCACCTGATCGAAGATGCGAGTCGCCGCATCGCCCACCTGCGGAATCATTTGCACAGCATGGCGCAAGACGTAGTTGCCCATGCTGTGGGCGATGAGATGAAGGTGATGGTTGCAATAATCCGTCTCGATCAAAGACCCCAGAAAGTCGCGCGCCTTGTGAAATCCACGGGCGAAGGACTGGGCCGAGGCCTTGGCGTCGATCCGATCGGAGTGATAGCTCTGAAGGGGGATGGACAGGCCATCCGAGGGCCAGGAAAAAACCAGCACATTGACGTTTTCTTCGCCCATGTTTTTGCGGATTTGCGCGCCATCGCGTAGGGCTTCGTGGAAACTGGTATTGAACCCATGAATGAAAACAATGGTATCCCTTTGTTTCTCAGCCATTTTATTCTTCAGGGCATTGAAAATCTGGAGGCTGCCAAACACCTGCCGGTTCATGTTTTCCGGGGCCACCTCCAAGGTAACCTCTTCGCCCTCGACCGTCGCCCGGCCAAAGCGCAAATTGGCCAGACCGTCGGGGCCAAAATGAGACCCGAAGTCGGTGGGATTGTTTTTCCTGTTGGGATTCCTGTTAGTCGCGAAATAGACTGTCGTCATCACATGCCTCCATCCCATAGCATGTCATAATTGTATATGGTGACGCGGGATGTGCAAGATGTATTACGCCCTATCATTGTATGCATGGGGCTTCGCGCCACGAGACTTGCAAAATGAAAGTATTGGCGGTTTGATGGGACATGCGCTCGATATGCCCGCTCGCCACCGCTCTTGACCTGTTCGGGGATCGTTGGACCCTGCTGGTTCTGCGCGACATGATGTTCGCCAACAAGCAGACCTATGGAGCCTTCCTGAA
Organism: Magnetospira thiophila; assembly: GCF_054657015.1. NCBI lineage: Bacteria > Pseudomonadati > Pseudomonadota > Alphaproteobacteria > Rhodospirillales > Thalassospiraceae > Magnetospira > Magnetospira thiophila. The sequence continues at coordinate 1,310,484 of NZ_BAAHXF010000001.1, forward strand.
CGCACCGGAAGGCATCGCCAGCAACATCCTGGCCGACCGCCTGCGCAAGTTGACCGAGGCCGGACTGATTGCCAGGCAGGGCACGGAATATGGTCTCACTTCCAAGGGCTGGACCCTGGAACCGGTGATTCGCGGGATTATGCGCTGGGGGCTGCGGGAATTGCCGGGGACCGAGGTTTCATCGCCTCCATGACCAGCAACGGCCCGTCGGCAGGGAGAGACTCTTCCACCCCACACAATTCCGGGTCGTCGCTATGCCCCGGATCAACTCGGCATAGGGCCTCGAATCCCGCTTGAAACAGCCGTTTTTGTAAGGTTTCGGGACTATAGAGAAAGCGCCGACCCTGATCATAAAACAACCCGTTAAGCCGTTCGGCACGACCTTCACCGCCTTGATGGATCGCCGTCTCCAGGTCCTGAGTGGCCAGGCGCAGTTTTCCGCCCGGTTTGAGAATGCGGAAACATTCGCCCAGAAAACGTTGACCCTGATCCGCCGTCAGCCGCTCAATCAGACAAGTCGCCGCCACATAGTCGAGCAGATTGTCCGACAGCGGCAACGGGCGCGCCGGATCGACCACCATCACGTCTGGAGATGTGGGCAGGCGATTGCAATTGATCCATCCGGAGAGCGGCGCGCCGGGGGTGCGTAGACTGCATTTATGCGGACCGGGCGCCGCCAGATAGGCCCGGACCATTTGCTGGGTGCGGGCCACCGGGACATTCAGCGCGCCCGGTGGTTGCTGGGGGAGGGCGTTGCGTTGCTCAAGCAAGGCGTAACGTGCCCTATTGGCCCCCCGATCAGCCTGCATCCAATAATAGAGCGTCGGCCGCCCAGTCCATGCCACAGAATAATAGGCGCGCAATGCCTTGAAAATAGAATGATCCTGCCCGGTGCCATCGGCCGAAATAGGCACCGACCATAGATGCAGCGCCGCCAGACAACGCCGCCGGTCGATCATCATACAATTGGTATCAACGAAGCCGCCCTGTTTCGACAGATAGATCCCCCGCCCCGGTCCGGCGGATTCGAAATCATCGACACAAAGCACCCGGTCCTCCACCGGATCGACGAACCAGCGCAGGGTATAGGCCCAATCGAAACCGTCAATGGCCTGCAGCAGGCGGGACAGGTGGTCGGGGGCCATCCAGTTGTCTGAGTCGAGAAAAATCAACCGCTCCGCATTGGCCAGAAAACAAAGGGCCGAACGCAGATAGCCGCCGTAACAGGAACGGGCGGTGCCGCCGTGGGAAATGGAGGTGGAATAGCCCATGTCGAGCCAACTCACGGCCATGCGCGGCGGGCAATCCTGCTCAATGATATCACGCAACCCAGGATCACCCCGGGGCATATCGACAGCGATGAGAATCTGGACCCGTCCGGGGAAATCCTGCGCATAGACCGAGCGCACCGCCTGAAGCAACGAAGGCTCCAAAACGGTGGTCATCAACACCGCCACGTCGAAAGGCTCTTGCAGCGCCGGGTCGCGGCCCTCAGGAACCATCGACACAACCCGTTAGCTGTTCATGGCCTCAAAGAAGCTGTCGTTGGTCTTGGCGTGTTTGAGCTTGTCGAGCAGGAATTCCATGGCATCGGTGGTGCCCATGGGCATCAAAATGCGACGCAGCACCCACATCTTCGACAGGGTGCCCTTGTCCACCAGCAGTTCCTCCTTACGGGTGCCCGACTTGGTAATGTCGATGGCCGGGAAGGTCCGCTTGTCGGACAGCTTGCGGTCGAGGATGATTTCCGAATTGCCGGTGCCCTTGAATTCCTCGAAAATCACTTCGTCCATGCGCGAGCCGGTATCCACCAGGGCGGTGGCGATGATGGTCAGGCTGCCGCCTTCCTCGATATTGCGCGCCGCGCCGAAAAACCGCTTGGGCCGTTGCAGGGCATTGGCGTCCACACCGCCGGTCAGCACCTTGCCGGAGCTTGGCACCACGGTGTTGTAGGCGCGCGCCAGACGGGTGATGGAATCGAGCAGGATCACCACGTCGCGCTTGTGTTCGACCAGCCGCTTGGCCTTTTCGATGACCATTTCAGCCACCTGGACATGACGGGACGCCGGTTCATCGAAGGTCGAGGACACCACCTCACCCTTGACCGAGCGGGCCATGTCGGTGACTTCCTCGGGCCGTTCGTCGATCAGCAACACGATCAAATAGCATTCCGGATGGCTGATGGAGATGGAATGGGCGATGTTTTGCAGCATCACCGTCTTGCCGGTGCGCGGCGGGGCGACCACCAGGGCGCGCTGCCCCTTGCCAACCGGAGAAATCAGGTCGATCACCCGGGCCGTGGTGTCCTTGGCCGTCGGATCGGGATTTTCCAGCTTCAGCCGCTGGGTCGGATAGAGCGGCGTCAGGTTGTCGAAATTGATGCGATGACGCACCGCTGCCGGATCCTCGAAATTGATGTCGTTGACCTTGAGCAGGGCGAAATAGCGCTCGCCATCCTTGGGCGAACGGATCTGGCCTTCCACCGTGTCGCCGGTGCGCAGGCTGAACCGCCGCACCTGGCTCGGGGAGACATAGATGTCGTCCGGTCCCGGCAGATAGTTGGCTTCCGGCGAACGCAGAAACCCGAAGCCGTCCTGCAACACCTCCAGAACCCCCGATCCAAAGATCGCCACATCGTTTTCCGCCAATTGCTTGAGAATGGCGAACATCATGTCCTGCTTGCGCAGGGTGGAGGCGTTTTCGATGCTCAGCTCCTCGGCGAAGGCGAGCAGCTCGGTGGGGGACTTTTCTTTGAGTTCTTGGAGATTCATTGGGACATGTCACAGATAGTGGGAGGGGAATGTTCGGGAGGGCGGATTTTTTTGGAGTCCTGAAGGCTTCCGGCATAAACCGAAATATGACAGGCACACGACTGACGATGAGGCCTTAGGACAAAATCCGTTATATTAAATTGGAGGCAAAACCCCGCGTGGAAAAATAAGCTGTGCGGGATCTGTTTCACAAATACCCAAGGGAGAACGTCAAGTCAAACGGGATTTTATGAAATCCTGTGCAAAAGCATGGCTACATCAACAAAAAACCGTCATTCCCAAGGTTTGACGACCACCATGATGACCAGAACGATCATCAGCAGGGTCGGCACTTCATTGGCCACCCGATAGAATTTATGGGAACGTCGATTGCGCCCCGCTAGAAAGTCCTGCCGCCATTTCATGTTCAGAAAGTGCATGATGAACAGGCCGGTGACGCAAACCAACTTGATCCATAGCCAAACGCTCAACCAGGCGTCTTCGGAAAGATTGCCCAATAATATCAAGCCGAAAAAGAGTGAAAGTACAGCCGCCGGATTCATGATGGCGCGCAGCAAACGCCGCTCCATGACCTTGAAGGTCTCGCCGGTCGGAGAATTTTCCGGTTCCTGGGCATGGTACACATAGAGCCGGGGCAGGTAGAAATGCCCGGCCATCCAGGCCATGACGCAAATGATATGCAGGGCCTTGGTCCACAGCCAAAGTTCACCACTCAGATCCCACAGCATCGGCTATTTCCCCTTGTCGCGCGGGCAGTCGACCAGTCCGGCAGCGCAGACCCGTCCTCCGGTGCCGCTATCGAGCGCCCGGTCTCCGGTCCGGCAGCGCTGCACCACATCCCGCAATCCCTGGATGAAGGCCTCGTGGGTGCCCACGGCGGGCACCCGCACATAACCCGGTACGCCCAATGCCTCGGCCGTCTCGCGATATTCGATATCCAATTCGACCAAAGTTTCCGAATGTTCGGAAACGAAAGCAATGGGCACGATCACCACCCCCACCCGGTCGCGGGCCGCCCGTTCAAGTTCCATCTCGGTGGAGGGACCAATCCATTCCAAACGACCGACCCGGCTCTGGTAACAGGTCGCCCAATCCAGATCGGCCACGCCCAATGCGGCGACCACGGCGGCACAGGTCTGTTCCACCTGCCATTGATAGGGGTCCCCGGCCTCGACGATCTTTTTCGGCAGTCCGTGGGCCGAAAACAACAATCGTTGTTTGACATGATTATCAGACTGTTGGAGTCCCTTTCGGGTCAAATCGGCAACCGCCTCGATCCAGCCCGCTTGCAGCGGATAGCAACAGACGGCACGGGTCGGCTTGTTCAGCCCCGCCGCCCGCGCCGCTCGATGCCAATCCTCCAGGGAAGAACCGCTGGTGGTGGTGGAAAACTGCGGATAGAGGGGCAGTAAAACGATTTCATCCGGATCGAAATCTTTCACCTCGTAGGCCACTTCGTCACTCATGGGATGCCAATAGCGCATGGCGATAAACACCCGAGCTTCATCGGTTTTGCAGAGTTGTTCGCGCAAAGCCTCGGCCTGGGCGCGGGTCAAATCGAGCAACGGCGATTTGCCGCCCAGATGTTCGTAAATAGTCTTGGCTACCGGGGCTCGCTTGCGGGAAATGAAGTGGGCCAACAGCCAGCGGATCGGTGCCGGAGCCCTGATGATCGCCGGATCATTGAACAGATTGAACAAAAAAGGCCGAATCGCCTCTGGGCGGTCCGGTCCTCCGAGATTGAAAAAAACGACGGCCAAACGGGCCACGACACCTGCTCCCGCGCGTCAGCCGCGCTGTTGAATGATTTCGGTCAGCCGGGCCACATGTTCCGGCGGCGTCTGCGGGACAATGCCATGACCCAGATTGAAAATGAACGGTCCCTGTCCCAACACATCAAGAATATGGTTCAGTTCCTGTTCCATGGCGGTGCCACCCGCCACCAGCAACATATTGTCCATGTTGCCTTGCAGGGTGCAATGGGGTTGTAGCGTCTCCGCCGCCCAAGTCACTGGAATGGTCGAATCCAGACTGACCCCATCTACCCCGGTTTCGCGCACGAAATCCACATATTGGAGCCCGGCCCCGCGCGGGAAGCCGATGATCGGCACATCCGGACAGGCCGCCTTGACCCGCTGAACCAGCGTGATGGTCGGCTCGATGACCCAGCGCCGGAATTCCGACGGCGGCAGGACCCCGGCCCAGCTATCGAATAATTGCAGGATTTCGGCACCGTTCTTTACCTGCTCGATCAGATAGAGCGCGGTGGCCTCGACCAGCAGGTCAATCAATTTGCTGAACGTTTGCGGGTCCCCATAGGCCCAGGAACGGGTGATCGGATAGTCCTTGGAGCCCTTGCCCTCGACCATGTAGGTGGCCACCGTCCAAGGCGCGCCAGCGAACCCGATCAATGCCGTGGTCTCCGGAATCTCATGCGACAACCGGCGCACGGTTTCGAAAATCGGCGCCATATGATCGAGCAACCCATCCAGACTGAGGGCTTGCAATTCAGCCGCCGAGCGGATCGGCTGCAACACCGGCCCTTCCCCCTCGCGGAATTCCACTTTCTGACCCAGGGCATCGGGGATGACCAGAATATCGCTGAACAGGATGGCCGCATCCATGCCGTAGCGGCGCAGGGGTTGCAAGGTGACTTCCACCGCCAAATCCGGCGAATGGCAGAATTCCAGGAAGTTGCGGGCATTTTTGCGCACGGCCCGATATTCGGCCAGATAACGTCCGGCCTGACGCATCAACCAGAACGGCGGACGAGACAGGGTCTCTCCGGCCAGGGCACGAAGCATGGTTTTATCGGATGACTGGATCATGGGCGGGAAACATCTCCTTTTTTCATCCCCCACCCATACTATTTTAATTTTAAAGATAAAAGAGGCTGTTGTAGTGGTTGGGGGGTGGAATGCTGTGGATCATTGGTCCCAGCGCTTTTATCCACACGGCTATTCAGGGGCTGGAATTTCTGTCCGCGAGGGGGCGGATCTTTTGCAACAAAATCTTCTAAAACCAACGACAGACAGAGAAATAATTGCTATACCCAAGCTGTGAATCAAATGCATGAAATTCCAGATCCGGTCAGGGATCGGAGTTTTCCCAAATCACTGAATAAATCTGTTCCTCGGTGGATAATGGGGGATGGTATAATCGGTGAGCGGGGATCGAATAAGGCATCCCGGCAAAGAATCCGGGTTGTCCACAATCAGGTGAGGGAATGGTGGATAACGTCGATACCGTCAAAGAGCTGCATCTGCATCTGGTTTCCGATGCCAGTGGTGAGACCGTCTTAGGGGTGGCTCGGGTATGTCTGCTACAGTTTGAAGGCTTTGAAACCGTAGAGCATCTTTCACCTCTGATCCGTCATATCAAGGACGTGGACAAGGTACTGGACCGGATCAGCCGCTATCCCGGCCTGTGCATTTTCACCCTGGTCAATCCGGAAATCCGGGAAGCTCTGGAAAAGGGCTGTGCCGAATTGGGCGTGCCCAGCGTGCCGGTGCTGGATCCCATTCTCGGAGCCATTGCCAATTATGTGGATGTGCCCATGCGCGGTCGTCCGGGGCGCCATCATGGCATGAATTCGGAATATTTCAGCCGCATCGACGCCATGCATTTCGTTATGGCTCACGATGACGGCCAATCCACTCGTGGTCTGGCGGAAGCGGACGTAGTGCTGCTCGGCGTGTCGCGCACCTCAAAAACCCCGACCTGTATTTATTTGGCCAATCGAGGCGTTAAGGCGGCAAATTTTCCCATCGTTCCCGGCTGTGCCCTGCCCGATGAAATGCTGACTCTGAAAGGTCCGTTGGTGGTCTGTCTGACCAAGGACGCCAAGCTGTTGGCGCAAATTCGGCGCAATCGGCTGCGGTTGCTGGGTCAGGAGGATCACACGGATTACACGGACCTGGATCGGGTCGAAGAGGAAGTCAACATGGCCAAACGCCTGGCCTCCCGCAATGGCTGGCACATTATCGACGTGACCCGCCGCTCGATCGAGGAAACGGCAGCACAAATCATCCGGCTGATCGCTGATCGCGAGGAAAAAAACGTATGATCCGCCAAGGCCAACGGCTGATTCTGGCCTCGGCCAGTCGGTCGCGGGCGGACATTCTCACCGGGGCCGGAATTCCCCATGCCGTTCATCCCGCTGATCTGGATGAAACGCCGATCAAAATAGCCTGTAAGAAAGACGGACAATCCGCCCTGCAAACCGCAGCCGCTCTGGCCGAAGCCAAGGCGATGAGTGTTTCCGAATTGCACCCGGGGGCCTGGATCGTCGGAGCCGATCAGATGCTGCGCTGTGAGGATCGTTGGCTGGACAAGCCGCGAACCCCTGCCGAGGCGCGGGACCATCTGCAATTCCTGCGCGGCCGAACCCATCATCTGGAAACCGCCCTGTGTCTGGCCCGCGATGATCGGGTACGATGGGCGCATCAGGACACCGTGAGCCTGACCATGCGCCATTTCAGCGATGCTTTTATTGATGATTATCTGGAAGCCGTGGGGGAAGACGTGACCACCACAGTCGGCTGCTATCGCCTGGAAGGTCTGGGCACTCATTTGTTTTCCAACATCGAAGGGGATTATTTCACCATACTCGGGTTGTCCTTGTTGCCGTTGCTGGAAAAGCTGCGCGACCTCGGCGTGGTGCGCGGATGATCAGCGGTCGGGCGAAACTGGCCGGGGTGATGGGATGGCCGGTGGGTCATTCCCTGTCACCGCGTCTGCATGGCTACTGGCTGCGTCAACGGGGGATCGACGGGGCCTATGTGCCGTTGGCGGTACGTCCCGAGGACTGCGCCCAGGTTCTGCGCGACCTGCCGCGCATGGGCTTTAGGGGCTGCAATGTCACGGTGCCGCACAAGGAAACGGCGCTGGCCACGGTCGATGATCTGGATGAACAGGCCCGCCGCATCGGGGCCGTCAATACGGTGGTGGTGGGCGACGACGGACGGCTGCTCGGCCGCAACACCGATGCCTATGGCTTCATGGCCAATCTGCAAGCGGCTATGCCGAAGTGGTCAGCGGCCCATGGCCCGGCGGTGGTGCTCGGGGCCGGGGGCGCGGCACGGGCGGTCTGTGTCGGGCTGCTCGATGCCGGATGCCCGGAAATCCGCCTGAGCAATCGCACTCGTGCCCGTGCCGAGTCTCTGGTCACCGCCCTGGACGGGCCGATCCAGGTTGTCGATTGGCCGGATCGTCACGTTGCCCTGGACGGGGCCGCGCTGCTGGTCAATACCACCACCCTCGGCATGACCGGACAGCCGCCCTTGGAAATCTCCCTCGATGCCCTGCCCAACACGGCACTGGTGACCGATATCGTCTATAGTCCGCTGCACACGGATTTGCTGAAACAAGCGGCCCGGCGCGGCAATCCCTGGGTGGATGGGCTGGGCATGTTGCTGCATCAGGCGGTCCCCGGCTTCGAGGCCTGGTTCGGCCAGCGCCCGCAAGTCACCGAGGATCTGCGGCGTTTCATGTTGGAGGCGGTGGCGTGATCGTTCTGGGGCTGACCGGCTCCATCGGCATGGGCAAAAGCACGGCGGCGGCGGATTTCCGGCGGCTCGGGGTGCCGGTGCATGATGCCGACGCTGTGGTGCATGGGCTGCTCGGTCCCGGCGGGGCGGCGCTGGCAGAACTGAGCAAGCTGTTTCCGGAAGTGGTCGGACCGCAAGGAGTGGATCGTCAGGCGCTGGGAGCGCGGGTGTTTCATGAGTCCACGGCGCTGAAAAAGCTGGAAGGCGTGCTGCATCCTCTGGTGCGGATTGAGGAACGACGCTTCCTGCGCCAACAGGCCTGCCGCCGGGCACCGCTGGTGGTGCTTGATATTCCGTTGTTGTTCGAGACCGGCGGCGAGACCCGTTGCGACGCGGTGGCCGTGGTCAGTGCGCCGCCCTGGGTGCAGGCCCGCCGGGTATTGGCCCGGCCCGGCATGACGCGCGCCAAGTTCAGGGCGATCCTGGCGCGCCAGATGGCGGATCGGGAAAAGCGGCGGCGGGCCGATTATGTGATCCCCACCGGCCTGGGTCGGCGTTATAGTCTGCGTCACATTCAAGGGATCATCGCCGACCTCGTGCCAAGGAGCCCCGGCCATGCGTGAAATCGTCCTGGATACGGAAACCACTGGCCTGAACCCCAAGACCGGCGACCGGGTGGTCGAGATCGGCTGTGTGGAACTGGTCAACCATCTGCCCACCGGCCAGACCTATCACCAATATATCAACCCGCAACGGGACATGCCGGAGGAAGCCTTCAGGGTGCATGGCCTGTCGCAGGAATTTCTGGCCGATTTTCCGGTTTTCGCCGATGTGGCGGCGGCTTTTCTGGATTTTATCGGCGACGATCCGCTGATCATCCATAACGCCCAATTCGATATGGGCTTTCTGAATGCCGAACTGACGTTATGCGGTCGGCCACCCCTGTCCCCGGAGCGGGCGGTGGATACGGTGCCCCTGGCGCGACGCAAGTTTCCCGGGGCGCAGGCCAATCTGGACGCCCTGTGTCGCCGGTTCAACATCGACAATACCAACCGCACCCTGCACGGGGCGTTGCTGGATTCCCAATTGCTGGCCGAGGTCTATCTGGAACTGATCGGCGGACGGCAGCCGGGGCTGCTGATCGAGGGCCACAAGGGTCCGGCAGTCTCCCAGGACGCCCAGGCCGCATCCGGCCCGGCCCGCACGGCCCGCCACTTCGCGCCGAGCGCCGAGGAACTGGCCGCCCACGCGGAATTCCTCGGCAAACTCAAAGAACCGATCTGGCTGCGTTAGTTTGTGATGCAGCCATCTGCATCACTTGATCCCCTCGCCGGGCGCGCAGGGCGCTTGGCCGCCGCCTCAATGGCGGCTGGGCATGATGCCGAATTTTGGCCTCATGCTAGTTGATGGTTTCGCCGCCGTCCTTTTTCGCCGCTTCGGCCTTGTCGGAGGCTTCCTGCTTGTTGCGGTGATACATGGACACGAAATCGATCATCGACAGCATCAACGGCGGGAATCCCCCGTCGCGGGTCACGTCGGCGATAATGGCCCGGGCGAACGGGAACAACAGACGCGGGCATTCCACCAGCAGCACCGGCTCGCGATGCTCATCGGGCACGTTGATGGTGAACAGCCCGGCATAGACCAGCTCGGCGATGAAGGCGATGGAGTCTTCGGCCTTGCACTGGGCGCGCACATGAAGCTCCACCTCGAACAGATTGTCTTGCAGCGGTCGGGCATTCACATCAACGCCGATGTTGACGTCCGGTTGACCCTTTTGCAGGCTGCCGAAGACCGCCGGGGCGTTGGGGGCCTCGAAGGACATGTCTTTGATGTATTGTCCGTTGATGACCAAAGGCGCGGCCTGTTGTTCGGGCTGCGCGCCGGTGGGGGTATCGGCCATGATTTCTACTCCGTCCCTAGAATGTTTTTGAAGGTTGAATGCTGGCTATCACGGATTGCCGAGAAGCTCAACCGTGCCGCTCGTCTTCCAGTATATCGGTCATGTCCTCGAATTCGCCGTCGATCACCTTGCCTTGGGCGTTGCGGGGGCGGCGCGCCTCGCCGCGCACCCGGAATCCCGGGTGACTGTCCATGCGGCTGCGGAACTGGCCGCGCAGCCAAGCGCGCAGCGGCGGCAACAGCAACAAAAAACCCAGGCTGTCGGTGAAAAAGCCGGGGGTCAGCAACAACGCGCCGGACAGCAGCAGCAACACGCCATCGAGGGCCTCATCCACCGGCATCTCGCCGCGATCCATGCTTTGACGGGCCCGCTCAAAGGTGGCCCGGCCTTGTAAGCGCATGATGGAAGTGCCGATCAGGGCGGTGGCGATGGTGGCACCGATGGTCGGCCAAACGCCAATCTGATCCCCCACTTCGATGAACAGGGCGATCTCGGCCAGCGGCACGAAGACGAAGGTTAAAACGAGCAGAAGTCCCATGTTGGCTTGCTCTTTGAGTGAATAGGGCTTATCTAACCAACTGAATCCCCGGTATTCACCGGAGGTTGGCGGCGTGATGTGATGACAGGTGTACCCGATCATCGTCCGCCGGTCTAGGCTGTCGGTGGTCGCGAAGGTCGGAACAACGAGCGTTGTAGGGAAATGGACGGCGGTTTTCAGTTTTTCGATATCATTCTTTTTGCGCTGGTGGCCGGGTTTCTGGTCTTCCGGTTGCGCAACGTGCTGGGACGTCGGGACGGTCATGAGGGGGGCTATCAGGACCCCTATCAGCCCAAACCGGACAACGGGGCTGAGCCACGGGAGAACGACAACGTCATTCCATTGCCCGACCGCACGGAGCGTTCGCCGCTGGATGAGGACCTGGCCGACGCCAACCCGGACGATCCTCTGACGGCGGGACTGCTGCAAATCCGCATTGCCGATCCGACCTTCGAGGAACGGTCGTTTCTGTCCGGAGCCAAGGGGGCTTTCGAGATGATCGTCGGCTCGTTTGCCGCCGGTGACCGCGCGGCGCTGGCCTTTCTGCTCAGTCCCGAAGTGCTGGCCAATTTTGAAAAGGTCATCACCCAGCGGGAAACCAACGAGGAAACGGTCGAGCACGAGCTGGTCGGCCTGCGCCAACCGGAATTCATGGAAGCCGAGATGCAGGGGGACACGGCCCGTATCACCGTCAAGTTCGTCAGCGAACAGGTCAATGTGGTGCGCGACAAGGACGGCAAGGTGGTGGAGGGCGATCCCAACTATGTGGACAAAGTCACCGATTTCTGGACCTTCGCCCGTGATGTACGCGCTACCGATCCCAACTGGTCCCTCGTGGCCACGCGCAGCCTTGATTCTTAAGCGGTTCATAGGACTCGGCTTGCTGGTCCTGGCAGGCTGCGCCGAGTTGGAAAAACCGTGGGAAGAACCGACCCCGGAATCGACTGAACAAGGCGCGCCACAGGAAGGCTTGCTGTTGCGCCTGGAATCGTTCGCCGAACTGCCTGGCTGGTTCGGCGGTCGTCAGAGCGAGATGCTGCCGGCCTTCCTGAAATCCTGCGGCAAGCTGGCCAACCGTTCAGGCGACACCCTGTTCAACGACGATCCGCGTTTCGGGCGCTATGTGGACTGGCGGCTGCTGTGCGCCCAGGCGGCCCAGTTGCCGGGGGCCAACGATTCGGTGGTGCGCGATTTTTTGGTCACCAACTTCCAGCCCTACCGGGTGGTCAGTGAGGGTGGGTCCGAGGACGAAGGCCTGTTCACCGGCTATTACGAAGCGGAGATTCGGGCTTCGCGCATTGCCTCGGAGCGCTATTGGGTGCCGCTGCTGGGTCCGCCCTCCGATCTGATCACCGTTGATTTGGGGCAGTTTCGCGCCAGTCTGAAGGGTCAGACCCTGTCCGGTCGGCTGCATGGCAAGCGTCTTGAGCCGCACGCCAGCCGCCAGGACATTGCCCATGGGGCCTTGACCGACCAACATTTGGAATTCCTGTGGGCCGACGATCCGGTGGACCTGTTCTTTTTGCAGGTCCAGGGCTCGGGCCGCGCCGTGTTGCCGGATGGCTCGGTGGTCCGGGTGGGCTATGCGGGTACCAACGGCCATGAGTATAAATCCATCGGCAAAATCCTCATTGAACGTCAGGAAGTGACCCGCGAACAAATGTCCATGCAGGCTATCCGCCAATGGATCGCCGCCCATCCCGACAAGGGTTTGGCCCTGTTGATGGAAAATCCGTCCTATGTGTTCCTGCGCGAAAATCCCGGCGACGGTCCCATCGGCGCCCAGGGGGTGCCGCTGACCCCGGGGCGCAGTCTGGCGGTGGACAAGCGGTATATTCCTTACGGTGTGCCCCTGTGGCTCGACACCACCGACCCGGTGGACCCGGAACAGCCGTTGCGCCGGGTGGTTATCGCCCAGGATACCGGCGGGGCCATCCGCGGGCCGATTCGCGGCGACCTGTTCTGGGGCTATGGCCGCGAGGCGGCGCACAAGGCGGGGTTGATGAAGCAGACCGGTGGCTATTGGCTGCTGTTGCCCCGACCCCCGGGAAATTCCTGAACGGACGCTTGAATTCGCGATGGACTAACCGCATCCTGCCCGGATGATTCACCGTCCGCCCCCGCGCCGTCGTTCGACCCGTGGCTTGAGCCGCGAGGATCATGACGTCTGGCATTTCGTGACCCGCGATGTGGCCCCGCTGCGCGCCGAGGGTTTGGAACCCGCCGTGCTCCCGCCCCCGTCGCGGGTCGCGGCACCCCCTGAGCCGCGGCCCCGGGAGCTGCCGGATCTCCCCCGTTCCGCGATTCCCTTGCCGGAAATGGCCCATGGCTCGGCGCCGGGCCTGGATCGGCGGACCGCAGCCCGCATGCGACGGGGAAAAATCGACATTCAGGGGCGACTTGATCTGCACGGCATGACCCGGGCTCAGGCCCACGGAGCCTTGCGCAGTTATCTGATGCAGGCCCAGCTTCAGGGCAAGAAATGCGTTCTGGTCATTACCGGGCGCGGCCTGAAGCGCGATGGGGAAATCGGCGTGTTGCGCCAGGCGGTGCCCGAGTGGCTCAACGACCTGCGCGGTTTGGTCCATGCCTTCCATTACGCCGCCCCGCAGGATGGCGGCGAGGGGGCCTTGTATGTGCTGCTGCGCCGGGTGCGTCCGTCATGACGCCGTTCGGACAACGCATCCGCGAATTACGTCGCAGCCAGAAAGTCACCCAGCGGCAGATGGCGGCCGACCTGCATGTCACCCCGGCCTATCTGTCGGCGCTGGAACACGGACGGCGGGGACGCCCGGCTCCGGGCATGGTAATGCAGATTTGCGCCTATTTCGGCCTGATCTGGGATGATGCCGAGGATCTAAAGCGACTGGCCGGGCTGTCCCATCCGCGCATCGTGGTGGATACGGGGGGGCTGAGTCCCCAGGCCACCCAACTGGCCAATCTGCTGGCCCAACATATGGGCGACTTGCCGGATCATGTGGTGGAATGGATCCTTGATGAAGTGCAGGCCAATTTGTCCGTTAAGTCGGATTCCTGAGCCAAGAATCCTTCCCCGCTTTGAGCCGCGTTGCCAGGGCCTGGGCCGCGCGGCTGCGTCGGCGGTCGGCGGACCAGGCCAGAACGGCGGTGCGGCGCAACGGCGGATCGATCACCGGCGCACCACTGATTCCCGGCTCCCCGGCAAAGGACCGGCGCGGCAGAAATGAGCAGCCCACCCCAAGACGCACCATTTCAAGCTGCATCCGAAGGCTTTCCACTTCCATCGCCACCTGTAACGCCAGCCCGCGCCGCATGGCTGCCGCCTCGATGATCACCCGCAGGCCATGCCGTGCCCCGGGCAGCACCAACGGCCGGTCGGCAATCTGTTCCAGGGTCACCGGTTGATCGGCGCGGAATCCCAGGGCCGCCGGGGCCACTAGATCCAGGTCCTCGGTCCATAGCTCCTCGGCCCCCAGGTTGGCGCTGCGCAGGGGATGATAAAGCACGCCGAGATCGACCCGACCGCGCAACAGCGCCTCGTGAATGGCCCCCGACAGGGCAACCACCACCCGCACCCGCACCTGTGGATTGGCCTGATGGTAATCACGCAGCATTTCCGCCGTGCTGTGATCGGCCAGGGTCGGCGGAATGGCCAGACTGACCTCACCGGAGAGGGTGTCTCCCTGCCGCAGGATATCCCCGGCCATGGCTTCCAATTCGGCGACCAGCGGGCGGGCGCGGGATTCCAGCTGCAAACCGGCCTCGGTGGGGGTGGCCCCGCGTCCGGTGCGGGTCAGCAGCCGGGTGCCCAGATCTTCTTCCAGCAGCCGAATTTGGCGACTGAGCGCCGGTTGGGTCAGATTCAGGCGCTCGGCGGCGCGGCTCAGACTGCCCAGTTCGGCCACATGTAGGAAGGCTTTCAGTTGTTTCAGGTCCATAGCAACATGATATCAGTTTTCATTATATCCGATAGAGATAATTTCGAATTGTCTTAGGGCTGGTTACCGCCCATGTTGGAGTTCTCAACCAGAGGAACAAAGCGATGACTCCCAACCCGCGCGACAATGCGGCCTTGATGATGGTGCTGGCGGCCACCTTGGGCCTGGCCTTCAAGGGCATCTTCGCCAAGCTGGCCCTGGCGGCGGGATTGTCGGTGGCGGCGCTGGTGACATTGCGGCTGGTTTGGGCCTGGCCGCTGTTCTGGGCCGGGGCGGCCTGGCGCGGCGAGGGCAACCTGTTCGGTCTGGGCTGGCGCGAGGTGCGCAACTGCGTCGGAGCCGGAATGCTGTTCCTGTTGGCCACCATTTCCGATTTCACCGCCATTGACCGGCTGGGGGCCGGACTGTCGCGCATCGTGCTGTTCACCTTTCCGCTGTTCGTGGTGCTGATCAATGCGGCCCTGGAGCGGCAACGGCCCTCGGCGCGGCATCTGACCGCCTTCGCGGTGTCTTATGCCGGATTGCTGGTGGTGCTGGCCCCGGGGCATCTGTCGTTGGATCGGCAGTTCCTGGGCGGCATCGGCTGGTCGTTTATATCGGCCCTGAGCTATGCCACCTATCTGGTGGTGGGCCAGCGGATCATGCGGCGCATCGGCTCGGCCCGCTTCACCTTTGCGGCGAATACGGCCTCCCTGTTGGGGGTGCTGATTTTCGCCAGTCTGACTCTGGATTGGACCGATTTTACTCTGACCCTCCCGGCGACCGGCTGGCTGTTGGCCATCGTGGTGATATCCACCGTGGTACCGATTTTCCTGCTCTACGAGGGCATTCGGCGCATCGGGGCCGGGCGAGCCAGCCTGATTTCCCTCGGTGGGCCGGTCCTGACCATGCTGGTCGCCTGGGCGGTGCTGGGGGAAACCATCAGCCTGACCCAGAGCCTCGGCTTCGTGCTGGTGTTGATCGGGGTCGGCATCCTGGAAGGGCTGATTGGATTTCCCAAGCGGGTACCTATGCTATAGGATAGGGTCAGATCATCCGTCTAAGAGAGGCTGAAATGCTCCGTCACAGGGTTCTGTTGTCCGCGAGTGTCCTTGTTCTGTTGGCGTCCGGCGTGGCCCAGGCGGCGGAGATCCAGGTGTTCAAGTCGCCCACCTGCGGCTGTTGCGGGGCCTGGGTCGATCTCATGCGCCAGCGTGGACATCAGGTCACGGTCATCGACCGGGACGACCTGGAACTGGTCAAACAAATGGCCGGGGTGCCGGAGGATCTGCAATCCTGTCATACGGCGATGGTCGAGGGCTATGTGGTCGAAGGCCATGTGCCGCCGGAGGATGTGGAGCGGCTGTTGCTGGAAAAACCGCAGGCCCGGGGCCTTTCGGTGCCGGGTATGCCCGCCGGTTCCCCCGGCATGGACATGCCCGATGGCTCCAAGGAGCCCTTCGTCACCGTCATCTTCGGCCAGGACGGCCGGGCGAAGATCTATCAGCGTCATTAGCTCCCCGGCGTCTGTCTCCCTCGAAGACCATTGTTGACGCCCTTGTATTAGTCAGACGCATGTCTTATATTGGGCGACACAAGCAGCGCGGAGAGGGCTCATGCAGACCATTATCATCACCGGAGCCACTGGATTCGTCGGCCGTCACGCCCTGAAAGCCCTGCATGGGGGACCTTGGCAGGTCATCGCCGCCTGTCGGGAGCGGGCACGGCTGGATCATGATTTTACCGAGGAGGTGCTGGTCGGCGACCTGCGCGACCCGGAATACGCTCGGGAAATCGCGGCCCGGGCGGACACGATCCTGCATGCCGCTGCCTGGTCGTCGCTGCATGGCCATCGCCGCCGATCCAATGCACTGTTCCGCGATCCGTCGCTGCTATTGATCGAGGCGGCGCGAGCCGGGCGGGTCTCGCGGTTCATATTCGTCAGCACCACCGGCGCGGCGTCGCCTTCCCGGGCCGCCGATCCGGACAGCCTCGGTCAAAAGGTGGGTTTCTGGCCGCATCTGGACAATGTGGTGACCATTGAGGACCGGTTGCGCGAGGCGGTGGGTCAGGGGCTGGATCAAGTGTTGAACATGCGATTCGGATTGTTCGTTGGAGAACATTACGGTCTTGGGCTATTGCCGATCCTGGTGCCCCGCTTGAAAAGCCATTTGGTGCCTTGGGTGGCGAAAGGCCGCAGCCCCATGCCCTTGATTGCCGGAGAGGATATCGGTCTGGCCCTGCGAAAAGCGGCAGAATCCAGCCTGATCCCGGATTTTCACGGCTTTAATCTGCTTGGCCCGACGGTGCCCAGAGTGCGCGATGTGATAATTTTTCTGCATCGGGAATACGGCCTGCCGTGTCCGTGGTTTTCAGTGCCCTTTGCCGTCGCCCATCCGTTCGCCGGGGCGATGGAGGCGCTGTCCCATGTGACGCCCTTCGATCCCTTTATCAGCCGAGGAATCATTCATTTAATGCAGGACTTTGGAGTCACCAATGATAAGGCGGCCCAGCAGTTGAATTATCATCCGAATGTGGATTGGCGCGACGCCGTGTGCCGACAAATGGCGGAAATGACCATCCGCCAAGTCAAACCCATGTCCATGGTGAAAGACTACAGCCCCAGCACGTCGCGCATGCTATAGAGCCCGGCCGGTTGGCCTTTGGTCCATAGGGCGGCATGGACGGCCCCGCGGGCGAACACGGCGCGCGAGCGGGCCTGATGGGTCAGCAACACGCTTTCCCCCTCACTGACAAACATGGCGGTATGGTCGCCGACCACATCGCCGCCGCGCAGGGTGGCAAAGCCGATATCGCCCTTCTTGCGCGGCCCGGTATGACCGTCGCGCACCTTCTGCGCCACCTGATCAAGCGCTACACCGCGCCCCTTGGCGGCGGCCTGTCCCAGTCCGAGAGCGGTGCCTGAGGGGGCGTCGACCTTGTGGCGGTGATGCATTTCCAGAATTTCGATATCGAAATCCGCATTCAGGGTGGCCGCGACCTTCTCGGTCAGGGCCATCAACAGATTCACCCCGAGACTGAAATTGGGCGCCTGGACCACCGGAACCCGGGCCGCCGCCGCCTCAATCAGCGCCTGTTGCGTTGCATCCAGGCCGGTGGTGCCGATGATCAGCGCCGTCCCGGTCTCGGCGGCCAGCCGGGCATGGTCGGCAGTGGCGGAAGGAATGGTGAAATCAATCACCACATCCACCCGCTCAAAAAGCGACCGGGCATCGTCGGTGACCATCTGTCCGGACGGCATCAACCCGGCCAGCTCCCCGCAATCCTGACCGATCATCGGGCTTGAGGCTGTTTCCGAGCCGCCGCCGAATTCCGCCCCGTCGGTGACCACCACCGTCTGCACCAGCATGCGGCCCATGCGCCCCGCACAGCCGACAATTCCGATTTTCATGGCCTGAATCCTCTTGAAAGAGACGGGTTCATTCGGTCAAATCGTCCCACAATTCCTTGACCTTCTTGAAAAAGCCGGTGGATTCAGGGTTGTTGCCCTCGCCGCTGTGGGATTTGCTTTCCTGGTCGAATTCTTCCAGCAACTCCTTCTGGCGTTTGGAGAGATTAACCGGGGTCTCAACCACCGCCTGCACAAACATGTCACCGCGCGCCGTGGAACGCAACACGGTCATGCCCTTGCCCTTGAGCCGGAACTGGTGACCCGACTGGGTGCCGCCGGGAATGGAAATGCGGGCCCGCCCGCCGTCCACGGTCGGCACCTCGATGCTGCCGCCCAGTGACGCCGTAGTCATGGGCAACGGCACGCGACAGAAGATGTTGGCTCCCTCGCGCTGAAAAATACGGTGCGGCTTCAGGCTGAGGAAAATATACAGATCTCCCGGCGGGCCACCGCGCATCCCGGCTTCGCCCTCGCCGCTGAGGCGGATTCGAGTGCCTTCCTCAACCCCGGCCGGAATGTTCACCGACAGGGTTTTTTCCTTTTCGACCCGCCCACTGCCGCCGCAGGTATGGCAGGGGTCCTTGATCACCCGCCCCGCCCCGTGGCAACTGGGACAAGTGCGCTCGACGGTGAAAAAGCCCGATTGGGCGCGCACCCGTCCCGTCCCTTGACAGGTCGTGCAGGTGACCGGCGGTTTGCCGCCCGCTGCTCCGGTTCCGTCGCAGGACTCGCAGGGCACCGCCGTGGGGACCCGAATGGTCGATTTGGAGCCCTTGAAGGCCTCCTCCAGGCTGATTTCCATGTTGTAGCGCAGGTCGGCCCCGTGGTTCTGGGTGCCGCCGCCGCGAGCCGCGCCGCCGAAATTGCCGAACATCTCCTCGAAGATATCGGCAAAGCCGCTGAATCCCGCCGCGCCGCCAGGGTGGAAACCGCCGCCACCGGCACCGGGGCCGCCCTGTTCAAAGGCTGCATGACCAAAACGGTCGTAGGCGGCGCGCTTCTGCTCGTCCTTGAGCACGTCGTAGGCGCCGCTGATTTCCTTGAATTTGTGCTCGGCTGCCTTGTCTCCCGGATTGCGGTCCGGGTGATACTGCATGGCCAGTTTGCGATAGGCCTTCTTGATCTCGGCCTCGCTGGCCTCACGATCCACGCCCAGCAGCTCGTAAAAATCCTTGGTGGACATGACCGCCCCTCTTCAAACGGAAACGCCGGGCCGAGGCCCGGCGCAACTCCATGGGTTGGATTAATTCTTTTTGTCGGGGTCCACTTCCTCGAAGTCGGCATCAACCACCGAACTGTCTTCGGTTTCGGAAGCCCCGCCCGTCGCCCCGGCCTCGCCGGCGGCCTCCGCATCCTGCTGCGCCTTGTACATGGCCTCGCCGAGCTTCATGGAGGATTGGGTCAGCGCCTCGGTCTTGGATTTGATCTTCTCCACGTCTTCGGAGTCCATGACCCCGCGCAGGGCCTCCAGGTCTTTCTCGATGGTCGATTTGGTGGAGGCGTCCACCTTGTCGCCGTATTCCTTGAGGCTCTTCTCGGTGGCATGAATCATGGCGTCGGCCTGATTGCGGACCTCCACCAGCTCCTTGCGCTTCTTGTCCGTTTCGGCGTTGGCCTCGGCGTCGCGCACCATCTTGTCGATGTCGCTGTCTGACAGCCCGCCGGAAGCCTGGATGCGGATCTGCTGTTCCTTGCCTGTCGCCTTGTCCTTGGCCGTCACATGGACAATGCCGTTGGCGTCGATGTCGAAGGTAACCTCAATCTGCGGAATGCCGCGCGGTGCAGACGGAATGCCGACCAGATCGAACTGACCGAGAATCTTGTTGTCGGCGGCCATTTCCCGTTCGCCCTGGAAGACGCGAATGGTCACCGCCGTCTGATTGTCCTCGGCGGTGGAGAACACCTGGCTCTTGCGAGTCGGGATGGTGGTGTTGCGGTCGATCAGCCGGGTGAACACGCCGCCCAGGGTCTCGATGCCGAGGCTCAACGGGGTCACGTCGAGCAGCAGCACGTCCTTGACGTCGCCCTTCAGCACACCGCCCTGAATGGCCGCGCCGAGCGCCACCACTTCATCCGGGTTGACCCCCTTGTGGGGCTCGCGGCCGAAGAATTCCTTGACCCGTTGCTGCACCTTGGGCATGCGGATCATGCCGCCGACCAGGATCACCTCGTCGATTTCCCCGGCGGTGACGTCGGCGTCCTTGAGCGCCTTGCGGCAGGGCTCGATGGTGCGTTCGATCAGGTCCTCGACCAGGGCTTCCAGCTTGGCGCGGGTCAGCTTGATGTTGAGGTGCTTCGGCCCCGAGGCGTCGGCAGTGATGAACGGCAGGTTGATCTCGGTCTGCATGGACGAAGACAGCTCGATCTTAGCCTTTTCCGCCGCTTCCTTGAGCCGTTGCAGGGCCAGCTTGTCGGTGCGCAGGTTGATGCCCTGCTCCTTTTTGAATTCGTCGGCCAAGTAATCAATGATGCGGGCGTCAAAGTCCTCGCCGCCGAGGAAGGTGTCGCCGTTGGTGGATTTCACCTCGAATACCCCGTCGCCGATTTCGAGCACCGAAATGTCGAAGGTGCCGCCGCCCAGATCATAGACCGCGATGGTGCCGCCCGCTTTCTTGTCCAGCCCATAGGCCAGGGCCGCAGCAGTCGGCTCGTTGATGATGCGCAGCACTTCCAATCCGGCAATCTTGCCGGCGTCCTTGGTGGCCTGGCGCTGGGAATCGTTGAAGTAGGCGGGCACGGTGATGACCGCCTGGGTGACCGGCTCGCCCAGGTGCGCCTCGGCGGTTTCCTTCATCTTTTGCAGGATGAAGGCGGAAATCTGCGACGGGCTGTAATTCTTATCATTGGCCTTGATCCAGGCATCGCCGTTGTCGCCCTTGACGATGGAATAGGGGACCAGTTCCATGTCCTTCTTGGTCAGCGGATCGTCGAAACGGCGACCGATCAAACGCTTGATGGCAAACAGGGTGTTTTCCGGATTGGTCACCGCCTGCCGTTTGGCCGGCTGGCCGACCAGACGCTCGCCGTCGTCGGCGATGGCGACCATGGAGGGGGTGGTGCGCGCCCCTTCGGCGTTCTCGATGACCTTGGCATCCTTGCCATCCATCAAGGCGACACAGGAGTTGGTGGTTCCCAGATCAATACCGATGACTTTGCTCATTGTCTTCTCTCCTTGCGGCGGACGTTTCCAGGCCCATTGGCACGCCGGATCGTCCCCAAATTGGTCGTGATTGTCACGAATTTGTGAAACCTAGCCGTTATATAGGCAGATCGCCTGAACTTCGCAACTGCCCTGAAGGTGCTAAAGTTCCTCGTTCACCTGACTGCCGGAGGCGCGGGTGGTGCCGTCGATGACCTTGTCATAGGCCTTGGCGCCGCCCGAGGCGGCGGCTTCCTCCGCAGAGGTCACCGGCTCCGGCTTGGGGCCGCCCTTGGACACCCCGACGCGGGCCGGACGCAACAGCCGGTCGGCGATCATGAAGCCGGTCTCCATCACCTGCACCACCATGCCTGAGGGCTGATCGGGTAGCGGCACTTCGAACATGGCTTCGTGAAATTTGGGATCGAACCGCTGACCCTCGGCGGGTACCGGCTTGACGCCGAACCGTTCGAGCACCTGCAACAGGCTCTTGCCGGTCATATCCACACCCTCGAACAATGCCTTGACCGCCTCGTCCTCGGTGCGTGCCTGTTCCGGCACATGGTCAAGGGCGCGGCTCAGGTTGTCGGCCACCTCCAGCATCGCCTTGGCGAAATCGGCGATGGCGAACTTGCGCCCCTGCTCGATCTGGATATCGGCCCGGCGGCGGACATTCTCCATTTCCGCCACGGCGCGCCGCCAGTTGTCGTCCAACTCGCGCACCTGGGCCTCCAGGGCGGCTATGCGCGCTGCCGGGTCCTCTTGCGGCGCGGGTTCGGGCGCGTCGGGTTGTTCCGGCGCGGCTTCCGCAGCGGGTGCTTCCGCTTCGGGGGTCTCGTCGAGGGGATCTTGAGCTTGGGTTTCTTCAGACATTGTCACTTCTCTCCGTCATCCAATGACACGGCTCAGGATTTGCGCCGTGTAATCGACCATGGGTATGATTCGGGCGTAATTCATGCGGGTCGGGCCGATGACCCCGAGGGCGCCGATGATCCGTTCAGCGCCGTCGCGATAAGGGGCGACGATCATCGAACAACCGGCGGTGCCGAACAACTGATTTTCCGAACCGATGAAAATTTGAATGCCCTCCGCCTGATCGGCCTGATCCAAAAGGCTCAAGAGCGTTTCCTTTTGATCCAGGGCGGCGAACAGGGCGCGGATGCGTTCCAGGTCGGCCACCGCATCCACGTCTTCCAGCAGATTGGCCTGACCACGCACAATCAACGAGCGGGAGCGTTTTTCGCCGCCCCAGGTGGCCAGACCGGCGGCGACCAGCTTACTGGTCAGGTGATCCAGTTCGCCGCGCTGACTTTCCAGTTCAGCCAGAATTTCCGCCTGGGCGTCGGCCAGGGTACGACCGCGCAGTCGGGCCGAGAGGAAATTCCCCGCTTCCACCAGTGCCGAGGGCGGCAGATTCACCGGCACCTCGAAGATGCGGTTTTCCACCAGCCCGTTCTCGGTCATCATGACGACCAGCACCCGGCCCGGCGACAGGGCGACGAATTCGATATGTTTCAGCGGGCTGTCGCTTTTCGGGGCGAGCACCAGCCCGGCGCAATGGGTCAGCCCGGACAGGGTGTTGGAGGCCTCTTCGAGCAGGCCCTCGACGCTGCGACCGCTGCCCGCCACCCGCCGTTCCATGTCGCGCCGCTCGGCCTCGGTCAGCGCCCCCAGTTCCAGCAGCCCATCGACGAACAGCCGCAGCCCGGCATCGGTGGGCAGGCGTCCGGCGGAGGTATGGGGCGAAAACAGCAGTCCGAAATCCTCCAGATCGGCCATCACATTGCGAATGGTCGCCGGAGACAGCCGCGAATCCAACAGCCGGGCCAGGGTGCGCGAGCCGACGGGCTCACCTGTTTCTAGGTAAGTATCGACGATCTGGCGAAAGATCTTGCGCGAACGGTCGTTGAGGTCGGTAATCATGCTGCGCGGAATGTAGGGGTGCGGAGGGGCATCGTCAACTTGCCCCGGTCTCCGTCTGCGGTTAGGGTGCGCCCAAACAGCAATATGAGGGATATCATGAGACCGTCCGACCGTTCGCCCGACCAGATGCGCGCCATCATTCTGGAGCCCGGCTTTTCCAAACATGCGGAAGGCTCCTGCATGGCGCGCTTCGGCAATACCCATGTGCTCTGCACCGCCTCGGTGGAGGAACGGGTGCCGGGCTGGATGCGCGGCTCGGGCAAGGGCTGGGTGACCGCCGAATACGGCATGTTGCCCCGCTCCACCCATACCCGCACCGACCGCGAGGCGGCGCGCGGCAAGCAATCGGGCCGGACCCAGGAGATTCAGCGGCTGATCGGCCGTTCCCTGCGCGCAGTGACCGACCTCAAGGGCATGGGCGAAATCCAGGTCAAGGTGGATTGCGACGTGATCCAGGCCGACGGCGGCACCCGTACCGCCAGCATCACCGGAGCCTATGTGGCGCTCTATGAAGCGTTCCGCAAGATCGTCGAAATGGGCATTCTGCCCGACGTGCCGCTGACCGATTCCATCGCCGCCGTATCCTGTGGCATTTACCAGGGCACCCCGGTGCTGGATCTGGACTACGCCGAGGACAGCGACGCCGAGACCGACGCCAATTTCGTGCTCACCGGCAGCGGCGGCATCGTCGAGATCCAGGGCACGGCGGAACAGGAGCCGTTCTCCGAAGCGCAATTCTTCGAACTGCTCAATCTGGCCAAGAGCGGCATTGCCACCCTGACCGACGCACAGAACAAGGCGCTCGGCCTGTGAGTCGCAAATTCACCGGCAACAAGCTGGTTATCGCCAGCCACAACAAGGGCAAGGTGCGGGAAATCGCCGAACTGCTGGCCCCCTATGACGTGGAAGTGATTTCCGCCGGAGACCTGAACCTGCCGGAACCGGAAGAGGACGCCGACAGCTTCCTCGGCAATGCGGACATCAAGGCCCGTGCCGCCGCTCTGGCCTCCGGGCTGCCGTCCCTGTCCGACGATTCGGGGCTGGCGGTGGAAGCCCTGGGCGGTCAGCCGGGCATCCATTCCGCCCGCTGGGCCGGACCGAGCAAGGATTTTTCCATCGCCATGGAAAAGGTCGAACAGGCCCTGGCCGGAAAAACCGACCGCCGGGCGCATTTCGTCTGCGCTTTGGTGCTCTGCTGGCCCGACGGCCATGCGGAATCCTTTCTGGGCGAGGTGCATGGGGCCCTGACCTGGCCGCCGCGCGGCGAGAAAGGCTTCGGCTACGACCCGGTGTTCATCCCCAATGGATATGATCTGACTTTCGCCGAAATGGACCCGCAGGCCAAGCACGCCATGAGCCACCGCGCCGATGCCTTCCGGCAACTGGTGGCGGCCTGTTTCGAAACGGATTAGGTTTTTTACGAGGGATTCGATCCCTCGCGCTCCCATTGGATTGGGGTGTGGGGCCTGTGGCCCCACGAACCCTTCGAGTGCTCTGCGCTTAGGGATATCACATGCCAAAGAGCCTCTCCCTCTACATCCACTGGCCGTTCTGTCTGGCCAAGTGTCCCTATTGCGACTTCAACAGTCATGCCCAGGGGCAGGTCGATCAGGATTTGTGGCGGTGGGCGCTGCTGGGGGATCTGGAGGCCTCGGCAGGGGAACTTGCAAATCGCAAGTTGGGGTCGATTTTCTTCGGCGGCGGCACCCCGTCGTTGATGGACCCGGCGACGGTGGGGGCGCTGATCGAGCGGGCAACGGCCCTGTGGAGCCCGGCGGACGATCTGGAAATCACCCTGGAAGCCAATCCGGGCACGGCGGAGGCCGGACGATTCGCCGACTTCCGCGCCGCCGGGGTGAATCGGCTGTCGCTGGGGGTGCAGGCTTTTGATGATCAGGCGTTGCAGGATCTGGGGCGCATCCATGACGTGGCGCAGGCGCGGCGGGCCCTGGAGATGGCGCGGGGACTGTTTCCCCGGCTGTCGTTCGATTTGATTTACGCCCGCCCGGGGCAGACGCCCGAGCCATGGGCGGCGGAACTGGAGGAAGCCCTGGGCTGGGGCAGCGACCATCTGTCGCTCTATCAACTGACCATCGAGCCGGGCACCCCGTTTGCCAAGCAGGGACGGACGGCGGCGGACGAGGACTTGGCGGTGGATCTGTTCGAACTGACCCAGGAGCGGATGACGCAGGCGGGATTACCGGCCTACGAGATTTCCAACCATGCCCGGCCCGGGGCCGAATCGCGGCATAATCTGGTTTATTGGCAGGGCGGCGACTATCTGGGCATCGGTCCCGGGGCGCATGGCCGGTTGACCCTGGACGGCATCACCTACGCCGAACGCCGCACCCCCAGCCCCGAGGGCTATCTCAAACGACCGCGACTCGACCGGGTGGCCTTGACCGACCGGGAACGCTTCGAGGAACGGCTGATGATGGGGCTGCGACTAAGCGCGG
Organism: Magnetospira thiophila; assembly: GCF_054657015.1. Taxonomy (NCBI): domain Bacteria; kingdom Pseudomonadati; phylum Pseudomonadota; class Alphaproteobacteria; order Rhodospirillales; family Thalassospiraceae; genus Magnetospira; species Magnetospira thiophila. The sequence continues at coordinate 1,336,011 of NZ_BAAHXF010000001.1, forward strand.
GAATCGGGCGGGAACTCGCTGATTTCTGCGAGTCCCGGGCCTTGAACGCCTTGATCGAGGGCGGCTTTGTGGAGCTGACGGACAGCCACCTGCGGGCCACCCCGGCCGGACTGCGGCGGCTCAACGGGGTATTGGAGAAGCTGCTGGCTTAGTTGAGCGGCTCCTCGAAACTCTGTGGCGCCGGGTCGAGAATCACGTTGGTTCGTTCGTGGACTTCAAGAATGGCCAGGCCCCGTTCTCCCAGGCCGTTGGGTTTCAGGCGGAATACCCCATCGGTGCCGAGAAAGCCGGTGGATTGGGTCAGGGTCGGGGCTGAATAGTCGGGACCGTCCTGGGCCCCGCGCACCAGCACGGCGGCCAGGGCGGTGGCGTCATAGGCCAGGGTGATCAGGCGCGGCGGTTCCTCGCCGAAGGTCTCCTGATAGCGGGTCATCAGGCCCTGGCGCAGGGCGGGGTCGGAGGCGGCAAACCAACCGCCGACCAGGGCCGGTTCGACGCCGATCCCCGGCACATCCCATTGCCCGGTGCCGAGCATTTTCACGACTTTGGGGTCCACGTCGTAGTAGGGCAACAGGGCCGCCACTTCCTGCAACCGGCGACCGCCATCGGCGACCAGCAGGGCGTCGAAATCGGGATCGCCGATGGTTTGCAGGTTTTCCAAGCGGCTGAGGGTCATTTTCGAAACTTCATCGCTTCGTTTTTCGAGCATCGCCTTTTGCGCCAGCAGGGCCTGATGCCGATAGTCGAAATCGGCGAGGTCACGAATCACATCGTTATAGGTCGCGGAATCGGTCCCGTAGCGGGCGACGCGGCTGACCGTTCCCCCCAGGTCGGCGACCACCGAGCGGAATTCGGCCACCACCCGGTCGCCGTAATTGTTGTGGGGGGCGAGCACGGCAAAACGCCGCAGCCCCGCATTGACGGCATAGGAAATCACCCGCCGCACTTCGGTTTCTGGCCGGAATCCCAGCACATAGGCCCCCGGGCTGGCGGCCCCGGCGTCACTGGAAAAAGAGACCAGCGGGACATTGGCCTGACGGGCCACCGCCCCGGCGGCCTTGGTCGATTCGGAGAGCAGCGGCCCCAGAATAAGCGCCGCGCCGTCGGAAATGGCGGTCAGTGCGGCTTCCCGCGCCCCTTCAGTCGTGCCGCCGGTATCCATGAACATCAGCTCAAAGCTCTGTCCGGCGAACTCGAACAGAGCCAGTTGCGCCGCATTGCGCAGCGACTTGCCCAGTCGGGCATGACGGCCGCTCAACGGCAACAGCACGGCCACCCGCGCCACCCCTCGGGTGTCGGTGAACAGCGGCTCGCTGCCCGTCATCGGGGCGGGGGCGACGCGCGGGGTCGGTTGTGGGGCGAGACCCGCCTCCTGATTCTGATAGGCCTGGGTGCTGCGATGGTGGACCGCCCAGCGGGACGGCGGGTTTTTCCACACCGGCACCGCCTCCGCCGCCGGTTCGGCGGGCAACGGGGGGGCCGGTTGCTGCGGGTCGGGTTGGGCGACTTGCGTCGGAACGGGGAGTAGGGGAGACTGGCAGGCCGTCGTTCCCATCAGCAACAGGGCTGCCGCCCATGCCGCGAATACCTTCCGCTGGATCATCCGTTTCCTCGTCATTTGTCCTCTCTCCCCGCGAACCGTCGGGCGGGCCTGAGCCTACCCATGCGGCGGGCCGCTGTAAACCGTTGCAGCCGGGTCTGTATATCGTCGCCACGCCAATCGGCAATGCGGAGGATATCACCTTGCGCGCCCTGCGGGTCCTGAAATCGGCTGATGTGATCGCCTGTGAGGATACCCGGGTCACCGGCAAGTTGGCGACAATGCACCAGATTGCCACTCCACGTCTCGCCTATCACGAACACAACGCCGACAAGATGCGGCCCAGGATCATGCAACGCCTTAGAAATGGCGAAATCGTGGCGCTGGTCTCCGATGCCGGGACGCCGCTGATCAACGATCCGGGCTACAAGCTGGTGCGGGACTGCGTGGCCGAGGGGCTTTTCGTGACCGCATTGCCCGGACCCTCATCGGTGATTGATGCCCTGGTGCTGTCCGGCCTGCCCAGCGACCGTTTTCTGTTCGTCGGCTATGCGCCGCCCAAATCGGCGGCACGGCGGACCTGGTTGGCTGAACTGGCGACGATCCCGGCCACCCTGGTGATGCTCGAATCGCCCAAGCGTCTGGCCGCTGCCCTGGCCGATCTGGCGGATGTCCTGGGGCCGCGTCCGGCGGCCATGGCCCGGGAGATGACCAAGTTGTTCGAGGAGGTGCGTCGGGCCCCCCTGGATGAGTTGGCGGCCCATTATGCCGAGGCCGGACCGCCAAAGGGCGAGGTGGTACTGGTGATCGGCCCGCCGGAGGTCTCGGAGACTGCGACCGAGGACCTGGACGGTCTGTTGCGTCAGGCCATGCAGAGCCAGAGTCTGCGCGATGCCGCTCAGGCAGTCAGTATCGCCACCGGAATGCCGCGCAAAACTGTCTATGCCCGGGCCCTGGAATTGCAAAAGGATGCCCCATGAGCCCTGACGACCGCAAGGCGCGGGGCCGCCGCGCCTGGGCGTTGGGGCTGCGGGCGGAATCCCTGGCCGTCTGGATGCTGCGCTTCAAGGGCTATCGCATCCTCGCCCGGCGCGCCAAGACCCCGGTCGGGGAATTGGATATCGTGGCCCGGCGCGGCCGTCTGCTGGTCATTGTCGAGGTCAAGGCGCGCGGCAGCCTGCGCGATGCTGCCGAATCCCTGACGGTGCACCAGCGCCAGCGCATCGAGCGGGCCGCCGAGGCCTATGTCGCCCGCCACCCGGATCTGGCCCTGTTGGACATGCGGTTCGATGTGATCCTGGTGCCGCCGGGCCGCTGGCCGCACCATCTGATGGATGCCTGGCGACCCGGGCTCTAAAACGACTGCACCAGCGCCCACCGGTCGGCGACCTTGACCGCCCGCTGTTGAAGCCGCGACAGGGGATCGCGGATTTCCACCATGTTGGTTACGTTGTAGAGCAGGCGTTGGACCACTTCCCGGCTGCGTGGACTGTCCGGACGACCCAGAACGTAAGTGGGAAAGGCGTCCAGGGTCAGGGCGATGAAATCGAAATCCGTTTCCGCGACAAAGCGATCAACCGCCTCGATAACACCGAAATTGCGCGTCTGGGCCGCCGGGCCATTGCTGTAATCGTGGCCAAGAATCAATCCATCGGGATGTATGCGGCGGCTGTACAGGGTCAGGTCTTGAAAAACCGCCGCTTCCGTGTGATTGCCGTCCAGATAGACCCAGTCCAGGGTGCCTTCGGAAAAATCCGGGGCGGCCAGATGCGAATAGGTCCGATGCAGTACCACGTCGCCGCGCTGGATTCGGTCGGCGAATCGCTCGGCCACCTTTTGCGCGCGCTGGTCCTGGGTCGCGGAATCCAGGTTGGAGGGATCGGGCTGATAATCAATGTCGTCCTGAAACGTCCAGGGGTCGATCAGATGCAACCGCTCCGGCTGGGCGCGGGTCAGGATTTCCTGCGAAAAGTCCCCCTCGGCGACGCCGATTTCGGCCACCGTGCCGCCCTTGGGTAAAAAATCCAGCAGATGGACGCGCGAAAACGGCAAAACGAACATGCGGAACCCCTTCGGATGTTGGCGGAACCTTAACCAGTTGCTGCTATGAAAACACAGGATTTTAAACAAGGAGTCGACAGCAAAATGCGAACTCTGAGCTTGTTGGGCCTGATCGGCACCATACTGCTGGGGGCCTGTAGTCCGGTGGGCATGGCCGTGGACGCGGGATCTCAGGCGGCCATGGCGAGCCAGGAAGAACGGGGTCTGGGCGGCGCGATGGAGGATCTGAAAATCCGCGCCACCTTGTTCGAATCCTGGTTTTCCCATGACCATACCTGGCCCGCCGTCCTGACCGCCGATGTCTATCAGGGTCAGGTGCTGATCACCGGGGTGATGGAAGACGCCGACGACCGCGCCGAGGCCCTGCGCCGGGCCTGGGCCATTGCGGACGTGCGGGCGGTCTATAATGAAATCCAGAGCGAGCCGCGCGATCTCATTGATACCGCATGGGACAAATGGGTCAGCGCGCAACTGGGAACCCGGCTCACCTTCGACAAGGAAATTCACGCCATCAACTATCAAGTGACGACGGTCAACGGCACCGTCTATCTGCTCGGTCACGCCCGGTCACGGGTGGAGCTGGATCGGGTTCTGGCCCATGCCCGGGATATCGAACATGTGCGCAAGGTGATCAGTCATGTGAAAATCTCCCGACCGGCAACGGAAAATGCGCAACGCTGAGGCGTTCCGGTGGTATAAAATACGCTTTCCGTCCCCTCGCAAGGAGTCCTCATGAGTCTGACCGTCGCCATCCAGATGGACCCCATCGAAAGCGTCAATATTGATGCGGATTCCACCTTCGTCCTGGCTCTTGAGGCGCAGAAGCGCGGCTATCGGCTGTTTCATTATCTGCCGCGCGATCTGGCCTATGTGGAGGGCCGGGTGCAGGCCCGGGCGCGACCGTTGGAGGTGCGTCGGGAATATAAGAACCATTTTACCCTCGGCGAACCCCGGCTGATCGACTTGGCCGAGGATGCCGACGTGGTGCTGATGCGCCAGGACCCGCCGTTCGACATGGCCTATATCACCGCCACCCATCTGCTCCAGCTGGTGCACCCGAAGACCCTGGTGGTCAACGATCCGGCGCAGGTGCGCAACGCTCCCGAGAAATTGTTCGTCACCCATTTCGAAGGCGTGATGCCGCCGACCCTGATCACCTCCGACCGGCAGCAGATCACCGCCTTTCGCGCCAAGTACAAGGATGTGATTCTGAAGCCGTTGTTCGGCAACGGCGGGGCCGGGGTGTTTCACATCAAGCCGGGCGACGAGAACCTCAATTCGCTGCTCGAACTGTTTACCGAACTGTATCGGGAACCGATCATCGTGCAGCAGTATCTGGCCGACGTGCGGGCCGGGGACAAGCGGATCATTCTGGTCAACGGGCGTCCGGTGGGGGCGGTCAACCGGGTGCCCGCCGAGGGCGAGGCGCGCTCCAACATGCATGTGGGCGGGCGGCCCGAGCGTTGTGTCCTGACCGCGCGCGAGGAACAAATCTGCGCCATCATCGGTCCGGCGCTGAAGGAACGGGGGCTGATCTTCGTCGGTATCGACGTGATCGGCGATTTTCTGACCGAAATCAACGTCACTTCGCCCACCGGTTTGCAGGAGATCAACCGTTTCGACGGGGTCTGCCTGGAAGCCGAGGTGTGGGATGCCATCGAAGAAAATTACCAAAACTCAAGGGAGTCCTGACCATGCGCCAGCCGATCCTTTTGCTGTTGGTCGGCCTGTTGCTGGGGGCACCGGCCATGGCCCAGGAACCGACCAACAAGTTCGACATCACCTGCGCCGGGGCCCCGCCGCAGGCGGTGCTGGAACTGCCGAAATCGTTGGCCAGCATGGCGCGGGTGCTCTGTTCGACCATCGGTCATGTGGTGATGGCCCGGGAACCGATCCTGTGGCTGGTCGAAAAGGACCTGCCGCGGGTCATCACGGCGACCGACCCGATGACCACCAAACCGACCGATTACGTGGGCCATCGGGCCTATTTCACAGAGATCGAGGATCTGCCGGTGGATGAGGCGCGGCACCGGCGGGTTACCGAGGCCTTTCATGCCCTGGTCCCGGCCCCGGCCAATGCCTTGCCCGATCAGGTGGCGGGGTATCGAATTGTCTCCAACGACCAGCGGGTGACCGAGCTGTACATCCTGCGCACCCGGCAGACAAACAGCGACGTCTTCCAGCTTTGGGGCATCACCTGCACCCGGCTGACCTGCGCCCTGAACACCGATACCCTGGACGGGGTGCCGTTCCGCATCGTCCAGCTGCGACCGAAATAGGCTTGCGATAAACCAATCGTTTCAACTATGATTTCTTCTGCAATTGCAGGTGGGATTCATGGTCACCCGGGTTTTCACGGTCGCCTTTCATGGCACCTCGGTCATCGACGTGGATGTGCAGGTGCAGATGAGCGCCGGGCTGCCAACCTTTTCGGTGGTCGGTCTGCCGGACAAGGCGGTGGCCGAAAGCCGCGAGCGGGTGCGCTCGGCGCTCACCGCGCTGGGGCTGGCCCTGCCGCCCAAACGCATCACCGTCAATCTGGCTCCGGCCGACCTGGCCAAGGAAGGCAGTCATTTCGATCTGCCCATCGCGCTGGGGATTCTCGGGGCCATGGGGACCCTCCCGGTGGAGGACCTGTCCCAGTATACGGCGCTTGGTGAGCTGGCCTTGGATGGGCGGCTAACACCGGTGTCCGGGGTGCTGCCCGCGGCCATGCAGGCGGCCAGCCATGGGCGCGGCTTCATCTGTCCCGGGGCGCAGGGGGGCGAGGCGGCCTGGGCCGGGGGCAACAACCTGCTCGCCCCGCCCGACCTTTTGTCGCTGATCAATCATCTCAAGGGTCAGCAAAGCCTCGCCCCGCCGGTCACCCGGGTGGCATCGGATGCCGGGCACGGCGGCCCCGATCTGGCCGAGGTCAAGGGCCAGGAAACCGCCAAACGGGCGCTGGAAATCGCTGCGGCGGGCGGCCATAACCTGTTGATGAGCGGCCCGCCGGGCTCCGGCAAATCGCTGCTGGCGGCCTGTCTGCCCGGGCTGTTGCCGCCGCTCACCCCGTCCGAGGCGCTGGAAGTCAGCATGATCCATTCCCTGGACGGGCGGCTCAAGGACGGCGCACTGCTGACCCGAAGGCCGTTTCGCGACCCGCACCATTCGGCCTCCATGGCGGCGCTGGTCGGCGGCGGCCACAAGGCGCGTCCGGGGGAAGTCTCGCTGGCCCATCTGGGGGTGCTGTTCCTGGACGAACTGCCGGAATTCCAGCGTCCGGCCCTGGAGGCCCTGCGCCAGCCGCTGGAAAGCGGGCGCACCACCGTCTCACGGGTCAATTATCAGGCCACCTATCCGGCCCGGGTGCAATTGATCGCGGCGATGAATCCCTGCCGCTGCGGCCATCTGGATGATCCGGCCCAGGCCTGTTCCCGCGCCCCCCACTGCGCCGACGAGTATCAGAACAGATTGTCCGGGCCGCTGCTCGATCGGATTGATCTGCATGTGCAGGTCCCCGCCGTGTCGCCACAGGATCTGATGCTGCCGCCGCCCACCGATTCGACCGCCGATGTGGCGGCGCGGGTGGCCCGGGTGCGCGATGTGCAAGCCCGGCGCTATGAAAAGGCCAAACTGCGCACCAATGCGGAAGCCGACGGCAAATTGCTGGAATCTGTGGCTACCCCGGACCGCGAGGGCCAGGACTTGCTGACCCAGGCGACGGAAAAACTCCACCTCTCGGCGCGCGGCTATCATCGGGTGCTCCGAGTGGCGCGAACCATCGCCGACATGGACCATAGCGCCCGTGTGGGCCGCCCCCATGTGGCCGAGGCGCTGTCGTTCAGACGGCTGCGGGCCGGACGCTAACGGGCCGTTAGGCCATCTGCATATTGGTGCTTGCCACATAGATGCTGAACGCATCCAAACTCGCATTGTCGGAGAATACCGCAACCTGGGAATAGGATGTATCGGTAGCCCCATAGGTGCCCGCGTGCCAAAGCTCCGATTCACCGCTGTTATTGTGGAAGAACAAGAAGACGTCCTGGTTCGGGCCTATGCCCAGGGAGTTGATCTGACTCCCATGAACGACCCCCCCCGTGTAGCTCCCAAAGGACTTGGCACTAAAGGCATTCAAGGCGGCGGTAAAGGAGGCATATGTGGCGGTGATGTTCGACATCGAAGTGGTAGCGACGCCGACGGCCACGAAGTTGCCCTGCCAACCGTAGGAATAATTGTAGAGTAGATTGGCAAGCGTTGAACTCAGCGCCAATCCGTTGACGCTGGTTGCCGATGTATACATGAAAAAGGTATCGCCATCGGTGGAATAATCGTTGATCACATCGTAATTGATTCCGTCGATGCCGGTGCCTTGATCGAAATCCGATAGCAGGAACTTGAAAATATCACTGCCGCTCCCGCCAGTCAGGGTGTCGATTCCCAGGCCGCCCTCCAAAATGTCGGCCCCGGCGTTACCGGTCAACGTATCGTCTCCATCGCCGCCGAGGATGGTATCCGCCTGCGCCGTTCCGATCAGGGTGTGGTGGAGCCCCGTATAGGACGAGTTCTCGGCTGTATCCTCAACGCTTTGGATGAGCACGTTTTCCACATTGGTCAGGGTCAGGCCGCTGGCGTCCAGGGTGCCGTTTTCCGTTTGCAGGAACAATTGCACCGTATCGGTTCCCGTGCCGCCGTCGATGGTCATTGACCCCAGCACGCCCACGCTCGCGTCGTCGAGGTTTACCCATTCGTCGCCGCTGCCCAGGGCGATATTCTCCACATCGGTCAGGACGACGCCGGTCAGATCCATGCCACTGTTCGCGGTGCCGAGGGTGAGGGTGTCGGTTCCCGCGTCCCCCTGGATGGTAGAAAACTGCTGCGTCTGGGTATTGTCGAAGGTCACCGAGTTGCCCGCCGCGTTCAGGGTCAGGATCTCGATCCCGGTCACGGTGCCCAGCGAGAGATCGAACGTGCCGCCCGCCGCGAGGATCAGGTTGTCGGTTCCGGAGGCCCCGCTGTCGGCAATCTGCTCGCCGGAGTCAAAGTCGCCGGAATTGAGTTTGTAGGTATCGTTGCCCTCACCGCCGTCCAGGGTATCGGCACCGATCTGGCCGATAAGCGTGTTGTCCGAGCTGTCGCCGGTCAGGATATCGTCATAATAGGAGCCGTCGAGCACCTCGAAGTTGGACATGCTGTCGGTCAGGCCGTTGTAGATCACTCCGCCGCTGCTCAGGTCCGCCGTGACGCCATAGCCCATATTGACGAAGCTCAGGGTATCTGTTCCCGTTTCGCCATCGTAGACGGCACCGCCCGTGCCGGAGTACCCGGCATCGACCCAGTCGTCTCCGGCCCCGGCGGAAACAACATCCACGCCGCCCGCGCCGTTCAGAACGTTGGCCCCGTCGTTGCCCAGAAGGATGTTGGAATCAGCATTGCCGGTGCCGTCGATGTCGGCGATACCGTCCAGGGCCAGATGTTCAACATTGGTGGGCAAGGTGTACGAGACGGAGGATATCACGTAGTCGCTGCCCTCGCCCGCCGACTCGGTGATCGAATCGGAGCTGTCGTCGATGACGTAGATATCGTCGCCCAGGCCGCCGACCAGGGCATCAATCCCGGTGCCGCCATTGAGCACGTCGTCGCCGTCATTTCCGTAAATGATGTCGTTGCCCGGGCCCCCGAACAGGCTGTCATTGTCGGCCCCGCCATAAATCACGTCGGCCCCGTCGTTCCCGAAGATGTAATCAATCCCGGCATCCCCGGACAGGCTGTCGTCACCGGTGCCGCCGTCGATGAAATCGCTGCCATCACCGCCATAGATGGTGTCGTTGCCATCATCGCCGCTGATGTCATCGTTGCCGGTGCCGCCGTCGATATAGTCGGCTCCGGCGTCGCCGTCGATGGAGTCGTTATCGGCCTCTCCGTAAAGATAGTCGTCGCCATCATCGCCGCTGATGTCATCGTTCCCGGCACCACCATAGATGTGGTCATTGCCCGCCGTGCCGGAGCCGAAATCCACGACACCGCTGGCAAGCAGGATATCCAGGTCGTTGCCTTCGCTACCCGTGGTGGTATCGGGAATATCGCCGGTAATGGAATCATCGCCGGGGCCGCCATAAATATAGTCGTTGCCGCCGCCCCCGGCGATGGCATCGCGCTCGGCGCTGCCGCTGAAGGTGGGGGTGATTCCGGTATCGGTGGCACTGGTGAAGGCGCCGATATTGTCCGGCGTGTCGGCGATGATCAGATCGTCGCCACCCATGCCGGAAATGGCGTTGCCATAGGCGATACCGTTCACATCAGCCACATAGCCGGTGATGATCAATCCGGCATTGTCGCCTTCTGGGTCGTTGGTGATCTCCCAGGCGCCAACCGTGGTGGTGGTGGTCGTCGTCGTTGTCGGCGGCGGCTCGTTCTGTGTGGGTGGTGGCTGCGTCGTTGTCGGCGGCGGCGTTGTCGTCGTGGTTGGTGGGGGCGTTGTCGTCGTTGTCGGCGGCGGTGTTGTGGGCGTCAACCCACCGGGACCTCCGGGAATCGTGCTGCCACCGGGCAAACCGGGCGTTCCAGGGGCGGGAGGTTGGGCACCCTGCTGGGCGGGAGCACCTTGCTGTGCGCCGGGTTGGGCCGGAGCGCCTTCTGCGGGTCCGCCCTCGGCCGGAGCGCCTTCTGCGGGTCCGCCCTCTGCCGGAGCGCCTTCTGCGGGTCCGCCCTCGGCCGGAGCGCCCTCGCCTTCCGCCGGAGCGCCTTCTCCTTCAGCCGGAGCCCCCTCGCCCTCCGCTGGAGCGCCCTCGCCCTCCGCCGGGGCCTCGCCTTCTGCCGGTGCCCCCTCGCCCTCGGCGGGTGCGCCCTCCTGTTGGGCGGCCTCGGCCTGTTGCTGATCCTGAGCGGCCTGATCCTCGGCGGCCTGTTGTTCCGCCTCTTGTTGGGCCGCCTGCTGCTGGGCCTGACTATGGGCCTGGGAGGCGGCCTCGCGGAAAGCGCTGGGCAGGTGCTGCGCGGCGTTGGGCAGGCTGCCCAGGGCGGCCCCGAACTTGGCGCCGAAATCGGCGGCGGAGAATTGCAGGGCGGCGTGGCTGTTGTTGGTGCCCTGGCCCGGCTGGTTGAGGGTGGTGGAGCGTCCGTCGGGGGTGCTGAACACCGCCTCGCCGGTCTGACCGCCCGACTCCTCGGCCAGCGCGAAGGTGGTTCCGCCACCGCCGCCGCCCGCGCCGTCGCCCGCATCGACGCCGCCCGCTCCGGCGGTGCCGCGAATGCCGATGGTCGCCGTAGGGGTATGCACCACCATGGCGTCCTGTTTCATTTTGGAGATCGAGCCCGAGACCAGCGAGAACACGCCGGTGACCACGGAAATGGCCAGCTCGCCATTCCCTGCCCCGGGGTCGTAGACCATTTCGTCGAGCACCATGCGCCCGTCGTTGCCCAGCGAGAAGCTTGTATCGTCGGCAAAGACAATGCCGATGGCCCCATCCGCGCCGGTTTCCAGCACATCGCCCTGGAACACCTTGGTCCCTTGTTCGGCGAACTCGCGACTGCCGTCGGTGCGCACAATGGTGACTTCGCCAGCAACGTTGTCCACTTGCCCGATGGGTTCGCCGGCCACCGTCGGCCCGGCCTGGGCCACCTGACTGGGGGCCAGCGGTCCGGCCAGCCGTTCGGCCAGCACGCCGCTGATGCGCGCGCCGTTGGGGCCAACCAGATCGGGCAGCGGGTCCTGGGCGAAGAAATCGCGCACCAGGAGCACATTGCCCTCGTCATCGGCCAGCACCAGATGATCGTCGTGATGGATATAGCGGGCGGTCAGCAGGAAATGGGTGTTGGGAATAGCGACCGTACCATCGGCTCCAATGGCAACCGAGCCACTCTGAGCGGCACTGCCCTCATGGGAAGTCGGCGTCTGACTCTGGACATGCGAAACGGCAACCATGGTCAATCCTTCTTGGACAAGTCCCATCGCTTACACGACAAAACCCCCCGCTTCCCATTCTAGGGCGGTTTTTATCCTAATAGTATAGCCTTAAATCCGGTAAAGGCCGAAGCGAAATAATCAGTCCCAATTTCAGCGTCGGGCGAGCATCGGCCCCAGCGGACGACCACCCAGGACGTGCATATGGAAATGCGGCACTTCCTGACCGCCATCGGTGCCGTGGTTGGCGATCAGCCGATAGCCCGGTCCGACCAGCCCCAGATCCCGCGCCACCTGCGCCACCAGGGCATGAAACCCAGCGATTTCAGAGGCTTCGGCGGTGCTGTAGAAATCATCCGACGACACATAGGCCCCGCGCGGGATGACCAGCACATGCACCGGCGCCTGCGGGTTGATGTCCTTGAAGGCCAGGGCATGGTCGTTCTCGGCCACCCGGTCGCAGGGGATCTCGCCGCGCAAAATCTTGGCGAAAATATTGTTCGAATCGTAGGTCATGACGGGTATCTCCGTTCCATCATTGCGCAGTACGGGACCGCTTTTCGTCGAGTCCCGAGGTGCCGCGACGGCGCGCCAGTTCGGTCCAGACCGCCGCCGGATCGACGCCCTTTTCGGCCCACAGCACCAACAGATGATACAGCAGATCGGCACTCTCGGCGGTCACTTTGTCGGGGCTTTCATCAAGCGCGGCGACGATGGTTTCCACCGCCTCCTCGCCCAGTTTCTGACAAATCTTGCCGACGCCGCGATGAAACAGTTTAGCCGTATAAGAGGTGCTCGGATCGTCGCCCTTGCGGCCCTGAATCACCTGGAACAGTTCGTCCAGAACCTCGGGCGAGGGGGGATTTATTGTCGGCATGGCGAAAAGCGTCCCTGTTGCACTCAGAAATCCAGCCGCACCGGCACCCCGGCGGCGGCCATATGTTCCTTGCATTGGCGAATGGTGAAGGTGCCGAAATGGAAGATCGACGCCGCCAGCACCGCCGTGGCATGGCCCTCGGTGATGCCCTCGACCATATGGTCCAGGGTGCCGACGCCGCCCGAGGCGATCACCGGAATGGGAATGGCATCGGCAATGGCGCGGGTCAGCGGGATGTTGAAGCCCTGCTTGGTGCCGTCCCGGTCCATGGAGGTCAGCAGGATTTCCCCGGCTCCGTAGTCGGCCATGCGCCGGGCCCATTCCACCGCGTCGATGCCGGTCGGGTTGCGTCCGCCGTGGGTGAAGATTTCGAACTTGTCCGGCCCCACCGATTTGGCGTCGATGGCGACCACGATGCACTGGCTGCCGAATTTGCGGGCCGCCTCGCGGACAAACTCCGGGCGATGCACGGCGGCGGTGTTGATGGACACCTTGTCGGCCCCGGCCAGCAGCAGCTTGCGGATATCCTCCACCACCCGCACCCCGCCGCCGACGGTCAGCGGCATGAAGCATTGTTCGGCGGTGCGGTTGACCACATCATAGATGGTGTCGCGGTTTTCATGGCTGGCGGTGATGTCGAGGAAGGTCAGCTCGTCGGCCCCTTCTCGGTCATAGATCTTGGCCTGTTCCACCGGGTCCCCGGCGTCGATCAGATCAACGAAGTTGACCCCCTTGACCACGCGGCCGTCCTTGACGTCCAGGCAGGGTATGACGCGCATTTTCATCATGGCTCAGGCATCCAACAGTTGTTGCGCGGCGGTGGGGTCGATATGGCCGTCATAGACCGCCCGTCCGCTGATGACGCCTTCCAGCCGCTCGGCCCCCGGGGCTGCCTTGATCGCCTCCAGATCGGCCATGGACGACACGCCGCCGGACAGAATGACCGGCGTCGAGATGGCCTCGGCCAGGGTCAGGGTGGCCTCGATGTTGGGACCCTGCATGGCCCCGTCGCGGGCGATATCGGTATAGATGATCGCCGCCACTCCGGCATCTTCGAATTTCAGCGCCAGATCGAGGGCGGTGATCTTGGAGACCTCGGCCCAGCCCTCCACGGCGACGAAACCGTCGCGGGCGTCAATGCCCACCGCGACGCGCCCCGGATGACGGGCGCAGGCCTGTTTGACCAGCGCCGGATCACGCAGCGCCACGGTGCCCAGAATGACCCGTTGCACGCCTTTCTCCAGCCACATGTCGATGGTCGCCATGTCGCGGATGCCGCCGCCCAACTCGATGGGGAAATCCACATGGGCCAGGATGTCGTCCACCGCCGCCCCGTTGATCGGCTTGCCCTCGAAGGCCCCATTGAGATCGACCACATGCAGCCAGCGCAACCCGGCGGCCTTGAACTTGCGGGCCTGATCGCCGGGGCTGTCGTTGAATACGGTGGCCTTGTCCATCTCGCCGCGCAACAGGCGCACGCATTGGCCGTCTTTCAGGTCGATGGCGGGGAGAAAAATCATATCAAGGTTTCCAACACAGAAAATTGGTGATCAAAGCGAGCCCGGTGGCCTGGCTTTTCTCCGGGTGGAACTGGGTGCCGACCATGTTGTCGCGCCCGATGACCGCCGCGACCGGCCCGCCATAGTCCACCGTCGCCAGCAGGCTGGCCGGATCGTCCGCCCGGAACCCGTAGGAATGGACGAAATAGGCATGGGCGCCGGATTTCAACCCCAGGAACAGCGGATGGCCCGGGGTTTGGAGGCGCAATTCGTTCCAGCCCATATGGGGGATCTTCAGGGTGGGGTCGGTCGGGGTCAGCGGCAACACTTCGCCGCCAATCCAGTTCAGGCCAGCGAAATCCCCATGCTCGCGGCCCATGGTGGCCAGCAACTGCATGCCGACGCAGATACCGAGAAACGGCTTGCCGTCCCGGTGCACCGCTTGGTCCAGCGCCTCGGTCATACCGGGCAGGGCATCCAAACCGGCCTTGCAGTCGGCAAAGGCGCCGACGCCGGGCAGCACCACATGGGTGGCATTGGCCACTTCTGTCGGGTCGGCACTAACCACCACCCGGCCTTGCAGCCCGGCTTCCGCCTCGGCCCGTTCGAAGGCCTTGGCCGCCGAACGCAGATTGCCCGACCCATAGTCGACGATGACGATTCTCATGCTTCGGGCCTCTTATCTTGCTCATTCAGCACGCGCAGCAGCGCCGCTTCTTCGTCTGCTGCTGCAACCACCGCTGTCGTCGGCTGTCCGTGCCGGGCCAGGGCGCAGCGCCGCAGGTCGTTGGCGGTATAACCGACGGCGAGAAAAAAAGCGATCCCCAGCGGCCCTTGGATGCGTTCCGCGATTCCAGGCCAATGGCCGAGAATCCCCAGCCCCATTGTCAGGGCAAACAAGATGAGCGCCGTGCCCCAGAGTCGATGGTTCAGGGCCCAGACAAAGCCCAACAGCCCGGCGGCCCAGTTAAAGCCCTCCTGGATCAGCAGCGGCGGCGCGCCATCAGGGGCGGGATGAACGCTGTAGAATTTCATGACGTTTACAGGGAACCGCCCAGCACGCCCTTGGTCGAGGGCACCGCATCGGCCTTGCGCGGGTCGATCTCCAACGCCGGGCGCAGGGCGCGGGCCAGAGCCTTGAAGGCGGCCTCGGCCATATGGTGGTTGTTGTCCCCATACAGGCATTCCACATGCAGGGTCAGCCCGGCGGCCTGGGCAAAGGCCTGGAACCATTCCTTGAACAGCTCCGTATCCATTTCGCCCAGCTTGTCGCGCCGAAAATCCACCTTCCACACCAGATAGGGACGGTTGGAACAATCCAGGGCAACCCGCACAAGGGTTTCATCCATGGGGGCGAGGGCCGACCCGTAGCGGGTGATGCCGCGCCGGTCGCCCAGCGCCTGAGCCAGGGCGGTGCCGATGGCGATGCCCACATCCTCGGTGGTGTGGTGATAATCAATATGCAGATCCCCGTCGGCCTTGACGGTGAGGTCCATCAGGCTGTGCCGCGAGAGCTGTTCAAGCATATGGTCGAGGAAGCCGATGCCGGTGGACACATCATAGGTGCCGTTGCCGTCCAGATTGACGGTCACCGAAATGCCGGTTTCATGGGTCTTGCGCTCAACGGTGGCGGTGCGCATGGGAGGCTCCTTGAACAATGCTTCAAGGGCGTTGTTGTATCAGCATTTGAAGCGGAATACCAAGACTTGGAATGCACCGGATCGTCACGGGGGAGCCCCAGGCCCCCCCGGCGGTGGATCAGGCCGTGTAGCCGTGCCGTTCGGCGTTGGCGGTGCAGTCGGATTTGTTCTTGTAGCCTTCGCAGGCGGCCCCGACGTTATTGCCGTTGCTGGCCTTGCGCCGCCAGCGGTGTTCCCCGGCCTTGTCTTCGTAGAATTCCCATTTGTCATTGGCACCCAGGCCCTTGGGGTTACCGTTCATGCCGTTGCGCTCGGCATTGGCTTCACAATCGGACTTGTTCTTGTAACCCTCGGTGGCGGCCCCGACGATATTGCCGTTGGAAGCCGTACGCCGCCAGCGCCACTCTTCCTTTTTGTCCTGATAGATTTCCCACTTGTCGTTTTCACCTGCCATGATGCTGCTCCCTGATGTTTGAAAACGTTCGTATGATAAAAGCAATTTGTTGATATTCAGGCTTTTGAGAAAACCGGAATAATCCCCCGCCTTGACCGCCCGGCTTGGTCGGACTACATCCAAGGCTCACCTTCTTTTCCAGCGCTGGAGCCTCCCTTATGTCTGACAACGGTCCCGCCTCCTGGCACGGCACCACCATCCTCGCCGTGCGCAAGAATGGCCGCGTGGTCATTGCCGGTGACGGTCAGGTCACCCTCGGCGACACGGTGATCAAGGCCAATGCCCGCAAGGTGCGCCGGTTGTCCGACGGCCATGTCATCGCCGGGTTCGCCGGGGCCACCGCCGATGCCTTCACCCTGTTCGAGCGTCTGGAAGGCAAGCTGGAGCAGCATCCGGGGCAATTGACCCGGGCCTGCGTGGAAATGGCCAAGGACTGGCGGACTGACCGCTATCTGCGCCGCCTCGAAGCGATGATGGCGGTGGCGGATAAAGACGTCTCCTTGGTGCTGACCGGGAACGGCGATGTGCTGGAACCGGAAGACGGGCTGATCGGCATCGGCTCCGGCGGCAATTATGCCCTCGCGGCGGCCCGCGCCCTCATCGACCAGGACGGCATGGAGGCCGAGGCCATCGCCCGCAAGGCCTTGGGCATCGCTTCCGAGATCTGCGTCTATACCAACGGCAACATTCTGGTGGAATCCCTATGACCACAACCACGTCCTTCACCCCGCGCGAGATCGTCTCCGAGCTCGAACGATTCATCGTCGGCCAGGACGACGCCAAACGCGCCGTGGCCATTGCCCTGCGCAACCGCTGGCGGCGGCAGCAACTGCCCGACGCGCTGAAGGAAGAGGTGCTGCCGAAAAATATCCTGATGATCGGCCCGACCGGCGTCGGCAAAACGGAGATCGCCCGCCGTTTGGCCAATCTGGCCGACGCGCCCTTCCTCAAGGTCGAGGCGACCAAGTTCACCGAGGTGGGCTATGTGGGCCGCGACGTGGAATCAATCATCCGCGACATGGTGGAAGTTGCCATTCACATGACCCGCGACCGGCACCGCAAGGGGGTCACCGCCAAGGCCGAGATGCGGGCCGAGGAACGGGTTATCGACGCCCTGGTCGGTGATGGGGCGAGCAAGGAAACCCGTGAGAAATTCCGCTCCATGCTGCGTGCCGGGACCCTGGATGACAAGGAAGTGGAGGTGGACCTGTCCGATTCCGGCAATCTGGGCCTGCCGACCTTCGACATTCCCGGCATGCCCGGGGCGCAGATGGGCATGCTCAATCTGAACGACATGTTCGGCAAGGCGTTCGGCGGCGGGCGCACGGTGAAGAAAAAGATGACCGTGCTCGACTCCCATGACGTGCTGGTCAACGACGAGGCCGACAAGCTGCTCGATGAGGACAAGGTGGTGCGCGAGGCCCTGGAATCGGTGCAGAGCAACGGCATCGTGTTCCTTGACGAAATCGACAAGATCACCGCCCGCGCCGACCGGGGCGGGGCCGATGTGTCCCGCGAGGGGGTGCAGCGCGACCTGTTGCCGTTGATCGAAGGCACCACGGTGACCACCAAACACGGCACCATCAAGACCGATCATATTCTGTTCATCGCCTCGGGGGCGTTCCATATCGCCAAGCCGTCGGACTTGCTGCCCGAGTTGCAGGGGCGGCTGCCGATCCGGGTCGAGCTGAAGGCGCTGACCAAGGAAGACTTCGAGCGCATTCTGACCGAGCCGGAAGCCAGCCTGATCAAGCAGTATGTGGCGCTGATGGGCACCGAGGAAGTGATCCTGAACTTCACCGACGACGCTATTTCGGAAATTGCCTCCCTGGCTGCCGAGATCAACCGCAACGTGGAAAATATCGGGGCGCGCCGTCTGCATACGGTGCTGGAAAAGCTGCTCGAAGAAATCAGCTTCTCGGCCAGCGAACGGAGCGGCGAAAGCATCACCGTCGATGCGGCCCTGGTTCGCGAACGGGTTGGCGAGCTGGCCGCCGATACGGATTTGTCGAAGTTTATTCTTTAGCGTCCCGCCGCCAGCGGCGCACGTTAAGTGCGGTTTCGCGGCCCTTGACCCGGAGTGTCTCAGAGGGGCCGAAACCCCCGGCTTCGGCCATCTGGACCGTGGCCTCATCGACTACCATTTCCCCGGGGGCCGCCGCATCGCTGAGCCGGGCTGCCAGATTGACACCATCACCGATGACCGTGAAATCGCGTCGCTTCTGTGGCCCGACGGCCCCGGAAATCACCTCGCCGGTATAGATCCCGATCCCCAGATCTCGCGGTAAATCCAGTTGCTTGGCCCGGTGCAGAATGGCGCGTCCGGCGGCAATGGCGCGCCCGGACGCATTCACCCCCTCAAAGCGGGCCAGCACCGCATCGCCGATAAATTTGTCCACATCGCCGTTGAAGCGATCCACCAGGTCGATCTGCTCGCCCATGATGGTATTGAGAAAGGCCACCACCTGTTCCGGCTCGGCGGATTCCGCGTAGCTGGTGAACCCGCGCACGTCGGAAAACAGCACCGAGCAGGTCACCCGCCGGGATGGAATCTCGGCCCCATTGGATTCGAGAGCCGCACTCCGGGCGCTGCCGGAGACAAAGGTTTCCAACTGGCGGCGCAGGCGGGACAGGGCTTCGGTATGGGAATCGATGTTGGTCTGCGCCCGGCGCACCAGATGGCGCAGGGCCAGCACCAGAAAAACCAACAAAGCGCCGGGAATCAGGGTCGGCAACAGGGCGTGGCGGAGCACCAGATCATCCAGGAAATCGACGGTTTCATAAAGCTCGAACGCGCCGACCACGCGGCCCGCCGGGTCCCGTACCGGCACATAGAATTCATAAAGACTGCGCCCGACTTCGTCCTTGGTGCTGAAAATGTGCGAATCCCCGGATTGCAGCACGTGTTTCAGGCTCTCATCTTCGCTGACCGTGCCGATGGTTTCAGGCTGGGTATCGAATATGATGGTGCGCGTGGTGTCGTAGACCTTCAGCCGACTGAGCGCCAGTTCGGTGACCTCATCGGAAAATGCCTCAGACAGTTTGTCGATGGTGACGCGGGGTACCGGCTGCCCGACCTGGCCCATCAACAAATACGCCGTCCAGGCTTCGGGCTGGGCGGTTTGCGAGGCACTGGCGATGGTCTCCCCGCGCCGGTCGGCCTGTTCCAGATAGACCGCGCGCAAAGCCTCGCGGACACCGAACCAAGAGAGTCCGAGACTCACGATGACAAAGACAATCAACCCCGGAATGATGCGCCGTTTGAATAACTGGCGCAGGGGATAGGGACTCTCGATGGTGATGTCGTCCATGGGCCGTTTTCTTGTTGCGATTTGTGCCCCATTATAAAGCCAATTGTCAGCAAGCGAAGAGCCAAATGAAACCCGATCAGATCGAAGAATTTTACGCCCGTTTGTCCGCCGCGCGCCCGGAACCCCGTGGCGAACTGGACTATGTCAATCCCTATACCCTGTTGGTCGCCGTGGTGCTCTCGGCCCAGGCTACGGACAAGGGAGTCAACAAAGCCACCGGGCCGCTGTTCGCGGTGGCTGATAGCCCGGCCAAGATGGTCGCCCTGGGCGAGGAAAAGGTCCGCGAATACATCAAGACCATCGGCCTGTTCAATACCAAGGCCAAGAATGTCATCGGGCTTTCGGAAAAGCTGCTGGCCGATCATGGGGGCGAGGTGCCGCAGGATCGGGCCAGCCTGGAGGCGTTGCCCGGGGTCGGTCGCAAGACCGCCAGCGTGGTGGTCAATATCGCTTTCGGAGAGCCGACCATTGCCGTCGATACCCATATCTTTCGGGTGTCCAACCGCACCGGGCTGGCTCCCGGCAAGACGCCGCTCGCCGTCGAAAAAAAATTGGAAAAGGTGACGCCCGATCCCTGGAAGCGCCATGCCCATCACTGGCTGATTTTGCATGGCCGCTATATCTGCAAGGCCCGCAAGCCCGATTGTCCGGGCTGCCCGGTGGCCGACCTATGTCAATTCAAGGAGAAGACATCCGGTTGAGCAGGGTGGCGTAGCAGCCGCTGGGGGTCAGGTCGATGCCGTTGCCGGGGCGGGTCTCCACATGCGTCACCTGAAGGACGCTGTCCCTGTCATAGAGAAACAGATCAAGGATGCAGGACTCGCCGCGGTATTGCCAGAGTTCCGCCGGAGGGTCCTGACGCCTGAAGTCGGGGGGCCCGAGTTTCCGGCGAACCTCGGCGGCGCTGAGATGGAGCAATTCGCTGGGCGGCATCATCTGACGCCGGGGAGGTGGGTGCTGGACCGTCGGTGCGACGGCGGCGACTTCCGGCGCGGTGACCTGCACCGCCGGGGGCGCGGTGGGCGGCGCGCCGCCGCACCCGGCGACCAGGGCCAGGGCGCTCAACGCCAACCAGCCCCGGGCAAGGGTCACGGAAAGGACTTTTTATCGGACGAGAGGGACATCATGTCGCCGGAGACCTCGCCACCGGACTCGATGACGATGCGGCCATACTGAACCGACCCGATGACCTTACCACCGGCATGGATGACCAATTCCTCGCGGGCCGTCAGGTTGCCCTCGAAGCGCCCGGATATTTCCGCTCGCTCCACGTCCACGTCGCCCTTGAACAGGCCCGAGGGCAGAACTTCGATCAGCTTGGCCCCGGTGACGGAAACTTCTACCTCTCCCTCGATGACCAGCCGTTCGCAGGCGGTGATTTCACCCTTCAACCGGATGTCGCGACCGACCACCAGACGCTTGGGGTCCTCATCGGCGGGCTTGGGTTTGTCACCTCGGCTGCTGGGACCGCCCGGAATTTCCATCTGACGGCGCGGAATGTCCGCCCGATAGGGGGCAGCGGGGATGGCCGGGGCCGGACCTTTGCGCGAGAAGGGCTTCAGGGGCGAGTCTTCCCCTTCGTCCAGAGCAGGTTCGATCATTTCTGCGGGGGTTTCCACCACTTCTTCTTCCTCTTTCTTTTTGCCGAACATTGAAAAGTCCTCCTGAGATATTATGCGCTGCGATGACGCCAGGCCTCGACCAGATGGACCATGGCGGCGGTGGCGATCAGCGGGGCGACGAGATTGACCAATGGAATGGTGAAGGTGAAAGCCATCAACATGCCGATCAACATCAGTTGGGTTTTGTGGGCTCTGCGCATGCCCAGGGCATTGAAGTCATCCAGACGGCGCAGGGCTACCAGCTCGTAATATTCACGTCCGAACAGATAGCCGTTTACCAGGTAAAAAGCGATCGGATAGAGCGGTGGAATAATCAGGAAAAACAGCAGAAAAATATTGAGCACCACGGCAATGGCCAAAAACTTCACCGTGGTGACGATAAGCTCGCTTATGGGCTGCTGACGGGCGGGCGGCAAATGCGGATAGTGGCGCTTGTCCACCGCCGCCGCCGCCTCTTCGAGAAAGAAGCCGACGATGATGCTGATCACCGCCGGGAACAGGAACCAGGTCAGCACACCGACGGCGGCGACCCCCAGCACGTCGATGATGGATTCCAGCCAGCCGATGTCGAACAGGGCGGTGTTGCCGAGCAGGAAGCCGATGGTCATCCACAGCAGCACGAAAACCACCAGGGCCAGACCCATGCTCTTCCACAACACATTGCGAAAACCGGGGTCGGAAAGCTGGCCGATGGCCAGGGAAAAAGCCTTGATCATATTTCTTTGCTCGCTGCTCCCCCTGGGGGAGCCCTAAAATTGAAATACCCGGCACCACCGGGAAGCCGTTCGACAGGCCCCTGTTTAGCGCCCGGGCAGGCAGCCCGCAAGGGGTTGGGAGTCCTGAAACTGCGAATGTAGTCAGAAATTGCGTCGCCAACCGGCCTCACAGGCCATCGGACCCCCCTTTTTTCAACGATTACAGCGGAAAAATCATAAAAAAGCATGAAGACCGGTTTTTTTTCGAGCAGCGGTTCCTTTTCCTGGACGCCCCCGACTCACAAGATCTGGGGGGGAGTCCCTGGGATTATAAATTATATTGTGATTTCAGCACATTGAGTCCGAAAACCGAATTTCTCACAAAATCAGAAAACTACGATTGTTGTTTTATTGTCCGTCAACGGAGGAGCCTCGCATCGGGACGCAAGAAACTCGTTACCGAGTCCGCGCGGTCGGTCCTGTCCGACCCCCCTTGCCCCAGGGCTCCGGGTCGCTATACTGCGCCCGCCTCGGGCCACTGGAGATTTCGTTAAATGACCGACTCACCCCCTCCCGACTTCCAGGTTCTGGGAATCGGCAATGCCATCGTCGATGTTCTGACTCAGGCCGAAGACAGCCTGTTGAGCGAGCTGAATCTGGCCAAGGGCGCGATGACTCTGATCGACGCCAACGGCGCGAACGCTTTGTATACAAGGATGGGACCGGGAGTGGAATGTTCTGGCGGGTCGGCGGCCAATACCGTTGCGGGGCTGGCATCATTAGGGGCGACGACCGCCTATATCGGCAAGGTGCACGATGATCAATTGGGCGAAGTGTTTCGTCACGACATGAAGGCCCTGGACGTTCATTACGATACCGTTTCCGGTACTGACGGGGCACCGACCGCCCGCTGCCTGATTTTCGTTACGCCGGACGCCCAACGCACCATGCAGACCTATCTCGGGGCCTGTGTCGATCTGGGGCCGGAAGATATCGACCCGCAATTGGTCGGTCGCGCGGCGGTGACCTATCTGGAGGGCTACCTGTGGGACCCACCGCGGGCCAAGGAAGCCTTCGTCAAGGCGGCCCTGTCGGCCCATCAGGCCGGACGCAAGGTGGCCTTGAGTCTGTCCGATGCCTTCTGCGTCGACCGCCACCGGGAATCGTTCCTGGATCTGGTCAAGCATCACGTGGATTTGTTGTTCGCCAACGAGGATGAGATCAAGAGCCTGTTCCAGGTGGCGACTTTCGACGAAGCCATGCATCTGGTGCCCGACCATGTGGAGATTGCCGCCCTCACCCGGGGGGCGCGGGGCTCGGTGGTTTGGGGCCAGGGCGAGGTGCATATCATGGACGCCGAGGCGGTGGACCGGGTGGTCGATACCACCGGGGCCGGAGACGCCTATGCGGCCGGGTTCCTTTATGGTTTCACGCGCGGCGACGATCTGGCCCGCTGCGCCCGTATCGGCGGCATCTGTTCCGCCGAAGTCATTTCACATTATGGGGCGCGTCCGGAAACGCCCCTGGGCGCCCTCGTCGCCCGGCAATTGGGATCACATCATGAAACTGCGTAATATCGCCATTATCGCCCACGTCGATCATGGCAAGACCACCCTGGTGGACGTGCTGCTCCGCCAATCGGGCACCTTCCGCGACAACCAAAAAGTGGCCGAACGGGCCATGGACTCCAATGATCTGGAGCGTGAGCGCGGCATCACCATTCTCGCCAAATGCACCTCGGTGGATTGGAAAGGCACCCGCATTAATATCGTCGATACCCCCGGTCACGCCGATTTCGGCGGCGAGGTGGAACGTATCCTGTCGATGGTCGATGGGGTTCTGTTGTTGGTCGATGCCGCCGAGGGGGCCATGCCGCAGACCAAGTTCGTGACCGGCAAGGCGCTCAAACTGGGTCTCAAGCCGATCGTCGTCATCAACAAGGTGGACAAGGCGGAATCGCGGGCTTTCGAGGTCCAGGACGAAGTGTTCGATCTGTTCTCGGCGCTGGATGCCAACGAGGCGCAGTTGGATTTCCCGACCGTGTTCGCCTCGGCCAAGAACGGCTGGGCATCCCTGGAACCGGACGACGTGACCGACAACATGAACGTGATCTTCGAGGCCATTCTGGCCCATGTGCCGCCGCCCCATGTGAACGAAGACGCCCCCTTCACCATGCTCGCCACCACCTTGGAGGCCGACCCCTATCTGGGCCGCGTGCTCACCGGACGGGTGGAGACCGGGATCGTCCGCCCCAACATGGCGATCAAGGTGCTCAACCGCAAAGGCAAGCTGGTGGAACAGGGCCGGGTGAGCAAGCTGCTGACCTTTCGCGGTCTGGAGCGGGTACCGACCGAGGAAGCGCGCTCCGGCGATATCGTCGCCATTGCCGGTCTGACCAAAAGCACGGTGGCCGATACCCTGTGCGACGCCTCCGTCGAGACGCCGCTGCCTGCCCAGCCCATTGATCCGCCGACCCTGGCCATGATGTTTTCGGTCAACGATTCACCGTTCGCCGGACAAGAGGGCAAAAAAGTGCAGTCGCGGGTCATCGGCGACCGGCTGATGTCCGAGGCCGAGGGCAATGTGGCCTTGCGGGTCACCGAGACGGCGGAAAAGGATGCCTTCGAGGTGGCCGGACGGGGTGAATTGCAATTGGGCGTGCTCATCGAGACCATGCGCCGCGAGGGCTTCGAACTGTCCATTTCCCGCCCGCAGGTGTTGTACAAGGAAGAAAACGGCCAGCGTCTGGAGCCACAAGAAGAAGTCACCATCGACGTGGACGAGGAATTCGCCGGCATCGTCGTCGAGGCCATCTCCCTGCGCAAGGGGCAGATGAAGGAAATGCGTCCCTCCGGCGGCGGCAAGGTGCGTTTGGTTTTCCACGTCCCGGCGCGCGGCATGATCGGCTATTATGGCGAGTTTCTCACCGAAACCCGCGGTACCGGCATCATGGCCCGGGCGTTCCATGACTATATCCCCTATACCGGAGCCATTCCCGGTCGTCGCAACGGGGTGCTGATCTCCAACGCCACCGGCCAATCGGTGGCCTATGCCCTGGCCAATCTGGAAGGGCGCGGGCCGCTGTTCATCGGTTCCGGCGTTAAGGTCTACGAGGGGATGATCATCGGCGAGCACTCCCGCTCCGGCGATCTCGAAGTCAATCCCTTGAAGGCCAAGCAGTTGACCAACATGCGCGCTTCGGGCACCGACGAGGCGATCCGCCTGACCCCGCCCCGCCGCATGTCGCTGGAACAGGCCATCGCCTATGTCCAGGACGACGAGCTGGTGGAGGTCACCCCGGAAAGCATCCGCCTGCGTAAGCGCCATCTCGACCCGCATGTGCGCAAACGGGCCAGCCGCCAGTCGGCGGCGGAGAACTGATCTCTTGACGGCGGTGGAGTCCTCTTCTGAAATTCAGATAGCGGAGGCTCCGCCAACCCGTCATATCACCACAGACCCTTTCTGGCGGCTGATGCCCGGGCGGATGCCCAGGCGTTGGTGGCTGTTCCGACCCTTCGATTGGCTGGCCCGGCATTGGCCGGACTTTCGCACTCGGCGCGGGGTGCTGGTGGTGCGCATGGACGGCATCGGCGACATGGTGCTGTTCCGTCGGGCGTTGGATCACTATGCAGCGGCGCTTAACGTCGAGCGGGACCAGGTCACCGTGCTCGGTTGCACCAGTTGGGCGCGGGTGGCGCATGGGGTGTTCGCCGGATATCGGGTGGTGGTGCTCAACGAGCATCGGTTCGCCAAGAGCATTTGGTATCGGTTCAAGACGGCCGTCTGGGTGCGCAGGCTCAACCCGGCGGTGGTGCTCAATGACTCTTATTTTCGGCGTCCGTTGATGGCCGACAGCTTGGCCTGGATCAGCGGCGCGCCGCTAAATATCGCCTCGTTGCCTCATATCAGCGACAAGACCCGTTCGATCTATAATTGGTACCTCAGCCAGGCCAGCCGGATTATCGATACCGGCCCTTATCCGACTCACGAAATTCACCGACATTTCCGTTTTCTTTCGGTGCTGGCCGGGCGCGAGATCCCTGCCGAGGCCCCGTCTATCGCCTGGAAATCCGAGCCGCCGGAATATGCCTATGAAGGCCCCTATGTGCTGCTCAATCCGGGTAGCAACGAATATGGCCGCCGCTGGCCGTTCGACAATTATCTGGACATTGCCCGCCGTTGCGTCGCCGCCGGGTGGCGGGTGGCGGTGGTTGGAAGTCCGAAGGAGCAGCCGCCGGAAGAGGGGCTGCGCGAGCTGGACGCCTTGAAGGGGGTCGATAACCTGATCGGCAAAACCAGCCTGCCGGGGCTGCTGGATTTGATGAGACATGCCAGCGCCGTGGTCAGCAACGATACCGGCCCGATGCATCTGGCCATTGCCCTGGGGGCCCCCACGGTGGCCATTATCGGCGGCGGTCATTTCGGCTGTTTCATCCCCTATCCGGAGGACGTGCTTCCACCGAACGTGCATTTCCTGTGGCAGGAGATGGACTGCTATCACTGCTTCTGGGCCTGCCCCAAGCGGGCGACAGACAAGGACTCCTTTCCCTGCGTGGCGGCGGTGGGAACCGAGGCGGTCTGGGCGCGGCTTGAAGGTCTTCTTAAGAAAACGCCGCTAGAGTGACTCCATGGCCGATTTCTATCAAACCTACGAGGATTTCAAGGGCTATCGGACTCCCGGTCTGAAAGCCAAGCACATCCGCCAGTTCGACCGGGAATTCTGGCAGGTGGCTCATGTCGCGCCGACCCATTCGGTGCTCGAACTGGGCTGCGGGGCCGGGCAGTTCCTGCTTTATCTGCGGGCCAAAGGCATTTCGGATTTTCTCGGCCTGGATCATGATCCGGCGCTGGCCCCGGTGATCCCGGCGGAAGTGGCCGATCATTTCCAGGTCGCCGACATCTGGGCTTTTCTGGAGGCCACCGAGCGCCGCTTCGACCGCATCGCCCTGTTCGATGTGCTGGAGCATTTCACCCCTGACGACGGCGTAAAGCTGCTCGCCGGACTGAAATCCCGGCTCCATCCCGGCGGACGCATCGTAGTGCGGGTGCCCAACGTGTCGTCACCCTGGGGACTACAATACCAATATGGCGACCTGACCCACCGGGCTGCCTATACGCCGTCGTCGCTGACCCAATTGGGCCAGGCCGCCGGATTGCCCCAGGTGACCTGCCATGCCCAGGTGCAGGGCAGCCGCTCGCGGCGTTGGACCGAGGCGCTGCTGCATGGGCTGCTGTCCCGATTGCTGACCCGCCCGCCGCAGATCTGGACGGCCAATGTGCTGGCCGTATTCGCCGCCGGGGAGGATTAGGGTTTGGTGCGCGGCTGGATCGAATCCCTGGCCGTCTATCGGGACGTGCGGGTGCTGCGTCTGCTGCTGCTGGGCTTTTCCGCCGGAATTCCCATTTTATTGGTGTTTGCCACCCTGTCGGTCTGGCTGCGCGAGGCCGGGGTCGAACGGGCGGCGGTGGGATTTTTCAGCTGGGCGGCACTCGGCTATGGTTTCAAGTTCATCTGGGCACCGCTGGTCGATCATCTGCCGTTGCCGCTGCTGCATCGTTTGTTCGGGCGACGGCGTTCCTGGCTGCTGGTGGCCCAATGCGCCATCATCGCCGCCTTGCTGTTGCAGGCCTTCAACGATCCGGCGGTGAATCTGACCCTGGCCGCCGTCTATGCGGTGTTGTTGGGTTTTTCCTCGGCGACTCAGGATATCGTCATCGACGCCTATCGCATCGAGGCGGCGGAAGAAGAGCTGCAAGCCAGCCTGTCGGCGGCCTATATCGCCGGATATCGCATCGGCATGATTTTGGCCGGGGCGGGGGCGCTGGAAATCGCCGGGAGCCTCGATCCCGATCCGGGAAGCTATCAGCATTCCCCGTGGTTCTGGACCTATCTGAGCATGGCGGCGGCGATGGGTATCGGGTTGATCACCACCTTGCTAATCCCCGAGCCTGACCCACGGGCCGGTCGGTTCTCCATGGATCGCCCGATGAGCCATTACCTGCGCTTCATGGCCCTGTTCGGACTGTCGGTGGCGGCCTTTGTGGTGATGTTTTTGCTCACCGCCGACGGTGCCGAAGCGGCGAAACTAAGCCTAGCCACATTGCCCGGCATGGTCCCCGACCTGAGCGGCTTTCTGGTCGAGGCCGGGCGGCTGGTCCTGGCGGTGGCGGTGGCGCTGCTCACCGCTCGACTATTGATGTCCAGCGGTTTGGCTCCGCAAGACATGGTGCGCGAGGCCTATGTGGACCCGTTCGCCGACTTTTTTGCCCGTTTCGGACGGACGACCCTGCTGGTGCTGGCGCTGATTGCCTTCTATCGCATTTCGGATGTGGTGATGGGGGTGATGGCCAATGTGTTTTATGTGGATCTGGGGTTCGACAAACAAACCATCGGCCGGGTGAGCAAGGGCTTCGGCTTGGTGATGACCCTGCTCGGCGGCTTCGCGGGCGGCCTGCTGGCCTATCGGTTCGGGGTATTGAAGGCACTGTTCATCGGGGCGGTGCTGGTGGTGGTGACCAATGCCCTGTTTGCCCTGCTGGCGGTCACCGGGCCGGTGTTGCCGATGCTGATGGGGGTGATCGCGGCCGATAATCTCAGCGGCGGCATCGCCTCGGCAGCCTTCGTCGCCTACCTCTCAGGCCTGACCAGTGCCGGGCACACGGCGACCCAATACGCCCTGTTCAGCTCCTTGATGCTGCTGCTGCCCAAGGTCATCGCCGGTTATTCGGGGATGATGGTCGATGCCCTGGGCTATGAATGGTTTTTCATCGGCACTGCTCTGATGGGCCTGCCGGTACTGTTGCTGATCCTTGCGGTCAAGCTGTGGGTGCGAAACTGAAAACCCGCCGAGCCGATGAGATCGGGATAGGTACGTCCGGCCAGTTGTTTCCCCTTGCAAAGGCGATGATGGTGGGTTGGTCGCCAGTCGGTCTTGTTCTTAGAGCGGGATGAATTTAGGTTGGTCCATATCCGGCGTTTCTGACGAGGTTGGCGCATTCCTGCGGCGGGAAGGCATCGAGTAGCCTTCCGATGGCCTCGCAGAGCGCATCGACGGTGCGCGCGGCCTCCTTGCGCAGCAGATGCTTGAGTTTGGCAAAGACCTGCTCGATGGGGTTCAGGTCGGGGGAGTATTTCGGCAGGAAGAACAGCTTGGCACCCGCGCCTCGGATGAGGCGGCGGATGGCTTCGCCCTTGTGGCTGCCGAGATTGTCCATGACCACGATATCGCCGGGCTTGAGGGTGGGGATGAGCACCTTCTCGACATAGACCCGGAAGCGTTCGCCATTGATCGGCCCGTCGAGAACCCAGGGCGCCTCAATGCGGTCGTGGCGGAGCGCGGCGAGGAAGGTCATGGTTTTCCAGTGGCCATACGGCACCTTGGCGTCGAGCCTTTGGCCGACCGGCGCCCATCCCCGGAGCGGCGCCATGTTGGTCTTGGTCCAGGTTTCGTCGATGAAGACTAGGCGATCAATGGCCACCCGGTCCTGATACGCCTTCCACTGTTCACGCTTACGCGCCACGTCGGGCCGATCCTGTTCCCTGGGAAGGACGCTTTTTTTTGAAACTCAGTTTTTCGGCATGCACGAATTCCCAGACGCTGCGGTAGTCGACCATCACCTTGCGCTCGGCCAGTTCCGCCACCAACCCACGCAACGTGAAGTCCTTCTCCTTGCACCGCTGGATAAGCCAATCACGGTGTTCTCCTCGGATTGTCTTCGGCCGGTTCCCTCCCATCTTGTCGGGCGCAACACTGCCCGTCTCGCGGAAACGGGTCACCCAGCGGATGACCGAACTGACACCAACGGCAAACCGCGCCGCGGCCTGGTGCCGAGAGAGGCCGCCTTCCTCAACGGCGGCGACCACACGCTCGCGGAGATCGTTCGAATAGGGTTTCGTCATCCATACTGGCCTCCTTTTCCAGCCAGTATGTTGAATCAGAATTGCGAGACTTTGGGAATCCCCTTTCGATTCACTCCGGCTTCATCCCGCTCTAGTGTCTGGCCCGAAAAGAGTTGAGTGATTTCAGTGTGTTGTGATTCTCTCGTTTGTGATGAAGCAAATGAGGAGGCACAACATGTGGACTGAAATCACTCGACCTCAATATGACCGTTCGGGTTTGCGATACGCAAGCGATCTGACGGATGAGGAATGGTGCGTGATCATGCCGCTGTTGCCTCCGGCAAAGAAGCTGGGGCGTCGCCGAATGACGAATTTGCGTGAGGTGTTGAATGCGATCCTCTACATGGCGCGCACGGGTTGCCAGTGGCGAATGCTGCCGAGGGAGTTTCCCCCGCGCAGCACGATCCAGCGATACTTCTATGCTTGGCGTTCCGACGGGACATTGCGCACCATGAACCACAGGCTTCTCATGACGGCGCGCGAAGCGGCAGGACGCGAGGCCAGTCCTTCCGCTGGCGTAATCGACAGCCAATCCGTGAAGACCACGGAAAGCGGCGGCATCCGGGGCTTTGATGCGGGCAAGAAGATCAAGGGGCGGAAGCGCCACATCATCATCGACACCGGTGGGTTGCTGGTCGGCGCCGTGGTCCACGCCGCCGACATCCAGGACCGCGACGGTGCCCCGGCCGTACTGGCCTCGATCCGCTCGGCGTTCCCCTGGTTGCGCCATGTGTTCGCCGATGGCGGCTATGCTGGTCCGAAGCTCGCCGACGCGCTGGCCAAACTCGGCACCTGGACTCTGGAGATCGTCAAACGCTCGGACGCGGCCAAAGGCTTCGTTCTTCTGCCTCGCCGCTGGGTCGTGGAGAGGACCTTCGCATGGTTCGGGCGCAACCGTCGTCTTGCCAAGGACTTCGAGGAAACCGTCGAAAGCGCCGAGGCCTGGCTGCTCATCGCCAGCATCCAGCTTCTCAGCCGAAGGGTAACTGGGGCAAAAGTCCGGGCGGTCAGGCTTCGCAGCGGGCAGCAACCAATTCCGGGAGGTGCGGCACCGGCGTAGCGACGGCCGCGCCGAGGCGGGTTCCGAGGAAGTCCCAGAACGAAATACCGAGTTTGCGGCAGGTCTTGGCGAGGCCGAGGAAGGCGTCGCGGCAGTCACGTCCGGGGTCGCTGCGGGTGGTGCCGCTGACCTTGCGGCGGATGACTTGGCAGCGGATGTCGTTTTCCGATCCGTTGGTGTGGAGCGGGATTTCCGGCCGGTCGAGGACGCGCAGCAGTTCGGTCTTGTTGGCGTGAAGGCGAGCGAGCAGGCGGTCCAGCGTGGCGAAGCCGGTGCGCCGTCGGAAGAGGCGGTCGAAACGGGTCTTCAGTTCGGCCTTGCGGCGCGGGGCCGGGGCGGCGCGGTAGGCTTTGAGGTCGGCGTAGAACCACCAGATCAGGCCACGAACCTTCTCCTTGGCGGCGCGGGCCGCCTCGGTGAAGGTGTCGAGCTTGTGGACCAGCCGCTCGGCGTGGACCCAGCATAGGGCGTGCTCGCCGACATTGAACTGGCCGGCATCGTCGGAGACGATCACAGTGCCGTCGAGGAAGCCGTGGGCAGTGACGGCGCCCCACAAGGCACCCTCGGTGGCGATCGTCACCGGGGCGGGATGGACCTTGAGGGCAGCGATGCCCAGCGCACCGAGGTGGGCCTGCCACGCGGCGTGGTCGGCGAAGCGGCGCACCGGGTGCCCCGCCAGGGTGGCGATGACCGAACCGGCAAGGCGACGATGGCGCATGTAGGCGAAAGCCTGGTCGTTGAGGACATAGTCGCCGTGGCCGGCACGCAGCAGGCCGAGGAAGTTGGCCCGGCTCTTCGATCCGGTGGTGGCGAAGAAGGTGAAGGCGTCGTTGCCGATCTGGGTGCAGACGCCGTTCTTGCCCTGGTGACGGGCGCCGGTGTCGTCCACCGAGATCCAGCCGCCGTGCGTGAGCCCCGCCCGCAGTACGTCGCGGGCCTCGGCGACGAAGGCGTCGTTGGCATCGGTCAGGATGCGCACCACCTGCCGCTTGGAGATGTCCACACCGAGCATCCGCAACAACTCGACCAGGCGCGGCACCGTGGTCTGACCCTGGTGGTATTGGGCGAGGATGAAGCGCTTGATCTCGGGGCCGAAGTGGTCGCCGATCCCGGCCGGCAGCGGCGCCAGCACCGTGCGCCCGTCCGGCGTCAGCCAGCGCTCGCGGCGATAGCGCACGACCCGCGGCTCGATCTTCAGGTCCTGGATGGTGAAGTCTTCGTAGCCCTTGAACCGCGACCCCGGCGGAATGGCGGTGGCGACGACGATCCGCTCCTCGACCGGCGCCGACGGCGCCTTCGGCCCGCGCCGCCGCTTCTCTCGCCGCGACCGCTTGTCCGTCGCCTTGTCCATCCCGGACGGCGTCGATGGTGGCTTGATGTCCGGCTTGCCCTTCAGTCCTTTCAAGCGCGCGATCTCCTCGCGCAACGCCGCATTCTCCGACGACAGCCGGGCATTCTCTTCCAGCAGCCCCAGAGCCAGCGGCTTGAGCACCAACGGTGAAAACGCATCAATATCTGGGCGTGGCTTGACCATGCCCCACAGAATCATGAAACAGTGGCCGATTCAACCAATTGTGAGTCCGTCGGCCGCCGCCGCCCGGACTTTTGCCCCAGTTGCGCCGAAGGATCGCAAGGGCTTGATTTCCATCGGTTCATTTCGAGTCAGATGGAGTGGTTGCCGCCTTCCCCGAACGGCATCGCAGTGTGCCAAGATGTGGTGTCTAGAGCCACAAGAAGGAAAGGACGGCAACCATGACGAAGGCTACTATGATCGGGGTAGATTTGGCAAAGAACGTGTTTCAGGTCCACGGAGCGTTGATGACGGGAGAGGTGCTGTTCCGCAAGAAGCTGTCGCGTCGGAAGTTTCCGGAATTCATGGCCGCCCAGTCACCGGCCATTGTGGTGATGGAGGCTTGCGGCGGGGCGAACCACTGGGCTCGGGAGATGATCCGATTGGGGCACGAGGTGAAGCTGATCGCACCGCAGTACGTCAAACCGTTCGTGAAGCGGCAAAAGAACGACGTGGCGGACGCCGAGGCGATCGTGGTCGCGGCGCAACGCCCGGAGATGCGTTTTGTCGAACCGAAGACGGTCGAGCAGCAGGCGAAGGCGGTGCTGTTTCGCGGTCGGGACCGACTTGTTCGTCAACGCACCGAGTTGATCAATGCGCTTCGGGCGGTTCTCTACGAATATGGCCGGGCCATTCCGCAAGGACGTCACCAACTCATACGGATTGAGGTCATCCTGGAACACTGGCCCGAGGACATTCCCGGTTTGGTGCGCGAGGAATGCCGTGAGCTTTTGGACCAGATCACCGCCTTGACGACGCGGATCGGGGACAAGAACGCGAAGATCAAGGCCGTGTCGGCGAGGAGCGACAGGTCTCGGCGATTGCAGACCATGCCCGGGATCGGTCCGCTGACCGCCCTGGCCATCGAGGCCTTTGCGCCGCCGATGGAGCATTTCCGAAACGGTCGCGACTTCGCCGCCTGGCTCGGCCTTGTGCCGCGCCAGTTCTCTTCGGGCGGAAAGGCGCGACTGGGGCGCGTCTCCAAGGCGGGACAGTCCGACATCCGTAGGCTTTTGATTGTCGGGGCGATGTCGCGCCTCAATTGGCTGGGAAGGCGGACGATCCCAAACGGCTCCTGGCTGGCGCGGATGGTGGCGCGCAAGCCGAGGATGCTCGTGGCCATCGCCCTGGCCAGCAAAATGGCGCGGACCATCTGGGCCATGTTGACGAAACACGAGGATTTCCGGGATCCGGCGCTGGCCACGACGGCCTGACGTTGGAGCACGGGGAGGTGTGAGAAGGCAACGATTGGAATGGGCAACAGGATCGAACAGATCCGGATCGGGAAAACCAGTTTAGAGTCCAGAGCCGACAAGCTCGCGAGTCAGATTTGGACCCGATCCGCGGATCACCATACCGGCCGGCGGCTTTCGGAAGTGCCGCATTCAAAGGCCTTACAGAAGACCGCACTCGATCACTTGCCTACACAATCAGTTTCTTCTTGCATCAACGGCGGCAACCACAGAAGACTCTTAGGGAAGCAATCCGTATACTCCCCTCATGCGTGTTATTGGACTCCTTTTCGTTACTTTACTCCTGGCCCCGGTCGCCCTTGCGGATTTTGCGGCGGGGATGCGGGCCTATGAGGCCGAGGATTATGCGACGGCCCGAGCGACATGGCAGCCGCTGGCTGAGGCAGGGGACCCACAAGCGCAGTATTGGCTGGGCTATCTGTACCGCTTCGGTCACGGCCTCGACCAGGACTTCGAAACGGCCATCGTCTGGTACAAGAAGGCAGCCCAACAGACGGCGGACGGCGATATCATGCGCCGGGCGGCCTATGCCCTGGGGTATATGGTTAAACGGGGGCACGGCACACCAAAGGACCTGGAAAAGGCGGAATGCCTGTATCGCGTGGCGGCGGAGAATGGCTATGCCAATGCGCAGGCCGCACTGCATTTGTTTCTGCGGGAAAAACCTGGGATTGATTTCGAGGCCTTGGATTGGGCCGAACGGGCGGCGCGCCAAGGACAGGACCAGGGGCTGTTTGCCACCGGATACGCCGAGGTATTGAGCCCGTTTGGGGATACGATTGAGGGACTGACAAGAATCATTATTGCGGAAAGATTAAAAAACAAACATGCGATCCAGAAAATGCAGGAATACAGAGATGCAGATAATCAATATTTTTTGAATAAAATTATTAAAGCAGAGGAAAAATCTATAACATGGCAGGCAGAAATTGAACCTCTGCCTGCCATGTTGGTTGAAGTGCCAGATGGATGTTGGCCTTGATTATTTATTTTTTTTCTTCGGATTGTCCTTTACCAAAAAGCTCATCCATCACTTTTTGAACCATCCTCTCCTGCACCTCCTTCCGCACATCGGTCAGGTAGGCGGCCCCGGACTGGCTCAGATTGTCGGCCATCAATTCTCTGAGACGGCTTTGTTGCCCCTCTCTCAGCACC
This sequence comes from Magnetospira thiophila, assembly GCF_054657015.1. Lineage (NCBI taxonomy): Bacteria > Pseudomonadati > Pseudomonadota > Alphaproteobacteria > Rhodospirillales > Thalassospiraceae > Magnetospira > Magnetospira thiophila. The sequence goes on from NZ_BAAHXF010000001.1 coordinate 1,370,530, forward strand.
GTTTTCGCCAGCGTCTTGCCCTTGCCGAGCACCGCCTCGGTGGCGATGTTCAGGCTGTTTTTGGCATGGGCCGAGAACACGCCATAGGTCAGCGCCTCGGCCGGGTTCAGGTTGTTTTTCAAGCCCCGGGCGATGGCCTCCTTGACCACCGGTCCGGCCAATCCCTGTTGGGCCAATTCCTTGGCCATCCAGGCGGCGTTAATGTCGGGCATGGCCTTGGCCAGGGCTTTGACCGCCTTGTCGCCACCCGCCTCCAAGACCTTGCGAACCTTGCCGATCCTCACCGTGTCCAGGCCCATTTGCGCCAGTTGGCTCAGGCCCTGCTCCATATCGCCCCGGGCGAAAGCGCGGGTGGCGTTGGCCGCCCCCTGACCCAGGTCAAGCGCCGTGCCGACCGGGGTGACGGAGATCATGACGACCCCCAGGTCCGCGACCGGTTCCGGGACACCGGCCTCGGTGAGCGTGGATTTCAGGTTGCCCTCCCAATCATAGGGGGCTTCGGCCTTGGCCCGCTCTCGGGCGGCGATGTCCGGGGCGGCGTCCCGATAGGCCTGCCGGGATTGCTCAAGCATCTGATGGCGTTGCTCGGTTTGTTGGGTATCGGCGTCCCCGCGCTGTTGGACCCTGTTCCAGGGTTCGCCGGGTAGGTCGAGAGGACCGGAGCTGGACTGAGCACCAACGGCCTGCACCTTCGGGGCCGGACCGACCCCCGGACGATGGACCGCCGGTTTCACGTCATGACCCGTTTGCGCACGAACTCCGTCGATGAAGGTCGGCGGATGGGAATCGTCGTAAACCTCTGGCGCAGGTTGAGGCGGCACGGGTTTGGACGGGGGCGCGGTCTCGGTCACCGCAGTGGCTGCCGGTCGGGCCCCGGCACCGCTGTTGATGATTTTGTCCACCTCCCGCCGGGAGTCCGGGTGGTTGTCGGCGGTGGCGGTGGCGGATTGGCCGCCGGAGAGGTCGATCTCGCCTTTGAAGGTGTTGCGGTGCCATTGATCGACCGGCGGGCGGACCACCTTGTTTTTCGGATGGCCATCCTGGAAATAGCCGGGCGAGGTCATCACCTTGCCGTTGTCGGTGCAGGACCAATCGAGCGGGTCCTTGCAGGCGATGATCCGGTCCGCCTCGGGCTGCGGGGTGACCGGATGCTGGGCGAAGTCGTGCTTGTAGTCGTCCTCGTTGCCGACCGGGGGCAAGGTGGTCTTGGTGGTCTTGGCCTTTTCCATTTGCCGGAGCCGCTGCTCGGCCCAGCGGTCGTTCGCGCTCTGGGACGCATCGAGGGTATCGGTTTGGCGCGACACGGCTTTCGGGGGCGAGACAAAGTCCTTGATCTCCGGCGGATCGATGGTGGCGCGCCGGGACGCGGGCGCGAACAGGTCTATTCCGCTGTCCAGGCGACTGGGCTGAGGAGCCGGGATCGGGGGATCGAACGCCGGAGTCGGCGGATGCGCACTGGCATCCAGGTTGGGGGCTTTCATATCGTCGGATAACGACGGCGTGGTCGATTGCATGGAACCCATAACGGGCCTCCTTTCATGAAAAAACCGCCCGAAAGGGGCGGCGGATTATATTCGTGATATGTTCTAAACAACGGCGCCCCCGGCGTCTGGGCTCTCCAGGCTCATATATACCCTAGTGGGCTGTGTGCTATGGATTGAGAGCAGACGCGGGAAGGGCGGTCGTTGCAGAGACCATAGCCTCACAGAAAAGGAATGTCAACATATAAATAGGTGTTTTATCTTATTATAGAAAATGCTTGATTTGCATGGCGCCTCTGTCATTCCCCGGGCTTTCCCGGCGCGCCGACCCATGTATTATAGGCGGCGACTCCCGCCCCCCTGTTACGAACCGGACTCCTCCTTTCATGTTGCGCATTGCCCGCCCCCGAGACGTCATACATCGCAAGGCCCTGGTGGCCGATCTGGATCGTCTGGTCGCCGACGGCTACAGCACGCCCAAGCGACGCGAGGTGCTGGCCCGGTTGAAACAGGAACTGACCCAGGGCCAGGGGAAGCTTCGCCAGCGGTTCGAGGCACGGGACATCGACGGGCTGGAGTTGATCCATGCCAATGCCTATCTGATGGACCAGATGGTGCGGACCATCTTCGATTTTACGTTGCGTCACGTCTACAAGGTGCACAATCCGACCAAGGGCGAACAACTGGCGGTGGCCGCCGTCGGAGGATACGGGCGCGGCGAACTGGCCCCGCAGTCGGACGTGGATCTGCTGTTTCTGTTGCCCTACAAGCAGACTCCGCACGGCGAGCAGGTGGTCGAATATATGCTCTACATGCTGTGGGATCTGGGGCTGAAGGTGGGCCATGCGACGCGCTCGATCAACGACTGCATCAAGCTGGCCAAAACCGACCTGACCATCCGCACGGCCTTGCTGGATGCCCGAGACCTGTGGGGCGACCAGAAACTGTTCAAACAGTTCAAGGACCGTTTCGAGGCCGAGGTCATCGCCGGAAGCGGCACCGATTTCGTCGAATCCAAGCTGGCCGAGCGCGATGCCCGCCACGAACGGATGGGCGATACCCGCTTTGTGGTCGAACCCAATCTCAAGGACGGCAAGGGCGGCCTGCGCGATTTGCAGACCCTCATTTGGCTGGTCAAATACCTCTACGGCATCGAGGATTTCGAGGCCCTGCACAAGCGGCAGATCCTGACCAAGGCCGATGTGCGGACCTTCGGCAAGGCCTTCCGCTTTCTGTGGACGGTGCGCTGCCACCTGCATTACATGGTCAACCGGCCCGAGGAGCGCCTGACCTTCGACGTGCAGACCGGCATCGGCAAGCGCATGGGCTACCGCGCCCATGCCGGAGCCAGCGGCGTCGAACGGTTCATGAAACACTACCTGCTGACGACCAAGGAAGTGGGCGATCTGACCCGCATCATCTGTGCCGTGCTGGAGGACAAGCAACGCAAGAAGCGGCAGATGTTCAGGTTGCCGAGCATGAATCTGTTCAAGCGCGTGCCGGAGGGCTTCAAGCTCGATGGCACCCGGCTGTCGCTTGATCAGGACGACCTGTTCCGGCGCGATCCGGTGAACCTGCTGCGGCTGTTCCACAACGCCCAGGAGTTGGAAACGGACATTCACCCCAACGCCCTGCGCAAGGTGACCCTGAACCTCAAACGCATCACCCCGGAGGTGCGCAACGATCCGGTGGCCAATCAGGTGTTTATGGACATCCTGACGTCATCGAAGAATCCTGAAATCCCCTTCAGGCGGATGAACGAGTCCGGGCTGTTCGGCCGTTTCGTGCCCGATTTTGGCCGGGTTGTCGCCCAAATGCAGTACGATATGTACCATGTGTACACAGTCGATGAGCATACCATCCGCGCCATCGGCATTCTGTGGCGCATCGAGAACGGCAAACTGAGCGAGGAGCATCGGACCACTTCGGTGGTGATCGAGGAAATTCATTCCCGCCGGGCCTTGTACATGGCGTTGCTGCTGCACGATATCGCCAAGGGGCGGGGCGGCGATCATTGTCTGCTCGGGGCCGAGGTGGCGCGCAAGATTTGTCCGCGTTTCGGCCTGACCGAGGAGGAAACGGAATCGGTGGCCTGGTTGATCGAAAATCACCTGGTGCTCAGTCGCACCGCCTTCAAGCGCGATGTCAACGACCCCAAAACCGTCGGCGATCTGGTGGATCTGATCCAGTCTCCGGAACGATTGCGTATGTTGCTGGTGTTGACGGCCGCCGATATCCGGGCGGTCGGACCGAATGTCTGGAATCACTGGAAGGCCGGGCTGCTCAGTACGCTCTATTACAATGCCCTGGAGTCCATGTCGGGGGGCATTCCGGCCAAGCAGCGCGAGGAGCGGGTCTATCAGGCGCAACAGCAATTGCGCCACGAACTGGCCGACTGGCCGCCCGAGGAGGTGGAGGCCTTCATCGCCCTGGGCTACGCCAACTATTGGCTGGGGGTCGATCTGGAGACCAAGATCCATCATGCCGAGTTGATCCGCAAGGCCCGGGCGCAGAACCTGAAGCTGCATATCGAGACCCGGGTGGAGGCCTTGCGCGGGGCGACCGAAATCATCGTCTATACCTCCGATCATCCGGGATTGTTCTCGCAGATTGCCGGGGCTCTCGCCCTGGCCGGGGCGTCGGTCATGGCGGCCAAGATCTATACCCTGACCGACGGTATGGCCCTGGACACCTTCCAGATCACCGACATCGAGGGTGGCCCGTTGAATGGGGAGCGCGAATTGCAGCGGGTCTACAAGCGGCTGCAGGAGGTTCTGGAAGGCCGGATCTATCTGGCTAAGGAACTACAGGAACAGCGCGCCCGCGCCATGCCCAGCCGGACCAGTGTGTTCAAGGTGACGCCACGGGTGCTGATGGACAACAAGGCGAGCACCGACCACACGGTGATCGAGATCAACGGGCGCGACCGCACCGGGTTCCTGTACGATGTGACCGCCACCCTGACCGCGTTGAACCTGCAAATCGGGCGGGCCCATATTTCCACCTACGGCGAACGGGCGGTCGATGTGTTCTACGTCAAGGATCTGTTCGGATTGAAGGTGTGGGAGGAGGAGCGGCTGGAGCGCATTCGCCGCAAGCTGCTGCAAGCCATCGCGCCGCCAGCCGAGCTGGACTGAGGTTTGCCCCATGAACCTGCTCAAGGCCTTCACCACCATCAGCGGTTTCACCATGATGAGCCGGTTGCTGGGGTTTGCCCGCGATATTCTGGTGGCGGCGGTGCTTGGCGCGGGGATGGTGGCCGACGCTTTTTTCATTGCCTTCAAACTGCCCAATCTGTTCCGTCGCCTGTTTGCCGAGGGGGCCTTCAACGCCGCCTTCATTCCGCTGTTCGCTGGCAAGCTGGAGGCCGAGGGCGAGGATTCGGCCAAACGCTTCGCCCGCGAGACCTTCGCCCTGTTGCTTTGGGCCTTGCTGGTGCTGGTGCTGGTGCTCGAAATCACAATGCCTTGGGTCATGCGGGTGGTGGTGCCGGGCTTCGTGGACGAACCGGAAAAGTTCGCCCTGACCGTCACCCTGACCCGCATCACCTTTCCCTATTTGTTGTTCATCTCCCTGGTGGCGCTGCTTGGCGGGGTGCTCAATTCGCTGTTGCGTTTTGCTGCCGCAGCGGCGACGCCGATTCTGCTCAATGTCTGTCTGATTACCGCCATCCTGGCCGCCACACCGTTTCTGCCGACCCCCGGTCATGCCCTGGCCTGGGGCGTCGCCGTGGCCGGTGTGGTGCAATTCGTCTGGTTGCTGTGGCAGGCCGGTCGGGCCGGATTCTGGCCCCGGCTAATGCGTCCGGTATGGAACGCCGACGTGCGCTTGCTGGTCCGCCGGGTGATTCCCGGAGCCATCGGGGCGGGGATCTATCAGGTCAATCTGGTGGTTGATATGATCATCGCCTCGCTGCTCCCCGAAGGCTCCATCTCCTACCTATTTTTCGCCGACCGCATGACCCAGTTGCCGCTCGGGGTGATCGGTGTTGCCGTGGGCACGGCGCTATTGCCCATGTTGGCCCGGCAACTGCGGGCCGGAGACGATACGGGCGCGCACAACAGCCAGAACCGGGCGCTGGAATTCACCCTGCTGCTGACCCTGCCCGCCGCCGTCGCCTTCGCCATGCTGCCGGAGGCGGTGGTGCAGACCCTGTTCCAGCGCGGGGCGTTCGATCCGGCGGCGGCCCAGGCCACGGCAATGGCCCTGATGGCCTATGCCTTCGGTCTGCCCGCCTATGTGCTCAACAAGACCCTGACGCCGGGCTTTTTTGCCCGCGGCGACACCGCGACGCCGATGAAGATCGCCGCCGTGTCAATGATCGCCAATGTGGTGTTCAACCTGATCCTGATGGGACCGTTTCTGCATGTGGGGCTGGCCATGGCGACGGTCATTTCGGCCTGGCTGAATACCGTTCTGCTGGCCATCATATTGGCCCGGCGGGGACATTTGTCACTGGACCGACGCTTCCTCGGCCGACTGCCCCGGACCCTGTTGGCCTGTGCGGGCATGGGGGCGGCGCTGTGGTATCTGCAACAGCCCCTGGCCCCCTGGCTGGACGGCGGGGAAGGGCACCGCGCCGCGGCCCTGGCGGCCCTGATCGGGGCGGGGCTGGTGAGCTTCGGGCTGCTCGCCGTGATCACCGGGGCGGCCCGTCCGTCCGACCTCAAGAGCTTGACCCGCCGGGCATAAACAGCCATAAACCGCGCGGTTCCGGGGTCCATACCCGGATGGAAACAGGGGATCTTCGAGCCATGAACCGCATTTTTTCGGGCGTACAGCCCACCGGCAATCTGCATCTGGGCAACTATCTAGGCGCCATCCGCAACTGGGTGCGCCTGCAGGACGATTTCGACTGCATTTTCTGTGTGGTCGACATGCATGCCATCACCGTGTTTCAGGACCCGGAAGCCCTGCGCACCTCGACCCGCGAGGTGGCGGCGGCGATGATCGCCTCGGGCATTGATCCCAAGGAAAACATCATCTTCAATCAAAGCCGCAATCCATCGCACGCTGAATTGGCCTGGATTTTCAATTGCGTCGCCCGCTTGGGTTGGCTCAACCGAATGACCCAGTTCAAGGAAAAGGCGGGCAAGAACAAGGAAAACGCCTCGGTCGGGCTGTATGCCTATCCCAACCTGATGGCGGCCGACATTCTGGCCTACAAGGCGACCCATGTGCCGGTGGGCGAGGATCAGAAGCAGCATCTGGAACTGACCCGCGACATCGCCGCCAAGTTCAACAATGACTTCGGGGTCGATCTGTTCCCCCTGCCCGAGCCGCAGATTTTCGGCACGGCCACCCGGGTCATGTCGTTGCGCGACGGGGCCAAGAAAATGAGCAAGTCCGATCCGTCGGATTTGTCCCGCATCGCCATGACCGACGATGCCGACACCATCGCCAAGAAAATCCGCAAGGCCAAGACCGATCCGGAGCCCCTGCCCGAGAGCAAGGCCGGGTTCGAGGGGCGTCCGGAAGCCGCCAACCTGATGGGCATTTACGCCGCGCTGGACGATTCAGACCTGGAGGCGGTGCTGGCCCAGTACGGCGGCAAGCCGTTCTCCGAGTTCAAACAGGCGCTGGCCGATCTGGCGGTGGCCAGGCTCGGCCCCATCGGTGATGAGATGAAACGCCTGATGGCCGACACCGCCGCGCTGGATGCCATCCTGGCCGACGGCGGCGCCCGGGCACGGGCCATCACCGAACCGATCTTGCGGGAAGTTTATGACGTGGTTGGGTTTTTGCGGAACTAAATCCGTTTAATTCGAACACTCTGCCCTGGCACGAACGGCAAACCGGCTTACCTCTTTAGGAAGCATCACTTAAGGAGGCCTCATGGTCGCGCGCCTGTCCAAGTTTGAGATCCCCCGCATCGAATTCAAAGGCGGGGCGCGGCGCATCGGCTGGGGGATATTGGCGGCGCTGCTGCTCTATTATCCGCTGGGCATGCTGATCATTCATACGGTCGATGATGATTTGGACTTGCAGGCCGTCGAGACACCGCAAGGGGGCAGCCATGCGGTGGCCATTGCCGAGGCGCTGATTGCCCGGGAAACCGACGACCACCGCTGGACCGCCAACGATCCGTTCTTTCTGCCCGGCGCGGCCTTGGATAACATGCCTCATTTTCAAACCGGAATCATCTATGCCCTGAGTAGATTCGCTATCGAAATGAGCGATCATATCGGCCGTATGCGGGGCTCTTCGCAGGTCGATGCGGATCTGGACAAGGCCGCCGGATTGCTCAAATACCCGGGCGATGTCTGGTGGTTCGACCTGTCTACCTCGCTCGCTCCGACGGCAGCTTCCGAGGCCCAGTACCGGTCAGCAAGGCGGGCACTGCATGCCTATAATGGACGGCTGGCGGCGGGCAATGCGGTGTTCGAGCGGCGAGCCGATAACCTGCAAGTCACCCTGGAGCGCATTGCCGCCGACCTGGGCTCGGCCTCGGCGACCATCGACCAGCATCTGGACGACGGCGGCGGCTTTTTCATGGATTTCCAGGTGGACGATATTTTCTACCGCAACAAGGGGCGACTCTATGCCTATTACCTTTTGCTGCGCGAACTGGAAAAGGACTACGCCAACATCCTGGCGGAAAAGGAATTGGCCGGTCCGTGGAGCGAGATGCTGGATTCCCTGGGCGATGCGGCGACCCTCCAGCCGCTGGTGGTGCTCAACGGCGCTCCGGATTCCCAGATGATCCCTAGCCATATCGCGGCCCAGGGATTCTATCTGCTGCGCGCCCGGACCCAGTTGCGGGAAATCGCCAATATCTTGCTCAAATAGTCTGAATGCTTGATTTCACCCGACCGATGCCCCATGTATCGACCAACCCGGATAGTCGACCTTCGAGGATCAGCCATGTTCATTCAGACCGAAGCCACCCCCAATCCCGCCACCCTGAAATTCCTGCCCGGGCGCCCCGTGCTGGGCCGCGGCAGCGCCAACTTTCCCAAATCGTCCGATGCGGTGGGCAAGTCGCCGCTGGCCGAGCGGCTGTTCGAACTGGACGGGGTCGCCGGGGTCTTCCTGGGCGGTGATTTCATCACCGTGACCAAGGGCACCGAGGGCGATTGGAGCAAGATGAAGCCGGTGGTGCTGGGCGCGATCATGGATCACTTCACCGCCGAACAGCCGGTGATGACCGGCGGACCGGCCGATGCCGAGGGCGCCGAGGATGATGCCCTGGTCAGCAAGATCAAGGAACTGCTCGAAACCCGGGTGCGCCCGGCGGTGGCCGCTGACGGCGGCGATATCGTTTTCGAATCGTTCTCCGATGGCATCGTTTATCTGCATATGCAAGGGTCCTGTGCCGGCTGTCCAAGTTCGACGGCCACCCTCAAGCATGGCATTGAAAACATGCTGAAATATTATGTGCCGGAAGTGGTCGAGGTGCGCGCCGTCAATTGATTCGGCTGCGTAACCCGTCATTTTGACGGCCCGTCCAGGCCTTTGAAATTTCATCCCCGGTCCTTTGGTCCGGGGGTGTGTTTTTGTGCAACAGCGGACAACCGTTCCGCTCGCGTGGCACCAGTTTGGGCTGGCCCCGTTGACGGGATTTTAATAAAAGGCTGTTCAAATGTTACGGACCACCGGTGTAACCAGAGGAACCGACCCGCGAGGGCGGTCCCATGAAAAGAGCCATGACGCATAAATTTTCCTGGTTTGAACGCATCTCCGTCACCTTTATTTTCTTGTGCCTGATCGGTGTGAGCGCCGCCATAGTGGTCTCACCGCCCGAAGGCATGACCAGCGCCCCACGCGCCATCCTTGATCTGTCCGAGCGCACCCGGTCGGAAATCCTGGTCAGCGAATTCAGTGAGCTGAGCCCCGAAGCCGGATATGCCGGATTCAAGGAAGGCATCGTCCGCCCCAGCGTGCGACTGCTCGAAGGCACCTTCGCCCGCATCGGCTATTCCCTGGACGCCGTCAAATCCGGCGGTGTCGGGGTGCCGCGCCTGCTTCTGCCGTCGATCCCCCGGGACATGGCCAAGATGGCCGAGACCGATGCGCGCAAGACGCTCTTCCTGACCAGCGTGCTGCCCCTGGTGCTGGCGGTCAACGACCGCGTTCTGGCCGACCGGACGCGGGTCGAACAGATCATCGCGATGCAAGAGGAAGGCCGCCACGTTCCGGCCCTGGAGCGTCTGTGGCTGACCACCATTGCCGAAAAATACGGCTTGCCCGAGGATAATCCGAGCCGCCTGCTGCGCCGTCTCGATGTGGTCCCGCCCTCCCTGGCCCTGGCCCAGGCGGCGGTGGAAAGTGGCTGGGGCACCTCGCGCTTCGCCCGCGACGGCAACGCCCTGTTCGGCCAATGGACGACCGACGAGGATCGGGGGTTGGTGCCCCGGGAGCGGGAGGACGACAAGGCCCACCGGGTCAAGATCTTCGATCATTTGATCGACAGTGTGGCGGCCTATGTGCACAACCTGAACACCCACAAGGCTTATGCGGATTTCCGTCAGAAACGGGCCGGTCTGCGGCGGCAGGATGCGCCCCTTGATGGTTATGATCTGGCGGGCACGTTGTACAGGTATTCGGAGCGCGGCGAGGATTACGTCGACACCCTGCGCCTGATCATCAACACCAATGACCTGCGCGGTCTCGATGATGCCCGGCTGCGCGGACCAATGATCACCGCCATGCTGATGCCGGACGACTGATCCTAAAATTAGGGCACCAAAATCTGCCGTCCGACCCAGCGCCAACGCCCGTTGGCGGTAGGCAAGGTGCAGCTCAGCCGGGTGCGACCTCGGGGCAGCGCCGTGGCGGTGCGGATTTCCACCCGGGATTGTCCCAGGATACTGATTTTCAAGTCATCCGCATGGGACGAATAGCAGGCCAGGGCTGACAGATTTTGCGGCGGGTCGGAGACGGTGAAGCCGATGGGCGGCGGATTGGGGCCGTGCAGCACCGGGTCGGTCGGCGACCAGTCCTTCACCGCCAGCGGCCGCGCGGCGGAAACCAGACGCACTCGGTCCGCATCGCCAAATTGTTCATTAAGGGCGAAGCGCGGCAGATAAAAGCGATCCTCGGTTCCGTGGGCAACGCCCGAATGCTGGCCGAAACCGGCTTGGAAGCCAGCGGCCCGGGCGGCCTGCCATTCCCGCAATCCGGCCTCGCCGTAGGGATAGGCGATGAGCGCCGGGGGTTGGCCCAGTTCTTCCACGAAGCGACGATTGGAATGGGCCAATTCTTCGGCCAGGGCGGCATCTGAAATTGCGGGCAAATGGGGGTGTCGGGCAGTCTGGCTGCCGATGGTCACCCCGGCGTCGCGCAACTCACGGATCTGATCCCAGGTCATGTAATCGGGCAGGCCAAGGTCCACCGATTGGGTGGCGACGAACAGGGTAAAAGTTAATCCTGCCGCCCGCCACCGGGGCCAGGCCACCCGATAGGCCGACAGAAAGGCGTCATCGACCGTGATTGCCACCGCCCGGTCCGGCAGGGGCGTCTCGCTCTCGAAGGCCGCGATGATCTCGGGCAGCGGCATCACCCGGGCGCCTTCGTCCCGAAGAACCTGGATATGGGCTTCCAGTTGCTCCAGGCGGACGCTGGTGCTCGGATGGGCCGTCTCGGCGAAACGATGGTACAGCAGGATCGACGCGGAGTCCGCCGCTCCGACCGGCGCGGCCAGCAACAGTCCAAGAATAAAAATGCCGAATCGCCAAACCATTGAGAACCATCCTGTCGCGGGAGGGATTATTTTTGCGCGACCGGGCCAAAGGATACAAGGCCTTGTTTCGCAACGGCATCTTGCAAAGTCCGTGGAAAGCGCCTACCTGCGGAGAAGATCTTTCCTCCCTCTGACCAAGGATATGGACCATGCCCCTGGACGACAGCGCCCTCGATACCCTGTTTCTCAACGCCCGCACCCATAATGCCTGGCAGAAGCGTCCGGTGCCGGAGGCGCTGCTGCATCGGCTGTGGGAACTGATGCGCATGGCCCCGACCAGCGCCAATTGCAGCCCGGCGCGGATCGTCTTTCTGACCAGCGACGCGGCCAAGCAAAAGCTTCGTCCGACGTTGATGGAAGGCAATGTGGAAAAGACCATGACCGCTCCGGTAGTGGCGATCATCGGTCAGGACATGGCTTTCTATGAGCATCTGCCGAAACTGTTTCCCCATGCGGATGCCAAATCCTGGTTCGTGGGCAACGACGAACTGATTGCCACCACCGCCTTTCGCAATGCCACCCTGCAAGGGGCCTATTTGATGATGGCGGCGCGGGCGTTGGGGCTGGATTGCGGCCCCATGTCCGGCTTCGACAATGCCCAGGTGGACGACCTGTTTTTCGCCGGGACGCAGGTCAAATCGAATTTCCTGTGCAATCTGGGCTATGGCGACCCCAAGGCCCTGTTTCCGCGCAGCCCGCGCTTCGACTTCGACGAGGCCTGTCGGGTATTGTGAGTCACACCTCCTTCGAGGCCAGCGCTGCTAACCCATCATCGGTCGCGGCAGGGCGCTGTCGCTGAACAGCGGCAGGCGGCGGGCATCGAACAGCTGATAGTGCCACCACTCATTGCGATAAAAGTCCCATCCGGCGGTGGTCATCAATCCCATCAGCAGCAGCCGGTTGTGCTGGGCCGCCGTCGATATGTCGCGGTTGCCATGGTGGGACAGCGGGGTAAAGGCATCGAAGGGGGTGCCCATGTCCAGTTCGCGGCCCGCCTTGTCGAGCAGGGTGAGGTCCACCGCCGCGCCGCGCGAATGGGGCGAGCCGCGCCGGGGGTCGGCGAGAAATTCCGGGTCGGGGGTATGGTGCCACAGTTTCCATTGTGCCTCGGCGGGGCGGAAGGCATCGAAGATCTTCAACCGCCAGCCCTGTACGGCAGCCAGTTCCACCGTCCGGCGCAACAGGGCCTCGGCTTCCGGATGCAGATAACAGGCGGCCCGGGCATAGACCGGTTGCCCGGTGAAATTGTCCCGGGTGGCATAAGCGATCTCCAGATCGACGGCGTGGGTCTCGGGGGTGATTTCGATCAACGGCATGGGCAGGGATCTCAGGCTGGTTGTGGGGCCGGGTCGGGCGCAGTATAACCCTTTGCCATGGAAAACCCAGATCTCACCCCGACCCTTTTGGCCCTCGACACGGCGACCAGCGGCTGCGCCGTCGCCCTGTGCCGGGGGGGCGCGGTGCTGGCCCGACGGGCCGAGGTCATGCCGCGCGGCCAGTCGGAGGCCCTGCTGCCCATGGTACGCGATGCAATGGCCGAGGCCGGTCTGAGATTCGACCAGGTGGACCGGCTGGCGGTGACCATCGGCCCAGGGGCCTTCACCGGTCTGCGTATCGGTTTGGCGGCGGCGCGCGGGCTGGCCCTGGCGATGGACCGACCTCTGGTGCCGATCACCACCACCGAGGCGCTGGCCCATGCGGTGCCGCAAAGCGAACGCACGGGTCGGACGGTGCTGGTGGTGCTGGATAGCAAGCGGGCGGATTTCTATGCCCAACTTTTTGATGCCGATCTCACCCCCCTGGGGGAGGTGCAGGCCATCGCCCCGCAAGATTTGGCTACTTTTGTGCCCGAAGGGCCGCTGTTGCTGGTCGGCGATGCCACGGACAAGGCCTTCGATATCCTGGGCAGCGCGGGCGGCGATGTGACACGATCCGCCACCGCCCCGGTGCCCGATCCGGTGGTCATCGCCCGATTGGCCGCAACCCGAGCGCCGGTGGCCCATCCGTCGCCGCTCTATCTGCGTCCCCCCGATGCCAAACTCCCGCAGCACGGCGGACGCCTGCGACCATGAGCGACCGGCGGACCATCGTCACGGCGGGACCGGCGCACACCACCGTTCTTGCGGCCCTGCATCTGGCGGCCAATGGCAAAGTCTGGCGGCCCGAAGACTTGCAGTCCCTGTTGATCAGCCCGGGCCTGTTGTCCCTGGTCGCCTGTCGGGGCGAAATCCCCCAGGCTTATGTGCTCTGCCGGGCGGCGGCGGACGAGGCGGAGATTCTCGAAATCGGCACCCATCCGGAGGCCCGGCGGCAGGGTCATGCCCGGGCTTTGCTGCATGCAGTCGAGGCGCGTCTGGCAGCGACCGGGGTGCGGCGGCTGTTGCTGGAGGTGGCCGCCGACAATGGTCCGGCGCAGGCGCTTTATGAACAGGCCGGATTTCAACTTGTGGGGCGCCGTCGGGGCTACTATGCACGACCCTCGGGACCGGCGATGGACGGGCTGATCCTGGAAAGGAAGATTGAATGTAGTTGAAATGAAGTATAATAAAAATAAGAATGATTATCAATAAACTATGTAACTATGTAACAATATGTAATACTTGATGATTTGATTCTATTTCCGTATATTCAATAAAATGACCTATAGTTGGGGGGTATTGAATAATGTCGGGCCAAAACAACTTTGCCGAATTATTGGAATTGACAACCGAAATCGTTGCGGCCCATCTGGGTAACAACACGGTGGCGGTCGATGATATTCCGACCTTGATTCACGATGTTTATCAGACCTTGTCGACGCTGGATGAACCGGCGGTCGAGGTCGAGAAGCCGCAGCCTGCGGTGTCGATCAAAAAATCCATTCAGGAGGATTATTTGATCTGCCTCGAAGATGGCAAGAAACTAAAAATGTTGAAGCGGCACCTCAAAACGGCTTATGACATGACACCGGAAGAATATCGCGAGCGTTGGGGACTGCCTGCCGATTATCCCATGGTGGCCCCCAGCTATGCCGCGCACCGGAGCAGTTTGGCGAAGAAAATCGGTCTGGGCACCAAGTCCCGCAAATAAAGACCGAACGGTTTGGAACATCGGTTGAGGGCGCGAGGGGCCGTGACGGCAGACAGCAAATCCAAAGCCAGTGGCGAAGGCAAGGGCATTCTCGGTGGCGTCTCGGCCATCGAGGAGAGCTGTGTCGCCAGCGGCATGAAGATGACCGGCCAGCGGCGGATCATCGCCCGCGTGCTGTCCCTGGCCGAAGACCATCCGGACGTGGAAGAACTCTATCGTCGGGCGACGGCGGTGGACCCGAAAATCAGCATTGCCACGGTCTATCGGACGGTGCGCTTGCTGGAAGAGGCGCAGATCATCGAGCGCCTGGACTTCGGGGACGGGCGCGCCCGTTACGAAGCCGCCCCGGAAGAGCATCATGATCATCTGATCAACATGAAAACCGGCAAGGTCATCGAGTTTCAGAACAAGGAAATCGAGGCCCTGCAACGGCGCATTGCCGAACAATACGGTTTTCGCTTGGTCGGACATCGGTTGGAGCTTTATGGTGTGCCCCTGTCGGAAGATGATCCTCAGGAATAGCGCGTTCCGCCCGTGAAAAAGCTCTTTATCAAGACCTTCGGCTGTCAAATGAACGTCTATGATTCGGCACGCATGGCCGATCTGCTGGCGCCGCTCGGCTATGCGCCGGTGGAGGCCCCCGAACAGGCCGACATGGTCATCCTCAATACCTGTCACATTCGCGAAAAAGCGGCGGAGAAAGTCTATTCCGATCTGGGACGGCTGCGTCTGGACAAACAGGCCCGCGCCGCCGAGGGACGGAACATGATCCTGGCGGTGGCGGGCTGCGTCGCCCAGGCCGAGGGAGCGGAAATCCTGCGCCGCGCCCCGTTCGTGGATCTGGTGGTCGGGCCGCAGACCTATCACCGCCTGCCCGAGATGGTGGCCCGGGCCAGTCGCGCCGGGGGCCAGCAAATGGACACGGATTTTCCGGTAGAGCCGAAATTCGACTATCTGCCGCGCCCCGGGGCGGCGGGGGCGACGTCGGCCTTTCTGTCGGTGCAGGAGGGCTGCGACAAGTTCTGCACCTTCTGCGTCGTGCCCTATACCCGAGGTGCCGAATATTCCCGTCCGCAGGCCGATATTCTGGCCGATGCCCGGACCTTGATGGACGAGGGGGTGCTGGAGATCACCCTGGTCGGGCAGAACGTCAATGCCTACCACGGCGGCGATGCCGGGTTGGGGGGGCTGTTGCGCGCCCTGGCCGATCTGGGGGTGCCGCGGCTGCGCTATACCACGTCCCATCCGGTGGACATGGATGAAGACCTGATCGCCGCCCATGGCGACATTCCGCAATTGATGCCGTTTCTGCATCTGCCGGTGCAGTCGGGCTCCGATCGCATTCTGGAAGCCATGAACCGCCGCCATAGCCGGGACGATTTCAGGCGCGTGGTGGAACGCTTGCGGCGGGTGCGCCCGGATCTGGCCCTGTCGTCGGATTTCATCGTCGGCTTTCCCGGCGAGAGCGATGCCGACTTTCAGGACACTCTGGATCTGGTGGACGAGTTGCAACTGGCCCAGGCCTATTCTTTCAAGTACAGCCCGCGCCCGGGGACCCCGGCGGCCAATCTGGAAAGCCAACTGCCCGAGGAAATCAAGAGCGCCCGACTGGCCGCCTTGCAGGATCGCATCAACGCCGCCCAGGAAGCCTTCAACCGGTCCTGTCTGGGGCTGGTGATGCCGGTGCTGCTCGACCGTCCCGGTCGCCATGACGGCCAGGTGGTGGGGCGCAGTCCATATATGCAGGCGGTGCATGTGGACGCCGGTGCCGCTTTGCTCAATCGCATAACCGACCTGAAAATCACCGCCGCCCATCCCAACAGCCTCACCGGCATTCCCGTTTCCTCCGTGACAAAGGCGACCGCCTGATGCCCCACATGGACACCCCCGATCCCTTCGACCCCAACGCCGGAACCCTGATTCTGGGGTTCGACAACAACGGCCTGGCGATCAGCCTGTTCGGCCCGCACAACACCCACCTGCAACGCATCGAGCAGGTCTTGGAGATCAAGATCTACTCCAAGGGCAACATGGTGTCCCTGTCTGGAGCCCCAGGGACGCAACAGGCGGCGGCCGATGTGCTCAACCGCCTGTACGACCAACTGGAAAAACGTCAGACGGTCGGCATGGATGAGGTGGACGCGGCCCTGCGCATGGTGACCAATGGCGTGCCGCCGGTGGACATGGACATTCAGGTCAATACCCGCAAGCGACAGGTCAGCCCGCGCACGCCGACCCAGGCCAATTACCTGCGCGCCATCGACGACAACGAATTGGTGTTCGGCATCGGCCCGGCGGGCACCGGCAAGACCTATCTGGCGGTGGCCAAGGCGGTGGAGCGGCTGATTGCCGGCGAGGTCGATCGCATCATCCTGTCCCGTCCGGCGGTCGAGGCGGGGGAACAGTTGGGATTCCTGCCCGGCGACATGCAGGAAAAGGTCGATCCCTATCTGCGCCCGCTCTATGACGCGCTGAACGACATGCTGCCGGGAGATCAAGTGGCCAAACGCATGGAGCGCGGCGAAATCGAGGTCGCGCCGCTGGCCTTCATGCGCGGACGCACCCTGTCCAACGCCTTCGTCATTCTGGACGAGGCGCAGAATACCACCGCCGTGCAGATGAAGATGTTCCTGACCCGCCTGGGCCAGGGCTCGCGCATGGTGGTGACCGGCGATCTGACCCAGGTGGATTTGCCGCGCGGCACCCGGTCCGGCCTGCGCGACGCGGTGGAGATTCTCGACGGGGTGTCCGGCGTGGCCTTCACTCAGTTCCTGGATTCCGACGTGGTACGCCACAGCCTGGTCGGGCGTATCGTCAAGGCCTATGACAGCGCCGAGGCCCGCCGCAAGGCCGCCGCCCGCTATGAACAGGAAGTCCGGCCGGTCCCATGATGACGGACTCCCCAGTGCCGGATCTGTCAGTCACCCTCGCCTGCGCGGGGTGGCTGGACGCCCTGCCCGAGGCCGAGGCGCTGGGCCTGCGGGCCGCCCTGGCTGCCCTGGCCGAGGTGCAGGAGCCGGTGGAAGCGGCGCTGGTGCTGGCCGACGATGCCACCGTGCAAGGACTCAACCGGGACTATCGGGGCCAGGACAAGCCGACCAATGTGCTGTCTTTCGCCGATCTGGGGGAGGATCAGGCGGGTGAAGTGGCGCGCCTGTTGGGGGATGTGGTGGTGGCGCTGGAAACCACGGTTCACGAGGCGGCGGACCAGGGAAAATCCCTTTCCGACCACTTCAGTCATCTGGTGGTTCATGGTATGCTGCATCTGCTCAATTACGATCACCTGAGCGACGACGACGCGGAGCACATGGAACAAAAAGAAAGAGCTATTCTAGCCGGGCTCGGAATTGCCGACCCCTACGCCTCGTCCGGTACCCGGGACGAAGACGGAAACCTGGACCCATGAACGACGACAGTTCCTCCCATTCCCCTGGCAACAGCCATCCCTCGGAAGACACGACCCTGATCTCCTCACTGCTCGGATGGTGGCGGGATCGTCGTCCGAACCGTGATCCGGAGGCCACCCTCAAGGAAGCCATCGGCGAATTGATCGAGGTGCATATCGAGGAAAACGACGCCTCGACCGAACAGATCGTCGAACAGGAAAAGATCCTGCTCGACAACATCCTGTCCCTGCGCGAACGCAACATGTGGGATGTCATGGTGCCGCGAGCCGATATCATCGCCGTCGATTGCAGCGCCTCGTTCGGCGAGGTGGTTGCCATCATGATGCGCGAGGGCCATTCCCGGTTGCCGGTGTTCCGGGACAACCTTGATGAATCCCTGGGCATGGTCCATATCAAGGATGTGCTTGGCTGGTGGAACCGCCAGGACACGTTCAATCTGTCCGAGGTGGTGCGCAAGCTTTTGTTCGTGTCTCCGTCCATGCAGGTTCTGGAGCTGCTCCTGGAAATGCGGGTCAGCCGCTGTCACATGGCCCTGGTGGTCGATGAATATGGCGGCATCGACGGACTGCTCACCATTGAGGATCTGGTCGAGGAGATCGTCGGCGAGATCGAGGACGAGCATGACCGGGACCTGGAAACGACCCTGAAGGAAACCTCCGATGGGTCCATCCTGGTCGATGCCCGTCTGCCCCTGGAGGACTTCGAGGAGCATTACGGACGGTATTTTACCCAGGAAGAACGGGAAGACGCCGATACCCTGGGCGGTCTGGTGTTCACGCTGCTCGGTCGGGTGCCGATCCGCGGCGAGCTGGTCACCCATCCCAATGGCCTGGAATTCGAAATTCTGGATGCCGACCCACGACGCATCCGGCGCTTGCGGGTGTTGCTGAATCCGGCGGTCGCGCGCCCCACCCCAACCCAGGCATAAGAGGTTCGTCGTGCGAAAATGGGCGGCGCGCCTGCGCGATCTGAGCGGCTGGCGACGGGCCGGGCTGGCCCTCTTTCTCGGGGTCTTGACCGCTGGCGCGTTGCCGCCGTTTCATATTCTGCCCCTGCTGTGGATCGGCCTCATCGGACTGCTTTGGATGCTCGATGGAGTGACCCGGCCCGGTGCCGCCTTCGGGCTTGGCTGGTGGTTCGGTGTGGGCCATTTCGCGGCTGGCCTGCATTGGGTCACCTATTCCTTTCTGGTGCAGGCGGATCAGTACGGCTGGATGATTCCCTTCGCCATCGGCTTCCTGGCGGCGGGCATGGCCCTGTTCCTCGGGCTGGTGACCCTTTTGACTTTTCTCACCGGCCTGCGCGGGCTCGGGCGGGTGGTGGCGCTGGCCGCCATCTGGACATTGGTGGAATGGATGCGCGGCTGGATCCTGACCGGATTTCCATGGAATCTGATGGCCACCGTCTGGACCATTGCCCCTCAGATGCTGCAAAGCGCCAGCCTGCTCGGGGCCTATGGCCTGAGCCTGATCACCGTTCTCGTGGCCGCGCTTCCGGCCACGTTGGGTGATGCCGAGGACTCCCCCTGGCGTCGCCGGGCCCCGACCCTAATCGGTCTGCTGGCCCTGGTCCTGCTGTGGATCGGCGGGGCATGGCGTCTGGAGGCGGCGGGTCCGACAGGGCAACGGGTGGTCGAGGGCGTCCGACTACGGCTTGTGCAGCCCAACATCGACCAGACCCTGAAATGGCTGCCCAGCCTGCGCGCCCAGCATGTGGCCGGGCAGATGGCCCTGAGCAGCAAGGAGCTGGATGACAACACCGAGGCCCTGCCGCCGACCCATGTGATCTGGCCGGAAACGGCGGTGCCTTACGATCTGTCGAACAATGAAGAGCTGCGCCATGTACTGTCCCGGGTCGTGCCCCCCGGCGGCTTTCTGATCACCGGCGCGCCGCGCTGGCGGGACCCGGACAGCGAACAGCGCCGCCTCTATAACAGCCTGCATGTTCTCGGTGCCGACGGTCGCTTCGTCGAGACCTACGACAAATTTCATCTGGTGCCGTTCGGTGAATACAATCCGCTGAGTTGGATTCCTGGTGTGACCAAGCTCACCGAGGGGCGGACCGATTATTCCCCTGGCCCCGGCCCGCGCAGCCTGCGGGCCCCGGGATTGCCCCCCTTCTCGCCGCTAATCTGCTACGAGGTGATTTTTCCGGGGCGGGTGGTCGATCCGGAGGACCGTCCCCAATGGCTGCTGAACCTGACCAACGATGCCTGGTTCGGGCTGTCGCCGGGACCCTATCAGCATTTCGCCGCCGCCCGTCTGCGGGCCGTGGAGGAGGGCCTGCCCCTGGTGCGGGTGGCCAATACGGGCATATCGGGCGTTGTGGACCCGCAAGGCCGGGTGCTGGCCCATCTGCCGCTGGGCAGTCGCGGGCGGCTCGACAGCACCCTGCCGCTGGCGTTGGAGAGCCCGCCCTTTTTTGCCCGATTCGGAAATGGGCCGGTGGTGCTGCTGTGCCTTTTGATGCTCGGCGGAGCCCTTTTCCTTCAACGGCGTGAGGGCACTTTTCAAAAAATATGAAAAGCTGTATTTTGGCTTTCACAATCCCGCCTCTTGTCCCTATACTGAAGAATAACGCTAGGTCAAGTTGAAGGATCGTCCAGTCGATCCAGCCTGATACCTATAAGGGAAATCACAAGCGAGCCATGACAGCCATGTCCCCAAACGAAGCCTCCCCCGTCCGCAAGCGCAAGATCTCTGACAAACGGCTGCCGCCGGGCGTCCCCAATCCCATCGACATTCACGTGGGGGGCCGGGTGCGATTGCGCCGCACGCTGATGGGAATGAGCCAGGAAAAGCTTGGCGAGGCGGTCGGGCTGACTTTTCAGCAGATTCAGAAATACGAACGGGGCGCCAACCGCATCGGGGCCAGCCGCCTCTATGAACTGAGCCGCATTCTGGATGTGCCGGTGGCCTTTTTCTTTGACGACATGTCCGACGAGATGAGGGACAAGACAGGCTCCGAGTTGCTGGGCTTTCAGGATCAGGCGCAAACCGAACTGGAGCCGGACCCCATGACCCGCCGGGAGACCCTGGAACTGGTACGGGCCTACTACAAGGTCGGCAATCCGCAGGTCCGCCGCCGCCTCTATGAACTTGCCAAATCCCTGGCCAAGACGGATCTCGACGAGGAGTTGCCTGACTAGGCGACTTCCCCCCTTGACCCCCTCGACGTTCCTTGTCACAACAGGGCGCGTTTTTGTGTGCCTGTTTGCCCTGTAAGATAAGGAGATCCTCAGTGTCCAGTTCCGCTGCCTCGTACCTGTTTACCAGTGAGTCCGTTTCCGAGGGGCATCCCGACAAGGTCTGCGACCGGATTTCCGACAGTATCGTTGATCTGTTCATGGCCTCCGGCGATCCCCATGTGCGGGTTGCCGCCGAGACCCTGTGCACGACCAATTTCGTCGCCCTGGCCGGTGAAGTGCGGGGGCCGGAAAACCTGGGCCACGAGCAATTCAAGGAAGCGGCCCGGCAGGCCATCAAGTCCATCGGCTACGAGCAGCACGGCTTCCATTGGCGCGATGCGGAAATCATCTCGCATATCCATTCCCAGTCGGCGGATATCGCCATGGGCGTCGATGCGGCGGGCAACAAGGACGAGGGCGCGGGCGACCAGGGCATTATGTTCGGCTATGCCTGCACCGAGACCGACGCCTTGATGCCGGCGCCGATCCAGTATTCCCATGAAATTCTGCGCCGTATGGCCGAGGCCCGCCATGGGGGCGAAGCCGGTCTGGGTCCGGATTCCAAGAGCCAGGTGACCCTGCTGTACGAAAACGGCAAGCCGGTGCGCGCCACTTCAGTGGTGGTCTCGACCCAGCATGCGGAACATCTGGATCAGGAGCAGGTGCGCGAGATCGTCCGTCCCTTCGTGGAGCAGGTGCTGCCCGCCGGTTGGATGTGCGACGACGCCCATTTCTACGTCAACCCGACCGGGCGCTTTGTCATTGGCGGTCCTGACGGCGACGCCGGTCTGACCGGTCGTAAGATCATCGTCGATACCTATGGCGGGGCGGCACCGCACGGCGGCGGAGCCTTCTCGGGCAAGGACCCGACCAAGGTGGATCGGTCGGCGGCCTATGTCACCCGCTATCTGGCCAAGAACGTGGTCGCCGCCGGTTTGGCCGAGCGTTGCACCATTCAGTTGGCCTATGCCATTGGCGTGTCCCATCCGCTGTCGGTCTATATCAACACCCACGGCACCGGCAATGTGGATGAGGCTCGTCTGGCCGTGGTGTTGCAGGAAATGGTCGATCTGCGGCCGCGCGGCATTCGCGAGCACCTCAGTCTCAACCGGCCGATCTATGCCCGCACCGCCGCCTATGGTCATTTCGGACGGACTCCGGAAGCCGATGGCGGTTTCTCCTGGGAAAGAACGGATCTGGTCGATGGCCTGAAGGCCGCTTTCGGGGCGTGACTCCGGGCGGTCCGCCCCGGGACACCTCCCGCCAGCTCTATGGGCGGCGGATGGGGCATCCGTTGAGCCCGGCCCAGCAGCAACGGGTCGATGATCTGTTGCCGCGTCTGCGCCTCGATCTGTCGGGGCCACTCGATCCAGCGGCGCTGTTTCCCCGTCCAATGACCGAACTCTGGCTCGAACTGGGGTTTGGCGGCGGCGAACACCTGGCGGCCCAGGCAGCGGCCCGGCCCGACGTGGGCTTCATCGGCTGCGAGCCCTTCATGAACGGCGTCGCCCGCTGTCTGGCGGATCTGGAAGCGCGTGGGCTGGACAATGTGCGGCTGCTCGACGACGACGCGCGCAAGGTGTTCGACGTGCTGCCCGACGCCAGTCTCGACCGGGTGTTCGTGCTGTTTCCCGATCCCTGGCCGAAAGCCCGCCATGCCAAGCGGCGGTTCATTGTTCCGGCCAATCTGGACTTGCTGGCCCGGGTGATGAAGGATGGGGCGGAGCTGCGCGTCGCCTCCGACCATATGAGCTACATCCGCTGGGCGCTCGGACACCTGATGGACCATCCGGCCTTTCAATGGACCGCCCGCCGCCCCACCGACTGGCGCACCCGCCCCGCCGACGGCCAGCAGACCCGCTACGAATCCAAGGCCCTGGCCCGCGGCGACCGCTGCGTCTACCTAACCTTCACGCGGACGGTGCGACCCGCAGCCTAAATATGTTCCACATCCACGTCGAGGTGACGCTTGCCGTAATGGTCGGTCAGCTTGGTGCCCTTGGGGGAGACCACATGGGTCCGACGCTGCTTGGCCGGGGCGAGGAACAGCCGGGTCTGCTCGTCAACGAGGCGCAGCGCGGCCATGGTGGCCGACAAACTGGTGATCAGGGTAAGGTGGGCGATAGCGGAGCCCAGCATGAAGGTCTGGGGAACATGTGGGGATGTCAACATGGGACGACCCTCCAATGGAAAGACGAGATCCTCTATTCTACCACAAATTTATGGATTAGGGCAGACGGCAGCCGATGATCCAGTGCAGCACTTCCGGATGGATGCGCGCCCCCTTGAAATTGCAGCGCCAAACCTCGACCCCGGTAAAATCCGCATCGCTGAGGTCTGCTCCGCGCAGGTCGGCCTCGGTCAGATCGGCGTAGGACAGGTTGGCCTGCCGCAGATTCGCATTGCGCAGATTGCAGAACGACAGATTGGCCCCCGACAGATTGGCCATGCCCAGATCGGCGTTGGTCAGATCACAGCCGCGCAGGTCGGCGTCGGACAGATCGGCGCCGCGCAGATCGACCCCTTCCAGTTCCATGTTCACCAGACTGGCCCGGCGACCGATGCTGACATCCGCC
Source organism: Magnetospira thiophila (assembly GCF_054657015.1). Taxonomy (NCBI): domain Bacteria; kingdom Pseudomonadati; phylum Pseudomonadota; class Alphaproteobacteria; order Rhodospirillales; family Thalassospiraceae; genus Magnetospira; species Magnetospira thiophila. Next base: position 1,393,932 of record NZ_BAAHXF010000001.1, read on the forward strand.
CCCCAAAGGGCATGGTCGGAGAGAATCTGCTTCAGTTTTGCGGCCTTCATGGAATCCCCATTGTATTCAGATCCTGATGAGTTTCGCACAGGCGCCTCCCAGGGGGCAAAGAGAAAGGTGAGGCCGGTGGGACCTCACCTTTCTTATTCATCGCAGGAAACCGAATGTCACTTGGTAAACGGAGTCGGCCGAGGCGTCGCGTCGCTGGATGGCGGCAGGATCGGCAGGGTGAAGTTCGGCTGATCGCCGGTCAGGGTCTTCAGGAAGGCGACGACCTTGGCATTTTCTTCGCGGGTGAACTTCTTGCCAAGCTGGACCCGCGCCATCGTGTCGACGGCTTCCGGCAGGGTATTGGCCGCCCCATCATGGAAGTAGGGATAGGTCATTTCCACGTTGCGCAGGGTCGGCACCTTGAAGTTGAAACGGTCGGCATCGTCACCGGTCACCGCGACACGGCCATCGGCCGAGGCTTCGGTTTTGTAGGGCTCGACCACGCCCATTTTCTGGAAGGAATTGCCACCGACAGCCTCACCGTTATGACAGGCAACACAGCCGCTTTCCTCAAACAGCTGGTAACCGGCCAGTTCGTCGGCCGTCAGGGCGTCCTTTTTGCCCAGCAGATATTGGTCAAAGCGGGAATTGGGCGTGACCAGGGTCTTTTCGAATTCGGCGATGGCCAGGGTCACCTGGTCGATGCTGATCTTGTCCGTGCCGAAGACCTGCTTGAATTCACGCACATAGGCCGGAATGGATTCCAGAACGCCAATGGCCAGAACATGGCTGAAACCCATTTCGCCCGGGTTGGCGATCGGGCCACCCGCCTGGGCCTGAAGGTCGGCCGCGCGACCATCCCAGAACTGGGCCAGATTGAGACTGGAGTTCAAGACGGTCGGGGCATTGATCGGACCCTGTTGCCAGTGGTCGCCAATGGACGTGGGCAGATTGTCCGTGCCGCCCATCGACAGGTTGTGACAGGAATTGCAGGAAATGAAACCGGATTTGGACAGGCGCGGATCGAAATAAAGCTTCTTGCCCAGATCGACCATGCCCAGATTGATCGACTGAGGCGGCCTGATCGGTTGAATATATTCGTCGGCATCCGCGAAAGCCGGTGAACCGGCAAGAGACGCACCGACGATCACCAGCGAGGCCATGATGGAACGATAGTTCATGACTCATTCTCCCATTATCGACAAAAGGTTTTGTTTTCATGTCCTCCAGGACAAACCCCGGATCAACACGAGATCGGCCTCGATGCGGGACAAGATTTCCCTTCCCTGAAACGGAAACGACAGCAGCGGACATCTGGCAACGCAGCCACCCGCTGACCTGTCGGCAACAGACCAAACGGCGTTATATTATAACATTATAGAAAATAACTCTAGGGTTATTTGCAGGAAACTCGGCTTGATTGAAATCAAAAGTTGGTCCTGAAAATTGCCCCGTCCCGTCACACGTCCAGGTTGACCACCTTCAAGGCGTTGGTCTGAATGAATTCGCGGCGCGGCTCGACCACGTCGCCCATCAGGGTGGAAAACACTTCCTCCGCCTCGTCGGCGTGACTGACCCGCACCTGCAACAGGGAGCGGGCGTTGGGATCGAGGGTGGTTTCCCAGAGCTGTTCCGGATTCATCTCGCCCAGGCCCTTGTAGCGTTGCACGGAAATGCCCTTGCGTCCGGCCTCCATGATGCCGTCGAACAGGTCCACCGGGCCGCAGATCGGCCGCGCAGTGTCCTTGATCAGGAGCTGTCCCGTCGCCCCGTAGACCTGCCGCAGATTGGCCGCCGCCTCGTGCAGTTGGCGGGCCTCGGCGCTGCGCAGCACGGCCTTGTCCAGGCGGTGCAGCTCGGTCACCCCGCGCAAGGTGCGCGTGAGGCTGAGTCCCGCCTCGTCGGCGTGCCCCTGCCAGCCCTTTTCGGCTTCCGGGGCGATGCGGTTCAGCCGCGCCGCCACCGCCTGGGCCGCCGTCGTTGCCGCCGCCTCGGTGCCGAGCAGGGTCTCGGTCAGCACCCCTTCGATGGCCGCCTGTTCGACCACAAAGAGCGGCAGCTTGCCACTCAGTCCCGAAAGCAGACTCTTGAGTCCACGGGCATTTTCCACCAGCGCCTTGAGATCGACCCCGGCCACCTGTTGGCCGTCGTGCAGGGTCAGCACCGCCCCTTCGGAAATGGCGGTGCTCATCAGGTATTCCTCCATCGCCGCGTCGTCCTTCAGATAGACCTCCGACGAACCGCGCTTGGCCCGATAGAGCGGCGGCTGGGCGATGTAGAGATAGCCGCGCTCGATAATCTCGGGCATCTGGCGATACAGGAAGGTGAGCAGCAGGGTACGGATGTGCGACCCGTCCACGTCGGCGTCGGTCATGATGATGATCTTGTGGTAGCGGCATTTCTCGATATTGAAATCGTCGCGTCCGATGCTGGTGCCGAGGGCGGCGATCAGGGTGCCGATTTCCGCCGAGCCGAGCATCTTGTCGAAGCGCGCCCGCTCCACGTTGAGGATTTTGCCGCGCAGGGGCAGGATCGCCTGGGCCCGCCGGTCGCGGCCCTGTTTGGCCGATCCGCCCGCCGAATCGCCCTCGACGATGAACAGTTCGCTGCGCGCCGGGTCCCGTTCCTGACAATCGGCCAGCTTGCCGGGAAGGGTGGAGATATCCAGCGCCCCCTTGCGGCGGGTCAGTTCGCGGGCCTTGCGCGCCGCTTCGCGGGCGGCGGCGGCCTCGATGATCTTGCCGATGACCCGTTTGGCCTCGGCGGGATGTTCCTCGAACCATTGCTGCAAGCGATCCCCGGCCACGCTCTCGACAATCGGGCGGACTTCGGAGGACACCAGCTTGTCCTTGGTCTGCGAGGAGAATTTGGGGTCCGGCACCTTGACCGACAACACGCAGGTCATGCCCTCGCGGGCGTCGTCGCCGGTGATGGCGACCTTTTCCTTTTTGGCGATGCCGGTGGACAGGGCGTAGTTGTTGATGGTGCGGGTCAAGGCCCCGCGAAATCCGGCCAGATGGGTGCCGCCGTCGCGCTGCGGAATGTTGTTGGTGAAGCAGAGCATGGTCTCGTGGTAGCTGTCGTTCCATTGCAGGGCGATTTCCACCGTCACCCCGTCCTTCTCGCCGCTGGAGGAGACGGTCTCCGGAATCAGCGCGTTCTTGGAGCGGTCCAGATAGCGGACGAACTCCACCAGCCCGCCTTCGTAATGCAACTCGACCACTTTGGGCTCCACGTGCCGCTCATCGGTCAGGGTCAGTTTGACCCCGGAATTGAGAAAGGCCAGTTCGCGCAGCCGATGCTCCAAAGTGGCGAAATCGAAGGTGGTCTGGGTGAAGGTCTGCTTGGACGGCAAAAAGGTCACATGGGTGCCGGTTTGCCCATTGGCCGGACCCATCACCGCCAACGGGGCCTCGGCCTCGCCGTGGCGGAATCGCATCCAATGCTCCTTGCCGTTGCGGAACACCCGCAGTTCCAGGGTTTCGCTCAGGGCGTTGACCACCGATACGCCAACCCCATGCAGACCGCCGGAGACCTTGTAGGAATTGGAGTCGAATTTGCCCCCGGCATGGAGCTGGGTCATGATCACCTCGGCCGCCGAGACACCCTCCTCGCCGTGGATGTCCACCGGCACGCCGCGCCCGTTGTCGGTGACCGTCACCGAGCCGTCGGCATTGAGGGTCACGGTGACCGTGTCGCAGTGCCCGGCCAGCGCCTCATCAATGGCGTTATCGACCACCTCGTAGACCATGTGATGCAGTCCGGTGCCGTCGTCCGTATCGCCGATATACATGCCCGGGCGCTTGCGCACCGCCTCCAGGCCGCGCAACACCTTGATGGAATCGGCCCCATAGGCCAGTTCTCTGGCGTCAATTTGGTTCTGGGTGGTCTCGCTCATGGTTCAATCCCTCGGGGTCGCAACCCCATCCTCCACATGAAAAAATTTGGCCTGTCCGTGCAGCGGCGCAAACAGCGCCGGATCTGTTCCAGTCATCCAGGCCTGAGCCCCAAGGCCCAGCAATTCGTTGAACAGGGCCTCGCGCCGCTGTTCGTCCAGATGCGCCCCCACCTCGTCGAGCAGCACCACCGGGGCGGCGTCCCGCTCGAAGGCCCGCATTCGGGCATCGGCCAGAATCACCGCGATCAACAGCGCTTTTTGCTCGCCGGTTGAACAGAGGTGGGCCGGCAAATTCTTGACTTCGTGCCGCACATCCAGATCCGAACGATGGGGGCCGACCGACGCCCCGCCCCGTTCCGCGTCACTGGTGCGACCGCGCACATAGGCGACCCGCAGCCGGTCCTCGGCCTCCAGGGCCGGACCCTGTTTCAGCCAGTCTTCCAGCGCCCCGTGCAGGGCCAGGGCGGCGCGGGGAAACGGGCCGATGGCCAGAGCGCAGGCATCATTGAGCCGATCCACCATGTCCTGGCGGGCGGCGACAATGGCGACGCCACGGGTCGCCAGGGTGTCTTCAAGCCCCGACAGCCAAGCCGGATCGGGCCGCCGCCCGTTTTCCAGGGCATCGCGCAGCAGCCGCCCGCGCTCGCGCAGGGCGTGATCGTAGGCGGTCAGCCGCCCGGCATGGGCCGGATCGAAGCCGAACACCAGTTGATCCAGAAAACGCCGCCGCGCCCCCGGGCCGTCCTGGAACAGCCGATCCATCTGCGGGGTCAGCCAGACCGCGTTGAAAACCTCGGCCAGTGCCGCCTGATTGCGTGCCGCCTGACCGTCGATTCGCACCAGGCGCTTTTCCTTGCCGTCAGGGGTGACTTCCAGGCCGGTGCCCAGATCCATGGGGCCGGCCGGGGTCTGCACATGGGCCGCCACGGCCCAGGAGCCCAGGCCGCTGGCCCGACTGGGTTCGCTCAGTTTGACCCGGCGCAGGCCGCGTCCGGGCAACAGAAACGACAGGGCTTCCAGCACATTGGTCTTGCCGGACCCGTTGGGGCCGGTCAGCACCACCGGCTCGCCGCCGGATTCGAAACGCTGAAAGGCGTAACAGCGAAAGTCGGACAGGGTCAGCCGGGTGACGGCAAGACGACCGCCGCCGAGAGATGTCCTGGAGCGGTGGTCAGACACGGGGCCCGGCTCCCTGGTTTCGGCCGCCATCCGTATGGTCATGGATGCGGAGGCCTCATACGCGCATCGGCATCAGCACGTAGATGGCGCTGGCATCGTCGGCGTCGCGCAAAATCGTCGGGGACGCCGGATCGGACAGGGCCAACTGGGCGCTGTCGCCCTCCACCTGTTGCAGGATGTCGAGCAGATACCGTGAATTAAAGCCGATCTCCACTGCTTCTCCAGCGTAGGAGATTTCCACTTCTTCAGTCGCCGAACCGGCGTCGGGGCTCGACGCGGTCAGGGTGAGGGTGCCGGAGGCAATGCCCAGCTTGATGGCGCGGGATTTCTCCGCCGAAATGGCCGACACACGGTCAACCGCCTCGGCCAGCAACCGCCGGTCCACATCCACCAGCTTGTCGTTGTTTTGCGGAATCACCCGTTCATAATCGGGGAAGGTGCCGTCGATCAGTTTCGAGGTCAGCACCGCCGAATCAAAGGCGAAGCGGATTTTGGTCTCGGACAGGGAAATGGCCACGTCGTCGCCGGTCTCGTCGATCAGTTTGCGCAGTTCGGTGACCGTCTTGCGCGGCACGATGACCCCCGGCATGCCCTCGGCTCCGGGCGGCAGCGGCACTTCGACGCTGGCCAGCCGGTGACCGTCGGTGGCCACGGCGCGCAGCACGTCGACTCCTTCGCGCTGCGCCGCGTGCAGGTAGATGCCGTTAAGGTAGTAACGGGTTTCCTCGGTGGAAATGGCGAATCGGGTGCGGTCGATCAGGCCGCGCAGTTCCCCCGCCGACAGGGCGAAGACATGGGGCAGGTCGCCACTGGCCATCAGCGGGAAATCGGCGGTCGGCAGACAGGCCAGGGTGAAGCGCGACCGTCCGGCCCGCAGGGTCAGTTCCGAATCGTCGTCGGAAGTTTCCATCGCCACCTGTGCGCCGTCCGGCAGCTTGCGCACGATGTCATGCAGGGTATGGGCCGGGGCTGTGGTGGAACCCGGGGAGTCGACCGCAGTCTCGAGGGTCTCCACCATGTCCAGGTCCATGTCGGTGGCGTTCAGCGCCAACCGGTTGTCCCCGGCCTCAATCTTGACATTGGACAAAATGGGAATCGTGGTGCGGCGTTCGACGACGCTCTGCACATGCCCCAAAATCTTAAGCAGATCAGCACGTTCTAAGGTGATTTTCATGAGTTTTCGAGAATCTGTCTATGAGCGGTTGAATGGGCGGCTTTCACATGAATCGCCGCCCCGATGGGGGCGTCGACAAAGGGACGTCATTATAGGCGGAAAGCCCCTGAAATCCGAAGCAAAAACATCGCCGACGTGGGATCAGCCGCCGAGCATGCGCCGCAGCAGGGACACGTCCTCGGAGAAACCGGCGTCCAGGTCGCACAGTTCGTCCACTTTGCGCACCGCATGCATCACCGTGGTGTGGTCGCGACCGCCAAATTTCCGCCCGATTTCAGGCAACGAGCGGGTGGTCAATTGCTTTGAAAGATACATCGCCACCTGGCGCGGACGGGCGACCGCCCTGGCCCGGCGGGCCGAATGCATGTCGGCCAGCTTGATGTTGAAATGTTCGGCGACTTTTTTCTGGATTTCCTCGATGGTGATGCGGCGGTTGTTGGCGCGCAGCAGGTCGTGCAGCACCTCCTGGGTGCTCTCGACGGTAATGTCGCGACCGACCAGTTGGGCATGGGCGATGACCCGATTCAGGGCCCCTTCCAGCTCGCGGACGTTGGAAGTGATCTTGTGGGCCAGAAATTCGTTGACCCGCGGCGGCACTTGCAGGCCCATGTGCTCGGCCTTGGATTGCAGGATGCCGAGACGTAATTCGTAGGTGGTGGCATGGATGTCGGCCACCAGACCGCAGCCGAGCCGCGACTTGAGCCGTTCCTCCATGCCCTCCAGATCCGACGGCGATTTGTCGGCGGAGACCACGATCTGCCGCCCCTGATCGACCAGCGCATTGAAGGTATGGAAAAATTCTTCCTGGGTCGATTCCTTGCCGCTGATGAACTGCACGTCGTCAATCATCAACACATCGACCGAGCGGAAATGCTCCTTGAAATCCACCGCCCGCTTCTCGCGCAGGGCGCGGATGAAGCGATACATGAACTTTTCCGCCGAGAGGTAGACCACCCGGCGGGTGGGGTCGTTGTCGCGGATATGGGCGGCGATGGCGTGCATCAGGTGGGTCTTGCCCAGACCGACGCCGCCATACAGAAACAGCGGATTGAACGACACCTCATGGGCCGAGGCCACCCGGTTGGCGGCGGCATAGGCGAATTCGTTGGGCTTGCCGGTGACAAAGCGCTCAAAGGTGAAGCGCGGGTCGAGCGGCACGCTGATGCCCTCGTCCATCTGAACCAGCGCCGCCGCGGCTCCCGCCTCGGCCTGTCCGGCCTTCGGGGACTCGATCATTGGCCGCGATTCGGGGGTGACGGATTCGCGCAACACCGACGGGGTGCGACTCTGCTGCACCACCACGTCGATGGCGCGGACGTTGGGATTCTCCTCGCCCCAAAAAGCGCGCAGGCGATCCGCATAGTGGTCCAGCACCCAGTCGCGCATGAAGCGGGTCGGGGCAGCCAGCCGCACCAGACCGACATCGGCCCCATGCACCGCCATCGGTTTGAGCCAGCTGCGGTAAGCCGCTTCGCCGATTTCGCCGCGCATGCGCTCGCAAACCCGCGTCCACTGGCCGTCCAATAAGGTTCCGTCACCATCCATGGTCATTCGCCCTTCTCAGCCCCGTCGCCGACCCGCGCCCACCCGCGGTGATCCACAAATTCAGCCCTCACTTCGTGCCACCTTCCCCCCCGGACATTTATGACAACCGTCACATTTCCATGTGTCGAAAGCCGACAAATACACTCGATGGCATAAGGGCTGATTACAGTTCTGGATCAGTCGATGTTGTGACCTACTCCCTCCCAGACTGCGCATATAAAGTTACTATAGCGCGCTCATTTCGAGAAATACTTTGATTTTATATTATAGTATCTCGAATTTTATTGAATTTTACAAATCCCCCCACTTGCGGGCAAGATTTTCCGCTTCATGGGACTGCCAATTTTTCCTGTATTCCTTGTTTTGGTCGATTGATGTCTCACCCCCGAACATCCTCTTTGTGTACCCTGAGTGACGTTCCGATTCAACGCTATCCTGACCGGTTCAGTGCAAATAAATGGCTTGACTCAATGTCCCCACCGGAGTCCTTCGCGTCAACGTTTTGAAACAAAAAGCCGCGCCTCCAGGGCACGGCTTTTGAAACATAAATGCACGTATTCGTTTAAGCGCCGAGGGCCTTGATGCGGGCCGAAAGGCGCGACAGTTTGCGGTCAACGGTATTGCGCGCCATGACGCCCTTGGAGACGCCCTTGTGCAATTCCGGCTGCGCGGCCCGGAAAGCGGCCTGCGCCTGCGCCGCATCGCCACCGGCAATGGCGGCCTCGACCTTCTTGACGTAGGTGCGAATGCGGCTGCGCCGAGCGCGATTCAGCTCGGTGCGGTTTGCGGTTTGCAGGATGCGCTTTTTCGCGGACTTATGATGAGCCATATGAACAATCCGTATCTTTATGCGTCAGGTGTGACGGAGGGCGGGTTTATATCGTCCGCGCCGGGTTCCGTCAAGGGGCGGAATGGGCGAATCCGTGTTATCGCATTTGACCGAGGATGGATCGAGCGAGGCCGTTGGGGCGCGGCGGCGAGGGCGGTAACCACCGACAGGACCGCCGGAGCGCTTTACCGTCGATGACGATCACACCGTCACCGGCCTCGCCCAGTTCCTCTGCGAAGCGATCATCAGAGCCTCAAGAATTTCCTGCCGTTTTGCATTTCCCGTCTGGGGATCGGGAATATCGGCATAAGTAGTCATATACCAAGACACCCCATCGCCTCCATGTGTGAGGCGGCACTGCAATCCATTTCAGCCGATCAGGATACCCAGATTGTTCAAATGCGATCCCCCCTGGAGGTCGAATCCGCATAATGCTTTACAGTATATCAGTCAAATAGTATACGGACGAAAAGGAACCTTTGAACCCAGGAACGCACCATGGCAAGGGAGAGAAATTTCCACGAATCCCTCGCCCGGCGCGACCACGTTCAGGGCAGCTCTGATCGCTCATTCGGCCTTGTCTTTGCAGTCTTCTTCGCTGTTATCGGGCTATTTCCCCTGATCGGGTATGGTCAACCGCGTCTCTGGGCGCTGGGAATTGGAGCCGGTTTTCTGATCGCGGCGTTGACGATTCCCAGGATTCTGGCCCCCCTGAACCGGATTTGGTTCAAATTCGGCCAACTGTTGCACGGTATCGTCAACCCGATCATCATGGGCCTGGTTTTTTTCACCACGTTAACACCCATTGGCCTACTGATGCGCCTGTTCGGCAAAGACCCTCTGCACCGCAGGCCGGACCCGGGACTTTCCAGCTACTGGATTCACCGGGATCCTCCGGGGCCGGACCCAGCCACCCTGACCAAGCAATTCTGACTGGAACTGCGATCATGAGTTTTCTGAGTGAGTTGTGGGATTTTCTAAAATCCCGAAAGAAATTCTGGCTGCTGCCGATCATCGTCATGATGGCGGTATTCGGCGGGTTGCTGATCGTCAGCCAGGGCTCTGCGGTGGCTCCGTTCATCTACACCATCTTCTAGAGCGGGATGAATTTAGGTTGGTCCATATCCGGCGTTTCTGACGAGGTTGGCGCATTCCTGCGGCGGGAAGGCATCGAGTAGCCTTCCGATGGCCTCGCAGAGCGCATCGACGGTGCGCGCGGCCTCCTTGCGCAGCAGATGCTTGAGTTTGGCAAAGACCTGCTCGATGGGGTTCAGGTCGGGGGAGTATTTCGGCAGGAAGAACAGCTTGGCACCCGCGCCTCGGATGAGGCGGCGGATGGCTTCGCCCTTGTGGCTGCCGAGATTGTCCATGACCACGATATCGCCGGGCTTGAGGGTGGGGATGAGCACCTTCTCGACATAGACCCGGAAGCGTTCGCCATTGATCGGCCCGTCGAGAACCCAGGGCGCCTCAATGCGGTCGTGGCGGAGCGCGGCGAGGAAGGTCATGGTTTTCCAGTGGCCATACGGCACCTTGGCGTCGAGCCTTTGGCCGACCGGCGCCCATCCCCGGAGCGGCGCCATGTTGGTCTTGGTCCAGGTTTCGTCGATGAAGACTAGGCGATCAATGGCCACCCGGTCCTGATACGCCTTCCACTGTTCACGCTTACGCGCCACGTCGGGCCGATCCTGTTCCCTGGGAAGGACGCTTTTTTTTGAAACTCAGTTTTTCGGCATGCACGAATTCCCAGACGCTGCGGTAGTCGACCATCACCTTGCGCTCGGCCAGTTCCGCCACCAACCCACGCAACGTGAAGTCCTTCTCCTTGCACCGCTGGATAAGCCAATCACGGTGTTCTCCTCGGATTGTCTTCGGCCGGTTCCCTCCCATCTTGTCGGGCGCAACACTGCCCGTCTCGCGGAAACGGGTCACCCAGCGGATGACCGAACTGACACCAACGGCAAACCGCGCCGCGGCCTGGTGCCGAGAGAGGCCGCCTTCCTCAACGGCGGCGACCACACGCTCGCGGAGATCGTTCGAATAGGGTTTCGTCATCCATACTGGCCTCCTTTTCCAGCCAGTATGTTGAATCAGAATTGCGAGACTTTGGGAATCCCCTTTCGATTCACTCCGGCTTCATCCCGCTCTAGGGATTCCCTTGGATGCGCATCCTGGGCCTTTCCGCCTATTATCACGATAGCGCCGCCGTCCTGGTTGAGGACGGACGCATCGTCGCGGCGGCCCAGGAGGAACGCTTCACCCGCAAGAAGCACGATGCCGGATTTCCACACCAAGCCATCACTTATTGCCTGGAGGAGGCGGGGCTTTCTCTCGGCGAGGTGGATTTTGTCGCCTTCTATGACAAGCCGTTTCTGAAATTTGAGCGGTTACTGGAGACCTACCTGTCCTTCGCCCCGCGCGGGTTCGCCTCGTTTCGTATGGCGATGCCCGTCTGGCTGCGAGAGAAGTTGTTCCAAAAGGACCTGTTGGGCAAGGAGTGCAAAAAGTTCGACCCGAATTTCGATTGGGCGCATCGGCTGCTGTTCAGTGAGCATCACCTGAGCCACGCGGCGGCGGCTTTCTATCCCTCACCCTTCGAGGAGGCCTTGGTGCTGACTATGGACGGGGTCGGCGAATGGGCCACGACTTCGGTCGCCATCGGTCGCGGCAACGACCTGAAAGTGATCAAGGAGCTGCACTTTCCTCATTCCCTGGGTCTGCTCTATTCGGCCTTCACCTATTACACGGGATTCCGGGTCAACTCCGGCGAGTACAAGGTGATGGGTCTGGCTCCCTATGGCGAGCCGAAGTACGCGGACCTGATTCTCGACAAACTCATCGACGTCAAGGAGGACGGCAGTTTTCGTCTGGACCAGAACTATTTCGACTATTGCACCGGATTGCGCATGACCAACCGGCGGTTTGACGCGCTATTCGGGCGTCCGGCACGCCAACCGGACAAGGAGCCGCTGGAGCAGTTTCACATGGACATTGCGGCGTCCATTCAACGGGTGACCGAACAAGTGGTGTTGCGCCTGACCCGAGCCCTTGCCACCGAATACAACATCCCCAATCTCTGCATGGCCGGGGGCGTGGCCCTGAACTGTGTCGCCAACGGCCATGTCCTGCGCGACGGGGCCTTCGCCGACCTGTGGATTCAACCCGCCGCAGGAGATGCCGGTGGGGCTCTGGGAGCCGCCCTGGCCGCCTATCACCTGCACAAGGGTCAGCCGCGCCGGGTTTCCGGCTCCGGCGATGCCATGCGGGGTTCTTATCTAGGGCCGCAATTCGCCCAGACGGATATTGAAACTCGGCTGACCGCTGCCGGGGCGCATTTCGAAGTGCTGGACGAGGAACCGCTGCTGGATGCCACGGCGCGCGCTCTGGCCGATGAACAGGCGGTGGGCTGGATGCAGGGCCGCATGGAATTCGGCCCGCGCGCCTTAGGCGGGCGCTCCATCCTCGGTGACCCGCGTTCGGCAAGCATGCAGAAAACCTTGAATCTCAAGGTCAAATACCGGGAAAGCTTCCGACCTTTTGCGCCCTCGGTACTGCGGGAGGATGTGGCGGACTGGTTCGACCTGGACGGGGATTCCCCCTACATGTTGCTGGTCGATACGGTCAAAAAGGACCGCCGACGGGAAATGACGGCAGACGAGCAGGCACTGTTTGGCATCGACAAGCTGAACGTGCCGCGTTCGGACATTCCGGCGGTCACCCACGTGGACTATTCGGCGCGCATTCAGACGGTGCACGCCGAGACGCATCCTCGTTATCACGCCCTGTTGACCCGCTTCAAGGAACTGACCGGCGTTCCGTTGCTGGTCAATACCTCCTTCAACGTGCGCGGCGAACCCATTGTCTGCACGCCAGAGGATGCCTTTCGTTGCTTCATGGGCACCGATCTCGACCTGCTGGTGGTCGGTAACTGCCTGCTCCGCAAGACCGAGCAGGACCCCGCCCTGCGCCGCGACTACAAGGACGCCTTCGATCTGGATTGAGGGACTCAGCCCTACAGTTGCCAGAATCCGGCGAACCTGTTACCTCTGATCCTTCCTCTCGGTCGTTGGAGATTGTTGCGCCCGTGCCGCTCCTGAACCCGGATCATACCCCGCAGGGACCCCGTTTGTGGGATCGGTTGTATCAATCGTTTCTTTATCAGTGGACGTTGGGCACCCGTGTGCCGACGACCCTGGAACTGCTGCCGCCTGATCCCTGGTTTGGCGATCCGGCGCGCGGTCAGGAACTGCTGAACGGCATTCTGCCGCTGACCGGCGGTCCGTCGGTCCCCCTGACCACCGGGCCCTGGCCGACCGATCCGGACCATCGCAGCGCCGCCCAGGCCTGCCATCAATTCGGCTGGCTGCGCGACTTGCGTGCCCTGGGCAGTGGGCGCGGACGGACGGTGGCGCGCGGCCTGATCGAGGTCTGGGTGACCCATCACGGGCGCTATGATCCCTATGCCTGGCGACCGGAAGTGGTCGGGGCACGGCTGGCCAACTGGCTGATGTCCTACGAATATCTGGTGTCCGGCGCGGCGGCGGAATTTCCCGGCCTGTTGTTGGCCTGCATCGGGCGTCAGGTGCGCCACCTGCGACGGGTGGCCGCCAGCTCAGCCACCGGGCGGGGGGCCTTTGCCTGCGCCAAGGGGTTGATCCTGGCCGGTCTGACCCTGTCGCGGCAGAATTTTCTGGAAACCGGGCTGGCCTTGCTGGAACAGGAGGTGGCGCGGCAGATTCTGCCCGACGGCGGTCATCTGGAGCGTTCCCCGGCGGCCTTGTTTGAGGTGCTGCAACATCTGATCGAAATTCGTGCCGCGCTGATTGCCTTTCAGACGGAAGTCCCCGCCGCCGTGCAACGGGGCATTGATCGGGCCACGCCGGCGCTGCGCGGCGCCCTTCTCGGGGATGGCACCCTGGCCCGTTTCAATGGCGGCACCGAGCGCGACGCCGACGAAATCGCCGCCGTGCTGGCCCAGGCCGATGTGCGCGGCCGCCCCATGGCCCATGCGCCACACAGCGGATTTCATCGTCTCACCGCCGGTCGCACCTGCATCGTCCTGGACGCCGGGCCGCCACCGCCGCCGGGGGCCGACCGGGCGGCCCATGCGGGCACCCTGTCGTTCGAGATGACGACGGGAAAAAACCGTCTGGTGGTCAATTGCGGGGCCCATCCGCAACCGGAAAATCCGTGGAATCATGTGCTGCGAGCCAGCGCCGCCCATAGCACCCTGGTGGTCGATGACACCAATTCGTCGGAACTGGTGGCGGGTGGCGGTCTCGGCCAGCGGCGCCCGGATCTGGTGCCCTCGCGACACCATCAGCAGGATCGCTGCACCCTGGTCGAAGCCTCCCACGACGGCTACGAGGCGGTGTTCGAGCTGACCCATCACCGGATGCTCTACCTCTCCGCCGATGGCGACGACCTGCGCGGCGAGGACCTGTTGGAGGGGCCGGGCGGCGAACGCTTCGCCCTGCGCTTTCATCTGCATCCGAAAGTTCAGGTTTCATTGGTCGAGGGCGGACAGGCGGCGTTGCTGAAAATGCCGCGCGGGGCGGGCTGGCGGTTTCTGGCCAACGGCGGCCCGGTGACCCTGGAGGACAGCCTGTACATGGACTCCCGGGGCGACAGCCACCACAGCCAACAGATCGTCGTCAGCGGCCTGCTGCGCGGTCAGGGGGTGCGGCTGAAATGGCGCATGCATAAAATCGGCGGCAAATAGGCGTCTACCAGGCCGTCCAGCCGCCATCCACGGTCAGGGTCTGGCCGGTCACGTAGCTGGCGGCATCGGAGGCCAGATAGAGCACCGCCCCGACGATTTCCTCGGCCTCGGCCATGCGTCCCAGGGGCGTCCGTGCCGCATAGGCGGCCTTGAAGGCGGCGTTCTGACCGCTGTCCACACCGCCTGGCACCAGAGAGTTGACCCGAATGCCGTCCTTGGCCCAATAGGTGGCCAGATATTGCGACAGGCCGATCACCGCCGCTTTCGAGGCCGCATAGACGGCCGGGGTGTTGATCGGTCGCCCCAGATATTCCGATCCGGCATAGATGCGCTGGTCGGGGGCCGAGATGCCGTAGATGGAGGCCGTCTGAATGATCGAACCGCCGCCGCCCCGGGACAGCATATGGCGGCCCACCGCCTGGGCCATCAGGAACATGCCGTCGATATTGACCGCCATGACCTCGCGCCAGGTCTCCAGGCTGTAATCCTCGAACGGGGCCAGAAAGGCGTCGAGGCTGCGGGATTTGGTCGCCGCGTTGTTGAGCAGCAGATGAATGGCGCCGAAATGATCCACTGCCCGGGCCACCGTCTCGCGTACCGAGTCCGGGTCGCTCACATCCAGGGGCAGGGCCAGGGCACCGGGAATCCCCTCGGCCACCGCCCGGGCGGCCGCATGGTCCAAATCGGCGACCACCACCCGCGCCCCGGCCCCGGCCAGCCCGTGACAGAACCGCTGTCCGAGAATGCCCGCCCCGCCGGTGACCAGGGCGACCCGTCCGTCGAGCCGAAAACGATCAAGGGCAGATTCGGCCGGGCTCATGGGCGGGACATCCTTTCGCGAAACAGGCTTTCGACCAGTCGGAAATCCAGCTCCGTGTCGATATCCACCGAGCGTTCCTCGGGCATCACGTACAGCCGGGTATCGTCGCGAATCACCCGCGAATCGTCGCGGAACATGGATTCGTGGGTCCAAACATAGATCGAGGCGTTGAGATCATAACAAATTGGCGCGTCCTGGCGTCGGACCAGGGCTCCATCGGGAGTCTTGGAGAGATGCACGAAGCCCTGGGCGTCCGGCTCGACCAGATTGAAATAGGGGGAGCGCCGGGCCGGGGTGCCGCTGATCAGATTGCCGCCGGGCCCGGATTCGAGCTGTTCGACGGCGGCCCGGATATCCGAGGCCAGGCGCAGCGGCGAGGTGGCGTCCAGATCGACGAAGGTGTCGAACGGCGTGTCGTGGCGGCCTTCGACGATCTCCGCGCAATGGCGGATGCTCGGCAGTTTGCCCGCCGTGTCGCTGGCCAGTTCGTCGGGACGCGCCACCAGTTGGGTCGCCCCCCAGATTTGCGCCATTTTGAGGATTGCCCAACTGTCGCTGCTCACCGCCACATCGTCGAACAGGCCGGACTCCAAGGCCTGTTCCAGGGTATGGGCGATCAGCGGGCGGCCTTCGAGCATGCGGAGGTTTTTGTTATGCACGCCCTTGCTTCCGGCGCGGGCGCAGATGCTGCACAGGCGTTTCATGGGGCGACCCAGCTCCTTTCGCTCAAGGCGCGCTCGGCGGCGGCGATCAAGTGCGTGACGGCGAGTCCCTGGGCCTGATCGCAGGCCAGCCCGCCGCCGCTCAGGACATCCTCGTGCAACGCCGCATAGGTGCTGTCCCGTTCCAGCTCGAAGCGGGTTCCGGCAAGGGTCCCGGCGATCAAATCCGCCTCAAGAGTGCCTTCCGAGGTCTGCATCAAAATGTTCCGTCGGGCTGGCTGGTCCAGGTAATTCAGATGCACGGAGACCACCGGACAGCGTTCCGTTTCCACCAGCAGGGTGACCAGATCGTCGCTGTCAATGTCCAGGTCGCTGACCTGTCCGCCAAGCGCCGTGACCCGCCGCCAGGGACCGAACAGCCACAGCAGCAGATCCAGTTCGTGACTCAGGTCGCGCAACACGCCGCCGCCCTGCTCCCGGCGGGCCGAATAGCCGTCCCGGTAATCCCGCTGCGGTCGCCAGTCGGGCAGATATTGGCCCACATGAAACTGACAGCCAAACACCGACAGTCCGTCGAGCCAGCGGCGCAGTCCCTGAATGACCGGATGAAAGCGCAAATTATAACCGATCCGCAAATCGGCGAAGCGATGCCCGGGCAGCGTTGCCGGGGCATGAAGAAACGGTTTCTCCACCAGCACACGCCCCCTGAACCCAGCCTCGGCGGCTTGAGTCAGGTCCGAAAGATGTTCATCGGTGCGACTGGCGATCACCAGCAAGTCCGGTTGCCAGCCGGACAGGCCCTCGCTCAAAGTGGTGAATTGCCGATCGAAAACTCCGGGCCGACGGCTGACCACCGCGACCTCCAGGCCGCGTGCCGCCAGCAGCCGGGCATGGCGGGCCCCGATGGCCCCATGCCCCACCACCAGGGCGCGGCTCATTTGAAGACCTCGTGATATTCCGCCTCGGCTTGCAGGAAGTCATCCACCCGGCCCACGTCCAGCCAATATTCACGCACCGGAAAGGCGGCCACATGCTCGCCCCGCGCGATGGCCTCTTCCAGCAGGGTCGGCATGTCGAGAGGTTGGCCGGGGGGGATGCGGGCGACCAGTTCCGGCTCCAACACATAGATACCGCCATTGACGAAAAACGAATGCACCGGCTTTTCGACAATTTGAGTAATGCGCTGGGCATCGAGCTGGACTACGCCGAACGGCACCTGGACGTCGTACTCGCGCACGCAGACCGTCGCCATGGCCTTTTGTTCCTGATGATACTCCAACAGGCTGCGGAAATTCACCTTGGTCAGCACATCCCCGTTCATCACGATAATCGGACGGGTCGGCGGCGCGGGGAGCAGGCCGAGAGCCCCGGCGGTGCCCAGTTTATCCTGTTCCTCCAGATAGTCGATTTGAACGCCCCACTGGTGCCCGTCGCCGCAATAGGCGCGGATCTTATCGGCCAGATAATTGACCGAAAGGAAAATGTTCTGAAAATTCTGCTCGGCGAAGGCCCCGATGATGCTTTCCAACAGTGGCTTCGGGCCGACCTTGAGCAACGGCTTGGGCGTGGTTTCGGTCAGGGGGCGCAAACGCATGCCCAGGCCCCCGGCCATTACCACCACCCAGTTGGGCAAGGGACGGGGAGTGACCAGTTCCTCCCGTATGCTCAAGCCGACCACATGACCCTGACTGTCGACCAGCGGGACCTGACGAATGCTGCGTTCGGACATCAGTTGCAGCAATTCCACCGGGTCCCCGTCCGGGTCCCAGACCAGCGGCGTCGAGCAGATTACGTCGGTCACCGGCGCATCCAGGCCCTTGCCACGCAGGATGCCGCGCCGGATATCGCCATCGGTCAGGGTGCCGATCAATCGTGCATCGTCATCAAGCACCAGACAGATTTGCAACGCACTGGTTTCGAGCACGCGGATCGCCTCGCCGAGACTGGCCGTGTGCGGCGTCAGGGTGTTTTTCCAGTGCTTTTCCAAGGGATCAGTTGTCCACGGGGGCCGCGGGATTGCCGACCACGGTGGTTCCGGCGGGCACGTCGCTGACCACCGTTGCCCCGGCCCCGACCCGGCAGTTTTCGCCGATGCGGACACCGGGCAGAATGGTCGCCCCGGCCCCGATCAGGGTTTCCGCGCCGACCGAAACCATATGGGCCAGCACTGCTCCCGGTCCGATATGGGCGTGATCGCAGACCACCGAATCGTGATCGACGATGGCTCCGGTATTAACGATGGAATTGAGCCCGATACGCGCCCCGGTCTGAATGACCGCGCGGGCCATCACCTGACAGCCTTCGGACAGGTTCGCCGTGCGCGACAGCACCGCCGTGGGATGAATCAGCGACAGATTGCGAAAGCCCTTGGCCTGGGTCATGTAAAACAGTTTGCGGCGGATGGTGATGGAGCTGACACCGATGGCGGTCAGCACCCCGGCGCTGGTAATGTCGTCGAGCATTTCGTCGCCGCCGATGATCCGATGTCCCATCAGGAACGAGCCGCGAAGATCCTTGTTGCTGTCGAGCAGCGCCACCACCTTGTCCCCCAACAAGCGCAGCGTATCCACCACCACTTTGGCATGACCGCCGGCACCGACGACCACTACGTACTTATTCATGCCAATACCTCCATTACCGCTTTGATGACGTCCTGTTGCGACTCCTCCGAAAGATCCGTCGAACAGGGCAGGGTGAGCACAAGCTGCCACATTCCGTCGCTGACCGCCATGGGGCTGCGCGGTGCGTCGGCATAGGGTTTTTGCAGATGCATGGGTTTCCAGAATGGACGACTCGCGATATCCCGTTCGCGCAGGGCGGCGCGGACCCGGTCGCCATCTGGATGACGCGCCGGATCGAGCAGCAGGGCGGACAGCCAGCAGGCGCTTTCCACCTGTTCCGGGCAAGGCAGGACCCGCAAACCGGTGGCCGCCGGAAGGAGAAGGTCGTAATTGGCCTGCACGCGGCGCTTGGCTCCGAGGAACTCACCCAGCCGTTCCACCTGGGCACAGCCCACGGCAGCTTGCACATTGGTCATCCGGTAGTTGAAGCCCGGCATGTCGTGGTCATAGCCGGTACCCACTCGCGCGGTGGTGCTCAGGTGCCGGACTTTGGTCATCAGGGCCTGATCATCGCCCAGCACCATGCCGCCGCCGCCAGCGGTGAAGGTCTTGTTGCCGTTGAACGAGACGACGGAGAGATCGGCCCCCATCTCGCCCAGGAATCGGTCCTTGTACAAGGCCCCCAGGGCCGCCGCGCCATCGGCCACCACCGGCAGTCCGTGGGCGCGGGCCAATTCCACCAGAGCATCCATGTCCGCCGGTTGACCGAGGGCGTGCACCGGCATCAGGGCCGCCACCCGTTTGCCGCTCGGCTTGTGGATCAGTTGGCCTTGGTCGGTTTTCGTATGAACGGCCAGTTCGCGGGCCAACAGGTTGGGGTCGAGGGTCAGGCTGTCCGCCCCGATATCCATCAACCAGGGCGTGGCCCCGCATTGGTGAATGGCGTTGGCGCTGGCGATAAAGGTGTAGCTGGACAGAATCACCAGATCTCCCGGTTGCACGCCGACGGCGGTCAGCGCCACATGCAGTCCGGCCGTCCCCGAGGCGGTGGCGACAGCGTGGGAAGATCCGGCGGCGGCGGCGGTCAAATCTTCCAGGCGGCTGACAAAAGGCCCAACGGAAGAGACGAAGCCACTGGCGATGCAGTCTTGCAGATACTGCGCCTCTCGGCCCGAAAGATTGGGAATGGCGAGCGGAATCACGGCACGGCTCCTGTTGCAGGGGCGGAGACTCCCGACCCGTTTCCCGATTATCGGCGGATGACCCCAGAGGAGCAAGACCGATCAATCCAGATCGAAGGCGTCCTTGTAGTCGCGGCGCAGGGCGGGGTCCTGCTCGGTCTTGCGGAGCAGGCAGTTACCGACCACCAGCAGGTCGAGATCGGTGCCCATGAAGCAACGAAAGGCATCCTCTGGCGTGCAGACAATGGGTTCGCCGCGCACGTTGAAGGAGGTATTGACCAGCAACGGAACGCCGGTCAGTTCCTTGAAGCGGGTCAACAGGGCGTGATAACGAGGATGCGTCTCGGCGTGCACCGTCTGAATGCGCGCCGAATAGTCCACGTGGGTGACCGCCGGAATGTCCGAACGCGGCACGTTCAGCTTGTCGATGCCAAACAGTGCCTGCTCGTCTGCCGTCATTTCCCGTCGGCGGTCCTTTTTGACCGTATCGACCAGCAACATGTAGGGGGAATCCCCGTCCAGGTCGAACCAGTCCGCCACATCCTCCCGCAGTACCGAGGGCGCAAAAGGTCGGAAGCTTTCCCGGTATTTGACCTTGAGATTCAAGGTTTTCTGCATGCTTGCCGAACGCGGGTCACCGAGGATGGAGCGCCCGCCTAAGGCGCGCGGGCCGAATTCCATGCGGCCCTGCATCCAGCCCACCGCCTGTTCATCGGCCAGAGCGCGCGCCGTGGCATCCAGCAGCGGTTCCTCGTCCAGCACTTCGAAATGCGCCCCGGCAGCGGTCAGCCGAGTTTCAATATCCGTCTGGGCGAATTGCGGCCCTAGATAAGAACCCCGCATGGCATCGCCGGAGCCGGAAACCCGGCGCGGCTGACCCTTGTGCAGGTGATAGGCGGCCAGGGCGGCTCCCAGAGCCCCACCGGCATCTCCTGCGGCGGGTTGAATCCACAGGTCGGCGAAGGCCCCGTCGCGCAGGACATGGCCGTTGGCGACACAGTTCAGGGCCACGCCCCCGGCCATGCAGAGATTGGGGATGTTGTATTCGGTGGCAAGGGCTCGGGTCAGGCGCAACACCACTTGTTCGGTCACCCGTTGAATGGACGCCGCAATGTCCATGTGAAACTGCTCCAGCGGCTCCTTGTCCGGTTGGCGTGCCGGACGCCCGAATAGCGCGTCAAACCGCCGGTTGGTCATGCGCAATCCGGTGCAATAGTCGAAATAGTTCTGGTCCAGACGAAAACTGCCGTCCTCCTTGACGTCGATGAGTTTGTCGAGAATCAGGTCCGCGTACTTCGGCTCGCCATAGGGAGCCAGACCCATCACCTTGTACTCGCCGGAGTTGACCCGGAATCCCGTGTAATAGGTGAAGGCCGAATAGAGCAGACCCAGGGAATGAGGAAAGTGCAGCTCCTTGATCACTTTCAGGTCGTTGCCGCGACCGATGGCGACCGAAGTCGTGGCCCATTCGCCGACCCCGTCCATAGTCAGCACCAAGGCCTCCTCGAAGGGTGAGGGATAGAAAGCCGCCGCCGCGTGGCTCAGGTGATGCTCACTGAACAGCAGCCGATGCGCCCAATCGAAATTCGGGTCGAACTTTTTGCACTCCTTGCCCAACAGGTCCTTTTGGAACAACTTCTCTCGCAGCCAGACGGGCATCGCCATACGAAACGAGGCGAACCCGCGCGGGGCGAAGGACAGGTAGGTCTCCAGTAACCGCTCAAATTTCAGAAACGGCTTGTCATAGAAGGCGACAAAATCCACCTCGCCGAGAGAAAGCCCCGCCTCCTCCAGGCAATAAGTGATGGCTTGGTGTGGAAATCCGGCATCGTGCTTCTTGCGGGTGAAGCGTTCCTCCTGGGCCGCCGCGACGATGCGTCCGTCCTCAACCAGGACGGCGGCGCTATCGTGATAATAGGCGGAAAGGCCCAGGATGCGCATCCAAGGGAATCCCTAGAAGATGGTGTAGATGAAGGGGGCCACCGCAGACCCTTGACTGACAATCAGCAATCCGCCGAATACCGCCATCATGACGATGATTGGCAGCAGCCAGAATTTCTTTCGGGATTTCAGAAAATCCCACAGTTCGCTCAGAAAACTCATGATCACTATTCCAGTCAGAATTGCTTGGTCAGCGTGGCCGGGTCAGGCCCCGGAGGATCCCGGAGGATCCAGTAGCTGACGCGCGCCGGGTCCGGTCTGCGGTGCAGTGGATCCTTTCCGAACAAGCGCATCAGTAGGCCAATGGGCGTCACCGTGGTGAAAAAAATCAAACCCATGATGATCGGGTTGACAATGCCATGCAAGAACTGCCCGAATTTGTACCACAGCCGATTGAGGGGGGCCAGAATCCTGGGAATCGTCAACGCCGCGATCAGAAAACCGGCTCCAATTCCCAGCGCCCAGAGACGCGGTTGGCCGCCCCCGATCAGGGGCAATAAAGCGATAACAGTGAAGAAGATCGCAAAGACAAGGCCGAATGAGCGATCAGAACTGCCCTGAACGTGGTCATGCCGGGCAAGGGATTCATGGAAATTTCTTTCCCTGGCCATGTTGCGTTCCTGGGTCCAAAGGGTTCTCGGTGGGCCTATCCGCGCTGTGTACTATTTCGCATCAGCGGAGTAAAGGCTTAAGGGGAATACGCTGTCTCTTCGGGGCTATTTCTGGGTGGGGTCGCTGACCATTGGACTTTACGCCACCCCGGTGGCGCGGCATTATCCGGCCTGAGGAGATCCCCCATGACCATCCCCCCTGAATCAAAGGCTTCCAGCCCCCGTGAAACAGTCCGTCCGATGTTTCGTTGGCTGCCTGTGGCCGCCCTGCCGTCTTTGGTTCTCGCGATGTTCTGTTTCCTGGTGGTTCATGGGTATTTGAACGCGCATGGCTACCGGCTCGGCGAGATTTCCCAGTTGAAGACAGGGGCCTTGGGTTTGGTCGGCGTTCTTGGGATTTATGCCCTGTTATCTCTGTTCAGCCGCCGCGTGCGATCCTTCAATAACATTCTCATCCTCAATATTCTGCTGGTGTTGGCGGGGACGGAGGCCATTCTGCGTGTGATGCAGGAACGACTGCCGTTCTCCATCGTCGAAATGCTGCCCAATACGGATCGGGAGCGTTTGTTGACGCAGCGCGGGATTTTCACGGTCGCAGGAATTTCGGGCGACGGCATGCTGTATAGCTGGAAACCGAATTTCGAGCTTTCGAGTCTGCCCTGGGTCAAGGTGGATGCCAACGGTTATCGAAATCCCGAAATTCCGGGCCGACCGGATGTGGTCTTGCTGGGGGATTCGGTAACCATTGCCCAGAACAGTGAACAGGACATGGCCGATGTATTGCGGCAAAGGGGGTTGTCGGCTCTCAATCTCGGCTTCAGTGGGTATGGACCGTTTCATCAGCGGGATGCGTATCGCAAATACGTTCTTGATACCGGACTCGAACATCGTGCCGTTGTAATCAATTTTTGTTTTTGTAACGATGTGACCGACGCTCAATCCTATGAACAACTATCCAGGATCGGGGGTGATTGGCGTAATTATCTGGGAACGACCGTCAGCAAGAACGCCTTTCCTTTTGGCTTCGAGCCGCCTTGGACTGTTTCGATCCTGTTTAATCTGCCCTTTACGGTCGTTCAGAACTATCGCAATGCGCAAAACCGGATCGCGGCGCGGGAAGAACTGGTCCTGAAACTACCCCGGGGTGAGATTTCCGCGACCGACTGGATGTTGCCTCGGAAGGCCCGGGGCCTCGACGACCAGGACTGGAGCCCGGCCCTGGACGCACTCGGGGATATCATGAGCCTGGCCCGAACCCACGGGGCCTCGGTGGTGCTGGCCTATTACCCGGACCTCAGTCAGATCTATCTTCCCTATTTTCAGGAATCCAGTCCGTTCAGAAAGGCCGCTCAGGCGGATTACAAGGACGCCCTGGCACGGCTTGGCCGACTGGCTAAAAGCCAGGGGGCGGCTTTTGTAGATTACACGCCCGGCCTTCAGGAGGGAACCGGTGAGTCCCGCGCAACCAGTGCCAATTCAGATTATCACCCCAATGACCGGGGTGTTGCGATCATGGCCGAAACGGTACTTCCCATATTGCGGAGCCTGCTGGGAACAGCGGCTAATAATAATTAAATCGCGTTGAAAGCGTCCGGGAGATTGGTTAGTTTCCCGGCACCTCTCCCCTCTCAGATCCAAGGCAAACTTCATGGCTGAAAAGATTACCGCGAAGGGCGTCGTCGTCGCTCTCCTGATCGGGTTGGTTTTCCTGTTGGCTCTTTCCGAAGTGTTTCTTCGGGTGCTGATGCCCCATTGGAACGAGTTCTACAGCGGTCGTTTCATGACCCGGACCCTGGTTCCGAACCATGGGATCGTGCCCATCGGAGTCCCGGGATTCGACGGCTATTTCGCGCAAAGCAATGGGGATTTCAGGGCGCGCATCGTGGTCAACGAATTTGGCTTGCGCAATGACGAACCGGTGTCGGCGGCCAATGATCGGGTCTGGGTGGTCGGCGATTCCATGACCTTCGGCTGGGGGATCGAGCGGGATCAGATCTTTACAGCAATTATAGCCGCCGAGAGTGGGCGTCCGACCTATAATGTGGCCAGCCCCGGAACCGGCATTTGTGGGTATCAGGCCCTGCTGGCCCGCATGCCGCAAGAGGTCAAACCCAAAGCCGTGGTGCTCGGTCTGGTCCTGGAAAACGATATTCTCATCGACGATTGCGCCGCTGAAGCGCGGTTGGCCGAGCACAACAGCCAAGATCCCACCCACGAAGCAGAGTCTGATCCGATCTCCCTGCCCTTGATCAAGGGGATACTGATCCATAATTCCGCCCTCTACAATTTTCTGACGGTGGCGGTGAAGCGGGTCAACTATCTACGGGAATTCCTGACCGATATTGGCCTGATTGAGCGGGGGCATGTGTATCACCGCGCCATCGACGAAACCTCCCTCGAACGGTCCGTCGCCGAATCGATCAAGGGACTGGTCGGCGTGCGGGACTTGGTGCCGGAGGGAACGCCCTTTGCCATTCTGATCGTTCCGGCGCGGTTTGAAATCCGTGACGGCGATCCGTTCTACGCGAAGATGCGGGCCGAACTGACGGCGGGCCTGATGGCCGAGGGCTTTCCCATCATTGATCCCTTCGAGGCGTTTGTCGCCGCCGGGTTCGAGCCGACCCATTTCGCCCATGACGGCCATTGGTCGGCCCTGGGGCATCAGATTGCCGGTACGGCGGCAGCTCAATGGGTCAAAACGCTGCCCCAATAACAATACCGGCTACGTTCCTCTGCGACTCGCTACAAAATAAGGGAATTGTGGGGTTGACGTTCATGGATTGAACAGTGTAGTGTTCGCGCCGTGAACAAGAATGGGTTCGAAGGCCCCATGACATCCGGCAGCAAATCAGACGCGGTGACGCAGGATCAGGCGGAAATCACCATCGGCATTCTCTCGGCCATTGAGCAGGACAGCCGGGTGACCCAGCGATCCTTGGCGCTGGAAATGGGGATCGCCCTGGGCATGGCCAATGCCTACCTGAAGCGCTGTGTCAAAAAGGGCTTCGTCAAGGTCTCTCAGGTACCGGCCAACCGCTATGCCTATTACCTGACCCCCAAGGGGTTCAGCGAAAAAAGCCGACTGACCGCGGAATATCTCTCCCAGTCGTTCAATTTTTTCCGTGCCGCGCGCCACGAATGCACCGAACTGCTGGGGCGTTGTGCTGAGCGGGACTGGGCTCCGGTGGCGCTGGTCGGGTCCGGCGATCTAGCCGATGTGGCCTTGCTTTGTGCGCGCGACGTGGACATTGAACTGGCGGCGGTGATTGAGGTTGCGACTTCCGAGGACGGCCCGTTTCATGGATTGCCCCGGGTCATGGGTCCGGAAGCGGCGGCGCAATACGGGGCGGTGCTGATTACCGACATGCAGACCCCGCAGGAAACGTTTGACCGGCTCACGGGCATCCTGCCAGACGAGCGTCTGTTGGCCCCACAGTTTTTGCATATCAGCCGCCAGGGGGACCGCCGATGATCCGCTGGTACGCCGTCCATACCCATGCCCTGGCCGAGGAAAAGGCCCGCTATCACTTGGAAAACCAGGGCTTTACCGTCTATGTGCCGCGCTTTTTGAAACAGCGCCGCCATGCCCGCCGCACCGACTGGATCAAGGCTCCGTTATTCCCGCGCTACCTGTTCGTTGCCATGGACACCGCCAAAGCACGCTGGCGGGCGATCAATTCGACCCTCGGGGTGGCCTATCTGGTCGCCAACGGCACGGCGGCCCCGTTGCCGGTCCCGGCGGAAGTGATCGACGGCATTCGAGCCCGCGAGGACGAAAACGGCTTGGTGGCCCTGGATCAGGCGGCCCGTTTCAAGAGAGGCGAACCGGTGCGGATCACCGAGGGCGCTTTCGGTGATCATGTGGGTCTGTTCGACGGCATTGACGACAAACACCGGGTGCGGGTTCTACTGTCCTTGATGGGGCGGCAGGTCCGGCTCCGCCTTTCCGAGGGGATGGTCGGCCAGTTGGCCTGACCCCATTCGGATTGGCAATCAGTACCCTCGCGCTCCGCTGACCGAGAGTCACCCGGAGTGCGGTAGCTTGGAAAATCCGTGACCTCTCATCTCCAAACCTCGGACCCCTTTTTGTCCCAACTTTTGCGCCGGGAGCATTCCCTGCTGGCCGCAGATATGGCGGCCAATCAGCAGCAACTTCGCCAGCGCATTGTCGGAACCCGGTTGCTGGTGGTCGGTGCGGCGGGCTCCATCGGCGCGGCGGTGGTGCGGCAACTGGCCGATTTCGCGCCGACCACCCTGCATTTGGTGGATCTCAGCGAGAATAATCTGGTCGAGTTGGTGCGCGACCTGCGATCCTCGGCCCGGACCCTGCCCGAGGACCTTCAGACCTTCGCCGTGGCCTTCGGTAGCGACGAATTCCGTCACCTTTTGACGGCTCTCGGGCCTTACGACTACTTGATCAATTTCGCCGCTCTCAAGCATGTGCGCTCGGAACGCGATGTGTTCAGCCTGATGCGCATGATTGAGACCAATGCCGGACATCTTTACGATTTGCTGACGGATATCGAGATTTCCGGGAGCCCGTTGCCGTTCCGCCGTGCCTTTTCCATCTCCACCGACAAGGCCTCGCACCCGACCAATGCCATGGGGGCGACCAAGAGTCTGATGGAGCGCGTGCATCTCTGTCATGCGGAACGGCTGCCTTTTGCCTCGGCGCGCTTTGCCAATGTGGCTTTTTCCGACGGCAGTCTGTTGCAGGGTTGGGAACAGCGGCTGGAAAAGCGCCAGCCGATCGCCGCGCCATCCGATATCCGGCGTTATTTTTTCTCCCACGAGGAAGCCGGCCAGTTGTGTCTGCTCGGCTGTTTTCTTGGCAATAACCGGGAAATCGTGTTTCCCAAATTGACCCCGGAAACCGACCTGAAGCCACTGTCCGAGGTGGCGGAGGCCTATCTCCGCTACCGGGGACTGGAACCGGTGGCCTGTGCGGGTGAAGCCGAGGCGCGGGCAATGGCGGCGAGATTGACATCCACTTCGCGCCACTGGCCCTGTCTGTTTGCGCCATCCGATACCAGCGGTGAAAAACCGTTCGAGGAATTTTTCGCTGCGGATGACGATGTGGACATGGAGCGTTTCGACGCAGTTGGGGTGATCCGGCATGATGGCACCGTGGACCGGGCGGCGGTCGAGCATACTATGGCGAGCCTGCGGGCTCTGCGCGCCCTGCCCGACTGGCGCAAGGCCGACGTGATCCGCGCCTTGCAGATTGCAGTCCCTGAATTCACCCATGCGGAAACCCACCGCAACCTTGACCAAAAGATGTAGGCACCGATGAAGGACTGGCGGGATACCATCGTGGCTTCGGGGACACCAATCCAGGAGGCCATCCGCATTCTTGATGAGACAGCGGCCCAAATCTGTCTGGTGGTCGATGGGGAAGATCGACTGCTGGGAACGGTCACCGATGGCGATATCCGGCGCGGCCTGTTGCGCGCCGTGCAGTTGAGCGAGCCGGTTGAAAGAGTGATGAAGCGGGACTTCGTGGCCTCCCTGGCCAGCGAAGATAAGTCCGACCGGATTAAGGCCATGGTCTCCATGAAGGTTCACCAACTGCCGATCATTGATCCCCGGGGCCGCATCGTCGGCCTGGAGATCCTCGACAAGCTGGTGGCGCAGACGGTCCAGCACGACAATTGGGTGCTGCTGATGGCTGGGGGACTAGGCACCCGATTGCATCCGTTGACCCATACCAAGCCGAAACCACTGATCGAAGTGGGCGGCAAGCCGATTCTGGAAACCATTTTAGCGCAGTTCGTCCGGCAGGGATTTCATCGCTTTTTCATCTCGGTGAACTACCGGCGGGAGATGATCAAATCCCACTTCGGCGACGGGGAGCGCTGGGGTGCGGAAATCCTCTACCTGGATGAACCGGAGGCGCTGGGGACGGCCGGCGCACTGGGGCTGGTGCCCGAAGTTCCGGATAAGCCGATGATCGTCATGAACGGCGACCTGCTGACCAAAGTCAACTTCGAGGCGCTGCTTGATTTTCATCGTCAATCCGGTGCCCATGCAACCATGGCGGTGCGGGAATATGATTTCCAGGTGCCGTTCGGGGTGGTCGATCTGGCCGACGACCGAATCACCGACATCATCGAAAAGCCAGTCCATCGGTTCCTGGTCAATGCCGGGCTCTATGTCATTGCGCCGGAGGTACTATCAGAGATTCCGGGGTCGGAAAGGTTTGACATGCCGGACCTGTTCCGGAAATTGATCGCCCAGAACCACTCGACTAAGGTGTTTCCGATCCGCGAATACTGGCTCGATATTGGTCGCTCCGTTGACCTGGACCGGGCACGCGAGGAATTCGGGAATGTGTTCGATGAGAATTGACGGCCGTCTTCGTTTCGCCTGTCCAAGGGGAAAAGGTTGTTGAATTTCCAGTCCCTTCCCTTGTGGCAAGGTGTGCGGCCGTCCCCAGGAGGCATAACGGATTTTGCCTTCTCTCTGGGCGTCGATGACAGCGGAATCATTGGCCAGACGATGGAAGAGTCCGTGCGACGGCGGGTCGTCGAGGCCTATGCGCATTCCGACTACCAATTTATCACACCGCCTCCAGGAAGTTCGTCCTGGGCGGATAGGCTGGGTGCGGAACAACTGGACTACACACTGGCAGCTCTCAGCGACGGGCATCCACGGTCCATTCTCGAAATTGGCGCAGGGAGCGCCTTCGTGTGCAAATCCCTGCGTCAGCACCTGTCCGGGTGCACATATACCCTGATTGATCCGAGTCTGCCGAAGGCTGTAGAGACCGGGGTGGAAATCATTCAAGATTATTTCCCCTCACGGCAACTGGCTGATCGGAAGTTTGATTTGATCCTGTCCTTCAATTGTCTGGAACATGTGGCTGACCCCTTCGGTTTCATGCAGGCAATGGCGCGCCAGACAACGGCCACTGGTCGAGTGGTTCTGGGATTTCCTGATATCGAGGCGCAATTCCGGCGGGGTGACCTGAATGCGCTCCTGCACGAACACCTGTCATATTTCACCCAAAACAGCGCCCGTGCCTTGTTTGCCTCGGCCGGGTTCGAGGTGCAGGAGTTGATCAGCCGCAATGATAACATGTGGTGCGTGCTGGCACCTGCCACACGTCGACCGACGCGCGCCGAGGACGGGCTGGCCTTGTTGAACACCGCAGGTCTCGCTTTTGACGGCGTGTTACGCGATGTGGGAGGCGAGGTTCGAAAGTTGTTGAGCGCCGGTCGACCGATTGCCTTTCACGGTGCGACCAATGGACTAAACATTTTTCTGCATCTGTTAGATTTGGGGACACACCCGAATGTGGTGATCTATGACGGCGATGAATCGAAGACCGGACAGTTTCTGCCCGCGAGTCGCAATCCCATCCTTCATGCCAGCGAAGCTTCCTATCGTGACATGCATACGGTCCTGGTCTCGGCGGTGAGCTTTTTCGAGCCCATTTCGCGGTTTCTCCAAGAGCACCATGGGTTTTCCCACAGCCAGGTGAGGCCCCTGTTCCAGTGAGCTCGCGCCGCGCCCTGTTCGATGAAATGCGTCACCTGGCGCAGGTCACCCGATTGCCGCCACCGGTGGATTTTCATCTCCATACCACTTGGACCGATGGCGCACAGGGCGTCGACGCCATGTGGCGGGCGGCGGTAGCGGCGGGGCTGACACAGATATTGTTCAGCGAGCACTCACGATCTAACAGCGGAGGGTGGTTCGATGATTTTGCCGCCGAGGTACGGGCGCTTCCCGAAACGCCGTGTCAGGCCCTGGTGGGGACTGAAGTGAAAATTGCTGATTTTGAGGGTCGTCTCGATTTGTCTCCGGCCATTGCGGCAGCCTGCGATCTGGTCATGGGGAGTGTCCACCGGTTCCCTGGAGAAGCGGGCGTGGTCGATTTCACGTCCAGCAACATGAGCCTGGAAGACGCGGTTGATACCGAATACCGGCTGTCCCTGGCGGCGCTCGATAATCCGCAGCTTGATATCCTGGGGCATCCGTTCGGCATGACTATTCGCCGGTTCGGTGGCGAACCGCCCTGGCCCCTGATCGAAAAGCTGATTCGGAAGTGCGCCGAGTCCGGCAAGGCTTTCGAAATCAATACACGCTATCATGACCAACCGGATCGGCTTATGAAAGCGTGCCTCGCCGTTGATTGTCCGGTATCATTCGGGTCAAACGCCCATTGCGTTGACGATGTCGGCGCGGTGCAGCGTCACCCAGCCTGGGAAATGTCGTGATGAATCCCCTACGTGTCATGGTTACCGGAGCCGGGAGCGGAGTTGGCCAGGGTATCGTCAAGGCCCTGCGTTTATCCTCGTTGCCCGTGACCGTCATCTCCGCTGATATCGGGCCGCTCAATCCGGGGCTTTATCGCGCCGATGAGGCCCTTCTGATCCCCAAGGTGGAAGACCCCAGTGCCTATGACTGGTTCCGCCGGACACTTCAGGAGCAGAAAGTTGACGCCGTCCTGATCGGCTCAGAATTCGATCTGGCATTCTTTTCGCGTCATCGCGAGGAGCTCGAAGCGGCGACTGGAACAAAAATCTGTGCCTCGCCCGCGGACTCCGTGGCCATTGCCGACGACAAGCTGTTAACGACTCAGTTTCTGGCCAATCATGCATTGCCCCATGCCCGTGCCATTGCCCCGGCAGACGCCACAGAGGCAAAAGCGGCGGCGCGGGAATTCGGGCTTCCGGTGGTGCTGAAAAGCCGCTGCGGAACATCAAGCCGTCATGTCCACGTCATTCATGGCCCGGATGACATTGATCGTTTATTCGATGCCATTCCCGATCCGATGCTCCAGGAGTTTGCTGGGCGTATCGGAAACGACTTGGCCCATGAGTATACCTGTAGCGTTTTCGCACTGCCCGACGGTCGCTTTCTTGGCCCGTTCACGGCGCGCAGGACGCTCAGAGGGGGGACTAGCTGGCTGGTCGAAGTGGATCATTTCGAAAAGATGTATCCCTTGATGTTCGATATCGCCGCCTGTCTGCCGACCGTTGGCTCGCTCAACGTGCAGATGAGGGATGGGCCCGAGGGACCGATTCCGTTCGAGTTCAACGCACGGTTCTCCGGCACCACGGCGGTACGGGCACATTTCGGCTTCAATGAGCCGGAAATGTACCTTCGGGCCTGGTGTCTTGGAGAAACCTTGCCGACGCCGCAAATTCGCAAGGGCATGGCCATGCGTTATGTGGAAGAGGTTTTTCTGGATGACGTCGGCGTCGAGGATCTTGTAGCCCCCCTGCCCAAGGGAACCGTTCACTCGTGGTTCTGAATCGTGTTGCCTTGACCGGGGCCTCCGGCATGGTCGGACGTCATGTGCTGGCCGAATTGTCGGGGCGCGGAATCAGCGTTGCCGCGACATCGCGCAGTCGCCCGGAATGGTTGCCGGTCGATGCTGCCTGGACCTCTTGGGATCTCGCCGAATGGCGTTCGCCCGAGGCGCTTGACGCGATGTTTGGGCCGGTTCATGCGCTGTTGCATGTCGGGGCGATGGTGCCGACTTCGGGCCTTGTCCTCCAGGAGGGGGCTTTGTTGGCGGCCAATGTGTCTGCCTGCCGGTGCCTGGGTAACTGGGCGATGTCCCGGGACATTCCGATGATGTTTCTGTCCGGGGCCGTGGTTTACGATTTTTCTGTATCGTTACTTCCAGACGAAACGGTGCGCCGCACCTCGACCCCGGAAGGCGGGCTTTACGGATTGTCCAAGGTGCTGGCGGAGCAGGTATTGGAGAATCTTGCGGCGGCGGGCCTGCGCGTGGCCCTGCTCAGGGCGACCTCCATTTATGGTTGGGGGCTGCCTGAAAACAAGCTGCTCACCCGGCTCCTGTCTCAGGCGCGGGACGGCGAGACCCTGAATCTGCAACATCCGGTCGAGGACCAGGTTAATCTGGTTCATGCCTCCGATGTGGCCCGGGCCATGGTGGACGTTGCGACTTCCGGTCAGACGGGCGCATTCAATATTGGCGGGTTCATGGCTTCCCTGAAGGATATGGCGGAAAGCTGCGTCGCTGTTGCCGGGGCCGGGCAGGTGCTGATTGAGCCAGGTCCCGCGCCGCGCCCGGCGATTCATCGTTTTCAGGTGGACGGGACAAGGGCGGCGCAAGCTTTTGGATATCGGCCCCGGGTGATGCTGAGGGAGGGCCTGGAGCGGCTTTTGGCCGGTCGGGTCTAAGGGGCGAGAGAGGTTGATGAATAGCCGCTGCATTGGGATCGCGACCTCTTCGCGGGCCGATTTTGGCCTGCTCAGGGGGCTGATGGGTGCCGTGAAAACGCATCCGGCCTTGTCCTTGATTGTCTACGCAACGGGGATGCATCATTCATCGGCGCATGGGGCCACGTTATCCGAAATTCGCGATGCGGGATTCGAAGACGTTCTGGTGGAGGTGCCCACTTGGTCCCCGGGGGACAACGATCAGTCAGTCGCCCACCAGATGGCCCGGGGCGTGGCCGGATTCGCGGATGCTTTTGCTGCGAGAAGGCCCGACATTCTGGTTGTGCTCGGTGATCGTTTCGATGTCTTTCCTGCCGCCCTGGCGGCCTTGCCATTCACCCTTCCAGTGGCCCATATTTCTGGGGGAGATGTCACGGAAGGGGCCATTGACGATGCCATTCGTCATAGCCTGACCAAATTGTCGCATCTTCATTTTGCCACCAACGCCCTGTCGGCCCAGCGGATACGCCAACTCGGAGAGGAGCCGCAGAGGATATTCGTGAGCGGTCAGCCGGGCCTGGATGCGGTGCGCCATTTCGTTCCGCTATCGCGGGAAGCGTTGGCAAGCCGTCTGGAACTCGATCCAAATCGTCCTATCACGCTGTGCACCTTTCACCCCGAGACGCTGGCCCCGGATCAGTCGGTCGGCACCATTACTGCCCTGTTGTCAGCGGCAGCGCAGGTGGACAGCCAGATCATTTTCACCTCGCCCAACAGTGACCCCGGTAGCGAGGCCATTCGCACGGCGATCCTGGCCGACTGTGCCGCCCGCCCGGATCATGTGTTCCGGACATCGCTGGGGCGTGAACTGTATTGGCACGCACTGGCCAATGTGGATTGCATGATTGGCAACTCGTCCAGCGGCTTGACCGAGGCGGTGTCCTTTCACCTGCCGGTGGTGGATATCGCGGGTCGCCAACAGGGGCGCTTCGCTCCAGAAAATGTCATTTCCTGCACCGGGGAGACCGCCAGCATCGTAGCGGCTTGGCGCCGTGCCCTGACGTCCGAATTTCGGGGGAGCCTGGCGGATGTTGTCAATCCCTACGGCGACGGCCATGCGGTCGAGCGCATTCTCGACGTTCTGATATCGGTGCCGCTCGATCATCGGTTGGTTGCCAAGCGTTTTGCCGACCTTCCGGCCCCGGAAACGGTTGGCCACGAACGTTGAGCGACATGCCGGAAGCGTGGACGGGTTCCAAGCGCATTCCCTTCGAAGGAGCGGGAGAAGCGGACCAAAAATCCTATTCTACCGTCTATGTGGCATCTCATTCCCGTCATCTAGACCTGATACCCGACGCGCCAGATATCCTGGTTTTCATGACCGAGTGGGCAGGATATCAGGTGGCGCGGGAACGCGGGTTCCAAGCACTGCATACGGATTGGGCGCGCGCCCATTGTCCGGCAGACGGGGATACCGCCGAAGAGGTCTATTTCCGGGCCCTAGACTGGTGCCCCGGCGGAGCGGACGATCCGACCCGCTACAAGGGCGTGTCGCTGGGCAGGATGTATGCCACCTTTTTGGGCTGCGCCTATCTCGATACCGCTCGGGTGGATCGGGCTCTGCGTCACTTATGTGCCAATCACGCCATCGGGCGGATCGTCGTTTTTGATATTTCTTCCACCTTCCATACACTGAAACTCGCGGCAAAAAGCTTGTTGATTCAACAAATTGGTATGGCCTTCTCGATCCCCGTCGAGGAACGATGGGATATTCCCCACATTGGCGACGCGGCATTCTTTTCCCGTCCCATCGGTCCGCGGGTTTCCCCATGGACATTCCGCGACCGGTTGCGCGGGGGGTTGGGGCGTATCGTCGAATGGGCCTTTCGGCTGGCGGCGGTGGGTCGGTCCGCGCCAAGGGTTTTTCTGTATATCAGCACCCTCAGCCTGCGACATCTGGTGACCTGCCGACCCGACGGCATCCTGCCGGTGTTGCCCTTCGAGGCCTCGCCGAAAAGTCGGACGTTTTTGGGAACTTGTTTGCGGCACGGCATAGTGCCCGCGTCATTGACGCAATCCCCCCCGACGAAGAAACAGATTGCCGCCTGCGCGTCGATGGTCGAGGCGGTGGAAGACCATTGGCGCAAGCATCCTGCCGACCCGGTGGGAAGGGTGCATCGGGAGACAGTCCGCGAGACCGTTTTGCGTCTGGAGATTCTGGCTGAACTGGCCCGCACCGTGGACGGGTTGGACAAACTTATCACTCGTTTGAATGTCCGGCGTGTGGTCAGTGGAGACGCCTCGGCACCCATGGGTCGCGCTTTGTGCGAATTGGCCCAGGTGCGGGGCCTGGGGGCGGACGAGACCCTGAACGGTGTCTTCATCAGTCCGTTACGGGACCCGGTGCGATGCTCGGAGGACGGTGGGAGCTCTCCGGTCACTCGGGAATTGGCGCTCGGACCGGCGATTGAGAAATGGCTTGCCCTGAGCGGAACGCCGCTGCCCAGTGTGGTGACGGGTTACCCGGGATTGGGCCGTCTGAAAGCCGTTGCTTTGGCGCGACCGGCCACAGGCAAGGCGCTCGTCTTGCCTCTCTATGCCTGGCTCAACGACACCGGGGGATGGCCCTCGAAACTGTCTCCCAATCTGGTGCGCATGGTTCGGGGGCTGGCGCAAATGGGCTATGGGTCGATCCGGATTAAGATTCACCCTGGTCTCGATAACTTGAAATATTATCAGTGGCTTGTTGATCATTTTGACCTGCCTTGTACGGTGGATCAGACGGCTGCGTTCGCCGACCACCTAGCCTGGGCCGATTTGGTCGTCGGACCGCCGGGGTCGGGGACTTTTCTGGAAACACTGGCGGCGGGCAAGCCCTACTATGTACTGCGGCCCCGGCCCTCGGCAATCCCCGACGTGTTGCTGGAAGGTGCCGTGGTTGGCGATACGGCAGAGGCCCTTTGCCAGGCGATTGGTCGCGGAGAATTACCAGATCGCGAACGCATTCTGTCCCTGTGGTGCGGACTGGGGCAGGTGACCGATCCGGCCCGCGCCGTGTGGTTGGCAATTGCTGAGAAAGTGTTGGAGGTACGATCATGATCGATGGTCTGCGGGTGCTGGTTGTGGTTGCGGCGCGAGGCGGTTCGAAAGGCTTGCCGGGCAAGAATATCCGTCCCCTGGGCGGGCGGCCCTTGGTGGCCTGGAGCATACAGGTGGCCCGGGAGTCGGCGTTCGTGGACCGCATTATCATTTCCTCGGATTCCCAGGACATCATTAACGCGGCCGTTGCGGCGGGTGCCGAGGCTCCCTTCGTGCGTCCCGCCGCGCTGGCCGGGGATGACGCGGAAATGGAGCCGGTACTCCTGGATGCCCTGGACCGACTGCCCGAAACCTACGACCTGTTGGTCCTGATGCAGCCGACGTCACCCCTTTGCGTAGCGGCAGATATCGACGACAGTCTGCGCAAATGCGTTGATCGCGGAGCAAATTCGGTGGTGACGGTCACCGAACTGGCCAAATCGCCGTACCGGGCATTTAAACTGGATGAGCAGGAGCAACTAGTCCGGTTGCTTCCTCCTCCGAAGGGCGGTCAGCGCCAGGAACTGCCGATCAGCTATGCGGTCAATGGCGCAGTCTATGTGGTTCGGGTCGATCATTTGCGCGAATACGGAAAACTCATTGATGGTGAAACGCTGGGGCTGGTAGTGCCGCAGGAGAGATCCGTCGATATTGATACCCTGCTAGATTTCCGCTTGGCCGAATTGATCCTTGCGGGCGCGTGACAGGGGGAATACCAAAGGGAGCCTCAAGGCGGCGTTCACGGATTTTCCTCAAGAAGGCACATATCGGGGCGCGGGGCTGAATGTTGCTCCGTCCTCTCCTTCCACACCAACATCTCTGCATTCGGAAAGCTTACAATGGTACAAAGTGAAGAAGGTCGATTGGAAGCAAAATACGGACTTCCTTCGGAGGTAACGTTTTGCAAAAAATGCGTTATTTCAAATCAACGTCCGAATTCGACAGTCGAATACAAACACAATGCCGAAAGCAAGAAGGAAACGATCAAGTTCGGTGAGGATCACGTCTGCGACGCCTGCCGGGCGGTCGAGAACAAGCAGTCTATCGACTGG
This sequence comes from Magnetospira thiophila, assembly GCF_054657015.1. NCBI lineage: Bacteria > Pseudomonadati > Pseudomonadota > Alphaproteobacteria > Rhodospirillales > Thalassospiraceae > Magnetospira > Magnetospira thiophila. The sequence continues at coordinate 1,430,316 of NZ_BAAHXF010000001.1, forward strand.
GAGGATCGTGAGCGGCAACTGCGTGAGCTCTGCGACCGCTACCGACGCGATGACGGGCAATACGATTGCCTGGTTCCCGGCTCCGGTGGCAAGGACAGCTTCTATCAGGCCCATACCCTGAAGTACAAATACGGCATGCATCCGCTGACCATCACCTGGGCACCGCATATCCATACCGATTGGGGATGGCGCAATTTCCAGCGTTGGATTCACACCGGGTTCGACAATAATCTGATCACCCCCAACGGGCGGGTGCATAGGCTCTTGACCCGTCTGGCCGTCGAGCGGCTGTTCCATCCGTTTCAGCCGTTCATCATCGGTCAGAAGGCGCTGGCCCCGAAAATGTCGGTGTTGCATCAGATCCCGCTGGTTTTCTACGGCGAGAATGAAGCGGAATTCGGCAATCCCATTGAGGACAACGACAAGGCCGAACGGGACTGGCGCTATTTCTCCCTGCCCGACAAGTCGCAGGTCTATATCGGCGGCACGTCGGTCCAGGAACTGAAAGAGGATTTCGGAATCCATACAAACGACCTCGAAGCTTATATGCCGGCTAACCCGGAAGATCTGAAGCGGGTCGGCACCGAGGTGCATTATCTGGGCTATTACCTGCGCTGGCATCCCCAGGGAGCCTACTATTACGCCCATGAACATGGCGGGTTCGAGGCATCGCCCGAGCGTACCGCCGGAACCTATAGCAAATACAACAGCATCGACGACAAGATCGACGACTTCCACTACTACACCACGTTCATCAAGTTCGGCATTGGCCGGGCGACCTACGATGCGTCACAGGAAATCCGTAACGACGAGATCGACCGGGAGGAGGGCGTGGCCTTGGTGCGGCGTTTTGACGGCGAGTTTCCGGCGCGCTTTGCCGACGAAATTTTTCAGTATCTGAGCCTCTCCGAGAAAGAATTCGGCGACGTGGCCAAGCGTTTCGAACAACCGATCATGGACAAGGATTCTTTCATGGCGCTGGCCGACCAGTTCCGGTCACCGCACCTGTGGCAGTACCAGAACGGCGCCTGGTCGTTGCGTCATACGGTTTGGGGAGCATAGGCCCGTTCCATGCGCAATCTGCGGCTCATTGCCCGGCTCGACATCAAGGGGTCCAACCTGATCAAGGGCGTGCATCTGGAAGGCCTGCGCAAGATCGGCGATCCTCAGGCCTTCGCCCAGCGTTATTATCAACAGGGCATCGACGAAATCATCTACATGGACACGGTGGCCAGCCTCTACGGTCGCAACAATCTGTCCGACATTGTGGCTCATACGGCGGCCGATGTGTTCATTCCAATCACCGTCGGCGGCGGCATCCGGTCCATCGGAGACGCCCATCACCTGCTGCGCATGGGGGCCGACAAACTGGCTATCAATACCGCCGCCGTGCAACGCCCCGAGTTGTTGACGGAACTGGCCGAGCATTTCGGCAGCCAATGTGTGGTGTTGTCCATTGCCGCGCAACGACAACAGGGCGGCTGGTGGGAGGCTTTCACCGACAACGGGCGGGAACATTCCAGCCTGAACGTCATCGAATGGGCGCAACGGGCGCAAGAACTGGGGGCCGGGGAAATCCTGCTGACTTCGATCAACCAGGAAGGCACGGCCAAGGGCTTCGATGTGGATTTGGTCCAGGCGGTTACCGATGTGGTCGATATCCCGGTGATTGCCAGTGGCGGCATGGGCAGCCTGTCGCATTTGGACGCGGTGGTGGCCGGGGGGCAGCCTGATGCGGTGGCCATGGCCCATGTGCTGCACTATGACAAGCTTTCCATTGGCGAGGTGCGTGCTCATGCCTTGGTCCACGGCTGGTCGGTCAGGCGGGTGGCATGAAACAGGTCTCTATCGTTGATTACGATTGCGGCAACCTGCGCAGTGTCGCCCAGGCCTTCGAGCATTGCGGTGCACGGGTCAGTCTGGCTCAGGACGCCGCCGACATTGCCGCCGCCGAACGCCTGGTTCTGCCCGGTGTCGGAGCTTTCGCCACCGCCATGAATCGGTTGGCGGAGCGGGATCTGGTTGGCGCGTTACAGGATTTCGCCGCCACCGGGCGACCCTTCATGGGCATCTGTCTGGGCATGCAGTTGCTGTTCGAAAGCAGCCAGGAATTCGGTCGGCATCCGGGGCTGGGGTTGATCCCGGGCCATGTGGTGCCCATTGCCCGCCGCCAGGACAATGGCGAGCGGCGCAAGATTCCCCACATCGGTTGGGCCGGTTTGCGTTCGGCCCGAGCCGACGGCTGGTCCGGCAGCCTGCTGGAGGGATTGGCCGAGGGCAGCGCCATGTATTTCGTGCATTCGTTCGTCGGCAATCCGGCGGACCCGGCCCATCGTCTGGCCGACGTGGACTACGACGGGGCTCTTCTCAGCGCGGCGGTCAGCCGGGACAATGTCACCGGCACCCAGTTCCATCCCGAAAAAAGCGGGCCGCTGGGGTTGAGGATTTTGCGACGTTTCATCGAAATATGAGCCGATTCCAGGCTTTTTCATTCTTCTGTTTTCAATTGAGCAACGGAGCGCCACTATGGCTGTCAAGGTGCTGGACTGCACTTTCCGAGATGGCGGATACTATAATGACTGGGATTTCTCCCCGGAGGTCGTGCAGTTGTACCTCCTCGCCATGGCCGCGGCGAAGGTCGATGTGGTCGAGCTGGGATTTCGGTTTTCGGCCCAGAATATCTTTTTAGGGGCGCACGCCTACACGACGGACGCCTATCTGTCCAAACTGGATCTGCCCGAGTCCCTGAAAATCGCGGTGATGATCAATGCCACGGATGTGATCAAGGCCCCCAAGGGGGCCATTACCGCCATTGATCACCTGTTCGGTACCGCCGACCGCTCTCCCGTTTCCATGGTGCGGGTTGCCGCCCACCTCAATCAGGTGGCGGACTGCCGCGCGGCGGTCGGGCGATTAAAGGAACTGGGCTATGAGGTGGGCTTTAACCTGATGCAGGTCTCCAGCCAGCCGCCGGAAAAGCTGACCGCGTTGGCCAAGGAGGTTGCCTCCTGGCACACGGTGGAGGTGCTCTATTTCGCGGATTCGCTGGGAAACATGAACGAGGCTGACGTGGCGGCGGTGGCCCAGGCGTTGGCCGCCGGATGGGACGGGGAACTGGGTGTCCACAGTCACGACAACATGAGCCGCGCCTTCTCCAACAGTCTGGCGGCCCTGGAGGCGGGCGTTACCTGGTTGGATGGGACCGTCTACGGCATGGGGCGTGGCGCGGGCAATGTCAGGACGGAATACCTGTTGGTCGAATTGAAGCGTCGGGGTATTGCTCCTTATGATCCAGACCCGTTGTTCCCTCTGGTCCTGATGGAGTTCAAGGCGCTGCACGATCAATACGGCTGGGGTCCCAATCTGTTGTATTTCCTGTCGGCGGCCTATCTCATTCATCCGACTTATGTGCAGGAAATGCTGCGGGTCGAGAATCACAGCGCCGAACATGCTGTCGCGGCGCTGGAAGCATTGCGTCAGAACGGGGGCATGTCCTACAGCGCCGAACGGTTACAGCAGGCCATGGGTGGCGGCGTGGTGTTTCCAGGAACATGGAATGCGCGCGGCTGGGCGGCAGGCCGAAAGATTCTGATCATCGGTTCGGGGTCCTGGATCAAGCGGCACGAGCAATTCGTTCTGGAATATATCGAACGGACAAAGCCGCTTGTCCTTTGCTTGAACGTTCGCTCTCCGGTGCCGTCTGGTCATGTGGATGCCTATGTTGCCTGTCATTCCGTCCGGTTCGCTTTGGAGGGGCGGCATTATCTGAGCCTCGAAGCGCCGCTGATCGCCCCGGCGAAGGCCTTGCCAAAGGAATTGGCACAAAAGATGACCCAGGAGTCCCTTCATGACTGGGGCATGACGGTCAAAAGCGGCCTGTTTGAGGTCCATGAGACCCATTGCACCATTCCGCAGCGCCTGGCCGCCGCCTACGCCCTGGCGTTGGCCAATGCTGCGGGAGCTACGGCCATTGAGTTGGCGGGATTTGATGGATATGGGCCGGAAGATCCTCGCCAAGCGGAGATGCAGCGGGTGTTTGCGGCCTATCACGCCCATGCCGCCCTGGTCCCGGTCACGGCGATCACCCCGAGTACCTACGATGTCCGCAAATCATCCCTGTTCGCGCCTTAGAAGTGCGGCTCAGCAGATGAGAATTTTTCGCAACATGGCGGATGGTGATGCGGGATAATCGTACCCATCTTCATGGGACGAACGGCCACCTCGCGGGACGGGGGCGTCGGAAATGGCAGGAATATCAATCGTTGGGCGGGGATCTCCGCTCCAGGAGGACGTAATGAAGGTTTTGATCCTGAACACACCGAACCGGGGATACGCGACCGACTTCCCCCCCGTTGGCGCGTTGAGTGTTCTGAATTACGCTCGGAAACACGGGCCTGAAGGCGCGGAGTACAGCTTCTATAACGTGGATTTCCTGCGCCCCACCCTGGAACAGGCCATTGAATATATCGTGGCTTACAAGCCCGATGTGGTCGGAATCAGCGCCGTGATCTCCACCTCCTATCTGTTTACCAAGACCATCGCCCTGGCGCTGCATGAACGGCTGCCCGATTGCCTGTTGGTTATCGGTGGTAACCTGGCGTCGGCGGCGGAATTGTTGCTGCGCAAGGCCAAGGTGGATATTTGCGTGCCGGGCGAGGGCGAGATGGTGTTTCGGGATCTTCTGCATCACCTCCAGGATCATCCCGGAAATCGGGATTTTTCGGCCATTCCGGGCCTCGTATATCTTGATGCGGCGGGCAAGCTGGTCAATACGGGATTGGAAAAGCCGTTGTCGGCCGATCAGATCTGGGATTTCGATTGGGACGACCTGGATAGGTCCGGTCTCACCGGGCATTACGTGCGACCGGTATTCAACGACGATGGTATTCCGCGGCATCCCTGGCGTCTGGACCGGCGCAGCTTCGAGCCGCACCGCAAAAACAAGAATTTGGCCGTTTTGAATTGCGTCAAGGGATGCGTTGCGCGCTGCACCTTCTGTCACCGCAACCAAAAGGGCATCCGCCATATTCCGGTCGAGTTGGTGATGAAGCGGTTGGACGAGTTGATCGAGCGCTACAACGTCGGGTTCGTCTATATGGGGGCCGAAACCTTTGGGGCCGACAAACGCTGGCTCACCACTTTTCTTGAAGAGATCAAAAAGCGCGACGTGCTGTGGGGCGCGGGCGGCGTGCGGGCCAATACCTTCGATTTCGGATGGGTCGAAAAGGTCAAGGAAGCGGGCTGTGTGAATCTTTCCTACGGCAACGAGACCGGCAGCGAACGCATGTTGGCGATCATGGAAAAAAAGGTCACCAAGGAAGAAAACTACCAGGCGATGGAAAACGTCATCCGGGCCGGCTTTCCGACCGGAATGCAGTTCGTGCTCGGGATGCCCGGGGAAAGTGAAGAGACGGTGCGTGAGACCATTGAGTTCATCAAGTTCGGCACCACCCTGAGCGAAGAGGAAAACCCGGACCGCTTCGCCATCGGCTATGCCCAGGCCCTGCCGGGGACGCCGCTGTACGAATATGCCCGGCTGCATGGCTACATCAAACCCGGAATCGACGGCGAGGATGAATACCTGTTGCGCATGTCCAACCGCGATGCCTCCGATCCGGATGTGGCGATCAACTTTACCCACGTCCCGCGGCTGCGTTGGCTGGCCTGGCGCCACCTCATCTCCATCGAGGTTTACCACAATTATCTGAAAAAGTTCGGTCGTGAACATTATTACAAGATTATCGCGCGTGACTTGGCTTATCTCGGAGGATTCCATGGTGATGCGCCGGAGGTTGCGGACGCCATCCTGGCACCGTACCTTGAGACCCTGCGGGAAGGAAAGTCTCCGCCCTTATCCGTGCTGTTCAAGCTTTTGACGTCGGATCGACCGGGGCTGTCGATGACGTTCTATCCGACGGTGTTCTATCCCTTACGGCATATGGTATCGCTGATCGAATTGGTCCGCAGCTCCATGCTTTACGGATGGAAACGCGGGGTGTTCCTGGCCTGGGATTGGTTGACGTTCCGCCTCAGCCAGCCTTTCCGGCAACCAAAATTCAAATACGAATACAAGTCCTTGCGCAAAATCGTGCAGGATCTGGGGTATATGCCTGAAGATCCCGAGGGTATGTTTCCCTTGCGCGAGGGCCGGTAAGCGATCCAGGGTCTGAGGCTCACGTCCACGTCGATTGGGGGGGAAAGTTGGAAAACGATCTGGTGGCGGCAGGCGAGAGTGCTCCGCCCGTGGTGGCCATCGTGCCGGCCCGCAAAGGGTCGAAGCGGGTGATCAACAAAAACATGCGCCCGTTTCATGGTCGCCCCCTGGCGGCCTGGACTTTTGATCTGATCCGCGATCTGGCGTTGTTCGATCGAGTCCTTGTCACCACCGACGATGACGACATGAGTGCCCTGGTCGCCGATTATCCCGGTTTCGAGGCCTTGCGCCGCCCGGAAAACCTGGCGGGGGACAGCGCGACGGTGCTGGAGGTCATGTTGCAGGTCGGACGGGATCTGCACTTGCCTGCAGAAACGATTGTGGTGCTGCTCCAGGTTACCGCGCCGCTGCGTGTGCCCGGCGACGTGACCCAGGCTTTGCGGCTGTTCGAGGACGGGGGGCGAGCGCGGACCGTGGTCGGGGTCAGCCCCGTTCTCTATCCACCGGCGCTGACCTGGACCATTGAGGATGAAACATTGGTCTCGACGACCCGGGAAACGGCCCCCTTGGTCACCCGCAAGCAGGCCCATGCCCCGGCCTATCACTGGAACGATATTGTGCTGGTCGACAGCCTTGCCGGACTGGCGACTCCGGGGCGGAATCTGTTCGGTCCGGCCCCCATTCCCCTGATTGCGCCTCCGGAACGGGGGGTGGCCATCGACTATCCGGTTCAGTTCACAATGGCCGAGGCGCTGTTCCCGCCTCACGATGAAAGGCTCGCCCCATGACCATATTTTCCGGTGCCGTCTGCACGCCATTGCTGCCGTTCGCGACCAATAGCACTTTCCAGTTCGACCGTTTCGATCCTTTTGTCGCCTGGCAGGTCGCCAACGGGGTCAAGGGGTTCTTCGCGCTGGGGACCTGGGGCGGGTTTGCCCTGCTGACCACCGCGGAACGTAAAACGGCGGCGGAACAGATTGTCGCGGCCATTCATCGCCACGGCGGCACCGTCATGTTGCAAATCGGCGCCCTGGCCCAGTCCGAAGCCGAAGATCTGGCCCGCCACGCCGCCGCTGTCGGGGCCGATGCGATCGCCAGCGTGGTGCCGCTCTATTACAGTTCGGCGGGCTATTACAGCTTCGAGGATTACAAGGCCTACTTTGCTCGTCTGGTCGAGGTCAGCGATCTCCCCCTCTACCTCTACAACAACAAGCGCACTACCAATGTGCTGCTGACGCCGGAGCAATTCGTTGAACTGGTGGGCGTTGGCTTGGCCGGTGTCAAGGACGGTTCCAAGGACCCCGGCTGGATCCTCAAGACCCAGGAGTTGTTGGCACAACAGGGTTTGCAGGCGGATATCGTTCCGGGCAATACGTCGGCCATGCCCTACAGCGTCGCCTATGGGATCGGGTCCTGCATGTCCGGCGCGACGGTGACCATGCCCCGCTTGACCGCCCAGACCATGGAGGCCTTCCTACGCGGCGACATGGCCGAGGCTGGTGCCCTGCACAGGAAACTGATGTCTGCCCGCCGCCGCATTGCCGAGCGCGGCCACCCGGCCCCGACCAGCTATGCGGTGCTGCGGGCCATGGGCCATGATCTGGGCGTTGCCCGTCGCCCCTGGCCGCATGTTTCCGACCATGCCATCACCGGGTTGATCGACGAACTGAAGGCCCTGGGCGTGCCGGATGTGCTCTAGGCTGCTCTGCCTGGATTTCGACGGGGTCGTGCTGGAATCGGTCCATATCAAGGATCAGGCCTATCACGCCCTGTTTACCGACGTCGATTCCGGAATGCGGGATAAAATCCTGGCGGAACACAAGGCAACGCCCGGAATGAAGCGGGGCCGCAAGGTGGCCCATCTTTTCACCATGGCCCATGGACGCCCGCCGCAAACGGACGAATTGGCCCATTACGTGGCGCGGTTTGCCGAACTGGTGGTGAAGGAAATGCTGGCTTGTCCCTATACGCCGGGTTTTGAAACCTTCATTTCCGGTTGCAAGGACAAACCCATCTATTTGGCGACGGCGGCCCCTCAGGCGGAGGTGCAGGACATTGCCCGCCGCCGCCGCATGTCGTGGATCACCGAGGTTTTCGGCAATCCCACGACAAAAGTTGAGGCTTTGCGGGAAATCGCCCGCCGGGAGGATCGCCCCGTTTCCGAAGTGTTGTTCATTGGTGACGGGGTCAACGATCTCGCCGCCGCCAGAGAAGTGGGGGCGGTGTTCCTGGGCCGGGTGCCCGCTGGGGACTTGAATCCGTTTCCTGACGACGTGCCGGTCTTTCAGGATTTCGCGCGGGATGCGCCAGGGGTCGTCCACGCCCTGCGGGAAGGACTTTCCGAGCACCCATGAAAACGTACGTCGTTTCGGAATTGACTCTTCTGCCGCTGCTGCTGGAGGCCGGGCGGGGACGGAAGATTCGCATTCTGGCGGTTGATCCCTATCTGCCGCCGCTGGCCGGTATGCTGGGTAAAATCGTTGATCGGATGATTGCGGCGGGCCGGGCGACGTGGGTGGTGCAGGATTTTCCAGAACTTGCCGATGTGGTTGCCGCACCAACCAATGTGATGTTGCGCGACGTATTCGCCAAGATCGAGGATTGGCAGAACCGGCGCTGCCGCTTCACGGAATCCGAAGCCGATGCTCGCTACGGGATGGCCTATCGGCAAGTCTCCGCGAAGGTCATTGAGAGCAAATACATCCAAGCACTCTTTCTGGAAAAAATCGAGGAAACCGAGACCGGGCTGCAAAATATCCGGGGCATGCATGCCGACACCCGAGGCTTATATGCAGCCTGGCGCGGACAACAAGGCGGCACTTGGGATCGCCCCCGCAGATGGAATGTGGGCTCACTCCTGGTCAATCCATTGTTGCTGGGAGCCAGCACCCTCTTTTCCTGGGCCTGGATCTTGCGGCGTTTGCGCGGACGAATTGTGGCCGGTTCGTATTTCCTGGCAGCGGATTACCTGCGTGACCCTCGCGACAATCGTCTCTATCGGTGCGCGGCGGAAGGCGGGCCGCTGCTGCTGGTGAAGCGCACCCAGGCATTGGCGGTGGATACCCTGCCCGATGACTTGTCCGCAACGGTCGCCGAGGCCGATGCAGGAGGCTTCACACTCCTCGGGGCCCTGATCGCCCTGGGGCTGGTTTTAGGGGATGGCCTGCGGCTTCTGGGGACCTATGGCCGGATGTCGCCGACACATTTCTATGCCGTCAGCACCTTGCCCCATAAGCGGATCGTCTTCCGCGCGTTTTTCAATAGATACCGCCCGGCCTTCTACTGGGGTCGCGACGAGTACAATGTGGAGCATATTCTCCGGCGGCAGGAATTGCACCGGATTGGCGGACGTTCGTTGGGTTTGATGCATGGGGTCCAGGCTCTCGGGGATCTCAACCCGCGCCGCCGCTACATTGATTTCGATGTTTTCTATATCTTCGGTCCACACCTCTATGAGAAGCATTACAAAAAGACCTGGGCCAAGGACATGGCGGTGCGTCCCATCGGCAGCTTCGGCTTTTCGCGGGAACAGTTTGATGCCCCTTTCCCGAAGGACGCGACGGATATTGCCATCTTCGTCGCCCTGGGCATGAAAGAACCTGAGATTGCCCGGACCATTCGGGAGATCTGTCTGGCTTTTCCCGAGCGACGGGTTCTGGTGAAACCGAAGTACCTGGATCGCTCCCACACCATTGATGACTTGCTAGATGCCATCGGCCGGGATGTGACGAACATGGAAATGACCCGAAGGGCGGCGCATGATCTTATGGCGGGCGCGGCGGTGGTTCTTTCCGATGCCTCGACGGTCGTCACGGAGGCGCTGCATCTTGGTCGACCGACCCTGATGCTCGATATGCTGACTGACCACCGGCAATGTTTGTATCGGGATTTTCCGGGTCTTTGCGTGCGAACCGCCGAAGGGGCTGTAACGCAGATCACCAAGTGGTTCAAGGGCTCCGAAACCTTCGATAGAAATCACTATAACGATCTGATTGATGTCTCGGGCCGCTGGTTCATCGACATAATCCGCGAGGACCTCGGGCTCACTCGGACGACGGACGGCAAAGGCAAACAATGATCTCTCTGATCGGACGCATTCTTTCGTTCATCGACCCGATGCATCGGGCAAAGATTTATATCCTGGTCGCTTTGATGGGCGTGACCTCGCTGCTCGATATGGCGGCTCTCGGTTTGATCCTGCCCATTCTGACCTTGTTCACCGAGCCGGATCGCATTTACCAGTGGACAGGCGGGCTGTTGCGTTCCCTGAGCCATGAGGGTCTGATCCTGCTGAGTGTTGGCTGTTTCACGATTTTCTTTCTGATCAAGACATTCGCCACCTTGCTGATGGTCTTTTTCACCAATCGCATTTCGGCGCGGATGATGGCGCAATTTCAGACCAATGTTTTCCGCCGTTATCTGCGACGCCCCTATATCCTGAATCTGACCAGCGCCTCGTCGGATGTGATGCATAACACGGTGATGAACTGCTACCGCGCTTTCGAAGCCGTACGGATCATTCTCAACATCGTTCTGGAAAGCATGCTGGCGACAGCGACGGCCTTACTGTTGCTGCTGGTCGAGCCGTTGGCAACCTGCGCCATGGCGGTCATGTTTGGGGCCACGGGCTTTATCTATCATCGTTACGCCGGACCGGTCCTCCAGCGCTGGGGGACGATCATGGTGCAATCGGAGCGCAATCTGCTTCAGGCTTCCGGGCAAGCCTTCCATTCGATCAAGAGCATTAAGATCCATCAGCGCGAGGCTTATTTCGAGGCGCAATTCTTCAATCTGGCCAAAACGGATTCCGTCTACCGCTCCAATGCCTTCACATTCCAGCATGTGCCTCGTCTGGCAGTCGAGCTGTTGATGATCATGGCCTTTGCGGTCAGTGTTGCCGTGATGGTGTTTTCAAAAAGCGAGTTGAGCGCCACCCTGCCGGTCCTGGGGCTGTTCGCCATGGCGGCGCTGCGCCTGATGCCATCATTGAATCGCCTGCTTCAGGCCATGGGGGAATTGCGGCAACGGGAGCCTGCGATCAATCTGGTTCATGCGGAACTGGCCGCCTCGGCCCGGGAGACGGCCCGCCCGAGCGAACAGGGACAGTCGAGCCGACCGCTGCCGTTCGAGCGGGATCTGACACTGGAAAATTTGACGTTCCATTATACGGACCAGGACGCGGCGGCGCTGCGGGACATTTGCTTGACCGTTCACAAAGGGGAATCCATCGGCTTGGTGGGCGGCTCCGGGGCCGGAAAGTCGACCCTGACCGAGATTATTCTGGGCTTGATCCGACCCAGCGCAGGGAGCATCAAGGTCGACGGCAAGGACATCTGGAGCGCTGCGGAAAGCTGGAACATGCAGCTCGGGTTCGTGCCTCAGCATATTTATATTCTTGACGATACATTGCGCAATAATATCGCTTTTGGTGTGGCCGCCGAGAATATTGATGAAGAACGGGTCCGCAAATCCGTTTCCATGGCCTATCTCGACAGCGTGGTGGCGGGTTTGCCTGAGGGTCTGGATACGCTGGTCGGGGAGAACGGCGTGCGCCTATCAGGCGGTCAGCGGCAACGCCTGGGGATCGCTCGGGCGCTCTATACGGATCCGGCGTTGATCGTCCTGGACGAGGCGACGTCGGCCCTCGACAACGAAACAGAATTGGAAGTCAATGCTGCCATCGACCGCCTAGCGGGGAAAAAAACCATGATCATCGTGGCCCACAGGTTAAGTACTGTGCGCCATTGCCAACGGATCGTGTTCATGCGCGATGGGTCGATTGAAGCCATTGGTTCGTTCCAGGATTTGATGGAGAAATCCCCCGGGTTCAGGCGGCTCGTCGAGCTCGGAGGGCAGGGTGAGTTGACAGAATCTCAAGTGAATTAGAGCGGGATGAATTTAGGTTGGTCCATATCCGGCGTTTCTGACGAGGTTGGCGCATTCCTGCGGCGGGAAGGCATCGAGTAGCCTTCCGATGGCCTCGCAGAGCGCATCGACGGTGCGCGCGGCCTCCTTGCGCAGCAGATGCTTGAGTTTGGCAAAGACCTGCTCGATGGGGTTCAGGTCGGGGGAGTATTTCGGCAGGAAGAACAGCTTGGCACCCGCGCCTCGGATGAGGCGGCGGATGGCTTCGCCCTTGTGGCTGCCGAGATTGTCCATGACCACGATATCGCCGGGCTTGAGGGTGGGGATGAGCACCTTCTCGACATAGACCCGGAAGCGTTCGCCATTGATCGGCCCGTCGAGAACCCAGGGCGCCTCAATGCGGTCGTGGCGGAGCGCGGCGAGGAAGGTCATGGTTTTCCAGTGGCCATACGGCACCTTGGCGTCGAGCCTTTGGCCGACCGGCGCCCATCCCCGGAGCGGCGCCATGTTGGTCTTGGTCCAGGTTTCGTCGATGAAGACTAGGCGATCAATGGCCACCCGGTCCTGATACGCCTTCCACTGTTCACGCTTACGCGCCACGTCGGGCCGATCCTGTTCCCTGGGAAGGACGCTTTTTTTTGAAACTCAGTTTTTCGGCATGCACGAATTCCCAGACGCTGCGGTAGTCGACCATCACCTTGCGCTCGGCCAGTTCCGCCACCAACCCACGCAACGTGAAGTCCTTCTCCTTGCACCGCTGGATAAGCCAATCACGGTGTTCTCCTCGGATTGTCTTCGGCCGGTTCCCTCCCATCTTGTCGGGCGCAACACTGCCCGTCTCGCGGAAACGGGTCACCCAGCGGATGACCGAACTGACACCAACGGCAAACCGCGCCGCGGCCTGGTGCCGAGAGAGGCCGCCTTCCTCAACGGCGGCGACCACACGCTCGCGGAGATCGTTCGAATAGGGTTTCGTCATCCATACTGGCCTCCTTTTCCAGCCAGTATGTTGAATCAGAATTGCGAGACTTTGGGAATCCCCTTTCGATTCACTCCGGCTTCATCCCGCTCTAGGTTCAAATATGCACATAGCCGTTTCCAACATCTCTTTGCCGCCGGGCGTGCCTGTCGCCGAACTGGCGCGCGTGTCTGAGCTTGGCGTGCGTGGGCTGGAAGTGGCTCCCTCGCGGATCTGGGCGGACACTTGGCAGGGCCTCGCCGCGTCGCAGGTGAGCGCTTATCGACAGCAGGTTGAAGCGGCGGGGTTGCGGATGGTCGGTCTTCATTCCCTTATTTTCGATCATCCGGATCTGGGGCTGTTCAAAGATGCCGAAACCCGGTCCCACACTCTGGATTTCTTCACCCATCTGTCTGCTGTCTGCCGGGACTTAGGCGGGAAAACCCTGATCTGGGGCGGCGGGCGGCGGCGTGGCGATGTATCCCTGGCAGATGCCTTCGATGAGGCCATCGCCTTCATGGGCGAGCTATGTGCCCGGATCGACGATCACGGCACGGTATTTTGCTTTGAGCCGTTGGGCCCGAAGGATTCGGATTTTGTTAATTCAGTGCATGAGTCCATTCGGATCGTCGAGACCGTCAATCATCCGTCTTTGAGGGTGCAACTGGATGCCAAAGCATTGATGGAAAACGATGAAATAAATGAAGCGACGTTCGTCGCTGCGGCACCCTATCTGGTGCATTATCACGCCAACGAACAGGGACTGGGGATTCTTGGCGAGGGTGGTGCGGTGCCCCATGCCCGGCTCGGGCAATTGCTGCAAGGTATCGGCTATGACGACTGGGTATCCATCGAACAGCGGATGCTCCCCGATAAAGATCCTCTTGAAATTTTGGCGCGCAGCATCGGTCACGTGAAGGACTGTTATCCATGAACCGTTTCGAAAAACCTGATTGGGTTCCCGCAGTCTCCAAGGGCTCGCGTATTCTCATCATCGGGGCCAGCGGCGGCCTGGGGACGGCGCTGACCCAAATGCTGCTTGAGGGCTCCGATTGCGTCATCGGGGTGCATGGCGCAACCAAAAAGCCGCGTGTCGAAACCTCCGACCGTCTGATCCAGCTCCGCCAGTCCTTCAACAGTTGCGCCGACTGTGAACGGGTCATTGATACCTTCGTCGACAAAGCGGGCGGCATGGATGCCCTGGTCGTGCTATCCGGCGGCATCCATTTTTCCGGCCACTGGAAAGACATGCCGGAAGCGGACTGGGAACGGGACATGGCGGTTAATCTCAATCAGCCGTTCTATCTGGCTCGCGCCGCCCTGCAACGCATGACCGCTCAGGGCAGCGGCGGCCGTATTCTGCTCAATGGAACAGAGTCCGCCTTGCATGGGGGATCGGCCATGTCCTTTCCCTACGCGGTCGCCAAAAGGGGCACGGAATGCCTGGTCCAGGGGTTGGCCCGCGAGGGGGCAGCCCATAACATCCTGGTCAACGGAGTCCGTCTCGGCTACATCAAGAGCGGCTTTCATCAGCGTTGGCATGAAAAGACCGAACAGGAGATGACGGAGCGCGCCGATTTGGTGCCGCTGAAGCGGGGGGGAGACCCTCAGGAGGCGGCGGCATTGATGATTTACCTGCTGTCTGGATGGGGCTCCTTCATCACCGGGCAAATGTTTCCGTTGACGGGCGGCGACTGGTTGTAGAAAACATGCCGTTTGCAGACCAATGACCCCCAGGGATCGCACTTAAAAAGTTACACTCCTCGAGGAAAGACATTCATGAAAATCTTTGTTTCCGGCGTCGCCGGGTTTCTTGGCAGCCATTTGGCGGACACCTTTATTGCTGAAGGCCACGAAGTGGTGGGCTGCGACAACATGATCGGCGGCGAACTCCATAACGTCCCGGACAAATGCAGCTTTCATCAAGTCGACTGCAATCAGTTCGAGACCATGCTGCGCCTGACTCAGGGCTGCGATGTGGTTTATCACTGCGCGGCCACGGCCTATGAGGGGTTGTCGGTGTTTTCGCCCAATCTGGTGACGCAGAATATTGTCGGTGCGTCGGTGTCCCTATTCACGGCGGCGATCCAGAACAAGGTCAAGCGGATCGTCTATTGCTCTTCCATGGCGCGCTACGGCGAAAATCAGGTGCCTTTCCGCGAGACCTACGAAACCCGCCCGCAGGACCCTTATGGAATCGGCAAGGTGGCGGCCGAGGAAATTCTCAAAAACCTGTGCCAGGTGCATGGTGTGGAATATGTCATTGCCGTACCGCACAACATCATCGGATCGCGGCAGAAATACGACGACCCCTATCGCAACGTCGCCTCGATCATGATCAATCTGATGCTGCAGGGGCGACAGCCGATTGTCTACGGAGACGGCAAGCAGAAGCGCTGTTTCTCCTTTGTCGACGACTGTATATATTGTCTCAAGCAAATGGCTTTCCAGGAAAACGTGGTGGGCGAAGTGATCAACATCGGCCCGGACGAAGAGTTCGTGGAAATCATTGAACTGGCCGAAATGATTTCCAACCTGCTGGGCTTCAATCTGAATCCGGTATTCATGCCGGATCGGCCGCAGGAAGTGAAAATGGCCACCTGTTCTTCGGACAAGGCGCGCGAACTGCTTGGCTATCAGACCTCGGTTTCGCTGCGCGATGGTTTGCAGGACATGATCGACTACATTAAAAAGCGCGGTCCGTTGCCGTTCCTCTATCACCTGGATTTGGAAATCGTGAACGAGATCACGCCCAAGACCTGGTCTGAGCGGCTTTTCTGAACACAACCGGGTTGGAGCCAGGATCATGTGGAACGGCAAGACCGTCAGTGTCGTATTCCCGGCTTACAACGAGGAGCCGAACATCGAGGCGGCCATTGCCGAGTTCCAGGCAGTGTCCTTCTTCACCGGCTCCAAGGTGGTGGACGAGATCCTGGTGGTCAACAACAACTCCAAGGATCGCACCGAGGAACTGGCGCTGAAGGCGGGGGCGCGGGTGGTCTCGGAACCCAGGCAGGGCTATGGCAACGCCATGCAGCGGGGGTTGAAAGAGGCGGCCTCGGATATCATTGTGCTGTGCGAGCCCGACGGCACCTTCGTGGCCCATGATATCCTCAAACTGCTGGCCTATGCCGATGATTTCGAGATGGTATTCGGCACCCGGACCTATCCCGGCATGATCTGGAGCGAGGCCAACATGAAGTGGTTCATGCGCCTGGGCAATTATGCGGTGGCCAAATTCATGGAAGTGCTTTACGGCGCGCCGTCGCTGTCCGATTGCGGCTGCACGTTTCGGCTTCTGCATCGCGCCGCCGCCGACAAGATCCAGCCCGAGCTGTTCGTCGGCAAGTCTCATTTTTTGCCCAACATGGTCATCGCGGCCCGTATCAAGCAGCTCCACTTCATCGAGGTCCCGCTTAGTTACCGGGGCCGGGTGGGGGAATCGAAAATCACCGGCAGTCTCTGGGGCACCATCAAGACCGGTTCGGCCATGGCCTGGCTGATCGCCCGCATGTGGCCCCTGTTTCTGTGGCGGCGGATGACCGGAACCGTCTGACATGGCTGAAAATCCCGCGCCTCTGGCCTTGGACCAGATCTACCAGAATCGCTTCGACGCCGAAGATCGGGTGGCCATGCGGGCCGTATGGCGGGTGCTGGTCGATCATTTCTTTCAGCGCTGGGTAAAGCCGACCGACGCGGTGCTCGATGTCGGGGCAGGACTGTGCAATTTCATCAATCAGGTCAAGGCCGCGCGCCGGGTCGCCATGGATGCGGACCCGACCACCGGTTCGCGCTGTGACCCAGGGGTGGCCTTCATCCATGCGCAGAGCCTGGAGGCCTGTCAGGAGGCCGGTCCGTTCGACGTGGTGTTCATGAGCAACCTGCTGGAACATCTGCCCAGTGGCGAGGCGGTGCTTGAGTATCTGCGGGAAACCCGGCGGCTGCTGAAGCCCGGGGGCCGGGTGATGATCCTGCAACCGAATTTCGCTCTGGTCGGGGCGGCCTATTTTGATTTCATTGATCACAAGACCATCCTGACCGACAAGTCGTTGGTCGAAGCCCTGGAACTCAGCGGGTTCGAGGTCGAATACCTCAAGCGCCGTTTCCTGCCCTATACCTCCAAGTCGTCGATTCCCCGGGCACCCTGGATGGTCCGTCTGTACCTGGCCCTGCCGCCGGTGCAGTTTCTCATGGGCCAACAGTCCTTTGTGGTGGCCCGTCCGGTGGCGCTTGCTTCCGACGCTTCGCGCCCCATATAGCAAATGGGCAGGCGGTGCGGTGCAGATGAACTTTCAGCGACCCTTGAAGAATAACAGGTTCCGTCCGGCACCGGGTTTCGGCGAAGACCGTGCGTCTTGGCAGCTCCAGCGGGCGGAAATCGAGCGTAGCGGAGCCCTGCGTTCCATTTCCGGTCCGCGCGCCGCAAAGTTCATGGCCTTCAAGCGAAGGGTTTTCGGCTGGGCCAACCTGGGGTCGCCGCCGCTGCACTGGAATGGCCTGCATAGCCATCTGATTCGCCGGGCCAAGCGATTGAATTTCCGGTTTTTCGATGTGCCGGTCTACGGTCTACCCGCCGCCTTCGAAGGCTATCGGCTGCTGCATCTGAGCGATCTGCATTTGGGTGGCGTTACGGGGCTTGAAGACAGCCTGGCCAGCCTTCTGAAGGATATTGAGACCGATGCGGTGGTCTATACCGGCGACTTCATCGACGATTTTCACGACGACCCCGCTTCCATGGCCCCGGCGCTGCGCAAAATCCTCGGCAACGTATCGATTGCCGACGGCGTGCTGGCGGTGCTCGGCAATCATGACGGCTGGCGGTCCGTGGCGGTCCTGGAGGGGCTGGGATACCGGGTCCTGGTCAATGAATCGGTGACCCTGGAGCGCGGGGACGCCCGGTTGGTCTTTACCGGGACCGACGACCCGAGTTATTACTACACGGATCGACAGCCCCAGGCGTTTGATCGGGCACCTGAAGGATGTCGGATCGCGATGAGCCATTCCGCCGATCTGGCGGACGCCGCAGCCCGCAATGGATATGGCTTGTATCTGGCCGGACATACCCATGGCGGGCAGGTCTGTTTCCCCGGCGGTCGCCCCCTGTATCTAGATTTGCAGGTGCATCGGGAATTCGGGGAAGGGCTATGGGTTCACGCACAAATGACCGGCTATACCAATGTCGGTGCCGGGGCTTCGATTATGCCCTATCGTTTTTTCAAGCCCGGTGAGGTGGCTCTTTTGACTCTGAGACAACACCCTCTCCCGGTGGCGGATGGAAGGCCATGAGTATGTTGGAAAACACCCCGGAACCTGCCGCGCCCGTGCGCAAGGCCCGTCCCGCCCGCATTGTCCGAAAGACCGATGATCGGCAGATTGCCGATTTGTACGGGCAGTATGCCGCCCCGGTCGGTGAGACCCGCGGGATTCAGATCGTGCGCCCGTTCTCGGTGCTGTCGGCCACCACCTACAGCGCCGCCATTCTGCCGCCGCTTGGGCTGGCTTATCTGGCATCGGTGCTGCGCAAGGCCGGATACGGCGTCGGTATCGTCGATGCGCAAGGGGAGGATATCTTCAATCTCCGTCTTTCGGAATGTGAACGGTACAATCTTCAGGGTCTGGGCACCGAGGCGCTGATCGACCGGATTGCGCCGGACACCCTGGTGGTTGGCGTCTCGTTGATGTTTTCGCAGGAGTGGCCGCCGCAACGGGATTTCATCCTGGCACTGCGGGAGCGCTTTCCCGATGTGGTCATCGTGGCCGGTGGGGAGCATCCGACGGCTTTTCCCGAATATACGCTGCGCGATTGCCCGGCCATCGACTTTGTGGTCACCGGCGAGGGGGAACTGACTTTCCTGGAATTGGTCTACCGGCTGTTCCATGGGCTGGCCGCCAAAGAGTCGCCCGGGATTTCCTATCTCAACGAAAACGGAGCTTATGTCAGCAACGGCTACAGTGACCGCATTACCCATCTGGACGACCTGCCGCGCCCGGCCTGGGACCTGTGTCAGGTGGAAAACTATTTTCAGCCCAACTGGGCCATGGGCATCAACATGGGACGCCACATCCCCATTCTGGCGACCCGTGGCTGCCCCTATCAATGCACCTTCTGCTCCAATCCGGTCATGTGGACCACCCGTTACAAGATGCGCGATGCAAAAGACGTGGCGGCGGAAATCGAGGAACTGGTCTCGACCTACCATGTGGATTCCATTGATTTCTTCGACCTGACCGCGATCGTCAAAAAAGACTGGACGCTTGAATTCTGTGACGAACTCAAGCGCCGCAAGCTGAAGATAACCTGGCAGTTGCCGTCCGGGACCCGTTCCGAGGCGCTCGACCAGGACACCTTGCAGGCGCTATGGGATACCGGCTGCCGATTGATCACCTATGCGCCGGAAAGCGGTTCCCAGCGGACTTTGGAGTTGATCAAGAAAAAGCTGAAACTGCCGCATATCGTCGAAAGCATCCGCATCGCCAAAAGCGTCGGTCATACGGTCAAGATCAATCTGGTGATGGGATTCCCCGGCGAAAAGCTGTCTGACATTTTCAAGACCGTCGGCTTCGGGATCAAAATGGCCTGGATGGGCGCGGACGATTGCAACATCGCCATTTTCTCCCCCTATCCCGGCTCGGAGCTGTATGCCCAGTTGCTGGCAGAAGGCAAACTGCCGCCGCCCAGCGATGACTACTTCGCCTCGCTGCTGGTCTATTTCGACCTGACCAAATCCATTTCCTACTGCGAGAATGCCAGCGGTCGCACCCTGGCCTGGCTGCGTATCCTGATATTGATGTCATTCTATTCGCTGGCCTATCTGCGTCACCCCAGGCGCATTTGGCGCGTGGTGCGAAGCATGACCGGGAAAAATCCCTTTCGGCCATCCAATGTGCTGGAGCAGCGCTTGTTCGACATCTTCGCCCGCAAAAAGCGCGTCGCCGCGAAATAGACCGAGTTCAACGGCATGAGACAGTTTCAGGACCGGACGGATGACACACGCACCAATCGTTTGGTGATGCTGCTCGGTATGCTTTGCGCGGCCTTGCTCAGCATCAAGTATTTTCCGGGGGTCGAGGGAAACGCCTATTACGCGGGCTTTGTCCTGAAGTCCCTGTATCCGGACCTGATGACTCAGGACCCGATTGTCGGCAACGCCCTGTCGTCGACCAGTTCCCCTTACAAGTTGACACTCTATTATCTGCTGCCGAAGATTTTCGGGGAACTGTGGCTCGATGATCGGTTTACCGCGCCTTTTTACATCCTCGTCGTGGCGGCGTCCTTTTTCGCAGCGGATCGGATCGCAGTGGCCTTTGGACTGCGCGGTGCCTGGGGACGGGTGATCGTGCAGCTCATGTTCCTGCGCGATCACATGATCATGGAAAATGCGGTGAACTTCGCCCATCAGCCGGATTTTCACCATTCGGCGGTGGTGTTTCCGATCGGACTCTGGCTGTTCTGGGCGGTCATCCGGGAAAAGAGTCTGGCTGTGATCCTGGTGATCGGAGCGTTGCTGGGCGCCGTCTCGCCACAGGTGGCCCCCTATGCGCTGGGTATGAGTCTGGCTGCGGTGGGGCTGACCCGCAACGGGAGGGAACGTACGATTTCCCTAGCTTTGTTGGCCCTGGGGATGGTTGCCGCCGTCTATCTCTTTGGTTTCCATCTGGCCGTTCCGGAGGCCGACCGCCTGCATATCTGGGAACTACTGGTCTATCACTGGTATGAGGGCATGGTCCTGCCGTTCGATGACCGCTACATGGGCACGGCTTTTGTGGCCTCGGGCGTGATGATATTTTCCGGCATCATAGGTATTGTCCTGTTCTGGCCGACCGAAAAGACTCCCGCCCTGGCGGCTGCCCGCGTCATTTTGACGGTCGCCTTCGTGGCCTGGGTTCTCATGGGGCTGTATGTCCAGTTTGCCCCAGAGGCATGGCGTTATCCGCAGCTTCTGTTGTTTCCCATTACCCGCCAGATGCAGTTTCCGCAGGTATTGGCCTATGTCGGCGTGACGGTATTGATGCTCAACTGGCTGCGGGACGGTCCGAGTCTCCTGCGCGCGGGGGTCAGTGGGCTGGTTTTGTTCGTTCTGGTGGTGGCCGGACCAGGAAATCTGGACCTGTGGTCAGGATTGCTAGGTGGGGGGCTGATCCTCTCGTTGCTCGGCCATGTTTATTGGAAACGATCCGCCGGGCTGTCGGTGCAGGAAAGGGTTGCGGATGATTTCCGTTCTTTGTTCGGTGTCGCGATGTTTCTGGCGATGGGCGTGGCGATGGGGGTATCGAGCTGGCAGAAATGGCCAGACTGGGAGTATCAATTCAAGACAGGCATTCACGGCAGTTCGTCAAGCGCCCCTTGGGTCGAGGCGTCGAAATGGATTCGTCACAACACCCCGAAGCAGGCGGTTGTGCTGCCCATTGAATTCGCGACGGACCCCTCGTCTCAGTCTTTGATGATACGCCGCGCCATCATCTCGCGGGGTGGACGCGCCACACCGCAGCCGATGATGCTGTCTCATGGCCTCAATCTGAAGCATTTTCTGTTCGCCGAGGAGCAGCGCGCTATTGCCCGCACCCTCATGGATTCCTGGTTTCAAATGTCGCCCATGGATATCGCCGGTCAGATTGCCCGCTTGGAGCCGACGCCTGATTATATCCTGGCACCGGCATCCGTGGTCGAGCATATGAACGATCCGGCTTTTCCCTATGCACCGGTGGCCGAGGTTGGGGCATTCACCGTGCTGCGTATGCGCGACCAAATCTCCGAGGGGAAATGACCGACCTGTCTCCCGCCGCCTTGGCGCACGTGGCGCGACCTCTGTATGCCCGGGGATCGCTGTTGTTGCGTCTGATTCAGGGCTACCGCCCCTTGATCTGTCCCTTCGGCCAGATGATCGACATGATTCCTGCCGGGGCACGGGTGCTCGACGTGGGCTGCGGCAGTGGGTTGTTCCTCGCCCTGCTTGCCCATGCGGACCGGATTGGCGCGGGTCACGGGGTCGATATGTCGCCGATGGCCATCGACGTGGCCCTTCATATGAAAGCGGTGCATCCCCGGGGGGACCGTCTGACCTTCGAATGCCGCTCGGCCCAGGAGGCCTGGCCGGAGGGGGAATACGACGTGGTGTCCTTTGTCGACCTGCTTCACCATGTGCCGCCGGGCGATCAGACGGAGGTTCTTCGTCAGGCGGCGGCCAAAGTGCGGCCGGGCGGACTGTTCCTGTACAAAGACGTCGGGCGGCGGCCCCGCTGGCGGGCGACGGCCAGCATCCTCCACGATCTGGTCATCGCGCGGCAATGGATCCATATCCCGGATATGGCGGAGATCCAGACCCTGATGGTGGCACTGGGATTCGAGCAGCTCGAATTCCAGGCCATTAACATGTGGTGGTACGGCCACGAACTGGCCCTGTTCAGGCGGGCCGGTTGAGGCGTCCCTCGGTCAATCCGGCGCTGAAAAGGTTGCGGTCCGAGTGACGGCCTTTGAACTGCTCTTTCAATTGTTGGTGCCGCTCTCGTAAGCTCTGCCGAGCGTCCGTTTCGTCGGCCCCGCTACAAACCGCATCTGCCAGATCCAGGGCTTCCGGGGCCAGTTCGATCAGCCGTTTGCGATGGGTCAGCCAGTCGTTGAGGTAGAAGGTCCGTTCGTGCGGATTGATTGGCGGCAACAGGTCGGACAGCAGGCCCTCCGGGTCACGGACCAGCACCTGCGCCCCGTCCAACCAGCCTGCTTCGTGGATAGATTTTTGCTCCTGCGTCATGTTGGCCGGATGGGCCGGGCTGTAGGCCTCGAACAACAGCTTGAACTCCGGGTGACCGAGCAGAAAATCCCGAGTCGACCAGCGCACGTCCGGATAGTTGGCGTCGTCGATGACGATCACCGCGTTTTCATGCAGGAACGGCTTGATCAGCAGCAGGCAGATGAGCTGACTGCGGTAATCGTGCGGTCCGTCAATGAAATAGACGGCAACCCGCCGCCCGTCCAACCGGTCGCCGAGGGTTTCCAAGGCGATCTCGAAATCCTCGTTGATCAGGTGGGCGTTGGTCACTTCGAAACGGGCCATGCGCTCGCGGACGATGGAAAGATTGACCTCTTCTGGGTCCAGAGTGGCGAAATTGTCGATGCCGTAACAGGGAAATCCCGGCGCGGCAAGGGCGGAAGAGACCAGGGTCAGGCCCTGAAAAACACCGATTTCCAGGTAACAGGCGGTGGGGTCGTCTTCAAACCGGCGCGCCAGCCGTTGCAGCAGACCGACACTTTTCAGTCCAGACAGGCCGCTCAAGCCATCTGCACGCCGGTCAACCAACAACGGCGTCTGTTCCGTTTCCGCGACGAGGGCGGTCACTTGGGCGATAAAATCTTCATTGGACGGGGACAAGGGCGGGCCACTCCGATTACATTGGGTCGGCGCGCACCTTGCCACACCCGCAACCGCATGTGAACTCACGAGATGACTGTTCTGCTCCGCCAATCGAAGGAAATGCCGATGGAGGGCGCGTGGGACCATTGGCTGGCCGTCACCGGCACGGCCTGTGATCTTGTGGTGTCGCGCCGCCTGCCGGATCTCGCGGATCGGCTGGAGCGGGCCTTTGAGGCCGAGCGCGAGACTTGGTGGCAGTTGGGCCATGAGTTGGGACGACAACCCTCCGCCGACATCGCCCATATGCCGACGGCGGGCAGTTTCGGATGTGATTTCGGCATCATGCTGGCCTGGGGGCGGCTGGTTTTGGAATTGGTTCGGGAACAGGCCCGCGTGCTAGTGGTCTGTGACGATCCCTGGCTGTTTCGGTATCTTCGGACCTTGGAGGGGGTGACGGCCGGTCGCGTTCCGTCCCGTTTATGGCTGTTGCTCAAGGGACGTTTCCGGGGTCTCGCGGCCCGTACCCGAGTGGCGCTGCGGGTCGCTCTGGCCGCTGTTCGCCTGCCCGCTCCATCCCAGCAGGGACAGGCGGTGCTGTTGGTCTATGGTCATCCACAAAGCGACGCGGCGGGTCATGACGCCTATTTCGCCGATCTGATGATCCGCTTCCCGCATATTGGTCGGGCGCTGCATACGGATTGTCCGGTACCACGGGCCCGGGAGTTGGGTGCCGATGGGCGGACGGTCAGTTTGCATGGCTGGGGCAGCCCGTGGTTCGCTCTGACCCTGCCCTTCGTGCGCTGGAGACCGGTAATCGACGGGCCGTTGGCAGAACTGGTGCGGCGGGCGGCGCACAAGGAGAACAGCGGCGGCGGCCCGGCCATGAATCGATGGCAGATGCATTGTCAGCGGCGATGGCTGGCCCAGGCTCGCCCCAAGCGGGTGGTCTGGCCGTGGGAAAACCATGGTTGGGAGCGCAACCTGTGCCGCGCCGCCCGCCCGGCGGGAGTGGCGACCTATGGCTATCAGCATACGGTGATCGGCCCACATCAATTCAATTACAGCAGCGCCACCAACTGGGATGCCGGGATCAGTCTGCCGGATCTGGTGATCGCCGATGGCCCGGCCTACCGGGATGAAATGGCCGCCTGGGGGATTCCCCAGGATCGGCTGGTGATTGGCGGCTCGTTGCGTCTGCCTCGCTACGGCACGGCGACGGTCAATCCGCGCGGGCCGGTATTCGTCCCCTTGTCGGCCATTCCGGCAGTGGCGGAACAGCAGGTGGCAGCGGGACGGCGGCTGGCCGAGGCCGGTTGGCGGGTGCGGGTCAAAGAGCATCCCATGTATCCGTTGGCCTTCGAGGAACAAGAAGAATTGCAGCGCACCGGAGACCCCCTGGCCGCGCAGGACGGGCTTGCGGCGGTGCTGTTCAGCACCGGAGCTTCCGGGTTGGAGGCGGTGCTGATGGGCTTTCCAGCGGTGCGCCTGCAACTGCCCGACCAAGTGGCGATCAATGTGCTGCCGACCGGATTGTCGGTGCCGACGGCGACCGTCGAGACGGTAGTGGCGCGATTCAAGGAAAAACTGACACCGCCGCGTGCCCGGTGGGACGATGTGCTGGCCGATCCAGACACTTCCTTCTGGCACCGACTGCTGATCGGTGATATGCACTCAGCCACCGATTTGACACCAAAGAAACCGACCCCATGAGCCCAAACAATTTGAAAGTGGCGCTGATCGGCTGCGGTCGCATCGCCGGTCACCATTGCCAGTCTGTCGCCGCCGTTGCGGGGGTCGAACTGGCCGCTGTCTGCGATCTGGTGGAAGACAAGGCCCGGGCCTACGCCGAACAATACGGCGTGCCCCATTTCATCGACTATCACCAAATGCTGACAGAAATTCCAGGGATTGATCTGGTGGCCGTTATCACCCCGTCGGGGATGCATGACGAACATGCCCGCGACGTGTTGAACCGTTACGGCAAGCATTTGATCGTCGAGAAACCGACGTTCATGCGTCCGTCGCAGATGACCGCCGCCTATCAACAGGCCGATGCCCTGGGAGCCAAAATCTTCCCGGTCTTCCAGAACCGCTACAACAAGGCAGTGTCCAGGGTACGCTCGGCTTTGCAGGCGGGGGAACTGGGCGACATCCGGCTGGTCTCGGTGCGGGTGCGTTGGTGCCGACCGCAGCGATATTATGATTTGGCCCCCTGGCGCGGCACCTTCTCCCATGACGGCGGTTGTCTCACCAACCAGGGCATCCATCATGTGGACCTGCTGCGCCATCTGGGCGGCGAAGTGGCACGCATCAACGCTACTATGCGCACCCTGGGGGCCGATATCGAGGTGGAGGATGCTCTGGTCGCTACCCTCGACTACAAATCCGGGGCCATCGGCAGCCTGGAAGTGACCACCGCCGCCCGCCCGGACGATTTCGAGGCCTCGCTGTCCATCGTCGGCTCCGAGGGGCTGGCCCAGATCGGCGGCATTGCGGTCAACGAATTGCAGATCTTTACTCCCGATCCCGAGGCCTGCGCCGCCCACTCGGAAGATTTCGTCGGCATCAAGGGCCATGGGGCAGTCTACGGCTACGGCCATACGGAAATGTATCGCGACATCGTTGCTGATCTGCGCGGCGAAAAACCCTATCCGGTGGACCGGCACGATTGTCGGAGCACCCTGGAACTGCTCAACGCCTTCTACCGTTCCGACGAGGCGGGCGGCTGGGTGGGCGTCGGTGGGCCGGATGAATCGCCGCGCCTGGGCCGCGCCAACGACGCGGTATCAGACCTCTACAGGACAGCGGCACCGTGAGCGGCAGAATGAACGTGGGCATCGCCGGATACGGCATTGTCGGGCAGCGGCGGCGGGAGGTCATCGACGCCCGCCCGAACATGCGGACCATTGCCGTCTGCGACCAGACCCTGCCGGGCGAGGGTGCCTTTGACGACGGGGTGCGCCACTACACAACCTTCGAACGGATGTTGGAGGCCGAGCCGGAGCTCGATATCCTGTTTGTCTGCCTGTCCAACGATGTCAATCCAGCGGCCACCATCGGCGGCTTGGAGCGCGGTCTGCATGTGTTCTGTGAGAAGCCGCCGGGGCGTGACGTGGCCGACATCGCTCGGGTCATCGCGGTGGAAAAAAAGCATCCTGGACTGAGGCTGCAATACGGCTTCAATCACCGTTACCATGACTCGGTGCGTGATGCTCTGAAGCTGGTGCAATCCGGCGAGTTGGGGCGGGTCATCAACCTGCGCGGCATCTATGGCAAATCACAATTGATCACCTTCAACCAGACCTCCTGGCGCACTCGGCGGGAGTTGGCCGGAGGTGGCGTGTTGCTCGATCAGGGTATTCACATGGTCGACCTGCTGCGCCTGTTCGCTGGCGAATTTACCCAGATCTACAGTGTCATCGGCAACGACTTCTGGGGCCATGACGTGGAAGACAACGCCTATGCCCTGATGCGTACCGCCGACGGCATCGTTGCCATGATCCATTCCTCGGCCACCCAATGGCGGCACCGGTTCAATCTGGAAATCACCCTGGCCAAAGGTTCGGTGACCCTGTCGGGCATTCTGTCGGGCTCCAAGAGCTACGGGGCCGAGACCCTGACCGTGGCTCGGGTTGGCGACGACGACCGGGGCGACCCGCGCGAAGAGACTGTCCGCTACAATCAAGATCCCTCGTGGTCCGACGAAGTGGCGGAATTCGCTGCTGCCATTACGGAAAACCGTCCGATCACCAATGGATCATCGGACGAGGCCCTGAAAACCATGCAGCTGGTCTTTGGCATATATTGCGCCGATCCGGTTTGGAGGGCAAAGTGGGGCCTTAGCGTTTCAGGAGATGAGTCATGAGTGCCGCGCCCATAAGTCAAAGCGACCGTGCCTTCGGGCTGACTTTTGTCGCCGTCTTCCTGATCATTGCTGGGGTAGCCTGGTATTTTTTCGACGTGCTGGCCGTCTGGGCCTTGGTCTGCGCTGGTGTGTTTTTCATTT
This sequence comes from Magnetospira thiophila, assembly GCF_054657015.1. NCBI lineage: Bacteria > Pseudomonadati > Pseudomonadota > Alphaproteobacteria > Rhodospirillales > Thalassospiraceae > Magnetospira > Magnetospira thiophila. Next base: position 1,457,648 of record NZ_BAAHXF010000001.1, read on the forward strand.
TGGCGTTGTTGCTGCCAATCAGCTTGCTGCCGCTTAATCGACTCTGGGCTGGGTTCGCCCATCGGTTGGGTGGGTTCAACAATCATCTGCTACTCGGTCTGTTCTATGGGCTGTTCATGGTGCCGCTTGGTGGTCTGATGCGCCTATTTGGCTGGGACCCTTTGCGGCGCTCTTTCATGTCGGAGGACACCAGTTACTGGACGCCGGTCACCCGTAAAACCGATGCCGAGACCTTGCACGACCTGTTCTGAGGGGCTATTGGAAGCTCCCGGTTCCCTTTTCCCACTGTGATGGTCATATTTCATGCTCTCTCTTCTTGGTCAGCTTTTCAAATTCATGAAGGTCTATCGTAAGTTCTGGATGGCTCCGTTGGTCATCGGCCTGCTATTGCTCGGCGGCCTTTTGATCGCCGCCCAGAGTACCGCTCTGTCGCCCTTCATTTACGCCATTTTCTAAGCGGGATACGGTCCTTGTACGTGCTTGGCATATCCGCCTTTTACCATGACAGCGCCGCCGCTCTGGTGCGCGACGGCGACATTGTGGCGGCGGCTCAGGAAGAACGCTTCACCCGTCAGAAACACGATCAGGGATTCCCGGGTCGGGCTGTGGCCTATTGCCTGGACGAGGCGGGCATAACCCTGGATCAGGTGGACTATGTTTGCTTCTACGACAAGCCGCTGCTGACCTTCAACCGGCTGCTCGAAACCTACTTGGCCTACGCGCCCCGGGGACTGCCCTCGTTCATCAAGGCCATCCCGGTCTGGGTGAAGGAAAAGATTTTCCAGAAAGGGCTGTTGCACAAGGAATTGAATCGGCTTGATCGGGGGAACATCAAGGAAAGCCAGATTCTGTTCAATTTCCACCATCACTCCCATGCCGCCAGCGCCTTCTATCCGTCGCCGTTCGACGAGGCGGCGGTGCTGGTCATGGATGGAGTGGGTGAATGGGCGACCACGACCATCGGTGTCGGCAAGGGCACGGAATTGACGTTGCTTGAGGAAATCCGGTTTCCCCATTCCCTGGGAATGCTTTATTCCGCCTTCACCTACTACCTCGGTTTCAAGGTCAACGATGGGGAATACAAGGTGATGGGGCTGGCCCCCTATGGTGAACCCAAATACGTTCAGCAAATCACCGATCACCTGATTGACGTCAAGGAAGACGGTTCGTTCCGTCTGGATATGTCCTATTTCAATTATGGTACCGGCCTGACCATGACCAACGCCCGGTTCCATGACCTGTTCGGTCGCCCACCGCGACAGACCGCCGATCCGTTGACCCAGATGGACATGGACTTGGCGCGCTCGGTACAAGTGGTGGTTGAGGAAATCATCCTCAAATTGGTCAAAAGCCTGCACGAACGGACCGGACAACAGAATCTCGTAATGTGTGGCGGCGTGGCACTCAATTGCGTGGCCAACGGGCGCATTCTGCGCGAGAGCCCGTTCGATAATATGTGGATTCAGCCCGCTTCCGGCGATGCGGGGGGAGCTCTCGGGGCGGCCCTGAGCGTGGTGCACTGTATGAGCAATGCCCCGCGCCCGGCGTTGGGTGGCGGGGAACGCGACCGCATGAAAGGGGCCTATCTGGGTCCGTCCTTCGAGCGCCGGGAGATCCAGGCCGCCCTGGACGGCTATGCGGCTGTTTACGAAGATCTGCCCGATGACGCCTTGTTTGACCGGGTAGCGGACCTGCTGGCGCAGGAAAAGGTCGTCGGCTGGTTCCAGGGCCGCATGGAATTCGGGCCACGGGCGCTCGGCTGCCGCTCGATCATTGGCGATCCGCGCTCTTCTGCCATGCAGAAGATCTTGAACCTGAAGATCAAGTACCGGGAAAGCTTTCGCCCCTTTGCGCCGGCGGTGCTGCGCGAACGGGTCGGCGACTACTTCGATCATCAAGGAGACAGCCCCTATATGCTGCTCGTCGATCAGGTCAAACGGGACCTGTGGCGAGACCTGAGTCCAGAAGACGAGGCCAAGCAGGGCTTGGACAAGCTCGGCGTGATCCGCAGCGACCTTCCCGCCATCACCCATGTGGACCACTCGGCCCGCATTCAGACGGTCCACGAAGACACAAATCCCCGCTTTCACAGGCTGCTTAAGACCTTCGAGGACAAGACCGGTTGCGGCGTTCTGGTCAATACCAGCTTTAATGTGCGCGACGAACCGATCGTCTGTACACCGTCCGATGCCTATCGCTGCTTCATGGCGACAGAAATGGATGCGCTGGTGGTCGGCAATGCCCTGTTGTTGAAGGAGCGGCAGTGATGGTGTTGGACACGACCCCGGCTTTCTCCGAACGCATCCTGGCCTGCCTGAAACAGCCGGGCGGTCGCGATGGCGATGGCCTTGAGCTGTCCGGTGAGGCCCTGCGCGCCGTCGGCAGTGGGGAGACTTATCCGTTTATCGAGGGGATTCCCTCGCTCTATGTGCCCCTGGACGGTGAGGGCGAAGATGTCACGGCCCGGGTCAAATCGTTCTACGAAGAGAACCCCTTTCCCAGTTACGAGGGATTGGAGGAGTTCGGCGAACTGGTCTCCAAGGGCAGCCAGAACCCGTTTTCGGCCCAGTTGCTGAAGGCCATCGGCTACAACAAGACGGTTCTCGAATGCGGCTGCGGCACCGGGCAGTTAAGCCAGTTCCTGCAACTCAACAACAACCATGTGCTGGGAATCGATATGTCCCTGGGCAGTCTGCGTCTGGCCATGGAGCACAAGCGGCGCAACCAGTTGGAACGGTCCAGCTTCGCCCAGATGAACATTTTCGACCTGGCGATCAAGGACAATGCGTTCGACGTGGTGATCTCCCACGGAGTGCTGCACCACACTTTCGATGCCCGCCGCGCTTTCTCCCATATCGTCAAGAAGGTCAAACCGGGCGGTATCGTCATGGTCGGGCTGTATAATCGCCCGGCGCGCCTGCCCACCTGGATCCGCTCCAAGCTGATCGGGCTGTTCGGCAACCGCATAGATTATGTGGTGCGCAATCGTATTCGTGATGAACGCAAGGCCGACATCTGGATCAAGGATCAGTATTACAATCCGCATGAAACCTGGCACTCGATCGACGAGACCATGGGCTGGTTCAGGGAAAACAACGTGGAATTCCTAAACTGTTCGCCAGCGATCCTGGGGACCGGCGGGGAAACCGCCGACTCGTTGTTTGACAAGACTGATCCCGGCACCGCCTATCAGCGGATGATCACTCAGATCGGCTGGCTGGGGACCATTGCCCGCGAGGGGGCATTGTTCGATCTCATTGGGCGCAAGAAAGCCTGACCAGAGAAGGGAAAAGCCCATGAAAACCATCGGTGTGGTCCCGGCGCGCATGGCCGCCAGCCGGTTTCCCGGCAAACCCCTGCATCCCATTTGCGGTCGGCCGATGCTCGAACATTGTTTCGAACGGTCGAAACTTTTCGCGGGATGGGACGGGCTGTTCCTCGCCACCTGCGACATTGAAATCAAGCAGTTCGCGGAGGCCAAGGGCTACCCGGTGCTGATGACCGCCGCCACCCATACCCGGGCCTTGGATCGGGTGGCCGAAGCGGCGGCCAATTGCGGTCTGTCTCTGGACGACGACGATGTTGTGGTCTGCGTTCAAGGGGACGAACCGCTGCTCGGCCCCGATGTGATCGAGGCGGTGCTCAAACCCTTCTCCGACGATCCGACGGTGAAGGGTACCATGCTGGCGGTGCCGATCCAGGATGAAGAAACCTTTCTCAACCCGGATATTGTGAAGATCGTCTCCGACATGGCGGGCGATGTTCTTTACACCTCCCGCGCCCCGGTGCCCTACGCCAAGGGGGGCTTCTCGAAAGATCTGGGAGCGATGCGGGTGGGCGGCATTTTCGGCTTCCGCTGGCACTTTCTGCGCTGGTTCACCGAAACCCCGGAATCACCGTTGGAGATCAAGGAATCCTGTGACTCGAATCGGATTTGCGACAACGGATTCCGGCAGCGTATCGCCCCCATTCCCTACCGGCCCTATGTATCGGTGGATAGTCCCTCGGACGTGGCGCGGGTCGAGGCGGTGATGAAGCAGGATGTCTGGTGGGGCCGGTACTGAGACGGAAATGATCCAGCCCGTGCACAAGAATGCCCGATATGCGCATATCGACGTGCTGCGGGCGATTGCCGTGCTGATGGTCATGTTCCAGCATCTTTACCACCCCCTGCTGTCGGCGACAGTGACTCCCTGGCCCATTTTCGAAACCCTGCATCAATGGGACGTGCGGTTCGATTTTGGGCGCGGCGGGGTGTATCTGTTCTTCATCATCAGCGGATACGTGATTCCCCAAAGTCTGTTGAAATACCGGGACAACCGCACACGGAACTTCTGGATCAGCCGGTTTTTCAGGCTCTACCCCGCCTATTGGCTCTCGCTGGCCGTCACGATTGTCATTGGCCCGGCGATCTTTGCGCCCGGGGTCTACATTATCAATGTGACCATGCTGCAAGAGTTTCTCGGCGTCCCCGATGCGCAGGGGGTCTACTGGACCCTGGCGGTGGAAATGCTGTTTTACGGCCTCTGCACGCTGCTGGCTTTCTTCGGCATCCTGGACCGGGGGCAACGATTAGAAGGGGTCTTTCTCGGCATGGTCGGGCTCGGGGTTGCCGGGGCGCTGGTGCGGGCCGCGACGGACGTTCCGTTTCCCTTTGCCTGGCCCATGTTCCTGTCGCTCATGCTGGGCGGTGCGGTATTGCGCAAGCGGGACCGGGAAGGAAAAGCCGCAGACCTGCGACTGGCCATCGCCATCGGAATTTTTCTCGGACTGGGCCTGCTGGTTTCCCTGGCCGTCTATCACGACCCGGACCGGTTCCAGAAGCCCTGGACCCGGGAATTCGGTCCCTGGGCGGCGGCCGTTTTGCTTTTCACGTTGATCCATTTTGTTTTTCGAATCCGCTGGCGTCCGTTGGCCTTCGTGGGGATGGTCAGCTATTCGATCTATCTGTTCCATGTGCCGCTGGGCCATGTATTGGTTCACGGACTGGTCGCGGTCGGTTTTGTGGCGGCGGTGCCGTTTCCGGTTTCCCTTGCCGTGACCGCGCTGCTGATCTTCGGCGTTTCCAGTGTGATCTATTTCGTCATTGAACATCCAAGCATCGAATTCGGGCAGCGACTGATCGAGCGATGGTCCCTACCGAAACCCGAGGATGCCGAACCCCTTGAGGAGAAAACGCCCTCATGACTCGCATCGCCGTCACTTCCCGATCGTTTTCCCGCCATCCGGTTTTGCGGGCCGAACTTCTGGCGCGCTACTCACAAGTGACGTTCAACGATGCCGGTCTGTCCCTCGACGGGGAAAGCCTGATTGACTTCCTGCGTGGCCATGACCGGGCGATCACGGCGCTGGAGAAAATGACCGGCGCGGTGTTCGCGGCGTTGCCGGAATTGCGGGTGCTGTCCAAATACGGCGTCGGGTTCGACATGCTGGACTTAACGGCGATGGCCGAGCGGGGAATCAAGCTGGGCTGGACCGGCGGCGTCAACAAGCGCTCGGTGGCCGAACTGACCATCGCCCTGGCCATTGCCCTGTTGCGCCACGTGCAGGCGGCCAACCGCGAGGTGCTGGCCGGGACCTGGCGGCAGCATATGGGGTTGCACCTGTCCGAACGGACGGTCGGCATCGTCGGCTGCGGACACGCGGGCAAGGATCTGGGCATCCTGCTGCGGGCCTTCGGCTGTCGGGTGCTGGCCCACGACATCCGTGACTTCCCGGACTTCTATGCCGCGCACGGGGTCGAGCCCATGGGGCTGGAGGATTTGCTGCGCGGGTCAGATATCGTCACCTTGCACCTGCCGCGCGACCCCTCCACCGAGAATATACTTAATGCCGAACGGTTGGCCTTGATGAAGCCCGGGGCCTATCTGATCAATGCGGCGCGCGGCGGCCTGCTCGACGAGGTGGCGGCCAAGGCCATGCTGCTGGACGGGCGACTGGCCGGGGCGGCGTTCGATGTTTTCGCCCAGGAACCGCCCCGGGACGATGAGTTGCTGCACCTGCCCAATGTGATTGTCACGCCGCATATCGGCGGCAGCGCCGAGGAGGCGATCCTGGCCATGGGCCGCGCCGCCATCGCCGGACTGGATGACCACCGCCTGCCCGAACCGGGGGTGTTTCCGGAAGGCTACGGCGGCTATCGCTGATCCGGTTTCCTGGCCGAAATGTACCAACCAAAGCCCATGATCTTTCCCAGCCACAGTTCCAGCGGCGACTGGATGGGCCAGGGCGTTCCATAGACCAGAATGCCGCCCGGGTGAGTGCCGTAGCGCTTGATCTGCCAGCGCCGGTACAGCCGCCCAAGCTTGGGGATCAGGTAGAAATAGAACTCCCCCTTGCGCAGGGTGAGATCATTGAATTTGGCAAACAATTGCCGGATTCCGCCCGCCGTGTAGCAGCGGGTGATGGGGTTTTCCACCGTCTGGGCATTTTTGCCGCCCCATTCGGTGGCCTTGCCCAACCAGTTGCGGTCCTTGAACATCCGCCCGCGCAACAGCCCCTCGGCCAGCACCATGTTGATCCAGTAGTGCCAGGAGCTTTTGCAGTAGAGCAGGATCACCGCCCGTCCCCCGGGCTTGAGCACACGCAGTACCTCGTCCATGGATTTTTCGGTGTCCAAGGTGTGATGCAGCACGCCATTGGAATAGACGATATCGAAGCTGTCATCGGCGAACGGCAGGTTTTCCGCATCCGATTGCAAGGCCCGGCATTGCTCGGCCGTGTTGCCGAGCAGGTCGAACTTAGCCTGGGTCGCCCTGGCCCGGTGGAAGGTCAGATCCACCGACGTCATATGCGCCCCGTATTTGGCGAACAGCGCCGAATGACCTCCCGCGCCGGGGCCGATCTCCAGCACCTTTTTTCCCTTTAAATCAGACAACGGCATTTCCACCACCGCCAGATGACGGCGGTAACGGAACATGTCCTCCAGAGCGTTGAGGCCATCGAGTAGGCCTTGTTTCGACAGATCCCGGTCCACGTCCTCGTAAAGGGAATCGTAGAGGGATTTCCAGAAACTCTGGATGTCGGCCTTGGTCGGTTCGGATTTGTCTGGAACGCTCATGGCGGTTTGTATAACCATTGCCCCGGTTTCCCGCTACTGGCTTTTTATATTCCGGGTGTTCATCTTGCTCCAAGGGCTGCGCCGAAAACTCCGCCAACTGCTCGCCGACCCGGTGCTCCGGCGCTGGATGGTCGGGCGCGTTCTGGGGCGACAGGCCGGGGAGCCGCGATACGAAGCCCACTGCCCCCCCTATGCGACGGACCTGCTTCCCCTGAAGCCGGAGGTACCGCATTGTTCCCTTGCCTCGCTGCCCGACCAGGCCCCGACACGGCCCCTGAAACTGCCATTGCCCGGTCAAACGCTGCATCTGGAGGTGGGCGACGACGAGACGTTGTTCACACGCGAATTTGAAGATACGGAGGTGCTGCTCGGCCTGCACCGTTTTGCCTGGCTGCCCTGGGTCGGAGACAGCGTGGATACGGCCTGGGTGGATCGGCTGTGGCGGACCTGGTGCGATGCCCGCGGCGCGGAGGATGAATCCTGGGCCTGGCACCCCTACACGGCGGCAGAGCGGGCCATCAACATTTTGCGTTTTGCCCGACGGTTTGGACTGCCCGGAGATCGAACGCGAACCCTTGAGGTGCTGGCCGCCCACACCCCGGCGATGGCCGGACGGCTGGAATATTTCGGCGATCATCACACGGGCAACCACCTGAGCAACAACGGGCGCGGGCTCTATTTGGTCGGTTTGCAGATGGGCCTCCCGGAGGCGACGGAACTGGGGACCCGAATTCTGTTGCGCGAAGCCGAGCGTATCCTCCTGCCCTCGGGGGTGTTGCGCGAGGGCTCGTCCCATTACCATTTGCTGCTGACGCGCAATTACGCTGAATGCTGGCTGGCGGCGCTGGCCCATGGGCGGCCCGAGTCTGCCAAGCTGGAGCAGGTGACACGGCGCATGCTGGCGGTGATTCCGGCGCTGACATTGCCCGGCGGGATGCCCTTGATCGGCGATATCTCGCCGGATGCCGCCCCGGCGTTTTTTGCCGGACTGCTGCCGGGCGGCGATACGACGCAGGGCTGGACCGGCCTGCTGGATGCGGCCGAGCGGCACCGCCTTGCCGGACTGGATATTCCCCTGTCGGACCCGGCGGCGCTGGCTGCCGACGGCTGGCTGCGCGCTGATATGGGGGATTGGAGCGGTCTATGGCACGCCGCCCCGGAAGGCTGGAGCCAAATGCCGGGGCATGGACATCAGGATCTGGGGTCGTTTGAACTGCATTACGGGAACCAGCGGATTTTCCTCGACCCGGGACGCGGGGCCTACGGCGAGACCGGCGAGGCTGCTTATTACCGCTCGGGCCGGGCACATAATGGCTTGCTCATGGACGGGGCCGACCCCTATCCGGCCAACAAGCCCTACTACGATCCGACGTTTCGACGACGGATCGGCGGTGCGGTGCCACGATTGGAGCTATCGGGAGACAGGGTTTCTTTGAGACATGACGGCTTCGGGCGGTTGCCCGGCGTGGGCACGATCACCCGCTCGTGGCAGTTCGAGGGCCGGCGGATGACCTTGCGTGACGACATCTCGGGTCGAGGACGCCATCAAATCGTCCGTTCGCTGCACACCTTGTTGCCGGTCCGGATGGTGGGCGAGGAGGTTCTCCTCAATGGGCGTTTCCGGCTGCGGGCCGACCGGAAGATCACCCTGCACCAGACCCGGATATGGGAAGCCTACGGACAGAGCCGCCCGGGACACCGCATTGATGTGGCGCATCAGGGCCGCCTGCCCTGCACCGTGACCCTGCATCTGGAGGTGATGGACTGAGATGTGCGGAATTGCCGGACTTTTCCTGCCCCGTGGAGCGACCCTGGTGAGCGCGGACCTGGACGCCATGGCCCGGGTGATGGCCCATCGGGGACCCGACGGGGAAGGTCGACATGTTTCCGACGACCGGCGGTTCCAGGCCCTGTTCCGGCGGCTGGCGATCATTGACTTGGCGACCGGCGAGCAGCCGCTGATCGAGGGCAAGGGTGATCGGGTACTGCTGGGCAACGGCGAAATCTACAATTACCGGGAACTGCGTGCCTCCGAGCCGGACTATCCCTACCGCTCCAGCGGCGACATGGAGGTTATCCTGCCGTTGGCCCGACGTCATGGGGATGAGTTCGTGCATCAACTCAACGGCATGTACGGTCTAGCCCTGTACGAGCGCCAGCCGCATCAATTGCTGCTGGTCCGCGACCGCTTGGGAGTCAAGCCCCTCTATTGGGCCGAACTTCCCGGCGGTGGTCTGATTTTCGCCTCCGAAATCAAGCCGCTGTTTGCTTCTGGCTTGCTGTCGCCACGCATTGACGAAAGCGCGGTGTCGGCCTATCTGGCCCATGGCTGGGTCCCGGCCCCGCAAACCCTGTACGCGGGCGTGCGAAAACTGCCGCCGGGACATCTGTTGCGCGCCGGGGCCGATGGTGCAATCAGTGTGGCGCGCTATTGGCAACCCCGGGCGGCAATGGATCTTCCCGCAGATCCCCGAGATATTGAAACTCATCTGATCGACCTGTTGCGCGATAGCGTGCGGCTGCAACTGCGTAGCGATGTGCCGGTCGGGGCGTTGCTGTCCGGCGGCCTGGATTCCGGTTTGATGGTCGCCCTGGCGGCGGAACAGAGTGAACAGCCAGTCAATACCTTCACTGTGCGTTTCCCCGGCGCGACCTATGACGAAACGCCCCTGGCGCGGGCGGTGGCGGAGCGCTACGGCACCCGCCACCGGGTCATCGACGTGGACGCTCAGGAAGCCGGACGGTTGCTGCCGCAACTGGCCTGGTATGGCGAGGAGCCGCTGTTCGATGCCGCCCTGCTGCCCAACTATCTGATTGAAAAAGCGCTTTCCGAACATGTGACGGTGGCCCTGAACGGCAGTGGCGGCGACGAACTGTTCGCCGGATATGGGCGCTATTTTCCGCTGTCTGTGGAGCAACGGTATCTGAAGCTGCCGGGATGGCTGCGGCGCAGGGTCATCGAACCACTGGCCCCGGCCATGACCGCCTTTCAGCTGCGTCGGGCGGAAAAGTATTCCAGCGACCGGGCGGCCTATCTGCACGACCACATCAGCCATTTTCCGGCCCCGATGCGGGCCTTGATCGGCAACGGCATGGTGCCCCCGGGGGCGGCACAGCGGGAGGCCTTCGAGCGCTTTGACGGCCCGCCGCAAAGCGCCGCCCTGGCCGCCGACCTGCAAACCTATCTGGCCGACGATTTGATGTATCTGCTCGACCGAACCTCCATGGCGGTGAGCGTCGAGGGACGGGTGCCGTTTCTCGATCATCGGCTGGTCGAGGCGGCGCTGGCCGTGTCGCCCGAGGTGCGCACGCCGGGGGGCGAACAGAAGGCGCTGGAACGGCGCATGGCCGCCCGTTATCTGCCCGAGGCGTTGCTGCGCGCTCCGAAGCAGGGATTCGCCTCACCGGTTCCGGCCTGGCTGGAGGCGGGATTGGCGGAGCCCCTGCGACGGCTGCTGACCCGTCCGGCGACCCTGGAGCGCGGCTGGTGGACCAAAGCCGGTATCGAGCGCCTGCTGGCCGACCCGGCGCGCCACGGCTTCCGGGTCTATAGCCTGGCCATGCTGGAACTGGCGGTGCGCCTGCACGGCGAGGGCGACCGGATCGAGGATCTGGCCGATGTATGAGGGGGTCGATGTCAGTGTCATCATCCCGGCCTACCGGGCCGCGACGCATATACGGCGGGCTCTGGAAGGGGTCGCCGCGCAGACCGTCGCACCGGGGGAGGTGGTGGTAGTCGACGACGGTTCCGACGACGGGACCTTCGCCGCCACCGAGGCTTGTCGGGACCTGCTGGCTCCCCTTCCGCTGAAGCTGATCCGCCAGGACAACGCCGGGGCCGGGGCGGCGCGCAATCGGGCCATTGCCGAGGCGACCGGGGCGGTGCTGGCCTTCCTCGACGCCGACGACGAATGGTTGCCGACCAAACTGGAGCGCAGCCTCTATCACATGAATGCCGGAAATCATGTGCTGGTGGCCCATAACGGCTGGATCGTCGAGGGGGCGCGGGAGATGCTGAACGACTGCGCAACCCGCTTCAATGAGCCGCGCGATCCCTATGTCACCCTCTATCGCAAGGGCTACATCGACACCTGCACCGTGCTCGCCCGTACCGACGCGGTGCGGGCGGTGGGCGGCTTCGATGTCACATTGCCCAACGCCCAGGATTTCGAACTGTGGCTCAATGTGTTGAAGGAGCCGGGAACGCCGTTCCTGGTGTTCGATGAGCCGCTGTCGCGCTACCACATCACCCCGGGCAGCATCATGAGCAATACCCAGCGACGGCTGTCCTGTACCCTGGAAGTGGCCCGGCGCTACGTCCCGGCGCTGAAAAAGCGTGGTGCCGTTCTGAGCCACTTGCTGTTTCGAGTGCTGGCGGTGCACCTGGAGGCCCTGGCCGCCTATCGGGCACGGGGGGAGTATCTGGCGGCGCTAGGGACGCTTCTGCGACTCCCCTGGCGGCTGATCCGGGCGCGATAAGCCGCAGGCTCCATCCGCCACCGCGATCAGCTCGAACAGAAACCGGCTCGGGGCCAGCGCGCTGAGGGTGCGGGACTGGAACTTTTCCACCTCGAAGGTCTTGAGACTGTGGAAACAGTTGTCCCATTGGCGTTCCCCCCCCGACCGCCATTGTTTCCATTGATCGGCGGGCAGTAACAGATGGGTCACCCCGAGGGTATGCAAGGCATCAAGGAACTCCTGCGGCTCCTTGGCGGTCGGCGCGAGATCGACGACCCCCTGCGTATAGGGAGAGACGAACAGGTTGGGGATGTCCAGATAGTACATGATTTGCCGCTCCGAATGGAACAGCAGATCGGACTTTGATAAATGGGCGTTGATCCAGGGCACCACGGAATAGCCCGACAGGCTGCGCGTCAGATAGGCCTCTCGAGTCTCCGAGCCCAAGACATAACGCACATATTTCAAGCCGAAGACAGTGGCTCCGGCAAATTGCAGCGCGATGACCGCGACCATGGCAGCCAACAGGGGAGCCCGAAGTTGCCGGGTGTCGGTAAAGCGCACGGCGGCGACGGTAAAACAGATCATCAGAAACGGAAAGACTGTCAGGAGATGGCGGACCCGCTGCGAGGGGCCACTGAAAAACCATAAGACATAAAACAGCAGCGCCAAAAGGGCGTAGGTGCTGACGGCACTGTTCCGCAGCCGCGCCCGGAAAGCCCAGACCCCGGCCAGGGCGAACGGCAACAGGACCAGCCCGAAGGGGCCAAGGCCGATGCGACGGCCTTCGGTCGCCGCCGGGGCGTCCAGGGTGACCAGGAAAGGATAGAGCAGGAAATTGAGCGGGGTGCGGTCGAACACGCGCTCGTTTTTCAGAAAGTTCTGACCGAAAAAGTCGTTCTGCGCCTGCGTCCAGAGGACCAGATCGTCGCGGCCCAGCCACTGAAACAGCATGGGGAAAAAGGGATCACCCGTGTGGACGGCGTTCCAGACATACCACTGGGACCCCATTGCCAGGGCTGCCAGTCCGAACAACAATCCGTGCAAAAACCAGCGTTTTTGCATCAAAAGGGCAATGCCGCAAACGGCGGCAAACAACAAACCGATATATTTGGAGCCAATATAAAATCCCGTTGCCAGCCCGGCCAGCAGGGCAAAGCGCGGATTGCCGGTGGACAAGGCTCGGGCGACAGCCCAACCGGAAAGTAGGGCAAATAGCGTCATCCTGACTTCCACCTGACCGGTTCCGGCCCCGTAAATCACCGCTGGAAGGGTCAGAAAGATCAGCGCCAGTGCCAGCCCCCAGTTGCGCGTCAGCACCTCCCGCACCAGAATGTAGACCAGGGCTCCGGCGGCCCATCCGGTAGCCATGGTCCAAAGAGTCATGGCCCGTTCCCCCCCCAGGGCGAGGACCGGCAAAAAGGTCATCTGGGTGAGGTAGGGAATGGCCCCGTCGAGCGGGCGCAGAATGAACAACAGGCTCCCCCGCTCGAGAAACAGCTTCGGGGCGTTGAAGTGATAGGCCAGGGTATCGGCATCGGCTGGCGGTGAAAGAGCCTCCGCCAAATCCAGAAACAGCACCCCCCCGATCAATACAACAAGGGTCCAGCCCCAGGAATCGAGCTTGTCCGTGGCGGCGAGGGCGCGCCAATCCAGGAACGGCAACCCGGCGGCACCGATTAGAAGCAGGGCGGCCAGCCAACCGGGCGTGAGCATTCCCGCCAGTCCGAGGAAAAAAACCAGCCACCCCAGGAGACCGACGCCCAGAGCGAACGAAAGAATGCCGCGCGTTCCCGGTGCCGTACATCGTGTCAATCCGAGCAGGCGCAGCAGCCCGGCGCCCCATCCCAGGCAACTCAATACCTGCAAGGAGAGGGCAAGCAGGGCGCTCATGTGCCCCTCAAGGCGCGGAGGATGGGTCCGGCGAGCTCACCAAATTGGGCGAGATAGGCGGCCACGGCCAGGATCACCCATAGCCAAAAAATTCCTGCGATCAGAGGCCTGTTTTTCGGTGTCATTCGGGGACCCATCGAATTCAGTTCGTCTTGCTGCCGGTTGGTCGTCTGGAGGTGCCGGCGGCGAGGCAGGCGGCACAAATCCAAAGCGTTCCCTGCCACCAGCTTGACCAAGTGCTATAGGCCAGCAGCCAGATGACCAGACCGGTCATCAGCGCGCCGATGTCGAATCCGCGCTGGAAAACCGAAACTTCCCGCTGGATGCGCCCGATGAGCGCGATCACGAAACCTGATATCAGCACGGCTCCAAAAACCCCGAGCTCAAGCCAGATTTGCAGGGCGGCATTGTGGGGGTGAAGGGGAATCGCTTCCGTCTGCCGGCTTTGTGCCGTTCCCGGAATAGTGAAGGTGACCTTGGACTCGGAGGAGGAAAGGGTTCGCGAGGTGTTCAGCCCGAGACCCACAATCGGAGCCTGCTCGATATAATCAACAGCGGATTTCCAGATAAAAATGCGTGGATATACGGCATTGGGAAGTCCCGGATGGTCGACTTCCAATTGACCCGGATCGGGCAGCAGCGGCGGCAGGGTTGGCATCGCGAGAATGCCCAGAGTGAGCCCGGCGGCAAACAGACGACCGGCCCATTTGGGGCAGACCAGGAAAATCGCCAGGGAGGCGGCTCCGGCAGCCAGCCCCAGGAAGGCGGCCCCACTGTCACTCGCCCAAATCACGCCGCCCGCGAAAAGACCGAACAAGGCCATCACGCTCGTCCGTCCGGCCCGCCACAGGGCGGCCAGCGCGGGCCACAGCATGACCGCGGCAACACAGGCGCCCGCTTTGTAAAAATTGGCCGCCGTGTAATTGTAGATGACGTTTTCACCGAGCAGCAGGCGCCGGAAGAACGTGGTCAAAACAAGAGGCGACCAGATCTCGATCGCCAGAATCACCAATCCGGCCAGGACGCCAAAAACCACGTATCGGTCAATGAGCCGCCGATTGTCTGCATCGGCATTCGACACCACGCCCACCAGGAAAAATCCGCCGACAAACATCGCACTCAGGACCGGGAGATAGCGGATCCCTTCTGCGGGCGACACGGACCAGCTCAAACTGAGCGCCGCCCACAACACAAAGGCCAGCGCCGTCAAACCCGTCGCCCAGTCCGGTCGTGGCAGCGGGGATTTTTCCAGCAGCAGGAAGGCCAGACCGAAAATCACCGCTGCGACGAATACAGGGGCGAGCCCTTTGGTGGCAAACATGGCCAGGGGAACGGATGACGCGGCCAAAAAACCGAACAGGTGCCCCAGACGGAAAGCATGAAACGTCATAAATTTGACTACCTTCAGCGAGGAACAAGAAGAGGGCGGGATGGCCAACCGGGTAGGGGGACCTCTTAATCAAGCACTGGGTTATAGCGTCAGGCCTCTAAAACCGCAAGATCCCGGCCCCTTTAGAGAGATGGGGTCTTTTCGTTGAAAACAGGGCTCCCTATATGTAGGGTGCAGCAGCGCGCAAAGTGCCTTTGCCCGGGGGCGATTTCGTCTTGATGGCAAGGTGTCGGGTATTCACGAAAATATTTTCTGAGGGTTATGCACACCATGGCAGAGATCGTCCTAATTCAACCCTACACCGGGAGCTGGGACGAAATGTCTCTGCGCTATCCTGAATCCTTGTTGGCAGTGGCTTCGGTTCCGGTTTCCAAAGGGTACGATACCGTGCTCGTCGACCAGCGGGTTTCGGATGATTTCGAGGGCGATCTGGCGCGCGCCGTGGGGCCGGAAACCGTGGTTTTCGGAGTGACCGCCATCACCGGCGAGCAGATCAAGTACGCGCTCAAGGTTTCCCGCCTCCTGAAAGAGAAATACCCGCGGATTCCGGTGTGTTGGGGCGGTATCCATGCAACATTGGTGCCCGAGCAGACGGCCTCCCACGAACTGGTCGACTATGTGGTGGTCGGGGACGGCGAGTATGTGTTCTGTGAACTGTTCGAGCGCCTGCGTGATGGTCAGTCGCTGGAGGATCTGCGGGGCCTGGTCTATAAAACCGGCGATGCCGATCTTGTCTCCACGGCGGGTCAACTCGAACGGCAGGCTGTCGGGAAAAAAGACAGTTACATCTAT
Organism: Magnetospira thiophila; assembly: GCF_054657015.1. Classification (NCBI taxonomy): domain Bacteria; kingdom Pseudomonadati; phylum Pseudomonadota; class Alphaproteobacteria; order Rhodospirillales; family Thalassospiraceae; genus Magnetospira; species Magnetospira thiophila. The sequence goes on from NZ_BAAHXF010000001.1 coordinate 1,473,241, forward strand.
GTGCGCAAGAACGGCTCGGCCGATGTGATCCGCGACATGGACGCCCTGCCCCCCATTCCCTACGAACTGCTCCAGTTGGATAAATACAACGTCTTTCATGTGGATGGGAATTTTCGCTCGGCGACGCTCAATACCTCGCGAGGCTGCCCGTTTCGCTGCAAGTTCTGTTCCGACCCGGTGATCAATGAGGGGCGTTGGCGGGGCTATTCCGCCGAGGTGGTAATCAAGAAGGTGCGGGAGCTCTATGACCGCTACGGCGTCCGCATGGTGTATTTCCAGGACGACTATTTTCCCGGCAGCAAAAAGCGGTTTATCAGTATTCTCAATGGATTGGCCGAATTCGGTCGGGACCTCAAATGGTCCACCCTGGGGATTCGGGCCGACACCTTGTCGAAACTGACCGACGAGGAGTGGGACCTGCTGTGGCGCTCGGGCTGTCATTCCCTGGAGGTCGGGATCGAAAGCGGCAACGAGCGGGTCCTGAAAGCCCTCAGCAAGGGCGAGACCCTGGAAGAGATGCGTGTGGTCAATGAGCGGCTGGCAAACTATGACATCAAGGTCAAATACACCCTGATCGTCGGCTTTCCTGGGGAATCCGAGGCGGAAATCAAGGACAGTCTCAAGTTTGCCGCCGATCTGGAGGCGGTCAACCCCCATGCCTATTGCCTGATTTTCAACTTCATGCCGATCATCGGCACGCCGTTTTACCATGATGCCCTGGCCGAGGGGTTCAAGGAGCCCCAGACTCTTGAGGAATGGGCCTACATGGACTTCGACAAATGGCTCCAGCATTACCAGGGCTGGGCGGCAAAGGATAAGATTGGCTGGTTGCAGGCGGTCAATTTCGTCTCCTACTTCCACAACAAGAACGTGGGCTACAAATTCGGCAACTCACCGCTCCTTCGGTTTTGCTTCATGCTCTACCATCCGGTGGCCCGCTGGAGGTTCAATCACAGCTTCTACGACTATTGCTTCGAGATCAAATTGCAGCGCTTCCTGGTGGCGACCAAATTCGCCCTGCGCCGCTGGCGCCAGAGCATGAAAATCGGCGTGCGGGCGGAGGAGACTTCCCCCCAGGCGGCCAAACAGGAAGTCTAACCCGCCGAATTGTTTTTGAGCCACAGAGTCAGTCCCGCGCAGGGGAGCGGCTGGCGCGTGTAGTGCGTCAGCCGCCCTCCGTCGTGGCTGTCCCCGTCGTGGGACAGGGCGATGGAGGCAAAATATCCCTCCTCGACCAGGCCGCCGATGCCGCCCCGCTCGAACGGAACTCCGGCGGCCCGCTGGAGCGGATAATTGTAGTTGAGAATAAAGGCCTGCTCGGAAAGGTTCATCCAGGGCAGCGACAGATACTGCGTATCGGTCAATGTCGGCTTCGGCAGGTCGGCAATGCAGGCTTTGTATCGGCTATTGAGCTGGTGTTGGTCATCGACCGAAATCACGCCCTGCACGCCGCCCAGGACCAGTCCGATGGCGGCGATATTGGCCGACCACCCTGCCGCTCCGAAATGCAACGGCAGGCGCCGCCAGGGGCCGTCTGACTGCAAAGCCAGGACCAGCGCATGATGCGTCGCGGCCAGCAGGAAGAACATGGGCATGAAATAGTAGTTTTCCGCCGCACCCTCCTTGGCGGTGCCCGGCAGCATGAACAGGAACGAGACGAAAACGCCGATCCCCAAAAACAGGCTGGAGGGTGCCCGGTGCAGGTCGCGCCGGAAACCGGCATCGCGGACATAAAGCAGCAACAGGGCGGCCAAGGGCAGGAGGACCGGCGTGGCCTTGACCATCCAATTGACAAAGATATGAACAGTCCCGGCCAAATTCCAACTGACCTGGGCGGTTTGAAACAGGGAACTGAAATAGAGCGGCCCGCCTATGACGAAGGTCAGGCCATAGGCACCGAACAACAGGGCGGAAAACAGCATTGCCAGACCCCAGCGTCGCGTGGCCAGCAGGTAGAGGGCAACGGTCACCGTCGCAGTGACATTGACATGCTTGAAAGACCAGGCCCCATAAAACAGCAACGCCGCCATGCCCACGGCGACCAGCGGTCGCCGGGGCAGGTTGCGCCAGAAAAGCAACAAGCCCAGGATTTCCAGAGCCATGGCCCAGATATCCGGGCGCACGGTGAACCCCCAGAAACCGACCAGCGGGCCGAAAAACAGCAACAAGGCAAAGGGCAGGGCAAGCCCGAGCGGAGTGGGTTCCGATCCGTCCCCCGTACGCCGTAACAAAGAGGTCGTCCACCCCACGCCGAACAGGCACCCCGCCAGGGTAATGAACCGGGCCACGGTCGGCAGCCAGGCATCGCCCAGATCGAGAAGGCGCAGCCCGAGAGCCGTGAGCTCCCCGTAGAAGGCGTAGAAACCCCAATTATAAAAAGCGATGGCATAGGGGATGCGCGTCACGTCCGTGTAGAGGGGCATTCCCTTGACCGCCCGCCAGATGTCGTAGAGGGGCTGTTGTTCCCAACCGCTGGTGATCAATTGCAGCGGCTCGCGGGTGGAGAAGGATGAATCGATCCGTAGACCCATCAACAACAGACAAGCCAGCACGCCCAGGAAGGCGGTAGACAAAAAGAGCCGGAAGCCGGGATTAGTGCTCATCGGAAGCGGTGTCGTTGTGGGCGGGATAAAGGGTCTCGGTTTCCATGACGAACTTCGCGTAATCAATGATCGGGATGATCATCCGATGCATGCGACCGGAAAGGATCAAAAACACCATCAGAATGGCGGCCACCAACAACTGGAACAAAATACTGCCCAACAAGGTCAGAATTTGTGACGTCCAGCCCAGGATAAACAGATCCGTGAACAATCGGAGCAGGATAATGCCGCCCATGCTCAGGGTTAGGATCAGGCCGAAAATCAATATGCCCAGGAGCATGCGCACGACCACGATGTCCGCATGAACGGCCAAGCCGCTCAGGCCATGGATCAACAGGCGGACGAAGGCCATCTTCGATTGCCCGAAACGCCGCTTCCCCCGGCTCGACGGCAGGGTCGCGAGGGGCACCCGGGCCCGCATGATTCCGGCTGGGAAATGGCTGCTGATTTCCGAGATTCCCGCCACCCGCTTGACCAGCCGCGCCGGAATGGCACTGAAGTTGCCGATGGAAATGGGCAGCCCGGTCAACAGCTTGTAGAGCCACTTATAGACCGCGTAAAACATCTTGAAAGAACGGCTTTCCGAACGCTGGGTCCGTTCGGCGAATACGATGGAGGTCCCCAGTTGACGCGCCTCGGCGACCAATTGCGGCACATAATGGGGCGGGTCCTCGAAGTCGGAATCCATCAAAACCGTCAGGTATCCGGGCATTTCATTGGCGATGTAGCCAAGCCCAATGGCCTGAGCCCGCTGGTTACCCATGTTCCGCAGCAGGGTCACCAGACGAATTTCCGAAATATGATGCAGGTTCAAGGCGGCAAAGGCCGCGGTGTCGGCGAAATGCGGTGATCCGTCATCGACGATCACGATTTTGGCCTTCATCGCTGCGGCCCCGAGTACTTCGTCCAGGCTGTCGATCAGAGCCAACACGGATTCCCAATCATCATAAATCGCGGTGAGAATGATGATTTCGTCGTTTTCCGACACCGATGCAAGACTCTGGGGCAATGGGACAACAACTGAAGTGGCGGAAACGCGGGCTAAAGTGGCGGCAGTCTAGTCGGGATGCCAGGCTTGTTCAATTGCTATTGAGGTCCCTCTCGCCATCCCCGAGCACCTTTACCACATCAACGGCGAGCTTCAGGGAGGCCAGGTCGGTCCCCCCTTTTCGGATTGCCGCCGCGAAATCCAGAACCACCTGATCCAGAGGCAGGATCTCCGGCAGGTCGGGTTCGGGAAAGGCCCCGGTCGGGGTCCGCGAAACCAGGGGCCGGGGACCCACAGCATCGTAAATCAGGGTGTCCTCGTCCCGTTCGACGGTCAGGGAACGCCTTTTTTCGGGCCTCAGGTTGCTGAGTTCCAGATGAGCCGTGACACCCCCGGGAAACGTCAAGTCGAGCCTGACCGACTGGCCCGGGCCCGCTTCCGTGTCCCGTGTTTCGACGATCCGGGCGCGGACCGAGGTGGGTTTTTGTCCCAGCAGGTCGAGGCACAGGGCGACGTCATGCGGCCCCCAGTCCCAGAGCACAGAGGTGTCCGGGCGAAAGGGTCCCCAGGCTCCGGCCTGTCCGTGAATCGCGCGGATCGCTCCCCCGCTCTCGCAGCGCTGCTTCAGGCGGCGATAGGCGGGATGGGCCAGATGAATATGGTCCACCTGCACGATGGCATGGGGCTGTTGTTGGGCGTATTGCAGCAGGGACAGAGCTTCGGCGACGTTGAGGGTCAGCGGCTTCTCGATCAGGACCGGGGTGCCGACGGCCAGGGCGGCGCGGGCCATCGGGGCATGCAGGTCCGGCGGCGTGGCGATGATGAGGCCGTCCAGATCCGTCGCCCTCGCGACTTCGTGCCAATTGTCGCTGATTTGGCAGGTTTCCGGCACCAGTGTCCGGCTTTCCGGGTTGCCGCTGGCCAGCCGCGTCAACGTCAGTCCCGCCAGCCGCGCCAGGGTGCGGATGAAGACCCGTCCCCAGCGCCCGGCCCCGATCAGTCCGAGCCGTAGCGGTGGGTTATTGTTCGCCGGTATAGATGCCATCCGACCAGTCGAAGAACCGTTTCAGGCCTTCATCCAGCTTGACCGAGGGTTCGTAGTCGAGTTGCAGCCGGGCCTTGCGGATGTCCGGGGCGCGCCGGTTCGGTTCATCGGCCGGGTAGCTGTCGGGGTATTCGACGATGTTGTAGCTGACCGGCTTTTTCGACAAGGTTTCAATCCGTTTGACCAGATCGACCATGGAGATTTCCGGTTTCGGATTGCCGATGTTGTAGGCCTCGCCGGGCACCCCTTTGAGAATCACCAGCATGAAGCCGACCATGGCGTCGGTAATGTAGCAGAAGGTCCGGGTCTGGTTGCCGCTGCCATACACGTTCAGCGGCAGTCCCGCCTTGATGCGGCTGGCGAAATTGGGCAGTACCCGGTAATCGGTTTCCTGCATCCCCGGCCCGAAGACGTTGAACGGGCGGATGGTGTTGGTTTTGGTGCCGTTGGTGGTGTGATAGATGTAGCACAGGGTTTCGCCGACCCGCTTGCTTTCGTCGTAGCAGGCACGCGGCCCCTGACAGGAAACATTGCCGCGATAGCTTTCGGCCATCGGCACATGTTTCGGGTCCGGGTCGCCATATATTTCACTGGAGGAGAAGAACGTGAATCGTGCCCCGTGCCGGTCGGCCAGTTCGAGCATCAGCCGGGTGCCGGTGATGGCGACCTCCAGGGTTTGCAGAGGGTAGGCGCGGTAATAGAACGGCGAGGCGATCCCGGCGGCATGGATGACATAATCCAAAGGCCCCTCCCACTCGAAAGGCTGGATCACATCGTGGTTGACGAAGGTAACGTTGGCCATCTCGGGGATTTCGGCCCCTTCCTTGCCCGCCGTGATCAGATTGTCCAGAGCGACCAGCTTCACCGGCTTTTCGAGCACGGTTTCGTTCAATCGGGAGAAAATCTCCATGAAATATCGCCCGAGGAACCCGCGGGCTCCCGTCAGCAGCACGGTCTTGCCGGAGAAATCCTGGGCCGCCTCGGTCAGGCGCTGGCAGATCTCATCGATATCGGATTTGAGCAGGAAGTCGGACATGGGGTTCCATTTTCTCTTGTGTGATCAATATACGGCGACAGTCGGCAGAGGGACGATGAATTGACCCCCGGACTCTCGGAAGGCTTTGTGCTTGTCCATGATCGGCTGGGCGAAGTTCCAGGCGAGGATCACGATGTCGTCGGGCTTTCTATCGTATATCGCCGTCGAAGGCACGACCGGAATGTGCATCCCCGGTGAATAGAGTCCCTGCTTGAGGGGACTGTCGTCGACGATGAAGTCGATGACGTCCGGCCCGATCGCGAAGTGGTACATCAAGGTTGTCGCCTTGGCCGGAGCCCCGAAGGCGGCAATGGTCCGTCCTTGGTGTTTTTTCTGGCGCAGCAGCCCGGACAGTTCGAGCTTCAGGCTCTGGATACGCTGCCCAAAGTCCCGATAGGTCGCGGCCCGATCCAGACCCATTTGTCGTTCCCGGTCCATCAAGGAGTCTACCGAAGAGGACAGCGGCCTTTTGCCCCCCGATTTTTGCGCCACGGCACGTAATGATCCACCATGCGAGGCCACCCGCTCCGCACCGATTAGCTCCATGCCGTGGGCCTGCATGAAGGGGACCAGAGGGGCCACCGCATGGTAGGCCAGATGCTCGTGGTAAATGGTATCGAACAGGGTGTTTTCGAACACATCAAGCAGATAGGACACCTCGAAGACGAAGACTCCGTCATCGGCCAACAGGGTCCGTACGCCCTCCACGACCCCACCCAGGTCGTCGATATGAGCAAAGACATTGTTGGCGGTGATCACGCTGGCCGGGCCGTGGTGGTGGCGGATTTCCGTGGCCTGAGAAGGCGAAAAGAAGCCGCAGATGGTCTCGATTCCCGCCGCCGTCGCCTGCGCCGCGATGTCGCGGGCCGGGTCAATGCCGAGCGTCGTATATCCCTTGGCCTTGAAGGCTTTCAGCAAGGTGCCGTCATTGGAGCCGATATCGAACACCAGCGATCCGGGAGCCGGGGCGTAGCGTTCGATGACGAAGGCGGCATAATCCTCGAAGTGCTTGACGAACACCGGCGAGGTGCCGGAAACGTAAACATAGTCCTCGAACAGGACCGCCGGATCAACCACGTCGAGCAACTGGACGTGATGGCAATCCTCGCAGAAAAACACATCGAGTGGAAAAGTCGGCTGTGGTTTGCCCAGATGGGCCCGGGACACAAAGGCATTGGCCGGCGGCGTCGGGGCCAGGGAGAGGACCTCGCTCAGGTTCGAACGACCGCAAAGACGGCACGTGGTTCGGCGATGACAGGCAATGGTCATGGGTCTAGGAATCGTCGTCCGGTCGCCAGGAAATGCTCCCCGCGTCGTCGAGCATGTCCACCCGCACCACGTCGGCCTCGTAGGTCGCCTGGTCGCGGGGGTTGCGGGACAGGGTGAGGAAGGTCGTGTCGACCGGGAATTTCATGCCATGATCGACCATCGGCGGGGTGAAGACCATCTGTCCTGCTTGGACCAACAGCAGTTCGGGGTCTTCGGTACTGCCGGTCGGGCGATGGTAATATTCGATGGTCCCGGACAGGACGTAGCAATAATGCCAATCGGTCTTGTGGTAGTGGTTGGCGCGCAGGGCACCTGCCTTGGAGTCGATGAGCACCGCGCTTTTCATCATCCGATCGACCAGCGGCTGGATGGCTCCCCGGTCATCCACGAACGGCCTTTCCAGCGGTACGATGGCCTGATCGGGCCAACTCATTTTTTCCTGGTCGCTGACCGGGTCGATAGGGGTAACTGACATGGAAGGCGCTCCTCTTGTTGCCATTCCTTGGATCACCTTCGATTGCGCGGCGATACTAACCAACTCGCCATGGCATGGGAATAGCTTTTAAAGCAAATTTCACTCGGTTTCAGGATAGGTCTGTACTGTGCAGCCGAGTGTGATATTTTCCTGCCACTTCGCCCGGCAACTCTTAGACAAGAAATTGATGTCCCATACAGCCCTTTCAAAACTGTCCATCGTCATTCCTTGCTTCAACGAAGAAGCAACACTTGAAGCCTTGGTTGATCGGGTTCTCGGGTCGGATACCCTGGGAATGGAAATGGAATTGGTCATCGTCGATGATTCCTCGCGGGACAACTCGCGCGCGATCGCAGAGAAGCTGGCTGCGGCGGATCAGCGCATCCGGGTCCTCACCCATGACCGCAACCAGGGCAAGGGGGCGGCCCTGCGCACCGGCTACAGCGCGGCGACCGGCGATATCATCCTGGTACAGGACGCCGATTTGGAATACGACCCGGCGGAATATCCGAAGTTGTTGGCCCCGATTATCGATGACCGGGCCGATGTGGTTTATGGCTCCCGTTTCCGGGGCGGCAGTGTGGTCCGTGTACTGTATTTTTGGCATACGGTGGGCAATCGGTTTCTGACCCTGCTGTCCAACATGATGACCGACATGACCCTGTCCGACATGGAAACCTGCTATAAGGTTTATCGAGCAACAACCTTGCGACAGATCATCATCCAAGAGAACCGCTTCGGCATCGAGCCGGAGGTGACCGCCAAGATTGCCCACCTGAAACCGCGTCCGCGTATCTACGAGGTCGGCATCAGCTATTATGGCCGGACCTACGAAGAGGGCAAAAAGATTGGCTGGAAAGACGGGGTGCGGGCCATTTATTGTATCTTGAAGTACAATCTATTTCGATAACCCAACAGGTGAGCGGCCCCAGCCATGTGCGGTATTGCCGGAACGACCCGTGCCGACCCCGCGACCCTGGCCGCTTTTACCGAACGGATGCAGCATCGCGGCCCCGACGCCCGGGGGATCTGGTCCGAGGATGGCTTCGGACTGGCCCATACGCGGCTGGCGGTGATCGACCTTAGTCCCGGCGGGGCGCAACCCATGGCCTCGGATTGTGGGCGCTATGTGCTGGCCTTCAACGGCGAGATCTACAATTACCGCGATCTGCGTCGGGATCTGCAAGCGGCAGGTGACGTTTTCCGCTCCGACAGCGATACCGAAGTCCTCCTCAACCTGTTGCGCCGCTATGGGGCGGGTGCGCTATCCAAATTGGTCGGTATGTTCGCTTTTGCTTTTTGGGACAAACAGGAAAAAATTCTGTTACTGGCCCGCGACCGGCTCGGCATCAAACCTTTGGTTTATGCGCCACTGACCGGGGGGCATCTGGCGTTCGCCTCCGAGATCCAGGCCCTGCGCGCCCATCCGGGGATCGAACTGGCGGTGGACCGGGACGCCTTGTCAGAGTATCTGGCCTGCCTTTATGTCCCTGCGCCGCGTACCATCCACCGGGGGATTCGCAAGTTGCCGCCGGGCCATTTATTGACCTGGAAAAACGGCCATACAGCAATCACACCCTATTGGGTGCCAAATTTTGACGGTCATCGGCACCCCTCCTTCGACGAAGCGGTAGAGGAAATCCTGCCGCTGGTCCGTCAGGCGGTGGTGGATCGACTGGTCTCCGATGTCCCGGTCGGCTGTTTTCTTTCCGGCGGGATCGATTCCTCGGTCATTGCCGCATTGATGGCCGAGGAGGCGCGACGCATCGGGGCACCGCCGGTGCGCAGCTTCACCATGACCTTCGATGAGGCGGCCTACGACGAGCGGCGCAACGCCCGCCGGGTGGCGGAACATATCGGCAGTGAGCATGTGGAGCTGCGGGCCAGCCCGACCCTGGTCGATCTGTTGGATGACTATCTGGACGGTTTCGGCGAACCTTTTGGCAACCCCACCGCCTTGCTGATCAACGATTTGTCGCGCAAGGCCCGCGAGCATGTGACCGTGGCCCTGGTCGGCGATGGTGGCGACGAAGTGTTCGCCGGGTATCCGCGTTACAAGGGGGGGCTGCTGGCCCGGCGCTACCGCAAGCTGCCGGGATGGCTGCGTCGGGGAATCATCGGCCCTGCCGCCGAAATGATCCCGGAAAGCAGTACGGGACGCCACGGACTGCGCCGGGTACGGGAATTTCTGAGTGCCGCCAACCTGCCCGATGCCCAGATGTACGCGGCCTGGGTGGAATATTTCGACCCCCGGGAGCGCCGGGACCTGCTCGGATTGCCCGACCTGCCCTCCCGCCCCATTGCCGAACTTTACGACACCGCGCCGTCGGATGATCCGCTGGACGCCATGCAGCAGACCGACCTGTTGTCCTTTCTGTCGGGCAATCTGTTAGCCTATGGAGACGCCATGAGCATGCGTCACGCCCTCGAACTGCGGCTGCCCTTGATGGATCACCGGCTGCTGGAGGCGGTCGGCAAGATCGCCCCCGGACTTCGTGTCGAACACGGAATGAAGTCGCTATTGCGTGGCGTGGCAAGGCGTTTGCTGCCCCCGGATATCGTTGACGCCCCGAAACGAGGCTTTAATCCGCCGATGGGGGTCTGGTTGCGCCAGGATCTTGCGCCGATGGTCGCCGAGCGACTCACCGCGGGCCGGATGGCCGATCTGGGTCTGGACCCCAAGGCCGTGCAGCGTCTGCTGGCGGTGCAGGCGACGGGCCGCCGGGATGTGGCGTTGAAGGTTTGGGCCTTGCTGGTGTTCGAGGCCTGGGAGCGGCGGCTATGAAAAATCTGGGACGGTTGCTGCGCACTTTGCGTTATCTGCGCCCGGAACAGATTTGGCATCGTTTGTGGCTGCGTCTGCGCCGTCCCTGGCATCGCACCGACTTATATCGTCGCCTGCGCCTGGAGCGGGGGGCGGAGCCACAGATAGTGCGCTTTATGCCCGATTTATGGCCCGGCAACGGGGCGCATGGAGTCACACTTCTCGGCGGTCGGATCACCCTGTTGGGGCAGACACACCCGTTCATCCTGCCGGTGGATTGGGCGGCGGCGGACAAGTCGCTACTGTGGCGCTTCACCCTGCATTATTTCGAGTGGCTGGCCGACTTGCAGGCCGAGGGCTCGGACGCGGCGGCGGAGTTGGGACGGGCGACGGTCGAGGACTGGATCGCACACCATTCCACGGCGGACAGCGTGGCATGGCATCCCTACCCCCTGTCCCTGCGGCTGGTTGCCTGGTTGCGCCACGGGCCGTTTCTCCTGGCTGGGGCGTCGGCGGATTTTCAAGCCCGTTTCGAGACCGCCCTGGCCCAACAGGCCCGCCATCTGGCGCGGGTGCTCGAATGGGACGTGGGCGGCAATCACCTGATCAAGAATCTCAAGGCGCTGACCGCCGCTGCGGTCTGCCTGGGTCAGCGGGAGATTCCCCTGGCCGCCCTGCAAAAGCAGCTGGCGCGACAGATTCTGGCCGATGGTTGTCATTATGAATTATCCCCGAGTTATCATCTCCAGGTGCTGATGGATCTGATGGATTTGCAGGCGCTATTGGAAGAGGACTCGCCTTCCTGGCTGTCCGACAGCATTGACAGGATGTCGGCGGCATTGGCCTTTTTCCGCCATGGCGACGGCGGTCTGGCCCTGTTCAATGACGGGGACGAGGGATCAAGGCCGTTGATTGAGGCCCTCGACGCTCGTTGTGGTGGACGGCCCAAGACGCCAGATTCCCTGCCCCAGGCCGGGTACTACCGGCTGCAACAAGGGGGGCTTCATGTGCTTTTCGATTGTGCCAAATGCGGTCCCGATGATCTGCCCGCCCATGCCCATGCGGATGCCCTGTCGGTCGAGGTCTCGGTGGGGGCACAGCGGCTGATCGTCAATTGCGGTACCTATGCCTATCAGGACCCGGTCTGGCGGCAGAAACTGCGCGGCACGGCGGCCCATAGCACCCTCAGCCTGGACGATGAGGACAGTGCCGAGGTCTATGGGGTGTTCCGTCTGGGGCGGCGTCCGCAAAAGGTCAGCGGACAACGGGACGGCACCCGGGTCATTGGTCGTCACGACGGCTATCGGCACCTGGGGGTGAGTCATCAGCGCATATTGAATCTGACCGGCACGCCGGCCCGTCTGGAGGGTCTCGATCGTCTGGACGGCAAGCTGGACGGTCGTCTGGCACGGGCGCATTTTCATATGCATCCGGACATCACGGTCACCCGCGAGGCCGATCACCTTTTACTGACCCTGCCCGATGGAGAGGTTTGGACTTTTCAGGCCAAGGGCGGGCGGCTGGCGTTGGCCGAGAGTGTCTATTCTCCGCAGATGGGTCGGCTGTTGCCGTCCCGGCAGATCATCGTGGAGATGAAAGCGTCGGGCGACAGGTTGCTGTTCTCCTGGACCCTGCGTCCGGCAGCCTTGCCAGGGCCGAAGGCCGCCGTGTAGAAGAGTCGTCATGTCCTGGACCTTCCTCGCCCCGTTCTTGGTGATTATCTTTACCGCCAGCACCCTGGCGGTCGGGCTGCTGGTACGCCTGTTGCGTCAGCGGGAGATTCTGGACCATCCCAATCATCGCAGCAGCCATGATCATCCGACCCCGCGGGGCGGCGGTCTGGCGGTGATCGGCGTGCTCCTGATCGCCTGGGTCGGGGTCGGTTGGTCGTTCCCGCCTCTGCCCGGGGGCTGGATCTTGCCCGGTGCCGCCCTGGCTCTGGCCTTGCTGTCCTGGGCGGATGATTTGTGGGGGCTGTCGGCCCCTTTGCGGCTGGGAATCCATCTGCTCGCGGTGGTCGGTGCGCTTTTGCTTTGGGCACCGGCATTGGGCATGGCGGCCCTACTCGGTGCGGCCCTGTTCTGGGTCTGGTTCATCAATCTGTATAATTTCATGGACGGGATCGACGGCATTACCGGTGTCGAGACGGCCAGTCTCGGCGGCGGCATTGCCCTCGTCGCGGCGCTCTCTGCGGATCTGGAGCCGACGTTGATTCCGCTCGGCTTGAGCGCCCTTGCGGCGGCCTTGGGCTTTCTGGTCTGGAACCGTCCACCGGCAAAGATTTTTCTCGGCGATGTGGGCAGTGTGCCGCTGGGCTTCCTGCTCGGCGGTCTGTTGCTGACCCTGGCCGCCGAGGGGGCCTGGGCGGCGGCCCTGATATTACCGGCCTATTATCTGACCGACGCCACACTGACCATTGGCAAACGAATGTTGCGCGGCGACAATATATTACAGGCCCACCGGGAGCATTATTACCAGCTGGGGGTGCGCAGCGGACTTTCCCATGGGGCGGTGAGCGGGCTTGTTCTGCTGGTCAATCTGCTGCTGACGGCCCTGGCGGTCATTTCCCTTTCTCACCCGGGGGTGGCGTTGGCGGGAGCCGGTCTCGTCTCGGGCGTTGCGCTGATCTATTTACACCGGCGTTTTTTACATTCCCAACGGGCGGTCCCATGAAAATCCTGTTTCTCACCGAAAATTTCCCGCCCGAAACCAATGCTGCGGCGACCCGGGTCTATGAGCGGGCGCTGTATTGGGTGCGCGACGGCCATTCGGTGACAATTCTCACCTGCGCGCCCAATTTTCCCCAGGGCAAACTCTATGACGGCTGGCAGAACAAGTGGGTGCAGATCCAGCATATGGACGGACTGAAGGTGGTGCGGGTCAAGACCTACATGGCGGCCAATGCCGGGTTCGGGCGTCGGATGCTGGATTTCCTCAGCTTCATGGTCAACGGCTTCGTGGCCGGGCTGTTCCAGACCCGTCCGGATGTCATCGCCGCCACCTCGCCGCAATTCTTTTCCGCCGTCGCCGGCTGGGCGTTGGGCAAGGTGCGCCGGGTGCCCTTCGTGTTCGAACTGGGGGATATCTGGCCCGCCTCCATTACCGCCGTGGGGGCAATGAAAGACAGTCTGGCCCTGCGCTGGATGGAAAAACTGGAACTCTATCTGTATCGCTCTTCGGCCTCGGTGGCGGCACTGACAAAGGCCTTCAAGGTCAACCTGACCGCTCGCGGCATCGACCCGGACAAGATCGCCGTGGTGCGCAACGGGGTCGACCTGCAACGCTATGCGCCGCGCGAACTGGATCAGGCGTTGGCCGAGGAATGGGATCTGCTGGATAAATTCGTGGTCGGCTATGTGGGCACCCATGGCATGGCCCACGGGCTGACCAATGTGCTGGAGGCGGCGGCGCTGCTCAAGGATCTGCCCGATTTCCGGTTTCTGCTGGTGGGGGCCGGAGCGGAGCGCGAGATGTTGAAGGAAATGGCCCAGCACAAGCATTTAACCAATGTGGTGTTCGGGCCGCCGCAGCCCAAGGAGGCCATGCCCCGGGTGTGGTCGCTGTGCGACGTGGCCTTGGTGCATTTGCGCAATACGCCGGTATTCGCCGAGGTTATTCCGTCGAAAATGTTCGAGGCCATGGGCATGGGGCTGCCCATCCTGATGGCGCTGCCGCGGGGCGAGGCCAGCGAAATCCTGGAAGCCGACGGGGCCGGGCTATGGGTGGCCCCGGAAAACCCACAGGCGCTGGCCGACGCCTGTCGTAAACTGGCCGACCCGGCGTTTCGCCGGGTCCTGGCGGCGCGCAGTCTGGCCGCCGCGCCGCTGCATACCCGGGAGAAGCAGGCCGAGGAGATGCTGACGGTGCTCGAAGCGGCGGCGGCTGGAAACGGTGCGCAGGTGGCTAACGATTGAGCCGCTGTTCGATTTCGGCGCAAATGTAATGATAGATTCCCAGATGCGCCTGTTGGATGTCAGGCGTATGGCGCGACGGCACATCAAGCAGGATGTCGCTGACCCCGGCCAACCTGCCGCCGCCTTCGCCGGTGAGTCCGACCGTGGTCATGCCCTGCTTGCGGGCTTCGACAAAGGCCAAAACGACGCTTTCCGAGTTGCCCGAGGTGCTGATCCCGAACAATACGCCCTTGGGGTGGGCATGGGCTTCCACCTGGCGGGCAAACACCGAATCGTAGCCGCAGTCGTTGCTCCAGGCGGTCAGAACCGCCGGATTGGAGGCCAGGCAAATGCAATTCAACGCCCGGCGCTCCATCAGGAACCGTCCCACAAGCTCGCCGGTGATATGCATGGCATCGGCCGCCGAGCCGCCGTTGCCGCAAACCAGCATGGGATGACCGGCCCCCAGGGCGCGGGTCATGGCGACGATCGCCGCTTCCACTTTTTCCTCGGCCAGGGAACCGGCAGTTCGATCCAGAACCTGGATGGCATTCAACAGGTAGGCGGCGAGAGTCATGCGTGGGAACCTTCGGTCATCGGTTATCAAGGTCGTTTGGTATAAACCCTCGTCTTGCAGGCGCAAAGGGCTTTGCTCCATTGACGCCATCGAGTGCACGGGGTAGTTCCCTGGTCAATCATACCCACCACCATTCACGGAAGATGATGAGCAAGCGGGTTCTGGACTGTGTTTTGTTCGATTTCGACGGCACCCTCGTCGATAGCGCGCCGGACGTGCGTCATGGGCTGAACAAGGCGCTGGCCCGTCGTAACCGGGGGCCGCGGAGTCTGACCGAGGTCAAGTCCTGGGTCGGCAGGGGGGCGCGCGATCTGGTGATCGCGGCACTGGAAGCCGGGGGCGGGAGTCTGCCCGAGGCGGAAATCGACGCCTTGAATCAGGATTTTCTGTCCGCCTATGCCGCCGAGCCGATTATTGATACGGTGGTTTTTCCCGGGGCCATAGAGATGCTCGACGAGTTGCGACGACGGGGGAAGAAACTCGGCATCTGCACCAACAAGCCGTCACTGACCTGCGCCCCGGTGATGGCGGCATTGGATCTCGACAGGTACTTCGAGGTGGTGCTTTGTGGGGATCAGGTGACCCATCGCAAGCCCGATGGCCGCCACGTCCACGACTGCATCAACGCCCTGGGCGGCGTGCCGGAACGGGCGGTGCTGGTCGGCGACAGTGAGAATGACGCCTATGCGGCCCGCAATGCCGGGATCGCCTGTGTCATGGTCTCTTTCGGATATACTCAGGAACCCCTGGAAAGCTTACCTATGAATTTGTTGATCGACCACCTATCGGAACTGCCTGGCGCTTTGGACCGTCTACGATGAGCCAGCGCCGTTCTGTTCTGGTCACCGGGGCCAATGGGTTCGTCGGTCAGGCTCTATGCACCTCATTGGAGGTCTGTGGCGACCGGGTGGTGCGCGCCACCCGCGACCGGGTCGGCCCCATCGGCTCGCAAACCGATTGGATGCCGCTGCTGTTCGGCGTCGATGCGGTGGTGCATCTGGCGGCGCGGGTGCATGTAATGCAGGACCGTTCCCGTGACCCTCTGGCCGAATTCCGTTTGGTCAATGTGGAGGGTACCCGGCGGCTGGCCGAACAGGCGGCGGCGGCGGGCGTGCGACGGTTCGTCTATCTCAGTTCTGTCAAGGTGCATGGGGAGGCAACCGCTGACCGGCCATTCCGCGTCGAAGATGTGTTGGCCCCCCAGGACCCCTATGGTGTTTCCAAGATGGAGGCCGAGCAGGTGCTGCGGGCGATCAGCGAACGGACGGGACTTGAAGTGGTCATACTGCGTCCGCCCCTGGTCTATGGTCCACGGGTGAAAGCCAACTTCCTGGACTTGATGCATCTTTTACGTCGCGGCCTGCCGCTGCCCCTGGGAGCAGTGGACAATCGACGCAGTCTGCTCTATCTGGGAAACCTCGTTCGGGCCTTGCGATTGGTGCTGGAGCATCCGGCGGCGGCGGGGGGGACCTATTTGATCCGCGATGGCGAGGATTTATCGACCGCCGAATTGGTGCGCCGCATCGCCCGGGTGATGGATCGTCCGGCGCGTCTGCTGTCTTTGCCGCCGCCGCTGTTGACCCTGGCCGGTCGGGCCAGCGGCAAGTCGGCGCAGGTTGGACGGCTGATGGGCTCGCTGACGGTGGATGACGGTAAGCTGGTCAAGGACCTGAACTGGGTGCCCCCCTTCACGGTCGATCAGGGATTGGCGGAAGTGGCCGCCTGGTACAGGAGAACCCATGGCTAGATTGGCCCAATTGCGACGCGGTTCGGTGGTCTTTCTGCATGACGTGGTGATGTCGGCGGCCTCCTTCGCATTGGCCATCTATCTGCGCACCGGAGACGATTTTCAGGAGATCTGGCGCCATGGTCATGGCGGCGAGGCGATGGCGCTGTTTGCCGTCATCTGCGGCATCGTGTTCTGGATGATGAATCTCTACCGCGGCATCTGGCGCTATGCCTCGCTCAACGACATGGCGGCAATCACCCGCTCGGTGACCCTGGCCATTTTGATTTTCACCGCTGTGATGTTCATCTGGACGCGGCTGGAGTTGGTGCCCCGTTCGCTGCCCCTGCTCAACTGGTTCATCCTCATGGCGCTGCTGGGGGGGCCGCGCTTTCTCTACCGGCTGGCCAAGGACCGGCGCATCGACCTGACCGAAGAGGGCAACCGACCGGCGGTGCCGGTACTGCTGGTGGGGGCCGGGGACGGCGCGGAACTGTTTCTGCGCGCCCTGCGCAATGGTGGCATGGGCTATCGGGTCGTCGGCATACTCTCGGAAACAACCGGCCGGGTCGGTCGGCGTATTAGGGATATCCGCGTGCTCGGCACTCTGGAGGAACTGGAAACGGTTCTTGATGCCCTGGACGAAGAGGATCAGCCGCAAAAATTGATCGTCACCAAGGATTCCATGGATGGCCCACGTCTGCGCTCCCTGCTCGAACAGGCCGACAGCCTGGGTCTGACTCTGGCCCGTCTGCCGCGGCTGACAGATTTGAAAAGCGGTCTGGCCGACGGCATGGACGTCCGTCCCATCGACGTGGAGGATCTGCTCGGACGTCCTCAGGCCATTCTCGACCGGGACGCCATGCATGGGCTGATTGCCGGCAAGCGCATTCTGATCACCGGGGCGGGGGGGTCGATCGGGTCCGAGCTGGTGCGCCAAGTGTCGGATCTGGGGCCATGTTTGTTGGTCCTGTTGGAAAATTCCGAATTTGCCCTGTACCGCATCGACCAGGAAATGGGGCGACGGCACCCGGGGATCGAGCGCCGGGCGGTGATCGCCGACGTGCGGGACCGGAACCGGTTGGAGCGGCTGTTTGATGAGATCAAGCCGCAGGTGGTGTTTCATGCCGCCGCCTTGAAACATGTGCCGCTGGTCGAGGCCAACCTGCTGGAAGGCGTACGCACCAACGTGCTGGGCACCCGCAACCTGGCCGACGCCTGTGTCACCCATGGGGTCGAATGCATGGTGATGATTTCCACCGACAAGGCGGTCAATCCCTCCAGCATCATGGGATTGACCAAGAGGATGGCGGAAATCTATTGCCAGGCTCTGGATATTGCCCAAGCGGGTCAGGCCACGAATTTCGTCACCGTACGGTTCGGCAATGTGCTCGGTTCCACCGGTTCGGTGGTGCCGCTGTTCCAGAAGCAACTGGAGGCGGGCGGGCCGCTGACCGTCACCCATCCAGACATGAAGCGTTATTTCATGACCATCCGCGAGGCGGTGGAACTGGTGCTTGAGGCCTCGTCCCTGTCCGGCCGCAGCCACGACGAAGGCAAGATCTTCGTGCTCGACATGGGTGAGCCGGTGAAGATCGTCGATCTGGCGCGGCAGATGATCCGGCTGGCCGGGCTGCGACCGGACGAAGATGTCAAAATCGAATTCACCGGCATCCGTCCGGGGGAGAAGCTGTTCGAGGAAATCTTCCACGGGGCCGAGGATCTGGTGCCGACCGAATACAAGGGCATTCTTCTGGCTGCGCCGCGATTGGTCGATCTGGAGAGGCTGATTTCTCTTCTCGACCGCCTCGACACCCTGTGCAATGAAGGTGCGGAAATTGAAGTGCTCGGTCTGGTTCGGGAGTTGGTCCCGGAATACCAACCCGGCGGATAAGGTCGACAGACGAGGAATCGAGCGACATGCCGGAAACACGCGACGCGCAAGTCTACGAAGGCCGAGAATTCGAGGCGACAGCCAATCTGCAAAATTACTATCGTTGGATCACCGAAATCTTCGCTCCCTATCTGCACGGCGAAGGTGTCGAGATCGGGGCCGGGCAGGGCAATTATGCGCGCTATCTCAAGCCCTATTTCAGCCACCTGGATTTGGTCGAGCCGTCTTCGGCGCAGACACGAAAATTGCAGGAGCTGGCCGACGAAGGAGCGGTCAGCGTCTACGCGTCGACCATTGAAGACTATCGAGCCACGGTAGGTCTGCATTCGCGGGATACCCTTTGCTTGATCAATGTGCTTGAACATATCGAAGATGACAACGCCGCCCTGAGAGAATTTCATGCCCTGTTGCGTCCCGGGGGCCACCTTTGTCTGTTCGTTCCGGCGTTGCCCCTGCTCTATAGCAAGCTGGATGGGATCGTCGGTCATCACCGCCGCTATCTGCGCGAGGATCTGAACCGCAAGGTCGGCGTTGCCGGTTTTGATGTTGTGCTCAGCCACTACATGGATTTTAGCGGCATTTTTGCCTGGGGTTTGATCAATACGCTGCTGGGTAGCACCAATCTCGATCCGCGCATGGCGCAGATTTATGACCGGTTCGCGGTGCCGGTGACCCGGGCCTTCGAACGGCTCGTGCCCCTGCCCTTTGGCAAGAGCCTGATTATGGTGGCGCGCAAGACGGGATAGGCGGACGGTTTCGGGACTTTCTCCCCGCCGCCGCACCTGCTATACCCGGCGAAGCTTTCATACATGCAGGGGGATACCGTCATGGCCGACAAGATCCGGCGCGCGTTGATTTCCGTTTCCGACAAGTCGGGACTGGTGGAGTTCGGGCGATTCCTGGCCGATAACGGGGTCGAAATCCTGTCCACCGGCGGCTCCGCCAAGGCGTTGGCCGAGGCCGGGGTACCGGTCAAGGAAGTGGCTGACCATACCGGGTTTCCGGAAATCATGGACGGCCGGGTGAAGACCCTGCATCCGAAAATCCACGGCGGCCTGCTGGCTGTGCGCGGCAATGCCGAGCATGAAAAAGCCATGGCTGACAATGACATCCAGCCCATCGACCTGCTGGCGGTCAATCTCTACCCCTTTGAATCGACGGTCGCCCGGGGGGCCGACTTCGAGACCTGCATCGAGAATATCGACATCGGCGGGCCGGGCATGATCCGCGCCGCCGCCAAAAACCACGATGGGGTGACGGTGCTGGTCGATCCGGCCGACTACGAGACCGTGAAGGCCGAGATGCTGGCCCATGGCGGCACCACGACGCTGGACTTCCGGCGTAAGATGGCGGCCAAGGCCTATGCCCGCACCGGGGCCTATGACGCGGCCATTTCCGGCTGGTTCGCCGAGCAACTGAACGAGCCCTTCCCGCCGACCATCGCCCTCGGCGGCACCTGGGTGCAGACCATGCGCTACGGCGAGAATCCGCATCAGGCGGCGGCCTTCTACAAGAGTACCGAGAACCGTCCCGGCGTTGCCACGGCGGAACAGCTTCAGGGCAAGGAGCTGAGCTACAACAATCTCAACGACACCGACGCCGCCTTCGAACTGGTCGCGGAATTCGACGAGGAAGCGGTGGTCATCGTCAAGCATGCCAACCCCTGCGGCGTCGCCCTGGGCCGGGATCAGAAGGACGCCTACCTGCGCGCCTTCTCCTGCGACACCGAAAGCGCCTTCGGCGGCATCGTCGCCTTCAATCGGCCGCTGGACGCCCCGACCGCCGAGGAGCTGGCGAAGATCTTTCTCGAAGTCATCATCGCGCCGGAAATCACCGACGCGGCGCGCGAGATCCTGGGGGCCAAGAAAAACCTGCGGGTGTTGCGCACCGGCGGCCTGCCCGACCCACGCGCTGGCGGCATGACCTTCAAGAGCCTGTCCGGTGGTATCCTGCTCCAGGGCCGCGACAACCGGCTGATTCAGGACGAGTTGAAGGTGGTCACCAAGCGCGCCCCGACGGCCCAGGAACTGAAGGACCTGCAATTCGCCTTCACCGTCTGCAAGCACGTCAAATCCAACGCCATCATCTATTGCAAGGACGGTATGACGGTGGGCGTCGGCGCGGGGCAAATGAGCCGCGTCAACTCGGCCCGTATCGCCGCCTGGAAAGCCCAGGCCGCCGCCGACGTGGCAGGGGACAAGGAAAGCTGGGCCAAGGGCTCGGTGGTCGCTTCCGACGCCTTCTTTCCCTTCGCCGACGGCCTGCTGGCCGCTGCCGAAGCCGGGGCCACGGCGGTCATCCAGCCGGGCGGCTCGATCCGCGACGACGAAGTCATCGCCGCCGCCGACGAACAGGGCCTCGCCATGGTGATGACCGGCATGCGGCATTTCCGCCACTGAGGCACGGGGGCGAGGGGGCTGGGAGTGTGGGGTCAATCACCCCCATGACTCCCACCTCTCCCTCCTCATGCTGAGATGGCCTGTCGAAGCATGAGCATGCTGGTGGGGAACGATGGGTGAAATGATGGCGTTCTGTCGTGATCTAAAAGAATAATTTTGTTAAGATTTATAATTCATGTGGTGGTCAATTAGGTATTTTTGGGCCGACGACAAGAAAAACATAAATTGTTCATTTCCAGTATCCTCGCCCTTAATCTCTCTTGCTTTAATGATATAGGACTTTGCCTTTTCAAGACTTGTTACGGATAAACCTCTCCTGTAAAATTTCTTACAAATTTCAATGTGGGATTCAACTTCATGTAATAAAAAATCAAGCTCAACCATTAAATGGTGAGACAAGCCTCTTCCGCTTGCCGATTGTAATATCGACTTGCACCGAAAAATCATTCGTTCATGCTCAATTAATCTATGTTTAAATGTATCAGTTCTATCAGGAGGGTGGCCCAAGGCTTTTCCCTTTCAATGGATTTGTCGAAGAAATAAATCCATTTATAAACAGTGTATACATTATGACATCATTAGTAAATAAGCATATAATTATAAATTGTACTAAATAAGGATGGCGCGGCGGGCCCAAACCGGGATTCCCGGATCAGAGATAAGGTAATAGTACTTTTTTTCGCAGAGTGTCGGCTGCCAGTCGGGCCCCGCTGCCCCAGTCCTCACTCTGGCCAAATGTTGTTTCGGTCCAGCTCTCAAAGGATTTTCTGGGTGAGATCATTTCCTGTGTTGGATCAGAGGAGGCCCGCTTATCAGGATTGCCCGCCCAATGGATCTGCTGGGGTAACTCTGGCCGAAACCAGTAAAATCGTGGCTCATTGTGGGATTTCGGATGAGCGAGTTTGACGCCGATGAGGCCGCTTGCCCAGTCGCGCCAGGCTTCCGCCGCCGGGAATAGAGACATCAACTTCGTTGTGATCAGGGTGGGGTCTGGACAATGCTTGATAAACCAAGCGTCGATCTCTCGGATCGCCGTCTCCGGTGGGGTCGTGCCGAAAGGCACAAAAGAGTAACCATCAATATAAGCCCCTCCGGTGGCTTCGGTCAGTTGCAGCCAAGCGACGCCACCCTGGCGTATTTTATCGCAGAGCGAAGCCTCCGCAGAGGATCTGGCGAGCAGATCAGAAATGTTTTCACCAACGGAATTTAAAAAACGCATTTTCTCCCCAGTCAGCCAGGTTGACAGGGCAAGGGCGTAATAATCCGCAGTCTTCGCGCATTGGGCACGGGTCTCCAGGCTCAGGTGACGGGGTGTCGGATGATGACAGGCAATCAATCCCCACAGCTGCTTCCGTACCATGATGGATAATGAAAATGAGGCACCGACGCCCATGTTTTTCAGGTATTGGATGTGAACGGGCGAGACGCTGCGCAAATCGGCATGGGTCAGGTCCAATATCCCGTTTTCGGTTTCACCCAAAATGGGCTCCGGCGATTGCGAAACGTCTGAAATCAGTCGATAGGCGTTTTGTTCGTAAAGCTTGCGGGCAATTCTGGGTATGTCGGAGGCGGGAAACCGCAGTCCCAGATAGGAGTCAAACGCCTCGGATCGGGACAATTCAGTGATCACCTCCCCCGACCAGTCGTCGTGAAAGCGATAAATCATCACTTTCTCAAAGCCGGTTAAGTCCTGAATCGTTTGCGCCGCATTCCGATGCAATGCCATCACTTCTGCTGCCGCTTCGGGGACCTTGAAAAATCTCAAAACAGAGAAAAGATCGGTGTCTTTTTTTCCCGGTTCAGCCGTGGGTTCCAACTCTATCAACAGACGATCCTTTTGAGGGATCAAGGTGACTTCGCACACCACTCCAGAGCCCAGGGATCTGATGCAGGGTAAGGTCCGAGGGGTTCCGCCATCCTTCACCCCACGAATGCCGGCGATATCGAATCCCAAGATTTGATCTGCGGCCTGTCCGATGATTTCCGTAAGGGGGCGATGCAAAAGGGCCGATGCGTTTTCACTGGCATGCGTAATTGAGCCGCCCACGCTGTCCACGGCAAGCAGGACACCAAATGGTTGGATGGCTGAAGAATGGTGGAGTTGCTCCAGTTCACATTGCTGCAAAAGCTGCGTTAATTTCTGGGCTTCGTCCATTCGATGACCTCATGGGGGGTGGCGGCGGAACGACAGTCACGCAAACGACAAGGAGGGGCGTTCAATCGGATATATATTGGAAAAAGCGAACTTCGGTTTCAGAAGGGAGCACCTTCAAACCCGGCGGCATATCTTTGTGAGAGTCTTTGAAATGATGACTCTTATGCCATTTGTCATAGCTGCTCTTGTCTGTCCAATAGGTGAGTAGCCATATTTCCTGCGGATGATCGTCCGGGCTGATGACATCCATGCGCAGAAAACCGGGTGCAGAATCGACCAGTCTTGGACGGTTTCGGAAAGCCGCCTTCACCGTGTCTTCCAGGCCTTCGATCACCACAAATCGGCTTGACGCGACGTATCCGGGATTTGGGCTCACTTTCTTGACAGGCATTTGCTCTTCCTTTTTCGCATCTCAAGAATAAAGAACATTCATTCCAAGTACTCAACCCAAATTTGATCCGGCTCGAAGCTTATTTGTAAAGTATTCTATAAACAATGGCGGAAAATCATTCATCATCGTCAGTCGGGAGTTTAGTGCCTGAGAATCAAATGTTCCTTCCAGCGCCAGTAAATCTCTCAGGTGATGGATATCCTCCTGAACGAATCCCATTGTCCAGTCCGGGAAAGACCGCTTTTCGATGCTTTCGTTAAGCAGTACGTGAATATTCCAGTGACGATAATCCTGGATTATGGCTCGGAGCGTGGTATCGACGCGATGGCTCTCCCCCTCCAGAATTTGAATGAAAAGGCCATCAGCGTAAACGAGGAGTCCCGTCAGGCCATTTTTCTGATTGTTCAGCCTGGATTTTTCCAGGATGGACTGCAAATCAGTCTGACCGAGTCCATCTTGGAAATTGGAACTGTATATCACATGCTTCAGGCCCATTGGGACGCAATCCTGGTTAATCTAATACCGCTCGGAGTCTTGGGCTTCGCCTCAGGAGAACATAGTCTCGCCACATCACATATTAAAGTGCAGGGGTGGGTTTATGTCAGCACTATTGACCTAGTTGCCCCTTTGGGACACAATGGGGGCCACATGTCGGATTCTATCCACTAGGGCTTCCGAAGCCGGGCCGGACATGGTAAGAGCCCCCACGCGCCCGCCACAGCGCGTGAGTTTTTGGCGCGCTGTCGGCGGCGCGCGACACGACGAAAATGCTTGATGGTCGTTGCCTGCGGCCTTCAGGAGAAGACGAAACCCCGCTTTTGAGGGAGTGAGTTGATGAGAGCTGCTGGTTATCCGGCGCCGCAGGGTCTGTATGACCCGGCCCATGAACATGATGCCTGTGGCGTCGGTTTCATCTGCCATGTGAAGAATCAGAAAAGCCACCATGTGGTCACCCAGGGTCTGGAGATCCTGAAGAACCTGACCCACCGTGGGGCCGTCGGCGCCGATCCGCTGGCTGGCGACGGGGCCGGAATCCTGATTCAGATCCCGGATGCCTTTTTGCGCGAGGAAGCCGCAGCGCTGAACATCACCCTGCCGGACATCGGATTCTATGGCGTCGGCATGATCTTCCTGCCGAAAGAGGAAAGCAGCCGCGCCACCTGTATCGCGCGAATCGAAAAGATCGTTGCCGAAGAGGGTCAGACGGTGCTCGGCTGGCGCGACGTGCCGACTGACAATTCCGGTCTTGGCGAAAGCGTGGTGAAGGTCGAACCGGCGATTCGGCAACTGTTCATCGCCCGCGCCGCCACCCTGGCCGAACAGGATGCCTTTGAACGCAAACTCTATGTGATTCACAAGCGGGTGCAGATCGAGTGCCGCCAGATCGACGTGCCCGACGCCCGCATGGTCTATGTGCCCTCCATGTCCTCGCGCACCCTTGTCTACAAGGGCATGTTGCTGGCCGATCAGGTGGACGCCTACTACGCCGACCTCAACGACGAACGCATGGTTTCGGCCCTGGCCCTGGTGCATCAGCGGTTTTCCACCAATACCTTCCCAAGCTGGGAGCTGGCCCATCCGTTCCGCATGATCTGCCACAACGGCGAGATCAACACCCTGCGCGGCAACATTAACTGGATGAACGCCCGCCGCAACAACATGGTCTCCGACCTGCTGGGTGAGGATTTAGGCAAAATCTGGCCGGTGATCGCCGAGGGGCAGTCGGATTCGGCGAGCTTCGACAATGCGCTGGAACTGCTGGTGCAGGGCGGCTATTCCATGGCCCATGCCATGATGATGATGATTCCCGAAGCCTGGTCGGACAATCCGTTCATGGATGCCCACCGCAAGGCCTTCTACGAATATCACGCCGCGCTGATGGAACCGTGGGACGGTCCGGCCGCCGTCTGTTTCACCGACGGGCGGCAGATCGGGGCCACCCTGGACCGCAACGGCCTGCGTCCGGCGCGTTATCTGGTCACCGACGACGATTTCGTGGTCATGGGTTCGGAAATGGGCGTGCTGCCGGTGCCGGAACACAAGATCGTGCGCAAGTGGCGGCTGCAACCGGGCAAGATGCTGCTCATCGACCTGGAACAGGGCCGCATCATCTCCGACGAGGAAATGAAAAAGCAGCTCTCGCGTAGCCAGCCCTATCGCCGCTGGCTGGCCGAAACCCAGATCATGCTGGAACATCAGGCCCCCCAGGTGGCGGCCATGGCCCCCGACGACGACACTTTGCTGCTACGCCAGAAGGCCTTCGGCTATACCCAGGAAGACATCAAGTTCTTCCTCAAGCCGATGGCGGTGAGCGGCCAGGACCCGGTGGGCTCCATGGGCTCCACCTCGGCCCTGGCGGTGCTGTCCGACAAGTCGCGGCTGCTCTATGACTATTTCCGGCAGAAATTCGCCCAGGTGACTAATCCGCCCATCGACCCGATCCGCGAAGAGCTGGTCATGTCGCTGATTTCGCTGATTGGCCCGCGGCCCAATCTGCTCGACCTACGTACCGGCGGCAAACATATGCGCCTGGAAGTGCGGCAACCGATCCTGACCAATGTGGATCTGGAAAAAATCCGCCGCATCGACGACGCCCTGGGAGAATCCTTCCGCACCAGTACGCTGAGTATCTGCTATCCGGCAGAACAGGGCGAAGCCGGTCTTGTGCTGGCCCTTAAGGCGCTGGTGGATAAGGCCGAACGGGCGATCCGGGAACAGGGCTATAACATCCTGATCCTGTCGGACCGCGACGTGGATGCCGACCATGTGGCCATTCCGGCCCTGTTGGCGACCTCGGCGGTGCATCATCATCTGGTGCGTCAGGGCCTGCGCACGGAAACCGGCCTGGTGGTCGAAACCGGCGAGGCCCGCGAGGTGCACCACTTCGCGGTGCTGGCGGGTTACGGGGCCGAGGCGATCAACCCCTATCTGGCCCTGGATACCCTGGCCAGCCTGCAACCCCTTCTGCCCGATGAACTCAGCCTCGATGAGGTCCATCACCGCTACATCAAGGCGGTGGCCAAGGGGCTGCTCAAGGTGATGTCGAAGATGGGCATCTCCACCTATCAATCCTATTGCGGAGCGCAGATTTTCGACGCGGTGGGGGTGTCCAAGGAGTTCATCAAGACCTACTTCACCGGCACCGATACGACCATCGAAGGCATCGGCCTCGCCGAGGTGGCCGCCGAGACCCTGCGGCGTCACCGACTGGCCTATACCTCCAGCAAGACCGACGATCTGGAGCCGGGCGGCTATTTGAGCTATCGCCTGACCGGCGAGGAGCACGTCTGGACGCCGGAGACCATCGGCGATCTGCAACATGCGGTGCGCATGAACGACCAGCAGCGCTATGACCAATATGCTCAGCGGATCAACGACCAGTCGCGCAAGCTGTTGACCCTGCGCGGCCTGTTCGACATCCGGGACGGCGCCGCGCCGGTGCCCCTGGACGAGGTCGAACCGGCGACTGAGATCGTCAAGCGGTTCGCCACCGGGGCCATGTCGTTCGGCTCCATTTCCTACGAGGCGCACAGCACCCTGGCCGTGGCCATGAACCGCATCGGCGGCAAGTCCAATTCCGGCGAGGGCGGCGAGGAACCGGAACGGTTCGTGCGCGAGGCCAACGGCGACTTGAAGCGGTCGGCCATCAAGCAGGTGGCCTCGGGCCGCTTCGGGGTGACCACCCATTATCTGGTCAATGCCGACGACATCCAGATCAAGATGGCCCAGGGCGCCAAGCCCGGCGAGGGCGGTCAGTTGCCCGGTCACAAGGTCAACCGGACCATTGCCCGGGTGCGTCATTCGACCCCCGGCGTCGGCCTGATTTCGCCGCCGCCGCACCACGACATTTATTCCATCGAGGATCTGGCGCAGCTCATCTACGACCTGAAGAACGTCAATCCCAAGGCCCGCATTTCAGTCAAGCTGGTGTCCGAAGTGGGCGTCGGCACGGTGGCGGCGGGGGTCTCCAAGGCCCATGCGGACCATGTGACCATTTCCGGGTTCGACGGCGGCACCGGCGCGTCGCCGCTGACCTCCATCAAGCATGCGGGCAGTCCGTGGGAAATCGGCCTCGCCGAGACCCATCAGACCCTGGTCCTCAATAAGCTGCGCGGTCGCATCGCGGTACAGGCCGACGGCGGCATGCGCACCGGGCGGGACGTGGTGATCGGGGCCTTGCTGGGGGCCGACGAGTTCGGCTTCGCGACGGTCGCCCTGATCGCCGAGGGCTGTATCATGATGCGCAAGTGCCATCTGAATACCTGTCCGGTGGGTGTCGCCACCCAGGACCCGGAATTGCGCAAGAAATTCCTCGGCCAGCCGGAACATGTCATCAGCTATTTCATGTTTGTTGCCGAAGAAGTGCGCAAGTACATGGCGCAGATGGGTTTCCGTCGCTTCGAAGAGATGATTGGGCGTTCTGATATGCTCAACATGCGTCAGGCCATTGATCACTGGAAGGCGCGTGGGCTTGACTACAGCCGCATTCTCACCCTGCCCAATGTCGGCCCCGAGGTGGCACGCTTCAACTGCGAGACCCAGGATCACGGGCTGGACAAGCAGTTGGACAACAGGCTGATTGCCGAGGCCAAGGCGGCGCTTGAGAGCCGTACGGCAGTGCAGATCAGCAGCCCGATCAAGAATACCGACCGCTCCGTCGGGGCCATGCTGTCGGGCCGGGTGGCCGAGAAATATGGTCACGAAGGCCTGCCCGAGGATTGTATTTCGGTCAAGCTCAAGGGCACCGCCGGTCAGTCCTTCGGAGCCTGGGCCGCCCGCGGGGTCACCCTTGAACTGGAAGGCGAGGCCAACGACTATGTGGGCAAGGGTCTGTCCGGCGGCCGTCTGGTGGTCTATCCGGCGGCCGATTGTCCCATCGTCGCTGAAGACAACATGATCGTCGGCAATACGGTGCTCTATGGGGCCATCTCCGGGGAATGCTATTTCCGGGGTATTGCCGGGGAGCGTTTCGCGGTCCGCAACTCCGGCGCCATCGCGGTGGTTGAAGGCACCGGAGATCACGGCTGCGAATACATGACCGGCGGCGTGGTGGTGGTGCTCGGCGCGACCGGGCGCAACTTCGCGGCGGGCATGTCCGGCGGTATCGCCTATGTGCTCGATGAGGCCGGCGATTTCGAAATGCGCTGCAACATGGCGATGGTCGAACTGGAGCCGGTCATCGACGAGGCCGACGCCATGGAGGAACTGGTGCATCAAGGCTTGGATATGGAAACCCATGGCCGGGTGGATGTGATGACCGACATGACTCGCCACGATGCCCTGCGTCTGCGCCAGTTGATCGAGAAGCACGCCCATTACACCGACAGCGCCAGGGCCAAGGAGATCCTGGCCGATTGGGAGGACATGCTGCCCAAATTCCGCAAGGTCATGCCGGTGGAATATCGCCGCGCCTTGCAGGAAATGCAGATTGCCAAGAGTGTGGAAAAGCAAAAGGCGGGCCGTGGCCTGCGTAGGGGGAAGTGAGCCATGGGCAAGCCGACCGGTTTCATGGAGATCCATCGTCAGGCACCCGGCTATGCGCCGGTCCACCAGCGAATCCGACACTACAAGGAATTCGCCATCCAACTGGACGACAAGGAGTTGGGGCGTCAGGGGGCACGCTGCATGGATTGCGGCATTCCTTTCTGTCACGGGGGATGCCCGGTGGACAACCTGATCCCCGACTGGAACCATTCGGTGTTCCGGGGACGCTGGGACGAGGCTTCCCGGACCCTGCATTCAACAAATAACTTCCCGGAATTCACCGGGCGGGTCTGCCCGGCTCCCTGCGAGGCGTCCTGCACGCTGAACCTGACCGACGAGGCGGTCACCATCAAGAATATCGAACTGAGCACCGTCGAACGGGCCTGGAATGATCATCTGATCAAGCCGCAAATCGCCAGCCACCGCACCGGCAAGCGCATCGCTGTGGTCGGGGCCGGGCCGGCCGGACTGGCCGCGGCCCAGCAATTGGCGCGGGTCGGTCATCAGGTCGTGGTGATGGAAAAGAACGCCCGCATGGGCGGCCTGCTGCGCTACGGCATTCCGGACTTCAAGCTGGAAAAATGGACCATTGACCGGCGCATGGCCCAGATGCAGGCCGAGGGGGTGGAATTCCGTCCCGGCTGCCATGTGGGGATCAACTATCCGACCGCCGAACTGATGCAGTCCTTCGATGCGGTGGTGCTGGCCTGCGGGTCAGAGAAGCCGCGTGATCTGCCGGTACCGGGGCGCGAGCTGGACGGTGTCCATTTCGCCATGGACTTCCTGACCCAGCAAAACCGGCGGGTGGCCGACGAACTGTATGACGACGCCAAGGAACTGATTGCCCGCGACAAGCATGTGGTGGTCATCGGCGGCGGCGACACCGGCTCCGATTGTGTCGGCACCTCGATCCGCCATGGGGCGAACAGGGTGACCCAGATCGAGATCATGCCCAAGCCGCCGGAACAGGAATTCAAGCCGACCATTTGGCCCAAGTGGCCGTTGAAGCTGCGCACCTCGACCTCCCACGAGGAAGGCTGCGAGCGGCAATGGAGCATCATGACCACCTCGTTCGAGGGCAACAACGGCCGTCTGAAAAAAATCAACTGCATCCGGGTGGATGACAAGTTGCAGCCAATCAGTGGCACCGAATTCGTGCTCAAGGCCGATTTGGCGCTGCTCGCCATGGGCTTCGTCCATCCGGTGCACGACGGCCTGGTCAGCGATTTGCAATTGGATCTGGACCCCCGGGGCAACGTCCTGGCCGACTACGACAATTTCCAGAGTTCCAACCCCAAGGTCTTCGCCTGTGGTGACATGCGCCGGGGACAGTCTCTGGTGGTCTGGGCGATCAAGGAGGGCCGCCGCTGCGCCCGCGCCGTCGATGCCTTCCTGATGGGCGAGAGTCGCCTGCCGGGGTGAGCCTGCATAGGGGTGAATGAAAAGGGCCGGTGACGGACATCACCGGTCTTTTTCATGTCAAAATTTGCGCAATCCGATCAGGGCCGGGTCCATGTTGTCGAGGCGGATGTATTGGGCCAGAACGTGCATCAATGATTGGTGACAATCCTCAATGACGCCGTAGTTGTCGGCCTCCACATGCAGATGGTAGGTCGCCAGACCGGCCAGCCGCCCACCGTCGAAGCCGGTGAAGGCGATCACGTCCACCCCGTTTTCCCGCGCCCATTGGGCGGCGCGCACCACGTTTTCCGAATCCCCGGATGAACTGATGACCAGCAGCAGGTCCCCCGGGCGGGCATCGGAGCGCAACTGATAGAGAAACACATCGGCATAGGACATGTCGTTGGCGATGGCCGTCAGCATGGGAATGTTCGACGACAGGGAGATGATCCGCGGCTTCAGGGGAGTGTCCGATTGCACCAGCTTGGCATGATCGCCGACGAAGCTGTCGGCAATGGCCGCCGAGCCGCCGTTGCCGCAAACATAAAGCCGCCCCCCCTCCCGATAGGTGGTCTCCAGCCGCGTCCCCGCCTGGGTCAGTCTGTCTCGATCTATAGATTTCAGGGCATACGCTAGGCGGTTGGTGTAAGCGTCGAAGTAGGCGGCAATATCCGTGAACGGCTCATCGGGAAAGGTCATGACACTCTCGGTTGGTGGACTCAGCAGGCACCTCCGACGACGGAGGCTTCGGCCAGCACGCGAAGCTGACGGCTGGACACAGCTAGCATGGAAAAGTCCGGTTTGTCACCCGCCCACATTTCGGAAAGCATCTGTTCGGTCCGATTGACCATATCCTGGTGCAGTTCTACCCAATTTTCGATCGCCTCTTCGGGTTTGTCGTTCACTCGTTTGGGGCACTCCAGAACCTTCGAGGCGAGGGCCATCTGATGGCCGTACAGATCCTCGATAAGGGCCGCCACGGCCAGTTTCTGCCAATGGTTTTCCGTTTTCAGCCCTTCGGCCGCCGCCCGCATGAAGCCGAGGCGGAAGCGCCCACCAACGGCAAAATAATGCCCGGCAACAGTTTCCACCGACAAGCCATGCTGATCGGCCAGACGCACGATGTCGCAGCCTGAAATCAGCACCATCAGCCCGGCCAAGCGGCGAGCCAATTCTTCCGGAACCCCCTCGTCCACATAGGATTGGGTGCGTGTCGCCAGATCCTCGGCGGCACGGGGCGCCAGAACCGCATCGAGTTGCCCGGCAAGGGTCGCCAGTCCGGGGGCGAAGCGCGCCACATTGGCCCCGATATCCAGCGGCAATGGCATCTGCCGCAGGAACCACATGACCCCGCGATCAATCAGCCGATTGATCTCTAACATCATGCGGGTTTGCAGATCCGCCGAAACCTTACTGTCGAGGGCCTCAATCTGGGCCCAAATTTCACGCAACGAGAACACGTCGCGGGTGACCAGATAGGCCCGCGCCACCTCGGCGGCGTGCAGTCCGGTCTTTTCGGCGATCTGGGTGACGAAATAGCCGCCCACCCGATTGATCATGCTGTTGGAAACGAAAGTGGCGACGATTTCCCGACGCAGCCGGTGTTCGCCAATCAGTTTGCGGTACTTCTTGCGCAGGGCGGTGGGGAAGTAGCGGACCAGATCCTCGGCCAGGGCCGGATCGTCGGGCAGATCGGACTCCATCACCTGATCGAACAACCAGATTTTGGCATAAGGCATGAGAATGGAAATTTCCGGCCGGGTCAGGCCCTGTCCGGCGGCCTCCCGTTCGGCCAGGGTCTCGTCGTCGGGCAGGTATTCCACCGTGCGGTCCAGTCGTCCGGTGCGCTCCAGCATGCGCATCAGGCGGGTTTGCTGGTCGAGAATATCGACTCCCTGGCTGGCGACGACGGTCAGGGCCTGGGCCTGCAAGTAGTTGTCGCGCAGCACCAACTCGCCCACTTCGTCGGTCATGGTTTGCAGCAGCTTGTTGCGCTGCTTCGGCGTCATGTCGCCATTGGCGACCACCTTGTCGAGCAGGATCTTGATGTTGACTTCGTGATCGGAACAATCGACGCCGGCGGAATTGTCGATGGAATCCGTATTCAGATGCCCGCCGCGCAGGGCGTATTCAATGCGTCCGCGCTGGGTGACGCCCAGGTTGGCCCCTTCGCCGATGACCTTGCAGTTGAGATCGGTGCCATTGACGCGCACCGCGTCATTGGCCCGGTCTCCGGCGTCGGCATGGGTTTGCTCGGAGGATTTGACATAGGTGCCGATGCCCCCGAACCACAACAGATCCACCTCGGCAGTCAGGATGGCGCGAATCAACTCGTTGGGGGTGATCGTTTCCTTGTCGAGACCCAGCAACGCCTTGATCTGCGGGCTGAGTTTCAGCTTTTTGGCCGACCGCTCGAAAATGGCGCCGCCCTTGGAGAGCAGGCTCTGGTCATAGGCATCCCAGCCCTTGACCTCCTTGAACAATCGCTGGCGCTCGGCAAAGGTCTTGGCGGTGTCGGGGTCGGGATCGACGAAAATATGCAGGTGGTTGAAGGCGGCCACCAGCTTGATGTGCTTGGACAGCAGCATCCCGTTGCCGAAGACGTCGCCGCCCATGTCGCCCACCCCGGCGACGGTAAAGGGCTCGGACTGGGTATCGACCCCCAGTTCGCGGAAATGCCGTTTCACCGATTCCCAGCCGCCACGGGCTGTAATGCCCATGGCTTTGTGGTCATAGCCGTTGCTGCCGCCGGAGGCGAAGGCATCACCGAGCCAGAAGCCGTAATCAATGGCCACCCCGTTGGCGATGTCGGAGAACGTCGCCGTGCCCTTGTCCGCTGCGACCACCAGATAGGGGTCGTCGCCGTCATAGCGCAGCACGTCCGGCGGCGGCAGAACGTCGTCGCCGTTCAGGTTGTCGGTGAGATCGAGCATGGCGGAAATGAACGTCTTGTAGCAGGCGATTCCCTCTTCGATGAAGGCCGCGCGCCCCCCCTCGGTGGGCGGCCGCTTGACCACGAAACCGCCTTTGGAACCGACCGGCACGATGACCGCGTTCTTGACCTGCTGGGCCTTGACCAGACCCAGAACCTCGGTGCGGAAATCTTCCTGACGGTCGGACCAGCGCAGGCCGCCTCGGGCCACCGGGCCACCGCGCAAATGCACCGCCTCGACCCGTGGGCTATGGACGAAGATTTCCTTCCACGGGCGCGGCAGCGGCAGTTCCTCGACCATTTGGCTGTCCAGCTTGAAGGCAATGTAGGACTTCGGCGCGCCCTCGGGCGTGGTCTGGAAAAAGGTGGTGCGCAGGGTGGAATCGACCAGATTAATGAAGCGTTTGAGGATGCGGTCCTCGTCGGCGCTGGAGACTGCTTCCAGGCTGGCCAGCAGATCGTTGCGCAGGGCCGAGACGATATTGTCGCGCTGTTTGGTGCGGGCCGGATCGAAGCGGGCCAGGAACAACTGCACGATCTGCCGCGCCAGATGGGCATTGCGGCTCAGGGTCTGCTCCATATAGATCTGCGAAAAGGGAATGGCGGTCTGTCGCAGATATTTGCAATAGCCGCGCAGGACGGCCACTTCGCGCCAGTCCAGACCGGCGCTCAGAACCAGGGCGTTGAAGCCGTCGCTTTCGGTTTCGCCGGACCAGACTTTTTGCAGCGCCTCTTCGAAATTCTCCCGGATGGCCCCCAGGTCGATGGTGCCGCCATCCTGGGTGCGCAACCCGAAATCATGAATCATCACCGTGTCGCGCTGTTTGGCCGAGGGCGATCCGAAACGCAGGTCGTAGGGCACCTCGTCCATCACCTTGAAGCCCATATGTTCGAGCATGGGCAACATATCGGACAGCGGCACCGCACTCTGCGGATGGTAGATTTTGAGGCGGACTCGGTCCATGGCCATGCCCAGCGGCCGATACAGATTCATGGTCAGGCTGTCGTTGCGCAGGGCGAGATCCACGTGGTCCACGTCGGCCACGGCGGTGGCTACCTGAAAGGTGCTCATATAACCGGCCGGAAAGGCATCCTGATAACGCTGAAACAGGGTCAGCCCCTTTTCCTCGCCGTGCGCCTCGACCAGGGCCTGTTGCAGGCGGTCGGTCCAGGAACGGGCCGCCTCGACAATCTCCGTTTCGATTTCCGAGAGATTGTAGGTCAATTCTGCGTTCGGGTTGGTCCGCAGGATGATGTGCAGCCGGGCCAGGGCGGCATCGGAAACCTGGATGTAATAGGCTGCGGATTCGGCCTCGAAGGCGGCCTCCAGGATTGTCTGAATCTTTTTGCGCAGGGCGGTGGTGTAGCGGTCGCGGGGGATATAGACCAGACAGGACATGAAGCGGTCGAAATCGTCGCGGCGCACGAACAGCGCCACCCGGGGCTGGTGCTGCAGGTGCATGATCCCCTGAACGGTTTCCAGCAGATCCTTCTCGCTGATCTGGAACAACTCGTCGCGCGGAAAGGTTTCGAGCACGTTGAGCATGATCTTGGCGTCATGGCTGGCCCGGGGGAGCCCGGCCTGTTCCTGGATGCGCCGGACTTTCTTGGAGATCAGGGGGATTTCCGTCGCCCGTCGGTTATAGGCCGAGGCGGTAAACAGGCCGACGAACATATGCTGGCCGATGACCCGTCCTTCCGCGTCGTAGCGCTTGATGCACAGGGTGTCCATGTGGGCCGGACGATGCACCGTGGAACGCAGATTGGCCTTGGTCACCATCAGGATATCCTGGCGGTGCGAAAAGGCCCGCAGTTCGGACGGGACCGGTCGTCCGTCGATGAGCTGATTGAACACCAGCACCTGGGGATTGGCGAGCAGACCCAGGGCGCTTTCGGACTGCACCTTGATCAGCTGTTCCCCCTTGGGACCGGCAAATTCGCAATAGCGATAGCCG
The DNA here is from genome assembly GCF_054657015.1 of Magnetospira thiophila. NCBI lineage: Bacteria > Pseudomonadati > Pseudomonadota > Alphaproteobacteria > Rhodospirillales > Thalassospiraceae > Magnetospira > Magnetospira thiophila. The sequence goes on from NZ_BAAHXF010000001.1 coordinate 1,508,228, forward strand.
AGGAAGGTGTAGTTGCCCTGATTGATCCAGTTGAGAAATTCCTTCGTCTCGGCGACGGTGGTCGCTTCCAGATTGGCCGGTGGACTGTCCAGTTCGGCCAGCACCCGGTCCATGGTGTCCATCATGCCCCGCCAGCCGGAAACGGCGGCCTCCACGTCCTTGAACACCGAATCGACGAGGCTCTGCACCTCCTTCAGTCGCGCGGGGTCGGACAGCTTGGTAATCAAGACCTGGGTATAGGATTCCTGATGCGCGCCGTCGTCTTGGGCATCAATCTCGTAGATCCGGCTGACATTGCCGTCGTCGTCGCGGGTCATGGTGATCAGCGGATGCACCAGCCGGTGAATGGTCAGGCCCTCGTTGCTCAGGGCAGCGGTGATGGAATCGATCAGGAAGGGCATGTCGTGGATGACCACCTCGACCACCGTAAGATCGGTGCGCCAGCCATGCTCTTCCAGATTGGGGTTGTAGACCCGGACCTTGTGCGCCCCCGGTTGCCGATTGAGCCCGAACATCCACAAGGAGAGCGCCCCACCGAACAGACGGTCCACCGGGTCGCCGATCATGTCTTCCGCCATGACGCGACGATAGAACTGCCGGATGAACGTCGCGGCAGAACCGGCTAATGGACCTTCGAGGCGAACATTGGCCTCGGCAACCGCCTTCTCGATAAGGTCGGCCTTCTGTTTCAACGGATTCAGTACCATGGGGGGCTCCTCCCAGTAAAAGTGGTGTTTTAGCCCCTCCGAATCATTCCCTCGCCGAAATGCTAGCCGAAGTGGGTAAAAAAACAAATAATTTTGAACCACTTGTTCGTTTGGTCTAGAATTATTGATGTAGAGATGGGATGCCGAATACCAGCCGCGAGGAAAAAATGTCAGGCCAAAGTGAAAATCCTGATTTCGACCTGCTGATCACCCGTCTGCCGTCGCATGTGGTGGACAGTCTGGATGAAGCCCAGCGCTCGGCCATCCATGACGTGGTCAGCGCCGCCACCTGGCGGACCCATCCCATAGATATCCGTTACAGCCTGCCGTTTTTCGGGCGCCGGTTCTATCTGACCGTGGTCGCCGGGGAAGAAAAGCGGATGCCCGACCGGCAGCGCGTGGCGCACCAGGACAAGCCGAAACTGTCGCTGGCCAACCTGTTTTTCTTCATGGGGCTGGGGGCGCTGTTTTTCCTGTTGTTGGTGATCGCCCTGGCGCTGCAATCGGCGCTGGTCGAATTTTAATTTTGATAGGCTTCCAAATCGTCGCGCAGGCGCGCCACCACCAAAGACCAATCGCCGGCCACGGCTTGCCGGTACAGGCTCAGGGCGCGATACCAGGGGCTGTCCAGGCGGTCCAACATCCAGCGCCAGTCGGGTACCCGGGGCAGCAGCACCCAGCAGGGTCGGTCCAGCGCCCCGGCCAGATGCACCATCGCCGTATCGACGGAAATCAGCAGATCCATGCCGAGCAGGAATCGCGCGGTCTGTGAGAAATCGGTGAGCCCGGGGGCCAGATCCTCGATCAGCCCAAAGGCCCCCAGATCGGCGATTTGTTGCCGGGCCGGGCCGGTCTGGAAGGAAAAGAAACGTATCCCCGGCAGTTCCAACAGCGGCATCAGGGCCGCCAGGCCGCAACTGCGGTCGGCATCATTGGCATGCCGAGAATCCCCGGCCCAGACCAAACCCACATAAAGCCGTCGGTCGCTCGTTGGACGCTGGGGGATGTCCAGACTGTCGGGCAGCGACAGATAGGGGGTCTCGCGGGGCAGGGTCCGGGCCGTCACCCCCAACAGATGCGGCAGACTGAGCAGCGGCGCATGGAGGTGGTGGGGCGGCGGCGGACCGGCCAGCGAAACCACCTCGTCAACCCCGTCCGCCGTCGCCAGCAGATCGCACAATATGGGAGGGGCCTGCACCACCACCCGTCCAACCCGTCGGGCCGCCAGGGCGGCAAAGCGGATCGCCATCAGGGAATCGCCCAGCCCCTGTTCGGTCACCAGGAGCAGGGTCGCGTCGGGATGCTCGGCCCCGCTCCAGGGCGGACTGTCTAGCGGTCCGCTCAACAGCGGCACCCGGCGCATGCGGGCTTCATAGGCGGCAAAGCCCTCGTCCAGGCGACCGGCCAGCAGCAGCACCCGCGCCCGGCCCATCTGCGCGCTCAGCAGATCGGGCTGTCGGGCCAGGGCTCGCTTGAAGGCGGCCAGGGACTCGTCAAACCGTCCCAGGGAGCCCAGGCATTGACCGCGCAGGGTCTCGGCGGCGGCGAATTCCGGGGCCAGTGTCAGCGCCTGCCCGGTGGCCGCCAGGGCCTCCTCGAACCGGTTGAGGGCGAATAGGGCGGAAGCCAGATTGTTGTGCGCCTGCGGATCGTCCGGATTGAGCGACCGGGCGCGCCGGAAGCAGGCAAGAGCGGCCGGATATTGCCGCAATTCGGACCGCGCCACTCCAAGGTTCATCCACAGGGCCGGGTTATGGGGGGCGGACAGCAATCCCTGGCGGGCCACCTCCGCCGCGTCCTGGAAGTGCCCCAGCCGTCCGAGCAGCAGCGACAGATTGACCGGCGCGCCGGTCAGATTGGGGCGCAGAGCCATGACGCGCCGATAATGCGCCACGGCTTCCGGAATCCGCCCGGCATCGCGCAGGGCATTGCCGTAATTGTAGAGGGTTTCCGCGTCCTCCGAACCGAATGTGGCGGCTTTTTCCAACACCAGCAGGGCCTTGTCGTGATGGCCCAGGGCGCGCAGCATCACGCCCAGATTGCCCAGCACGGCGGCGTTGCGCGGGTCCAGTTTCTGGGCCCGCAAATAGAGGGCGGCAGCCCCGGCGTGGTCGCCGGACCGGTGGCGGACGGCCGCCTCATTGATCAAATTTTGGACTTCCGGCACCGGCTCGGCCATCCTCCGCCCCTCGTTGCGGCTATTCCCCTTGCTGCAACAGCAAACCCTTGATTCGCGCCACGTGCAAGGTGAAAAGGAACCAGCCCCCGGCGAGGGTCAAGTACACCACATTGAGCCCCACGGCGGCCAGGAAATGGTCCATTCGGAATCCCTCGCCGAGCAGCACCGCGCGCATGCCCTCGAACACATGGCTCGACGGCAGGATCATCGACACCGGTTGCAGCCATTCGGGCAGGGTGGATATGGGGTAATAGATCCCCGACAGCGGTGCGAAGGCGAAAATGGCCACCCAGGCCAGACTTTCCGCCCCCATGCCGAAACGCAGCACCAGCGCCGCCACCACCAGCCCGATACTCCAGCCGAAGACCAGCAGATTGATGAAAAAGACGATCAGCGGGGGGCCGAGGGAAAAGATCCATACATCGTACAGCGGCAACGACAACAGGGCCGCCGGGGTGACGCTGATCACGGTGCGAATCAGGCTCATGGACATCAGCGCCGCCACATGCTCGATGGGGCGCAGGGGGCTCACATAGAGTTGCCCCAGATTGCGCGCCCACATTTCCTCCATGAACGACAGGGAGACCCCGAGGTTGGCGCGGAACAGAATGTCCCACAGCAGCACCGCCGAAATCAGCACCCCCGCCGCCTGCGCCACCCAGGAGGAATGGTCGAGGAAAAAACGGGTGACAAAGCCCCAGGTGATCATCTGCACGAACGGCCAGTAGGCCAGTTCCAGAAGCCGCGGCCAGGAGGAGCGCAGCACGTACAAATGGCGCAGCATCACTGCCCCGACCCGCTGCCAGGAGAAGCCGGGAACGGCGGGGGTGCTCATGGGACGGCCTTCCCGCCGTTGCGGCGGTCACGGGCGATATCCAGAAAGACCTCTTCCAATGTTTGCTGGTCGTAGCGGGTGCGCAAATCCGCCGGAGATCCCGAATCGACGATCCTGCCATGGCGCATCATCAACACCTGATCGCACAGCCGCTCCACCTCGGCCATGTTATGGGAGGCGAGCAGAATGGTGGCGCCCGTGCGTTCCCGGTAGCGTTCCAGGTAGCCGCGAATCCAGTCGCCGGTATCCGGATCGAGCGATGCTGTGGGTTCGTCGAGCAGCAGCAGGTCCGGTCGGTTGAGCAGGGATTTGGCCAGCGCTACCCGGGTCCGCTGACCGGCCGAAAGTTCGCCGGTGCGGCGGTTCATCAAGGTTGCGATGTCCAGGTCCTCGGCCAGTTCGGCAAGCCGCGCCCGGCGGTCGGGGATGGAATAGAGATGGGCATAAACCGTCAGGTTCTCGCGCACCGTCAGCCGCCGGGGCAGGTCCACATAGGGGCTGGAGAAATTCATGCGCGGCAGAATCTGCTGGCGCTGGTGCCGCATGTCCAGGCCGAACAGGGAAATGTCGCCGGAGGTCGGCAACAGCAAGCCGAGCAGCATGGACAAGGTGGTGGTCTTGCCGGCCCCGTTGCCGCCCAACAAGGCCGTGGTCGATCCGGCGGTGACGGTAAAGGAGATTCCGTCCACCGCGGTGATCGTCTCGAAGGATTTCACCAGCCGGGAAATCTCGGCAACGGGAGGCGTGGCGCTCATTCAGGTGCGCCGCCGCTTTCGGCTCAGAAGTTCCTGTTTGCGGTGTTCCTCGGCGATCAGGTTTTCCACGTAGCGGCCCTGGAAGACGCTGATTCCCAGAGCCTGTCCGAAATCCACCGACTGCCGGGTGTCGCAGCGGCACAGCACCACCCGGTCGCCCCCCGCGTGGTCGATCAGGTCACGCAGTTGCGCCATCTCGTCGGCATCCTCGGTGGCCATGTCGGGGGTCCAGATGAGTTTGACCATATCGGCCCCGAGCCCTTCGCGGTCGATCAGCCCGATGGTGTCGCGGCGCAGGCCGTCAATGCACAGGCGATAGCCCCGGTCCTTGATGAATTCGCGGGCGAACATGAAGGCCCCCAGATCCTGGAAGATGTCGATCTGTTGCAGTTCCACCACCATGGTGCCGCGACGGCTGGCGGTCACCGCGTCGTCGAAAGCCAGAAATTCCTGCGACAGCAGGGTCGCGATATTCAAATTGAAGCTGATATCGCCGGACAGGGTGATCTGGTCGGTCTTGTTGAGCAGCGACAGAATCCGCCGATCAAGAATGCTGGTCAGATGCTGGAACAGCCAGCGGTTGGAGGTCAGGTCGACCCCCGGCATCATCGCCTCGCGCAGGTCGCGGATGGAAATGAACAGTTCGCTGAACACCGGCAACGGCGCCCCGGAACCGACGATGGCCGAGGCATATTGCCGCCGCACCATGTTCGACAGGTCGGCGCGCAACAGGCCTTCTTCGAGGCTGGCCAGCAGTTTGGGGGTAATCGGTTCGCCCCGCTCCTGTTTGACCCGCAGGGCGGCCTTGGTCTCTTCCTCGACGACGACCTTGGCCTCTCTGGTGCGCTCCTGGTCGACCATGCCCTTGGCCAGATCGAGAATTTCTTGGTATTGGGAATCGGCGTCGTACCAGGAGCAGAAGCGGTCCTCCTCGTCGCCATTCTTCACCAGCAGCGGGTCGTCGCCGAACATGAAGCGCAGCTTGACCACCGAGGTTTCCACGTCATGCAGGGCGTCCTTGCGGAAGATCAGCAGCATGTCGCTGTTGCTCAGGGTGAACAGCTGACCTTGCAGACTCTTGACCAGGGTCTCGAAGCTGTTGGCGGCGATGCGCAGATGATGGTCGCGGCGGTTATAGGGGCGCAGGGCGGACATGTGAATATGGATCATCAGCCGCCCCTGCTTGTGATCGTCCAGACGCTGAACGTAATCCAGGAACAGGCTTTCCTGGCTCGGCAGGCGCTTTTGACTGTCCATTGCGGCGACCATGGAATTACACCTTGCCCTTCGTCGAGATGGCGGCGACCAGTTTGTCGATGAAGCGGCCCTGGAACCGCTGGACTCCCAACTGCAGGCCGACCTTGACCGCCTCTTCGTTGTCGATGCGGGCCAGGATCACCCGCTCCCGAATAGAGTGCATCATTTTGCGCACCCGGTCCATGCGTCCCGCCTCGGCGCTCGGACGCAGGTCGCCGGACCAGTTGATCTTGAGAAAGTCGGCCTCCAGGCCGGAGGGATCGAAATATTGCAGGCTCAGGGGGTTGACCCCGTCGATGAGGACCCGGAAGCCCTTTTTCTGGAGACTGTCGCGGGCTGAACGGTAGGCTTCCATGTCGGCGAATACGTCCACATGCTGCAACTCCAGAACCACCTTGTCCGTGTGTTCTCCGACCCGTTCGCTGAACACCTGGAAATCGACGGAACGGACGGTGGAAATATTCATGTTCATGCTGATCGGCCATTTCAGGGCCTTGAAATCGCGCCGTCCCAGCACCGCCAGCATGCGTCTGTCCAGGGTCTCGGTCAGATACTGGAACAGCCAGAAATCAGACACGATATGGACCCCCGGCGCGACCCGCTTCTTGAGATCGGCAATGGACATGAAATGCTCGCGGAACAGCACCGAGCCGCCGCTGCCGCTGGTCACATGCAGGGCCGCCTGTTGGGAAATCAGGTCTGCGATCCGGGTATGTTGCAGCCGTTCAACCAGGGCCGACAGGGTCAGCGCGTTCATCGGTTTGCCGAGCAGCGCCTCGGGGGTCTGATCGCGGCCCTTTTGAGTCACTTCGCGGCCCTCGTCCACAATGTCCTCCAGCAGCGCCCAGAAATTCTGGAAATCCTTGTCCAGATCGTACCAACTGGAAAAGCGGTCATGGCCAATGGCTTCATCGGCGAAGATCAGCGGGTCCTCGCTGTAGAAATTCCGCAGCTTGAGAATTACCGAATCGATGTCGGAAACCTTCACGTCTCGGGTGATCAGCACCAGATCGCAATTGGCCATCACGTAAAGCGTGGCATCGTGATTGTTGGACAGATTGTCGAAGGTACGGGCGGCGATGCGCACATGGGTTGGTTCCCGATGGTAGGGACGCAGGCGCGACAGATGCACATGCACCGCCACGCAGCCCGCCCGGTTATGCCGGATGCGCCGAATATGATCGACCAGACGCGGTTCTTCACCGGCGATGCCCAGAGTCGGATTAAAGGTGGTGGTGATCGTATCGTCCATGCCGCTCGCTCTTGCCCTGTTCCTCAGGGGGTGTCGGGCCATCATAGTTCCAGGTTCCCTTCCGACACAAGTGAGGTGGCGAAGGGAGCCGAGAAACGGGACTCCTTGATTCGGCGACGGAAAGCGGGCAAGTTGACGGCCAATCGACAGGCATTCCAGGGAAGTTCATTCATGCATCTACGCAAAAGAGTACTGGTCACCGGCGGCGCGGGGTTTCTCGGCTCGCATCTCTGCGAACGTCTGCTGGACATGGGGCAGGACGTTCTGTGTGTGGATAACTTCTTCACCGGCACCAAGGACAACATTTCCCATCTGCTCGACCATGCCAATTTCGAGTTGATGCGCCATGACGTGACCTTTCCGCTCTATGTGGAAGTGGACAGGATTTATAATCTGGCCTGTCCCGCCTCGCCGATCCATTACCAGCACGACCCGGTGCAGACCACCAAGACCTCCGTCCATGGGGCGATCAACATGCTGGGGCTGGCCAAGCGCACCAAGGCGCGGATCTTCCATGCCTCGACCAGCGAGGTCTATGGCGATCCCATCGTCCATCCGCAAGACGAACGCTACTGGGGCAATGTCAATCCCATCGGGCCGCGCGCCTGCTACGACGAAGGCAAGCGTTGTGCTGAAACCCTGTGTTTCGACTATTACCGGCAATACGGCACCGATATCCGGGTCGGGCGGATTTTCAACACGTACGGCCCGCGCATGCATCCCAACGACGGGCGGGTGGTGTCCAACTTCATCATGCAGGCCCTGCGCAACGATCCGATCACCATTTATGGTGACGGGGGACAGACCCGATCCTTCTGTTACGTGGATGATCTGGTGGATCTGATGATTCGCTTCACCGAGTTCGAGGGCGACTTCACCGGCCCCATGAACATGGGCAATCCGGGTGAATTCACCATCAAGGAATTGGCCGAAATGGTCATTCAGATGACCGGCTCGTCGTCGGAGCTGGTGTTCCAAAAACTGCCCACCGACGACCCCCTGCAACGCAAGCCCGATATCGGTCTGGCCCGCAAGAACCTGGGCTGGGAACCGGGGGTCGGTCTGCGCGACGGGCTGCAAAAAACCATCGAATATTTCCGCGACTTCGTCTGAGCAAGGGCCAATTAATTAGAATTCCTGGATATTTGCGGCCAAACCCTTTATGGTCGCGGGCAAAACATTCATGGGTGAGGCGATGCCCCGGCGTCGTCATGCCTGAACTTGTCTCCAGGACCACAAGGAGTTTCCCATGGCCACTCAGGAACTGACGGCTGAAAACCTCGAATCGACCATCGAAAACAATGAGATCGTGATCATCGACTTTTGGGCCGACTGGTGCGGCCCCTGCAAGAGCTTCGCGCCGACCTATGAAGCCATGTCGGGCAAGCATACGGATATCGCCTTCATGAAGTGCGACACCGAAAAGGAACAGATGGTTGCCGCCCAGTTCGGCATCCGCTCCATTCCGACCATCGGCATTTTCCGCGAGCAGATTTTGATTTTCCTGCAAGCGGGCGCGCTCCCGGAATCCGCTCTGGAAGAAATCATCGGCAAGGTGCGTGAATTGGATATGGACGATGTCCGCAAGCAGGCGGCCGAACAGGAAGCCGCGGCCGCCAATTCCTAAAAGATCCGCCGGACGCGCCCGTCCATTTTGGGGGTGTCCGGCGCTTTCTGGTCGGGATTCTGAGGAGCCACAGGCCCTTGAGCGGTCCCGAATGAAAATAGAATCATCAGTCTAAAACTAAAAAGGACGGTGCCGTTTGAAAAGGCCGCCGTCCATTTTTATTTATATATAGCTCTTTGATTTTAAATGATAAATCATGACATCATTCGAAAGAGCTTAGAAGGCCGCAGGGATTTTCAGGGGACTTAAGCCTTGAAATATCCAAATTTGACGGCCTTTTTCAGATCTTTGAGAGGTCGTCACCGGCCAGCGCCCGGCGCAACAGGGCCAGGGTTTCCGCCTGTCCATAAAGCGCGATGAACGAGCCCATGCGCGGTCCTTGATCCTGGCCCAGCAGGATCTGATAAAGCGCCTTGAACCAGTCCTTGAGGTCAGGGAAGCTGGCCGCATGCTGCTTGCCCACCTCGTAGACCTGCCCCTGTAAATCCTCTGGCGAGGCGGCATCGGGCAGGGTTTCCAAAGCGACGATCAGATCCTCCAGGGCGGACTTTTCCGCCGCCGTGGCCAGCCGGTAGTGTTTGTTGGGCTTGACGAAGTCGCGGTAATAATTGATCGCGTAACCGACCAGCTTGTCCAGCATGGGGGCTGTTTCGGGAGTCGCCTCGGGGGCATAGCGGGCAATGTAATGCCACAGCACCGAGGGGTCTTCCGAATGGCAGACCGAGGCCAGGTTGAGCAGGATGTTATAGCTCAGATGAGCTTTTTCATGGGGCGGCTGTCCGGCGTGGATATGCCATACCGGATTGTCGATCTGTTTGCCGATGTCTTGCGACGGAAACCGGTCGATGAAGGTCAGGTATTCATCGACATTCTTGGGGATCACATCGAAAAACAGCCGCTTGGCGGTTTTCGGCTTCTGATACATGAACAAAGACAGGCTTTCCGGCGGCGCGTAGGCCAGCCAGTCCTCCACCGCCAGGCCGTTGCCCTTGGACTTGGAAATCTTCTCGCCCCGATCATCGAGGAACAATTCGTAGGTGAAGGTCTCGGGCGGCGTGCCGCCGAGGATGCGGCAGATTTTGGTCGACAGCGTGACGGAATCAATCAGGTCCTTGCCCGACATTTCGTAATCCACCTCCAGGGCCACCCAGCGCATGGCCCAGTCGGGCTTCCATTGCAGCTTGCAGCGTCCGCCGGTGACCGGGGTTTCCACCGAGGCCCCGGTTTCCGGGTCGGCATAGACGATGGTCCCGGCTTGCGGGTCGCGGTGCAAGATGGGCACCTGTAATACCACCCCGGTGCGCGGGCAGAGGGGCAGAAAGGGCGAGTAGGTGGCCTGACGTTCGGCCCCCAGGGTCGGCAGAACGGCATTAATTACGGCATCGTAATTGTTCAGCATTCGCAACAAGGCAGCGTCGAACTCGCCTGCCTGATAGGCGGCAGTGGAACTTTTGAATTCATAGGGGAAACCGAAATGATCCAGAAAAGCCCGCAATCGCGCATTGTTGTGATGGCCGAAACTCTCATGGGTGCCGAACGGGTCCGGCACCTGGGTCAGCGGCTTGCCCAAATGGGGGGTCAACAAATCACGGTTGGGCACATTGTCGGGCACCTTGCGCAGGCCGTCCATGTCGTCGGAAAAGGCGATCAGTTTGGTCGGCAGGCCGGTCAGCGTCTCGAACGCGCGACGCACCATGGTGGTCCGCGCCACCTCGCCGAAGGTGCCGATATGGGGCAGCCCGGAGGGTCCGTATCCGGTCTCGAACAGCACATAGCCCTTGTCCGGAATCTTGTTGCCGACCCGTTTGGCCACCCGACGCGCCTCGGCAAAGGGCCAGGCGTTGGAATTCTGAGCAAGGTCGCGAATGTCGTCGGTCATGAAAAATCTCCAGTCAAGGGACGCGCGGAAGGTAGGACTCCGGGCTTGCCACGTCAAGAAAGCGCTGGGTTCTTTTCATCGTGTCGGGGGTGTGACACCCTGCACTCCCTCTGGAGACAACGGAGTCCCATAGCCCCATGGGTCTAGTCAGTGCCGCTGCATTGTTTCGTCTGCTGATTCTGATCCTGGTCCTGGCCGGGGTTGGGGCGGGGATGGTCCTGCTGGTGACCGATGACCGGCCCGCCATTGCCCAGGCCGCGACCCCCGGAGCCGACGATGCGCGGCGCCTCAAGGGGCTGGTGAAATCGGTCAAGCGAGCCTTGGCCCAATCGGACCGCGACCATGTGAGCCTGCTGACCGAACAACAGATCACCGGGCTGCTGGCGCTGGCCGCCCGTGGCGTGAGCACCCCATGGATCGTCCGCGCCCAAATCGAGAGTTCGCGTCTTCACCTGCGATTGACCACGGCCCTGCCCCGGCAACGCTATTTGAATATGGATCTGTCCATATTGAGCAGTCGTCAGGGTCTGCGCTTCGGCGTTCTGAAAGTGGGCAAATTTTCGTTGCCCGGACGGTTGTTCTCGCCTCTGCTGCGTTTGCTGCTCGATCATCAATTGGAAAACGGGGCCGGCAAAGTGCTCCTGGATGCCGTTCGTTCGGTGGCCGTCGATGAATCAAAGGTTCGGGTGGTGTACCGCTTTTTCAAGGGGGATGTGGGCCTGTTGAAAAAGGGCCTGGAACGGGCGGTGGCGCGTCGTCAGCCGTTGGGCGATCCGGCCTTGGTGCGGTACTATTACGAGCGACTGACCCGGGTCGGCACCTTGCAGGCCTGGAACCGGGCCAACCAGATGGGGGACTATCTGTTGCCGCTGTTTTCCCTGGCCTCCCAGCGCACGGCAGAGGGCGGCGATCCCATCGCCGAAAACCGCGCCGCGTTGCTGGCCCTGACCCTCTACTGCGGTCCGCCGCTATTTGAGAAAGCCATCGGCGACGTACGCCAGGGACGATTGCGCCATCACTATTCCCGCTGTCGGTTCACCCATCTGGGTGGACGCCATGATCTGGCATTGCATTTTGCTTTCTCGGCCTATCTGCGCCTGGTCTCCGATGTGGCCCCGGCCTTCGTGGTCGGCGAGGTCAAGGAACTGTTGGACAGCTCCCACGGTGGCAGCGGCTTTAGCTTCGATGATTTGGCCGCCGACCGGGCCGGGATCAAGATCGCCGATTTCGCCTTGCAGTCCGAGGCGAGCGCCCGCCGCATACAGGAAGTCCTGGGATCGGACGCTGCCGACGGCCAATATTTTCCCGAGATCTCCGATCTGCCCAGCAGTCTGGCGGAAGCGGAATTCCAACAGGCTTTCGGGACCATAGAGGACCCGCGATATCAGGATATGCTGAGATTCATCGACAGTCGCATCGCGGCCCTGCCCCTGTATCAATAAAAGAGGTTTCCCGTCCTGTCGTCTGCGCCTACAATGCACCTAACATATTGGTAAATTGTCATTAATCACCTCCCAGGACCCTGAAAGCCGTGCCCCGTACGTCTAAACCCGTTGTCGAGACCGCCCCCTCGGACAAGGCCGCCAATACGGAGGTCACGCCGATGATGGCCCAGTATCTGGAGATCAAGGCGCGGCATCCGGAGGGACTGCTGTTCTATCGCATGGGCGATTTCTACGAGATGTTCTTCGACGACGCGGTGACGGCGGCGGCGGTGCTCGACATCACCCTGACCAAGCGCGGCAAGCATCTGGGCGAAGACATCCCCATGGCCGGGGTGCCGGTGCATAGCCACGAAGCCTATCTGTCCCGGCTGATTCGGGCCGGACACAAGGTGGCGGTCTGTGAGCAGACCGAAGACCCCGCCGAGGCCAAGAAGCGCGGGGCCAAATCGGTGGTGCGGCGTGAGGTGACCCGGATGATCACCCCGGGGACGCTGACCGAGGACAGCCTGCTCGATGCCCGGTCGCACAACTATCTGGCCGCCTGTGCGGCGTTGCGCGGGGCCTATGGCTTGGCCTGGCTGGAAATGTCGACCGGCGAATTCAACATGCAGCCGCTGGCCGTCGGAGACCTGGCCGCCGCCCTGGCCCGGCTGACCCCGGGGGAGCTGCTGGTGCCGGATCGGCTGCTGGAAGACCCCGAACTGTTCGATTTGTTCAACGACTGGAAGGCCGCCCTGACGCCGCTGCCGGGTGCCCGCTTCGACAGTGAAAATGGCCGCAAGCGATTGGAAAGCCTGTTCGATGTGGCGACCCTGGACTCTTTCGGCCAGTATTCGCGCGCCGAATTGGCGGCCGGGGGAGCGCTGGTCGATTACCTGCACCTGACCCAGAAGGGTCAATTGCCGCGCCTGACCCCGCCGCAACGGCTGGCCCAGGGGGCGGTGCTTGAAATCGACGCCGCCACCCGGACAAACCTGGAATTGACCCGCACCCTGAGCGGCTCTCGACAAGGTTCCCTGCTGGCGACCATCGACCGCACGGTGACCGGGGCCGGGGCGCGACGGTTGGCGGCACGGTTGGCCGCCCCGCTGACCGATCCCCGGTCCATCGACCAACGACTTGACGGCCTGTCTTTTTTCATCAATTCCCCGGCCCAACGGGAGAAACTGCGCGACCGGTTGCAGCGTTGCCCGGACATGGAGCGGGCGCTGGGGCGGTTGACCCTGGGCCGAGGCGGTCCGCGGGATCTGGCGGCGCTGCGGGTCGGGTTGGAGGTGGGCGCGGCCGTGCGTGAGGATCTCGACGGCGCGAATCCACCCGACATGGTGGCCGCCGATCTGAGCGATTTGGGATTTCATGGCACCCTGACCGACCGGCTGGCTCGCGCCCTCGAAGCGGAACCGCCGTTGCTGACCCGCGACGGCGGGTTTATCGCTCCGGGTTATGCGGCGGAACTGGACGAACTGCGCACCCTGCGCGACGAGAGCCGCCGCCTGATGGCCGAGTTGCAGTTGCGCTATGTGGAACAGACCGGCGTTTCGACGCTGAAGGTCAAACATAACAACGTACTCGGCTACTTCATCGAAGTCCCGGCCAAACAGGCGGACAAGGTGGCTACTCAAGGCGATAGCCCGTTCATCCATCGCCAGACCATGGCCAACGTGGTGCGCTTCACCACTGTGGAACTGGGTGAATTGGAGACCAAAATCAGCAAGGCCCGCGATGCCGCCCTGGCGCTGGAACTGTCACTGTTTGAGGATCTGGTGGGCGAGGTATTGAGCCGCGCCGAACCCATTGCCCTGTGCGCCGCCGCTTTGGCTTCCTTGGATGTGGCTTCGGCTTTGGCGTCCCTGGCCGTGGAACGGCGCTATTGCCGTCCCCATTTGACCGACGGTTTGGACTTCGAGATCGTCGGCGGTCGTCATCCGGTGGTCGAGGCCATGTTGGCCGGAAGCCAGGAACAGGCTTTCGTGGCCAATGACTGCGATCTGGCCCCGGACAACCGGCTATGGCTGCTGACCGGCCCCAACATGGCGGGCAAGAGTACCTTCCTGCGGCAAAATGCGCTGATTGTCGTGCTGGCCCAGATGGGCGGGTACGTGCCCGCCGAAAGCGCCCGCATCGGCGTGGTGGACCGGCTGTTCAGCCGGGTCGGGGCGGCGGATGATCTGGCGCGCGGCCGCTCCACCTTCATGGTCGAGATGGTCGAGACGGCGGCCATCCTCAATCAGGCCACCGAACGATCTCTGGTCATTCTCGATGAAATCGGGCGCGGCACGGCGACTTTTGACGGCCTGTCCATCGCCTGGGCGGTGATCGAATATCTGCATGACGTCAACAAGGCGCGCGGTCTGTTCGCCAGCCATTACCACGAACTGACCACCCTGACCGCCAAGCTCCCGGCGCTGGCCTGCCATTGCATGAAGGTCAAGGAATGGCAGGGCGACGTGGTGTTCCTGCACGAGGTCGGGCCGGGGGCCGCCGACCGCTCCTATGGCATCCATGTGGGCCAGATGGCCGGGCTGCCGCAAGTGGTGGTGGCGCGGGCCGAACAGGTGTTGGAAACTCTGGAGCAGAGCGAGCAATCCTCGGCCCTGACCCGACTGGCCGACGATTTGCCGCTGTTCGCCGCCCTGGCCAAGGCCCCGCCGAAGAGTGCCGCGCCCGCCGGGCCGACGCCGCTGGAGGCGGCCCTGGCCGAGGTCAATCCCGATGACTTGAGCCCCCGGGAGGCTTTGGAATGGCTCTACCGGCTGCGAGACCTTCTGTAACAATCAGTCTTCGAGCACCAACGACCATTCCCCGTGCACCGCCTGCACATCGCGCTCCTGGCGGCGGGCGAAGCCGCCGGTGGACGGGTCCACGTAGGCGAACGTCTTCTGGGACTTGGGGTCCTCAATCAGCTTGAAAAAGGTGCCCTTGGCGGTGGTGAACAGGTCGCCGCAACGGGCCTCGGTACGGCTGCTGGCAGCCCCGGTCTGGAGGGTCGGTTTGCACTGGTGGTCGAGCAACAGGTCGTCGGGGTCCAGGTAATGAATGCGCTTGTCGGCTTCGGAAGTGGGTCGGGGGTGCAACTGCACCAGATAATGATGAATATAATCGGTGCCGATCCGCTCGGCCTTCAGGAAGAGTGGTCCGTCATCTTCCCGCTGGACCAGGGAGCCGGGGGCGACCTCGGCAGCGCGGCGTTGTTGCGGCGTGGGGCTCATGAACATTTCCTCTTGATGCGTGTTGCGCTTAAAGTCGGGTCCCAGGACGCAAAGATCAACCCCCAAGGAGGTACCGCGTGCCCAGATTGTTTGTTTTTGGCCTCGGTTACAGCGCCACGGTTTTCGCAGAACGCCTGCGTGGCCGGGGCTGGCGGGTGGCCGGAACCCGGCGCGAGACGACCGAGGGCAGTCCCGACCTGTTTCAATTCGACCGTGATCATCCGCTGGAGGGTGCCGGATTGGCGGCCCTTCGGGATGCCAGCCACCTGTTGATCTCGGTGCCGCCGGGAGCCGACGGGGATCCGGTGCTCAATGTTTATGGCGAGACCATCGCCGCCTGTCCGCATGTCGCTTGGATCGGTTATCTCTCGACCACCGGGGTCTATGGGGACAGTGCCGGTCGGGTGGTGGACGAGGAAACCCCACGCCAACCGACCACCGCGCGCTCCAGATACCGGGTGGCGGCGGAGGATGGCTGGCTGGAACTGGCGCGCCGTCATGGGCTGCCGTTGCATCTGTTCCGGCTGGCCGGGATCTATGGCCCGGGGCGCAGCGAATTGGATCGGGTGCGGGCCGGTCGGGCCAAGCGGATTGACTGTCCCGGACGGCTGTTCGGTCGCATTCATGTGGAAGATATCGCCACCGTGCTGCAAGCCTCCATGGCCCGACCGCACCCCCTGCGGGCTTATAACGTCACCGACGATCTGCCGGTGGAGCCGCGCCGGGTGACCGAGAAGGCCTGTGCCCTGTTGGGTGTTGCGCCGCCACCCCTGGAGCCCTATGAACAGGCCCTGGAGGGCATGTCGCCCATGCAACGGACGTTCTGGCAGGACAACCGGGTGATTTCCAATGGACGTCTGCATGAAGAGTTGGGGGTGACCCTGGCCTATCCCACCTACGAACAGGGCCTGGAGGCGATTTTCCGGGCAGAGGCACAAGATGGCGGAACCCATTGAACTGATGATCTGGGACTGTGATGGCGTGCTGGTGGATTCCGAGCCCCTGGCGGCCCGGGTGCTGGCCGAGATGCTGACCGAATGGGGGGCACCGCACAGCTCCGAGGACTGCTTTGAACGCTACACCGGGATCTCCATGGCGTCGGTCATGACAAAAGTAACTGCCCTCACCGGCATTGTCCTGCCGGAGGATTTCGAGGGCCAGGTGCGGGCCCGCGATGAAGCGGTGTTCCGGCGGGAATTGCGGGCCATTTCCGGGGTGGCGGAGGTGGTGCGAGGCTTGCCCCAGCGCCATTGCGTCGCCTCGTCGGGTTCCCCGGCAAAAATCGAACGCTCGCTGACCCTCACGGGGCTGTTCGACCTGTTCGCGCCGAATCTGTTTTCCGCCGCGATGGTCAAGAACGGCAAGCCTGCTCCGGATTTGTTTCTCCATGCGGCACAGATGATGGGAGTTGCGCCGGGCCGTTGTCTGGTCATCGAGGACAGTGTCTCCGGGGTATGCGCCGGACGGGCGGCGGGCATGCGGACCTTTGGCTTTGCCGGGGGCGGCCATTGCGGGCCGGGCTATGGGGAGCAGCTTCAGGAAGCCGGGGCCATGCGGGTGTTTTCCCGGATGACCGACCTGCTGTCGCTCATGCCAACGTGAAGACCAGTGCGCCGAGCACCAGCAGCCCATTGAGCAGACAGGCCACCGCATAGAGATAAAGGGCCTGTCGGATATGGTCGGGCGTTGCCTGGGCGGTGCCGGATTTGTTGATCCAGGGATCTTCGACCACCATTTCCCGATAGCGGCGCGGCCCGGCCAGAGACAAACCGAGCGCCCCGGCCATGGCGGCTTCCGGCCACCCGGCATTGATCGACCGATGCTTTCCAGCGTCCCGGAGCAAGGTTTTCAAGGCCCTCCAGGGGGAGGCCTTGGGGGTGAACAGGGCGGCACTGGCGAGCAGCAGTCCGGCCAGTCGGGCGGGCGGAAAATTCAGCAGGTCATCGAACCGCGCGGCGGCCATGCCGAAAGCCTCGTGGCGCGGCGTGCGATGGCCGATCATGCTGTCCAGGGTGTTGGCAGTCTTGTAGACCAGCAACCCCGGAAAACCGAACAGCAGATACCAGAACACCGGGGCGACCACCCCATCGGAAAAATTCTCGGCACAGGATTCAATGGCCGCGCGGGCCACCCCGTGATCGTCGAGTAACGCCGGGTCGCGCCCGACGATATGGCCGACTTCGCGCCGCCCGGCTTCCAGGCTGTCGTCGCGCAGGGCGACCCCGACGGCGCGCACCCGGTCGAACAATTCGCGCTGCGCCAACAAGGTGATCAGCAACAACAGTTCCACTACCCAGCCCTGGGGATAATGGGTACTCAGCCAGGAAACCCCCCAGCCGATGATCCAGGCCGCCCCGCACAGGGTCAGCACCGTCAACAGTCCGCGCAGCCGCCGGTCATTGACCCCCCGCTGCGGGCGATTGAGTTTGTCGTCCATCCAGCCGATGGCGCGTCCGATGAGCACCACCGGATGTGGAATCCAACGGAACAGAAAGTCCATGCCGCCCAGATAGGCATCCACGGCCAGGGCGGCGAGCAGCAGGATCAGGGGGGGTGGGGCGTCCATGGCGGCAGGATGACCGGCGCGCGTTCGCCCGTCAACGGGACAGCGCTATTCGGCGGCGAGATTGGCCTTGATCTCGTGGGCGTAGCCCATCAAAGGGCCGACCTCGGGGCAATCCCCGGCACAGGGCGGAATGTCTTGCAATGTGGGAAACAGACTGACCGGCCGCGATGGACAGCGACCGCAATAAGCGCGCACGGCCAACAGAATCTCTTCGGCAGCCTGCTGATATTTGACACGTGGCTGAGTGGTCATGATCAAAGGGGTCACCCTGTGGATTAAACTATAGTATAGGATTTATACAAGAAAATCTAGGTAAATTTATAACATTTGGGTCATCTGAGTGGGTTCCTATCGCCTCGGCAAGGTATTATAGTGCGCGCCCACCGTCGGTCGAAGGCAGAGACCAACCGACTCAACACCCTTAGCCCGGAGGCATGGACCAGGCATGACCACACTTCCCCCCGATACCGCCGTGATGATTTGCGGCCATGGCAGCCGCGACCCTGAAGCCGTGAGTGAATTCAACAGTCTTGCCGTTCATTTGCGCCAGCATTTGCCGCAAGTGGACGTGGAAAGCGGATTTCTGGAATTCGCCCAACCGGTGATCCGTCAGGGGCTGGACAAGCTGCGCGACCGGGGGGCCAAGCGGATTTTCTGCCTGCCCGGCATGTTGTTCGCCGCCGGGCATGTGAAAAACGACCTGCCCAGCGAAGTCAATGAGTTCGCCAGCGCTCATCCGCAGTTGGATGTACGGTTCGGGCGGGATCTGGCCATCGACAGCCGGTTGCTGACCGCCGCTGCTGAGCGCATCGCCTCGGTCTGTGATGAAGCCGTGTCCCGCGAAGACACCTTGTTGATGGTGGTCGGGCGCGGCACCAACGATCCGGACGCCAATTCCAACATCTCCAAGGTGGCCCGCATGTTGTGGGAGGGAATGGGCTTCGGCTGGTGCGAGGTGTCCTATTCCGGGGTTGCCTATCCGCTGGTCGATGCCGGGTTGGCGCGGGCGGTGAGGCTCGGATACAAGCGCATCGTGGTGTTTCCCTACTTCCTGTTCACCGGGCGGTTGGTCAAGCGCATCCATGCCTGGGTTGACGCGGCGGCGGCGGCGCATCCTGAGATCGAGTTTCTCAAGGCCCCCTATTTGAACGACCACCCGTTGGTCATCCAGACCTTTCTGTCGCGGCTCCTCGAAATGGAAAGCGGCGACAATCTGATGAACTGCCAATTGTGCAAATACCGCGAACAGATCATCGGTCGCGAGGCGGAAGTGGGCATGCCACAGGCCGGGCATCATCACCATGTGCGCGGCATCGGCACCGACGACGAGGCCCATGATCATGCCCATGATCACGCCCATGGTCATGGTCACCATCATCATCATGACCATGAGCACTGAGTTCGATTATCTGCGCGATCCGGCAGCCATCTACGCCCGGTCCTTCGAGATGGCGCGGGCGGCCTGCGATCTGAGCGCCCTGCCCGACTCTTTGCATGGCTTGGTGCTGCGGCTGGTTCATGCCTGTGGGCGTCCGGAATTGATTGACGATCTGGCCTGGGGCGGCGATCCGGCGGCAGTTGGGCAAAGGGCATTGCACGACGGCGCGCCGATCCTGGTGGACGTGGAAATGGTCGCCCAGGGCATCACCCGGGCGCGATTGCCGCGCAACAATGCGGTGATTTGCCGGTTGAACGATCCACGGGTGCCCGGGTTGGCACAACAACGGAGCACGACACGGGCGGCGGCGGCGCTGGACCTGTGGGCGGAGGATTTGGGCGGTGCGGTGGTGGCCATCGGCAATGCGCCAACAGCCCTGTTCCGGTTGTTGGAGCAACTCAGCGAGGATGTGCACCGTCCGGCGGTGATTCTGGGTTTCCCGGTCGGCTTTGTCGGGGCCGCCGAATCCAAACAGGCTTTGATCGACCATGCGGGGGATATCCCGTTTGTCACCCTGCGCGGTCGCGCCGGAGGCTCCGCCCTGGCGGCGGCGGCGGTCAATGCCCTGGTCGGCGGGGCCGGGCAATGAACGCGCCCTGGCTGCATATCATCGGCATCGGCGACGACGGACTGGCCTCCCTGTCTCCGGCGGTCCGGGCGCTGGTGGACAATGCGGAACTGCTCGTCGGTGGGGCGCGGCATCTGTCTTTTGTTTCAGCGGCTTGTCCGATTCTCAACTGGGCTGACGGTTTTGATGAAACGCTGGAAAAAGTACTGGCGGCGCGCGGTCAACAGGTGGTGGTGCTGGCCTCTGGCGATCCCCAATGGTATGGCATCGGAGCCACCCTGAGCCGTCATTTGGACCCCGAGGAAATGGTCGTTCTGCCGCTGCCGGGGGCATTCAGTCTGGCCGCGGCCCGGCTGTGCTGGCCGCTGGCCGAGGTTGTCACCACAACCATTCACGGACGGCCCATCGAGGCTCTGCGCCGACATTTGGCCCCTGGGCGGCGGCTGCTGATCCTCAGTCAGGACGGGGAAAGTCCGGCCAAAGTGGCGAAACTGCTGACCGAGGACGGCTGGGGGCCGAGCGGCATGACGGTGCTTGAACATCTGGGCGGCGCGGCGGAAAACATCCGGCGGGGTACGGCCAAGACCTGGAAAGAGCGATGCTGTGCCAATCTCAATACCATTGCCGTGAGCTGCCATCCCGGCCCCCATGCCCGAATCCTGCCGCTCACGCCGGGGTTGCCGGACGACAGCTTCGAGCACGACGGCCAGTTGACCAAACGCGAGGTCCGCGCGGTGACGGTCGCTGCCCTGTCCCTGCAACCGGGGGAGAGCCTGTGGGACTTAGGCGCCGGGTCGGGATCGGTCGCCATCGAAGCCCTGCGCGCGGTGCCTGGCGCGCGGGCCTTGGCGGTGGAGCGCGATGCGGTTCGGGCGGCCCGCATTGCCCGCAACGCGCTGGCCCTGGGGGTGCCGGAAATATGCATCCTGCAAGGAAACATGCCTGAAATTCTGGCTGAAATCGAAACCTCCCCGGATGTGATCTTCGTCGGCGGCGGGGTTGGGCACGATGGGTTGTTGCAACAAGCCTGGGGCTATTTGAACAGGGGTGGGCGTCTGGTGGCCAACGGGGTGACCATCGCGGCAGAGCGGGCGTTGCTGGATTTTCAGGACGCAAATGGCGGGGACTTGGTGCGGCTGGCGGTCAGTCACCCCAAGGCTGTCGGCAGGCAGATGGTCTGGGAGTCCAAGGCCCCGGTTACCCAGCTGCGGGCGGTCAAGCCATGACCGGAACCCTTTATGGACTGGGCATCGGGCCGGGCGATCCGGATTTGATTACCCTCAAGGCGTTGAAGATCCTTCAGTCGGTGCCCGTGGTCGCGGTGGCGGCCCCGGAGCAGGGTGACTCATTGGCTCAGGCCATCGCTGCGCCGCACCTTCCGGCGGGTTGCACGCCGTTGACGTTGCGGGTTCCCCTGCGCCCGGGGGCGGATGCCGCGCCATACTATGACCGCCACGCGGACACCCTGGCCGGTCATTTGACGGCGGGACGGGACGTGGCCCTGCTATGTGTCGGCGATCCCTTTTTCTATGGCTCTTTTCTTTATATTTATCAGCGTCTTGTTGAGGGATTTCCGATCGAGGTCATTCCCGGGGTCACTTCGGTCACGGCTTGTGCCGCCGCCGCCGGAATGCCGCTGACATCTTATGATGAAACCCTGATCGTTGTTCCGGCAACCCTCGACGAGGAAATGCTGACGGCGCGGCTGGCCTCCTGCGACGCGGCGGCGGTGATGAAAGTGGGGCGGCATCTGGACAAGCTGCGCCGGGTACTCGATCATCTCAATCTGACCGACCAGGCCTGGTATGTGGAGCGGGCGGGGATGAACGACCAACGGGTTTGCCGCTTCGGGGAACTCACCACAGTCGAGGCTCCCTATTTTTCCATGGTGCTCATTCATCGCAAGGGAGGGGCGGGCCAATGACCGTGACCGCTGTCGTCGTTCTCGATCAAGGGGCCATGGGGTTGGCACGACAACTCTGTGCCGCCCTCCCCGGGGCGGTTTTGCATGGGCTGGAGGATCGGGTGCGCGGGGCCGATGTGCCGTTTTCCGGTGTGGCCGAGCATCTTCGGGGGCTGTTTGCCGAAGGGACACCGATTATCGCCTTTTGCGCGGCGGGCATTGTCATTCGTGCACTGGCCCCGCTGCTGAGTGACAAGCGTGATGAACCGCCGGTGCTGGCGGTGGCCCGCGACGGGGCCTCGGTGGTGCCGCTGCTTGGCGGCCATCACGGGGCCAACCGGCTGGCCGAACAGGTCGCGGCACTGTTGGATGGCCATGCGGCTTTGACCACGGCGGGGGATGCCGCCTTCGGGGTCGCCCTGGATGCGCCGCCCGCAGGTTGGAAGCTGGGCAATCCCGAGGCGGCCAAGCCGGTGATGGCGGCGCTGCTCAATGGACTGCCGGTGGGGTTGTTGCATGAAGCCGGAGAGGTGGGTTGGCTGGACCGCGTGCCGTTCGCCGAGACCGGCACCCATACGGTGCTTTGTACCGATAAGGCGGCGGCAGGCACGGCCACCGATTTGGTCCTGCATCCGCCCACATTGGCCCTGGGCGTCGGCTGTTCCCGCGATTGCCCGCCGGAAGAACTGGACGCCCTGGTCACCGAGACCCTGGCCCGCGCCGGATGGTCGGCAAAATCGGTGGCGCTGGTGGCGTCTCTGGATGTGAAAATGGATGAACCGGCGGTGCTGGCCCTGGCCCGACGGCTGGAGGTCCCGGCGCGCTTTTTTTCGGCGGCGGAACTGGAGGCCGAGACGGGGCGGCTGCTCAACCCGTCCGAGGTGGTCTTTGCCGAGGTGGGCTGTCACGGGGTGGCCGAAGGCGCGGCGCTGGCCGCCGTGGGAAGCCATGGCACATTAGTTGTTGAAAAAACCAAGACGGCAAACGCCACCTGCGCCCTGGCCCGGCTCGGCAGCGGCATTGCGGCGCATAATATTGGGCGGGCACGGGGGCGGTTGCGCATCGTCGGGATCGGGCCGGGGGCGGCATCCTGGCGTACCCCTGCCGCCACTCGGGCTATTATCGAGGCGACGGATCTGGTCGGCTATGGACTGTATCTGGATTTGTTGGGCGACCTGGTGGTCGGTCGGAACCGCCACGAATCGCCGCTGACCACCGAAGAACAGCGGGCGCGGCTGGCTTTGGATCTGGCCGCCGAGGGCCGCTCGGTGGCGCTGATCTGTTCCGGCGATGCAGGGATCTATGCCCTGGCGACGTTGGTCTATGAGCTGATGGCGCGCGAGGACCGGGACGCCTGGAACCGGCTCGATGTGGCCGTGGAACCGGGGATTTCCGCCCTACAGGCCGCCGCTGCCCGTATCGGCGCGCCGATCAATCACGATTTCTGCACCATCTCTTTGTCCGATCTGCTGACTCCCTGGCCGGATATCGAACGGCGGCTGCACGGGGCGGCTTCCGGCGACTTCGTGGTTGCCTTCTATAATCCGGTGTCGCAGCGCCGATGCACCCAACTGGCGGCGGCGCGGGATATCCTGCTGACTGGACGCCCCGCCACCACGCCGGTCGTGCTGGCCCGCAACCTGGGCCGCGAGGGGGAAGAGGTGCGGGTGATTACCCTGGGTGAATTGACGCCGGACCATGCGGACATGCTCACCTTGGTGCTGGTCGGGTCGTCCAATAGCCGTCATTGGCGCGGTCGGGTCTATACACCGCGCGGCTATGCCCGCAAAATGGATGCACAATAATTTTCAGGAGTCATAGATATGCGGGTTTTATATGTCCTTTTGGGTTTGCTGCTGACCTTCGCCGAGGCCCGGGCGCAGACTCCTACGGCGCAGGATATCCTGTTCGAGGAGGCGGAACGCCGCGCCATCGAGCATTTCTTCGGTGACAAGGCGCAGGCCGCCCGGGAGGTTCTGGAGACCACCCGCGCCGCCGTCCAGGGCACCCCGCCCGCCAAACGGTCCGACGACGATGATGATGATGACGAGGACGACCGCAAGGATGGAAAATGGGACAAGCACAAAGACAAGAAAGAGAAGAAAGATAAAAAAGAGAAGAAGCACGGCAAGAAGGATAGCCATGACAACGGCAAGGGAATGCCACCGGGTTTGGCCAAGCGCGACAATCTGCCGCCGGGATTGGCGAAACACATTGAAAAGCATGGCAAGCTTCCACCTGGCCTGGACAAGCGAGATTTGCCCGAGGCTCTGGAGGCTCAACTGCCGCCGCCACCGCCGGGCACCGAGCGTCAGGTTGTGGATAGCGACGTGGTGCTGATCGAGAAGGCCACCGGGGTCGTGCTCGACGTGCTCTATGACGTGGTGGTCCAGGGCGGAGTGAAGTAACGCCATGACCGTACATTTCATCGGCGCCGGGCCGGGGGCGCCGGACCTGATCACCGTGCGTGGCCTGCGGTTGATCCAGAGCTGCCCGGTCTGTCTCTATGCGGGATCTCTGGTTCCGGCAGAGGTTGTCGCGGCAACGCCGGACGGGGCGCGGGTGATTGACACGGCGGCCTTGACCCTGGACGAGATCATCGCAGAAATCCAGGCGGCGCATGCCGCAGGCCAGGATGTGGCGCGGGTGCATTCCGGCGATCCGTCGCTTTACGGAGCCATCGCCGAACAGATGCGGCGACTGGATGCTCTGGGCATTGCCTATGATATCTGCCCCGGGGTGTCGGCCTATGCGGCGGCGGCGGCAACCTTGAAAAAAGAACTGACCCTGCCCGGCATCGCCCAGACGATCATCCTCACCCGCACCGCGACCCGGTCGTCGGCCATGCCCGAGGGGGAGGACTTGGCTGAACTGGGCAAAAGCGGGGCCACCCTGGCCATTCATCTTTCGGTGACCAATCTGGCCAACGTGGTGCGCGACCTGATTCCCCATTACGGGGCCGATTGTCCGGCGGCAATGGTCTATCGCGCCTCCTGGCCCGACGAGCTGGTCATCGAGGCGACCCTGTCGACCCTGCGCCAGAAGGTCAAGGCGGCGGGCATCACCCGCACCGCCTTGATCCTGGTCGGTCCGGTGCTCGGCCCGCAGGCCTTCGAGGACAGCCGCCTCTATGCTGCCGATCATCACCATGTGCTGCGCCCGGCGCTGCCGGAATAACTACGCGGCGACCGGCAGGGTAAAGAAAAACGTGCTGCCGACCCCCGGTTCGCTGTCGACCCAAATGCGCCCCTCGTGGCGGTCGATGATGCGTTTGCAGACCGCCAGACCCAGGCCGGTACCCTGATATGCTTCGCGTTTATGCAGGCGTTGGAAGATGATGAAGATGCGCGTGAAGTATTGCGGTTCGATCCCGATGCCGTTGTCGCGCACCGAGAAAGTGGCCCATCCCTCGGCGACGGTGGCCTCGATTTGAATGTCCGGGGTGCGGTCGGGGGCGCGATATTTGATCGCGTTCTCGATCAGATTCTGCATCAGTTGAACGATTTGTTGTCGATCTCCGACGACTTCCGGCAACGTGCCAAAGGAAACACGGGCCTCCGTTTCCGTCAGAAAAACCTGAAGGTTATCGAGGGCTTCGCGCACCGCCTTTGTGGTGTCGAGGCGGGCAAAAACCTTGCCTTGGCTGTCCAGGCGGGAATATTGCAGCAGATCCTGGATCAGGGAATCCATCCGCTGGGCTCCGGCTACTGCAAAGCCGATGTACTCCTGAGCGGTCTGGTCGAGAGCATCTTGATATTTGAGGCTGAGAAGTTCCAGGAAGCTGCTGACGGAGCGCAGGGGTTCGCGCAAATCGTGGGAAGCCACATAGGCGAACTGTTGCAGGTCGGCGTTCGACAATTCCAGGGCCGTGGTCTTGTCGGCCAGAATCTGTTCCGCCCGCTTGCGTTCGGTGAGATCGAGCCCGAATGCCCAGTTCTGGTCGCCGAGGCTGACGAAGCCCCAGGAAATGGTTTTGAGGGAACCGTCCTTGCAGGTGACCCTGGTTTCGATAGGCTCGATGGCGCTCTGGGTCTCGATGGCATGGGCTGCTCGGCGTTGCCACTCGGTCATCAAATGGTTGCGATAGGCTTCGTCCGGATAGGCCAGCGGCCACCATTCGGCGACCGAGGGCACATCCTCCAGGGTATAGCCAAACAATTCGACGAACCGGTCGTTGATGTATTTGGCCCGTTGCTCGATGCCGACCGACATGTAGATGGCCAGGGGCGAGGTGTCGGTCATGGCGCGGAACAGGGACTCGCTGTCTTGCAGCGCCCGTTCTGCGTTTTTGCGGTCGGAAATATCAATGATGCTAACCGGAAGGCTGCGAAAACCCTCGGCGGTCTCGGGAATCTGGAATGAAATGATGGCCTCGATCGGGTGGCCATCCAGATGCCTCAATTGGACTTCGGCGCGGAAGCTTTTCTGATGCTCCCAAATGGCACAGAGTTCGTCGATGAACACAGCCAAAGCATTTTCACCAAACACCTGGTCGATGTGGGTGATGAAAAGCGCTCCCGATGTGGCGCCGAACAGTTTCAGGGTCGCCTCGTTGACGTGGGAGACCCGGACCAGGCAGACCAGGTGCCAGACCAGTTTTTCATCGTCGAGAAGGTGAGAGCGAAGGTCCCGAATGCCCTCCTGGCGCAATCTGTCCAGGGCCTCCAGCACCTCGGTGAGATCTTCGTTCCAGATGGAAATTTCAGAATTCTCGAACAGGCGCTTGAATCTTTCCTCGCTGGTTTTGACCACGTTGAAGGAATGCGCCAGCTGTCGGGTCATTTCCCCAAAAGAGCGGGACAGTTCTCCGATTTCATCCTGCCGTTTCAAATGCCAATGTTGGGTCAGATGCCCCCTGGCCACCGCATCGGCGGAGCGGGTCAGGGCCAAAATGGGACGGGTGATCCATTGGCCCAACAAGGCGGCGATGAGGGCCATGATTCCGATCGAGGCCGCAATCAGATAAAGGGTCTGGCGGTTGCCTTCTTCCACCGGCTTCATGAAGGCCTGTTCGGGTATGATCGTGGCGACCAGCCAGAACAACCCGTTTGGGTCCTCGAACGGCAGAATGTCGATGAAGTGCCGTTGCCCCTGGATCTCAAAATCCAGCGATTGGGGCTCCGATATGGCCCCCGGGTCCCCGAGTTGGGCGAAGATTTCACGCGCCCCGGCGGCGATTTCCGGCGTTGTGCTCTGGACTGCGGCCAATCGGGTCTTGTGCTTGCCATCGGTACTGACCCCGATGGGACTCTCTGTCGTCGAGGTCGCCACCAGCATCCCGGACTTTTCCATGATGAAGGTGTATCCGGGATGGTCGGTATGCAGGCTGGTCAGAAAGCGGCTGATGCCTGACAGAAAAATATCACCACCGACCACCCCCAGAAGCGTGCCATCCGACTGGCGCACGGCCAAGCTGGGAGAAATGGCCATATCCTGGCCGGTGAACAGGATATAGATGTCGCCCCAGGCTCCGGCGTTCTCTTTCGCCTTCAGGGCCGCCTTGTACCAGGGGCGGGTGCGGGCATCGAAATCGGGCAGCGACAGCAACAGCTTGCCCCGCTGTCCCTCGGTGTTGGCCTGGTATTTTTTGAACGGTCCGGCCGTAAAGTTGTCCGTGGCGATAACGTACAGGGACGGGGGGTCGCCTTCCATGCCGCCAACCGTCAGGCCGCCGTCCGTATTGCCGAAATAGATGCTGTTGAACGATCCATAGGTGATGTTCTGATGCAGGAAATGGCGTTCCAATTGATCCGGATTTTGCCGATCCAAAATGCCGTTCTTCAAGGCGCGGGCATTTTCTTGCAGTACGTCATGGGGCAGATTGAGGAAATGATGCAGATGACTGACCACATGGTCCAGCATTTCCCGGCGCAACTTGTCGGAAACCGTGTTGACGGCCGTTCTGGCATTGAAAAAGGAAAAATAGCCAACCAGAGACCCGGTCAATAGAATCACCAAAAGGGTTGGCAATATCAGGGCGGTTCGAATGGAGGGGGTGAAGATCCGGCGCATAATGTTTTGGTCTGTGGTCAAAAACCGATTCAGGGCAATCCGGCAGGGGTTTATGCCGCATGAGTGCCTCTTCAGTATACACCTCAACAAGAGAAAATGTCTCGCGGTCTGTCATGCAAATCCTGTAAGCTGTCCCATAAGATGGGAGACTACTTTTACGCGCCCTGCCCAATGGATAAAGGGAACGCCCTTAAATGAGCAAGACGATTACATATTACTGCGCGTTGATTTCGCCGTTCACCTACTTCGGACAGCCGCGAATCATGGCTCTGGGCCAACGCCCCGATGTGGAACTGGTCTACAGGCCCATTGATCTGCTCAAAATCTTTCCGGTCACCGGCACCCTGCCGCCAAGCAAGCGACATCCCTCCGTGCAGGCCTACCGCCTGACCGAGCTGAGGCGCTGGAGTGCTGAACTGAACCTGCCGTTGAATCTCAAGCCGAAGCATTTCCCGATCCCGACCGATCTGGCCGGGGCCATGGTCATCGCGGCGCGGGATCAGGGGGCCGACGTGGGGCCGCTGGTGATGGGGATGCTGCGCGGGGTCTGGGCCGAGGAGGCCGATCTGGCCGATGCCGCCACTCTGACCCGCATCGCCGAGGGTGCCGGATTGAATGGGGCGGCGCTGGCGGCGCAGGCGGCGACGCCCGAGGCCCAGGCCAAGTTCGCGGCCAGCACCGAAGAAGCGATGGCCGCCGGGGTATTCGGCTCGCCGACCCTGGTCATTGATGGGGAGATGTTCTGGGGCCAGGACCGCATCGCCCTGGCCGCCAAGAAATTGGGGTAATCAGCCCTGGTTGGTGAAACTGGGTTCGCAGTATTGACGGCGGGCTTTCAGCTTACGACAGAGATCTGATGAGGCGTTTTTGCTGGGCAGCGGTCCGGCTTTGAGCCGATAATAAATGCCCTTGCCTTGGCCCAGATTGACCTTGGTGATTTCCGGCTGCAAGCCTCCAAGCAGCGCGGAATTGGCCTTGCGGATTTGCTCCCAGCCCTTGCGCGCCGAGGCTTCGGAACGGTAGGAGGCGATATGCACCGCTGGCTGTGGGCCGCTCATGCCCATGGACATGCCGCCCTCCGCGTCGGACTGGGCCTTCAACGAGGCCGGGGGCTCCGGTTGCAGGCCATGTTCGATGGCGGCCCGTTCCTTGGCGTATTCATCGGAGGTGATCAGCTTTTCTTCTTGCAGCATTTCCAGTCGGCGCACCGCGTCGGCGGCCTTCATCAGGCCTTGGGGCGGGATCGCCGGCGCGGCGATGGCGACCGGCGATTCGGGCAGCAGGGCATCGAGAATCATCTGCCGTTCGGCGGCATGCTGGCCGACCGTCATGGCCCGCATTTCCAAGGCCCGTCCGATGGCCCGCAGACGACCGAGAATCTGATCGGTGGTCGGCACCGAACGATCAAGACCGGCGGCTGGTGGTGCCGCAGTCAGGGGCGTCAGGGCCCCCAGGTTGGCCTTGCGACGGGCCAGATATTCGTCGGGACTGATCAGGCCCTGATCCCGCAGGGCGCGCAGGGTTTCGAACCGCGATACGATATGGGCATCGGCATCGCTGGCCCCGACCATGGCGCCGCCCATCTCCATGCCCATGCTCTCGCCGGACGGCGACATGCCGGGCATCATGCTGGAGGTCATGGCGCTGCCCTGGGGTTCGCCGTCGAGGCCCGCCGCACCGCGTTCCATCTGGCCGACCACGCCGCCGCTTTGCAGCAGGCTCATGTTGACGCTGGCAATTTCCGATACCGGGCGGGTGGTGAAATTGTTCATCACCATCAACTGTTCGGTTTCCGGCGGGCGCAGGGCCAGCACTGCCTCGTACATGGCGCGGGCGCGGGTGACCTGCCCCGTGTGGTGATACAGGATGGCCCGACCCAACAGGGCGTGCACATCCTTCGGGTTGGCTTTGAGGGCCTTGTCGAAGTGGCTCTCGGCCAGCACGAAATTGCCCTTGGTCAGTTCGGCGATGCCCAACTCGGCCTCGACGTTGTCCTTTTTCAAGGGGCTGTTGGTCCAGAATTCCGGCTTCAGCATGCTTTGATCCGTCACCACGCCGCAGCTTGTGAGAATCACCGTCGTCGCCAGAACCGTCGCCGCATACCGGTATATCCGTTTCACCGCTTATCTCCCGTCGAGTCGTCGGGCATCACGCCCGGACAAATCCCGTTCATATCAAAAATACAATAGAATCCTGACGCCCGTTGGTAAAAAATGTCCTAAGAGGCCGAAACTTCTTCGATTATTCGTCTTCGTCCGGTTCCGAAGACGCTCCGAGCGCCGGTGGGGCAGGTGCCCGGACCGCGGCGATCTCGGCTCCGGGAAAGGTGTCGAGCATCGCCCGCACCATCGGATGTTCGGCCACCCGGGCCCGCAAATGAGCCGTTTCCGCGTCTTGTTGCTGGCGCAGGGTGGCCGCGCCGGGGTCCCGCTGGGACACGGTGACGGCCCAACGGCGCGACGTTTTCTCATCGAGAAAGCGCTTCAGCTTGTTGGCCAGATCCGCTGGCGCATGATCACCGGGGCGGAATTCCATGCGGCCCGGGGCGAAGGAGACCAGATGCACGTTGTTGATCAGATCGGCGTGCAGAATGGCCTCCCGTTCCGCCTCGGCCAGAGCCACCACCGCGTCATAGGTCTGCGGATCGGGCAACTCGGGGGAAAGGGTCGTTTCTGCTTGCGGGTCGCCCGCGACCAGGGCCAATGCAGCGCGCGGCGCAGTGGACGGGGCGCGCGACGGGGGGGCGCTCGATCCCATGGCGGACGGGGCGGGGGTGGGGGAGGATGTGCCGCCGCCGCCGCCACCGGGAGGGACTGTCCCGCCGCCGGCTGTCTTGAGGGCCTCTTCCGGGGTCGGCAGGGTTGAGGCATGCGCCAGCCGGATGAGGATCATTTCCGTCGCCTGAAAGGGCGAGGGCGCGGCGCGGGTTTCCTGAATCCCTTTGAGCAGCATTTGCCAGGCCCGGGCCAGGGTGGCGAGACCCAGGCCATCGGCCATTTCGCGGCCTCGGGTGCGCTCGATTTCAGAGACCGTGCTCCCCTCGGCGGCTTTCGGCACGACCTTGATGCGGGTCAGCCAATGAGTCAGGTCGAGCATGTCTTCGAGCACCACGGTCGGCTCGGCCCCGGATTTGTACTGGGTGTCAAGAATCCCCAAAGCCGCCGCCGGGTCGCCACGAAGCACGGCGGTCAGCAGATCGAAAGTGACCGCCCGGTCGGCCAGTCCCAGCATGTCGCGCACCTGGGCCTCGGACACGGTTCCCGCGCAATGGGCGATGGCCTGATCGAGCAGCGACAGACCATCGCGCACACTGCCGTCGGCAGCGCGGGCGATCAGGCCGAGGGCTGCGGGATCAATGGTCACCTTTTCGTTGTCGGCGATGGCGGCGAAATGGGTGATCAAGGTTTGCATTTCCACCCGGCGCAGGTCGAACCGCTGACAGCGCGACAGCACGGTCACCGGCACCTTGCGGATTTCGGTGGTGGCGAAAATAAACTTCACATGTTCGGGCGGTTCTTCCAGGGTCTTCAACAGGGCGTTGAAGGCGTTGCGGGAGAGCATATGCACTTCGTCGATGATGTAGATCTTGAAGCGCGCCGAAGTCGGGCGATAGGCTACCCCTTCGATGATTTCGCGGATGTCGTCCACCCCGGTGCGCGACGCGGCATCCATTTCCAACACGTCCACATGCCGGTCCTCGGCGATGGCGCGGCAGTTGGGGCAGACCCCGCAGGGGGTGATGGTGGCCCCACCCTTGCCGTCCGGGCCGATGCAGTTCAAGGCGCGGGCGATGATTCGAGCGGTGGTGGTCTTGCCGATGCCACGCACCCCGGTCAGGATGAAGGCATGGGCCAGACGTCCCGATTCAATGGCATTGGTGAGGGTGCGGACCAGCGCCTGCTGACCGATCAGACCGGAAAAATCCGTCGGTCGATACTTGCGCGCCAGCACCCGGTATTCACCGGCGGCAGGCTGTGGGGCGGCAGGGGGGGCGAGATCGCTCATCAAAGGCCCGTCTGGTTGGGGGGACGGCGGGCGGGATCGTTAAAGTGAGAGACTGGACAGCGACCCGATTCGAAACTCGTTACGGCTGCTTCCTTCCGGACCTGACCGGGTTGGCGAGAGAGTCGTCCACCGCCAGCCTCTCGCGGGCTATATAGCAAGCCGACCCTCCCCAAGGCAAGGATTCCCGAATTTATTCCGAAACCACGAAAACACCGGCGATCCCCCTGATGGACCCGGACCCGATTGAGAATTGTGACAGCACCGGCATGTACAGGCTGTCGGTCGCGTCATTGAAGCGATAGCGCCCGGCGGCCATGGGGACCACATGAATTTCCCGGGTTTCCTTGGGGGCCACGGAAAACGAGACCACTTTCAAGGGATCGGGCTCGTCGCTGCCGGTCAAACCGGTGGCGGCGGCATTCCTGAAAAAGTCCACGCCGCTCAGGGTGCGTGGAGATTCCTCGGTGTTGACCACGCGCAACAGGTAGGGTTGGCCCTTTTTCATGTACAGGAACGGCGGTTTCAGGCCGCTTTCGAGAAACAGGATTTCTCGGGTTTCGGCCTTTTGCCAATCGGCGGCGGCCAGGGCCTGGGTGGCTTGTTCCGTATAGGGAGGGGCGAAATCGTAACTGGCACCGAGGGAATTGACCAAATCCACCTCGGAGCAACCGAGCAGTCCAAAAACCGCCAGCACCGCCACACCACTTTTCAATGCTTCACGCATAACCCATTCCCCCTGTCCAATCACTGTACAAGTTATGCGGCTTTCCACCGTTGAACGCAATGGTCAAGGGGGCCGGGGCTTGGTTTCCGGGCCGGGATATGTCACCTTGCAGCCATGAACAACGCCCCTTTTCTTCCCCTGACCTACGACACCTTCGACCTGGATCGGGCCGCCACGGACCGCAAGTCAGCCGATTGGATCGCCGCGCGGCTGCATGCCCGGAGCAGTTTCCTGATTCCCGTCTGGCGCGACCATAATCTGATCCTGCCCGCCGACGCCCCGAGCCGCCCCAGCGCCGTCACCCTGACCGGCGACCATGCGCGGGGCACCCTGCATATGGCCCGCGATGTGACCTTCCTGGGGCAAAAGGACGGCCATGCCTGGTTTGCCGCCGATTTGTCGGACCATGAGCTGTTCGATCTGACGCCGCTGATGGGGCGAGCGGAATTCATGGATTTACGTTCCTGCGGGGCCTTCATGGACCCCTTCGAAGCGGGGCTGCTGGCCTATGCCCGGGGGATGCTGTACTGGCACCGCCGTCAGCGTCATTGCGGGGCCTGCGGCCATCTCACCGAAGCCCGGGAAGGCGGCCATGTGCGTTGCTGCACCAACCCGGACTGCGGCATCGAGCATTTTCCGCGCACCGATCCGGCGGTGCTGGTGCTGATTACCCGTTCGGGGCCGGATGGCGGGGCCTGTCTGTTGGCGCGACAACCCACCTGGCCCGCAAAAATGTATTCCTGTCTGGCCGGATTCCTCGAAATGGGCGAAAGCCTGGAAGCCTGCGCGCGACGCGAGGTGATGGAGGAAGTCGGCCTGGAAATCGAGGATGTGAACTATGTGCAGTCCCAGCCCTGGCCGTTTCCGGCCTCGTTGATGGTCGGCCTGACCGCCCGCGCCCGCACCGTGCGGCTGACCGTCGATCACAGCGAATTGGAATCCGCCCGCTGGGTCACCCGCCGCCAGTTCGACGACCTGAAGGCGCTGAACATCGCCCTCCCCCGCCGCGACACCATGGCCAGGCATCTGGTCGAGAGGTGGCTGTCGGAAACCTAATCCGCCGCCCCGTTCGCCATTTCCAGATATCGGTACGGATGGGCCGGGTAGACGCCGAGGATGGTGACTTCGTGGGAGAAGAACTGGAGTTCTTCCAGCGCCAGGCGCAGGGGGCGGTTTTCCGGGTGGCCTTCCACGTCGGCATAGAACTGGGTGGCGGCGAAGGAGCCGTTGAGCATGTAGCTTTCCAGCTTGGTCATGTTGATACCGTTGGTGGCGAAACCGCCGAGGCCCTTGAACAGCGCCGCCGGGACGTTGCGCACCCGAAAGACGAAGGTGGTGATGATCCGTCCGGCCTTGGGGTGGGGCACGATGGGCTCGCGAGCCAGGATCAGAAAGCGGGTGGTGTTGTGGGCGGCGTCTTCGATATCGGCGCGCAGGGAGACCAGCCCGTTCAGTTCCCCGGCCAACTCCGAGGCGATCACCGCCTGAGTCTTGTCGCCGGATCTGGCCAGTTCCGCCGCCGCGCCCGCCGTATCCACCCTGACCACCCGCTGCAAGCCCAACTCGCCGATCAGGTTGCGGCACTGGTTGAGGGCATGGACATGGGAATGCACATGGGTGATGTCTTCGAGGCGCGCCCCGGGGACGGCCAACAGGTGGTGATTCACCCGCTGGAAATGCTCGCCGATAATATGCAGCCCGGACTGCGGCATGATGTGGTGGATGTCGGCCACCCGCCCGGCCACCGAATTCTCGATCGGAATCATGCCCAGGTCCGCCTGCCCCCCGGCCACGGCGGCAAAGGCCTCCTCGAAGGACGGGCAGGGCAGGGTGGTCATCTCCGGGCGCACCGAACGGCAGGCCAGATCGGAATAGGCACCGGGTTCGCCCTGAAAGGCGATGGTCTTGCTGGGGTCGGTCATGGGTGTCTCAAAATGTTGCGGGCCCGTTCGAGGTCGGCGGGAGTATCGACGCCCAGCGGCACCGTGTCAACGCGCGCCGCATCAATGCGCAGGCCGTTTTCCAGCGCCCGGAGCTGCTCCAGTTTCTCGCGGGTTTCCAGCACCCCCGGCGGCAGGGCGACAAAGCGTTCCAGCGCCGCCCGGCGATAGGCATAGAGCCCGATATGGTGGTAATGGGGACCTTCCCCGGCCGGCACCGTGGCGCGGCTGAAATACAGCGCCCGTCCGATGTCGCGGCCCGGGGCGAAGGCGACCACCGCCTTGACCACATTGGGGTTGTGGCGCTCTTCCTCGTTCTGGATTTCACAGACCGCCGTCGCCAGATCCACCGCCTTATCGTCCAGTGGGGCGAAGGTGGCGCGGACAATCTGCGGGTCCAGGGTCGGCAGGTCCCCTTGCAGGTTGATCACGGCATCATGGCGGCCTTCCGGGTCGATCTTTTGCAAAGCCTCGAAAATGCGGTCGGAGCCCGACGGATGATCGGCCCGGGTGAGTACCGCCTGTCCGCCCGCCGCCTCGATGGCAGCAGCAATTTCCGGCTCGGCACAGGCCACCACCACCGGCCCGATGTCGGCCTCGCAGGCCCGCCGCCAGACATGGACGATCATCGGTTCGCCATGGATATCGGCCAACGGCTTGCCGGGCAGCCGGGTGGAGGCCAGGCGGGCCGGAATCAGGACAATGGGGGCGCTCGGTAAGGTCATGGGACAGAACTGTAGCCCTTTCTGACGTTGGGAGAAAAGAACTTTGCCGCCGCCCCATCCGGCAGGCTACCATAGACGCCAAAAGGAATCGCCGCAGGGGAAATCATGGAACATTTGAATGCCGATGTCTGTCCCGATGAGATGATTGATTTGGCCAGCCGGGCGGCGGATGCCGCCGGGGCCGTTATCATGGGCTTTTTTCGCCAGACATTTGCTGTGGAAAACAAGGCCGATACCAGCCCGGTCACCATCGCCGACCGCAAGGCGGAAATGGCGATCCGTCAACTGCTGGCCCAGGAAGTTCCCGATCATGGCATTCTCGGCGAGGAGCATGGGGCGCATAACCTGGAGGCGGAATATGTCTGGGTGCTCGATCCCATCGACGGTACCAAGGCCTTCATCTGCGGCCAGCCCACTTTCGGCACTTTGATCGCCCTGCTGCACCATGGCAAGCCGGTGCTCGGAGTGATCGACCATCCGGCCCTGGGCGAGCGCTGGATCGGGGCCTTTGGCCATGGCACCACCCTGAACGGTCGGCAGGTCCATGTGGGCCGTTGCACCAATCTTTCCGACGCCATTTTGTTTTCCACCGACCCGGAAATGTTTCCCGGCGACTTGGAGGGAATTTACCAGTCTCTGGCCCGGGAGGTGCGTCTGCGTCGGTTCGGGGTCGATTGCTATGCCTATGGCCTGCTGGCCAGCGGTCATATTGATCTGGTCTGCGAAGCGCAGTTGCAGCCCTACGACTATCTGGCCCCGACGGCGGTCATCGAAAATGCCGGGGGCGTCATCACCGATTGGCAAGGCCGTCCATTGGGACTGCACAGTAATGGTCGGGTGCTGGCCGCTGGAACCCCTGCGCTGCATCAACAGGCAATATCGGTCATTGCTACCTAAGGGTAATTTACATCCGACCGAAAAAGGACGATTTCTGGCTTTTTGAGCCCATCTGTTCTATCCTTGTCTTACAAAAAAAGAAATAAGATGGATGTGAAACTGGCCTTGGATACGGAACTGCTCAAGCAGGCCCTGAACGCCGTCACCAACTTGGTCTGTTTGTGTCAGAACGGTTCGATCACCTACATCAATCCTGCGGGCCTTCGGATTCTGGGGGCGACGGGGCCCGAACAGGTCATCGGACATACCCTGGCAGAGTTCGTGCCGCCCGAGTTCGGCCAATTGATGGTCACGGACTTGGCCGCCTTCATTGATGAACCCGACGGCACACCGCTGAAGATTTTCCCCCTGGATGGGCCGAGCCGGGAGGCGGTGCTGACCGTGCAGCCCCTGGCCGGGGTCGATAAGTCCTTCATCATCGAGTTGCGCGATATTTCCGATTTTCTGCGCGCCGCCCACGAGGCCCAACAACAGGAACAAAAACTGCGGCGGATTTTCGACTCGCTGGCCGATGGCATCGTCGCCATTGATGAAAAGGGCCTCGTTCACACCTTCAATCCCGCTGCCGAGCAGATGTTCGGCTATCAGTCGGTGGAGGTGATCGGCCGGTCCGTCGATATGTTCATTCCCGGCGACGTAAAGGGATTCCATAAATCGGCCATAGCGGAATATCGCAGGCGGCGACATTCCAACGTGGTCGACAACAGCCGCGACTTCGAGGCGAGGCGCAAGGACGGCAGCATTTTCACAGCAGAGATCCGGGTCACCGAGGTGGAGGAAGGGCGGCACCGCAATTTCATCGCCACCCTGCGCGATGTGACCGAGCGGCGGGCCAACGAGGACAAAATCCGCCAACTGGCCCATCACGACATTCTCACCGGCCTGCCGAACCGGGCCTTGCTGCAGGATCGCCTCAACCGGGCAGTCTCCCGCGCCAAGCGTCACGGCATCTATCTAGCCTTGATGTA
The DNA here is from genome assembly GCF_054657015.1 of Magnetospira thiophila. NCBI lineage: Bacteria > Pseudomonadati > Pseudomonadota > Alphaproteobacteria > Rhodospirillales > Thalassospiraceae > Magnetospira > Magnetospira thiophila. The sequence goes on from NZ_BAAHXF010000001.1 coordinate 1,545,119, forward strand.
TGTGGATCTGGACAAGTTCAAGCCGATCAACGACCTGTTCGGCCATCAAGTGGGCGATGACGTACTGCGCGGCGTCGCTGAACGCCTGAGTCGCAGCGTGCGTACCACCGATACGGTGGCCCGGGTCGGTGGCGACGAATTCGTGGTGCTGATCGAACAGATGGCGGCACCGGAGGAAGCGGCGGCCATCGCCGAAAAGATCCTCACTCTGCTGCTCGCTCCCTTCAACATCAAGGGGGCCGACATCACCATCGGGGCCAGCATCGGCATCAGTCTGTTCCCGACCCATGGGGAGGACCCGGAGGCTTTGATGGAACAGGCCGATGAGGCCATGTACAAGGTCAAGGGAGCCGGTCGCAACGCTTTCGTGTTCAGCGAAAAGCCGACCGTGCCTTGATCCCGCCACGGGGAACGTTCATCATCCGCTGTCTTCGTTGCCTTGGGAGAAACCATTCATGCGTTTTGCCGCTCTATTCGCCGTCCTGATGCTGGCCTGGCCGGCCCAGGCCGCAGGCCCGGACTGGGTTCATGCCATTGCCATGCATGGCACGCCCCAATACGGACCCGATTTTCAGCATTTCGATTACGTGAATCCCGATGCCCCCAAGGGCGGGACGGTGACATTGGCGGAAATCGGCGGCTTCGATTCGCTCAACCCGTTCATCCCCAAGGGCGAGGCGGCAACCGCCTCCGGGAGTATCTATGACAGCCTGACCGTCGCCGCCCAGGACGAGGCCTTCACCCGCTACGGCCTGCTCGCCGAAGCCATGCGGATGCCCGAGGATCGCTCGTGGATCGAATTCCGGCTACGTCCGGAAGCCCGCTGGCACGACGGACAGCCGGTCACCGCCGAGGATGTCAAATGGACCTTCGAGACCCTGATCGCCAAGGGCAATCCCCATTACCGGTTCTATTACGCCGACGTTGCCAAGGTCTCGGTGCTCGACGCCCGCACGGTGCGCTTTGATTTCAAGCCGGGCGAAAATCGCGAACTGCCGCTGATCATCTCCGAACTGTCGATTCTGCCCAAGCACTATTGGGCCGACAAGGATTTCGAAAAAACCACTCTGGAGCCGCCTCTGGGCAGCGGTCCCTACCGCATCCAGGCGCTGGAGGCCAACCGTTCGGTGACCCTGGAGCGGGTGGCCGATTACTGGGGCCGTGATCTGCCGGTTAATCGCGGCCAGGACAATTTCGATGAAATCCGCTATGAATTCTATCGCGATACGCCGGTAGCGGTGGAAGCCTTCAAGGCCGGGGCCTTCGACTTCCGGGCCGAGAACTCTTCGGTGACCTGGGCCACGGCCTACGATATTCCAGAGGTCGAGAAAGGCTTGTTGCACAAGGTCACCATTCCGCACCGTCAGGCCCAGGGAATGCAGGGTTTTGCCTTCAATCTGCGCCGTCCGATTTTTCAGGACCCCCGGGTGCGGCAGGCGCTGGCCTATGCCTTCGATTTCGAATGGTCCAACAAGAACCTGTTTTATGGACAGTACACACGGACCCGGTCTTATTTCGACAATTCGGAGCTGGCCGCCACGGGAGTACCCTCGGCGGAAGAACTGGCCCTGCTGGAGCCCTTCCGGGGGCAGGTCCCTGATGAGGTTTTCACCACCGAGTACAATCCCCCGGCCACGGACGGCAGTGGCAAGATCCGTGAAAATTTGCGTCAGGCCGACAACCTGCTGAAGGAGGCCGGTTGGCAGATCAAGGGCAAGCAACGGGTCAATGCCGAGGGGACACCGATGGCCTTCGAGATCATGCTCAACAGCCCGCTGTTCGAGCGCATCGTGCTGCCCATGGCCAAGAACATGGAACGGCTTGGGGTGGAGGTCTCAGTGCGGCGGGTCGATTCCTCCCAATATCTGGAACGCTGGCGGCAGCGGGATTTCGACATGATCGTCCATTCGGTGGGACAATCCCTGTCGCCGGGCAATGAGCAGCGCAGCTATTGGGGCTCCACCGCCGCCGACCAGGACGGCAGCGGCAACATCATCGGTATCAAGAATCCTGCCATCGACGCGCTGATCGAAAAGGTCATCTCGGCCAAGGATCGGGAGAGTCTGGTCACCCGGGTGCGGGCGCTGGACCGGCTGTTGCAATGGGGCCATTACGTGATCCCCAACTGGCATACCCCCTATCAGCGGCTGCTCTATTGGGACAAGTTCGGCTTTCCGCCGCCCACCGAGTTGCGCGGGGCGCAGTTCAATGCCTGGTGGATCGACTCGGCCAAACAGGCGGCGCTGCAAAAAGCGCGGGGGAACTGACCGTTCATGGGGGCCTATCTTCTCCGCCGATTGCTGCTGATCGTGCCGACCCTGCTCGGCATCATGGTGATCAATTTTCTGGTCATCCAGGCGGTGCCTGGCGGGCCGGTGGAACAGATTCTGGCCGAATTGCAAGGGGTCGCCCAGGATACTACGGCGCGCATCAGCGGCGGCGGCAGCGAGGTGAGCGGCGGCGGACGTCCGCAAGCCCAAGCCGGGGGCCAAGGGAGCAGCAAGTATCGCGGGGCCGAAGGTCTGGACCCGGAATTCATCACTGATCTGGAAAAGCGGTTCGGCTTCGACAAGCCGTTGCACGAACGCTTTTTCATGATGATGGGCAACTACCTGCGGTTCGATTTCGGCGATAGCTTTTTCCGCGATCAATCGGTGATCAATCTGGTCATTCAGAAAATGCCGGTGTCCATTTCGCTGGGGCTCTGGACCACACTGCTGACCTATTTGATATCCATTCCCCTGGGTATCGCCAAGGCGGTGCGCGACGGGTCGCGGTTCGATGTCTATAGCTCCGGCTTGGTGATCGTCGGCAATGCGGTGCCGTCGTTCCTGTTCGCCCTGCTGTTGATCATCCTGTTCGCCGGGGGGCGCTATTACGACATCTTTCCCCTGCGCGGGCTGACCAGTCCCGGCTTCGACAGCTTGTCCACCTGGGGGCAGATCAAGGACTATCTGTGGCACATCACCCTGCCGGTGGCGGCGATGACCATCGGCGGCTTCGCCGGGCTGACTATGCTGACCAAGAATTCCTTTCTCGATCAGATCCACCAACAATATGTGATCACCGCGCGGGCCAAGGGGTTGACGGAACAACGGGTGCTCTATGGTCACGTCTTCCGCAATTCCATGCTGATTGTCATCGCTGGGTTTCCCTCGGCTTTCGTTTCCATCCTGTTTTCCAGCGCCCTGTTGATCGAGATTATTTTTTCCCTCGACGGTCTCGGTCTGCTCGGTTGGGACGCCATCCAGAAGCGGGATTATCCGGTGATTTTCGGCACCTTGTATTTCTTCACCCTGCTCGGGCTGCTGATGAATTTGATTGGCGACATGATGTATCACGTGGTCGATCCGCGCATCGACTTTGAGAAACGGGAGGCGTGATCCCGTGCTGCATCTCACCCCCCTGACCCGGCGACGACTGGCCAATTTCCGCGCCAACAAGCGGGGCTATTGGTCGCTATGGATCTTTTTGTTCTTTTTTGGGCTCAGTCTCGGGGCGGAATTGTTCGCTAATGATCGACCGCTGTTGATCCAGTTTGACGGCGCGTACTATTTCCCGATGCTGTTCGATTACCCTGAAACCACCTTTGGCGGCTTTCTGGAAACGCCGACCGAATATGCCGACCCGGAGGTGCAGGATATCATCGAAGCCGAGGGGTGGATTCTTTGGCCGCTGGTGCCCTTTTCCTATGACACGGTGAACTATCGCCTGGATGTGCCGGCCCCGGCGCCGCCCTCGGCCATGAACTGGCTGGGCACCGACGATCAGGGCCGCGACGTGGTGGCGCGGTTGATCTATGGCTTTCGCATTTCGGTGCTGTTCGGGTTGATCCTGACCATTGTCAGTTCGATCATCGGCATCGCGGCGGGGGCGGTGCAGGGCTATTTCGGCGGCCTGACCGATTTGCTGTTTCAGCGCTTTATCGAGATCTGGTCGGGGTTGCCGGTGCTTTATCTGTTGATCATTCTGGCTAGTGTGGTGGAGCCCAATTTCTGGTGGCTGCTCGGCCTGATGCTGCTGTTTTCCTGGATGAGTCTGGTTGGGGTGGTGCGGGCCGAGTTCCTGCGCGCCCGCAATCTGGATTATGTGCGCGCCGCCCGGGCGTTGGGGCTGTCCAACGGCAGGATCATGTTCCGGCACATTCTGCCCAATGCCATGGTCGCCACCCTGACCTTCCTGCCGTTCATTCTGTCCGGCTCGTTGATCACCCTGACATCGCTGGATTTCCTCGGCTATGGGCTCCCCGCCGGGTCGCCGTCGCTGGGGGAATTGCTGAATCAGGGTAAGAACTACCTGTTTGCCCCGTGGCTCGGTATGACCGCCTTTTTCGTCGTCGCCATCATGCTCAGTCTGTTGATCTTTATTGGGGAAGCGGTACGCGACGCCTTCGATCCGAGGAAAAATTTCCAATGACCGCATTGCTTGATATTCGCGACCTGCATGTGTCCTTCGGCCACGGGCCGCGCGAGGTGCGGGCGGTGCGCGGCGCATCGTTTCAGATCCAGCGCGGCGAAACGGTGGGGCTGGTCGGCGAGAGCGGCTCCGGCAAGTCGGTGACCGCCCTGTCGGTGCTGCAACTGCTGCCCTATCCGCTGGCCCATCATCCGGCGGGCTCCATCCTGTTTCAGGGTGAAGAACTGCTCGGGGCGGGACAGCGCAGGCTGCGGCAGATTCGCGGAAACCGCATCGCGATGATTTTTCAGGAACCCCTGACCAGCCTCAACCCCTTGCACAGCATCGAAAAACAAATCGCCGAAGTGTTGTTCGTGCACAAGGCCATGGGCGCGAAACAGGCCCGCGCCCGGGTCGAGGAACTGATGGAGTTGGTCGGGCTGAAGGAACAGATTTCCCGGCTGAAATCCCTGCCGCACGAATTTTCCGGCGGTCAGCAACAACGGGTGATGATCGCCATGGCCCTGGCCAACGAGCCGGACCTGCTCATTGCCGACGAGCCGACCACCGCTTTGGATGTCACGGTGCAGGCGCAAATCCTGAAGTTGCTCAAGGAGTTGCAGCAGAAACTGCATATGTCGTTGCTGCTGATTACCCATGATCTGGGCATCGTGCGCCACATGGCCGACCGGGTCTGTGTGATGACTGACGGCCAGTTGGTGGAACAGCAAGAGACCGAACAGTTGTTCCAACAACCGCAGCACCCCTATACCCGCCACCTGCTGGCCGCCGAGCCCAAGGGCCGTCCCGATGCGGCGCCCGTCACGGCCCCGGAAATCATGGCCACCCAAGATTTGAAGGTCTGGTTCCCGATCAAGAAGGGGCTGATTCGCCGCACGGTGGGTCATGTGAAGGCGGTGGATGGCATTTCCCTGAAGCTGCGCCGGGGGCATACCCTGGGCGTGGTGGGCGAGAGCGGTTCCGGCAAGACCACCCTGGGCCGCGCCCTGTTGCGGCTGGAACCCTCCGACGGCCCCATCGTGTTTCTCGGAGAACATCTGGACCGCCGCAGTTTTAAGCAGTTACGCCCCGTGCGCCGCCATATGCAGATGGTCTTTCAGGACCCCTTCGGCTCCCTGAGCCCGCGCCTGTCGGTTTTTCAGATCGTTGAGGAAGGGCTGTTGGTGCATCAACTCGGCGGCACTTACGAGGAGCGCCGCCAACGGGTCGCCGACACCCTGCAAGAGGTCGGCCTGGACCCCCAGACCATGGACCGCTACCCGCACGAGTTTTCCGGTGGTCAGCGCCAAAGGGTCTCCATCGCCCGTGCCCTGGTGCTCAAGCCGTCGTTCATCGTGCTGGACGAGCCGACCTCGGCTCTGGATATGTCGGTGCAGGCACAGGTGGTGGAGTTGCTGCGGCAACTGCAAAAGGACCACGATTTGACCTATCTGTTCATCAGTCACGACCTGCGGGTGGTCCGCGCCCTGGCCCATGACGTGTTGGTCATGCGCGCCGGTCGGGTGGTCGAACAAGGCCCCGCCGATCAGATCTTCGCCCAGCCCCGCGAAGCCTATACCAAGGCCCTGATGGCCGCCGCCTTCGAACTGCGGGCCGACGAGAGCGGCGTGGTCGGCATGTGACGTTGGGGGCGATCAAGCGACCCTAGGCGGTTTCCTTGCGTCACGAAATGGGCTATGGAACCCCATGATTCATGACATCCCACAGACGGAGAATTCGCCCCCATGAGCGTCAAGATCTATCACAATCCCCGCTGTTCCAAGTCCCGCACCACCCTCGGACTGATCGAGGAAAAGGGCATCGCGCCGGAAATCGTCTTGTATCTGGACACCCCGCCCAGCGCCGCCGAACTGAAATCCATCCTGGCCAAGCTGGGTAAGGGACCGCGCGATATCCTGCGGTCGAAGGAGGCCAAGGAAGAAGGCATCGACGGGCTCGATGGAGATGATCTGATTGCCGCCCTGGTGGCCCACCCCCGGGCCATCGAACGGCCCATCGTGGTTAATGGTGAGAAGGCCGCCCTGGGCCGTCCGCCGGAAAGCGTGCTGGGAATTTTGTAGGCGCTTTCGGCCTACGTCAGCAGGCTCCCCACCTGCACCACCACGAAGGCCAGGGTCCAGCCGACCAGCAACGAGAAGCCGAGGGAGAAAAAGGCCCAGTTCCAGCCCCCGGCTTCCCGCTTGATGGCGGCGAAGGTGGACATGCAGGGGCTGTAGAGCAGCAGGAATACCATGAGGGCGAAGGCGGTCACCGGCGTCATCGCGTTGGCCAGGGAGGCGCGCAAGCCTTCGGAGCCGGTCTCGCTGCCGTCGTTTTGTCCATAGAGCACCGCATAGCTGGCGACCACCATTTCCTTGGCGAAAAAGCCGGTGATGATCGACACGGTATCCTGCCAGCCGAAGCCGAGCGGGGCGAACACCGGGCTTACCGCCTGCCCCATGCGCCCCAGATAACTGTTTTCCACCCGCTCCCGCTCCTGTTCAAGGCGCAGGCTGGCAACGGCGGCGTCGCGCTCCGGTCCGGGCTCCTGGATCGCCTCGATGCGCGCCGTCTCGGCGTCGAAGTCGCGGCTCCCCTCCATGTCGCGGGGAAACGCCTGCAAGGCCCAGACGACAATTGAGCCGACCACGATCACCCCACCGACCATGCGCACGAAATCCCAGGCCTTGTCCCACATGTGATAGAGCACCGAGCCCAAGGTCGGCAGCCGGTAGGGCGGCAGTTCCATGATAAAAGACTCGGCTCCCCCCTTGATGACAAAACGACTGAGAAACACCGCCGCGCCCATGGCGGTGAAAATGCTGATCAGATACATGAGAAAAATGACCCGCCCGGCATGCTCGCCAAAAAACGCCCCGGACAGCAGGATGAAGGCGGGCAATCTCTGCGAACAGGACATGAAGGGATTGATCAGGATCGCCACCAACCGGGACTGTGGACTCTCGATGGTCCGCGAGGCCATCACCGCCGGGACATTGCAGCCAAAGCCCATGACCAGCGGAATGAAAGCTTTGCCATGCAGCCCGAACAGGTGCATGGCACGATCAACCAGAAATGAGGAACGGGCCAGGTAGCCGGTCTCACTGAACATGGCGATGAAGAAAAACAGGATCAGGATATAAGGCAGGAACACGATCACCGCCCCCATGCCGGTCACCACGCCGTCGATGATCAGGTCATGGACCAGACCGGCGGGCAGCAAGCCGCCGATGACCCCGGCGACCCAGGACACGCCGCCATCAATCCAGTCGGCGGGATAGTTGCCAAGGGTGAAGGTGGATTCGAACATCAGCCACATGAGAGCAAAAAAGATCGGCATGCCCAGCCAACGGTTCAGTAGCACCCGATCCAACCGCCGGGTCAGATCGGTGGCTTCGTCAATCGCCGGGTCGTGGGTGGACACCTCGCTCAGCAATCCATGAATGAACCCATAACGGGCCGAGGAAAACATGATCTCACAGTCTTCACCGTGATGACGGGCCAGATCGAACCGTTCGCGGCGCACCATTTCGATCAACAGATCGTGCTCGCCCTCCTGGCGCAGGATCTCGTCGTCGCCCTCCAGCAGCTTGATGCTCAACCAGCGGCTTTGCTCCTCTTCAAAGGCCCCCGGATGCAGGTCGCTGACCAGTTTCTGCACCCGGTCCAGGGCCGCCTCCAAATGGCTGTCGTAGGGCACCGCCTTGGGCTGGTCGTACAAATGGTGGGTGGCGACGTCGATCACCCGATCGAGCAGTTCCTCCACCCCGGCCCCGCTGGTGGCGACGGTCTCCACCGCGTGGCCGCCGAGAATGGATTCCAGGCCGGTCAGATCCAGTTGGATTCCCTTGCGGCGGGCCTCGTCGATCATGTTGAGGGCATACAGGCGCGGGCGGCCCATTTCGATCAATTGGGTGGTCAGGAACAGGTTGCGGGTCAGGTTTCCCGCATCCAGCACATTGAGAACGATATCCGGGCGCTGGTATTGAATGAAGTCGCGCCCAATCCGTTCCTCGGGAGATTGCGAGGTCAGAGAATAAATCCCCGGCAGATCCACCAGTCGAATTTGCCATCCCCGGTGCGCGATGACGCATTGTTTCACCTTCACCGTCACACGGGGATAATTTCCGACGTTTTCCTTGGTGCCGGTGATGGCATTGTAGAGCGAGGTCTTGCCGCAGTTGGGGTTGCCGACCAGGGCGACGGTGACCGACTTGGTTTGCGCCGGTTCCAGGCCCGCTTCGACGAGGACCTGATCTTTGGGGGACATTACCGGAACTCCTTGAGGTAATGGCTTTCGAACCAGCGCTTGGACCAATGGCCGAGCACCGACATGGGCAGCATCAAATTGCGCTTCGGGTCGCGATAGACCATGGTGCCCTTGTCGATGGAATCAACGATGCAGATCAGTTCCACCCGGAAGGTCTCCGCAGGGATCCCCCCGGCCAGTTCGGTGAGCAGATTGGCGACCGCCGCATGGGCCTGCAAATCGGCCATATGGGCCTGTTTGGGCATCCAGTCGGGGCCTTTGAAGGAGCCGCTGTCGCCAACCACATAGGTCTTCTCCCAGCCCTCCACCCGGCACTGCATATCGGCCCGCACCATGCCGCCCTCGGACAAAGGCAGGCCGCTGTCCTGGAGCCAGGCCGGGCCGGTCAGACCGGGCATGAACAAGATCATGTCGGCTTCCAGATCGCCGCCTTCGGTCATGATCTTGTTGGCTTCAAAGCCCTTCATCTTGTGGCCCAGATGGGTCTTCACGCCACGCTTGGCCATTTCCCGAAGCAGCTTGTCCACCGCCTTTTCGCCCATGCGGATGCCCGGCTTGGGGGCCGGGGAAAAAAACACTAGCTCGAACTTGTCACGGCATTTTTGTTGTCGCAGATAGGTGTCGATGCCGAACAGGAATTCAAACATCGGGCCGCCACGTACGCCGCTGGGCTCCTTCGGATTGCCGCCGAACCCCATGGCGATGGTGCCGCCGCCGCCGGCCATCATCTGATGCAGCCGATCATGGATCTGCTGCGCCTCGGCGACCCCGGAACAGGGCACGATGGCGTGTTCGATGCCCGGCAGCTTGCGGATGAAGCGCCCGCCGGAAGCAATGATCAGGCCGTCGTTGGAAACATCGCCCGTGTCGGTGCGCACCGTCCGGCCGCCGTCCGCCAGGCCGCTGACCGTGCCCTGATGGAAGTCGAGGCGGTTTTGCTTCAAGAAGTGATCCAGCCCGACGATCAGGTCTTCGCCCCGGCGCACCTTCGTCGGCACCCAGATCAGGCTGGGCGCATAGACGAACTGCCGTTGCGGCGCGATCAGGGTGATTTTTAAATCGGGCTGCTTGCGGCGCAGGCTGCGGGCCGCGGTCAGGCCGCCGAAACCGGCACCGATGATGCAGATATGAGTCATAATACGGGTGTCCTTTGCTGGGCAGTCCCCTACAGTCCTCTCATAAAGGCCGGACGGAGTTCCCGCAACCCCTGCCGCGCCGCGTGAAGCTCGTCCAGGAGCCGGTCCCGGTCGCGCGGCAGATTGCCGGCCAGGGCCAGCGCGTTGGAGGCATGGTTGGAGCGAAAGATCAGCGGGCGGGGCGGGGCGATTTGCGCGATCAGCCGTTGCTGCTCGGCCAGGATGCCATCGTCGTCTTGAAAGTCGAACGGTGCCCCATATTTGGCCCGGAAATCCGCCTCGGCCGCAGGCTCCAGGGTGAGTTGCAGAGTGGACAGGAAGGTCAGCGGCACCCCGTTGACCAGCGCCGCCGTGCCGTCCATATGGTCTTGCCAGCGGTCCCGTCCCCCCAGGCCGAGCACCACCGTCGCCGAGACTTTCAGCCCCGCTTTGTGGGCCCGGGTCAGACCTTCAGTCATGGCTTTCGGCGTCGAACCTTTGCGGATTCGTTTGAGAATATCCGGCGAACCGCTTTCGATTCCCACATAGATCAGGCTCAGACCGTTTTCCTTCAGGGTCCGCAGCTCGGTTTCGGACTTGCGCAGCAGATTGATTGGCGTCGCGTAGCTTGATACCCGGGTCAGTCCGGGCAGACGCTGTTTCAGGTGATCAAGCAGCGCCAACAGGTGATCCATGGGCAGCACCAGGGCATCCCCGTCGGCCAGAAACACCCGGGTTGCGTCGGGCCAATGGGCGGCCAACCGGTCGATCTGGGCCATGGTCTCGTCCAGGGGACGGGCAGAAAAACGCTTGCTTTTGTACATGGAGCAGAAGGTGCAGCCGTTGAACGAGCAGCCCAGGGTCGCCTGGACAATCAGGTTGTTGCCCTCGCTGGGCGGGCGGTACAGAGGCATATCATACATCGGTTCGCGCATTCCGTTTGACGGCGGACGGCATCATCTTAAACTCTCCCCATGATGAACCAAACCGATTCCACCGCCTCCGAAACGGACCGGCTGTTTCAGGCCGCCCTGGCCGCCCATCAGGGTCAGCGGCTGGAAGAAGCGGTGCGGCTGTATCATCAGGTGTTGCAGATCAATCCGGGGGCGGTGGATGCCCTGGGCAACATGGGGGCGGCCCTGCGCGCTCTGGGCAAATACGCCGCCGCCGCGGCCTGCCAGAAACGGGCCAGCCGCATGCTGCCCGGGCGCGCCTCCTTTCATTCCAATCTGGGCAATGCGTTGCGCGACCTGGACCGGCAGCCGGAAGCCCTGGCCGCCCATCGGGAAGCGGTGCGGCTCGATCCCAACAACGGCGGCACCTGGTACAATATGGGTCTGGTGTTGCAAGACCTGGGGGAACTGGACGAAGCCATCGCCTGCTTTGATCGAACCCTCCAATTGAATCCCAACGACGGCAAGTGTCAGTGGGATCGGGCGCTGGCCATCCTGCTGACCGGCGACCTGCGGCGCGGCTTCGAGGCCTATGAGGCGCGCTGGCGGCTTCCCGATACGCCCCGGCACGGTTTGCCCGACGACTTGTTGTGGCAGGGGCAGGCGTTATCGGGCAAGCACATCTTCTTGCATCAGGAGCAAGGTTTCGGGGACACTATACAGTTTATCCGCTATGTGTCCCGGCTCAAGGCGCAGGGGGCCGAGGTGACGTTGGCCTGTCACACCGCGTTGATCCGGCTGTTCTCGAATATGCCGGAAATTGATCACCTGTTGGCCAAGGGTGAGGTTCCGGCCGCTTACGATTATCATGCGCCGCTGCTGTCGCTGCCGCGAGTCTTCGGCACCACCCTCGACACCATCCCGGCCTCGGTGCCCTATCTGGTGCCGCCCGCCGTGGACGGCCTCGCCTTGCCGCCCCGGCTCCCGGGGGCGCGCCGGGTGGGCATCGTCTGGGGGGGTAGTCCGAGTCATCGCAATGATCGGCGGCGCAGTGTGGCCCTGGAACGGTTCATTGATCTGGCGGGACGGCCCGACGTGAGCCTGATCAGCCTGCAAAAAGGCGAGCGCGAGCGCGACCTGGCTCTGACCGGCGGCGGGGCGCTGATTGCCGCCATGGGGTCCCGATTGGAGGATTTCGCCGATACGGCGGCGCTGCTCGGGCAACTGGATCTGGTGATCACCGTCGATACCTCGGTGGCTCATCTGGCCGGGGCGCTGAATGTCCCGGCCTGGGTGCTGCTACCGTTCGCGCCGGACTGGCGCTGGATGCGCGGGCGGACGGACAGTCCCTGGTATCCCAGTCTGCGGCTGTTTCGCCAGCCCAGTCCGGGCGACTGGGACAGTCTGTTCGAGCAGCTCAATCGGGCCTTGGATGAGACCATATGACTGCCCTTTGAGCCCCACAGGCTGCGGCCAGGTCCTCGGCGGCGGCGGCGAGGTCGAATGCCGCGTCGAGCCGTACCAAGTGCGCCGCGCAACGGGTACAATCGCTACTGCCGAATCCGCGAATTGGGGTCCATGCGCCATGGGCCGACAGCAGCCGATCGACGATTCCGCATTCAGTGCCTTCGGGGAAAGCCGCCACCGCCCCCACCCGGGCCGTATTGGTCAGCCGATCAATATGCCAGTGCACAATCTTGGATGGTTTCACATGGCGGGCGCAGCGGGCCCGGATGCCGCCTGGACCGCGCGCACTGCCCGCATAGACATAACGCCCCGGTTCCAATGACTGATCTTTAGGCAGAAGCAGGGGTGTCGACAGGTCGATGAGCAAAGCATAGGCTCCAGGCGCGTCGGGCAGGGGAAAGATCTCAGGAGCCGTTGCGGGCATGGGCCGAACACCTTGGGCATTTGTTCAGATGCAAGAATGCGTTAAGCTTCTCCAGTTTATATATACCCTATTCTTCTGCAAAGAACTCGGAGCCCCATCGTGAGTGCCCTATCGTGAGTGAGGAACGTCCCCGCCGTCGCCCGTCCAGGCGCCGCAGCCGAGAGATCGTTCCCCTCGGCGAGCCGGAGACCGCACTGGCTCCCGAGGAGGAAGACTCTGCGCCGCCGCCGCCGCCTGCCAAGCCGTCGGGTTTCGCCGTCTTGCTGCAACAGCTTTTCGGCCCGCGCCAGAAGCCCAAGGGACCGACCCTCAAAATCTGTCTGGCCCCGCTCGGCAACGATCCGCAGGGGGCGCTAACCTACCGGCTTTCCGAATCATTGCGTCAGGGGGTGGCGTTGACCATCGTCACCCTCACCGCTCCCCTTGAGGTGCCGCTGGGCGATGATCCGGTGCGGGCGGTATCGGATGCCGCAGCCGCGGCCCGCAACCTGTTGGCCCGTGAAGGGGGAGATCTGTTGATCTGGGGGGCGGCGATCAAGGGTGGGGCCTTGCTCGACCTCTATCTGCTCCCCGCCGTGCCCGACAACAACGACCGCCCCGGTAACCCGGGGAGCTGCGGCCATATGGTGGTGCCCGCCGCGCCCGGCGAGGTGATCGGCGGATTGCTGCGCGCCCTGGTCATGGCGGCCGGCGCGGTGCGTCCCACCCCGGCCAGTCTGGTGACGCATAGGGCCATTGAAGCCACCCTGGAAGCCGTGCAATCGTCCGGCCAGCCGCCGCCCTACGATTTGGATGCGCGGCAGCGGGCCCTTTTGCAGGCCGGATTCGGACATGTGGCAACGCTGATCGGCTGGCAGTCCGGTCGCACAGAATGGTTGACCCGGGCGGAAGAAGCCCTGGCCGCCGCGCTGAAGGGCCTGGATGTGGAAAACACCCCGCTGGATTGGGCGCTGGTTCAGCATAGCCTGGGCAATCTGCTGCTGGTTCGGGCCGAGCGCGGCCTGACCGACGACGTGGTCGATACCCTGGAACAGGCGGCGCAGGCCATGGAGTCGGCCCTGCGCGTCTTTCAGCCCTCGACCTTTCCCGCCGAATGGGCGGCGCTGCAATATCGACTGGCGCAGATTCTGCACCGGTTGGATCGGGAAAGCAGCGATTCGGATCTGCTTAAGCGGGCCATCACCGCCTATCAGGCGACCCTGCGGGTCTATACCCGGGCCGCGCAGCCGCAGCGCTGGGCCGAAGTGCTCAACAGTCTGGCCCTGGCGGCGCAGGTGCTGGGCGAGGACCTGCGCAACCCTGAATTGCTGGACAAGGCCGTCCAGGCCTGCCGCTCGGCGCTGGAGGTGCGAACTCGGGACACCCATCCCACCGCCTGGGCCGCCACCCGGCACAACATGGCCTCGGCGCTGTTTTTGCTTGGGCGCGCCATCTCGGATCGGGCGGTGCTGGAAGAGGCCCAGGAAGCCTTCGCCGAAGTGGTGGATTATTACCGGGAACAGGGGGCCGACAAACCGGCCACCGTCGCCGCCCGCAATCTGGAGCGGGTCGAGAGCGCGCTGAAAACCACGTCGCCCCGGGGACGCGCCTACCTGCCGCCGCAACAGCCGGTGGACCCGGCGGCGGAAGATGGGGCCAGCGATCCCGAATCGCAGAGCTGACAGCTGCTCACAGCAGGCCGTCCAGTTCCAATTGCACGGCGAACGGCAGAACCGTGTTGGCGTTGAGTCGCGCCCCCACCAGCTGATCGGCGGAAAGTCCCTGGGTTTCACTCAAGTCCGCCCCGCGCAGATCCGCTCCGAAAAACGAGGTGCCGGTCAGGTTGGCCCGATACAGGCTGGCATTGACCAGAACCGAACGGTTGAGATTGGCCCCGGTCAAATCGGCGTTGTCCAGTTCCAGGCCGGTGAGGTCGATGCCTTGCAGATTCGCCCCCGCCAGATGCGCCCCATACAGGGTTCCCGGGGCCGGCGGATCAATGATCTGCTTGGCCAGCGGGCTGAGTTTCAAGGTTTCGTTGACCGAGGTATCGGAGTAATTCGCGCCGATTTTGCTTTGACGCACCACCGGCAAATCCTGAACGCCCGCCACCCGGAGCGACGTTCGGTCCAGGTAGGTCAAATATCCGTACAACTGCGGTATCAGGCTGACCATCGGATGGTCCCGCGGCGGTTGAAATGGCAGAGTCCATCATATCATCATTTCAACGGCGGGGCGAATCAGTGATTTCCCTCCCCTCGGGACTCGTGATGGGGCATCCTCCAGAATCATTCGACGCCGAAACCGATGGCGCATAAAATGCGTGACAATTTAAAGATTCTTCAATAGGTCATTGTTTTACAGCAAGTTATATCGTGTTGCAGAATGGCAACGCTGTTGCGGAAAAACTCGGGTTCCTCTGACCTATTCACATTTCTTGCTTGGTGACTGACGTCGTTAACGCTAGACTGAGCCAAATTTCGTTGAGGTTTGCCTAGGTAGGGGCGCGAGTGCGTAATTTCTAACGGCGGGGCCTCGTAACAACAGTCTACTTGATTGATGAGAGAGAGAGACGATGCAAAAAATGTTCAAGCGAGTTCTGTTGGCTGCGGCGGCTGTACCGCTTCTGGCCAGTGTGGCTGATAGGGAAGCGAGTGCGCAAGCGTTCACCACGACACTCTTCGCAACCTACTCCTGCTCCGATTCCACATACGGTACCAGCGGTACCTACTGGTCGGGCAATCCGTTGTACCCGAATCGTTCGTCCTATAACTCGGCTTGCTCTGCCAGCAACACCTCCAGTTCCTCGGGTTCCGTCGTGACCGCCGTGCAGACCCTGCGCGCCGCCACCGCGCAGACCGTCAGCCTGATCAGTGCGCGCATCGCCAGCCAGCGGCAGGCCATGGGCTCCCGTCCGGTGAGCGTCTCCTTGAACCAGGACGGTTCCAAGGGCGAGGTCGGCCTGTCCGGCGGCGACATGAACCGCGGCCTGGGCGTCTGGCTGCAAGGCTCCTACACCTCCGTCGAGGATGACAATACGGCGACCGCGTTTGACGGCAGCATCATGACCGGTCTGGTCGGCATCGACAAGAAGCTGGCCAACGACAAGCTGATGATCGGTCTGGCCGCCGGTTACGAAATGGGTGAATTCGACACCACCTTCAACACGGGTAATCTGGACAGCGATGGCTACATTGTCGCCCCGTACGTGTCCTATGCCATCAACGATGTCTTCAGCATCGACGCCACTGCCGGTTGGGCGCATGTCAGCTACGACATGGACCGCAAGGATCCGGTGACCTCCGAGAAGTTCACGGGTTCGACCGACGCTGACCGCTTCTTCGGGTCCGTGATGGGTAAGGCCACCAAGACCTTCAAGCAGAAGATCGAAGTCACCGGCAAGCTCGGCATGTCCTACACCACCGAAAAGCGTGATGCCTTCACCGAAACGGGCACCACCGGCACCACAGTTGCCGTTGCTTCTCAGAGCACGCACCTCGGCCAGGGCGTCCTGGGCGTCCGTCTGGGCTACAATGCGGGTAAAGTCACCCCCTACGTGGACCTGACCGGTGAATACGACTTCAACAAGTCCGCCGATCCGACCGTTGCCACCAACCAGACCAAGCCGAAGTACTCCGACTACGGTGGACGGGTGGCCCTGGGTGCGACCTTCAACCTGACCAATCGGTTGAGCGGTATGCTCGAAGGCAACTACGTCTTCCTGCGTGACAGCTACACCGAGTACGGCGGCGTCGCCAAGATCCGCCTGGACTTCTAAGAAGCTCTTGTCACCAAGACACACCAAACACGGAGCCAGGGCAATCGCCCTGGCTCTTTTCATTTGCGTGACGATTCCGTTGCTGACTCAGTGCGCCGGGGGACTGTTCGGGCAGGCCCGATCCGTTGTCGCGGAAGCTCAGAAAAGCGGATGGACTTCCCTTCACTTGTCGGCTCCGCCGTTCACCCTGTTCGCCATGCAGGGGCCGCGCGAGGGGCCGTCTCTCACCGTCTATCTAGAAGGTGATGGTCTGGCCTGGATCTCGCGCAGTCGCCCCTCTTCGGACCCCACGCCGGATGATCCCGTCGCGCTGCGCATGGCCCTGGCCGATCCTGAGGGAACAGTTCTATATTTGGCACGGCCCTGCCAGTATCTGGCCTCCGGCGCAGGCAATGCCTGTTCGACCCGCCACTGGACCTCGCACCGCTTTTCAGCGGAGGTTGTCGAAGCTTACGTAGCCGCCATCAATGCCTATGCCGAACAAAGAAATTTTCAATCGGTGCTGCTGGTCGGCTATTCCGGTGGCGGCGTGCTGGCCACTCTGGTCGCCCAACGCCTGCCATCGGTCAAGGGCTTGATCACCGCCGCCGCGCCGGTGGATCATCGAACCTGGACCCGTCATCACGATGTCAGCCTGCTCAGCGGGTCTGTTGACCCCATGGCCAAGATGAATAACCTGCGCAAGTTGCCGCAGGTCCATTTTGTGGGCACGGAGGATGAGATCGTCCCGGCCGTCGTCCAGCACGCCTTTCGGGCGCAAGTCGAAAAGATCGCCCCCGCCAAATTTTGGACTGTCGCCGGATTCAGCCATACCTGCTGTTGGGCCGAACAGTGGCCGACGCTGATCGCCAAGGCCCGTGCTCAAATCGGCAGGGCCGCGAAAGGACTCAGCGGTATTCGACCTTGAGGATTTCATAGGACTTGGTGCCGCCGGGCGAGGTCACTTCGACAGAATCCCCCAGACTCTTGCCGATCAGGCTGCGCGCCAGAGGAGCGGTGATGGAGAGCCGCCCCTTGTCCACATCGGCCTCATGGGCCCCGACGATCTGGAAACTCATTTCTTCGTCGGTATCTTCGTCTACCAAGTCAATATTGGCCCCGAATCGCACCACATCGCCGGAAAGCTTGGAGGGGTCGATGACGTCGGCACGGCTGGTAATGGCCTCCAACTCGGCAATTCGTCCCTCGATAAAACTCTGCCGTTCGCGGGCCGCGTGATATTCGGCGTTCTCCGACAGATCCCCGTGTTCGCGGGCCTCGGCTATGGCCTTGATGACGTCGGGACGCTCCACGCTCTTGAGCTGCTTGAGCTCCGCTTCCAGTCCTTCAAGTCCACCCCGGGTCATAGGGATCTTATCCATGGCTATCGCCTCCGGTCCGCATTGCTGTTCGAAAACCAAAAAAATACCCTCGCCCCCTCAAAACGAGAGCGCGATGGCAATCTGTGTTCATGCTCTTACTAGAACGTGCTGCTAAAATAAGCTTGTAGGGGAGCAACATCAAGGGGTGCTTCACGCATGGCGGCAATGGCATGTACGGCCGCTCTGGCCCCGGCAATGGTGGTGAAATGGGGCACGTTGAGAGTCAGCGCCGACCGGCGGATGCTGAAACTGTCCTTGATCGCCTGGGTGCCCTCGGTCGTATTGATGACCAGTTGTACATCGCCACTCTTGAGCGCATCAACACAATGGGGGCGACCTTCCTGAACCTTGTTGATGCCGGTGACGGTCAAGCCATGGCGGGTCAACAAAGCCGCCGTGCCGTGCGTGGCCATCAAGGAAAAGCCCATGCGCGCCAGATCCCGCGACAGATGCACCGCCGCTTCCTTGTCCTGATCGCGCACCGATACGAACACCGTGCCTTCCTGCGGCAACACCGACCCGGCCCCCAACTGGGCCTTGGCGAAGGCATGGGCAAAATCCTTGTCGATGCCCATCACTTCGCCGGTGGATTTCATTTCCGGACCCAAAATCACATCGACACCGGGGAAGCGAGCAAACGGGAACACCGCCTCCTTGACCGCGATATGCTTGAAGTTAGGACGTTCCGGTAAATTAAAACTGGCCAGCTTTTCTCCGGCCATGACCCGGGCGGCGATCTTGGCGATGGGCACACCGGTAGCCTTGGCGACAAACGGCACCGTGCGCGAGGCCCTGGGATTGACCTCCAGAATGAAGATCTCGCCATCCTTGACAGCGAATTGCACGTTCATCAGGCCGACCACGTTCAGGCCCTTGGACAGCAATTGAGTTTGACGGCGCAATTCCTCGATCACCGTATCCGGCAACGAGTGAGGCGGCAGGGAGCAGGCGGAATCGCCGGAATGGATGCCCGCCTCCTCGATATGTTGCATGATCCCGGCCACATAGATGGTTTCGCCGTCGCTGACCGCGTCCACATCCACCTCAATGGCGTCCTGCAAGTACTGATCGAGCAGAATCGGGGTCTCGGCATTGATCTCCACCGACACCAGTCCCTTGAGCTTTTCGATCATCAGGTGTTCGAAATAGGCGGCCAACCCCTCCGGCGAATGGACGATCTGCATGGCCCGTCCGCCCAACACATAGGACGGACGCACCACCACCGGGTAGCCCAGATCACCGGCCTTGATCATGGCTTCGTCGGCCGAGGCGGCAATGGCGTTATGGGGTTGCCGCAGCCCCAGTTTCTTGAGCAGGACCTGAAAGCGCTCGCGGTCTTCGGCCAGATCAATGGAATCCGGTGACGTGCCGAGGATGGGGATACCCGCTTCCAGTAGGGCCTGCGCCAGATTCAATGGAGTTTGCCCCCCCAACTGCACGATGACGCCGCGAAGATCGCCCCGGGATTGTTCGACCCGCAGCAATTCAACGCAATCTTCGGCGGTCAGCGGTTCGAAAAACAGCCGATCAGAAGTGTCGTAATCAGTGGAAACCGTTTCCGGGTTGCAGTTGACCATGATCGATTCATAGCCCGCGTCCTTCAACGCATAGGCCGCATGGACGCAGCAATAGTCGAATTCGATGCCCTGGCCGATGCGGTTCGGACCGCCGCCCAGGATCGCCACCTTGGCGCGATCGGACGGCGCCGATTCGCATTGCGGCAGGGTCACCCCATCACCGCGGTAACTGGAATACATATATGAAGTCTGGGAGGCAAATTCACCGGCGCAGGTATCGACCCGCTTGTAGACCGGGTGAACGTTCAAAGAGGTGCGGCGCGACGTGACCCAGGATGCGGGCTGTTCCACCAACTCGGCCAAACGAGCATCGGAAAAACCCATTTTCTTCAATCTGAGCAGGCCGGGAGCATCGCCGGGAATACCGTCGGCCTGGATCTCTTCTTCGGCATGGACGATTTCCTGAATGCGGGCCAGGAACCAGGGATCGTATTTGCAGGCGGCGCGGATTTCTTCCAGAGTCAGCCCAAACCGGAACGCCTGGGCAATGACCAGCAACCGATCCGGGCGAGCCGTCGCCAACGCGGCTCGAATGGTTTCCGGGGAGACGTCGCGCACTTCCTTGAGGCCAGTCAGCCCGGTCTCCATGGAGCGCAGGCCTTTTTGCAGCGATTCGGTAAAGGTCGCGCCGATGGCCATGGCTTCGCCGACGGACTTCATCGAGGTGCTCAGCAAGGCTTCGGTGCCGGGAAACTTCTCGAAGGTAAAACGCGGAATTTTGGTGACCACATAATCAATGGTCGGCTCGAAGGACGCCGGGGTCACCCCGGTGATATCGTTGTCCAGTTCGTCCAGGGTATAGCCGACGGCCAGCTTGGCCGCCACCTTAGCGATGGGAAATCCGGTGGCCTTGGAGGCCAGGGCCGAAGAGCGGGACACCCGGGGATTCATCTCGATGATGATCATCCGGCCATCGTCCGGATTGATGGCGAACTGCACGTTGGAGCCACCCGTATCGACGCCGATTTCACGCAGCACCGCCAGCGAGGCGTTGCGCATGATCTGATATTCCTTATCGGTCAGGGTCAGGGCCGGGGCGACGGTGATGGAATCCCCCGTATGGACGCCCATGGGGTCGACGTTCTCGATGGAACAGATGATGATGCAATTGTCCTTGCGGTCACGCACCACTTCCATCTCGAATTCTTTCCAGCCGATAATGGATTCCTCAACCAGACACTGATGGGTCGGCGAGGCGGCGAGACCGCTGGCAATGATATTGTCGTATTCTTCCCGATTGTAGGCCACACCGCCGCCGGAACCGCCCAGGGTATAGGCCGGACGAATGATCACCGGCAGACCGATTTTATCCAGGGCGTCGCGGGCCTCGCCCATATTGTGAACCAGAGCACTGACGGCGCTTTCCAGGCCAATGGCGGTCATTGCCTCGCGGAACCGTTGCCGATCTTCAGCTTTGTCGATGGCATCGGCATCGGCGCCAATCATTTCCACCCCGTGCCGCTCCAGCGCTCCCGACTTGAACAGCGACATGGCCGTATTGAGCGCCGTCTGGCCGCCCATGGTGGGCAGCAGGGCGTCGGGTTTTTCCTTGGCGATGATCCGTTCGACGATTTCCGGGGTAATCGGCTCCACATAGGTGGCGTCGGCCATGGCGGGATCGGTCATGATGGTTGCCGGGTTGGAGTTCACCAGGATGACCCGGTAGCCTTCCTCACGCAGGGCCTTGCAGGCCTGAGCGCCGGAATAGTCGAACTCGCAAGCCTGGCCGATCACAATCGGCCCGGCCCCAATGATGAGGATGGATTTGATGTCTGTACGTTTGGGCATGACGGCTCTTTTTTCATGTCACAAGGCGGCGGGGACTTATTACACCAGCCTCGCCCGCGAGAACACTTTTGTTTTCGCGGGCGGGTGACTTTCTGATCCGTATTCACCCGTCATGACCCTCATACACACCGCCATCAGCATTCTTGTGGCAAGCTTGACAGTTGGATTTCGGCCCACGCCATCCCACGGCGCGGTAATGGGTACTGACCCACATGGGCAGCTCGGTGATTCGCAAGAGTGTCTTGCCTTCCCGAATGCCGAACAGAAACCCACCATAGGGCGCGGGTGCGCCTGCATTTGCGACCAAATAAGTCTCGATCTCTTTCCGGGTCTGTTCGTCCAACGTGGCATCCTCACCGAAATGATTACCCAAGTCGGCCATAATGGCTTTCCATGATGGGGCGGGGAGCAAGCCCGGTTGGAATGCCAAGTGGCAAGCCCCGCATTCTTTTTTTGTAGCAGCGTTGGAGATTGTCGAAAAACTCATTATTCCATGGTCTGCGAAAGCTTGAGATATGAAGAGTACGGATAACAAGATGGTCGAAGGGATCCATTTCATAGTTTTTTATCCTTTTATTCGATAAGGCCCCTGCGGACTTAGTCGTCTTCGTAAACGCCACGGTCTGCGGCCCGGTGGCAAGCGATGCAGTTGGCTTTCGACCCCACTTCCTTGCGCTGCCACGCCGATGCCGGCACCTCTTTTTGATGCTCGCGCACCCATTTGGGCAGTTCGGTGATTCGCAGGGGAGTGTCCTGATCACGGACTCCGCGCAACATGCCGTCGCCCCAAAGACTCGTTTTGGCGGCATTGGCGACCAAATAACTTTCAATATCGCGCGCCGTGGCATCTGGCAATTTGGCATCTTCACCAAAATGATTGCCCAGATCGGCCATCAAAGCCGTCCAAGACCGAGCCGGTAGAAATCCGGGTTGAAACGCCATATGACAGGCCCCGCATTCCTTTTTTGTTGGCGCGTGGGTCACCGCACCATAATTCTCATCGGCCCGTGACGTTGTGGCAAAGGGAAGGCTGAGGGCCAAGGCAAAAAGAAGTTTTTTCATGGGAGTTCTCCTGGATTGAAATTGATTATTGGCCGATCATGTAAGTCAGAAAGTCGCCTTTTTCGGTTGCTGTGCATTCGCGACCCAGAACGGCCCGGCAATTGCGCCCAAACCATTTCTCGACCTTTTCCGGATCGGTGAAGCGGGTCGGAGTGCGCGACAAGGCGATGGGATCGATGGATTTTCCGGCCCGGGTCTGACCCACGGCGGTGGGGTCCTTGGTATGGCAGGTGGTGCAACTCGGAGTATCCGGTTTGCCGGTGTTGAACATGGCCTGGAACAGAGCCTCGCCGCGCGCTGCGGAGAACGCCTCGCCCGCCTGTTGGGCATACTGGTTCAGAAGGCTGTCCCGTCCGGCATCGGCCAGGGCAGGGGAGGCGGTCAAGAGGGCCAGGATAAACAGAGTCTTTTTCATGATTTTGTCTCCGGTATTTGGATCATGCGTAAGGTGAACAGTCCCTGAGCGGCGTCCTTGTGACAACTGCCGCAGTTGGTCTTGCCGCCGACCTTGGGGTCTTTGAAATCGGCGTCGCTCAGATCATGGTGAATGCGCGTCCATCGGCGGGTGCTGGTGATGCGCAAAGGGTCTTGGACATTGGGCTTGCGGAACAAATGAGCCGCCTTGGTGTCCCAATGTTCCGCCGCGCCTTGTTGCAAATAGTCTGAGATTTCCTGGGCCAGATCCGCGCTCAGGCTGGCGTCCTCGCCAAAATGATCGGACAGATTTGACATGACCTGATGCCAGGTTTCGGCGGGCAACAAACTGGGCGGAAAGGCATAATGGCAATCGCCGCATTCCTTGGCGTAACGACTGCCCGTGACATCTTTGGGCAGATAGTCCCCCGTCGGCGCGGCATTGCTTCGAACGCCCAGGAAAGCGGCCCCGGCGAGCAAGGCGATCAGCAGACCGGAACCGATCAGCGAGACAGCGGTGCGGGGTGCCCTCGGCGCGGGTTCCGTCCGCAAGATCTTGTGACCGGTGATCATGGCGCGCGGCAGATTTTCGCCGCTCAACAGGCTTTCCGCTGCGACTCCCAGCAAGTGTCCGGCAATCAGCACCATCAACAAGGTGGAGAGGACCTCATGCACTTCGGCCAGCTGATGTCCAAAGGCATAAGAGATCAATCCGGCCAGGGGACCCAGCTTCTCCACACCACCCAGTGCCGCGAGGCCACTGGCAATCTGGCCGAGGAGCAGCGCCAACAAGGCAAAGATCATCACCGCGCCGGCCGGATTGTGACCCACATGGGACGAGGGTTGGCGCAGCAACAAGGATCGGAAATGGGCCAGGGTAGCGGCGGGCGAAAACAAAAAGCTCTTGAAACGGCTATAGGGTGCACCGACAAAGCCCCAGAGCAGACGAAACACCACTAATGCCGCGACCGCATAGCCCAGCCCCACATGCAACGGCTGCATCCAGGCCGGAGCGAACAATCCGGTTCCCAGGGCACCGACGACGCTCAACACCAGCAACCAGTGAAACAGGCGAGTCGGTAAATCCCAGATCTTGGCATGGCGGGACGGCGTGGCGGGCATGGCGGTTGTCCTCGAGTCGTTGATTTGTTGAGCCCACTCTAGCCGGGTCAGGCTGTCGCGATCCTGAAGCGCGGTTTAAGCTCCCATTCAGCTTTGTTCAGGCAGACTGGATGCCTATTGAATGGGTGAGGCATAATGAATTCCAAGCACCTCGCAATGGCTCTGTTGATGTTCGCCTGTGCCGCCGGAGGCCGGTCGGCCTGGGCTGATGAGCCGGTGCCGATGTCGTTGCTGTTGGAAAAAGTGGCCAAGGAAATTCCTGGCCGGGTGCTCAAGGTCGAGCTCGAAGAAGATCACGACAGCCCGAGCGGTCAGAAGTACGAAGTGAAAATTCTGCGCGAGGACGGACGGGTGGTCGAAATGGAACTGGATGCGGTGAGCCTCGACGTGCTGGAGGTGGAGGAAGGCCATGACTGGTTCCATCGCAAAAAGGGCCACAAGTCTCACCAGGAGGACGATTGATGCGCCTGCTGGTGGTGGAGGACGATCCGGCCATGATGCGGCAACTTCGGTTGGCACTGGAGGGGGCGGGTTATGTGGTGGACACCGCCCTGGACGGCGAGGAAGGGCATTTTCTCGGGGATACGGAACCCTATGATGCGGTGGTGCTCGATCTGGGATTGCCCAAGCGCAGCGGCCTCAGCGTGTTGGAGCAATGGCGGCAGGATGGGCACGCTCTGCCGGTGCTGATCCTGTCGGCCCGCGACAGTTGGCGCGAAAAGGTCACCGGCCTGCGAAGTGGTGCCGATGACTACCTTGCAAAACCCTTTGAAATGGAAGAACTTCTCGCCCGAATCGAGGTGTTGGTCCGACGCGGTGCGGGACAGTCGCAGTCAATCCTGTCGTGCGGCGGGTTGCGACTGGACGCAGCGGCGGGGCGCATCACCTTGGACGCCGCCCCGCTGAGTCTGACCGCCTTGGAATATCGGTTGCTGGCCTATCTGATCCATCACGCGGAAAAGGTGATTTCCAAGACCGAACTGACCGAGCATATCTATGCCTATGACGGCGATCGGGATTCCAACACCATCGAGGTGTTGATCAATCGGCTGCGCAAGAAAATCGGCAATGCCTATGTGCACACCCATCGCGGTCGCGGCTACCAGTTGACAGCGCCTCATGATCCAGCGTGATTCCCTCGCCCTGCGGCTGGCTTTGTCCTCCACCGTGTGGATCGTGCTGACGCTGGCCGGGGTTGGCGTGGTTCTGGTCTATCTGTTCGAAAACCATATCCAATTGCGGTTCGAGCAGCAATTGTCCGATCATCTGGAGGAACTGGTGGCGGCGGCGGAGGTCGATGCCCAGGGCCGCCTGGTCCTCACATGGTCCCCCGCCGATCCCCGCTTCAATCGCCCCCATTCCGGCTGGTATTGGCGCATTCGAGGGCTGGACGATACGACGGATGGCAAAGCCTCCACCTCGCTGATGGGCGAGTCATTGCCGACCCCGGACCCCGGAGAGTTGCTGCGACAACATGTGCTTCATCTTCCGGGTCCGGATGCCCAGGAACTGTTTCTCTATGAACGGGCCATTGGCTTGCCACGGGCCACGCAACCCTATCTGTTTACCGTGGCCGGACCGGTCTCCGACGTGGAATCGGATGTTGCAAACTTCGCGCAACTCGTTGTGATCGTTCTGGTTTTTCTGGCTTTTTTTCTGACAGGTTTGGTCTGGTTCCAGATTGTTTTTGGGTTGCGCCCGCTGGGCCGCATCCAACGAAACCTGAGCCAGATCAGGGACGGCACGGCGCAGCACCTGCCCGAGGATTATCCTCGCGAATTGCGCCCCCTGGTCCGGGACTTGAACGATTTGTTGGACTATAACCGGTCCCTGCTGGCCCGCGCCCGCACCCAGGTGGGCAATTTAGCCCATGCGTTAAAAAACCCTCTGGCAGTTTTGACCAATGAGACCGCAGGCCTCGACGGTGAACAGGGCGAAATGTTGCAACGTCAGGTTTCGCAGGCGGTGGAGAACGTGAATCGCTACCTGCACCGGGCTCGGATTGCCGGATCGGCCAACATGCTGGGTGCATCCGCGTCATTGGATTCCGTGATTGAGGATCTGGTATATTCGTTCAATATTTTGTACCGGGCGCGCGGCGTCGTGATTCAGGTGAACGGACTCGATGGCATCGTGTTGCGGGTGGATCGGGAAGACCTGGAAGAAATGATTGGCAACCTGATGGATAACGCCTGCAAATGGGCGACCACGCAGGTTCGGGTGGCGGCCCGGAAGAATGAAGATGAGATCATCCTTTATGTGGACGATGACGGCCCAGGCATTCCCGAAGAGCAGCGTGCCGTTGCCCTGACGCGAGGTCAACGGCTTGATGAATCAGCCCAAGGCAGCGGGCTAGGATTGAGCATCGTGCGCGAGATCGCCGAACTTTATGGCGGTGCCTTGCGCCTCGACCGCGCGCCGCTCGGTGGCCTGCGGGCAGAACTTCGGTTGCCCTTTAAACCGGCTCAATGAGGATCAACCGGATATCATTGACGTTGGTGCCGGTTGGACCGCTGTTCAGTGACGCGCCCAGTTGTTCAAACAACCCATGACTATCATTGTTTTCAAGGTATTCATGGGGGTCCTGGCCCAGGGCACGGGCGTGATCGAGAATGTCCGGGCCGATCATCGCCCCGGCCGGTCCGCCGATGCCGTCCGAACCGTCGCTGTCGGCAGCCAGGGCATGAATGCCGGGCGCGCCGTCCAATGCCAGGGCCAGGGCCAACAGATATTCCCGGTTCGGCCCCCCCTGTCCCGCTCCGGCCAGAGTAACGGTCAGTTCGCCGCCAGACATCAGAAGCGTCGGGCGTGATATTTGTTGTTGCAACCGCAACGCCTGTAGGCCGTGACGCGCCCCCATTTCCCGCGCCTCGCCTGCCAGGGAATCGCCCAGGGATTGCACCGTCAGCCCGGCCTGGGCGGCGCGTGCCGCCAGCGCCGCCAGGGCATCGGCGGCCCGTGCGATGATCCGGTATTCGGTGTCGGCAAAACCGCTTTTGGGGGATTCCGCCTGCGGTTTTTGCAAGTGCGCCCAGACCGCCGCCGGAACGTCGATGGACCAATGGCGAAGGATGTTCCGGGCATCGTCAAGGGTTGTCGGATCAACCACTGTCGGACCGGAGGCGATGACCGCCGGGTCGTCGCCGATCACATCGGAAATGGCCAGGGTGAGCAGCCGGGCCGGATGAATGGCCTGAGCCAGACGGCCTCCCTTGATCGCCGAAAGATGTTTGCGCACGCAGTTGATCTGGTCGATGGGTGCCCCGCAGGCGAGCAGCGCCCGGGTGACCGCCTGCTTATGGGCCAGGGTCACTCCCGGCGCGGGCAGGGTGAGCAACGCCGAGCCGCCGCCCGACAACAGGCACAAGGTCAGATCGTCTTCAGTCAGTCTGCGGGCCAGTTCCAGCATTCGTCGCGCCGCCGCAGGCCCACGGTCATCGGGCACCGGATGGGCCGCCTCGACGATCTCGATGCGATCACAGGGCAGGCCGTGACCGTCGCGAGTCACCACCAGGCCGCTCAGGGGACCATCCCAATGATCTTCCAGGACCCGCGCCATTTGAGCCGAAGCCTTGCCCGCGCCAAGAATCAGGGTGCGTCCCCGGGGCGGATCGGGCAGATGTGCGGTCAGACAGCCCGAGGGCTGCACGGCGGCCACCGCAGCCTCGAACAAATGGCGAAGCAGAGTCAAAGGGTCATGGATCATCAGCGGATGATAGAAAATTAAATGCGTCCCGACTATACTCCGCCGTCCCATCTCTGTTGACCCACCGCGAGGCCGCCTTGCTTGCCGTCCTGGACCATCTGACCACGGGAATCCGGCCTTATTTGCTGCTGAGTCTCTGGTGTCTGCTGCTTTATGCGACGACCATCGCCGCCCTGCCACCGATGGACCGCGACGAGGCGCGTTTTGCCCAGGCCTCGGCTCAGATGCTGGAAACCGGCGACTATGTGCGCATTCGATTCCAAGATCAGGCGCGCAACAAGAAACCAGCCGGGATCTATTGGCTGCAAGCGGCGTCGGTGAATCTGCTCAGTTCGGTGGAGGCGCGGGCCATCTGGGCCTATCGGGTGCCCTCGGCGTTGGGAGCCTGGGTCGCCGTGCTGCTGACCTTCGCCACCGGGACCCGGTTGTTCGGTCATCGCACGGCACTGCTGGGGGCCTTGTCCCTGGGCGGCTGTCTGATGCTGTTTCTGGAAGCCCATCTGGCCAAGACCGACGCGGTGCTGCTGGCCTGCGTCCTGGCGGCGCAATTGGCCCTGTCGCGGATTTATCTGGATTTTTCCAATGGGGAACGGGCCGGGGCGGTTTGGCCCTTCTGGCTTTGGCTGGCACTGGGGTTGGGTTTTCTGATCAAGGGGCCGATCCCGCTGATGGTGGTCGTCCTGACGGCGCTCACCCTCTCGCTGGCCGACCGGGATGCCCAGTGGTTGAAGGGACTGCGCGCGGGATGGGGGGTGCCGCTGATGCTGGTCGTCGTGCTGCCCTGGTTCATCCTCGCCGGTCAGGCCTTCATCACCGACGCGGTGGGTCAGGACCTGCTGCCCAAGTTGATGGGCGGCCAGGAATCCCACGGGGCACCGCCGGGCTATTATCTGCTGTTGATGGTCGTGTTCCTGTTTCCGGCGTCGCTATATGTCTGGCCGACCCTGTTTCGCTCCTGGAAGGTCCGCCTGCATCCGGGGATACGCTTTTGCCTCGCTTGGCTGATTCCGGCCTGGATCGTCTTCGAGTTGATCCCGACCAAGCTGCCCCATTATGTGCTGCCGCTGTATCCGGCCCTCGCCCTGCTGGTCGCCCGAGCGGTGCTGACGACGGAACAAAGCGGCTGGGGAAGCCGAGTGGGACTGCTGATCTGGGCGCTGGTGCCGATGATCCTCGGCGGCGCGGCCCTCGCGTTGCCGATCACCCATGGGGGCGGGTTCGATCCGCTGGGACTGATTCCCGCCGGGCTGGCCCTGCTCTGTCTGGGACTCACTTTCCCACCCGCTTGGCGCGGCGATATCGCGCAAGCCTACGGGCGTGGCCTGCTCACCGGGGCGTTGTTATTGGTGGCGGTGATGGGGCTGACGCTGCCCCGGCTGACGGTGATGTTCGGCAGTCAGGCGGTGGCCGATATGTTGGCCGACGACCCCCGACCGCTGGCGGCGGCGGGCTATCACGAGCCGAGCCTCGTCTTTTTGTGCGGCACAGCCACCCGGCTGGTCGGCCCCGAGACGGCGGCGGGACACCTGTTGAGCGGCAGTGGTCCGGCCCTGGTCAATGATCGGGACTTGGCGCAGTTCGAGCAGGCCCTGGGTGAGCAACAACTTGCTCCCCTCTGGGAGGGGCGGTATTTCAATTATTCCCGCGGCCGTTGGGAAATCCTGTCGCTGTTCATGCCCCCGGAGCCCGAGCGATGAAGACCCTTTGGCGCCTTGCCCGCCGTGCCCCGCTGCGAATGTCCCTGCTGCTGCTGGGCGTGACCGCCGGGTTGAGCATTGCCTTGTGGGATCAGGATGTTGCCCACTTCTATAAGACTCAGGCCGATCCCGATCTGGTCGCTTTTCTGGCCTCCATCACTGATCTGGGCAAGCCGGAAGCCTGGTTCGTGCTCGCCGCTGTGGGACTTTTGATATCAAAATGGCGGCTATATTTCGTTGTCGAATCGGCAGCGCGGGCCTGGTGGACCAAGGTTGGCGACGCGGCGGCCTTTGTCGCCATGTCGCTGGCTTTGTCCGGAGTGCTGGTCAATCTGTTGAAACTGCTGTTCAGCCGCCACCGGCCAAGGGATTTGTTCGAGCAGGGTGTGAGCGGCTTCAACCTGTTCGGGTTCGACAGTGCTCTGCATTCCTTTCCGTCCGGCCATACCCAGGTCGCCGTGGCCCTGGCCGCCTGTTTGGTGGTGATCCTGCCGCGCTTCGATCATCTGTTCGTGGCCTTTGCCCTGCTGATCGGATTCACCCGCTTCGGCACTAGCGTGCATTACTTTTCAGATGTGTTGATCGGGGCCTGGGTCGGTCTGGTGGTGCCGGTCTGGCTGCTCCGGTCGGTCTATGCACGGCGTGGAATCGACCTTCGTTTCGGCCCCCGGGCAGGCTTGTTGGTGCGTCTTCGGGATCATCTGGATGGCTGGGCCGGAGTGACTTGTGCGGCGGCGGAATCGTCCTATACTGCGCGCCCGTCGGATCCCCGCAAGCAAGAGGAACAAGGCTGATGAGTGGTGACGTGAAAAAAGTGGTGCTGGCCTACTCGGGCGGCCTGGACACCTCCATTATTTTGCGCTGGCTGCAAGATGTCTATCAGTGCGAAGTGGTCACCTTCACCGCCGACCTGGGCCAGGGCGAGGAGCTGGAACCGGCCCGCGCCAAGGCCGAGATGATGGGGATCA
This sequence comes from Magnetospira thiophila, assembly GCF_054657015.1. Taxonomy (NCBI): domain Bacteria; kingdom Pseudomonadati; phylum Pseudomonadota; class Alphaproteobacteria; order Rhodospirillales; family Thalassospiraceae; genus Magnetospira; species Magnetospira thiophila. The sequence goes on from NZ_BAAHXF010000001.1 coordinate 1,575,135, forward strand.
AGGAGATCTATATCGAGGATCTGCGCGAGGAGTTCGTTCGCGACTACGTGTTTCCCATGTTCCGCGCCAATGCCCTGTACGAGGGCACCTATCTGCTCGGCACCTCCATCGCCCGGCCCTTGATCGCCAAGCGACAGATTGAAATTGCCCGTCAGGTGGGGGCCGATGCCGTCTGCCATGGGGCGACCGGCAAGGGCAACGATCAGGTGCGGTTCGAATTGGGCTATTACGCTCTGCAACCGGATATCAAGGTCATCGCCCCGTGGCGCGAATGGGACATGCAATCCCGTTCCGACTTGATTGCCTATGCGGAAAAGCATCAGATTCCGGTGCCCAAGGACAAGCGCGGCGAGTCTCCGTTTTCCCAGGATGCCAACCTGCTGCATATTTCCTCCGAAGGGAAAATTCTTGAAGACCCGTGGGACGAGCCCGACTTCGATCTGATTCTGTCGCGCATGGTCACCCCTTGGGACGCCCCCGACAAGCCGACCGAAATCACCATCGACTTCGAACAGGGCGACCCGGTAGCCATTGATGGGGAGCGGCTGTCTCCGGCCAACTTGCTGGCCCGCCTCAACGCACTGGGCGGGGCCAACGGCATCGGTTGTCAGGATATCGTCGAGAATCGCTTCGTCGGCATGAAGTCGCGTGGCGTATACGAGACCCCCGGCGGCACCATCTTGCTGCATACCCGGCGCGCCATGGAAAGTCTGTGCCTGGACCGGGGGGCCGCGCACCTCAAAGACGAAATGATGCCGCGCTATGCGGAGATGATCTACAACGGCTTCTGGTTCGCCCCGGAACGACTGATGCTGCAGGCGGCCATCGACCAGAGTCAGCAACGAGTCACCGGCACCGTGCGGGCCAAGCTCTACAAGGGCAACGTGATCGTCGTAGGACGGAAATCCCCCAACAGCCTCTACTCGGAGAAGATCGCCACCTTCGAAGCCGATCAGGGGATCTACAACCAGCGCGACGCGGAAGGCTTCATCAAGCTCAATGCCCTCCGGTTGCGACTGCAAAAAATGGCACACAAATAAGGGCTTATGGTTTTTGTACAAATGCCTATAAGTACAATAAAAAAGTGCCATTACGGCACATGAACATTATATCCTGTGTATATTAGGGGCTAGGAATATCCGCGTCTTTGTATGACGTGGGAAGTTGTGCTATACTCCCTAGCATTAAAGAGGCTTGTGCGAATTCCGCAAATCCGTGGGGAAAACTGGGACCCCCGAATTAATCGGAGCGGAGACGGCACATGAAAGCCCTGGAAACGACAGCACGACAATTTGCTGACCCGTTTTTATACTGGGAGGATGTTATGAACCGAACCGATTTGACGGTCGTCTCCGGAGGGCCTGCCCCTGATCGTGGTGGCGTGGAAATGCCGCTGGAGGAACTGCTGCGGGATGCCGCCATGCGCGCCCTGATGTCCAGCGACGGCGTACGCCAGGAAGAACTGGTGGCCTTGATGAACAACGTCCGCCACCGTCTCGCCCTCGCCGCCGCCGCCTGAAACAAATCGGTCGGGGACCTCAGGCGCTCGAACGTTTGATGACGTCCGCGTAGCGGGTCATGAGCTTCTGGCTGCGTTTCAGCACGAAGCGCGTGGCGTCCGGGTAGTCGGTGAAGCTGTAGGCGTCGCGCGCCACACGAATGAGATTTTCCCGCAACAGCGAGAGCGTCCACAGGCTGTGCGTGAACAGCGGCTTGCGCGGCACGGCGGCCTGATCCGGAAACAGCGCCAGCGCCCGCTCGAAGGCCCGGATGGTACCGTCGAATGCCACGGCGTGGCGGACCCCGTCCTTGGACAGGGACCCCAAATCCGCAGCCATGGCGGTGACCATGTGACTGCTCACCGGCTGGGCCAGACGGGCCGGAAAGGTTTGTTCGGGCTTCGCATGCTCCAATGTTTCCACCAGCGAGATGAACACATTGAGGCTCTGCTCCATATCGGCAAGCAGCGCCCGGGCCACCCGTCGCCGACGCGACTTGTTCTCGCTCCACCGCCACAGCGCGGCGGCCAGCAGCCCCGAGAGCACGGCAATAGCCGCGCCGGATGTCTGGCTCAATAGATCCAATTCAGGCATATGTTGCCTCCCCTATAACGGCTCTCCCTTGAGCATGCGCGGCAGATCGCCGACCAATCCCATGGCGTGGCGCATAAAAAACTTTTTCAGTGGCGGAATCCGATCGACCACCGCCAAACCCATGTCACGGGCCATTCGCAGCGGAGGTATATTGTTGGAAAACAAACGATTGAGCCCATCGGTCAGGGCCAGCATCATGGTGTTGTCGAAGCGCCGCCAACGGGCATAGGCGGCCAGCACGTCGGGGGCTCCGATATCCTGCCCCAGACGATGGGCATCCACCACCACCTCGGCCAGGGCGGCCACATCGCGCAGCCCCATATTAAGGCCCTGTCCGGCGATGGGGTGCATGCCATGGGCCGCGTCGGCAACCAGGGCGAGCCGCCGGTCGGTGTCGCGGTGGGCATATTGTAGCGATAACGGATAGGCGAAACGCGGCCCGGAAACCTCGATGTCGCCCATGAAATCGCCAAAGCGGCGGCGCAACTCCTGCAAAAACGCCGCATCATCCAAGGCCATGATCGCCGGAGCCAGTTTCTCGCGCTCGGTCCAGACGATAGACGAGCGATGGCCTTTCAGCGGCAGAATGGCGAAGGGGCCACTGGGCAGGAACCGTTCGTGGGCGATATTGCCATGCGGCTGTTCGTGGGTCACGGTGCAGACGATGCCGGTCTGGTGATAGGACCAACGGGTGAGGGGGATACCCGCCTCCTCGCGCACCCGCGAGCCGCGCCCGTCGGCTCCGACCAGCAACTTGGCGCGCACGGTCCGGCCATCGGGCAGGCTGGTGGTGACCCCCCCGGCGGTGCGCTCAATGGGTCCGGCTTCCGCCGGAGCCGCCCAGACCACCCGATCAAGGGTCGGCAACTTGCGGGCCAGGGCGTGGCGCAGGGTCTGGGTCTCGATCATGAACCCGAACGGCTCGTCGCCGATGGACTCATGGTCATAATGCAGAAACATCAGGGACTCCCCGTCGGTGACCCGGATATCGCCGATGGGATTGACCTCGTCGGCCATCAAGTCCCACAGATCGGCCCCGACCAGCAGCCGCTTGGCCGCCAGGGCAATGGCGAAAGCGCGCCCGTCATAGGTGGCGGTGAGGGCGGCCTTGGGGTTCTCCCGGTCGATGACGACGGATGACACCCCGCCCCGCGCCAGGGCGCAGGCCAAGGTGCCGCCCGCGAAGCCGCCGCCGACGATCAGAACATCGGTATCCAGAATATTTTCACGCGCCGCCGCTGCCGTCATGAGTTGGAAGTCCTTCTTGTCACCTGTCCCTGTCTCCCGTTTAGCAGATCTGCCCGCAATTTGTGCGCCTAAATAATAGGCATCGCATACTAAATAATCATTAACTGCTGTTCATCCCGGCGTCCCCTGCAAAGGATTATGCTTCATGGGGAAACAAACACCACCCATTTCAAGACTCTAAATCCTTTTTTCGAAGTTGGCACGAACATTGAATATAAGCCGGACGAGAGAGACGGCCATGCAGGTCGTTTCCACATGGTCCATCAGGAGGAGCCAGCGCAATGAAGCTGATTACCGCCGTTATCAAGCCCTTTAAGCTCGACGACGTGCGGGAATCCCTTTCCCAACTCGGGGTACAGGGGATGACCGTCACAGAGGTAAAGGGATTCGGCCGCCAAAAAGGGCAAACCGAAATCTACCGCGGCGCTGAATACGTCGTGAATTTCCTGCCCAAGGTGAAACTCGAAATCGTGGTCGCCGCCGACATGGCTGAGAAAGTCGTCGAGACCATTCAACAGACTGCCCGCACCGACAAAATCGGGGACGGCAAGATTTTCGTGGTCGACGTGGAAAAGACGGTCCGCATCCGGACCGGCGAAACCAATGGCGACGCCATCTAGGAGGATATGATCGATGTATTCCATTAAGCGATTGGCTGGTGTGCTGACCCTGGGCGTTCTCGCCCTGGGGATCAGCGCCGATCCGGCTCGAGCCGAGGTCTCTGGGGAGACTCAGTTCATCTTCAACAGTTTTTCATTCCTGGTCCACGGGTTCCTGGTGCTGTGGATGGCCGCCGGTTTCGCCATGCTCGAAGCCGGTCTGGTGCGCACCAAGAACACCGCCATGCAGTTGCTCAAGAACATCGGCCTGTTTTCCATCGCCGGCATTATGTTCTACCTGATGGGCTATAACCTTATGTATGACGGTGTCGACGGCGGGTTCATGGGTGGGATCTCCATCTGGGGCGCCGACGACAGCGCCGTGCTGGCCGAAGGGGCGGTGATCGAAGGTGGCTATGCGGCTTCGTCCGACTGGTTCTTCCAAATGGTCTTCGTCGCCACTGCGGCCTCAATCGTGTCCGGCACCTTGGCCGAACGGATCAAGCTGTGGCCGTTCATGATCTTCGTGGTCATTCTGACCGGCATCATCTACCCGATCCAGGGTTCCTGGGAATGGGGCGGCGGCTGGCTGAACACCGACTCCTTCATTGCCTCTTTCGGTAACGAGTTCAAGGACTTCGCCGGATCGACCCTGGTCCATTCCGTGGGCGGCTGGGCGGCCCTGGCTGGGGCCATCATCCTCGGCCCGCGTAAAGGCAAATTCGGCAAGGACGGCTCTGTGCATCCGATCCCAGGCTCCAATCTGCCGCTGGCCACGCTGGGCACCTTCATCCTGTGGCTTGGTTGGCTGGGCTTCAACGGCGGGTCGCAGCTCGCCATGGGCTCTGCTGCCGATGTGGTCGCCATTTCCAACATCTACGTCAACACCACCATGGCCTCGGCCGGTGGCGTGGTGGCCGCGATGATCCTGACCCAGGTGATCTACAAGAAGGTCGATCTGACCATGGCCCTCAACGGTGCCCTGGCCGGTCTGGTGTCCATCACCGCCGCGCCGGACGGCAGCTCCGTGATGCTGTCGATCCTGATCGGTGCCATCGGTGGTGCGCTGGTGGTCTTCACCGTGCCGTTGCTCGACAAGCTGAAGATCGACGACGTGGTTGGTGCCATCCCGGTACACTTGGTTGGCGGCATCTGGGGCACCATCGCGGTGGCCATCACCTACGGCAGTGAAGGCGCGTCCTTCATGGCGCAGTTGGTGGGTATCGTTTCCATCGGTGCCTTCGTTCTGGTGTCCTCGGCCATTGTCTGGTTCATCCTCAAGGTGACCATCGGTATCCGGGTCAGCGAAGAAGAGGAAGTGCTGGGTCTCGACAAGACCGAGCTGGGCCTGGAAGCCTATCCGGAATTTGGTTCCGGCTCCAAGGCCATCTAATCGAATTCCCGGCGCGGTTCCCCCTTTTTTGAACCGCGCCGGGTTGCTTCTTCGGAGAGGTCCTCCCTGTCTTTCTCCGAAGCTTGGGCCATCCGGCCCGAAATGACGACGACGATTACTCCCCTATCGCAACTTGACCGGGCGGTCCCACCGCCCGGTCTTTTTCGTTGCGGCGCGACGCCGAAAGCCCGATAAACAGCCCCATGATCAATCAGCGTCTCGATCTTTTGAACGACTATCCGTTCCAGCGTCTGCGTGACCTGCTGGACCCCCTGGGGCCGCCGCCGGGGGTTGCCCCGCTGGTCATGTCCATCGGTGAGCCGCAGCATCAGCCGCCGTCTTTTGTCGCCGAGGTCATTGCCGCCCACCAGGACCAGTGGAATCGCTATCCGCCGCCCAATGGCACGCCCGAATTGCGCCGCGCCATGGCCGACTGGCTGACCCGGCGGTTCGAATTGCCTGAAGAAATGATCGACGCGGAGCGCCATCTTTTGCCGCTGGCCGGGACCCGCGAAGGGCTGTTTCAGGCGGCGCTGCTCTGCGTGCCGCAAAAAAAGGCGCATGCCAGGCCGCCGGTGGTATTGATCCCCAATCCCTTCTATCAGGTCTATGCGGGGGCCGGGCTCATGGCCGGGGCGGAGACCGTCTGCCTGCCCGCCACCGATGCGACCGGCTTTCTGCCCGACCTCGATGCCCTGGATCCGGACCTGCTGACCCGCACCGCCCTGCTCTATCTCTGTTCACCGAGCAATCCACAGGGCGCCGTGGCCTCCATCGACTATCTGGAACAGGCCCTGGATTTGGCCCATGCCTACGATTTCGTGTTGGCAATGGACGAATGCTACGCCGACACCTACGACGCGGCCCCCCCGGCGTCGGTTTTGCAGGCCGGCGCGCGACTGGGCTATGGGCTGGGCAATCAGTTGGTGTTTCATTCCCTGTCCAAGCGTTCCAGCGCCCCCGGCCTGCGGTCGGGGTTCGTGGCCGGGGACCCGGACCTGATCACCCTGTTTGGACGCCTGCGCTCCTATGCCGGGGCCACCGTGCCGCTGCCGATCATGGCTGCCTCCGCTGCCCTGTGGGACGATGACGCCCATGTGGTCGAGAACCGGGCCCGGTATCGGCAGAAATTCGATGTGGCCGAACGGGTGCTGGGGGGGCGTTTCGGCTTCCGGCGACCAGCGGGCGGATTTTTTCTTTGGCTGGACGTGGGCGATGGCGAGGAAGCGGCGCGGAAGTTATGGCAACAGGCGGCCCTGCGGGTGTTGCCCGGGGCCTATCTGGCGCGCCCCGACGAAAACGGCGTCAATCCTGGACAGCCCTATATCCGCATGGCCCTGGTCCATGAGCCCGACGTGATCGAAGCCGCCTTGAGCCGCTTGGTCGAGGTGCTCCGTTAAGGTCTTGGTAAGCGCCTTCGTGGCAGGATTCGCATATGGCACGCACCAACACCCCCGTGGCACGACCGCCGCTGTTACCGGCGACCGCCGTGCAGTTTATACGCCGCCGCCTGATCGAAGGGGCGGGGCTGCTGGTCTGCGTTCTGGCGGTGCTGCTGGGGATCGCCCTGGCCAGTTTCTCGCCCGCCGATCCCTCCTTCAACAGTGCCGGATTCGGCCCCATCGGCAACCGCCTCGGCGCGCCTGGGGCGCTGATCGCCGATATGGCCTTGCAGGGACTGGGTTGGGCCGCCTGGGCCTGGGTGGTGGTTCCCTTCGTCTGGGGCCTGCGTATTTTGTTCAAACAGACCCAGAGTCATTGGGAAGGGCGGTTGGCTCTGTTGCTGACCGGCACCCTGTTTCTGTCGATCTCCCTGACTCTGTTGCCGATTCCAGATTTCTGGCCGTTGCGGGTCGGTCTGGGCGGTGTTGCCGGGGTTTTGGTCATTGACGGCCTGATGCCGCTGCTCGTCGCCGCCGGTTGGACCCTGGGTCCCTGGCCGATTGCCCTGCTCAGCACCGGTCCGGCCCTGGTTGCCTTGTTCCTGGCCCTGGGGATCAGCCGCGCCCAATGGCGGCGGGTCGGGGAACGGATGGTCGACGGGGCCTTGGTGATCGGGGCCTTGCTGCGCCCGCTGGGACGATACATGGGACGGCACGGTCAGGCGTGGCTGGAAGAGGGGCGTCAGGCCCTGCAAGCCCGACAAGCGGCCCGCATGGCGCGTCGGGAAGCAGCCACACCAGAAGCCTTGCCCCCCGAGGAACCCACGCCGGAGGTGGCGGCCCGTCCGCCCTCTGCCGAGGTACTGCTGCGCCGCCCGACCCCCAAGCAACCGGTGGCCGCCCCGGAGGTCGAAGAGCCCGACGTTCCGACCAAGAAAATCGCCGTCGATGCGCGCCAGAAAGAGCCCATCAAACCCCGCCAGGGCCGCCAGGGTTCGTTGAATCTGGGCGATACCCTGGAGTCCTTCGACCTGCCACCGCTCAACCTGCTGGCCCCGACCCCGGCCCCGACCCGCGACCCCGGCCTGGACAAGGAAGCCCTTGAAAATAATGCCAGATTGCTGGAAACGGTGCTGGAGGATTTCGGCGTGCGCGGCGAGATCGTCAAGGTGCGCCCCGGCCCGGTGGTCACCTTGTACGAACTGGAACCGGCACCGGGCACCAAGACCTCGCGGGTGGTCGGTCTGGCCGACGATATCGCCCGTTCCATGAGTGCCATTTCGGTGCGTATCGCGGTCATTCCCGGTCGCAGCGTCATCGGTATCGAACTGCCCAACGCGACCCGCGAGACGGTCTATCTGCGTGAAATGCTGGCCTCGGCGGATTTCGAGAAATCCTCGGCCAAAATGTCCCTGGCCCTGGCCATGGGCAAGGATATCGGCGGCACCCCGGTGACCGTCGATCTGGCCCGCATGCCGCATTTGCTGGTTGCGGGCACCACCGGCTCCGGCAAGTCGGTGTCGGTCAACACCATGATCCTGTCGCTGCTTTATCAATATCCGCCCGAACGCTGCCGCTTCATCATGATCGACCCCAAGATGCTCGAACTGTCGGTCTATGACGACATTCCGCATCTGCTGGCCCCGGTGGTCACCGAACCGGGCAAGGCGGTGGTGGCGCTCAAATGGACGGTGCGCGAGATGGAAGACCGCTACCGGGCGATGGCCAATCTGGGCGTGCGCAACATCGGCGGCTATAACCAGCGTATCATTGAGGCGCGCAAGAAGGGCGAGACCCTGACCCGCCGGGTGCAGACCGGGTTCGACGTGGACAGCGGCAAGCCGGTGTTTGAGGATGTGGAACTGGACATGACGCCGCTGCCGTTCATCGTTGTGGTGGTGGACGAAATGGCCGACCTGATGCTGGTCGCGGGCAAGGATATCGAAGGGGCCATTCAGCGCCTGGCCCAGATGGCCCGCGCCGCCGGCATTCATCTGATCATGGCGACCCAGCGCCCATCGGTGGATGTCATCACCGGCACCATCAAAGCCAACTTCCCGACCCGGGTCAGCTTCCAGGTGACTTCGAAAATCGACAGCCGCACCATTCTCGGTGAAATGGGCGCAGAGCAACTGCTCGGCATGGGCGACATGCTCTATATGGCCGGGGGCGGACGCATCACCCGGGTGCATGGTCCCTTCGTCACCGACGAGGAAGTGGAAGACGTGGTGGCGCACCTGAAAAAGCAGGGTGAGCCGACCTATGTGGAAGCGGTCACCGAGGAAACCGACGACGACGGCGGGGCAGACATGGGCGCTGCCGGGGCCGGGCGCGAGAAATCCGACGATCCGCTGTACGACGAAGCCCTCGCCCTGGTGGCCCGCGAACGCAAGGCCTCGACCAGTTTCGTGCAGCGTCATCTGCAAATCGGCTACAACCGTGCCGCCCGCCTGATCGAGCGCATGGAAGTGGAGGGGGTGGTCAGCAAGGCCAACCGCACCGGCAAGCGCGAGGTTCTGGTGGGCGACCATAGCGGCCTCGACTCCTAGTCGGCCGCCCGCTACAAAGAGCTTCCCAATTTTGCCATGATTGTCCTGGATGGTTAACCCATGCGCGTCCTGTTGATTCTGCTCCTGGTCTGTTTCGCCGTCCCCGTCGGGGCGGTGGAGGCGCGGGTTTTCACCGCCGAAGAGCAGGTCATGCTGAAAAAGGTCGAGGGCTACCTCAATTCCGTCAAGACCCTGCAATCGCGCTTCATTCAGGCCACCTCCCAGGGGGGCTACACGGAAGGCACCCTGTACCTGTCGCGCCCCGGCAAGTTGCGTTTTGAGTACGATCCTCCGGCTCCGTTCTTGTTGGTCGCCAACGGCACTTGGCTCATCTACGAAGACAAGGAACTGGATCAGATCAGTTATCTGCCCCTGGGCTCAACCCCGGCCGCGTTGCTGGTCAGCGAGAATCTGGTGATTAACGGCGATGAGGTGCAGGCGATTGATCTGGTCCGCGACAAGGGCCTGGTCGCGGTCACCCTGGTGCAGACCGACAATCCGGAAAACGGTCAGTTGACGCTGATCTTCAATGAAAAGCCGATGGTTCTGCGGCAATGGGAGATCATCGACGCCCAGGGCACACAGACCGTGCTCACCCTCAATAAGACCCGCACCGGACTTACCCTGGACAAGGAATTGTTCGTTTACCATGACCCCCGCCACCAGGGCACGGGGATCAAGCTGGACTGAACGAGCCATGCAACTGCCGCATGACTGATATTTTATCGTCCCCTTGAACTTTTTACATCGCAATGCCACATAGGATTCATAACGGGACCGCATTGCAATGATGTGACCCGGGGAATGATGGTATCCCCTGCCGTCTTCCCGGCTCCCCCCAAAGGAGCATGGAGGCGTCCGATTACCCCCCTGATCGGACGCCTCTTCCTTTGTCCCCTTGCCAAGGCCGTGCCGTCCGGGCAGGCTGGCACCCCATGGAACTGAAAATCACCACCTGGAATGTTAACTCCATCCGCAAGCGGCTTGATCATTTGGGCTGGCTGGTAGACGCGGAAAACCCTGACGTTCTCTGCCTCCAGGAAACCAAGGTCGTTGACCGGGATTTTCCCGAGCTGGTTTTGCGCGCCCTGGGTTATGAGCATGTGCTGTGCCATGGTCAGAAGTCCTATAACGGGGTGGCCATCGCCAGCCGTTTTCCGCTGCACGATCCCGAGACTTATTTCTGGGGCGGACGGGAAGAGGCCCGGCACCTTTCGGCGGTGCTGCATTGCGCAACGAATATGACGCCCATCGAGATCCATAATCTGTATATTCCGGCTGGCGGCGACAAGCCCGATCCGCTGCTCAATTCGAAATTCGCGTATAAATTGGACTATCTCAGCGCCCTGGCCCACTGGTGGCTGGCCCGCACCGCTGCCGACCAATCTCCCATGGTGCTGGTTGGCGATCTCAATGTGGCGCCGCTGGAGTCCGATGTGTGGGACCATCAGCGCCTGCGTCGGGTGGTCACCCATACGGAGATTGAGATTGCCCATCTGGAGCAATTGCGCCGGGCCGGTCGATGGGTCGACGCGGTACGCCATTTCCATCCCGATGATGAAAAGATTTTTTCCTGGTGGAGCTATCGCGCTGCCGGCTGGGACGAGGCTGACAAGGGCCGCAGGCTCGATCACATCTGGGTCACTCCGCCGCTGGTCCCGGCGCTGACCGGGGCCAGCCTGCTGCGCGAGGCTCGCGACTGGCGAGAACCATCGGACCATGTGCCGGTTTCGGTGACCTTGAGCTTATGACTCTCGGTTGATCGCGTCGTCGCCCTCTCCGGCCCGGAACGGCTGGAGCAGCATTTGGTCCAACCTTTGATCCACCGGCTCCCGGAACTGGTCGAGGCCGATGGTCATCGCCGTGTGCCCCGCCTGAGGCTGGGCCTGATAGGTACCGAAAATGCGATCCCACCAGGGCAGATTGAAGCCGAAATTGCTGTTGGTCTCGACGGGCAGCACCGAATGATGGACCCGGTGCATGTCCGGGGTCACGATGAGCAGGCGCAACAGTCGATCCAGCCCCAGAGGCAGGCGCATGTTGCCATGATTGAACATGGCCGTGGCATTGAGCGCCACCTCGAAAATCAGCACCGCCGCCACGGGCGCGCCGAGCAGGGCGATCATCGCCAGCTTGATGCCCAGCGACAGCAGGATCTCGATGGGATGAAAGCGCGCCCCGGTGGTCACGTCGTAATCGGTGTCCGCATGGTGCATGCGGTGCAGCCGCCACAGCAGCGGCACCGCATGGAACATCACATGCTGAAAATAGATCGCCATGTCGAGCAGGACGACACAAAGCACTATGGCTAGGCCCTCGGGCACGCCCAGTTGCGGCATCAACCCCCAGCCCTTATCCGCTGCCAGGGCGGCAAAGCCAAGCGGTGCCAAGGGCAGGATCAGACGCCCCAGAACGCTGTCCAAAACAACAATCCCGAGGTTCGAGGGCCAGCGTGCCCAACGGCTCAAGAGTCGCGCCCGGCGGGGGAACAAGGCCTCGGCTGTGGCGACAAACACGAACACGCCGAAGAAGGCGCCCAGGCGAATGGCAATCTCGTAGTCGGTCAAGAAAGTGTTCATCCGGGGAGTATACGCCCCCTTTCATATTAGAAAAGGCCGATAGGTAACGTCTTTACAGAAGGAATTGCGGCTCGTTATGCTGCATTGCGAGATCATAAGAAAGACCTCAGGAATGGCGGAAAAGCCGAGAGAAACCCCTTTGATGGTGTACCGTAATCTGGTGCATCAGGGGGACCTGCACGCCGATCCGGGCCAGGCTTTGGCGGTGGAAAAGTTTCAGTCCTTGTATCACGCCCTTCTGCGCTACCGCCCGGATACCGGCCAGCAGGGCTGGAAGGCGCGGTTCGGTCTCGGTCGACGGCGCGACGCGGTGCCGCAGGGACTCTATCTCTATGGCGGTGTCGGTCGCGGCAAATCCATGCTGATGGACATATTTCATTGCCTCGCCCCGACCGAGGCCAAGCGGCGGGTGCATTTTCACGCCTTCATGCAGGAGGTCCAGGGGCGTCTGAACAGGCTGCGCCAGAAAGGCAGCCACCGGGGCGATCCCATTTCAGCGGTGGCGGCGGAAATCTCGTTCGGCGCCTGGCTGCTCTGTTTCGACGAGTTTCAGGTCACCGACATTGCCGATGCAATGATCCTCGGACGGCTGTTCGAGGCGCTGTTCGAGGGCGGTGTCGTTGTGGTGGCAACTTCCAACCGTGCCCCCCGGGACCTCTACAAGGACGGCCTGCAACGGGATCGCTTTCTGCCCTTCATCGAGTTGATAGAACAACGCATGGACGTGCTGCAACTGCAAGGCCCGACCGATTTCAGATTGCTGGATATGACCCGCGTGCGCGCCTACCTGACCCCGATCACCGACCAGACGGAGCAGGAACTGGAACAAATATTCCAGAAACTCACCGATGGGGAGGCGGTGCGCCCGGACAGCATTTTGGTGCATGGCCGACTGGTCGATATCGGCGTCGCTACCCCCGGCGTGGCCCGCTGCACCTTCGAAGAACTCTGCTGTCGCCCCCTGGGACCGGGGGATTATCTGGCCCTGGCGACCAAGTACCACACCTTGGTGCTATCGGACATTCCGCGCCTCGGCCCGGACCGGCATAACGAGGCCAAGCGGTTCGTCGCCCTGATCGATTCCCTGTACGAGCACCGAACCAACCTGTTCTGCACCGCCGAGACCCCGCCCGAGTTGATTTATACGGAGGGTCTGGGCAGTTTCGAATTCGCCCGCACCGCCTCGCGACTGGCCGAGATGCAGGCGGCCCATTACCTGGCCACGCCGCACTTGACCTAGGGGCAGGTTGCACTGCACAATGACAGTGTCGGAGCGGACCAACACATTAGAAACACCTAATTTTGTTGTTATATTTCAGGGTTCCGGGCGGTTATTCTCCTTGCCCGTCGCTGTGAATCGCGCTACTACCTTTCTGGGTGGTTTTGTGCGCCGCGACAGGGTGGGTGCGGACAAAATTCAGTACTATCTGGCTTTGCTACTAGGGAAAGGGATGTCCATGGCACGCAACAAAATCGCATTGATCGGCGCCGGAAATATCGGCGGAACGTTGGCTCATTTGATCGGGCTGAAGGAGCTCGGGGATGTGATGATCTTCGACATTGCCGAGGGCCTGCCCCAGGGTAAGGGCCTGGACATCGCCCAATCGACCGCCATTGAGGGCCTGAACTGCGCCTATGCGGGCACCAACAGTTATGCGGACCTCGCGGGTTCCGATGTGGTCATCGTCACCGCCGGGGTGCCGCGCAAGCCGGGGATGAGCCGCGACGATCTGATCGGTACCAATGCCAAGGTCATGAAGTCGGTCGGCGAGGGCATCAAGGCCCATTGCCCGGGTGCCTTTGTGGTCTGCATCACCAATCCGCTGGATGCCATGGTCTGGGCCCTGCGCGAGGTCTCCGGGCTGCCCCACAACATGGTGGTCGGTATGGCCGGGGTGTTGGATTCGGCGCGGTTCAGCTATTTCCTGTCGCAAGAATTCGGGGTCTCGGTGGAAGACGTCAATGCCTTCGTGCTCGGCGGTCATGGGGATACCATGGTGCCGCTGCTGCGCTACTCCGCAGTGGCCGGAATTCCGGTGCCCGACCTGATCAAGATGGGCTGGTCGACGCAGGAAAAAATGGACCAGATCGTGCAGCGGACCCGTGACGGCGGGGCCGAGATCGTCGGCCTGTTGAAGTCCGGTTCGGCCTTTTACGCCCCGGCGGCGGCCGGCATTCAGATGGCCGAGGCCTATCTGCGGGACCAGAAGCGCGTGCTGCCCTGCGCCGCCTATGTGAACGGCCAATATGGTGTCGATGGTGTCTATGTGGGCGTGCCGGTGGTCATTGGTGCCGGGGGCGTCGAACGGGTGGTCGAAATCGACCTGAACGCCGAGGAAAAAGCCGGTTTCATGAAATCCGTGGATGCGGTCAAGGGGCTCATCGAAATCACCAAGACCATGATGTAATCAGGGGGATAGCATGAATATCCACGAATATCAGGCCAAGCAGCTACTCAAGCGCTATGGCGTGCCGGTGGCCGAAGGCGGGGTGGCCTATACCCCCGCCGAAGCGGAAACCGTGGCCAAGTCCCTGGGCGGTCCGGTCTGGGTGGTCAAATCCCAGATCCATGCCGGGGGACGCGGCAAGGGGACCTTCAAGGAGGACCCCGCAGGCCGTGGCGGCGTGCGCGTCGTCAAGGCGCTCGACGAGGTGGCCGACAACGTCAAGGCGATGCTCGGCAAGACCCTGGTCACCCATCAGACCGGCCCGGCGGGCAAGCAGGTCAAGCGCATCTACATCGAGGCCGGTTGCGACATCAAGCGCGAGCTGTATCTCTCCTTGCTGATTGATCGCGGCACGTCGCGGGTGACCATCATGGCCTCCACCGAAGGCGGCATGAACATTGAGGAAGTGGCGGCCGAAACGCCGGAAAAGATCATCACCGAGACCATCGACCCGGCCCTCGGGCTGCAATCCTATCAGGGGCGCAAGGTTGGTTTTGCGCTCAAGCTGGACGGCAAGCAGGTCAATGCCTTCACCAAAATGCTCTCGGCCCTCTACAAGGCTTTCACCGAGCTCGACTGCTCGATGCTGGAAATCAACCCGCTGGTGGTCGCCGGTGACGGGGCCGTGATGCCGCTCGATTGCAAGATGAACTTTGATTCCAATGCCCTGTTCCGCCACAAGGATGTGGAGGAAATGCGCGACGAGGACGAAGAGGACCCGGCGGAGCTGGAAGCGGCCCGCCACGGCCTCAACTATATCAAGCTCGACGGCACCATCGGCTGCATGGTCAACGGGGCCGGTCTGGCCATGGCGACCATGGACATCATCAAGCTCTACGGCGGCTCCCCGGCCAACTTCCTGGACGTGGGCGGCGGGGCAACCAAGGAACGGGTGACCGAGGCGTTCAAGATCATCCTCCGCGATCCCAAGGTCGAGGGGATTTTGGTCAACATCTTTGGCGGCATCATGCGCTGCGACGTCATCGCCGAGGGGGTCGTCGCGGCGGCCCGTGAGGTCAGCCTGAATGTGCCCCTGGTGGTGCGTCTTGAAGGCACCAACGTCGAACTGGGCAAGAAAATTCTCGCCGAGTCCGGTCTGCCCATCGTGTCCGCCGCCAATCTGGCGGATGCCGCCGAAAAGGTCGTCAAGGCCGTGAAGGAGGCCTCGTAACATGGCTGTTTTGGTTGACAAGAATACCAAGGTCATCTGCCAGGGATTCACCGGCAGTCAGGGGACCTTCCACTCCGAACAGGCCATCGCCTATGGCACCCAGATGGTGGGCGGCGTCACCCCGGGCAAGGGGGGCACCACCCACCTGGACCTGCCGGTTTTCGACACGGTGGCCGACGCGGTACACAAGACCGGGGCCAACGCCTCGGTGATTTACGTGCCGCCGCCGTTCGCTGCCGATGCCATTTTGGAAGCGGTGGACGCGGGCGTCGCTCTGGCGGTCTGCATCACCGAGGGTATTCCGGTGCTCGACATGGTGCGCGTCAAACGCGGCATGGAAGGCAAGAAGACCCGTCTCATCGGCCCCAACTGTCCGGGCATCATCACCCCCGACGAATGCAAGATCGGCATCATGCCGGGCCATATCCATCAGCGCGGCAAGATCGGCATCGTGTCGCGCTCGGGGACCCTGACCTACGAGGCGGTGGCGCAAACCACGGCTGCCGGTCTCGGCCAAAGCACCTGCATCGGTATCGGTGGCGATCCGGTCAACGGCACCAACTTCATCGACTGTCTGGATCTGTTCCTGGCCGACCCGGAAACCCTGGGCATCGTCATGATCGGCGAAATCGGCGGTTCGGCAGAGGAAGACGCCGCCGACTTCATCAAACAGTCGAAAACCAAAAAACCGGTGGTCGGCTTCATCGCCGGGGTCACCGCCCCGCCGGGCAAACGCATGGGTCATGCGGGGGCCATTATCTCCGGCGGCAAGGGGACTGCTACCGCCAAGATCGAGGCCATGCGCTCGGCCGGCATTCAGGTTGCCGATTCACCGGCCGCCCTGGGAAGCACCATGTTGAAGGCCATGGGGAAGTAATACCCGGTATAAATAGCTTGGGAGGCGGCGGCCCGTGGGACATAAAAAAAGCCCCAGAGCCGCCGTTCAGAAAAAATGACACCGACCCTCGATACGCTGCTCAGCGGATCAAACGCGATCTACATTGCCGAACTCTACGGCAAGTATCTCTCCAATCCCGGCAGCGTCGATGCCACATGGGCCGGTTTTTTCGCCGAGTTGCAGGAGGATGGCCGGGCGGTTCTCGATGAATTGCGCGGCGCCACCTGGGCCCCCTCGGACGCCTATGTGATCGGCGGAGCCCAGCCCTGCCCCGAGCGGGGTATCGGGGTCGCGACTGGTCCTTCCGCCGCCGATCTCAAGCGGGCGACCCAGGATTCCATCCGTGCCCTGATGATGATCCGCACCTACCGGGTGCGCGGTCACCTGATCGCCAACTTCGATCCGCTGGGGCTGGAAGGCAAAAGCTATCATCCGGAGCTCGACTACAAATCCTATGGATTTGACGAGGAGGATCTGGACCGGCCGCTGTTCATTGATTTCCAGTTGGGCCGCGAGACCGCCACCCTCAAGGAAATCCTGGCGGTTCTCAAGGCGACCTATTGCGATACCATCGGCGTCGAGTTCATGCATATTCAGGACCCGGACGAAAAGGCCTGGATTCGCCAACGCATCGAGGACCTTCCGGCGCGCCACAATTTCACCCACCTAGGCAAGCGCACCATCTTTCAGCGGCTGGTCGAGGCGGAAGGCTTCGAACGCTTTCTCGACAAGAAATGGAAGGGCACCAAGCGGTTCGGTCTGGACGGCGGCGAATCCCTGATCGCCGGTCTGGAACAGATCCTCAAACGGGGGTCGCAACTGGGCATTCGGGAAGTGGTGTTCGGCATGCCCCACCGGGGTCGGCTGAACGTGCTGGCCTCCATCATGTGCAAACCCTATCGGGCGATTTTCGCCGAATTTCAGGGGGCCTCGTCGAGCCCCAGCGATGTGCAAGGCTCCGGCGACGTGAAATATCACCTGGGCGTCTCTGCCGACCGGGTGTTCGACGGCACCCGCATCCATATGTCGCTGACCGCCAATCCCTCGCATCTGGAGGCGGTGAATCCGGTGGTGGTCGGCAAGGTGCGCTCGAAACAAAACCGCCGTAACGATAAGAAGCGCGATCAGGTGATGGGCATCCTGATGCATGGCGATGCCGCCTTCGCCGGTCAGGGACTGGTGGCCGAGACCCTGGAGATGAGCCAGTTGGAAGGCTACACCACCGGCGGCACCATCCATTTCATCGTCAACAATCAGATCGGTTTCACCACCGTGCCGTCCAAGAGCCGCTCCTCGCCCTATTGCTCGGACGTGGCCAAGATGATCCAGGCGCCGATCTTCCATGTGAACGGCGACGACCCGGAGGCGGTGGTCCATGTGTCCCGGCTGGCCATGGAATTCCGTCAGGAATTCAAGCGCGACGTGGTCATTGACATGTTCTGCTACCGTCGGCACGGGCACAACGAGGGCGACGAGCCCATGTTCACCCAGCCGATCATGTACCGCACCATCGCCAAGCATCCGCGCACCCTCGAAATCTATCGCGATCAATTGATCCGCGAGGGGGTGATGACCCTGCAAGACGCCGAAACCATGCAGAACGAATTCGAGGCGCGGCTGGAATCCGACTTCGAGACCGCCACCGCCTACCGCCCCAACAAGGCCGACTGGCTGGAAGGGGTTTGGGAAGGCTTGATCCGTCTCAGCGAGGACGAGGAACTGCGCGAGGACGATACCTCGGTGCCGATGGAACTGTTGAAGACCGTCGGCCATGCCATATCCCGTAAGCCCGACAATTTCAATCTGCATCCGAAAATCGCCCGCCAGTTGGACGCCAAGGCCGAAGCCATCGACAGCGGCAGCGGCATCGACTGGGCGACCGCCGAGGCGCTGGCCTTCGGCACCCTGATGACCGAGGGGACCTCGGTGCGGCTGTCCGGCCAGGATTGCGGGCGCGGCACCTTCTCGCATCGCCATTCGGTGCTCATTGATCAGGTCAGCGAGGAAAAATACCGCCCGTTGAGCAACATCTGCGACGGCCAGGGGGTGTTCGAGGTGCTCGACAGCCCGCTGTCGGAAGTCGGGGTTCTGGGCTACGAATACGGCTATTCCCTTGACGATCCTTATACCCTGGTGCTGTGGGAGGCGCAGTTCGGCGATTTCGCCAACGGGGCGCAGATGATCATTGATCAGTTCATTTCGTCCGGCGAATCCAAATGGCTGCGCTTCTGCGGTCTGGTCCTGTTGCTGCCCCATGGTCTCGAAGGCCAGGGGCCGGAGCATTCCTCGGCCCGCCTGGAGCGCTATTTGCAGCTCTGTGCCGAAGACAACATGCAGGTCTGCAACATCACCACGCCGTCCAACTATTTCCATGCCTTGCGCCGCCAGGTGCGCCGCAACTACCGCAAGCCTTTGGTCATCATGTCGCCCAAGTCGCTGCTGCGCCACAAGCTGGTGGTCTCCGATCTCAAGGACATGGCCAGCGGCACCAAGTTCCGCCGGGTGCTGCCCGAGGTCGACAAGCTGGTCAAGAACGACATGATCCGACGGGTCGTGCTGTGCAGCGGCAAGGTCTATTACGACCTGCTGCAAACCCGGCGCGAGGAGGGCCTCGACGACGTGGCGATCATCCGCGTCGAACAGCTCTATCCCTGGCCTCGCAAGGGCATCATGACGCAACTGGCGCGCTATCCGAAGGCCGAGATCGTCTGGTGTCAGGAAGAACCGGCCAACATGGGGCCTTGGACCTTTGTCCTGCCCCGCCTCACCAACCTGATCGAGGGCCTGGGAGTCCAGCAGAAGCTCCCGGTCTATGCGGGACGCAAGTCGGCCGCTTCCCCGGCCACCGGATTTGCCAAGGTGCATGCGGCGGAGCAGGCCGAAGTGGTCCGGCTGGCCCTGAGCGAGCCGCTGGACAGCATCCCCCGGCCTTTCATCCCGGCGGCCCACTCCCTGGCCGCCAAATACTGACCGCTTCCGCCCGGAACGAATAAAGAGAGATCGAGGACAAGATGGCGACGGAAATCAAGGTTCCCACATTGGGCGAATCCATCACCGAAGCGACGGTGGGTAAATGGTTCAAGAAGGTCGGCGACGCAGTGGCCGCCGACGAGCCGCTGGTCGAACTGGAAACCGACAAGGTGACGGTGGAAGTCAACGCGCCGGTGGCCGGAACCCTCAGTGAGATTGCCGCGACGGAAGGTTCGGAAGTCGCCCTGGGCGCTGTTCTCGGACGGTTGACTTCGGGAGGCGAGCCCGCGCCCGCGCCATCGCCATCGCCCGTCGAGGCCCCGTCGCCCGCGCCGACGATTCCCGCAGCCAGCGCTCCAGCACCGAAAAGCGAGGTTCCCCTGTCCCCGGCGGTGCGTCGGTTGGTCGAGGAGAATGACCTAGACCCGACCAAAATCACCGGCACCGGCAAGAACGGGCGGATCACCAAGGAGGACGCCCTGGCCGCCGCCGCCTCGGGCACCGCCCATCGCGACGACATGATCGCCCTGGCCCCGACGCCAACGCCGACCGTCACACCGCCGCCGCCGCCGCTTCAGGAAAGCGATCCGCTTCCGGCCGCCGCCGCGCAGTTGGACGACCCGCGGGAACATCGGGTGCGCATGACCCGCTTGCGCAAGATGGTCGCCTCGCGGCTCAAGGCGGCGCAGAACACCGCCGCCATGCTGACCACCTGGAACGAAATCGACATGACCGAGGCGATTGCCCTGCGCAACCGCTACAAGGACATTTTCGAGAAAAAGCACGATATCAAGCTGGGCTTCATGTCGGTCTTCGTGAAGGCGGTCTGCGTGGCGCTCAAGGAATGGCCCGCCGTCAATGGCGAAATTCGCGGCGATGATATCGTCTACAAGAACTATTACGATATCGCCGTTGCCGTCGGCTCGCCGCAAGGGCTGGTGGTGCCGGTGATCCGCGATGCAGACAGCCTGGGCTTCGACGCCATTGAAAAGGCAATCAAGGATTTCGGCCTGCGGGCCCGGGCCGGGACCTTGAAGATGGAGGAAATGCAAGGCGGCAGCTTCACCATTTCCAATGGCGGCATCTTCGGTTCCCTGCTCTCGGCACCGATTCTCAATCCGCCGCAGTCGGGCATCTTGGGTATGCACAAGATCCAGATGCGGCCCATGGTGATGGCCGATGGCAGCATCGAGGCCCGTCCGATGATGTATATTGCCCTGTCCTATGACCATAGGATTATCGACGGCCGCGAGGCGGTGTCGTTCCTGGTCCGGGTCAAGGAATGCGTCGAAGACCCCAACCGTATCATGCTGATCGCCTAGGGAGACCAGATTATGAGCGAGACATCCTACGACCTGGTGGTGATCGGCGGCGGTCCCGGCGGCTATGTGGCGGCCATTCGCGCGGCGCAACTGGGGCTCAAGGTGGCCTGTGTGGAAAAGCGCGGCGCCCTCGGCGGCACCTGCCTCAACGTGGGCTGCATTCCGTCCAAGGCCATGCTGCAATCGTCGCATCATTTCGAGATGGCGCAGGAGCATCTGGCCGCCCATGGGGTGCAGGTGTCTCCCAAGCTCGATCTGGACACCATGATGGCGCGCAAAGACAAGGTGGTTCTTGATCTCACCAAGGGCATCGAGTTTTTGTTCAAGAAAAACAAGGTGGATTATTTCATCGGCTCCGGCATGGTGGCCAGCAACGATACGGTGGACATCACCGGCGATACCGAAGCGACCCTGAAGACCGAGAATATCCTGATCGCCACCGGCTCCGAAGTATCGCCGCTACCGGGCATCGAGATCGACGAAAACCGCATCGTCTCCTCCACCGGCGCTTTGGCCCTGACCAAGGTGCCCAAGTCTCTGGCCGTCATCGGCGGCGGGGTGATCGGGCTGGAACTGGGATCGGTCTGGCGGCGTCTCGGGGCGCAGGTCACGGTGATCGAATTCCTCGACGACATCCTGCCCGGCATGGATGGGGAGATCCGCAAGACCATGCGCCGCATCCTCAAGAAACAGGGGATCGACTTCAAATTATCGACCAAGGTGACCGGTGCCAAGGCCAGCAAGACCCAGGTCAGCCTGACCATGGAACCCTGCGCGGGCGGCGATTCCGAGACCCTGAAAGCCGAAGTGGTGCTGGTGGCGGTGGGGCGACGGCCCTACACCGAAGGCCTGGGGCTGCAAAGCGTCGGCGTGGAACGGGATGGGCGCGGCTTCATCAAGGTCGACCATGATCTGCAAACCAATGTGGCGGGGGTGTTCGCCATCGGCGATGTGATCGGCGGGGCGATGCTGGCTCACAAGGCCGAGGAGGAGGGCGTCAAGGTCGCCGAATTGATCGCCGGTCGAGCCGGGCACGTGGACTACGACACCATTCCCGGCGTCGTCTATACCCACCCGGAAGTGGCCTCGGTGGGCCGGACCGAGGAACAGCTCAAGGACGCGGGCACCGACTACAAGGTCGGCAAGTTTCCGTTTACCGCCAATTCCCGGGCGCGCTGCAATGCCGACTCGGAGGGCTTCGTCAAAATCCTCGCCGATGCCAAGACCGACCGGGTGCTGGGCTGTCATATCGTCGGCCCGCAGGCTGGCGACCTGATTCAGGAAGCGGTGCTGTGCATGGCCTTCGGCGGTGCCTCGGAGGATCTGGCGCGCACCTGTCACGCCCATCCGGGGCTTTACGAAGCGGTCAAGGAAGCCGCTTTGGCGCTCGGTGACGGAGCCATTCACGCCTGAAGAAGGCGGACCCGGCGACCGTCACGCGCGATACGTCCCTGCTTTTGCAGCTTGGCCAGGACCCGATAGAGCGCCTCGTGCGACAGGCCGATATCGCCCGCCCACAGTTTCCAGGTCCCAGGGATCTGGATTGAGTCACCGGACTCCTCAAGCAGCCGCAGCGCCATCAACACCCGCTCCTCAGCCGAACGGATACCGCGAATTTCGCAGCGAGTCCGAGCCTGCTGGAGTTGTCGTGCCAACCTTTGCGCAAAGGCGATGGCGAAGTCCGGGTCCTGGTGCAGGCGGGCCATGAAGCGGTCCCGCGAGACCATCCGGACGACACTCGGGGCGGTGGCCCGGCAGTCGCAATGATAGGCATCGGAAAACAACGAGGCTTCGGCGAATGTTTCCCCCGGTCTCAGGGTCTGCAACACCCTGGTGGAACCATCCTGACCGCCCCGCAACAACTGCATTTCCCCGCTGTCCAGAAAAAACAGCCCCCAGGGCGCGTCCCCGCGGTGGAACAGCGATTCCCCGGCCGCCAGCCGACGGCACGTGCCCCGGTTCCACATCTCATGTAGCATGTCTTTTGTCATTTCATCTCCCTTACCACCATATGATTCAAATCATACACGGTGCAGAGGGTTCTTGCTAGGATGGCGGCGAAATGGATCACCCTCTGGGAGCGCCTTCGATGAAACACCCCTTGTTTGCCGCCCTCGCCCTGGGCGGGTTGTTGTTGGCCTCGCCGACCCTGGCCGGTGAAGACACGCGGGAACTGGTCAAGCTGCCGGAGATGATGCAACAACACATGCTGGGCAATATGCGGGACCATTTGTTGGCCTTCGACGAGGTGTTGGGTCTGCTTGCTGCGGGCCGGGTCGGTGAGGCCGGGGAGGTCGCCGAGCAACGTATCGGCATGTCGTCCCTGGAGATGCACGGGGCCGCGCACATGGCCCCCTACATGCCCGAAGGCATGCGCGCTGCCGGAACGGA
Source organism: Magnetospira thiophila (assembly GCF_054657015.1). Lineage (NCBI taxonomy): Bacteria > Pseudomonadati > Pseudomonadota > Alphaproteobacteria > Rhodospirillales > Thalassospiraceae > Magnetospira > Magnetospira thiophila. The sequence goes on from NZ_BAAHXF010000001.1 coordinate 1,598,177, forward strand.
AATGCATCACCGGGCCAGCCAGTTCGCCCTGGCGGCTCAGGAAGCCGACGTGGAACATACCTACGAGGCGCAGCAGAAGGTGTTCTCCGCCTTGCAGGGGATCACCAACAACTGCAACGCCTGTCACGGGGCCTATCGGTTGCGTTGAAGGGTGTGGCGGAGCCCGGTCGACGGTGGTATACCAGCCTGCGACTTGGGAGTTCCTGCCGTGACCCTTCTGCAATTGATCGTCATTGCCCTGGTGCAGGGCATCACCGAATTCCTGCCCATTTCGTCGTCCGGGCACCTGATTCTGGTGCCGGTAGTGACCGGCTGGCCGGACCAGGGATTGATGATGGACGTGTCGGTGCATATGGGCACCCTGCTCGCCGTGATGCTCTATTTCTGGCGTGATGTCTGGGCCATGATCGTCGGCCTGGGGGGGCTGCTGGTCGGGCGCATGGATGCCGGAGCGCGACTGGCGCTGTTGGTTGTCGTGGCAACCATCCCCGTTATCGTGGCCGGCTTTTTGGCCAAGGATTTCGTGGAAACCCAACTGCGATCCATCGAAGTGATCGGCTGGGCGACCCTGGGTTTCGGTATCGTGATCTATATCGCCGATAAGATGGGCATGACCATGCGCAAATTGGAACATCTGGGCTGGAGCGATTCGGTCATTATCGGATTGTCCCAATGTCTGGCGCTGATTCCCGGCACCAGCCGCTCGGGCATCACCATGGCCGCCGCCCGGGCCTTGGGCATGGAGCGCCCCGACGCCGCACGCTTCTCCATGCTGATCAGCCTGCCGACCATTCTCGGGGCCGGGGTGCTGGAGGGCAAGGATCTGATTGAGAGCGGCAACGCCCAACTGAGCCTGGATGTCCTGCTCGCCGTTGGCTTCACCTTCGGCTCCGCCCTGCTCGCCATCTGGGGACTGATGGCCTGGCTGCAACGCGCCACCTTCACCCCGTTCGTGATCTACCGCATCCTGCTCGGGGTCGTGCTGCTGGCGGTGGCTTACGGGTAATTCAATCAACCGGCTGCGGGAGATCTCCCATGGATATCGGCAGGCTTCTGGAGCGGATCGCAGCACTGGAAGAGGAGATCGAGCGCGGCATTGATGCCCGCCGAACCCGGGACCCGCACCGGCGCTATTATAAATTTTCCGATTTCGGCGATGCGGAAGCGTTTTCTGAAATCAGGAAAAAGCGGGACCGGGATCAGACGTGATTGCGCAGCATCAGTTCCTTGGGGTGGGGCTCCAGGTAGGTCTGACCGGCCAGATAGGCGATGCGGAAGCGGCGCACGAAATGGCGGATCAGGGTGATCGGCACAATCAGCGGCACCAGACCCTGGCGGTAGTCCTCGATCATGGCGGCGAGTTCCGCCCGGTCATCGGCGGTGATCTGTTTTTTCACATAGCCCGCCATGTGACGCAGGGCGTTGGCATGGCGGCCCAGGGTGGCGCGCTTGGCCATTCCGGCCATGAATTGGCTTTTGTAAGTCTGGGCCAGGGTCTCCCGGTGCTCTCCCTTGGCCGCCGCGACCAGCGGTCCAAGAGACTTGTAGGTTGCCGGGTCATGGGCCATGAGCAGCAGTTTTTCGCGGCTGTGAAAGGCGACCAGATCACCGATGCTCCAGGGTTGGGCAAAAAAGCGCCGCAGCCGGTGATGGGCGAACAGGGCTTCGATGAACGTCTCGCGCAGGTGCGGGTCGTTGAGCCGCCCCTCCTCTTCCACCGGTAAATCGGGCAGAGCCTCGGTGAGGGCGGCGGCGAACAGGCCACGGGTGGTGTCTGAGGCCCCATGCCGCTTGACCCGAAACAAACCGCAGGACGGCGACTTGCTCTTGAAGATGTAGCCATCGAGGGGGCGGGCGGCCAGTTCGGCGGCGGTCCTTTGCCCGTAGGCGAGCATGGCGTCCGTATGGTCGGCCCCACTGCGCGGGGCGATCAGCCGGGTGTCCGCGTCCACCGCCACCAAGCGGATGGACTCCCGAGGCACGCCCAGGCCGATGGCCATCTCCGGGCACAGGGGGAGGTAGCGGACGTAGGGTCCCAACTGGTCGAGGATGAAGGGGTTTTTCTTGTGGCCGCCGTCGTAGCGCACCGATTCCCCGAGCAGACAGGACGAAACCCCGATCCAGATCGCCCGCTCATCCATTGGCGGAATCCAATAATTTGCGCAAGGCCCGGGTGCCGCCGCGCAGGGAATAGGCGGCATAGCCCGCTTGCTGGAGATGCTCGGCCAGCACCGCCGACTGGGTGCCCTGGCCGCAATAGAGCACCAGCGGCTCGGTGCGTTCGAAACGTTCCATTTCTCCCAGCAACATCCCGGCATTGTACCAGCGCACCCCCTCCGGGTGCCAAGTTTCGTATTCGTCTTCGGTCTGCATGTCGATCAGCCGTGCACCCTCGGGAAGCGCGTCGATCAGAACGTAATGTTGGGCCAACGCTTCCGATGACAGGTTATTGAGATCAATAAATTTTACCGATTGCAGGGCCTGTTCGAACAGTGCCGGGTTCATTTTTGCCTCTTCCCGGTCGAGCTGTCCGATGCGGCTCTTGACCGCCGGGCGACGGCGGTTGAGGGCGCAGTATTCGGGCACCTTTTCCGACAGATGGGCGGTGCCGATCATCCGGGTCAGGGTGACGATGTCGCGTTTCTCAAAGCCGATCAGCGGGCGCAGCACCGGAAGGTCGGCGGCCACGTCGATGGAATTGAGATTGCTCAGGGTCTGCGAGGAGACCTGCCCCAGGGCCTCGCCGGTGACAATGGCCTCGCAGTGCAGGCGGTGGGCCATCTGGCAGCCCATGCGATACATCTGGCGCTTCAGCACCACCTGCCAGAATTCAGGGTCGCAGCTGGCCCGCAAATCGGCGACGATGGCGCGTAGATCCACCACATGCAACCGCGCCTCCATGCCCGCCCCCCAGCGGTCGGTGAGAGTCTTGACGATTTCCACCACGCTGCGTTCGTAGGCTCCACCGGCCAGATTGCAAAAGACGAACTCCATCGCGGCGCCGCGCCGCATCAGCATCCAGGCGGCGGCCACGGAATCAAAGCCGCCGGAGACCAGCGCCGCCACACGGCCCTGAATGCCGAGCGGAAAGCCGCATTGTCCCTCCCGGCGCTGGGCATGGAACATCGCCTTGTGGCCCCGAATGTCAAGCCGCACAGTGACATCCGGGTGGCTCAGGTCGACCTTGCCGAAAGGATTGAGCGCCGCGCCGATTTGGCGTTCCAGATCCTGCGAGGAAAACAGCCGACGGCCGATGCATTTGACCCGCACCGCATAGCTGCGCCCGCCGATCAGGTCGGCATAGAGTTCCACCGCCGTGGCGCAAAAAGACTCCAGGTCGCCTTCCATGACTCGGTCGACGGGCGATACCGAAGCCACGCCGAAAACACGTGCAGTGGCGTCAAGCGTTTCATCCCGACGGTCCGCTGAGAGCAGGATACGGCCCTCGTCCATATCCAGGGCATGGGCGATCCCGGAGGCCTGGAGCATGGCCTTCAGATTGGCGCGCAGGGTTTGCTCGAAACGACGCCGGGTGCCGGAGGCCTTGAGCAGGATCTCCGGGGCCGGACGGACGATGAACAGATGGGGCAGATCGCGGGGCGGTGTTTCCATGGACCGGCTTTATCAAAGCCGGGGCGGCGGATCAATGACAGAAGTGGGGCGCCCGGCAGGATCAGGCGGCGACTCGCCCCCGGCGGGCCGAGGTGGCGTGCCATGTGGCGTTGGAACAGGACTGGATCATCTCCAGGGCGTGATTGTGAACAAAGTCGAACACCTGATCCATGGTCATGAAAAACTCGGCGTCTTCCTGGTGCTTGAAATTGGACAGAATGACGTCGATCATCTGCGCCCCGCCCGGGTCGAAACCCTGGCGCCAGGAACGGGGGTAAATACTCTCGTAGGAGAACAGGCTGACCACATGTCCCATACGGTGGGCCGAGGTCAGCATCCGCATGGTATAGCCCTTGAAGGTGATTTCCAGGACGTGGCAGAGATTGGCCGTCTTGCCGTGCAGGCGTCCGCCGGAAATCACCTCTTCCACGCGGGTCGAAAGGTTGGGAATGGCGAGTCCCTTGGCGAAATTGTCGATTTCATCCAGCACCGGGCGGACCGGTCCCGGAGCCAGATCGGCCCCACAGATCACCACGGATTTGTTGATGTCGTAGAATTCTTCGGGATTGAAAATGATCGTCATGCCGACCGCTCCATGGGCTTCATGCAATGTTATTATGTTCTGCTATGAGGATGGCCCGTTCGTTTCAATAGTGCAACATAAGTTGGCGGGACGGTGGATTGCGTCATACGCAAGGCTGCGCGCCGTATGCCCCGTTCACCGCCATGTGAATAGCGGTGAACGACGGGTTGAGCTAGGCTTTTGAAGATGAGACACGTAATCTTCATATGCGCCGTCTGGCTTGCCGTTACCGGCGCGTCGTCTGCCGAAGCGAGCGAACCGACGCCGGTTGTCGTTGAGCTGTTCACCTCCCAGGGCTGCTCCTCCTGCCCGCCCGCCGATGCCTTCATCGGCGAATTGGCGGATGAAAAGGCGGTACTGCCGCTGTCGTTCCATGTGGATTATTGGGACTACATTGGCTGGAAGGACCCGTTTGCCGACCCCGACCATGGTCGCCGTCAAAAGGCCTATGCCCAGCAGTTCAATCAACGCTCCGTCTATACGCCGCAAGTGGTGGTGCAGGGGCTCTACGAGGCGGTGGGATCGAACCGCCGGTCGGTGCGCCAACTGATTCAGCGGGCCAGCGAAGAGACTTCTCCCATTGCCATCCTCATGCAGCCGCAAGACGATGGACTGCATATCCGGCTTCCGGAGACCCATCCCGGTTTGCAAGCCGATCTGTTGCTGGTGCTGTTTGACCGGCAGCATGTGACCCAGGTGCGGCGCGGCGAAAATCGCGGCGAAACCCTGACCAATCGCAATGTGGTGCGGGCCACCCTGGCACTCGGCACCTGGGACGGCATGGCCACGGAATTCCTGGTGGCGGCGTCCCGTCTGCCGGGAACCGCCGACGCCGGGGCCTTGTTGTTGCAGAAACCCAACGGCGGCGCGATCCTGTCCGCGGCCTGGACGCTGTTGGCAAGGTAGGGCGGCACGGCTCCCCCCTCGACGCCCCCCTGTCCGGGCGGTATGATCAGCGAGCCATTTGTCGTTGGAGTGCTCCTATGAAACTGTTCGTCCTTTGCGCCGCCCTTGTCGTTCTCGCCGTTCCTGCGCGGGCCTTCGACCTCAATCCGTTATCGGCCATCAAGGGCGCGGTGGAGGCGGCGGTGGAGGATCGCAGCACTTCGGATATCGCCAAGGACACCTCGATCAAGGCGGAAATCGTCACCAAGGTGCTCGATCAGATGGGCAGCGATGTCATTTCCATCACCGCCGACGTCTACGAACAGACGGTGATGCTGACCGGAATCGTCGAGAAAAAAGAGCAGAAAGCCCAGGCCGAGGCCCTGACCCGGACCGTCGGCGGGGTGCGCAAAATTTACAACGAGATTCTTATCAAGTCGGATTTGGAACGCGAGAAAGGCACCGTCGAGGGTTTTGTCGATGACACGGTGATCGAGACCAAGATCAACGCCCAGTTTCTCGATGCCGCCGCTGTCAATACCACCAATTTCCGTTGGCACTCCCTGGAAGGACATGTGTTCCTGTTCGGGCGAGCTTTGTCCCAAGGGGAATTGGACAAAGCTGTCAGCATCGTGCGCGGCATCAAGGGGGTGCGCCGGGTGACCAGCCGGGTCGCTGTGCGCCCGAAAGCCAACTGAGGCCGCTTTCATGAGTCTGCGGGTCGTCTTCATGGGCAGTCCAGATTTCGCCGTGCCCGCGCTGGCCGCCATTGGCGCGGCAGGGCACGAGGTCATTGCGGTCTATGCCCAGCCGCCCCGTCCGGCCGGGCGCGGGCACCGGGAGCGACCCTGCCCGGTCCATGCCTATGCCCTTGATCACAATATTCCGGTCTTTACGCCGGTGCGCCTGCGCGACCCGGCGGATCAACAAACCTTTGCCGATCTGGGGGCTGATATCGGCGTCGTGGCGGCCTATGGGTTGATCCTGCCGCAAGTGATTTTGGACGCGCCAAGACTCGGCTGCATCAATATCCACGCCTCCTTGTTGCCGCGCTGGCGGGGGGCCGCCCCGATCCATCGGGCCTTGCTGGCCGGGGACCGGGAAACCGGCGTCACCATCATGCGGGTGGTCAAGGCGCTGGATGCCGGGCCGATGTTGCTGGAGGCCCGTACCCCCATTGGCGCAAGGGACACGGCGCAGGACCTGCACGACCGATTGGCGGCGCTTGGGGCCGATTTGATCGTCGAGGCGCTGGCCGGATTGCAGGCCGGTCTGTTGCCGGATGTGCCGCAACCGGAGCGCGGCGTTACCTATGCTCACAAGCTGGAAAAGGACGAAGGGCGCCTCGACTGGTCGCTGTCTGCCGACGAACTGGAACGCCGGGTGCGCGGCTACACCCCCTGGCCCGGGGCTTGGCTGCTGCATGAGGGCCAGCGGATCAAGGTGTTGGCCGCCGAGGTGCGAGAGGGGGCCGGGCCGCCGGGGACCCTGCTCGATGACCGGCTGACCGTGGCTTGCGGCAGCGGGGCCTTGCGCCTGCTCACGGTGCAACGGGCCGGCAAGGGACCGATGGCGGCGGAAGCCTTTTTGCGCGGCTATCCCCTGGCGGCGGGTCTGCGTCTAACGGAATGAGTCGGCTGTTGGCGATTCTGGGCCTGCTGGGCGGCATCCTGCTGGTTGCCTGGATTCTGAGCGCTGGACAACAAGCCGCCCGTGTGCTGGTCCGCCTGCCCGATCTCACGCCCGAGGCGCGCCAGGGGCAGATGCTGTTCTCCCAACATTGCGCGCCCTGCCATGGCCCCAGGGCCGACGGCACCGACAAGGGGCCGCCCCTGGTGCATCCGGTCTATCACCCCGGCCATCACGCGGACGGGGCGTTCGCGCTGGCGGTGACCAATGGGGTGACGGCCCATCATTGGCCGTTCGGCGACATGCCGCCGGTGCAAGGGATAACGCTGCAACAGATCGAATCATTGGTCCGCTTCGTGCGCGAACTGCAACGGGCGAACGGGATTTATTAACCCAGTTCGATGGTGTCCTCGTCATCGCCTTCCGGTGGTTCAGGCGCCTTTTGGGGTTGTTTTTTCTTGGCGGAGAAGTCGATCGGCGTCATCTTGGGGGCGGAGTCCTCGATTTTCTGGATGTTCTCAATGCCCTGGCGGATTTCGCTCATGATGAATTCCGAGCGCCGGATGGGGCCGCCCACGTCCGGGTTGGGGAACAGAAACTTCCAGATGCTCATTTTCACGCTGAGGCCGCACAGGATGCCGCCAATGGTCGTGTGGTAGGTCTCGACCAGCTGCTTGACCTCCTCGAACCGCTCGGCGGACATGTCGTCCCACATATGCTGGCTGGACTTCTCGAAGGTTTTGAACCGCTGCTTGACCGCCCGAGTCACCTTTTTGATGGTGTTTTCAATGATCTTTGAGGCCTGATTGAAGGTCAAGTCGTGTTTGAGTTGGAAATTCGACCGCAGGCCGATCATGGAATCGAGAAAGTCCTCGATGATCGGATCAATGCGGTCGAGGCATTGGCGGTAGTAGGACAGCGACAGGAAAATGTCGCCATAGTCCTCCAGGAAGGTCGGCACTTCCATGATCCCGATGCCCAGGGTATCGGCCATCATTTGCAGGTTCTTGCGCGCCTTTTGAACATCCGGGTCGCGGAACAGGGAAATCAGCCCCTCCATGGAATCAATGTTCTTGGCCTCGTCGCCATAGATCTCCTTGATCAACGGCCGGGTGAACTTGGTCATGTATTCGGTCAATTCGCGGTTTTTTTCCGGCGTCAGGCTCAAGTGCTTGTTGTTGGTCACCGAAATGCCCTGTTCGCGCAGCAGGACGCGCAGACTGTAAACGTCATAGGACGGCATCAAGGCAAGGCGGCGCAGCATGGCCAGATCGGCGGTCTCGCCTTCCCAACCGAACTCGGAGGACAGATCCTCCACGTCCATTTGGCCGCTGCCGGTCTGTCGGTCGTGAAAGATTTCAATGACGCTTTGCAGGCGAACGTTCTTGATCAGCCGCGCCTGCTTCAATCCCGGTGTCTGCATGGGCAGAATGTTCAGCGGCAGGACGAACAGGGAGTCCTGATCGCTTTCGCCGAATAGGTCGGATACCGTGAGAGCGGATTGGTCAGCCATAGCGGGGGGACGGGTCTCCCTTTCATCGGGGAAAGATATTATAGAGGGCCGTTGGAGTGAAAATCGAACTTCCGTTGGCGACCAGTTGCCGCCATTTTAGTTCTGGATTCGCTTGTCCGCTATCGGTTTTGACAAAAAAGTTATGATAGATGCCCAGATACCGTGTGTTGTTGGAATATGACGGGTCGGCCTTTGTCGGCTGGCAGCGTCAAATCAATGGCTTGAGCGCCCAGCAGGTGCTGGAAGAGGCGGCGGAACCGCTCCAGGGGGGGGCTGTGCGGGTCCATGCCGCCGGGAGGACCGATACCGGCGTCCATGCCACCGGGCAGGTGGCGCATCTGGACCTGGACCGGGACATCAGCCCCGAGAAATTGCGCGATGCCTTAAATTTTCATATGAAATCCCGTCCGTTGGTGGTGCTTGAGGTGACTCGCGTGGGGGAGGATTTCCATGCCCGGTTTTCGGCCACCGGACGGGCCTATCTGTACCGGATTCTCAACCGTCCGACCCGCGCGGTATTGGAGGCCCGCCGGGTCTGGTGGGTGCCCCGTCCGCTTGATGCACAGGCCATGGACCGGGCGGCCAAGGTGCTGCTCGGGCGGCATGATTTCACCAGCTTCCGGGCCACCCAATGTCAGGCCCTGTCCCCGGTCAAGACCCTGGATACCCTGGATGTGCGGCGTCATGGGGCGGAAATCCACATCATCGCCGAGGCCCGGTCGTTCCTGCATCATCAGGTGCGCAACATGGTCGGCAGTCTGAAATGGGTCGGCGAGGGCAAATGGACGGCGCAGGATCTACAGGCGGCGCTGGCGGCGGCGGACCGTCGCGCGGCAGGCCCCACGGCCCCGCCCGACGGGCTTTATCTCACCCGGGTGGATTATTGAACGCCGCCGGTGGTCATGCCCGGATTATGCGCCACCACCTCGAACAGCGTGTTGACCACCATCGACAACACCAGATCGAGGATGACGATCCCGGCGGCGGTGGTCAGCGGCACCTCCAGGGTGACGAACGCCACATAGCCGGAATAAAACAGCACCACGCCAAGGGCGATCAGACTGAGCAGCGCCGCCAGATCGCCGGGCAAGATCTCCAGCCCGGCCAGGATGACGATGGGCAGATACAGCGCATTCTGCAACACCTGAGCCCAATTATAGGCGATGATGTGGCGCAGATAATGGTGGCGGCACTGCAATAATCCGGTGACATGATACATAACAAGCGGAAACAGCACCCAGGCGATCACATAGGATTCCGTTTCGAGAAGCAGAAACTCGAACAGCGGTCGATCACTTTCACTGGCCAGGATGAACATCAGCACCAGATAGAGCGGGGCCACCAGAAGGGCCGCCCTGAAAGAATGCCAATAGCCATGCAGGGAAACGTCGAACCAGCGCAACCCGTCGCTGTCGCCGTGGGCCAGTCGCCAGGCGCCGTACAAACTGAAAGAGGCGTTGGCCGGGGCGCTCACTGGGGAAAATATCCGTCGAGAATGGTTTCGTAAATGGTGCTGAGTTGGGTGATGCTCGTCACCGGGACCCGCTCGTCCACCTTGTGCATGGTCTGGCCGATCAAGCCGAATTCGGCCACCGGGCAGTAGTTCTTGATGAAGCGGGCATCCGAAGTGCCGCCGCTGGTGGAGAGTTCCGGCGTCCGTCCGGTGACCTTTTTCACCGCGTCGGACATCAAATCGCTCAGTTCGCCGGGCGGGGTGAGAAAGGCATCGCCACTGCGTTGCACGACCAGCTCGAAGCGGTCCGCCGCTTCTTCCCGCAAGATGGTGCGCGCCCAGGCCTCGATGGAGTCCAGGCTGTGCAGGTCGTTGAAGCGTATGTTGAAGGTGGCGCGGGCGGTGGCCGGTATGACGTTGGTGGCCGGATTGCCCACGTCGACGCTGGTCACCTGCAAACTGCTCGGTTGGAAATGCTCGGTGCCGTCATCCAGCGGTTCGACCAGCCGGGATAGGACTTTCAACAGCCGGTGCACCGGATTATCGGCCAGATGGGGATAGGCCGCGTGCCCTTGAATGCCGTGAAGGGTGATAAAGCCGGACAGGGAGCCGCGACGGCCAATCTTTATCATGTCCCCCAAATCATGGGGGTTGGTCGGCTCGCCCACCAGACAGGCATCCAGGCGCTCGCCTTGGGCTTCGAGCCACTGCAACATCTTCACCGTGCCATTCACCGAAGGGCCTTCCTCGTCGCCGGTGATGAGAAACGACAGGGAACCCTCCACATCGGCGCCCCGGCGCTGCAGAAAGCGCGACACGGCAGCGGCAAAGGCGGCAATGGCCCCTTTCATGTCGGCGGCCCCGCGTCCGTGCAATTGGCCGTCGGCGATGGTCCCGGAGAACGGATTGTGGCTCCAGGCGGCACTGTCGCCTTCGGGCACCACATCCGTATGACCGGCAAAGCAGAAATTGCGTCCGCTTGTGCCCCATCGGGCGTAGAGATTGTCCACATCCGGCGTGCCGTCCTCGTGGAACGGCAGCCGGGTGCAGACGAAGCCCATCGCTTCCAGAGTTCGCTGCAACAGATCCAGCGCCCCGCCCTCGGCCGGGGTGACGCTGGGGCAGCGGATCAGCCCCTGGGCCAGCGCGATGGGATCGAGGGGGGCGGACATGGGGTCTAGTCGCGCAACAAGTCGTTGATGGAGGTCTTTGACCGGGTGCGTTCGTCGACCCTTTTCACGATCACCGCGCAATAGAGATTGGGGCCGGGCTGGCCGTCGGGGAACGGCTTGCCGGGCATGGTGCCCGACACCACCACCGAATAGGCGGGGACGCGACCGTAGAAGACCTCGCCGGTGGCCCGGTCGACGATCTTGGTGGAGGCCCCGATATAGACGCCCATGGAGAGCACCGAGCCCTCCTCGACGATGACCCCCTCGGCCACCTCGGCCCGAGCGCCGATGAAGCAGTTGTCCTCGATGATCACCGGACCGGCCTGCAAAGGTTCGAGCACCCCGCCGATCCCGGCCCCGCCGGAGATATGCACGTTCTTGCCAATCTGGGCGCAGGACCCGACGGTGGCCCAGGTGTCGATCATCGACCCGGAGTCCACATAGGCCCCGAGGTTGAGAAAACAGGGCAGCAGCACGGCGGTCGGCGCGATATAGGCCGACTTGCGGACCACGCAGCCGGGCACGGCGCGGAATCCGGCAGAGCGGAAACGGGCAGCGTTCCAGCCGACAAACTTGGACGGCACCTTGTCCCACCACACGGCGCCGCCGGGAGCCCCGTCGATGATTTCCATGTCATTGAGGCGGAACGACAGCAGCACGGCCTTCTTGAGCCACTGATTGACCGTCCAGTGACCCACATCCTGGCGCTCGGCAACCCGCACCTCACCGCTATCCAGCAGTTCAAGCGCCTTGTTCACCGCATCACGCACAGCGCCCGTGGTGTCGAAGGATATGGCGTCCCGATCTTCCCAGGCCGCGTCGATGATTTTCTGTAATTCCAAGGTGTTCATAGATTCCGTCCCATGTTTTTCGAACCTGCTCGAATTTGGCGCGCACATTGGGGCAGAGGGGGGCGGAAGTCAAGAATGGGGGCGCCGGGCCGCCCGGTCCTAGGTCAACAGGTCCACCTTGCCCGGACGCAGGTCGACGAATTCGATCACCGTGGAGAAATGGCCAGAGGGGAGTTGCTGGCCCCGGGCCCCGATGACGCCGCTCGGGGAATCGCCGAGAATGGCGTTGAGCAGGCCCATCAGTCCAACCCGATGCTTGCCATCGAGAACCACGGTCTGAATGGTCGGATGGTCGGCCAGCGCCTTGGTGCAGTCGGCGCGCAGGTTGACCAATTGGGTGATGGCCACCGGATCGCGGCGCAGGGCGTCGTTCAGTACCGCGACGGCCTTGGTCACCGCGTCCATCAGCCCCGCTTCCAGGTGGTGCCCCCGGCGCCGTCCTCCAGGATGATGCCCTGTGCCTTCAGATCGTCCCGGATACGGTCGGCGGTGGCGAAATCCCTGGCCTTGCGGGCCTCCAGGCGCTGCATGATGAGGGCGTCGATATGGGCGTCGGAGAAGCCCGCCTCGGCGGCCTCAGGCTGCCAGCGGAACCAGTCCTCCGGGTCTCGTTCGAGCAGCCCGAGCAGTTTCGCCCCGGCCAGTAACCGCCCCTTGAGCGCCGCCTGTTCCGTCGCCTCGGCCTTGTTCAGCGCCCCGGCCAGTTCATGCAGATGGGCAAGGGCTCCGGCGGTATTCAAATCGTCCTTGAGGGCCTCGACAATCTCGGTCGGCGGGTCGCTCGGCAGGGCCTCGACCGGCGCATTCTTCAGCGCCCCATAGAGCCGATCCAGGCTCTTGCGGGAGGCCGCAATCCCATCCTTGGTGAAATCCAACGGGGCGCGGTAATGGGTCTGCAACAGCACCAGCCGAATGGCCTCGCCGGGAAATTCTTTCAGCAGATCGTGGACGGTGTAGAAGTTGCCCAGGGACTTGGACATCTTCTCGCCCTCGACCATCAGATAGCCGTTGTGCATCCAGTACCGGGCGAAGCCGCTGCCCGGATGGGCGCAAGTGCTCTGGGCGATTTCGTTTTCATGGTGCGGGAAAATCAGATCCTGACCGCCGCCATGGATATCAAACGTGTCCCCCAAATACTTGGCCGACATGGCCGAACATTCGATGTGCCAGCCCGGCCGTCCGGCCCCCCAGGGGCTGTCCCAGGCCGGTTCGCCTTCAGACGAGGGTTTCCACAGAACAAAATCCGAGGCGTCTCGCTTGTAGTCGGCCACCTCGACCCGCGCCCCGGCCAGCATTTCCTCCTGGCTGCGATGGGACAGACAGCCATAGTTGGGGTCGGAGGGCACATCGAACAGCACATGGCCTTGGGATTCATAGGCGTGACCGGCCTTGATCAACCGCGAGATGGTGTCCTGCATCTCGGCGATATGGTCGGTGGCTCGCGGTTCAAGGGTCGGCGGCAGGGCGTTCAGGGCCGCCATGTCGTCGTGGAAGGCCTGGGCGGTGCGCTCGGTAATAGTGCGGATGGACTCGCCGGACTGGGCCGCACGGGCGTTGATCTTGTCGTCAACGTCGGTGATGTTGCGCACATAGGTCACATGGTCATAGAGGTGACTCAACAACCGAAACAGCACATCGAACACCACCACCGGGCGGGCATTGCCGATATGGGCATAGTCATAGACCGTCGGCCCGCAGACATAGACGCCGACCTTGCCCGGCTGGACGGGCTCGAAGGGCACCTTTTGGCGGGTCAGGGTGTCGTGAAGATGCAACGTCACGGGAATCAACCTTTCGAGGCCAGTTTAGTGAAGCCGTTGGTGATCGGATAGCGGCGGTCGCGACCGAAGGCGCGGGACGAAATCTTGACCCCCGGCGGCGATTGGCGGCGCTTGTATTCGGCCAGATCGAGCATCCGCCAGACCCTTCGCACCAGGGCCGCGTCATGGCCGTCGGCGACCAGATCCTCGGTCGCGCGCTCTTCCTCCACCAGCCCGAACAGAATGGCATCCAACTGGTCATAGGGCGGCAGGCTGTCCTGATCGGTCTGATTGGGTTTCAACTCGGCCGATGGTGGCTTGTCGATGACCCGTTGCGGCATCACCGGACCAGCGGGGCCGAGCAGGCCGTCGGGACGATGGGCGTTGCGCCAGCGGCTGAGGGCAAAGACGGTGGTCTTGTAGACATCCTTGAGCACCGAATAGCCGCCGCACATGTCGCCGTAGAGGGTCGCATAGCCGACCGACATCTCCGACTTGTTGCCGGTGGTCAGCAACATATGGCCGAACTTGTTGGACAAGGCCATGAGCAGCAGACCGCGCGCGCGGGACTGGATGTTTTCCTCGGTGGTATCGGCCTTGGTCCCGGCGAACAGCGGCCCCAACAGGGTCTCGAAGGCGTCCATGGCCGGGGCGATGGACAGGGATTCCAGCCGGGTGCCCAGCAACCGCGCCACCTCGGCGGCGTCGTCCAGGCTCTCCTGGGAGGTATAGGGCGACGGCATCATCACCGAAAACACCCGCTCCGCGCCTAGGGCATCCACTGCCACGGCGGCACTGAGCGCCGAATCAATGCCCCCGGACAGCCCCAGCACCACGCCGGGAAAACCGTTCTTCGACACATAATCGCGCAGACCGACGACCATGGCCTGATAGATGGAGTCGAGATTGTCGGGTTTGTCGATCACCGCGCCGGGGGTGCACTGCCAGCGATTGTCGGTGACAGCCCAATGGGTGGCGATCACCGATTCCTGCCAGGGCGAATCGCGGCGCACCATGGTGCCGTCCCGGTCGCAGACGAAGGAGGCCCCGTCGAACACCAGTTCATCCTGACCGCCGACCAGATTGACATAGACCAGAGGCAAGCCGGTTTCCCTGGCCCGCGAGGCGGCCAACCGGGAACGGCGACCGACCTTGCCGACTTCGAACGGCGAGCCGTTGGGGACGACCAGGATTTCCGCCCCGCGCAATGCCAGGTGTCGGGAGACGTCCGGGAACCACATGTCCTCGCAGATCATCACGCCGAGGCGGCGACCCCGGAAATCCATCGGCTCGGGCAACGGTCCGGCGTCGAAATTGCGCACTTCGTCGAACACCCCGTAATTGGGCAGGTGATGCTTGGCGCGGGTTTCAGTAATCCGGCCATTTTCCAGCATCAGTGCCGCATTCCACAATTTATCCCCGTTGCGCCAGGGGGCCCCGATCAGCATCGCCGGTCCGCCGTCGGCGGTGTCGCGGGCCAAGGCCGCCACCTCGGTTTCGATGCGGGCCAGAAAAGCCGGTTTGCGCACCAGATCCTCGGGCGGATAACCGGTCAGCACCAATTCGCCGAACACCACCAGATCGGCCCCCAGCGCCGCCGCCGCTGCCCGGTCGCGGCGCAGCAGGGCGGCGTTGCCGTCGAGGTCGCCGACGGTCGGATTGCTTTGGGCCAGGGCGATGGTCAGGGTCGGGGGCATGGGTCCGTAACGGTCTGAATCGGTTTGCCCGGTATGCCCGATGCGGAAACCGAGAGCAAGTCTTGCGTTGTTTGTGGAAAATGATCGCGGCTCCGGCTATCTTCCCTTCATGAGCGATAAAAAGACACCTTCCGGCACCCCGAAGACCCCGACGCGGGCGCAGATGCTTATTCCGGCCCAGGCGGGCCAGAAGGTGCATTTCACCGGCGCAAAGCAGGGCGGCGTGAACGTGGAGGGGGAAAAAGGCCCGACCAAGCCCCCGCCCCGGACGACCGCCCCGGCCGCCGCGCCGCCGCGATCCAAACCGCCCACGATGATCGAGAAAGCCGCCCGTGCCCAGCCGCCCGCGCAACCGGCCAAGGCACCAAACCCGGTCGCCGATGCGGCAACGGAGGCGGCGCAGCAGCAAAGCAAGGTGCTGGTGGAAGCGGTGACCGATTCGTTCATGAATCGTCTGGTGGCCGAAGCCAACCGCCACGGCGGCGCCCTCAAGGCCGAACACATCAAGAGTCTGAGCCAGGAATTCAACAAAAAAGCGGAAGCGCTAGAGCATGTGTTCCAAAACGCGTTCGCTGATTTCGGCCAACTCCTGGAACGGCAACAGATCAACAAGGCGCGCAATGATCACTTTGACCGGCTGATGGTGCGCCAGATCTCCAGTCTGTTTCCGCCGCGCGAGGCCACCTCGCTGCCCGAAAAATGCCTGTCACGGCGTATCGTGCCTGGCTTCCTGCGCTGCATGGAACAGATGGTCGGACTCGATGCCTCGGTCGGCTATCAGGATCAGGCGCGCCATGTGGTCGAGCAAATCCAGGCCAAACAGGGCACCCGCTTCGACTGGGAGGATGTGTACGAGAACCCCGAGGCCCGGCGCATGGTGCGCGATGTGCTGATGCATATTCTGCCCTTTTTCGCCGCCCTGAAACGGCGGCAGGAATGGTTCTTGAACATCGTCAACAACCATTTGCGGCCGTTCGACATCGCGCGCGGCGACATGCCCGATGAGGAGGACTGGAAATTGACTCCGGCGGGCTTCCGTCTGCTCGCCCGGACCCTGTTTTCGCTGCTCGAAGAGTCCCTGCATGATCCCAAGGACAAGGCCGAACTGAGCGCCGCCTTCGGAGAGGGCGCGGTGACTCAGGCCAAGACCATTCTCGGCGCGCTCAAGTAGAAGCTGCGGCGGCGGCGGCTTCCTGCTTCTGCCGCTCCAACCGCTGCTCCTTCAGAACCTCGGCGATCAGAAACGCCAGTTCCAATGCCTGTTCGGCGTTCAGACGGGGGTCGCAATGGGTGTGATAGCGGGCGCTCAGATTGGCGTCGGTCACCGGATGCGCGCCGCCGACGCATTCGGTCACATTTTGTCCGGTCATTTCAAAGTGCACGCCGCCGGCATGGGTGCCTTCGGCCTGATGGGCGATGAAGAATCCTTTGACCTCGCGCAGGATGGCCTGCACCGGGCGGGTCTTGTAGCCGCTGTCCGAGGTGATGGTGTTGGCGTGCATGGGGTCGCAGGACCAGACCACGCGGCGGCCTTCCCGCTTTACCGCCCGCAGCAGCGGCGGCAACAGATTTTCCACATGATCGGCCCCCAGTCGCACGATGACGGTCAGCCGTCCGGCCTCGTTCTTGGGGTTGAGGGCGTCGATCAGCCGCAACAGGTCGTCGGGGCTGGTGGTCGGCCCGGCCTTGACGCCGAGCGGATTGCCGACCCCGCGCAGGAATTCCACATGGGCTCCGTCCAACTGCCGGGTCCGGTCGCCGATCCACAGCATATGGGCCGAGGTGTCGTACCACTGGCCGGTGGTCGAATCGATGCGGGTCATGGCCTGTTCATAGGGCAGCAGCAACGCCTCGTGGGAGGTGAAGAATTCGGTCTCGCGGATTTGCGGCGTGGTCTGGGCGGTCAGGCCACAGGCGGCCATGAAATCCAGGCTCTCGTTGAGGCGACAGGCCAGATCCTTGTAGCGGTCACCCTGCGGCGAATCGCCGACGAAATCCAGGGTCCATTGATGCACCTTATGCAGATCCGCATAGCCGCCCTGGGCAAAGGCGCGCAGCAAATTCTGGGTGGCGGCGGCCTGATTGTAGGCCTGGATCATGCGTTCCGGGTCGGGTATCCGGGCGGCGCTGGTGAAGGCCATGTCGTTGACCATGTCGCCGCGATAGCTGGGCAGGGTGATGCCTTCGCGCACTTCGTCATCGGCCGAGCGCGGTTTGGCGAACTGTCCGGCCATGCGGCCCACCTTGACCACCGGACAGGCGGCCCCGAAGGTCAGAACCACGGCCATTTGCAGCATCACCCGGAAGGTATCGCGGATGTTGTCCGGATGGAATTCGGCAAAGCTCTCGGCGCAATCGCCCCCTTGCAGCAGAAAGGCCTCGCCGTTGACGGCGGCGGCCAGGGCGGTCTTCAACTGCCGCGCCTCACCGGCGAACACCAGCGGCGGAAAGCGGCGCAGACGGGCCTCCACGTCTTGCAGGCGTTCCGCGTCCGGGTAGGTGGGGGCCTGTATCACCGGCTTGCTGCGCCAACTGTCCGGTTGCCAATTCTGAACCATGTGAAAAGTGCCTTTGCCTGGGCCTCGTTCATCGGAAGAGGCGGTTATAGCAACCCTCAGTCGTCGCCGTCCAGGGCATGATCCGGGGTCTCGTCGATGGAGCGCCCCTGGCGGAAGCGTCGATACAGATACAACCCCAGCAAACCGGAAACCACGAACAGGGCGATGCTCAAGGAAATGCGCAGTTCCGGGTCTACATCGACCCCGCTTCCGGCCAGTGCGAAAACCAGGGTCTGCGGGATATAGCCCAGGGCTGAACCGGCGATGAACGGCAATGCCCCGACCGAGGTCACCCCGGCCACCAGATTGGTCACCAGATTGCTTCCGGCGGGCAACAGGCGGATCAGCAGGGTCATGGAGAAGGGATTGTCAGCCAGAAAGGAATCCACCCGGGCGATGCGCAGGCCGAAGCGGCGGGCGATGAAGGAACGTCCGACCAGCCGCGCATAGGCAAAGGCAAAGGCGCAACCGAGCACCACCGCCAGCAGGGCGAGCAGCGTGCCACCGACCAGCCCGAAGGCATAGCCGCCGAGAAAGGCGACCATCTGGCGCGGCAGACCGACGGCGGCGGCGAGGGCGCAGACGGCGACGAACAGCGCCTCTCCGGCCAGGCCCTGGCCCCGGATCTCATGATCTATCCAGTCGGAATCAAA
Organism: Magnetospira thiophila; assembly: GCF_054657015.1. Classification (NCBI taxonomy): domain Bacteria; kingdom Pseudomonadati; phylum Pseudomonadota; class Alphaproteobacteria; order Rhodospirillales; family Thalassospiraceae; genus Magnetospira; species Magnetospira thiophila. The sequence goes on from NZ_BAAHXF010000001.1 coordinate 1,616,543, forward strand.
TCCCCCGCCCAGGGTTTTCAGGGCGAAACCGATGGCCACCATGCTGAGCAGGACCAGCAGACCCTTAAGGAACATTCTTGGCGACATGGCGGTGCTCAGGAGTCCCGTTCCTCGACCTGCGGCACCGAACCGCGCTTTTGCAGCCAGATCACGCCCAGCAGATCGGAAATGCCGACCAGCGCCCGGTCGAGGGTGCCGTATTTGGAAACGCCCCGTTCGCGCGGTCGGTGATTGACCCGCACCGAAACCACTTCGCCACCGCGCCGGATCATCAAGGCGGGCAGAAAGCGGTGCATGTGATCGAACCTCGGCATATCGAGAAAGGCGGCGCGGGTGAAGACCTTCAGGCCGCAGCCGGTATCCGGGGTATCGTCTTTCAGCAGCCGCGCCCGCAGGCCATTGGCGAAGCGGCTGGAAAAGCGTTTGACGGCGCTGTCCCGCCGCTTGGCCCGCCATCCGGCGACCAGCAGCAGGTCCGGGTCGGCGGCGGCTTCCAGGGTCGCCAGCAGAGCCGGGATATCCGCCGGGTCGTTCTGTCCATCGCCGTCCAGGGTGGCGATGAACGGAGCGCGCGCCGCCTTGATGCCGCTGGCAACGGCGGCGCTTTGGCCGCAGCAGGTCACATGGCGCAACACCCGCAGTTGCGGCACCGTCTTTTGCAGCTCGTGCAGCCGGGCCAGGGTATCGTCCTTGGAGCCGTCATCCACATAGAGGATTTCGAAACTCGGAAGCGCGGCCAGGGCGGCACAAATTTCGGCGATCAGCGGGGCGACGTTCTCCGCCTCGTTATGCACCGGCACCACCACCGCCAGACGGGGCAGTTCATGGGAAGAGACAGCGGGCTGAGACTGAGACATGAAAACCGACTTTGACCGGGAAAACGAAGCGCTGCCGCCTTTTACACGGGCCGTCGGCGCATGGCAAATGGGTTGTCAGGCAGGGGCCTCGGTCATCCGGTCCGGTTCGAAATGCGGAATGGCGTCGATCAGGGTTCTTGTGTAGGGATCGACCGGGTTTCGGAGCACGTCATCGGCGGTTCCGCTTTCCACGATGCGGCCCCGGTTCATGACAATGACCCGCTCGCACAACAGCCGCACCACGTTGAGGTCATGGGAGACGAAAATGTAGCTCATGCCCAGATCGCGTTTCAGCCGGTCCAGCAATTGCAGCACCACCGCCTGCACCGACACGTCAAGGGCCGAGGTCGGTTCGTCGAGAATCAGCATCAAGGGATCGACGGCGATGGCCCGGGCAATGCCGACCCGGGCTTTCTGGCCGCCCGACAACTGGTGCGGAAAGCGCCCCAGCAGGGAGCGGGGCAGACCGACCAGATCGGCCAGTTCGTCGACCTTGGCGGAAATCGCCTTGCCGTCGTGCAGGCCCTTCAGGCGGCGCAGGGGATCGGCAATGGAATCGCGGGCGCTGAAGCGCGGATTGAGACTGTCGGTAGGGTCCTGGAACACCATCTGCACTTTGGTGCGCTGGGGCAGGCGGGCGAATTGGGCGGCCGAATAGGTGGTGAGGTTTTCGCCGTCGAAAAAGACATCGCCGGAGGTCGGGTCCATCAGCCGGGCGATGATGGTCGAGGTGGTGGATTTGCCGCAACCGGATTCGCCAACCAGACCCAGACTTTCCCCCCGAAGCAGGGAAAAGGAGATGCCGTCGACGGCGCGAAAGACTTTGTCCTCGGCGCGGCGTTTGGCGAACGGCCACAGGCTGCCCGAAACGTCGCGGCGCGGAAATTCCTTCACCAGATTGTAGACCTCTAACAAGGTGTCGTTGACCGACGGGGCGGGCACCTGGGACGGTCGGGCCACGGCCTCCGGCGCGGTCTCCATCTCGTCGGGCACTGCGGTCAGGTCGCTCAACGCCGAGTGCGGTCCGGGCGAGGCGGCAATGAGCTTTTTCGTATAGGGATGGGTCGGACGGGTGAACAGCTCCCGCACCGGAGCCGATTCTACCACCTGCCCCTTCTGCATGACCATGATGCGGTCGCAATAGGCGGCGGCCATGCCCAGGTCATGGGTGATCAGCACCACCGACATGTGGCGTTCGCGGGTCAGATCATGGATCAGGTCCATGGTCGCCTTCTGGGTGGTCACATCAAGCCCTGTGGTCGGTTCGTCGGCGATCAGCAGGCGCGGGTCGCAGGCCAGGGCAATGGCGATCATCACCCGCTGGCACATGCCCCCCGAAAGCTCGAACGGATAGGACCAATAGCGCTGTTCCGGATCAACGATCTTGACCTTGGCCAGCATCTCGATCGCTTTGGCCTTGGCGTCCTGGCGGGTCGCCTGGGCATGGCGACGCAGCACGTCTTCGATCTGCTTGCCCACCGGACGGATCGGATTCAGCGCCGCGCGGGGATTTTGAAAGATCATCGAGATTTCCCGACCGCGCAGACTGCGCAGGCTGGATTCCCTGGCCCCGGTCAGCGGGATGCCATCGAACGAGGCGGTGCCGCCGACCGCACGCCCGGCCCGATCGAGCAGGCCGATGACCGTATAGGCGGTGACCGACTTGCCGGAACCGCTTTCGCCGACGATGCCCAGGACCTCGCCTTTTTTCACTGTTAGCGACACCTCTTCCAGGGCGCGGACCACGCCGCCCCGGGTGCGGAATTCCACTGACAGGGCCTCGACGGAAAGGATGGGCTGGGCGGTCATCGGCGGTTCCTCAGGTACGGCGCAGCGGATCGACCAGATCGCGCAGGCCGTCGCCCATCAGGTTGAAACAGAATACGGCGAGCATCAGCGCCGCGCCGGGGAACAGGGCCAGCCACCATTCACCGGAAACAATGTAGGTGGCCCCTTCGGCGACCATGATGCCCCACTCGGCGTCGGGCGGGCGCACCCCCAATCCGATGAACGACAGCCCCGCCGCATTGAGCACCGCCCAGCCCATGTTGAGGGAAATCTGCACCATCATCGGCGGCAGGATATTGGGGAACACCTGGGTCACCAGAATGCGGGCCTCCGAATTGCCGGACAACCGGGCGGCGGCGACAAACCCGGCATTGCGCCGGATATAGGTTTCGGCCCGCGACACCCGCGCATAGAACGGCAGGTTGATGATAATCGTCGCGTAAACGATGTTCTCGATGGAATTGCCCAGGGCCGAGACGATGCCCATGGCCAGCACGAACAGGGGAAAGGCCATGATAGTATCGGAAATCCGCCCGACAATGCGGTCGGTCCAGCCGCCGTAAAAACCGGCGGCACAGCCCAAAGTGCTGCCAATGGCAAAAGACAGGGCGACGGCGGTCACGGCAATGCCCAGATCGAGCCGCGCCGAGACGATGACCCGACTGAGCACATCGCGGCCCAGATGATCGGTGCCGAAGGGATGCGCCCAGTTGGGCGGCTGCAAGGCGATGCTCATGTTGCTGGCCAGCGGATCGTAGGGGGCCAGCCAGGGACCGAACAGGGCCAGGGCGACGATCAACCCGAACATGGCGAAGGCGACCACGGTCACCAAATTTTCGCTCATGGTGTAGCGGGCGTGACGGAGGAAGGCACTCATTTCAGTCCTCCATGCCGACGCGCGGGTCGATGAGGGTATGCAAAACGTCGATGGTCAGATTGACCACCACGAACAGCAAGGCCATGGCCAGCACGAAGCCCTGTACCGCCGCGTAGTCCGAGGCAACCAGCGCCTCGATGGCGAACGAGCCGATGCCCGGCCAGGAGAAGACTTTTTCCACCAGCACGTTGGAGCCGAGCAGAAAGGAAAACACCATGCCCAGAGTGGTCAGCACTGGCAGCACCGCATTGCGCAGGGCATAGGTGATCAGCACCGTATGCCGTGACAACCCATTGGCATGGGCGGTGCGCACATAGTCACTGCCCAGGGCGTTGAGCATCGAGGCGCGGGTCATGCGGGCAATGGGGGCCAGGGCGAACAGGGCCAGGGTGGTGGTCGGCAGAATCAGTTGCAGCAGACTGGCGCGGAAGGTTTCCAGATCCCCGGCCAACAGGCTGTCGAGGGTGAAAAACCCGGTCACATGGGGCGGCGGGATAAAGATGAAATCGAGACGCCCGATAGGCGAGGGAGACCAGCCGAGCAGGTAATAAAACACATAGATCAGGAACAAGCCGGTAAAGAAGGTCGGCAGCGACACCCCGGCGGTGACCAGCACGCGGCACAGATGGTCGATCCAACTGCCGGGCCGGGTGGCGGCCAGAATGCCCAGCGGCACCGCCACTGCCAGGGCGAACGTCAACCCGATAAGAGTCAGTTCCAGGGAGGCCGGAAGCCGGGTCATCAATTCCTCAAGCACCGGACGCCCGGTGCTCAGGGACATGCCCATGTTACCCTGCGCCAGATTCACCACATAAATGCCGAACTGCTCGATCCAGCTACGGTCGAGGCCGAGGGCGTGGCGGACCTGGGCGATGGACTCCTCGTCGGCCATCATGCCGGCGAAATACACCGCCGGATCGCCGGGAAGGGACCGGGTCAAGACAAAGGAGATCACGATGATCCCGAACACGGACGGCACCGCCTGAAGCAGGCGCCGTCCGATGCGGATGAGTTTCGGACCCATGGGGGCTCCCGTCAGGTCTTCTTGATGGTGGTCACATCGAGCTGACGATGGAACCAGGTGACGTAGCCGGACACATTTTGTTGCATCGCCGAGTCCAGATAGGGCTGATAGAGCGGAATGCGCGGCACTTCATCCATGGCGATCGCCAACATGCGCTTGACGTTGGGCGCATACATCGGATCGTCCACTTCCAGGTGCAAGGTGCCATCGACCAGTTGTTCGATCTCCTCGTTGCGGTAGTTCATGGAGTTGAACAAATGGCCTTCCTGATAATTCCAGAAGAAATAATAGTCCGGATAGTTCAGCCAGCCGCCGAAGTTTTCCAGATGCATGGAGAGTTTCTTCTCGACCAGCGCCGCCGTCCGCCAGCTTGCCCCGGGGATCTTTTCCAGGGTGACCTTGATGCCAATCTTGCCCAGGCTTTCCTGGATCAGCAAGGCCGCCGGTTCCTGCCAGTCGGCCAGCCCGAGGTTCAGGGTCAGGGTGGCTTCGAAACCGTCCTTGAGACCGGCTTCGGCCAGCAGGGCACGGGCCTTGTCCAGGTTGGTGTCATAGGGGAACGGCTGCGGCCAGGTGATGGTCGAGGGCTCGGTTTCGGTGCCGCCGAACATCGGAATGCCGCGCCCATAGGCCGCGCCGTCCAGAATGTCCTGATAGGGCATGGCATAGGCGATGGCCTTGCGCACCCGAATGTCGTCGAACGGCTTGATCTTGACGTTGAGGCTGAGCGTATGCAGGCAGTTCTCCAGCGGCGCGCCGGACACCTTGAGCTTTCCGGAGGCCTGGAATTCCTTGGCATCCTTCGGTGAGACATCGACGTAAAAATCAGCGTCGCCGCGCTCGGTCAGCGCCCGACGGGTGGAGGCCGAGGGCACCTCGCGGACGATCACCCGCTTGATCTGCGGCAACGGTCCGCCGGTCCAATCATCATTGCGGACATAGACGAACTGCTGACCCGCGTCCCAACGCTCGATCTTGTAGGGGCCGGAACCGGCGGGCGTGGTGTGCAGATATTCGGTGGCCCAGGGGTCTTCTTTGGTGGCATGGGCCAGGGCGACTTTCGAATTGATGATGAACGGAATGGGCACCGCCAGATCGGGCAGGGTCAGCTTGCTCGGATGGGGCAGATCGACCCGAATGGTCATATCATCGACCACCACGAACTGCGACGGATCGGACATGGACCCGGCCTTCATCTGCACCGACGGAAAGCCGCCCAGGCTCACCGCGCGGTCGAACGACCATTTGACGTCCTGCGCCGTGATCGGCGTGCCATCCCAGAATTTGGCTTTGGGATTGATCTTGAAGGTCAAGGACTTGCCGTCCTCGGAGAGGGTCCAGGATTCGGCGACCTCGGGCTCGATCTTGGTCGAATCATAGCTCATGGAGCCATCGGCCAGGGTCTTCACACCGAAGCGCACCAGCCGATCATACACATTGACGGTGATCTGATAGCTGGGTCGGTTGGTGCCGCTGCGATGCAGGTCGAGACTGTTGATGCCGCTGCCGGTCACCACCACCAGGGTATCGCTTCCTCCGGCTGCGGAGGCGGGCAGATGGCGCAGAAAGGGCAGCATCGCGGCACCACCAACGGCCCCCGCAGTCTTCAGAAAATCACGTCTTTTCATGGTCGAACTCCTTGGCTGAATATCGTCGTGAGTCGTTAAGAGAGGGATTGGAGATAGGCCCGCCAGCCGCCGAAAGCGGTGACGTCCGTGGCCCCATCAATACCGATGGGTTCGCAAATGAAGCCCTTGACCGTCGACCCGTCCTCCAAAGTGACGGTGCCGATGCCGAGGGGCTGGGGAATGCCACGGATGAAGTCCCCGAAGCGCTGAAGCGGCACAGCCCAGACTTCCAGGGCAATGGCACTGCCGGAACGGTCGCGGATCAGTCCCGGACGATGGGGCGGGCCGCCGGGCAGGCTGTAAAGTCTGTATTCCGGGGCGGTCTTTCCGGCGAACAGGAAACGCCCCCCCAGGCGGGTCAATTCCTTGTTCAGGGGCAGGCCGGACATATGGGCGCCAACGGCGGCCAGGGCGATTTCATCGGGCGCCGCTTCGGCGGGCTGAGACTGGACTTCCGGCAGCGTCCAACCCGTCGCCCCGAGCGAAACGCCAGACTTTTGGTGCAGGGCGCTGGCCAGAGAGGCGGTCTGGGCATCGCGCCCGGCGGCGGCCAGCAAGGTCACACTGCCCGGCCGACCATCCCGGCGCGCCGCCATGGGCACGGCAATGCCGCAAAGATCCAGCAGATTGACAAAATTGGTGTAGGTCCCCAGCCGGGCATTGGGGCCGATGGGGTCCGCTTCCAGGTCCGCCACAGCGTAGAAGGTGGGCATGGTGGGTACACACAACATATCCACCGCGTCGATCAGCGGTGCCGTCTGGCGCTTCAATTCCTGCAATCGGTAGAAGCCGCGAAAGGCATCGGCGGCGGAATATTTTTCGGCACCTTCGATAATCTGCCGGGTGATCGGATGCAGGCTGTCGGGAGCGCGGCGCAGCAGGTCCTCGACCACCGTATGACGCTCGCCGACCCAGGCTCCTTCGTAGAGCATGTTGGCCACCTGATAGAAGGGCGAGAAGTCCATCTCGACAATCTCGCCGCCCAAATCGGCAAGGGCGTCGAGCGCGTCCGCGAAAGAGGTGGCCTGTAGGTCGTCGCCGAAAAACATCCGCGAGGCCGCATCAGGCACCCCGACCTTGAAAGCGGGCGGCAGGGCGGCGAAGCGGGGCGGCGTCGGTAGCGGGCGGGCATAGGCATCCTGGGGATCGAAGGCCGCCGCCAGTCGAAACACCTCATAGGCATCGGCCACCGTCAGGGCGAACACCGAAATGGTATCGAGGGTCCGGCAGGCCGGCACCACCCCGTTGTTGGACAGCAGGCCGAGACTTGGCTTCAGACCGACAATGCCATTCAGCGCTGCGGGCACCCGACCGGACCCCGCCGTGTCGGTACCGAGGGCGAAACTGACAATGCCCCGGGCCACCGCCACCGCCGAACCGGAACTGGACCCCCCCGGAACGATGTCGGGATCAAGGGCATTCTTTGGTGCCGGATGGGGGGTGCGCAGGCCGACCAGTCCGGTGGCGAACTGGTCCAGATTGGTCTTGCCGATCAGCAGCGCCCCGGCGCGGCGCAGGGCCGCCACCACGAAGGCGTCTTCGGCGGCCGTGTAGGCATAGGCCGGACAGGCCGCCGTGGTCGGGCGGTGGGCGGCATCAATATTGTCCTTGATGGCGAAGGGAATGCCCCACAGGGGTTTTTGTCGCGGATCGAAGGGGCCAAGGGCCTCAATGTCGGCGCGTACTGTCAGCGGATCAATCACATCGAGAAAAATGCCGGGATCCCCCGCCGCTGCCAGCCGTCGAAAGCATTCGTCGATGACTTGGCCCGCCGTCATGCCCCCGGCATAGGCGGCATGAATCCGGGATATATCGAAAGGAAGATCTCGCAGCATTCACCGACCCTTGTTGCTTTGGTGCGCGGCTCCCCGAGAAGGGATTGGGGAAAGTAGAGCCGTTGTGACTGTTGCAAGATACTGCTATTATTTCACCGTACCGCTGCAATAATTGCATCATGAAGGGGGTCAGGGCCGATGCGTCATTTGCTGCCGCTGCGTTTCATTGATGCTGTCGCGCGCGCCGGGTCCATCCGCAAAGCGGCGGAAACCCTGGCGATTACCTCCACTGCGCTGAACCGGCGCATCCTCGCCATGGAGGAGGATCTGGGGGTGCCGATCTTCGAACGCTTGCCGCGCGGGGTGCGGCTCTCGGCGGCGGGCGAGATCCTGCTGCACCATTTTCGCGCCCAGTTGAGCGACATGGAACAGGTCAAGAGCCAGATCGCCGACCTGTCGGGGGAGCGACGCGGCCATGTCTCCATCGCCTGTAGTCAGGCCCTGTTGCCCTATTTCCTGCCGGCCCAGATTTCGTCCTATCGCAGCGCCCATCCGGCGGTCACCTTCAGCGTCTATCTGCGCGACCGCGCCGCCGCCGAACAGGCCCTGGTGGATTTCAGCGCCGATCTGGCGTTGGTGTTCGAGCCGGTCCGGTTGATGGACGTTCAGGTCCTGCAGACCGTCCGCCAGCCGGTCTATGCGGTGATGACCTCGACTCACCCGTTGGCCGGTCAGGGGACCCTGCGATTGCGCGATTGCCTGCGCTATCCCATTGCCCTGCCGACCACGCCCTATGGGGTGCGGCACCTGTTGGAAGCGGCGGTGCGCCGGACGTCGCTCAGTTTGCACCCGGTTGTCGAGTCGGACAGCTTCGAATTCCTGCGCTATCACGCCCAGGCCGAGGACATCATCACTTTTCAGATCGCCATCGGGCTGCCTGCGGCCAGCGAATCCCAGACCCTGGTCAGCCTGCCCCTGGATGAGCGGGATGTGCCACACGGGGCCTTGTATATCGGGCAGTTGCGCGGGCGCGCCCTGTCGGTGGCCGCCGCCCGTTTCGCCAATCAGATGCTGGGCACCTTTGCCGAACGGTTCGATTGCGTGTGACGGGATATGGGCTATTCCATGTCCAGCGCGGCTTTGTACAGGTCGAGCAGTTCCTCGGCCTCGCGACGGTCGGCCTGATCCATTTTGCGCAAGCGGATGATCTGACGGATGATCTTGACGTCGAAGCCGCTGCCCTTGGCTTCCGAATAGATTTCCTTGATATCGCCCGCGATGGCGGTTTTCTCGTCTTCCAGGCGCTCGATCCGCTCGATGAAGCTGCGCAGGCGGTCGGCGGCAATGCCTCCGGTTTCGGTCATCCTTCTCTCACTCCCTCATGCTGCGGATCGGAGGCGGACCATAACCGTCCCATCAGGGCGACGCAAGAGCGACGCGCGACCAGGGACCAGTTGTCAAACAGGTGATATTTGCGCTAAAAAGAAGTAACTGTAAAAAAACAAAGTGCTTTTGATTTCCTGGGAGTGTCGCACGTGGCCCTGTACGATCTGGAAATGCTCACCGTCTTTCTGGTCGAGGACAATCAGTACATGCGCTTCACCATGGAGGATCTGCTGCGCCAATTGGGGGTCGGGCGGGTCGTCTCGGCGCAGAATGGCCAGGAAGCCATCGAGTATTTCAAGACCTTGCGGGTCGGACGCCAGAGTTACGGCGTCTTCAACGTGGATATGGTGATCACCGATCTGGTGATGGCACCGATCAACGGCATGCTGCTGCTGCGCTGGCTGCGTTCGGCCAAGGAGTCCCCCAACCGCTTCATGCCGACGATCATGGTGTCCGGGGCGGCCGACCGGCAATACGTGCAATCTTGCCGCGACCTGGGCGTGACCGAATTTCTCGCCAAGCCGTTTTCGGTTGAATCGGTGTACAAGAAAATCCTCGAAGTCATCGACCGACCGCGTCCCTTCGTCATGACTCAGGCCTATTTCGGCCCCGATCGTCGGCGGCAGCGTTTCGGGACGCCGCCCTCCGGCGATGAACGGCGCGGCACCAAGGACGAAGACATCACCATGGTCTATGGACCCAAGGACATGAAGCAACCCAAAAAGGGCGATTCCGGGGTCTGGCAGTTCCGACTGCCCAACGGGCTCAAGGACAAGGTGGGCGGCATGGGGGATTCCGGCCCCGGCGAATTCCCGGCCGAGCTGCTGGCAAAGGCGGAGGAAAAGCTGGAACGGGCGCAACTGGATTTCTCAACCTGGGCTTTGGAATATCTGACCCAGTTGTCCGATCTCTGCACCGAGGCCCTGAGCCAGCCCAGCGGGCGGGCCGAGCATTTCGAAAAGATCAACCTGTTGGCCCTGGAACTGCGCGGCCAGGGCGGCACCTTCGGCTATCCCCTGGTGACCATCGTCGCCAAGGGCCTGTACAACACGACCTACGCGGGCTGTCCGGATGACGACAAGGCTTTGGAGATCGTCAAGGCCCATATCGACACCATGCGCGCCGTGATCCGCGAAAAGATTGCCGGTGACGGCGGCGACGTGGGGCGGCAGTTGCTCAAGGGTCTGAAAGCCGCCATCGCCAAACACAGTTGACCCCCGGGCCTGCTTCAGGCTGTGACTTCCTTATTGAGGTGCCGCGATCTCCGCCAGGTCGCCCATGATCGCCGACAGGTCGAAATCCTTCGGGGTATAGACCCGGGACACTCCGGCGGCGCGCAGGGCGTCGGCGTCGGCGGGCGGGATAATGCCGCCGACCACTACCGGCACATGGCCCATGTCCAGCGCCCGGAGCTGTTCGAGGGTCTCGGTGACCAGCGGCAGGTGGGAGCCCGAGAGCACCGACAGGCCAACCAGATGCACCTGTTCCTCCAGGGCGGTTTCGGCGATCCGGGCCGGGGTCAGGCGGATGCCCTCGTAAACCACTTCCATGCCCGCATCCCGGGCCCGCACGGCGATCTGTTCGGCGCCGTTTGAATGGCCGTCCAGACCGGGTTTGCCGACCAGGATCTTCAGCGGTCGTCCGAGCCGCTGGCTGGCCTCGGCCACCTTGGTCCGGGCAGCCGTCAGGGCATCATCCGCCTGTGCCCTGGGGGCCGCCGCCCGGGCCAAACCGGTAGGCGCACGATATTCGCCGAACACCTGACGCAGGGCATCACTCCATTCGCCGGTGGTCACCCCGGCATGGGCACAGGTAATGGAGGGCTCGACCACATTGCGGCCGTCCTGGGCAGCGGCCTTGAGTTCGGCCAAGGCGGCGGCGACCGCCCCATCGTCGCGGGCCGCCCGCCAAGCCTGCAACCGTTCGATCTGCGCCCGCTCGGCCCCCGGATCGGCGCTCATGTACCCCCCATCGGAGCCGACCAACGGACTGGCCTCGCCTTCGATAAAGCAGTTCACGCCGACCACTTTCTGCACCCCGGATTCGATATCGGCCAATCGTTTGGCGTTGGATTGCACCAGGGCCCGCTTGAGATAGCCGCTCTCCACGGCGGCAATGACGCCGCCCATCTCGGCGATGGTCGCCATTTCGGCCCGCCCGGCAATTTTCAGTTTCTCCACCTGGGCGGCGATTTCTCGCGATCCATCGAAAATATCGCCATATTCCAGCAGGTCCGTTTCATGGGCGAAAATCTGTTGCAGGCGCAGGCTCCATTGCTGATCCCACGGGCGCGGCAGGCCCAGCGCCTCGTTCCAGGCCGGGAGCTGCACGGCGCGGGCACGGGCGTTTTTCGACAGCACCACCGACAGCATTTCCAACAAAATTCGGTAGACGTTGTTCTCCGGCTGCTGTTCGGTCAGGCCGAGGGAATTGACCTGCACGCCGTAACGGAAGCGGCGCAGTTTTTCGTCCTTGATCCCGTAGCGTTCGCTGGCGATTTCCGCCCACAGCTCGCTGAACGCCCGCATCTTGCACAATTCGGTGACGAAGCGGATTCCGGCATTGACGAAAAAGCTGATGCGGCCGAGGGCTTGCGGAAAGTCCGCTTCGGGGACCTGACCGGACTGGCGCAGCGCATCGAGAATCGCCACCGCCGTGGCCAGGGCATAGGCCATCTCCTGCACCGGCGTCGCCCCGGCCTCCTGCAGGTGATAGGAACAGACGTTGGTCGGGTTCCACTTGGGTACCTCGCGATAGGTGAAGGCGATGACGTCGGTCATCAGCTTCAGGGAGGGCGCGGGGGGGAATATATAGGTGCCCCGGGATAGGAATTCCTTGACCAGATCGTTCTGCACCGTGCCGGACAGGTCGGCCCGGTCGGCTCCCTGACGCTCGGCGGCGGCGATGTACAGGGCCAACAGCCAGGGGGCCGGGGCATTGATGGTCATGGAGGTGTTCATCTTGGCCAGCGGAATGCCGTCGAACAGGGTTTCCATGTCGCCCAGATGGCAAATGGGCACCCCCACCTTGCCCACTTCGCCGCGCGCCAGGGGATGATCGGAATCGTAGCCGGTCTGGGTCGGCAGGTCGAAGGCCACCGAAAGCCCGGTCTGTCCACGTTGCAGATTCTTGCGATACAGGGCATTGGACGCGGCTGCGGAGGAATGGCCGGAATAGGTGCGGATCAGCCAGGGGCGATCCTTTTCCCGCCGTCCGGGGTCCCTAACTTCTGTTGCATCTGCGAAATTATTTCCCATAACCCACGGCTCCGATTACCTGTTTTTTCCATTAGAAATTCATAAAACATAATAAAATTACATAAATAGGCAAAAATTATCATTAATCTATCATCTTGTGCATTGCGAAGAAAGTGCGAAACGGGTAAAACTTTTGTGCAGCGCAAACAAGTCCTGCCGTGCGGGCGGGCTTGATCTATGACCGTGACAAGGGAGCAGCCCCATGAGTGAGGCAGTGGACATTCAGAACGCGACGGCCAATCAGCCCAAGAAAGACCTGTACGAGATTGGTGAGATTCCACCCCTGGGGCATATCCCGAAACAGATGTACGGCTGGGTGATCCGCCGCGACCGCCATGGCGAGCCCGACACGGCGATGCAGATCGAGGTGGTCGACGTGCCGGAGATCGACAGCCACGACGTGCTGATCCTGGTGATGGCGGCGGGCGTCAACTACAACGGTGTCTGGGCCGCCTTGGGCGTGCCCGTTTCGGTGTTCGACGTGCACAAGTCCGACTACCATATCGCCGGGTCCGACGCCGCCGGAATCGTCTGGGCCGTCGGCTCCAAGGTCACCCGCTGGAAGGTCGGTGACGAAGTGGTGGTGCATTGCAATCAGTCGGACGGAGACGACGAGGAATGCAACGGCGGCGATCCCATGTATTCGCCGAGCCAGCGCATCTGGGGCTATGAGACCCCGGACGGTTCCTTTGCCCAGTTCACCCGGGTCCAGGCACAGCAATGCATGCAGCGTCCGAAGCATCTGACCTGGGAAGAAAGCGCCTGTTATACGCTGACCCTGGCCACCGCCTATCGGATGCTGTTCGGTCATCGGCCACATACCCTGAAACCCGGCCAGAACGTGCTGGTGTGGGGCGCCTCGGGCGGTCTGGGCTCAATGGCCATTCAGCTCATTTCCACCGCCGGCGCCAACGCCATCGGCGTCATCTCCGAAGAGGACAAGCGGGAATTCGTCATGGGTCTGGGGGCCAAGGGTGTCATCAACCGCAAGAATTTCGATTGCTGGGGACGGCTGCCCGATGTGGGTGGCGAAGAGTTCGGCCCCTACATGAAAAAGGTCCGCGAGTTCGGCAAGGCGATCTGGCAATACACCGGAAAATTCGTCGATGTGGACATGGTGTTCGAGCATCCGGGCGAGGCGACCTTCCCGGTCTCGGCCTTCATCGTCAAGCGCGGCGGCATGGTGGTGTTCTGCGCCGGGACCACCGGCTACAACATCACCTTCGATGCGCGCTTCGTCTGGATGCGCCAGAAACGCATTCAGGGCAGCCACTTCGCCAACCTTCTCCAGGCCAGCCAGGCCAACAAGCTGGTGGTGGAACGGCGTATTGATCCCTGCATGTCCGAAGTCTATGCCTGGGAGGACATCCCCGACGCCCATGTGAAAATGCGCAAGAACCTGCACAAGCCCGGCAACATGGCGGTGCTGATCCAGGCCAAGAAACCCGGTCGCCGCACCCTGGAAGACGTCATCGCCGACGAATAGGCGCAGGGGCAAAATTAAGAGGAGAGCGGATCATGCCGACCGAAAACCATATCCTGCGGCATCTGTTGCCGACCTGCGAAAAGGCGTTGCGCACGGCGCGCGACGTGGAGCAATCCGTGAGTGCCCATGTGACCACCCTGGTCACCGGCGACACTGGAAAGCTGGACCCGGCGTTGATCGAGCGGGAGCAATATGCCTGCCATGGCTATGCCTGGCTGGCGACCACCGTGACGGCACTGGAACAGATGCTCCATTGGGCCCAACGGCTGGACGACGAGGGAGCGTTCGGTGATCTGGAAAAACTGATGCTGCAAGCCGCCTTTGCGGAATATCTGCATCAGCTTTACGGCGGCATCCCGATGAGTCAGGGCGAGGTGGTGCGTCCGGCGGATTTCGGCATCGAAGCCAGCGAACGCTTCCGGCTGCAATGTCCCCATACCCACCTGCTGCGCGACCACGGCTTCACGGCGGCGGTCCGCCAGCGCATCGCCGACTTGATCCAGGACGGCCATTTCGGCAATCCGGGGTTGGGCGACGAGACCCTCAACATGGTGCGTGACCAGTTCCACCGCTTCGCCGAGGAACAGGTGGTGCCCCATGCCCACGATTGGCACCTGAAGGATGAACTCATCCCCCTGAGCATCGTCGAACAGATGGCCGAACTCGGTGTCTTCGGGCTGACCATTCCGGAAGAATTCGGCGGCCTGGAAATGGGCAAGCTGGCCATGTGTGTGGTCACCGAGGAACTGTCGCGCGGTTACATCGGCGTCGGCTCCCTGGGCACCCGCTCGGAAATCGCCGCCGAACTGATCCGCCTCGGCGGCACCGAAGCGCAGAAACAGAAATACCTGCCGCTGCTGGCTTCGGGCGACTTGCTGCCGACCGCCGTATTCACCGAACCCAACACCGGCTCCGATTTGGCCTCCCTGCGCACCCGCGCGGTGAAAGACGGCGACGACTATGTGGTCACCGGCAACAAGACCTGGATCACCCATGCGGCGCGCAGCGACATGATGACCTTGTTGGTGCGCACCAACCCGGACGAGAAGGGATATCGGGGGTTGTCCATGCTGCTGGCCGAAAAGCCACGCGGCACCGAGGGCGACCCGTTTCCCGCCGCGAACATGGAGGGCACCGAAATCGAGGTGCTCGGCTATCGCGGCATGAAGGAATATGAACTGGCCTTCGACGGCTTCCGTGTCCCCGCCGACGGGCTGCTCGGCGGTCAGGAGGGCCAGGGCTTCAAGCAGCTCATGGAAACCTTCGAATCGGCCCGCATCCAGACGGCGGCCCGGGCTGTCGGTGTCGCCCAATGCGCCATGGAATTGGGCCTGCGCTATGCCCAGGAACGCATCCAGTTCGGCAAGCCGCTCTATGCCTTCCCCCGGGTGCATGGCAAGTTGGCCTGGATGGCGGTGGAAACCATGATCGCCCGCCAGTTGAGCTATTTCTCGGCCCGCGAAAAGGATTCCGACGTGCGCTGCGACATCGAAGCCGGGATGGCCAAGCTGCTGGCGGCGCGGGTGGCCTGGTCCAATGCCGACAACGCCCTGCAAATCCACGGCGGCAACGGCTATGCGCTGGAATATCCCATCTCGCGGGTGCTCTGCGACGCCCGCATCCTCAATGTCTTCGAGGGCGCGGCGGAAATTCAGGCCCAGGTCATCGCAAGAGGGCTGTTATCGGGTCGCTGAATAGGATAAGATAACGACATGGTCTGGCTGTCGAAAATATACACGCGCACCGGCGATGCGGGAACCACGGCCCTGGGCAACGGGGAACGGGTCGATAAGCACGATCTGCGGGTGGAGACCTATGGCACCATTGACGAGGCCAATGCCATCATTGGCCTGGCCCGCCTCTATACCGGCGGCGATGTGGATCACCTGCTGGCCCGCATCCAGAACGAGCTGTTCGATCTGGGGGCCGACCTGTGCACCCCGGTGCCCAAGTCGGGCGAGGACAAGCACCTGCGCATCACGGCGGATCAGGTGGAGGCTCTGGAACGGGATATCGACGTGTTCAACAGCCTGCTGGAGCCGCTCAACAGTTTCGTGCTGCCCGGCGGCGCGGCTTCGGCGGCCCGTCTGCACTATGCCCGCACAGTGGTCCGCAAGGCCGAACGGCGCTTGACCGCGCTGGCCGTGACCGAGACCATCAATCCGGAAGCCCTGAAGTATGTCAACCGGCTGTCCGACTTGTTGTTCGTGCTGTCCCGCCATCTCAACGATAATGGCAAGAACGACGTGCTGTGGAAGCCCGGCGCCTCGATGGCTTGACATTCTGCTTTTCCCCTTGACCCGACGCCGGTCGCCGGGCACCTTCCCGCCCCATGCGCATCTATCGACATTATAAGGACCTGCCTGCCGAATTCCGGGGAGGCGCCGTGGCGGTCGGGAACTTCGATGGCGTCCATGTGGGGCACCGGGAGGTAATCGGCGAGGCGGGCCTGATCGCGCGCGCCAGCACGCCGAAGCTGCCCTGGGGGGTGCTGACCTTCGAGCCCCATCCGCGACTGTTGTTTCAGCCCGACCAACCGCCGTTCCGGCTGTCGCCGTTCCGCATCAAGGCGCGCCATATCGAGGAAATGGGAGTGGATTTCATGGTCGTGTTGCAGTTCGACCGGGAATTCGCCAGACAGCCAGCGGAAAAATTCATTGATGACGTGCTGGTCGGCGGGCTGCGGGCGCGCCATGTGGTGGCGGGCTATGACTTCCTGTTCGGCAATGGCCGACGGGGCAATTGCAGTATGCTGCTTGGCATGGGGCAGGCCCATGGTTACGGCTTCACCTGCGTTCCGGCGGTGACTGACAACGACGGCGAGCCCTATTCCTCGACCCGGGTGCGCGACTTCCTGCAAAGCGGCGACCCGGTCAGCGCGGCGGCGGTTCTCGGGCGACCGTTCGAGATCGAGGGCCGGGTGGAGCATGGCGACAGACGCGGCCGCACCATCGGCTTTCCCACCGCCAACCTGCATTTGGATGAATATATCCATCCCACCTTCGGGGTTTATGCGGTGCGCGCCGGGATCGACCGGGGCGGCCAGACCCATTGGATTGACGGGGTGGCCAATATGGGCCTCCGCCCGACCTATGAAACCAGCGGCGTGACCCTGGAAGTCCACCTGTTCGATTTCGATGAGGACCTGTATGGCAAACATTTGCGGGTGGCCCTCATCGAGCATCTGCGCCCGGAACGCAAGTTCGCCGGGCTGACCGAATTGCAAACCCAGATCGCCAAGGATGTCACCCGGGCCCGGGAAATCCTGTCGGCGATCCCTCCAATGTGAAGAGCGAACCCATGAGCGTCGATTACAAGGACACCCTGTTCCTCCCCAATACCGATTTCCCCATGCGCGCCGGTCTGGCCAAGAAGGAGCCGGAGATTCTGGCGCGCTGGCAGGAAATCGGGTTGTTCCAGAAGTTGCGGGCCGAGGCCAAGGGGCGTGAGAAATTCGTGCTGCACGACGGCCCGCCCTACGCCAACGGCCATCTGCATATTGGTCACGCCCTGAACAAGATCCTCAAGGACGTGATCAACCGCTCTCAGCAGATGATGGGCAAGGATGCCTGCTATATCCCCGGCTGGGACTGTCACGGCCTGCCCATCGAATGGAAGATCGAAGAAAAATACCGCGACGCCGGGAAGGACAAGGACAATATCCCGGTGCCGGAGTTCCGGCAGGAATGCCGCGACTTTGCCGGGTCGTGGATTGGCATCCAGGCCGAGGAATTCCGGCGGCTCGGCGTCGAGGGGGATTTCGAGCATCCCTATACCACCATGTCCTTCGAGGCCGAGGCACGTATCGTCGGCGAACTGGGCAAGTTCGTGATGAACGGCGGTCTTTATAAAGGGGCCAAGCCGGTCATGTGGTCCTGCGTCGAAAAGACCGCCCTGGCCGAGGCCGAGGTGGAATACTACGACCATACCTCGAGCACCATTTTCGTGCGCTTTCCCGTCGCCACGCCCTCGGTGCCGGAAATCGACGGTGCAGCGGTGGTCATCTGGACCACCACCCCCTGGACCATCCCCGGCAACCGGGCGGTGGCCTATGGCGCGGACATTGATTATG
Source organism: Magnetospira thiophila (assembly GCF_054657015.1). Classification (NCBI taxonomy): domain Bacteria; kingdom Pseudomonadati; phylum Pseudomonadota; class Alphaproteobacteria; order Rhodospirillales; family Thalassospiraceae; genus Magnetospira; species Magnetospira thiophila. Next base: position 1,634,693 of record NZ_BAAHXF010000001.1, read on the forward strand.
TGGTGCTGGAAGTCGGCGCGACCAATGACAAGGCCGTCGTGGTGCTAGGCGACCGGATCATCGTCGCTGAAGCGCTGGTCGGCGAGGTCTGTGCCGCCGCCGGGATCGAGGGTCATGAAATCCGCCATCGCCTCAAGGGGGCCGATCTGGCCGGGACCGTCTGTCATCATCCGCTGCACGGGGCGGGCTATGACTTCGATGTGCCGCTGCTGTCGGCCGGGTTTGTCGAGGTGGATACGGGTACTGGCTTCGTCCATATCGCGCCGGGTCATGGTCAGGATGACTGGGAACTGGGCATCGCCAATGGCGTCGCCGTCCCCGACACGGTGGGGCCGGACGGGGCCTTTTTCGAGCATGTGCCGCTGTTCGCCGGGATCCGTGTTCTGGAGGTCAAGGGGCCGCGCAAGTTCGACTTTCCCGGCAACTGGGCGGTGATGCGTGAATTGACAGCGCGCGGCAACCTGCTGGCCAAGGGCAAGCTGGTCCATAGCTATCCCCATTCCTGGCGCTCCAAGGCACCGCTGATTTTCCGCAACACGCCGCAATGGTTCATCTCCATGGAGACCAACGACCTGCGGAAAAAGGCGCTGAAGGCCATCGACGAGACCCGCTTCGTGCCCGGTGGCGGACAGACCCGGCTGCGCTCGATGATCGAGAGCCGTCCCGATTGGTGCGTCTCCCGGCAGCGTGCCTGGGGGGTGCCCATCGCTGTCTTTGTGGACAAGAAGACCGGCCAACCGTTGCGTGATCAGGCGGTGATCGACCGCATCGTCGCGGCGTTCCGCGAGGGGGGGGCCGATGCCTGGTTCAGTCGTCCGGCGCAGGACTTCCTCGGCAACGATTACCAGGCTGAGGATTATGATCAGGTCACCGACATTCTCGATGTCTGGTTCGATTCCGGCTGTACCCATAGTTTCGTGCTGGAGCCCAACGAGAATCTGAAGTGGCCCGCTTCGTTGTATCTGGAAGGCTCCGACCAGCATCGCGGCTGGTTCCATTCGTCGTTGCTGGAATCCTGTGGCACCCGGGGCCGCGCCCCCTATGAGGCGGTGCTGACCCATGGCTTCGTCATGGCCGAAGACGGGCAGAAAATGTCCAAGTCCCTGGGCAATATCGTCAGCCCGCAGGATGTGACCAATAACCAGGGGGCGGATATTCTGCGCCTCTGGGTGCTTGGTTCCGACTATTCGGAAGACCTGCGTATCGGCCCGGAAATCCTCAAGCAGCATTCGGATGTCTATCGCCGCCTGCGCAATACCTTCCGGTTCCTGCTCGGCAACCTGAAGGGCTGGGTCGAGGCGGAGCGGCTGCCGGTGGACCAGATGCCGGAGCTGGAGCGCTGGGTGCTGCACCGGTTGTGGCAGTTGGATCGCGAAGTGCGCCAGGGCTGCAACGACTTCCTGTTCCATCCGCTGTTCGACAAGCTGCATAACTTCTGTGCCGTCGAACTGTCGGCCTTCTATCTGGATATCCGCAAGGACAGCCTGTACTGCGATACCGACACGTCGATCCGACGGCGTGCCGCGCGCACGGTGTGCGACATCCTGTTCGATACCCTGACCGCCTGGCTGGCCCCTTATATCTGCTTCACGGCGGAAGAGGCTTGGCTGGCCCGCCATCCGTCTGCAGACGGGTCGGTGCATCTGCGGCAGTTCCCGACCATTCCCGAGGATTGGCGCAATGATGCCCTGGCCGAGAAATGGGCCACCGTGCGCGAGGTGCGCCGTGTGGTCACCGGGGCATTGGAAAAGAAGCGGGCTGATAAGACCATCGGGGCCAGCTTGCAGGCCCATCCCCGGGTCAGCGTCACCGGCAATCAGTTTGCCGCCCTGGACGGGGTGGATCTGGCGGAAATCAGCATCACCTCGGATATTACCCTGGTGGCGGAGGATGTGCCCGCCGGGGCCTTCACCGATCCGATGGTTGCCGGGGTCGGGGTGCAGGTGAACTTGGCCGAGGGCGAAAAGTGTCAACGCTGTTGGCGGGTGCTGCCTGACGTAGGGGACCACGGCCATGAGGGACTCTGCGGTCGCTGCGCCGAGGCGGTCTGAACATGGACAGCCTGCGCGCCCGCCTGACCACTGGTCTGCCCCTGGCCCTGCTGGTGCTGGTCCTTGATCAGTTCAGCAAATGGTGGATCATCGAACGGGTCATGGTGCCGCCCCGGATGATCGAGGTGACCTCGTTCTTCAATCTGGTGATGGTGTGGAATCGCGGCGTCAGTTTCGGCATGTTCGATTCGGGGTCTGCGGCCTCAATCTGGATTCTCAGCGGGGTGGCGGTGAGCATTGCCATTGTGCTGGTGATCTGGATGCTGCGGGCCGAGCGCCGCGCCCTGGTGGTGCTGTTGGCGTTGATCATCGGCGGGGCTGTTGGCAACCTGATCGACCGACTGCGTTTCGGCGCGGTGGCGGATTTTCTGGATGTGCATGTGGGGGGGCTGCATTGGCCGGCCTTCAATGTGGCGGACTCGGCCATAACCGTCGGTGCGCTGCTGCTTGTCGCGGACAGCTTGTTTGGCGGCGCGGAAAGCCGTACAAAGAGAGAAGATGAAACGGAGTGACCTGCCATGAGACGGACGATTCCGATGGTTCTTCTCGCCAGTGCCCTGGCCGGGGGCCTGAGCGGCTGTAGCGATACCAAGGAGGTGCTGGGGATCGGCACCAAGCAGGCGCCGGACGAATTCACCGTCTATTCCCGCGCTCCCCTGAGCATGCCGCCGGATTTCGGCCTGCGCCCCCCGGCTCCGGGCACCGAACGGCCCGAGACCGCCGATCCCGCATTGGAGGCGAAGCGCGCCATGCTGGCCGGACGGACCTTAAGCAACGCGCCGCTGACCGGTCTCACGCCCGGGACCCAGGCGCTGCTGCGACAGGCCGGGGCCGAGAACATCGACCCGGCCATCCGCGAGGAGATCAACCGCGAGACCTCGACCCTGGTGCGCGAGGAAGAGAGCTTCACCGATTCCCTGCTGTTCTGGCAGAAAAAGGAACCCTTCGGCGAAGTGGTCAATCCGACCGAGGAATCCGACCGCATCAAGGCCAATCAGGCCCTCGGCGATCCGGTGACGGCGGGGGATACTCCGGTCATCGAACGCAAGGAAAAAGGCTGGCTGGAAGGTATTTTCAATTAACGCCGCTTGCGCGGACCGAAGAAACCGCCCATCTGTGACCCAAGCGATAACGGTTTGATGGTGCCATGAAACTCTTCTTGTTCCGCGTTGCGCTTTTCCTGCTGCTGGGCGGTTCCATCGCCCAGGCCGGGATCTTCGATCCACAGACGGCGACCCTCGACAACGGTTTGCAGATCGTCGTGGTGTCCAATCATCGGGCGCCAGTGGTCACCCATATGGTCTGGTACCGGGTCGGGCGGGCCGACGAACCGATGGGCAAGGGCGGCCTCTCACATCTGCTCGAACATCTGATGTTCAAGGGCTCCGAACATTACGGACCAAACGAGATGTCGCAGATCGTCGCCCGCAACGGCGGTCAGGAAAACGCTTTCACCTCCTACGACTACACCGCCTATTACCAGACCGTGGCCCGTGATCGGCTGGGGCTGATGATGCAGATGGAAGCCGACCGCATGGGCGGGCTGATCCTCACGGAGCCGGTCATTGAACCGGAACGTCAGGTGGTGCTGGAAGAGCGCCGCATGCGCATCGGCAACAATCCGGCCGCCCAACTGCGGGAAGCGGTGGGCGTGGCGGAATATGTCAACCATCCCTACGGTCAGCCGATTATCGGCTGGGAAGAGGAGATCAAGGGCCTGACCCTGGATGACATCATGAGCCATTACCGGCGCTGGTACTGTCCGGCCAATGCCATTCTGGTGATCGCCGGGGATGTGACCCTGGACGAGGTGCGCCCGCTGGCCGAAAAATATTACGGCCCGAAAAGCTGTGCCGCCCCCCCGCCCGAGAGGGTTCGTCCGCCGTCGCCGCTGCTCGCCGCCGAACGCCGGGTGACTCTGCATGATGCCCATGTGGGACAGCCAGCCTGGGGCCGGGCCTATCCCGCGCCGTCCTTTGCCCAGGGCGACGTCACCCGGACCCATGCGCTGAGCGTGCTTGATGAACTGCTCAGTGGCGGCGCGACCAGTCGGCTGTATCGGGCCTTGGTGGTGGAGGCCAAGCTGGCGACCAGCGTCGGCAGCTCCTATGACGGCGATGCCCTGAATCGCACCAGCTTCGATCTTCATGCCGCCCCGGCGGAGGGCGTCGAAATCGACGTGCTGGAAAAGGCGGTGATGGCGCAGATTGCCAAATTGCTTGATCAGGGCGTGACCGAAGAGGAAGTCGCCCGCGCCAAACAGCGGCTTCTGGACTCGGCGATCTATGCTCGTGAATCTTTGAGCACGGCGGCCCATATGTTCGGTGTTGCCCTGACCACCGGTCAGTCCATCGCCGATGTGGAAAGCTGGCCCGACCGGATTGCCGCCGTCACCCGTCAGGATGTGGAGACGGCGGCCCGGGAGATCTTCACTTCCTCCGGCCATGTCACCTCGGTCTTGTTGCCGGAAGACAAAGATGGAAAGATTTGACGTGACCCGCATCGTGCTTCTGCTCTGTTTCGCGTTGTTCAGCATCCCAGTCGCGGCGGCCCCCCAGGTGCAACAGGTGGTCGGCGGGCAGGGTCTGAAAGCCTGGTTGATCGAAGATCACAGTCAGCCGGTCTTGCATGTTTCCTTCTCCTTTCGCGGCGGTGCGGCGCTTGATCCTATGGGCAAGGAAGGGCTGGCCCATATGGTCTCGACCTTGCTCGACGAAGGGGCAGGGGATCTGAACTCGCAAGCCTTTCAACGGCAATTGGAAGATCTGTCCATTGATCTGTCTTTTGCCGCCGGGCGCGATGGGTTTACCGGCAGCCTGAAAACCCTGACCCGCAATCTGGATCAGGCGGAACATTTGCTCGGGTTGGCTCTGAGTGCGCCGCGCTTCGATACCGATCCGGTGGAACGGATGCGGGCGCAGATCCTGGCCGAGCGTCGCCGGTCGGCGGAGGATGCCGACGACATCGCCTCCCGGCAGCTCCTGGGGCTGTTGTTTCCCAACCATCCCTACGGTCGCGAGAGCCGTGGGACGACGGACAGTATTTCCGGCCTTACTCGGGCGGACTTCCGGGACTTCGTCGAGCGGCGACTGGCGCGGGATAAGCTGGTCGTAGGGTTGTTCGGCGACATCACGCCGGAGCGGGCCAAACAATTTCTTGACCGTGCGTTCGGAAAACTTCCGGCCGCCGCGTTGGATGCCGCAGTCCCCGATGTGATGCCCCAGTTGACCGGTAAGATGACGGTCATTGATCGAAATCTTCAACAGAGCGTCATCTTATTTGCCCAGGCTGGACTGCTCCGGGAGAGCCCGGATTTCTATGTTGCCCAGGTACTCGATTACATTCTGGGGGGCGGCAGCTTTTCTTCGCGCTTGTATGATGAGGTCCGGGAGAAGCGAGGTTTGGCCTATTCGGTCGGCACCTATTTGTGGCCGATGGATCACGCGGCGATCTACATGGGGCAGGCAGGGACGGCCAATGCCAGAGCTGCCGAGACGGTCAAAATCGTGCGCGATCAATGGACGATCCTGCGCGAAAGCGGCCCGAGTCCAGAGGAAGTGGCCGATGCCAAGACCTATCTGACCGGCTCCTATCCCTTGCGCTTCACTTCCGGCGGGGCCCTGGCGAGTACCCTGGTCGCCATGCAGATCCATAATCTGGGGCAGGATTATTTGGACCGACGCGAGGACTATATCAATGCCGTCACCCCCGAGGACGTGGCCCGTCTGGCGCGCCAACTGCTCGATCCGCAACGGCTGACCTTCGTCGTGGTCGGTCGGCCCGAGGGGCTGTAGATGGTCCGGCGCGGATTTTTCCTGTCCTTGATGTTCGGCATCTTGGCTGCCTGCGCGCCCGGCGATTGGCGCACGGCGAGCCGCGATTCCACCGGCATCGCGCCGGACCCGGCGCTGGTGCCCGAGCCTCTGGTGCAGGTCTATGCGGCCCGGGCCTGGAGCTGGCGCGGCTGGTTCGCCGTTCATACCTGGGTCGCCACCAAACCGGCCCATGCCCCGGCGTTCACCGTCTACGAAGTGACCGGATGGCGGGTGCGCCAAGGGTTGTCCGGAGTTTCGGTATCCCAGCGTCCGGCTGATGGGCGGTGGTTCGGGGCCGATCCTGAATTGATTGCCGAATTGCGCGGCCCGGGCGTCGAGGACGCCATCCGACGGGTCGATGCCGCCGCGCGTTCTTATCCGTACGATACAGAATACACCATCTGGCCGGGTCCCAATTCCAACACCTTCACCGCCTGGATCGGTCGCCATGTGCCGGAACTGAAACTGGATCTACCGCCAACGGCCATCGGCAAGGACTACCTCCCGAACGGCGCTTTCAGCGCCGTCAGCCCGAGTGGCAGTGGCCGACAGTTTTCGGTGTTCGGGCTCGCCGGCCTGACCTTGGGGCGTGAGGAAGGGCTGGAGATCAACCTGCTCGGGTTGGTGTTCGGGCTCGATCCCCTGGCCCCGGCCCTCAAGCTGCCGCTCATCGGCCGGATAGGCGCTTAACGAATTTTGCCCACTGCCCGCTCATAATCCTCGATCAGGTTGCGGGTGATCTGTCCGGGGGTGAAGGTCAGGTCGTTGATCTTGCCGACCGGGGTGACTTCTGCCGCCGAACCAGTGAGAAAGATCTCGGTGGCCTGGGTCAACTCGTCGGGCATGATGGCCCGCTCGATGACCTCGTAGCCCCGCGCCTTGGCCAGTCCGATGACCGTGCGCCGGGTGATGCCGTCGAGAAAACAGTCGGGGATCGGGGTATGCAGTTTGCCGTCCCCCATGACCAGAAAGATATTGGCCCCGGTGGCTTCGGAAACCTGGCCCCGCCAGTCGAGCAGCAGCGCATCGGTATAACCAGCGGATTCCGCGTCGTGCTTGGACAGGGTGGCGATCATGTACAGGCCCGCCGCCTTGGCATGCACCGGGGCGCATTCCGGCGGCGGCCGCCGCCAGGGCGAGGTTTTCAGGCTGATGCCTTTCTCGCGCAGTTCGGGGCTGAAATAGGACGGCCAGGGCCAGGTGGCAATGGCCAGATGGATCTTGGTTTTCTGTGCCGAGACGGCCATCATCTCGCTGCCCCGCCAGGCGACCGGGCGGATGTAGCCGTCAACGATGTTGTTGGCCTTGCAGGTGGCGATGCAGGCGGCATCAATCTCGTCGGCGCTATAGGGAATTTTGAAACCCAGAATGCGCCCGGACTCGATCAGCCGTTCCGTATGCTCGCGCAGCTTGAAGATCTGGCCGCCGTAGGATCGTTCCCCCTCGAACACGCAGGACCCGTAATGCAGCCCGTGAGTCAGCACGTGCAAGGTGCTCTCGCGCCAGGGAACGAGCTTGCCGTCATACCAGATCTGACCGTCGCGATCGTCGAAGGGAATGATGTCCGCCATGAAACAATGATCCGAATAGAGGGTTATTGTCGAAAGGATGTTGCTCTGGGTACCATTGGTCGGGTAATATGTCAATAACACTGACATAATTCTCCTGCACGGCAGGCCCCACAAAATGGCATGGGATTTCCGGGGATTTGGATAGCTTCGACGTCGAGAGTGAGCCGGAACTGCGCCGCGCCATGGAACTCCTGTTTTTCGCCTATCGGGATTTCACCGGTGAGGCCGATGCGCTGCTCGCTCAGTTCGGTTTCGGGCGGGCCCATCACCGGGCCTTGTATTTCATCGCGGCCCGCCCCCACAGCACCGTCAGCGACCTGCTGGAAATCCTCAAGATCACCAAGCAAAGCCTGGCCCGGGTGCTGGGGCAACTGGTCCGCGAAGGCTATGTCCGACAGGAGCCGGGACCCCACGACCGGCGTCAGCGGTTGCTCTCTCTCACGCCCAAGGGCCAGGCCCTCGAACAGCGTCTGGCCGCCGTGCAATGTGCCCGCATCGCCCGCGCCTACCGGGAGTCCGGGTCCGGCGCGGCGGAGGGATTCCGCCGTGTGCTGCGTCAGATGATCGAGGAGCCCGACCGTCCGCCGATGGACGGTTGACCATAGGCAGTCCGCTTCCCTTGGGCTATAGTTCGAGCCATGGATGAGCTGCCTCATATTCTGGTGGTCGATGACGATACCCGGCTGCGCGACTTGCTGAAGCGCTATCTGGGCGATCACGGTTTTATGGTCAGTGCGGCCGAGGATGCCGCCGATGCCCGCACCCGTTTGGCCTCCATGGCCTTCGACTTGATTGTTCTCGATGTGATGATGCCTGGGGAAACCGGCCTGCAACTGGTCGCCGATTTGCGCCGCAGTCTGGATGTGCCGGTGCTTCTGCTCACCGCCATGGATGAGCCGGAGGACCGGATTAACGGCCTGGAAGCCGGCGCCGACGATTATCTCAGCAAGCCGTTCGATCCGCGGGAACTGCTGTTGCGCATCCATAGCATCCTGCGCCGCACGGCCCCCAGGAACGCCGCGCAGGGTGACCCGGTGCGGTTCGGGGCCATCCATTTCGATCCGGCCCGAGAGGAGCTCAGTTGCAATGGCGAACCGATCCGTCTGACGACTTTCGAGGCCCAGTTGCTGCGTGTCCTGGCGGCGCGACCGGGCGAGGTCTTTTCCCGCGAGGACCTAACCCGGCTCAGCGGCGCGGCGGGCGGCGAACGGAGTGTGGATGTTCAAGTGACCCGCCTGCGCCGCAAGATCGAACCGGACAGTCGCGCCCCCCGCTACCTGCAAACGGTACGCGGACAGGGCTACGTCCTGCGACCGGACTGAGATGAAAATCTCCGTCAAACAGATTCTGCCGCGTAGCCTGCTGGGCCGCTCCCTGATGATCATCGTCACGCCCATTTTGCTGGTGCAGATGGTGTCGGCCTTCATTTTCTTCGACACCCATTGGGAGACCGTGTCGCTGCGCCTGGCGCGCGGCGCGGCGGGGGAAATCGCGTCGATCATCCGGTTGATGGATCAGGCCCCGGACGGTCAGGCGATCGAGAATCTATTCGCCATCGCCGAGGATCATATGCAGTTGCAGGTATCGTTGCTGGCCGGAGAAATCCTGCCCAACGTGCCGGAGGTGAGCGATGACAGCATTCTTGACCGGACCCTGCGGCGGGCCCTGCGGGAGTATCTGCCCCGCCCGGCCCAAGTGGATTCCCACAGCTTGGACCGTCAGGTCATCGTGACCGTTCAGCTGTCTGACGGGGTGCTTCGGGTGCTGGTTCCGACCAAACGGCTGTTCAGTTCGACGACCTATGTCTTCGTGCTTTGGTCGGCGGGATTGTCGCTGTTGCTGTTTGGCGTGGCGGTGATCTTCATGCGCAATCAGGTGCGCCCCATCCGGCGTCTGGCCCGTGCCGCCGACGCCTTCGGCAAGGCCCGCGATGTGCCCTCCTTCAAGCCCGAGGGGGCGTTGGAGGTGCGTCAGGCGGCGACCGCCTTCCTGCGCATGCGGGATCGCATTCAACGGCAGATCGCCCAGCGAACCGACATGCTGTCCGGGGTGTCCCATGACCTGCGCACCCCGCTGACCCGGATGCGCCTGCAACTGGCGATGCTCGAGTCCACGGAAGGCGTGCGCGAACTGGAAGAAGACGTCGCCGAGATGGAGCATATGCTGGAAGGCTATCTGGCCTTCGCCCGGGGCGAGGGACGGGAGGCACCGACCCCGACCAACCTGGGCGACCTGCTTGAAGAGGTGGTCGGACGCGCCCGACGCAAGGGATTATCCGTCGACCTGCATGTGGAAGAAACCCTGACCGTGCCGTTACGACCCCATGCCTTTCGCCGGGCGGTGACCAATCTGGTGGAAAATGCCGGACGCTATGGCACTCATGTTTTCGTGCGGGCCGGACTGCGCGGCAAGGCGGTGGAGATCGTCGTCGATGACGACGGGCCAGGCATTGCGGAAGATAAAAGGGAGGATGTTTTCCGACCGTTTTTCCGCATCGACTCGTCCCGCAATCCGGGCACCGGGGGTGTGGGGTTGGGGTTGACCATCACCCGCGACGTGATGCGGGCGCATGGGGGCGACGTGGACCTCGGCCAATCCCCTCAGGGCGGATTGCGGGCAAAGTTGAGGCTGCCGCTGTAGCCGAAAGGAAAAGGGGGCACCGGAAGCACCCCCTTGTCGCCACATGCCGTTCAAAAACAGCGATTACTTTTTGATCGCCAACAGAGTCTGGCGAATTTCGTCCATGCTTTCGGTGAAGCGCTTGTTGATCGCCGCCGCGGCTTCCGAATTGGATTTGGCAGACATTTCGGCCAATTCACGCGCATTGCCAAGAGCCTTCTCGAAGGCCGCCTTGACCTGCTCAATCTGTTTGGCGGCGGCTTCCTGAGGAGTGCCTCCCGCAGCCATTTGGGAAATGGTGGCCGACACTTCTTCCATGGTCTGTTGCAGGATCTCGGCCTGCCGACGCACAATGGCCTGCATCCCTTCCAAGGCCACCTTGTTGGCATTGGTCAGGGCTTCGATGTTCTTGCGTTGGGCTTCCATCATGGCCTGCGGATCCAAGCCAGGAATCTTCATGTCGCCAAAATTCTTGGAGAAATTGCCCATCATTTTGGTGGGATCGAATTCCGCCATCATCTTGGTCATGTCAAAATTGAAAAAAGGGTTTGTCTTGTCCGTCATCGCCTCATCCTCCGGCCGTTAACTGCAAATACGGGAAAGGTTTGCAGTGCACAATTTTGCAAAAGTATGCGCAACTCCATCCCCGGAGTCAATGCAAATGTTGCAGCGCACAAAAAAATGCTGCGCCCGGGGAGCGCTGGTTCAGGTCGGCACTTCCCGGGATAGATCCCCGGACGGCGCGCCGTTGTTTTCCCATGGACACCAACTCGCCAAAACATCGAGCCGCTGAAGGTTTCGATCCAGTGCCGCCAGGGTGGCCGATTGATCGGCGCTGTCGTCGTTCAGCCAGACCCGGGCGGTCGACAGCCACAGGGCGCAGAGCGCCTTGGTGCGCAGTCGTCCCTTCCAGCCCTGGGAGGACAGCCCGGCGGCCTCCAGCATCCAGCCCATGGATTGGGCAAAAGTGGGGGCAAGCAGCAGGGAAGACAAAGGATCACGACCCAGATCGCGCAGCACGGCGCGTAGGCCCTCCTTGTGCGCAGTCAGAACCTCGAAACGACGCATCAGGATATCGAACAAACGGTCATGAACCGTTTCGCCTTCGCCGTTGCCTTGAGCCAGAACCCGGCGATCCGTGCGGCGGACAAAGGTGCGCAGCAGATCTTCGCGGCTGGCGAAGTGCTCTCGAATCTGAGCCAATGTGCGGCCGCTGGAACTGGCCAGGGCATGAAAGCTCACCGCGCTCCAGCCGTCGCGGGCGGCGAGCGCGAGGGCGTCGTCGATCAACTTGTCGGGGGAATCAGATGGGCGGGGCATAGCGGACCTCCAAAGTAACGTGAGCCTGTGTCGGTCTTACCCGGAAAATGTGTTATCACCATGGCGCAAGGTCAAGGTTCAGCCGGCCAATTCTCGACCGCGCTGGACCGCCGCCGCCACCGCCTCGCGCATCAGGGTCGGCAATCCGCCCTCGGCCATCAGGACTTCCAGGGCCGCCGCCGTGGTGCCGCCGGGGGAGGTGACATTGAGCCGCAATTGGCTGGCACTGTCGGGGGATTGGCGAAGCAGTTCTCCGGCCCCCGACACCGTGGCCCGGGCCAGCAATTCGGCGGTGGCTTCCGGCAGCCCGGCCCGCACCCCGGCCCGGGTCATCGCCTCGGCGAGCAGAAAGACGTAGGCCGGACCGGAGCCGGACAGGGCGGTGACGGCATCCATTTGTGACTCGTCGGTCAACCAAACCGTCTCGCCGACCGCCGCCAAAAGCTGCTCGCACAACGCCCTGCCCTGGGCATCGACACGGGGATTGGCGCACAGGGCGGACACCCCGCGCCCGACGGCGGCCGGGGTGTTCGGCATGGCCCGCACGATGGCCGCGTCGGCTCCCAGTTTGGCATTGAAAAAGCCGATGGTCTTACCGGCGGCAATGGACAGAAAAACCACCGTCCCGACAAACGGTCGGTAAGCGGAAAGCGCCTCGGCCATGACTTGCGGTTTGACCGCCAGGGTAATCAGGCCAGGGTCGAACTCTCCGGACAGCTCGGCAACGGTGGCATGGACGGTGACGCCCAAGCCATCGCGAACCCGGGCCGCCGATTCCGCGTGTGGTTCAATGACCCGCACCCGTTCCGGGGCCAGTCCGCGGGATAACCAACCGGCCAGCAGGGCAGAGCCCATCTTGCCGCCACCGACCAGAAGCAGTGGCGGAGTCTCAAAGCGAGGCATGACGGTTCAGGCCTCGCCGACGGTCTCGATCATCGCCGCCGCAATGGCGTCGGGGGCCGACTTGCCGCCCCAGATGACATATTGAAAGGCCGGATAAAAACGCTCGCACTCGGCGATGGCGATATCCACCAGATCTTCCATCTGCCCCTGACTGACCCCATCGGCCCCGCGCAGCAAAACCGCGTGGCGGAACATGGGCAGTCCTTCGTCATCCCAGATGCCGAAATGACCGAGCCACATTTTCTCGTTCATGGTGGCCAGCAGGTCGTGCACTTCCTGGCGGCGCTTGGCCGGAACCCGCATGTCGAAAGCGCAGGTGAAATGCAGGGCGTTGACCTCCTCGCACCAGGCGAAGAATAGGCTGTAGTCGCACCACTGCCCGGGGACCTGCACCGCCATTTCCTCATCGTTCCGACGATCGAAAGACCAATCGTAGGAACTGATCACTTGTTCCACGGTGTCGATGGGATTGGTGACCGGACTTGTGTTCGATTGCAAACTCAACATGGTTGCGATCCACCTCCTATGGCGGTTTAGAGAGACCCGTCGCAGGTGGAAATGCGATTTCCTCTCCGTTCATGGCGCTAACCGCTAGATCTTGGGGGGTTAGCGAAATGTAGTGGAAACGTCGCATTCCCAACACAAGAGGTAGCCTGCCAGAAGCCGAGTCCCGGTGCAAGGGCCTGATTGTGACAGGTTCGCTAAATTATAAGGATTTATGGGGACAAAGCCGAAAAATATACAAATTTCCGGTGTCTAATGCCTGTTCAGTCGGCGTCCTTTGCCGCAGATTTCTTGCCGGTCGTCGGTTTCGCCGGGGCGGCGGCCTCCAGGGCGGCGAGGCGTTTTTCCAAATCCTCGTTGGCCATCCGCGCCTTGGCGGCCATGGCCTGCACGGCCTCGAATTCCTCGCGGGTCACCAGATCCATGCCCGAGAGCAGGTCCGCCAGACGCTGACGGATCATGGTGTCCACCTCGTCCTTTATGCCGGTCAGGGTGCTCATGGCTCCATTGGCCAGTCGCGCCATGTCATCGAACAAGGGGTTTCGGGTCTGCATGGGAATTCTCCAAGGGTCGCGTGTGGGGCGCATTATGCCCCGGAGCGCCGGTCGGCGCAACCGGGTGCGCGGCCCCTTGTCGCGACGGTTCTAGAAGCCTATAAAACACCCGGTACTTATATAAGCCCTTAGCCATATACATAAGAGGTGTCCCATGATCGTGGTCACCGGCGGTGCCGGATTCATCGGGTCCAATATCATTGCAGCCCTGGAAGAGCGTGGGACCTCTGCGCTTGTGGTCTGCGACCGCCTGCGCTCCAACGACAAATGGCGCAATCTGGCGAAGCGCGAACTGGAGGATGTGGTGCATCCGGAGCGCCTGTTCGAGTTCCTCGAAGGCAAGTCGGTGGAAATCGAGGCGGTCATCCATATGGGGGCCATCTCCTCGACCACGGAATTCGATGCCGATAAGGTGTTCGAGAATAACTTCCGCCTGACCATGGATCTGTGGCACTGGTGCACCCTGCATCGGGTACGCTTTATATATGCCTCCTCGGCGGCGACCTATGGCGATGGGGCCAATGGATTCCTCGACGACTCCGCGCCGGAGCATCTGGCCCGCCTGCGGCCCATGAATCCCTACGGCTGGAGCAAGCATTTGTTCGACCGTGCGGCGGTTCGCCAGATTCTCGATGGCGATCCGATTCCACCGCAATGGGCCGGGCTGAAATTCTTCAACGTCTATGGCCCCAATGAATATCACAAGGGCGGTCAGCAGAGCGTCGTTGCCCACGTCTACCCCAAGGCCAAGGCGGGACTTTCGGCGCCTTTGTTCCAGTCCCATCATCCGGACTACGAGGATGGCGGCCAGATGCGTGATTTCGTGTGGGTCGAGGACTGTGTCGATGTGGTGCTCTGGCTGCTCGACAATCCCCATGTCAGCGGCCTGTTCAACGTGGGCACCGGCACCGCGCGCCCGTTCAAGGATTTGGCCGCCGCAGTATACCGGGCGCTCGGCCAGGAGCCGGATCTGACCTATGTGCCGACGCCGGAGTCCATCCGCGACAAGTACCAGTATTTCACCGAGGCCAATATGAGCCGCCTGCGGGCCGCCGGGTACGACCGCCCGTTCACGTCCCTGGAAGAGGGCGTGACAAACTATGTCCAACTTTATCTGGACACGGACGACCCCTACCGCTGAGGACCGAAACGCCGCATGAGTCTCGTCATCCCTTATCCGCAGATTGATCCGGTGCTGGTGGAAATCGGCCCGCTGGTCCTGCGCTGGTATGCCCTGGCCTATATCGCCGGGCTGCTCGGCGGCTGGGCGCTGATCCGCCGCCTCGGCAGGCGGTCGCCGCTGCATCTCGATCCGGTGGCGGCGGATGATTTCATGACCTGGGCCACGCTGGGGGTGATTCTCGGCGGCCGGATCGGCTTCGTGCTGTTCTACAATCTCTCCTATTATATGGAGAACCCGTTGCAGATCCTCCAGGTCTGGCACGGCGGCATGTCGTTTCATGGCGGGCTGGCGGGGGTCACCCTGGCCATGTGGCTGTTCACCCGCAATCGGGGACTGTCGTTTCTGGCGTTCACCGACGTGGTGGCCTGCGTCACCCCGATCGGGCTGTTCTTTGGTCGGCTGGCCAATTTCATCAATGGCGAGTTGTGGGGCCGGGTGACCGATGTACCCTGGGCCATGGTCTTTCCGCGCGGCGGGCCGTTGCCGCGCCATCCCAGCCAACTCTACGAAGCGGCGCTGGAGGGGTTGGTGCTGTTCGTCATCGTCAATCTGGTGGCCCGCTCGACCCTCTGGCGGCACCATTCCGGACGGACGACCGGCGTGTTTCTGATCGGCTATGCGCTGTCGCGCATGGCCGTCGAAATGGTGCGCCAGTTCGATCCCCAGGTCGGTCTGCTGTGGGATGTCCTCACCATGGGGCAGTTGCTGTCCATTCCCATGCTGCTGCTGGGCCTGTATCTTGTCTGGCGCGCCCAACCTGTCACAGGGAGTCCGCAATGAGTGAAATCAGTACCCTTCTCCAAGAGCGCATTGCCGAGGACGGACCGCTGACCGTGGCCGAATATATGGGCATTGCCCTGACCCATCACCGGGGCGGCTACTACATGACCCGCGACCCGTTCGGCACGGCGGGCGATTTCATCACCGCTCCGGAAATCTCGCAGATGTTCGGCGAGCTGATCGGCCTGTGGTGTGCTGTCGCCTGGCAATCCATGGGCATGCCTGAAACTGTGAATCTGGTGGAATTGGGGCCGGGGCGCGGCACCTTGATGGCCGATGCCTTGCGGGCGGCGCGGGCGGTGCCGGCGTTCCAAAAGGCGGTGCGGCCGCATTTGGTGGAGATCAGCCCGACCCTGACGGCGGTGCAGAAAGAAACCCTGGGACGTCTCGATCTGCCCCATGCGCCGACCTGGAGCGAAACCTTCGCCGAGGTGCCGGAAGGGCCGATGATTCTGTTCGCCAATGAATTTTTCGATGCCCTGCCGATTCGTCAGTTCGAGCGCACCGACGAGGGCTGGTTCGAGCGACTGGTGACGGTCGATCCGGCGGGGGGATTCTGTTTTACCCTGGCGCGTGAGGAAACCGCCCGCCTCGGCCCGGCCCCGGAGGGCAGCATTCAGGAAATGAGCCCCGAGAGCCTGAACCTGGTCAAGACCATCGGCGAGCGGCTGGCCGCCCAGGGCGGCGCTGCGCTAATCATTGATTACGGGCACGGCGAAAGCGGCTATGGGGATACCTTGCAGGCGGTGCGCGGGCAGGAATATGCCGATGTGCTGGGTCAGCCGGGGGACGTCGATCTGACCGCCCATGTGGATTTCGAGGCCCTGGCCGACGCCGCCGAGATGGGCGGCGGGCGCTGCTTCGGCCCCATCGCTCAGGGACATTTCCTGATGGCCCTGGGCATTGAGATGCGCGCCCAGGCCCTGCTGGACAAGGCCAACGAGGCGCAGCGCCGGGAAATCATGACGGCCCATCATCGTCTGGTGCATCCCGATGAAATGGGGCTGCTGTTCAAGGCTCTGGCCGTGGTCGCACCGGGAATGGCCTGTCCGCCGGGGTTTGAAGCATCATGATTCTGACCGTCGCCTCACTGAACGCGGTCTCGCGCGTCCGCCATGCCTTTTTCACCCGCCAGGGCGGCCTGAGCGAGGGCATTTACGCCTCGTTGAATTGCGGTCCGGGCTCCCGGGACGACAGCAAGCGGGTGATGGCCAACCGGGCCCGGGCCATGCAATGGATCGACCGACCGGCGGACGCCCTGGTGACCGTCCATCAGGTGCATTCGGCCCGGGTGGTGGCGGTGGACGGTCCCTGGACCGGTGATCCGCCCGAGGCCGATGCCATGGTGACGAGCCAGGTTGGCGTGGTGCTGGGAATCCTCACTGCCGATTGCGCGCCGGTGCTGCTGGCCGATGGGCAGGCGCGGGTGGTCGCCGCCGCCCATGCCGGATGGCGCGGCGCGGTGGATGGGGTGATTGGCGCAACGGTCAAGGCGATGGTCGAGCGGGGGGCCAAGCCGTCCAATATCGTCGCCGCTGTCGGACCCTGCATCCAGCAACGCTCCTACGAAGTGGGGCCGGACATGGTGGAAGCCCTGTTGAGCATCGACAAGCACAATGAGAACTACCTGTTGCCGTCGCGCAAGCCCGGGCATCACATGTTCGATCTGGCCGCCTGCGTGATGATGCGTCTGCAACGGGCCGGGCTGCGCAATATCATTGGCACCCCCTGCGACACCTATGCCGAGCCCGACCGTTTTTTCAGCTACCGGCGCACCACCCACAAGGGCGAGCCGGACTATGGTCGCCAACTCTCCGCCATTTATCTGGAGCCCTAGCTCGAAATGCCGCACATCTATTTTCTCCTGAGCATTTCGGTGATCGGCCTGATGGTGGCCTGTACGGCGATGCTGTGATGTGGCGGGCGATCCCCAGCTTATTATTGTTGCTTGCGGTGGCGGCCTGCGCCCCGCAGGGAGCAGCGACTCCGCCCGCCCCGGTCGGGCCGCCGACCTGCTACCTGCCGCCCCTGGAAGGTGCACCCGTGGCGGTGCGCGGCCTGCTGATCGGCGGTCTCGCCACCGCCTTGCAGGAACGGGGATGGCAAATAACCCGTGACCCGGCGCAGGCCCATGATCTGGTCTTGCGCGGTCGGGTGGTCACCGACCCGGAGGTGACCAGCGGCCCCTATGCGGCGGTCCTTGATTGGATGTTGGAGAATCAGCGCGGAATTGGTCTGGCGTTGCTGCGTCAGCGTCTGGGCGGCTCGACCGCGCAGTGGTACAACGCGGACCCCCGGGTGCTGCTGGCGCTGATTGATGATGCGGCCCCCCGGGTGGTCGGCCTGCCGCGATCCCCCGCCGAACGCCGCTCCCTGGGCGGGGTGAGCGGGATGGTCGATGTGTTCGTCCCGGTGACCCCGGTGCACGGCAAGATCAAGCGGGTTTCCTCGGTCGAACTGTTGTTGCCGAAACTGCCGCTGCCCTGGGTGCCGCCGGTGCCGCCGGTGGAGGCCGCGCCGCCGGTCGACCCGGCACCGCTGCCGCCGACCATTGCCGATGTGCCGCAGCCGGAGCCGCAGGAGTCGTCGCGGCGGCCCGTGGCGACTCGGGGGCCCGTGGTTTTTGTCGGACCGGTGGAGGGCGCGCCGGGTGACGGCGGCGACGCCCTGGCCCTGGCCCTGGAAAACACCCTGGCGCGGACCGGGGTGAATGTCACCACCGATCCGCAGCAGGCGACGCATGTGGTCGAGGCGACTGTTTCGGTGGAACCGGGCGGCGGGGCCAATCCGACGGTTGGCATTTCCTGGCGGGTGTTCGACTCCGAGGGGCGGCCCTTGGGCACCATTGACCAAAAAAATCAGATTCGGGCGGCCATCCTTTATGATCGCTGGGGCGCGACGGCGGTCGGGGCGGCCAACGGCGCGGCCGATGGTGTGGTGGAATTGCTGATCCGCTGGAGTCGAATGCAACAACAATTCCCATCCGGGTCGGAAGGGCGTTTACAGAAATAAGTCAGCTTGGTACATTCCGCTCGCTTTCCGGCATCAGTTCCGCGACTGGTCCCACTGAGCTTTACGGGGTATGGGCACAACAGGGCGCGAGGCGATCATGAGGATCCTTTCCTGCAACAGCAACCGGCCCCTGGCCGATGCCGTCTCGGCTTATCTGAGTCTGCCGTTGACCAAGGCCAGCGTGCGCCGTTTCTCGGATATGGAAATTTTCGTCGAGGTGGAAGAGAACGTGCGCGGCGCCGATGTGTTCGTTTTGCAATCCACGTCGTTTCCGGCCAATGACAACCTGATGGAATTGCTGGTCACCCTCGATGCCTTGCGGCGCGGGTCGGCGCGGCGGATCACGGCGGTCATGCCCTATTTCGGCTATGCCCGTCAGGACCGCAAGTCGGGACCACGGACGCCCATCTCGGCCAAGCTGGTGGCCAACCTGATCACCGTCGCCGGGGCCGACCGGGTGTTGACCCTGGATCTGCACGCCGGACAGATTCAGGGTTTTTTCGATATCCCGGTGGACAATCTCTATGCCGCCCCGGTGTTTGTCCATCATATCCAGGAAACCTATCACGGCGAACATGTGATGGTGGTGTCGCCGGATGTGGGCGGCGTGGTGCGGGCCAGGTCCCTGGCCAAGCGGCTGAACGCCGATCTGGCGATCATCGACAAGCGTCGCGAACGGGCCGGGGTGTCCGAGGTGATGAATATCATCGGCGAAGTGGAGGGGCGGCATTGCGTCCTGGTCGATGACATCGTCGATTCCGCCGGCACCCTGTGTAACGCCGCCGTGGCCCTGACCGAGGCCGGTGCGGCCAGCGTGTCGGCCTATGTCACCCACGGGGTGTTGTCCGGGGGCGCCGTGGCGCGGGTGACGTCGTCGCCGTTGCGCTCGATGGTCATCACCGACAGCATTCAGGCCACCGAGGCGGTACGGGTGGCGTCCAATGTGGAACAATTGACCCTGGCCCCGCTGCTGGCCGAAGCCATGCATCGGATTGCCGAGGAAAAATCGGTTTCCAGTCTCTTCATTTGAGGCTATAACACCGCCGCCGTCCCGCCCAACGGGGCGGCGGACCTGTTGAGGCGCTGGCACCCCTGGAGGCCAGCGTTGTCTGTTTATTATTTAGGAGTATGTCGATGAGTGACATCGTGAACTTGGATGCCGAAGTGCGGGAGCGGGCCGGTAAGGGGGCAGCCCGAGCAACGCGCCGCGCCGGACGCATCCCCGCTGTGATCTACGGCGGTAAAACCGAACCAATTATGATTTCCCTGGAACCCATTCAGTTGCACAAGCGGCTGCACGCCCCGGGGTTCTTCTCCCATATGGTCCAGTTGAAGCTCGGCTCGGAATCCTATCAGGTTCTGCCGCGCGACGTGCAGTTCCATCCGGTGACCGACGTTCCGCTGCATGTGGACTTCCTGCGCGTTTCCAAGGAAGACCGCATCGAAGTGGCGGTCGTGGTGGACTTCATCAACGAACTGGCCTCGCCGGGCCTCAAGCGCGGCGGTGTGCTCAACGTGGTGCGCCACGAGGTGGAGCTGATCTGCTCGCCGGATAACATCCCCGAGACCCTGATCGCCGATCTGACCGGGCTCAACATCGGTGATTCGGTGCATATCTCCAACATCGCCCTGCCGGAAGGCGTGGTGCCCGCCATTGCCGACCGCGACTTCACCATCGCCACCGTCGTTGCGCCGTCGGGCATGGAGACGGAGACCGAGGAAGGCGAAGGCGAGGGCGACGCCGGGGCCGAAGCCTAGGCCATGTTGCTTGTGGTGGGACTTGGCAACCCGGGTGCGGGCTACGCCGGGAACCGCCACAACATCGGGTTCATGGCGGTGGACGCACTGGTCCGCCGCCATTCCTTTGGCCCCTGGCGCAACAAGTTCCAGGCCGAACTGGCCGAGGGCATGGTGGCCGGGGTCAAGGTCTACGCGCTTAAGCCACTGACTTATATGAATGAGTCCGGTCGTGCCGTGGCGGCCTGTGCCGGGTTCTACAAGATCTCGGTCAACGGCTTGCTGGTGTTTCACGACGACCTGGACCTGCAACCGGGCAAGCTGCGGATCAAGGCCGGCGGCGGTCATGGCGGCCATAACGGGTTGCGCAGTCTGGACGCTCATCTGGGCAGCCGCGACTATCGACGGGTGCGCCTGGGCATCGGCCATCCGGGAGACAAGGAGCGGGTTCATGGTCATGTGCTGTCCGATTTCGCCAAGGCCGACGGGGCCTGGCTGACTCCGATGATCGACGCGCTGGCCGAACAGTTTCCGCTGCTGGTCAGGGGCGATGACAGCGGATTCATGAACCGGGTGGCGCTGGCCCTGCAACCGCCAAAACAGAAGGACGACTGAAATGGGTTTCAATTGCGGCATCGTTGGCCTGCCCAATGTCGGCAAGTCCACCCTGTTCAACGCCCTGACCGCCACGGCGGCGGCGGAGGCAGCCAATTTTCCATTCTGTACCATCGAGCCCAATTCGGGCCGGGTGGCGGTGCCGGATTCGCGGCTCGATACCATTGCCAAAATCGGCAAGTCGGCACGGATTGTGCCGACCCAATTGGAATTCGTCGATATCGCCGGGCTGGTGCGCGGGGCCTCCAAGGGCGAGGGCCTGGGCAATCAGTTCCTGGCCAATATCCGCGAGGTGGATGCGGTGCTGCATCTGGTGCGCTGTTTCGAGGACGGAAATGTCACTCATGTGGATGGCGGGGTTGATCCCCTGCGCGATATCGAGACCATCGAAACCGAATTGATGCTGGCCGATCTGGAGAGCCTGGAAAAGCGTGAGGTCTCGTTGGTCAAGAAGGCGCGCGGCGGCGATAAGGAGTCGAAACTGCAATTGGATCTGGTCGGGCGTGCCCTGGCCCTGCTGCGCGAGGGGCAACCGGCCCGTTTGGTCGAGGTGGCTGACGATGAGAAAAAAGCCTTCGATATGCTGCAACTCCTGACCGCCAAGCCGGTCTTGTATGTCTGCAACGTCGATGAGGACTCGGCGGCGGAAGGAAATGAATTTTCAGCCATCGTCGCCCGGCGCGCCAGCGAAGAAGGCGCGGCCAGCGTGGTCATTTCGGCGGCCATCGAGGAGGAAATCTCACAACTGGGCAACGCCGAGGAAAAAAGCGAATTTCTGGAAAGCCTCGGTTTGCATGAAACGGGACTGACCCGGGTCATTCGGGCCGGGTATGAGTTGCTGCACCTGATTACCTTTTTCACCGTCGGACCGAAGGAGGCCCGGGCCTGGACGGTTTTTGGCGGCGCCCTGGCCCCGCAGGCCGCCGGGGTGATCCATTCGGACTTCGAGCGCGGGTTCATCAAGGCCGAAACCATTGCCTATGACGATTTCGTCGCCTGCAATGGCGAGCAGGGGGCCAAGGAAGCGGGAAAGATGCGCCAGGAAGGCAAAACCTACCGGGTCAAGGACGGCGATATCATGCTGTTCCGCTTCAATGTCTGAAATTATATGAGATGTTGCTAATTTAGTGTTCCATTTTAAGTCGATCGGTATATAATCCCCCATCTCCATGCTTCTTCGAAGCGGCTGGCGCGGTACCTTTTGGGTCGTACGCCACAGGTTCTTTGTTTCGAAAATCAAGAGCTAGGCTCGGGCTGAGGAAAGATCGATTCGACATGACTGCTTTGCGAATTCCCCGTATTCCCCGTATTCCACTCCAGATCTTCCTGCCTTTTCTCGCGTGGTTGCCGATGGTCAACCGACAGACCTTGCGGGCCGATCTCATAGCGGGCATCACGGGAGCGGTCATTGTTTTGCCGCAAGGCGTGGCCTTTGCCATCATTGCCGGATTGCCGCCGCAATACGGTCTGTACACGGCCATGGTGACCCCCATCGTTGCCGCCCTGTTCGGCTCGTCGCTGCACCTGATTTCCGGGCCGACGACGGCCATCTCGATCGTGATTTTTTCCGCCGTCAGCAGCCATGCCGAACCGGGGTCCCAGGAGTTCGTGACTCTGGCCCTGACCATCACCTTCCTAGCCGGGGTCTACCAGTTGGCCTTCGGTTTGGCGCGATTGGGCATATTGGTCAATTTCGTGTCTCATACGGTGGTTGTCGGTTTCACCGCCGGAGCGGCCATTCTGATTGCCACCAGTCAGGCCAAGAACGTGCTGGGAGTACATGTGCCACGGGGCGAGTCGTTCCTTTATACCTGGGCTGATATCTGGCACGAGATCGGCAATACCAACACTGCGATATTGGTGGTTTCCCTGACCACCTTGGTGGCTGCCGTGGCCATTAAAAAGTTCGCACCCAAACTGCCGAATTTGCTCATATCGCTGATCGTCGGCGCATTTGTCGCCATCGCCATGGGCGGAGCGGACGCAGGCATTACCACGGTCGGCGAAATTCCGGCCCATCTACCGCCCTTTTCGCTGCCCGATCTTTCGGCTGGCACCATTAAGCTGTTGGCGCCGCAGGCCTTCGCCGTCGCTCTGCTCGGTCTGATCGAGGCTGTTTCCATCAGTCGCGCCATTGCCTCGAAATCGCACCAACGCATCGACGGCAATCAGGAATTCATCGGCCAAGGAGCCTCCAATCTGGTTGGCAGCTTCCTGTCGTCCTATGCCGGGTCGGGGTCGTTTACCCGCTCGGGCGTCAACTATTCGGCCGGGGCCAAGACTCCCATGTCGGCGATTTTTGCGGCGCTGTTCCTGATGGGCGTGCTGTTGCTGGTTGCGCCTCTGGCGGCCTATCTTCCGGTCGGGGCGATGGCCGGGGTGATCCTGGTGGTGGCCTATAATTTGATCGACCTCAAACAGATCAAACATGTCATCGAGTCCAGCAAGGCGGAAACCTCGATCCTGCTGACCACCCTGGGCGCGACTTTGTTCCTGGAACTGGAGTTCGCCATTTACCTGGGCGTCTTCCTGTCGCTGGTCATTTTTCTGGCCCGCACGTCGCATCCGGAAATCGTTTCCCTGGCCCCTGATTTCGATCCGGTCTATGGCAAGAAAAAGCTGACCGACGTGAGGACTAAGCCCCTCAAGGAATGCCCGGACATGAAGATCCTGCGCATCGACATGTCGATCTATTTCGGCTCGGTCAATCACCTTCAGAAAGAGATCCAGCATATCTATGACAAGGAAGGGATCTATCACATCCTGATCATCGGCACTGGAATCAGCCTGATCGACCTGAGCGGGACCGAGATGCTGCTGCACGAAGCGGAGCGCCTGCACGAGTTGGGCGGCGGTCTCTACTTCGCCGAACTGAATCCCGTTGTCTATGATACGGTCAGCCGCACCCATCTGGTCCGCGCCATCGGCAATAACCACTTCTTCGACGAAAAACAGGACGCCATCCGCACCCTGCGGCGGTTGCTTCGCAAGCAGGGCAAATGTGACAATTGCCCGGTCCTGGCCTTCGAGGAATGCCGCGAGGTCAAGGCGGAAGGGATTTTGGGCTAAGCCGACTCAAATCCCCATCAAGTCGTGGTGCACCTCCACCCCCTGTTCGGGGCGGATGGCGGCGGCGGGGATCGGCTCCCCTTTCAGCCATTCGGTGACCGCGTGGCGTTTGCCCTCGCCACTGACCATGAAAATCACCTGCCTGGCAGCGCTCAACCGACGGGCGCTCAGGGAAAGGCGCTCCGGCGGCGGTTTGGGCGCGTCGAAGACCGCCAGCACATCGGGAGCGTCGGCGGCTTCGCCCCAATCCTGGCCGGGAAACAGGCTCGCCGTGTGACCATCCTCGCCCAATCCCAGGAGCACCAGGTCAAACATCCCGACTCCGTCGAGCGCCCGCGCATAAGACAGGGCGGCGGCGTCGGCCCCCAGCTCGGCGGGCATGGGATGAATTTGGCCAGCGGGAATATCCACATTTTCGAGCCAGCTTTCGGCGGCCATCAGGCTGTTGCGGTCATCATGATCGGGCGGCAGACAGCGCTCGTCGCCGAAGTAGATATGCCAGTGTGCCCAGTCGGCCGGAAGAGTCGCCAAAAGTTCATAGACCCGACGCGGCGTGCTCCCACCGGCGAGGACCAGATGAAACGCCCCGGAATCGGCGATGGCCCGGTCAGCGGCACGCATAACTTCTGCCGCCACGGCCACGGCCAGGGACGTGGTGTCGAGGTGGGAATGCCAACGGTTGTCGCGATGGGCTTGAGTCATCATGAATTCCGGCGCATCATCCTTCGGGAATCGCAAAATATTTGCGTATTAATATGAGCATATACCAACAAATTTGCAGAAACGATGTTTCTGTTCAGCCTGGGAAAAGGAAAAGCACATGCGTCTGGCAATGATCGGCTTGGGAAAGATGGGCGGGAATATGGCGCGGCGTTTACGCCGAGGCAACATCGAAGTGGTCGGCTATGATCGGGATGCCGGTACAGTTTCCGCCTTGGCCGAGGAGTCCGGCATGATCGCCGCCACATCGGTGGCCGATGCGGTCGGCAAACTGAGCGCGCCGCGGATCGTCTGGGTGATGCTGCCCAGCGGTGACATCACCGAAGGCCAGATCAAGGATTTGAGGGAGATGCTCGAGTCCGGTGACATCGTCATCGACGGCGGCAATTCCAACTACAAGGATAGCCAACGGCACGGAGCCATGTTGGCCGAAAAGGGCATCGGCTTCATGGACGCCGGGACGTCGGGCGGTGTCTGGGGCCTGGAAAACGGCTATTGCCTGATGGTCGGTTCGACCCCCGAGGTGGCCGCCACCATGACTCCCATTCTGCAAGCCCTGGCACCGGCGGCGGATACCGGCTGGGCGCATGTGGGACCGGTGGGCTCCGGCCATTTCACCAAGATGATCCACAACGGCATCGAATACGGCATGATGCAGGCGTTGGCCGAAGGGCTGGATCTGCTGCGCGGCAAGCAAGAGTTCAAGCTCGATCTCGCCCAGATTACCGAGCTGTGGCGACATTCTTCGGTGGTCCGCAGTTGGCTGCTTGATCTCACCGCCGAGGCCCTGGAGGGTGATCAGAATCTGGAAAATGTTGCCCCCTATGTGGCGGATTCCGGCGAGGGCCGTTGGACGGTCGTCGAGTCCATTGATCAGGGCGTGGCGGCTCCGGTGCTGACTCTGGCTTTGCAAATGCGTTTTGCCAGCCAAGATGAGACCGGCTACGGCTTCAAGCTGTTGTCGATGATGCGCAACGCCTTTGGGGGTCATGCGGTGAAAAGCAGCGGAGACGGCAAATGACTCTGACGCTTCCCCCTTGTACCATGATGATCTTCGGTGCCGGAGGTAATCTGGCGCGGATCAAATTGATTCCGGCGCTGTTCAGGCTGGAAGTGGCGGGGCGACTGCCCGACAACATGGCCATCCTGGCCTCCAGCCTGGAAGAATGGACCGACGCGCAATGGCTCGATCAGGTGCTCGACATCCTCAAGGCCAAATATCCCAAAGGCTACGACAAGACGGCCTTCGAGCGCTTTCGGCAGCGCCTGCATTATCACCCCAATCCCATCGGTGACGAGACCGCCTATCCGAAGCTCAAGGAAAAACTTGAAGATACCGCGACCTTTCCGCCCAACATCGCTTTTTACATGTCGGTCCGTCCGGCGGAATTCCCCAACATCATCGACAAGTTGGGCAAGGTCGGTCTGCTCAAGGAAACCAGCGGCTTCCGGCGGGTGGTGTTCGAAAAGCCGTTCGGCTACGACCTGCTCAGCGCCCAGACTCTGCAATCGGGGCTCTACAAGCATCTCAACGAACCACAGATTTTCCGTATCGACCATTACGTGGGCAAGGGCACGGTGCAGAATGTGATGGTGTTCCGCTTCGCCAACATTCTGTTGGAGCCGCTGTGGAACCGTCATTACATCGACCATGTGCAGATCACCCATTCGGAAACTTTCGGTATCGGCAATCGGGCCGACTATTACGAGGGCTCCGGGGCGCTGCGCGACATGATCCAAAGCCATCTGTTGCAGCTCATGGCGCTGGTCGCCATGGAGCCGCCGGTGTCCATGGCGGCGGAACATCTGCGCGACGAGAAGGTCAAGGTGCTCAAGGCCATCCGCCCGATCACCCCAAGTTCCGTCCATGCCCATGCCTTTCGGGGGCAATATGCCAGCGGCGCCATCGACGGCAATCCGGTGCCCGGCTATCTGGAGGAACCCGGCGTGGCTCCGGACAGCACCACCGAGACCTATGCGGCGATGAAACTGTTCATCGACAATTGGCGCTGGATGGGGGTGCCGTTTTTCCTGCGTACCGGCAAGCGCATGAAGGAGGGAGCCTCGGCCATTTCCATCCGCTTCAAGTCACCGCCGCAGGATCTGCTGCGTCAGGTGCGTCGCGAGCCGCCGCGCCCCAACTGGCTGATGCTCGGCATTCAGCCCGACGACTGCATGAAGCTGGAAATGCAGGTCAAGGTACCGGGCCTGGAACTCTCCACCCGCACCATGAGTCTGGATGCCACCTATCGCAAGAACGACGAAGAGGACTTCGACGCTTACGAAGGACTGCTGCTTGATGTGATGGAAGGGGACCATTCCTTGTTCCTGCGCATCGACGAGGTGGAATGGGCCTGGCGGGTGGTCGATCCGGTGCTCAAGGTCTGGTCCATGGAGCGCGAGTTCATCAATACCTATCCTGCCGGGTCCTGGGGGCCGCGCGGCACCTATCGCCTGTTCGAGCGCGAGGACCAGTTCTGGCGGCATTCCCTGGAACTGGGCGGGGCGGAACTAACGGCCTATTAGCCGGGTCAGTAACAGGTATAACTGGACCCCCCGACGGAAGCGTAACAATTCCAGGTCTTCGGGGTGTTCATGTAGCTATTGTATCGCATCTGGTTGTTCATGTTTGAAAACTCGGCCATGGCTTTTTGCTGGCCCGCTTTTCGACCGGCCTCGAAAGATTCGTCGGCAGAAGCCTGAAAGGACGATTGCTTACGCAGAACTTGGGCCACGCCGTAATTATAAACTCCGAACGGGATCTCACCTTTGAACAGGCCGTAGCGAAGTTTGGCCCGGCGGCTTTCCATGAGGTCTTCCGTTGCGCTGGTGGTGTAGCCTGCATCCTCACGCATTTTTTTGCAGGTTTCCTTGACTTGCTGCAGCCGCTGCACGGCGTCCACTTCGTCCTGGGTCGGGGAATCAGTGATCAGCAGCATTTCCCGTGTCGGTATTTCGTCGTGGCGGTAGGCCATTTTTCCGTCAAGAACACTGAGGTTGGCCTGTCCCATGGCCGCCTCGCATTGGGCCTCGATTTCTTTGTTGCCACGGGATTTTTCAGCAAATTGCGTGGCCTGAATACAGCCCGCAGTGAAAAACACAACACATCCGGCAATCAAGGCCAGGGGCGGGAGGGGGGTCGGGAAGCTTGTCTGCATGGGGTCCTCGCTGATACTATTCTTCGCCACAACGTGTGAAAAAATATCATATGCTATTGTTGTCTGCATAGGGATTCGATACAGTCACAATCCATAATATATTCTCGTGGGGGAGTTCGGATATGCGAAAGTGGCTTGGGTTTATCGGTGGTTTCTTCGCGGTGACCTTGGTAACAGGATGCGTAAAATATCATGTGGGGGGCGAGTTTGTGGGATCGGGCCAAACTTTTTTTGGCTCCGTTATCGTGAGCTTCGATCGGGGCTCCATTGATGTGGCCTCCGCAGACGGCAGCGTCACATGCGAGGGAAGCAGCAAAGTGATCAGCCGTCCCAGTTTGTTCGTTGATACGGGCGGAGCGGGAGAAGCGAGCGCAACATGCTCGGATGGGCGGACGATCAAGGTGGATTTCATCCAGACTTCTGAAACTGGGGGGCACGGTCAAGGCATCGACAGCGACGGCAAGGAAATTTGGCTGGTCTACTCCACATCGGAAAAAACAATCGCCTCGAAAGTCCGGCAGCGCCAGTTGGACAATCTTGTTAAATAATCTGTCCCCTTTATAGGAAGTCGCTGACGATCCGAATCACTCGGCTGCGCACGCCTTCGGTGATTTCCCGCTGCTTGACGTTGCGCCCCCCGGCATAAACGGCCAGGTTGGTATGGTAAGTGCGCTTGAAGCCGCTGATGACCTCCTTTTCGTCTTCATCCGGATCGTCCAGATTTTTGATCTTGGTGCTGCGGCTGAAGGTGACCCGCCGTTTGGAGACGGTGCGGTTCTTGACCACGCCGAACGTCACATTGGCGATGATCATGTAGGTATCCTCGGTGATGTTGTCACCGATGATGGCCCCCAGGGCCGCCCCGCCCAGCGCGCCCAGGTCCTGGGAATCACGGGCCTTGCCACGGGCCGAGGCCAAGCTGCCCGCCACCCCGCCGAGAAAGGCGTATTCGTAGGTCAGCCGTTCCTGGATATGGCCGCTGTGCATCACGTTGACGTCCAGAAGCAGACCGAAATCATCGCCTTGGGTCGGCTCATATCCCTTGGAAATCATGGCCCGCTCAAGCCGTTTGGTCAGGTCGTCCAAATCAAAGGCAAGGTCGCCAGAGGTGTTGCGGGTGCGGATCTTGATCTTGGTATTTGAATAAAAGGCCGCATCGGTCACCAGATTGTTTTCGATGGTCGAGCCATACATGAGACCGCTGCCTTCCGGGGTCTCGACCATGCCCAGGCGCGGCTGCGGCGAGCTGTTGCAGGCGACGAGCCAAGTCGAAAGCAGGAAGATGACCAATCCCCGGGTGATTACAATCTTGGACATGCTCAGCTCCTTCCCGCCGGGTCCACATGGAAACCGGATAAATGCTCATTCAGATAATTCAGGATTTCCGCGTAATGAACGGAAAACCCAAGCCCGTCGGTTCCGAGGTATCCCCAGGTATTCATGCCGATCACCTTGTTGCCATGGAACAGCGGGCCGCCGGAATTGCCGCCATTGATGGGCGCGTCGGTCTGCACGAAAAGGACCTCATCGCCGGCGCCGCCGGGCAGGTTGATGCTCGGCTCCTTGCGGATGGCGCTGACGATGCCCCGGGTGATGCTGAAGAGATGTCGATAAGGGTGGCCGATCACATCCGCTTCCATGCCGGGGCTGAGATCGCGGCCGGTGTAAAAGGCCACCGGGCGTCCGCGATCCTGCACCTTGACCAGGGCCACATCCAGCCGCACGTCCTTGGCCAGCACCGTGCCATAGGTTTCCCGGCCATCGTACATTTTCATTTCAACGACTTTTTGGTTTTCCACCACATGCCAGTTGGTAAGAACAATGTCAGGGGCCACAAAGAACCCGCTGCCCATGCCCCGTTTACCCGTATAGACCGCGACCACGGAATCGAAACGCGGATCGTTCAGGGGGCGCGCATCGAAAGTGTTGGCCTTGTAATTGGCCAGAGCCGCATTGCGATCCCGCTGTAGGACCTGACGCAGGGCGGAGAGGCTGGTTCGGTTGTTCTGTTTGTCGCGATTGTTCTTGTAGTGGGTCAGCAGTTGGCTCAGGGATACGGCCAAAGGCCCACTCTCGAAATCATCAATTTCCTGTTCCGTATCGTAATCCTGATCCAGTCGATTGCGTTTGGGATCGCCGGCAAGAACGTTGTAGGCCACATTGTAGCGCTGCTCTTCAAAGGCATCGAAAGTGGACTTGAAAAAATCGCGTCGCTTGCGATCCACAATGTAATAGTTGACCGTCATGTTCTTGCGCGACCGAATGTCGGCCAGGCTGAAAGAATAACGATAGGCGACCGGCTCTCCCACCGCCCGACGTTCGGTAATGCCGTAATCCTCCATGGCCAGGGGATTGACCGAGGGTGACGTGGTGCCTGTCGTGGGGTCCTTGACATCCTCGACGACCCGCCCGTCGGCGGTCATCACGCCCGTGCCATAACGGTTACCGATAAAGACCACGGAGGGCACTTCTTTCAGGCTCATCACCCGGCGCGTGGCCTTGGCCAGGGCCACTTCGAACACAACGATAAAACGCGGCCCGTTTCCGTCGTACGGGGTGATGGCCTCATCCAGGGAAAGTTTTTCCGAGTTCACCGGCAGATCCACATCGACGGAAGCAGGGAAATCAACCTGTCTTTCCCGCAGCAGAGTCTTGCTGGTGGCTTCGACAAAGCCGATGGTCGAAGAGTCCAGCTCCGCGCCTTCGAATCCGGCGGACTTGGCCAACTCGGCATTGGCCAGGAGGGTCTCCAGATCATCCCTTCCCTTGTTCCGACTCTTCAGACGCTCGGTGAACATCTGGACCAGTTCTTTTCGATGAGCCGCGCCGAGGTCGGTTCGGGAATATGTGCTGGCAAAGTGGCTTAAGTCTTCCAGCGATGCATTTTGTAATTTCGGGTAAAGGCTCCCCCATTGGGCGTCAAACAACGTTGGACCATCGAGATCAATAGGATAGATCTTTAAAAAGGAGCGTCCATGGATCAGGTCATGGCGGGCGAAGAGCGTCGGGGCATCTTGCCGCAATTGGGTTTCGAAGCTGCGCAGCCGTTGGCGCACGGATTCCGATTCGGGAGCTCCCGCCAGATCCTGCAAGTTGGTCCTTGTGCGGTCGAGAACGTTACGCAGGTCCGTCCAGGTCTCTTGAGGCTGCGGCCAATTCAAGCCCTCTAGATCCTTTTGCGCCTGAGCCAGGACGGCAGCGGAATCCAGTTCTGTTTCAGAACGTTCGGAACTGGGGGTTGTCGAGGAAACGGCGGACCTAGTAGATAGCCCGAGCTTTTGCAGGTCCTCTTGAATTCCGGACATGGTCTGACAGCCGCCGAGCAGAACGCCCAGCACCAACACTCCGAACAAAGTCCGTGTCCGGTACATACGCATGAGGACCCCTTGATTCACCTTAAGGCTGTGAGAGATTTTATGCTGCTCGCAATGTGGTGTCGAGACTCATTTGCCGTTAAGGAGTATTTTAGCTGTGGTCATACTTGTCGAAATTAGGGATTGGGAGAGATCGCTATGGGGCAAATCCTCAAATTGACGGCGGCCGACAATCATTCGTGCGCCGCCTATCTGGCTCGGCCCGACGACGACCCGAAGGGGGCATTGGTGGTGGTGCAGGAGATTTTCGGGGTCAATGGTCATATCCGCGATGTCTGTGACCGCTTGGCGGTGCAGGGCTGGACGGCCATCGCTCCGGCGGTGCAGGACCGGGTGAGGCCGGGGGTGGAACTCGACTATGACCCCGAGGGCGTCGCCACCGGACGGGAGATCGTCGAGCAACTGGGCTGGGACGGACCCATGCGCGATATTGCCGCCGCTGCCGAGTTCGTGGCACCAAATGGTCGGGTCGGGGTGACCGGCTTCTGCTGGGGCGGTTCGGTGACCTTCCTCGCCGCTTGCCGGGTGCCCGCCGTGGGCGCGGCGGTCGGCTGGTACGGTCGCCATCTGCCGCAATTCGTCGGCACGGACCACCCCCAATGTCCGGTAATGATGCATTTCGGGGCCGATGATCCGCTGATTCCGCCCGACAACCGGGCCGCCGTCGCTGCCGCCTATCCGGACGTGACGGTGCATCTGTACGAAGGCGCGGGGCATGGCTTCAACTGCGACCGCCGCCCGGATTTTCGCGCGGCGCAATCAAAGTTGGCCTGGCAACGAACCTTCGAGTTTTTTGAGGCAAATCTGTAGGGCTCCTTTTGCGGGCTCTACAAAGAGGGCCTTATTAATATAGGGACACAATATTTTATTTGTGTTGCGCATTGGCCCCATAGGTCTTGAAGATGTCCAGCATGCGCTGCATCTCGTCGGCATCGAGCAGGGGCGGTTCAGCGATGCTCAGGGCCTGCACATAGACCCGGGCCAGATCCTCCACCTCGGCCGCCAGATCGAGCGCCCGGGCGGCGTCGGGGCCACAGGCAATCATGCCGTGATGGGCCAGCAGGCAGGCAAAACGACCCTCCAAGGCCGTCACCGCCGCCTCGGCCAGAGCCTGACTGCCGGTGGTGGCGTAGGAGGCGCAGCGAATACTGTCGCCACCCGCTGCGGCGACCATGTAATGGAACGGCGGAATATCCCGTTCCAGGACAGCCAGAGTCGAACAATAAGACGCATGGGTATGGACGATGGCTCCGATTTCGGGACGCGCTCCATAGATATCCCGGTGAAACAGCCACTCGCTGGACGGCTTGCGGCCCGAGGTGTCCCAGTCGCCATTGAGGCCGACCCACACCACGTCCGGTGGCGTCAGAGCGGCATAGGGCAGCCCGGAAGGCGTGACCAAAAAGCCGTCCTCGAAACGCAGGGACACGTTACCCGCGCTGCCCCGGTTGAGACCCTGGCGATTCATCTCCAGGGCGGTATGGATCACCGTTTCGGCGGCCTCGGTGCGATTCATGATCAGCGCACCGACGCTTCGATATTGCCGCCATCCACCGTCAGCACCGCCGCCGTGGTCTTGCGCGCCTTGGCCAGATCGACGAAAGCCTGTGCCACGTCGGCAGCGGAAACCTCGCGACCCAGCAGGTTGCCCGCCATGTAGTCGTGTTCACTGACGCCGCGCGCCACCGCCCGTTCGGCGATGAAGTCGTCGGTCAGCAGGCCGGAACGGATGCGGTCCGCATTGACCGCATTGGCGCGGATACCGTCCCGCCCATGGTCGAGGGCATATTGCTTCATCAAGAACAAAGTGGCCGCCTTGGGCAATCCGTAGGGGCCAAAGTTTTTGCCCGGATTGAGCGCCTGTTTGGAGGTATTGAACAGCAGGCAGCCGCCGGTTCCTTGGGCGGTCATGATGCGTACAGCATTTTGACAAACAGTATGATGTCCCCAGAAATTCAATTCGAAGCTTTGACGCAAAATTTCGTCGTCCACCTCGCCGATGCGGCCCTGCCAGGCCGCCCCGGCATTGGAGATCACGATATCCACCCCGCCCAGGGTGGCGCAGACCCGATTGAAGGCCGCCCGCACTGCCGAGGGATCGGTCACATCGCAGGCCAGCCCCAGCCCCTTGACCGATTGGGCCATTTTTTGTGCCGCGTCGCCGTCGCGGTCGAGTACCACGACCTCGCAGCCCTCGGCGGCAAAGGCCCGCACGGTGGCGGCCCCGATACCCGATGCACCGCCGGTGACTACACAAACCTGCCGCGCCAGGGGTTTTTCCTTACCCTTGCCCAGCTTGGCCTGTTCCAAAGACCAGTATTCCATATCGAACTGATCGGACTCGGGGATCGGATCGAAGCGGCCCAGACCCTCGGCAGCGGTGATGACGGCTATGTTGGTCTCCGCCAGATCGGCGGCAATGGCCGCGCCGCCATGTGACTTGTCCATGCCGAACAGTCCCAGACCGGGCACCAGGGCGATGCGCGGGAACAGGTCCAGTTCGGTTTTGATGCCGCCCAACCGGGCGTTGTTGCGCTCGAAATAGGCGTGATAGTCCGCCTTGTAGGCTTCCAGGGCGGCGCGGGCTTCGTGAGCGAATTGATCGAGATGACCGGCGCGCGGCGTCGGCAGGATCAACGGCTTGGGCTTGGTGCGAATCACATGGTCGGGGGTCACCGTGCCGCGTTGGCTGTAGTCGGGCAGGTCCACCCCGTCCACATAGGCGCGGATGGCGTCGGAGGTGC
Organism: Magnetospira thiophila; assembly: GCF_054657015.1. NCBI lineage: Bacteria > Pseudomonadati > Pseudomonadota > Alphaproteobacteria > Rhodospirillales > Thalassospiraceae > Magnetospira > Magnetospira thiophila. The sequence goes on from NZ_BAAHXF010000001.1 coordinate 1,668,422, forward strand.
GGAAATCGAGCAGCATGCGCCCGGGTTCCCGGTCCTCGCCCCGGTCCTCGGCCATCAGACCGCGCAGGATAGGCGCCACGTCGGCGACATCTGCCACGTCGCCCGGCAACTTGGCAACGGCAAAGACTTTCGGGCCGCTTCGGGCCAGCCGTTCCTCGGCCAATGTCACCAGATCAATCATCCGCTCATAGGCCTGTCGGGCCGTCGCCCCGAAGGTGAATATACCGTGTTTGACCAGGATCAGCCCTTCGGCATCCGGCTGATCTAGGTAGGCCCGGTATCCGTCGCGGGCCAGATAGAAGCCCGGCATCACATAAGGCACGATGACCATGCGGTCGCCATAGAGCTCGCGTGCCAGATCGGCCCCGTTGGGCTGGTCGGTCAGGGCGACCACCGCGTTGGAATGGGTGTGGTCTATGAACTTATGCGGAATGAAGGCATGCAGCAGGGTTTCCACCGAGGGGTTGGGGGCGCTGGCCTCCATCAGACTGGTCCGTTGCAGATTGACCATCTCCTCGTCGCTCAGGCTGTCGATGCCTTGCAGCTTGAGCAGCGGGGCGAGGCGCACGGCGGGCAGTCCCGCCGGTTCGATGGTCCCCATGTCCCAGCCCGACCCCTTGACGCAGAGCACCTCTGTGGGATCGCCCACCAGATCGGGCAAGGTGGTCTTGACCGAGGTATTGCCGCCGCCATGCAGCACCAGCTCCGGCACCGAGCCGAGCAGTCGGGTGGTGTAGGTGCGCAAAGCCCAATCCTCATTGATTCCTTGCGCGCCATAATGGGCGACGGCGGTACGGGCGTCGGAGTCGGACCAGAGTGACTGCATGGGGAGATGTCCTTGATATGAGCGTCAGCGGAGGTCCGGTTTAGCAGAAACGGCTGGCCGGGAAAAGTTATCCCACCACGCCCCGCTCCGCCACCTGACGCAATATCCGTCGCAATTGGACCGGATCAACCGGCTTGTGGATGGTCGGGTGGCCGCTGCGTCCGATTTCTTCCAGCCGTTGGGGGGCCGTGTCGCCGGTGATGATGAGGGTCGGCACCCCGTGACCCCAGGCGGAGACCAGGGCGGCGATGGCGTCGGTGCCGGTGCGTCCCTTGGGCAGACGGTAATCGACCAGCAACAGGTCAGGCGGTCGCCCGAACGCCGTGACCAGTCCGGGAAAGTCGGGATGGTCCGGGTCGGCGCAACAATCGGCGACCGCGCAATGCCCCCAGGCGCTCAACAGGGACAGGGTGGCATCGCGGACCAGCAGATCGTCGTCGATCAGCATGATATTCAGCGGGCGGCTCGGTCGATCCGGTTCCACTCCTGTGCCGATGGGCTCGATGGAACTCTCGAAGCGCGGCAGGATGAAGGAAAAGCAGGTCCCCTGGCCGGGATGCGAGACCAGGGTGATCTCGATCCGCATCACCTGGGCGATTCGGCGAACGATGGACAGCCCAAGACCCAGGCCCTTGCGGCGGTCCCGCTCCGGGTTGTCCAATTGGAAGAATTCCTCGAACACCCGTTCCTGGAAGGCCGGTTCAATGCCGGGGCCATTATCCAGGACCTCGATCGAAAAGTCGCCGCCCCGACGCCGCACCCCCAACAGGACCTTGCCCTTGGGGGTATATTTCAACGCATTGTTGACCAGATTGCGCAGCACAATTTCGGTCAGCCGTGGGTCGGCCAGCACATGGGCGCGCGGTGCGACGACGCGAAATTGCAGGTTCTTGCGCCGGGCGACCGGGGCGAATTCCTCGGCCAACTTGTGGAACAGGCGGCCCAGGGAAAAGACCTCCGGCTGCACCTGCACCAATCCGGCATCAAGGCGTGAAATGTCGAGAATTTCATCGAGCAACAGGCGCAGGCTTTCCGTGGTGCGGGTGATGCGCCGGGCCAGGTCCCGGGTTTTCTCTTCACCGGTCCCGGCGGACAGGGCTTCCAGATACAGGGTAATGGCTTGCAGCGGCTGTCGCAGGTCGTGGCTGGCTGCGGCCAGAAAGCGGGTCTTGGCGGTATTGGCCTCCTCGGCGGAGGTCTTGGCGGCCATCAGGGTCTGTTCATTGTCCAGCAGTCGGGCCACAAGGCGGTTATAGGCACCGATCACATCGCCCAGTTCGTCCCGCGTCAAAGGTTCAAGGGGGACATGCCGATGTTCCGCTTCGGTGCGCCGGATTTGGGCCAGCAGGGTCTCCAGGGGACGCCCGATAATCAGCCGATTGGCCAGCAGCGCGCTGACCAGCAGGACGAACACCAGAAAAGCCAGCAGCAGGAGATTGCGGGTGATCTGTTCGGTCAGGGTCTTGGAAACCCGATCAAAGGTAAACACCACCTCCAGGGTGCCCAGACGATAAATATTGGCGTCCGATTGAAAGGTCACCGGGGTGCGCGTAGTCAACCAGTCGGTGCCCGGCGGGGCACCGGATTGCGCAACCAGAACCCCCTTGGTGTCGACGATGCGCACCCCCGCCACATCCTGGGTCAACAGCAGGGCATCGAGCAAACGTTGGGTTCCGGCCTTGTCGAAGTTCCACATGGTTTCGGCGAGCGCGGAGCCCATGAATTCGCTCAAATGGGTTTGCTTGGCCGTTAATTCATTTTGCATCTGCCCATAGGTCAGGGCGACGAACAGTCCGGAGACCAGGATCGTGGCCAGAATGACCGGCGGCAGCAATAGGAGCAGAAACTTGCCGCGCAGGGTTTTCAGGCGATCCAGGAGACTCATCTAGTTCGTGCTCTTCAACAGCCTGTCGTCCCAGACCAGACGATAGGTGGGCCGCATGCCCTCGTCGAGCCAGGATTCGTAATGACCGCGATAGCCCGGGTCCCGGTACAGTGTGGGCAGGATGGCATTGACGCTGCGGATGATCTCGGCCCCCCATTCGCCCTTGGTGCAGGCCACATGGGAATGAAGGTATTCGGTCTCCTCGCGGACTTCCAGTGCGCGCGGCAGGGGGCCATCGGTGTGGGCATTTTGCAGCCCCAGCCGCGCCTCGTCCGGATAGCTCAGGGTATAATCCGCCCGTCCGGAGACCAGCATGCCGATCTGCGCCTCCAAAATGGCGTCGGTTTGCGTCAGTTCGATCACATGGGGCCGACCGCGATGGGGGGCGATGATTTCATCGAGCGTTTGGGTGTAGGAACGGCCCAGCCCGATGGTCAGAGTCAGGTCCGGATGATCATTGAGCAGTTCGGACAGGGACAGCGACGTGGGGTGCCCCAGCTTTTCGAGGGTTTCGGCCCGCATGAGTATGGAGATGGGCATATAGAGGTAATCGGGTTCGGAAAACAGCGCGACCTGGCGCCGGTCCGGCTTGTCGTAGGCCCCGATCAAACAAAGGGTCTGTCCCTCGGCGATGAGCGACCAGAAGCGTTCCACGTTGGCGGTGACATAGCTGTGCTGGTAATCGGGCAGCAGGCGCTGGATATCCTGCCGGTAAAGACTGCCGTAATAGCCCTTTTCGATCCCGTCGGGACCATCGAACGGCGCATAGTCGATGAGACCCCAGTAAATGGACTTGCGCGGTTCGGATTGCGCTTCAAAAGCCGAAAGAAATACAAGAAGGGCGTAAAACGGAACGAATCGGATCATTGACGTACCCTTGGATATTTTTAGGAGAGTATAGATAAAAGCCGCAGCATATACATCTTTAAGTGAATGACTCGGGCTAGCGCGTGTCGGGCAACGTGCGCATCATGCGCCGCAGGGCGTCGTCGATCAGCGACTCCATGACTTCCGCATCGGCCTGAAAAGCCCCCGCCGTCGCCGCGCTGGCGACCAGTGACAGGGGCGACAGGGGCAGTCCGCCGTCGCCGCGCCGGGCCGTATGGGCGGCCAGCCACAGCCGCCGGTCATCGGAGGCGCGGAACAGTTCCAGCCGCAGGCCGACCTGCCGTTCGCTCCAGACCACCATAAAAGAGTCTTCCAGATGGCCGAGCGTGGCGCGGGCGTAGAAGGGACAACGCTGGTCTATGGCAAAGCGGCGTCGGTCTCCAGCATTTTGGAGATCGAATCCCCGTTGTCGCTCCAGCCGCTGTCGGGCCAGCGGCGTGATGACCCGTTCCACCCGCCCGGCCAGCCGCCGGGCAAAGGCCTGGGTCAGTTGTTGTGCAGCGAGAGGATTGTCCAGACCCTCCGCAGGCAGGACCACCACACAGGTCGGCGGGTCGCGATGGAATTCCCGGTCCAGGTCGTACAGCACCTCGCGGGACAGGGGGGGCTGCGGAGTCTGACGGTCGGTGTCGGTCATCGGTCGGTAGCCGGTCTGCATGCAGCCGCCCAATAACACCAGCAACACGACCGCCAGCCCCAGCCTGTTCATGACCGCCTCCCGCAACCGCCCAGGTCGATGCGTCCGGGCAGGGGGGCGCCATCCACCTGAAGCCCGTCGATCCGCAGCCGATCCCCGTTCAGGACATAGGTGGCGCGAATCTGATGGCTGTCGGCATAGTTGGCCCCGATCCGCTGTTCGAGGCCGCCGAGCAGCGCCGCGTCGGCATGCCGGGGAAAAATGCGTACCGGGGTTCCGCCGCTCAGGCCGTGACGGCGGCGGATGGCGCGCACCAGATTTTCCTCGCTCCGTGCCGTCTGCCCTGAAGGCTGGCGCAGAAAGCCGCTGTAGCGGTCCAGGTTGATCTCCCAGCGCTGACCGGGGGCCTGTTCGAGGGTGAACAGATTGCCCGACTCGTCCAACACCGCCACCTTCATGCCATGGCAGCGATCCAGCAGGCCGAACAGGCGCTCCCGGGCCGCAGCCCCATCCGGCCAGGCGATCTCGATTCCTGGTCCCCGGCCATGCTCCAGAACCCGCAACAAGGTGCGCCCCTTTTGAATGTCGGCGACGGTGGGTTTCACCTCTGGAATGGGAGCCGGTTGCAGTGGCGTTGCGACCGTCGAAGCAGTCGGCGATACAGTCGGCAATGGTTGGGGGGCAACTGGAGCCACTGAAGGCGTGGGGCTCGGGGCCGGGGCAGGTTTCGGACCCGCGACGGTGGGGGGAGAAACCTCCGTTTGGGCAACGACAGCCGGGGCCACGGGGGGCGGTGGCAAAGTGAATGAGGGGGTGGCCGGGGGCGGCGCTTTCCGCTCATTCGCGTGCGTCACCTCGGCGGCGGGCCGCTGAACAATCGGCTGCTCTCTCGGCCAGATCAGGGCGATCAGGAACAGGCCGAGGGCCAAACTCAAAGCCAGGGAGAGGTGATTGCTCAGCGGTGCCCAGGTCATGACCTTACCTCGTCATTTTCTCGGCGTACAGGCGCTCCATGTCCGAGACCAGATCCTGCAAGGCCCGACGGCGTTCGGTCGGATCGGTCTTGGGGACCTCCGGTTCCGAGACAGCGACCGGGGCGTGTCCAGGAGAGTCTCCTTTGGGGGCCGGTTGCACGGTCCGCGTGACGACGGGAATCGGCTCGGGCAGCGGCGGCGGAGCCTGCACCGCCGGAACCACCGGCGCGGGTGGAAGCGCGGCCACCTGGGGGGCGGGTTGGGGCTCGGGTGTCGGTGCGGGCACCTCGATCTGTTGGGCGACGATCTTTTGCGGACGGTCGGGGAACATCTCTCGGGTCAGGGGCAGCCCGGTGGGACCGCCGAAGACCATCAAATAGACTAACGCACCGCCCACCACGAGATTGAACATGAGGAATTTCATAGGGCCTCCTTGGCGTCGAGACGCCGGTCGGTGATCAGCAACAACGCCCGCAACAGGGCTGAGACAGGCAAGCCGACCACGGTGGTCAAAAACGCCATGCTGAAATGCCGCGTCAGTTCGCGGATGATGCCGCCCACGGTTTCCGGGCTCAGGGTCTGATCGGCCAGGGTGCCGATGCCCAGGGAAATGCCGAACAGGGTATAGGTCAGGGCCAGGGTGGCGACCCCTCCCGCCCCATGCAGACCGGTTTCCAGCCACAGGGCGCGGGCTGTCGGATCGAAGCGGCTTTGCCCCATGCGGGTCCAGGCGAACAGGCTGACGAAGATCAGTCCGGTCAGCAACACCAGGAAAGTGCCGCCGAACACATTGACCGTCCAGGCCGCCAACGCCCCCGGGTCCCTGGCCGTCACCCAGACGGCAATGGCCAAAGTCAGGGTCAGCCCGCCGATCAGGTAGCTGACGACGCGCGAGCCGGTATCGGCGAGAGCGAGCAGACGACGCATGTCACCGTCTCCCCACATGGGCCGCCATCAGACTTTCGGTGCTGACGCCGAATTGATCGAGCCAGTTGTCGACCATGGTGCGGTTTTTCTCCACCGCCCCATGGGCCAGAAAAGTGACGTCATAATTTTTGAACGCCATGCGCACGGTGTTGGTGTTCTTGCCGCGCAGGCTCTCGTCGCGCAGCACCATGCGCTCCAGATCGACCAGTCGGCGCTGGGCGGTGGCCAGCTTGCCCATGCGGTCCGGGGCGGTCAGTTCCGGGTCGAGCATCAGATCGACGGTCACCGCCCGTTCCCGCTCCAGGGTCTCCAGGGTGTCGGCAAAGGCCGGGGGGGCGAGGGCCAGCAGCCCGAGGGCGAGGCCGGAGGAAAGCAGGATCTTGCGGGTCATCGGAAATCTCCCGTGTCTCAGTTGTTGAGGAAATAGGGCAGAGTCGCCACCGGCGAAGCCACGGCGGCGGCATCGGAATCGGCAAGTTCGGCATCCAGTCCGTCTTCGGCCAGAACCATGGCGTCCAGCGCCACCAGCTTGGCCATGTAGCCGATCATCACTTCTTCCTGGTCGAGCATCGCCAGTTCAGTTTGGATGTCGGCGGCCATGCGGCGCAGATGCTCCTTGCGGGTCAGCGGTTGGCCGTCGTCGTCGTGGACGTCGCGGTTCATCTCGTGGGACTGAATGCGGGCCAGCAATTTGCCCATGGCATCCATGTTGGCTGTGTATTGGCTGGCGTATTTGCTTTCGCTGGCCATGCTGGTTTCGAAGATCCGTTGATCAACCACATCGACCGACGACTTGAAACGCTGATGGGCGGCCTCTTGTTGCGCGATCAACTCCTGCCGGGCGCCGGTGGGATCTTCCTCGCTCTCAGCCAGCCGGTCGATCATGCGATCAAACAGCTTGCGCTTGGTCTCGAAATGCTTGCGGCGCAGTTCGTTGCGCTGGGATATCAGGTTCAGATAGGCTCGTTTCTCAGCCAGGAACTGGTGCCGAAGCTCAAGTCGGACATCCCCTTCAGCGCTCCCAATGGCCCGTTGCAGGTCGGCCAGGGTGCCGTTCTTGAGAGTCAGGTCTTGCTCGGTGCCGGTCAGCGCCTGCCCCAATTCCGAGCGCGCGAAATCATTGTCGATGGATTTCTGCAGATAGCTCGGCGGCAGCTTGATCAGCCGTTCGCTGGCCTGGGGTGTCCAGGACGGGCTGGCCCAACTGGGGGCGGCGGCGATGGTCAAGGCGCTGCTCATCATCAAGGCGGCAAGGATGTTCTTATATGACCGTTTCATTATAATGGCCTCCCGGCTCTAGTGACTCTGCCAATATTGAACCCGGCGCATTTCGCTCTTCAGGTCTGAATTGACGTTGGCATCGGAAAAACGGGCCACCGCATGATCCGGGCGCAGGCCGAGCAACACTTCCATGGTGTCGATGAATGAGGAGCCGTCCGGGTAATACAGATCGACCCCCGGATGAGCCTGACTCAAGCGATCCAGGTTGGTGCGGGCGCTCATCAGGTCGCCGCCCTTGAGATAATTCTGAATGCTCAGGGCATAAGCCTGAAGGCGTTCTTCCTTGGCCACCCCGGCGGCTTCCGGGCCCAGGTCGGATTCACAAGTTTCGAGAAGCCGGGCGCTGGCCAGATATTTGGCCCCGTCGCTGGCTTCGCGGGCCTGACGATCCAGGGTCAGGGCGTCGTCGCGGCATTTGCGATAGTCGCGCATGGCGGAGACTTCGGCGAACCGAGCCTCGCGGAATCCGATACCCGCATCGGCGGCGGGCGGCTGGGTGACGCAGGCCCCGAGGCTCAGGACACCGAGCAGGGCCAAAACGGCGGTGGTGGATTGATGAAAGGTCGTCTTGGACATGGTCTCACCCTCTGTTTCATTGCCTGAGCAGGCTAGGGAGGAGGGAGAGACGGTTTTTTATGGCGCGACGGTCAAACGCAGCCGCGCGGTCGAAATTTTTGATTGGGTCAGGCTGTCGGGCAGGGCCTCGAAATGGCCCTCTTGCAGGGCCGGGCTGAGTTCGGCGGTGATGTCCCGGTCGGCGGCGTAGCAGATCACCTGTTCCTCGCCTGCCGGAGGCGCCACTTGCAGGTCGAACGGAAACAGGTCGGCGCCGGGCAGATCGTAGCTGCGCCCGCCGAACAGCCGGGCCTTGGGAAAATGGCTGTTGGGCAGCAGTTGCAGGGTGGTGCCGTCGGCCTGATGATAAAAGCAATAGACCCAGGCGTCATTTGCCAGCACCAGCCGCAGATCCAGGCGCTCGCCAAAATGATAGACCGGCGTGGCCCCGCGCGGACTGCTCAGGTGGAGCAAAGGCACGTCAGGCAGAGGCTCCACCGCCGGGCGGGGCCACAGAAAGGCCAACGCCCCGGCCACCGCCGCGCTGGCGGCCAGAAACAGCCAGGGAAAGCGCCGTTTCGGCGTCGGGACTGGCACGGGAGTGAAAAGAGGACGCAGTTCCGTCGGGCCGAGGGGCAGCCGGTCGAGCAGATCCTGCACCGTTTGTAGGCCCAGAATCTCCACCTGTCCGGGCAGTTCGGCCTGGCGCAACATCGCGGCTTCAGCGTCCCCGGCGCAGGCCGCCAGGACCGGGATCCCCGCAACGGCCCAAGCTTCGAAGTGGGGGCGGGCGGCGGCGATCTTGGTCGGCAGATGATCCACCACGCCCACGTGAAGGTCGTAATCGACGGTGCCGGTGAGCCACAGGATCAAGTCGGCGTCGCGCTCCGGGGCCAGCGCCATATGTTCGGAACGGTGCAGCACATGGGCGGCAAACACCGCCAGTTGCCAAGACCGCCCGCCGCTGATCGGGCCGGACATGTCGAGCCGGTAGGCCTGTTCCCCCTCGTTGCTGCATTCGCGCAGAATGACCCCGCTGCCCGGGCGCACGAAATCGTCATAGTCGCCGCTGATGGAAAGGACCTCGGAGCTGCGTCCCAGGCAGACCATGGATTGGGGGGCCGCTTCGGCGGTGATGCGCTCGATGCGCACCGGCCCGTCGGTGGTGGCGACGAAGACGGCGCAGCGTTTCACCGGAGATAAGCCTCCGTTTGCGGGTCGGCGAGCATCCGTACCGCGTCCGACTGGCGGTCGAGGATCACCTGGACCACACCCTTGCGCGGCGTCGGCAGGGCGATCTGAGTCATGTTGTCGGCGCTGTCGCAGATGACCAATGTGGTCGGCCCCTCTGGCGGCGTGCCGGAAATTTCGACGACCAGATAGAGCTGATCCGGCTCGGCTCGGGACTCCCGCAGGCTGAGGCGGCAGTCTGTCCCCTCGCGGGTCGGCAGGGCCTCGCTGCTGGCGGCCCGGGCGCGTGGAACATGGTGAGTCGCGGCGGCCTGGACCATGGCCCGAAAGGCACGGCGCAGCGGCAGATGGCGGCCCAGCGCCTGTTCCAGATCCGGCTGCGGCCAGGACAAGCTGCCTTGGGCATAGGCCGACAAGCGGGCCGGGGACGGCAGGGCGGCGCGGCGCGTCGTGGTGAGAAGGTCGTCCGCCGCCGCGCGGTCGCCGAACAGGGCGGCGGCGCGGTCGAGCAGGTCGGGGGTCACGTCATAGGTGATCATGAGGGGTCTCCATACAGCGCCTGGAAGCGGTCGCGGAAAATGTCCTGGTCGGCTTGAAATTGGGTATGCAGGCCGTCGGTTGGTCGATCCAGGCGGTCGAGCAGGGTCAGGTATCCCGCCAGCAGGTCCCCCAGGCGCACCAATTCGTCCACCGCCTCCCGGAACGCCTCCCGGCGCGCAGCGGTTTCATCGAATCCCTTGCGGGTCAGGGTTTTGAAAGCCCGGGCGGCGTCTTCCAGCGGGATCACATTGTCCGCCGTCTCGGGCATTTCCGGAGCCAGAATATGCAGGGTGGCCTTTTGCAGTTGCGCCACATGGTCAGCCAGTTTTTGAAATAGATCCCGGCGTTGGTCATAGGGTTCGGCCTCGGCGCAGGATATCCGTCGGGCCACCGAGTCGGCTCCCCGTCCCACTTGCAGATCGTTGGTGATGCCTGCCTGCACCTGACCGAATATATCGTAGCGCAAAAAGGCCAACGGCAGACGCAGCGCATGGGGGCCATGGGTCATCAGCGGTTCCAGCGGCTTGCGCTCGCTGCTGCCCTTGAAGAACTTGATGTCGGACAGCGGCGGCTGATCGAAGGCGAGGAGCGGCGAGGTCCAACCGGGCGGGGCCGGTTCGGAGCGGTCGCTGTCGGCGATGTCGATTTCTCCGGCCTCCCGGTCCAGACCCAGCGGCGTGGCATCGTCCACGGCCATGCGTGCCCCGGCTTCTTCCAGCGAGTCCATGAAACGGGTGAATTGATCAAACACGGCGCGATATCCTCTGAATTCCTTGCTTTGGCAATGGAGGCACCAGAAGTCCAAAATCGCCGCGTCGTCGATATGCAGACGGTTTTCCGGGCTTCTTTGGCGCAGAAATCCGGCGATGGTGGTGAATTTCCCCTCGCTGCGGGCGGCGGGCAGGTATTTCTTGCGATAGCGCCGGAGGTGGCTGGACAGGGCGTTGCTGGCCTCGCGAATGGCGGCGCTCTCTTCTGCCCGGGTCATCAGAGTGCCCAGAATCTCTTCTAATTGGGGGTAGAAAGCGTAGCTCTCCAGGCCGCACAAAAACTCGTACAGCGCCGCCAGGATCGGCATCCGGCCATAGCGGATGGTGAAAGGGCCATCGGCAGAGGTCAGGGTGACGCCGTCCCGGTCGGCACCGGGATGATCGGCGAAGCGGGCGCGGGCGCGGGCGGCGCTGACCCCCTCCGGGGCCAGCAGGAAGGCGGCCCGTTGATCAGAGGTTCCGCCGAGCGCGGCGATCAGATGGCAGAGTTCGTACAGCGGGGCATCCTTGTGCGGCCCGCCCGCCTGCCCGACGATGAAACGGGCCAGCCAGTCCAGGGTCGGTCGCGGTGCATGGCGGGAGCGACCGTCCGGGGTCGTGGATTCCGCAACGGCACGGAAGTCCTCGATCAGCGGGCTTTCACTCCCCGCCCATAACAGTCTGTCGGTCGCCTCGTCCACGGGTCCTCCTGGCTTTTCCGGCCCCCATGTCGTGAAGTCTATGAGCCTTGGGACGCCCATGCAATTCTCCTAAAAGCGGTGCAGGCGCGGCGGGCGCTGGTGACGGGGCGGCGGACGATCATAAAAATCGTCCTCGCCTCGCCAGCGGCGCGGTGGGGGCGGAGGACGATCCTCATAGGAATCGTCAATGATTATGTAGTTGACGACTGGCGCGTCGCGGGCTTCCGCCCAGGGCTCGACGATCAGCCGTGGCGGGCGCTCACCGAAAAGATCGTCGTGCCGCTTTTCCCGGTCAATCGGCGACGCTTCGGCCAGGGCCCCCCAAATCTGCGCCTGCTCTTCATAGACCTGTTGCCACTTGAGCACCTGCCGCACATAGCCGCGATTGAAATCGTGCGGGCGGCTGTCCCGGGGATAATTGGTCAGGGTGCCGCCGTTGTAATGGGACAGGGCCAGATCCCAGCGTGCGTCATATTGATCGTACAGGCGTTCCAGATAGGCCAGTCCCGTTCGAATATTGGTCCGAGCGTTCCAAAGTTCGTCCGGGGTCAGGCCGAATTCGTCGCGACCGGTCTTCGGCATGATCTGCATGACGCCACGCGCCCCGGCTTTGCTGAGGGCACGGGCATTGAAATCGGATTCCACTTTGGCGACGGCCAGGGCCAGCTCCAGCGGGACCCGGGTACGGGCGGCTTCATGCAGGATCATTTGCTTGATTTCCGTGCGGCTGGCCGTGTCGGTGGGCGCGGCGATGGCGGCGGTACTAACGATCAGGGCCAGCAGCAACAGGCCGTTACGAATCCAGGTCAAAGTCATGGCTGTTTCTCCTTCAAAGCGGTTTGCCAGCGCTCATCGAGCGGAGCCATGGTCAGCGCCTTGACGGGAAGCTTGTCCCGTGCCGCCAGCGCTTCGGCCATGGGCAGTTGGGGATCGACGGCGAGCACCAATCGGGGACGGTCGGCGAAGCTGGCCGGGTCCACAGGGATCAAATCACCGTTGTAGTATTGACCCTTGTGAAACAGGACCAATGAGTCTCGGGGGACGGCAGGACCCGCTGCCTGCGTTGCCGTCGGGGCCTCGGTGCGCCCCAGGGTGACGCCGCTGTCGGTGACGGGCAGGTCGGCCGGGGCGACCAACCCGCCGCCCATGGAAACCAGGGTCAGGACCATGATGGAGAAAAAACCCATGGCCAGGGCGAGGGCGATTTCCGCCATGGCATTGTTGGGGGTGCCGTGAATCATCGCCTGACCTCCCTCAATCCGGACGGCGGGACAGGAAGGACAGCTCGGTCCGCGAACTGCGAATCAGCGTGAACCCCCGGTCGGAGCGGATAATACGGGCCGACATGCCCACATTTTCGAGCAGCCGATGAATGGCCCGGATCATCTGCCGGGGCTTGGCCGAGGTCTCGACCCACAGGATGCGGCTGCGCTCGGTGCGGCCCACCGACCAATAGTCCAGCCGGTCGCCGTAATCATCCAGAGTGCGCAAAAGGGTGCGGATTTCCTGGGGCTTGAAGTCCTGCAAAATCACCGAATACCCGCGCGGATCGACCTCTTTGGTCCCTGCGGCATGGGCCAATCTTTCAGCCACTTCCTGGGCGAAGCTTGGGCTCAGGTGGCGGGTCAGATCGAGAATGCGCTCGCCCCGACAGGCCCGGTGGCAGTCTTCCGGCAGCGCCTGCGCATCCCGCGCCCGCATAGACACCGTGTCGATCACCTGACCACTGGGCAGATCGACCACTTGTCCGGTCAATTGCACGAACAGCATGTCACGGGCATTCACCTCCGGGGCGACGGACAGGATCACCGCCCGGTCCATGGCCGGACGCTTGAGCGCCTGGGCGGCGGCAATGGCCTCCTGGGTGCTGCGCCGGGTATTTTCCGGATGGTGCGAGGCCAGGGTGATGTTGCTTTCCTGGAAGATCCGGTATCCATCCCGGTCCAGGGCTGCGCTCAGACGCTCGGCCAACAGGCGATAGGCCGGGCTGTCTCGGCGCGGCAGGTCGGGGGCGGCATCCTGGCCCAGAATGACCAGATTCGATAGGGGGGCGGCGGAAGCCTTGACGCCATCGGCCCAGGTCGGCATCGACGAGGCCCAAAGCAGTCCGGCCAGAGTCATCATCCATATTCGTTTCATCACACGGTCTCCCGGTTGCTGAGGATCGTGCGACGGTTAGGGAGGCGGGAGAGGTGGAATTGCCGTCGCAACATCAAAAATTGATCCACGGCTTGCCCCGTTGGGTGGCGGTGTCGGGAGGTTTTCCTGCCGCCCTTTTTGTTTGGCTCCCCAAAACGCGCTCTGAGACCTTCATTGACAACGTATCCACATGATCTTGGAGATGTACCATGCGCTTGAAATTGAAAATGGCCGCCCTGGCCGCCGCTGCCGCCCTGATCGCCGTCGCGCCCCATGGTTCGGCGCGGGCCGGTGATTCCTTCGTGACTCCCGGAACCCTGATCGGGGCCGCCGCCGGCGGATTGCTCGGTTCGACCATCGGACAGGGTCAGGGCCAACTGGTCGCCACCGCTGCGGGGACACTGTTGGGGGCTGGTTTCGGATATATCCTGACCGAACAGGAGCCGGTCCGCACCGCCTATGTGGCGCGCCGTCCCGAACCCCGCCGGGTGGTGGTGATCGAACAGCCGCCGCGCCGCCCGGTTCGGCAGGTGGTGGTCTATAAAACCCATCCGAAAAAGGCCTGCCGGGGTCGGGGATGGCGCTGCGACCGGCACGATCATCGTTATTGAATAGTGATACAAAAAAGCCCCCCGGGCGTACTGTCCGGGGGGCTTTTTTGTGGGAGAAGAGAGTGTCAGGAGCGGGGCGGGCGGGCCAGCACCGGGCCATCGCGGCACAACCGCCCCAGTTCCAGCGCCTTTTCGACGAAACGGTCGCGGTCGTTGCGATGAATGAAGCGGGCCCGTCCGAACAGGTAGTGGGTCACCTCCAGCAACTGGCCGTCGGTCTGGGACTTGATGGTCAGCGTCCGGTCCAGAACCTTTTGCGGCTCCTGAAATTCGAGGGTCACGACCCGGTCCTGGATATAGGTCCCCTTGCGGCTGCCATCGGGGCGGATCAACCGATCATGCTCGAAGGTGACCGTCACATTGAGCGCGCAGGCCCGGGGCAGGGGCTTGATTTGACTGTAGAACAGGGCGCTGGACCCCTCGGCCCGACAGGTGCCGCTGTCCGGCCCCGGACAGGCCACCGGCACATCCACCTTCTCGATATAATTCTGCCGTACCAGGATCTGCGCCATCTCGTTGAGCAGGTCCATGATCAGCCGCGCCGGAGGATGGGGCGGGGGAGCCCCTCCCGGGCGATCGAACGGAGGACGGGGCGGCGGGCGGCGCGCCAGGCGGCTGCCGGGTGGGGGCGGGCGGCGCGGATCGAACTCCTCCTCCAGACGCGGCGGTGGCGGTGCATTGTCCGGCGCATGATCGCGGGCGCGCTGCTCCAACTCATTTTCCAGCCGTTGCAGCCGGTCTTCCAGGGCCTCCTTCGTACTGTCAGGCGTTTCCGTTGGTTCGGGGTCCGGGGCCTGTTCGCGCAGCAGCGAGGCATAGACATAGCCCAAGCGCGCGCCGTCCCGTTCGACCAGATACCAGGGACGGTCGGCCACCTTGCCGGTGACCCGGACTCGTGCTCCCTTGGGCAACACACCGACCCGCGCGGTATCCAGGTCGGGGGCGGCGCGCACGTTGCTGGTGGCAATGGCTTCCATTTCCTTGTCCAGGGGATCGAGCGTCGGTGGACTGGATTGCACCCGAGGGGGGACGGAGAGGGTCGGGCGGGTCGGAAATCCGCCCTCGGGCGCGCGAACCAGAACCCTGTCCGGCGGGCCAAGCACCGTCGGCACCTGCTCCCGGTTATAGCTGCGGCGGGCCTTGTAACGCATTTCATCGTCGAGGAAGGCTTTCACTTCGGCCAGGGTCACCTGTCCGTCGTTGTTGCCGTGACCGGGGCTGTCGGCTTCTCCATAAAGGGCGCGCAGCAGATATTCGGTGAACAGGCCATGCTGGCTGTCGTCATCCCAACTGGCCAATTGGTCGGCGGAGGCGGCGGTGATGATGGTTAAGGACTCGGGCGAGGCCTCGGCCTTGGGTACGATGGTCACCCCCGAGGCCCCCTTGATCAGAGGCCCCCTGTGGCTGCTGCCGCTGAAACAGGCATCCACATAGACACTGACCGAGCGGGCCCCCAGTTGCCCCAGGTTGTCGTACAGCACATCCAACGGGTAGCCATTGATCTCTACCGTCGCCAAATCGGCATCGGCGGGCAGGAGGTAGCTGCGTCCCTGCTCCCGACCGGGCAGGCCATGCCCCGAATAGAAAACGAACAGGTCCGATTTGCCGGGATGGATATACTGGAAGACCTTGCCGCGCGGATTGCCCTGACGACCGAAGGTGGATTCCATCTGGGCCTGGGAGGCATCCATGAGCAGCAGGATGTTTTCCTCGCGAAAGCCCAGCACATCGCGGACAAAGCGATGCATGGCTTCGGCGTCCCGATGGGCGTAATCGACGGTTGGAACATCGGGATGCAGGTAGACGCTGTTGCCGACGATGACCGCCACCGCGTCCGCATGGGCCGACTCCGCAGCCAGCGGGGACGGTCCGCCCCGCAGGGCCAGGCCGATCACAAGAATCGTCAGATACAACCGTCGCATGGGCTTTCTCGCACTGGTGCCGGAACCTCGTTTAGGGAGGAGCCAGAGCCTTATTCGTCCAGGATAGCGGCATAAAACGGCCCTGGCGACCCTTGGATGACAGGTAAGTGTCTCAAGGGACGGAATGGTTCGACTTGCGGCGGGTGACGATTTCGGCCCTCCGCGCCGGAAGCGCATCGGCCGTCCCGATGCAAAGAAGTTCTGCGTTTGCCCAGGCCCTGCTTGCAAGAGTTCGCAAAGGAGCAAAAAGGGCAGCGGATTTTTTCCCCAGGCCCGCCGGGATCGTTTAGGATCGGCCTCCATTGGGGAATAAGAAAATCCGGGGGGTGACCATGGATGCCAAGCGATTTCTTTTTGTCTGCGCCGTCTCTTCCGTGCTGGCCATCGGAGCCTGCGACGAAGACCCGGTCAATGATCTGGTGAATGATCTGGAAAGCCGGTTTTCCAACGTGGAGGAGCGGGTTGCCGCCGCCGAACAGTTGGCCCAGATGTCCGATCCGCGGGCCAGCGCGGCGCTGCTGCGCGCCCTCAACCGCGAGGAGTCCCCGGTGGTCCGGGCGGCCATCGGTGCCTTGGCGCAACGTGGCGACGAACAGGCGGTGGAGCCGCTGTTGATCAAGCTGAAAACCGACAGCGATCCGAAAAATCAGGTCGCCCTGGTGGCGGCGCTGGGTCAATTGGGGGATGCCCGCGCAGTGCCGCTGGTCGCCACCCGACTGACCGAGTCCTTTCCCTTTGAAGTGGCCGTGGAGGCTCTGGCCCGACTCGGGGCTCCGGCGGTCCCGGTGCTGCTCGACGAAGCCAAGGCGCGCGGCGTGACCAGCGAACAGGGGCGCAAGATCCTCGCGACGGTGACCACGGTGACCGACCGCAAGGCGGTGGACGTGCTGATCAACCGGCTGACCGATCTGGATGACGAAGTGCGCGTGGCGGTCACCACGGCGCTGGGCAATATCGGCGACGAGCGGGCGGTGCTGCCGTTAATCGATTTGATCGAGAATTGCCAGGATTCAGCGCAACCGGCCAAGGGCGAGACCTGGATCACCACACCCGAATCCCGATTCCGGATGGCGGCGGCCAGCGCCCTGGGGCGACTCGGCGATCGTCGGGCCATTGAGCCGCTGCAAGTGGCGGCCCAGCGCTGTCACGCGGGATTGCAAGGTGCGGCGCTGACCGCCCTGGCCGATCTGGAGGTTTCCGACCGCAAAACCGTCGATCTGGCCCATGACGCCCTGATGTCGGCCCCCAGCCCCGAATTGAACAAGGTGGTGGCGATGGCCATGGCGCGCATGGGTCATCGGGGCCCGGCGTTGCTGATCGAATATACGACCGGCGTATCGAGCTATACCTTCACCGGCCCGCGCGACGCCCTGTTGGCGGAATCCGGGCGACCGGGGGTGCAACTGGCGCTGTTCGAGGCCCTGGAGCAGGACAAAAGCGAGGTCCGGGCCGCAGCGGCGGAGCTGATCACCGAGTCGGGACTCGTGCTGCCCCATGACCGGCTGGCGCAGTATCAGTTCGCCCGCGAGGATTGGGACGGACTGGTGGAAACCGGCGCGGCGGCGGTGCCGATGCTGATCCGCCATCTGGAATGGCGGCCCGAGGTTTCGCAAACCCTTGAAAGGATCGGTCCGGCGGCGGCGGCCCCTCTGGCCGAGAAGATGCGCGGCCTGTCTCCCTCCGGCCGCATGTTGGCGGCGCGTATTCTGGGGCGGCTCGGCGATCCGGTGGCGCTGCCGGTGCTCGAACAGACCCTGCATTATGACTCGGACGACGGGGTTTTTCTGGCTGCCGCCACGGCCATGGGCAAACTCGGCGGGTCCGGCGTGGCGCGTCTGGGACGCGGCCTCGGGGTGATGGAAAATACCGAACACCGGCGTCATGTGATTGCCGTGCTGAGTGCCACCCGACGTCCGGAAGCCGTGCCCTTTCTGATTGCCGAGTTTCAGAGTCACGGCAGTGAGGATGGCGAGGTCATCCGGGCGCTGTCTGGATTCGGTTCGCTGGCCCGCGACGCGGTGCCGCAGCTGATGGCCCATGTGGGCGAGGGCAAGGCCCATTGGGCGGATGCCGTCGTGGCCCTGGGCAAGCTGGGGGATCAGAGCGTGCGACCCTTTCTGATTGCCTTGCTGGGGGATTGGGAAAGCAGCCCCCCGGCGGCCCAGGCGCTGGACGAACTGGGATGGACGCCGCATTCGGACCGCCAGTGGATTCTTTATTACGGCGGGCGCCGGGCGCGGCTGGAACTGCTCGCCTACTGGACCAAGGCGCATGAGGTCCTGAAAGCGGAGATCGCTTCCGGGGACCGGCTGCGCATCAACAATGCGGTGCGCATCCTGATTGGTCTGGGGCGTCAGGAAAGCCTGGAGGACCTGACTTCGCTGCTTGCCGACCAGGGCTGGCCAGAGTTGGCGGCGCTCTATGCGCAGAGCGGCCATGACGGGCTGGCCCAGGCGGCAATTCAATGGACCGAGGCCGAAAAGACCGATCTCTCAGCCGTGGAGCTGTCCGTGCCGGTGCGTTGGGGCGCTTTATAGATCCCTGGAGGCCAGCTTCTGAAAGCGCCAGGACAACAGGACGACGGACACCAGGCTGGCCAGGAAGATGCCCTCGAACAGCCCCCCCGGACCGCGCCCCAAATGGATGGCCAGGGTCCAGGTGAGGGGGATCATCAGGCCCAGATAGACCGCCGTCTGAAGGCTCATGGTGACCCAGGTATCGCCGCGCCCGCGCAGGGCGTTGGACATTACCACCTGCCCGCCGTCGGGCAACAGGGCGAGGACCACCAGGGACATCAAAGGCAGCGCCGCCGCCAAAACCTGTGGGTCGGTGCTGAACAGGCCGATCAACGGTTCGGCGAACAGCAGGTAGAGCCCGCCACAGAGCAGCATGATCACGGTATTGGCCCCGAGACCGGTCCAGCCCGCCAACACCAGATCGTGGGGGTCCCGGCGTCCCCAGGCGGTGCCCACACGGACGGCGGTGGCGGCACCGAGGCCCAGGGCGACCATGAAAATGATCGACATCAGATTGAAAGCCACGGTGAAGGCCGCCATGGCCAGTGCGCCGAGCCATCCGGCAAACAGGCTGACCAAACCGAAGGCGATGGATTCCGCGCCGATGGCGATGCCCGCTGCATAGCCCAGGCGGCGCTGAGTCCGCCATCCGGCCCAGCCGCCGGGGGCCTTGCGGCGTACCCCGTAGATTTCCCGGTCGTGCAGAAACCAGACATAGGCGAGCAGGCCGAGAGTCGACAGGCTGCGGGCCAGGGTGGTCCCCCAGGCCGCGCCCTCGGCCCCCAGGGCGGGAAATCCCCACGCGCCGCCGATCAGCAGCCCGTTGAGGCCGAGATTGACCAAATTGGCGAACAGCATGGCGAGCATCCCCGGCAGCGGGCGGCCGATGCCTTCGAGAAAGAAGCTGGTGGCGAAAAAGAGGAAGGTGAAGGGGAGGCCAAGCCCGAAGGGGACCAATACCCGCCCCGCCCCGTGCGCCAGATCCGGGGTCTGGCCGGTCAGGGTGAAGAAATCTTCGCCGAACAGGGACAGGACGGCGCAGGGCAGGCCGATGACCAGAGACAGGGTCAGCCCGTGCCGCCAGGCGGCCCCGCATTCGGCGGGCCGCCCGCCGCCCGCCGCCTCGGCCACCACCACGATGGTGCCCAGTAGCAGGCCGATGCCAATCAGGGTCAGGCTGGTGGCCGGGGCCCAGCCGAGCCCCAGATAGGCCAGTTCGGTAGTCGAAAACCGCCCAACCATCACCGTATCCACCAACGCCATGATCATCAGGCCGGAGCGCGACAGCATCACCGGCCAGGCCAGTCGCGCCAGCTCCTGAAGGTGATGAACGACGCGGGCGAAGGGAAACATGGAAACGGCCTCATGGGGGGCGATGGCAGGGCTTATGGGCCAAAATCCGGGGCTGTGCAAGCGGGGCTTCCCCCCCGGCCCGCGCCCGTGTAGGGTGCGCCGCCATGGATGTGGACCTGTTTGATTTCGACCTGCCCCGCGATTTGATTGCCCAGCGCCCGGCGGTGCCGCGCGATAGCGCCCGGCTGCTGGACGTGGGGGCGTTCCTGGCCGACCGGGCGATGGCCGATCTGCCCGGCCAACTGCGCCCCGGTGATCTCTTGGTATTCAACGACACCAAGGTCATTCCGGCGCGACTGAGCGGCCTGCGCGGTGAGGCCAAGGTCGAAGTTACCCTGCATTTGCAGCAAGGCCCCGATACCTGGCGGGCCTTTGCCCGTCCGGCCCGCAAGCTGCACCCTGGCGATGTGATCCGATTCAACGAAGAATTCACCGCCCGAGTCACCGACAAGGGTGCGCGCGGCGAGGTGGGGCTAACCTTCGACCGGGCCGGGGGCGACCTGATCGCCGCCCTGGAGCAATGGGGAATCATGCCGTTGCCGCCCTACATCCGCCAGGGCCGGGGCGATGCCCGCGACCGCGACGATTACCAGACCCTGTTTGCCACCCGCGAAGGGGCGGTGGCGGCCCCGACGGCCGGGCTGCATTTCACCCCCGACCTGTTGCGACACATTGAGGAACGGGGGGTCAAAAATTCACGTCTGACCCTGCATGTGGGGGCCGGGACCTTCCTGCCGGTCACCGTGGATCGGGTGGAAGATCATGTGATGCACGCCGAATGGGGGGAGGTTTCCCCGGACGTGGCGGCGGCGGTCAACGAGACCCACGCTCAAGGCGGGCGGGTCGTCGCGGTGGGCACCACCTCGCTGCGGCTGCTGGAATCGGCGGCGGACGAGACGGGCGTGGTGCAGCCGTTCCAGGGCGAAACGGATATTTTCATCTATCCGGGCTACCGCTTCCGGGCGGTGGATCTGTTGTTGACCAATTTCCACCTGCCGCGCTCGACCCTGTTCATGCTGGTCTGTGCCTTCGCCGGGACCTCGCGTATGAAGGCGGCCTATGCCCATGCGGTGGCGGCGGGCTATCGGTTTTATTCTTATGGGGATGGCTGCCTGTTGCAGCGGGGGGACGCATGAGCATCGGATTCGACCTTCTGGCCACCGACGGGGCGGCCCGCCGGGGCCGCTTGCGCACCGCCCATGGGACGGCGGAAACCCCGGCCTTCATGCCGGTGGGCACCGCCGGGACGGTCAAGGCCATGTACCCGGAAGACGTGGAGGAGACCGGGGCGGAAATCGTCCTCGGCAATACCTATCACCTGATGCTCCGCCCGGGGGCCGAGCGGGTGGCGCGGCTCGGCGGTTTGCACGACTTCATGAATTGGCCGAAGATCATTCTGACCGATTCCGGCGGCTATCAGGTGATGTCCCTGTCCGATCTGCGCAAACTCACCGAGGACGGCGTGACTTTTCGTTCCCATGTGGATGGCTCGTCCCATCACCTGACTCCTGAACGATCGGTCCAAATCCAGCATCTGTTGGATTCCAACATCACCATGGTGCTCGACGAATGCCCGAAGTTTGGCACGCCGAAGGATGAAATTGCCAAGAGTCTGAAGCTGACCAGCCGCTGGGCCAGACGCTCCCGGGAGGCGTTTCTGGACCGTTCGGGCTATGGGCTGTTCGGCATTGTCCAGGGCGGCGTCCATGCGGACCTGCGGGCCGAAAGTGCAGCCGACCTGATTCACATCGGGTTCGACGGCTATGCGGTGGGCGGACTGGCGGTGGGCGAGGACCAGGAAACCATGCTCCGGGTGCTCGATTTCACGTTGCCGCTGTTGCCGGTGGATCGTCCGCACTACCTGATGGGCGTCGGCACTCCAGCCGACATCGTCGAATCGGTGCGTCGGGGGATCGACATGTTCGATTGCGTCATGCCGACCCGCTCCGGGCGCACCGGACAGGCCTTCACCCGGCGCGGACCGATCAACCTGCGCAACGCCCGGCACAAGGACGATCCCCGCCCGTTGGAAGAGGGCTGCGGCTGTCCGGCCTGCGGCAACTATTCCCGCGCCTATCTGCATCATCTGGTGCGCAGCAAGGAGATCCTCGGGGCGATGCTGCTGACCTGGCACAATCTCCAGCACTATCAGGATCTGATGCGCGACTTGAGGGCGGCCATCGAGACGGCGAGCCTGGACTCCTTCGCCGCCCGCTTTCACGCCACCCAGGAAC
The DNA here is from genome assembly GCF_054657015.1 of Magnetospira thiophila. Lineage (NCBI taxonomy): Bacteria > Pseudomonadati > Pseudomonadota > Alphaproteobacteria > Rhodospirillales > Thalassospiraceae > Magnetospira > Magnetospira thiophila. The sequence goes on from NZ_BAAHXF010000001.1 coordinate 1,690,351, forward strand.
GCGGCGACATCGCGCCTGTTTAGAGGTCTTCCAGGTCGATATCCAAAATGGTCATGACCATGGAATAGGATACCTCGCCGTCGTCCTCGTCCCGGTGCAGCACGCCGATGAAATCCTCGCCGATCATGACCTCGACGGGGGCATTGGGTTTGGACGGCGGGATGATGCTGATTCGGTTGTTGTCGAAGGTTTTGCGCAGGTAGCTCTGCACTTTGCCGATTTCGTCAGGCTTCATGAGAATCGAGTCTCCTTTTCGAGTCGGCGGATTTTATAATGGATCGGTGGAAAAATGCAGCCCCTGCCGTGCAGGTGGCTTGTATTCGTCCGGCAACAGGGCGATGTTCCCGATAGGAAAATGCCACTCAAGGACCCTTATGGACATGGCGGAAAGCGCACCCTCCCCAACCCGTCGCCCGCGTTGGCCCTGGATCACCGGCGGCATGCTGCTGGCGCTGCTGCTCGCTGTCGGCGGGCTGTTTCTGGCCTCGGCCCCCCTGGCGGCCTATCTGGCGGAGAAGGAATTGCGCGCTCTGGGTCTTGATCCGAAGGGCCTGGAAACGTTGCGTCTGGATTGGTGGAACCATGAAGTGCGGCTGGGGCCGGTGGCCATTGGCCGGGCCGGGCAGGTTCCCCTGGAGGTCCGCGAACTGGGGCTGGTCTATGACATCAAGGCCCTGTTCGACCATCGTGTCCGGGTGCGGCGGGCGATCCTGCATGGGGCGGATCTGCATCTGGAGCGCAATGAATCGGGCGCTTTGTTGCTGAACAAGATTCCCCTGGCCGACCTGATAAAAAGCCCGTCCGACGTGTCGCCGCCACCGCCAGACGCCGTGACCTGGCTGGTCGGCCTGGATCACTTCGAACTCAAGGACAGCCGCGTTAAGTTCGACGATCTGGCCAGCGGACGGACTCTGGCTTTGAATGCCCAACAACTGGATCTGAAGGGCTTTTTCGGCTGGACCCCCGATCAACCCGGGACCTTCGCCACGACCGCACGGATCAATGACATGGTCTTGGCGATGGAGGGCACGGCGACGCCGTTTGCCGAGACCCTCCGTCTGACTCTCAAGGGCAGCCTTGATGAAATAACTCTGGCAAAGCTGCAACAAGCGGTCGGAGATTTGGGGTTGATCAAACAAGCGGGCAGCTTCGGTCTGCGGTGGGATCAGCAGGGATCGCTGTCCCCCAATGCCGACTTGGCGCTGACAGGAAGCCTAGCATTGCTGGGCGAGGAAATGGACCTGGAATATCCGAATATCGGTGCCCTTACCCTGTCCAAGGGCCAGATGCATTTTGCCGGTGAAACTGAATTGTCGACCGCACAAGGGCTGGCGGTGCGGGGGTCGCTTTCCATGGCGACAGCGGCCGGGGCATGGGAGCAAACGGATTCATTGGCCGCGACACTCGAAAAGCTTTCGCTCCAAATGGCGAAACTGGATCTGGAGCGCTCCGCCGAGGGGGTTTTGGCGTTCAAGGGTCAACCCACGTTAGCCGTTGAAAAACTGGCTCTCACCACGCCTGTGGAAAGCACGCTGGGGCGCGGGACCCTTGCCCTGACCGACCTGACCGTACAGCAAACTGCCGATCAAACCTTGGATCTACAAGCTGTTGGAAGCCTCGACCTTGCGGAGATCAAGACGGTTGTGCCGAAAAAGGGACAACAGGCGGCGGTCTCTGTTGAGGTGGCCCGTCAGATATCGCCCTTCAAGGCCTCGGTTCATCGTCCCATAGAGGGCCTCTTGGACTGGCAGGTCGAGCTTTCGACGGATCTGGAGTCGTTACGAGCCAGTCTCGACGATGGAGCCGCCGCCCGTCTGCAAATGAAAGGCCTGTCGCTCGATAACGTCACCCTCCATGGGGTGAACGACATTCGTGTGGGTCAGATCTCGGGGCGAGGTTTGGACGCGACCTTGACCGATAAAATGGCGGCGCTCTCGGGAGGAGACGAGGACCCGGCCAAGGACCCTTCGGCGACCCCTATCGTCCTGCGGATCAGCAAAATATCATTGGATTCCGACAGTCGGCTGACGCTGATTGACGGATCGGTGGTGCCACCTACTCAAGGCACGTTCGATATTGAAACCCTGAGTCTCTCCGATCTGGCGCTTGATGACCCGGATCAGGCAGCACGGTTGGACCTGCAAGGCAAAATCAATAAGTTCACGCCATTAACTCTGAGCGGTTGGGCCAAGCCGTTTGGCCCGAGCCTGTCTTTTGACATGAACGGCAATATTGAGACACTGGAGTTACCGACCCTGTCGCCCTATGCGGCGCAGGCGGTGGGCATGAACCTGGACGGGGGGCGGTTGACCGCCAATGGCTCTGGTAAGGTTGAAGGTGGCATTCTCGACGGCAAGTTAGATCTGCAACTGGACAAACTGGCCTTTACGCCGCTGTCCGAGGAAGACCGAAAACGGCTGTCCGATCAGGTCGGCATGCCGGTGGAAACCGTGGTCGGGCTGCTGGAGGATTCCGACGGACGGATCAAGCTCACCCTGCCGGTGAAGGGCGATCTGGCGGCGCCCGAATTCGATTTGAGCGACGCCATCAATCAGGCCGTGGGGGGTGCCATCCAGGCCGCCGCCGGTGGCCTTTTCAAGGTCCTGTTCCCGCCCGCCGCACTGATTTCGTTGATCATTGAATCGGAAAATGGCGGTGTCAGCTTCAAGCCGGTGGTGTTCGATGCCGGATCGGCGAAGCTGTCCGCCACTGTCATCACCCATGGCGATAATCTGGCGCTGGTGCTCCAGGAACGCCCCAAGCTGTCCATCCGGTTGTGTGGGCGGGCGACCGGGGCCGATTTCAAGGTGATGGCCGCCGAGGCGCGCGCGGCGGCCCTGGCGCAAAAAATCGCTGCGGCGCCGAAAGCCAAAACCCCGCCTGAGCTGACGCCGGAAGACCTGCTCGCTCTGGACCAACAGCTACAGGTGCGGCTTGGCGAATTGGCCGTGGCCCGGACCCGCAATCTGAAACAATATTTGATCGAAAGCCATGAACTGGCGGCGGATCGGCTGGCGGAATGCCGCAGCCTGTTTGACGCCAAGGACACCTTAGCCCCGAGAGTGGAGGTCACCTTCTGATGCCTGCCCCCATCGACGAAACCGACGGATTGATCGTCACCTGGCCCGACGTGCACCGGGATGCCAAGTATCTGGTGCGCAAACTATTGTCCGATCAGACCTGGAAAGGAATCGTCGCTTTGACTCGGGGCGGTCTGGTCCCGGCAGCCATTGTGGCCCGGGAAATGGAAATCCGGCTGATTGATACCCTGTGCATCGCCACCTACGAAGAACAGGAAATGGGGGCGCAGGCGAAAATCCTCAAAGCCCCCGAACAGGCTGTGGCCGAACAGGGCGCGGGATGGTTGCTGATCGACGATCTGGTGGATACCGGCACCACCTTGCGGGCGGCCCGGGAACTGCTGCCCAAAGCCCATTTTGCCACCTTGTACGCCAAGCCCGAGGGCCAGCCGCTGGTCGATACCTTTTTGCACGAGGTCCCGCAGGCGCAATGGGTGTTCTTTCCCTGGGATACGGATTTGCAATATGTGGTGCCGCTGTCACGGCGGTAGGCAGGCCGCCGGATGGGGCGGCCGATGCCGCTCGTTTAGTATGCTGTCCCCCTAATACCTGGGTTTGCCGGGCATTTCCTCAGCCGCCAACCGCATCCCCCACCATCGCCGCCAGCCAGGCCGAGAGATCATCGGTGGCATGGTGGATATAGTCCGGGTGATGGCCGTCGCGGCCGAAGTCGGAGCCGGTGTCGATCCACAGGGTGGTCATGCCCAGGGCATGGGCCGGAATCAGATTGCGGGCCATGTCTTCGACCATCACCGCCCGGGTCGGCGAAATACCGTGGCGGCGGATCAGGGCGTCATAGATCGCCGGGTCAGGCTTGGGCACGAAGTCGGCGGCGAAAATGTCGAACACCGCCTCGAAATGGTCACCGATGCCCAGCCGATCGAGAATGCGCGCCGCGTGGGCTTCGTCGGCGTTGGTGAAGATGATCTTGCGTCCGGGCAGAGCGGCCAGGGCGCGGCCCAGCCGGGGGTCGGGGCCGATCACCGACAGGTCGATGTCATGGACGAAATCCAGGAAATCGTGCGGGTCGATGTGATGACGGTTCATCAGCCCGCGCAGGCTGGTGCCATAGTCGCGAAAATATTGCTTTTGAACTTTGAAGGCTTCGTCCTCGGGCAGATCCAGCAGCCGGGCGATATAGGCTTTCATCAGCACATCAATCTGATCGAACAGACATGCCGAATGGTGATACAGGGTGTTGTCCAGGTCGAACACCCAGACCGCCGCATCGCGCAGGCCGTGCGGATAGGCCAGGGGGGCAGGCTTGGACGAGGGCTGTGGCGCGTTCATGCCCCTTCATATAGGCCGGGTCGGCTGTGGACGAAAGACTTGATGTGAGAGGCAAGGCTTGCCGGGGCCGTCGAGGGCTTCTAAAATTCCCCTCCAATCCATAAGAATCGTGACCGCCCCACATGTCCGACACCCCACAGCACACTGCCGAAGCCCTTGAAACGGCGCCCTTATTGGACGGCAGGGGGTTGCAACTCATGCTCGACGGGGCCGCCGGACCGGCCCTCGCCCTCAGGGCCGACGGAACGGTCGTGGCCACCAACCGGGCCGGTGCCGTGTTGGCCGAGGCCTTGAGCAGCGGGACTCCGGCGGATTTTCGGGATCAGGTGTTGAGCGCCGTGCGGGGCGACGGTCCGCTGACCGGCAGTTATAGTTTCGACCAGGGCGACAAACCGCTGATCCTGGAGATCCAGTTGTTGCCCCTGGCGCCGCCGCTGCATCTGCTGCTGGCCCGCGATGTGACCCTGGAACGTAATCTGCGCGCCGCCCTGGTGGATTCCCGCGAACGCTTCAAGGATCTGGTGGAGGCCTCGTCGGATTTTGCCTGGGAAGTCGGGCCGGAGGGGCGGTTCGTCTATGTTTCGCCGCGCGGGGCCCTGGGCTTCGAGGCGGCGCGGCTGATCGGCCATGCCCCCTCGGAACTGCTCAAGAAGGGCGGTGATACGCGCAACCCCTTTGTTTCTCATAGTGAAGTGGAAGAGGCCGAGGTCTGGGTGCGGCGGGCGGACGGCACCCGCGCCTGCCTGATCGTCACCACCGTGCCCTTGTTTACCCAAGACGGAATCTGGCGCGGCGGACGTGGGGTGTGCCGCGACGTGACCGCCGAACGGGAAAAGGATGCCGCCCTGGCCCGGGCCCATCAGCGTGAGCAAATTCTCAATAGCGTGGTCGGTGCCATCCGCGACGAGGTGGACCCGCAGGACATGCTCGACGTGGCCGCCCTGGCCACCGCCCGCGCGATCCATGCGGATGGCGTGCGCATCTATGGCAGTGACGGGGCCGGGCATTTTTTCCTGGTCGCGGAACAGGGGGAGCATGCGGCCGATGAGATTCTCAATGAAGCCGTGCGGGCGGTGCGGGCCGATCACCGGGTGCTTGAATCCACGGGCGGGGAATTGATCTTGCTGTCCGCGGCCACCCCCTATCAGCGCGAAGTCAACGGTGCCCTGTGTGTCTGGCGACGTTCGGAGGGTCAGCCCTGGAGCGATGACGACCGCATCATCGCCGGTGACGTGGCCAACCGGCTGGGGATCGCCCTGGAGCAGTTCAACAACCACGAGCGGATTCTGAGACTGTCGCGGACCGATGGTCTGACCGGTCTGCTCAACCGCCGGGCCTTCTTCGAGGAGGAACTGCCGCGGCGGCTGAAGAAGTCCCAGCGGCCCGGCGGAGGCGGCGCGCTGGTCTATGTGGATCTGGACAACTTCAAGCGGGTCAACGATGTGCATGGTCACCAGAAGGGCGACGCGGCGCTGCTCAAGGTGCGCGATATTCTCGACAGCCATACCCGGGCCTCCGACCTGCTGGCCCGGCTCGGCGGTGATGAATTCGTCCTGTGGCTCGACCGCATCGAACCGGAGGTGGTCCGCCAGCGGGTCGATGTGCTGCATGAATCGGCCGCCGAACTGGCGGTTTTTTCGGGCGATGCGGCGCACCCGTTGGGGTTCTCGGTCGGTGTCGCCCTGTATGATCCGCTGATTGAGGAAACCATGGAGTCGTTGGTGGCCCGCGCCGATGAGGCCATGTACCGGGTCAAGAAGCGTGGCAAGGGCGGCATCGAGATTTCCCTGCCCACCGCGACGGGAGGGGACGCATGAGCAAAGAACTGGACAAGCTGATGAAGGGGGGCAAGGGGGGAAGCCTGAGCTACGAAGAATCCCGCGCCCTGGCCAACCATGATGATCCCGACGTGCGCCGCGCCCTGGCCGCCCGGTCCGACGTGCGCCCGGAAATCCTGTATTATCTGGCCGAGGATGACAATCCCGAGGTCCGGCGCACCATTGCCGGCAACAGCGCCACGCCGATCCTGGCCGATCATCTGTTATCGACAGACGGCGATGAGGATGTGCGCAGCGATCTGGCGGCCAAGATTGCCCATCTGGCCCCCGGCCTGAGTCCCTTCGAAACCGGCAAGATCGAATTCAAGGCCTATGAGATCCTGGAAACCCTGACCCGCGATCAGGCGGTGCGGGTGCGTCGGGTGATCGCCGAAACCCTGAAGGATGTGGCCGGAGCCCCGCCGGAGGTGATTCGGCGGCTGGCCCACGACGACGTGCTCGAAGTCTGCGGTCCGGTGCTGCAATTCTCCCCGGTGCTCAGTGACGCGGACCTGTTGGAGATCATCGAGGGGGCGCCGGTGCAAGGCGCGCTGGGGGCCATCGCCCGCCGCTCGGCGGTGGCCGAGGTGATTGCCGATGCCGTGGCAGCGACCGACGATGTTTCCGCCATCACCGACCTGCTGGGCAACCCCTCGGCACAAATCCGCGAGGAAACCCTGGACGCCATCATCGACCGGGCCAAGGAGGTCCGGGTCTGGCACAAGCCGCTGGTCGAACGGCCCCGATTGCCTTCCAAGGCAGCCCGCCGACTGGCCGGGATCGTCGCCCACCGCTTCCTCAAGACCCTACAGGAACGTCAGGACCTGGACCCGGAAACCGCCCAGGCGGTGCGGGCCGAGGTGGAACGTCGGCTCGACGAGGAACCGGACGACTCGGAAGAGGAGGATGCCTTGTGGGACGATCCCGACGCCGCGCGGGTGGAGGAGGCGGAGCGGCTCTACGAGGCGGGGCTGCTGAACGAAGACAAGGTCATGGAACTGTTGATCCAGGATCGGCCCGCCGGAGAGGTGGCCCTGGCCACCCTCTGCGGTCTGCGTCCGCGCACCGTGCGCAAGGTGCTCGACGGCGGCGTGCCCGAGGCGGTGGTGGCCCTGGCCTGGAAGTCCGGCCTCAGCGCCCCGTTCTGCCTGTTCCTGCAAGACGATCTGCTCGACTTGGACGCAAACAGGCGTCTGCCCCTCACCGAAAACGGCAGCTTCCCGCTTTCGGACGCCGACATGGAATGGGAGGTGGGGCTGTTCGGGAAGTGAGATGGCGCGAGGCACAAATTACAGCCCCCATAAAAACATAAGGTAGAAATTTTGAATCCGTTGAAGCTCATATGAGACATATGAGATCAGAATCTATACAACTCATTTGTGTTTGATAAAATGATATGATATACTGATTAATGTTGACGTGAGTCGTTCATGTAGGAGGTTGCCATGACTAATTTTGTAATGGGGAATCTCAATAAGCCGAACGCCAATGGAAGCCATGGTCACCCAAGAGATAAGCTTTTGAGGTCATTGGGATACCAGAAAGAGGCATATGAAGCGATCGAGGTGAATGGAGAGAAAGACTTTAGCACAATGGTTGGCTGTACCTCTAAAAAGATACGCCCCTGGTGGTTCAAGGAAGCGGGTGGTCCCTATGGGATACGGGTTTACTATGGAAACAGGGTCCTGGACATCAACGGGAATTCCGATGTGATTGTTGGCGATGATAAGGAGATGATCCCGAAGGCCATCGACTGGCTATTGGAGCAAGTGGAGGCCGGGGCCTTTGATCAATCCTTGAACAAGGTGGTGGAGGAAATGTCCGTCCGCCGCAAACAGGCCGAAACAGACTAACCCATGGAAATCCGCTCGCGGGCTTGAGAGCCGGACCAGGTGCCGAACGCCGAAGCCTTGATCCTCAGTCTCCGTTGGCGGTGTTTTTCTCCGGCGTGAGGATTTCCCGGAACAGATTCTGGGACTCCCTGGCTTCGTCGGGGGGGACGGTGCGGAAGATCACCCCCCGCGAGATCAGGACATAGTCACCTGGTTTGGGGGGCTCGTGCAGCATGCGGTCGACCTTGGCGGTCCGCCTGTGGCCGAACACCTCGCAAAGGGCCTCGCTTTCGTTGACCTCTAACACAAGCATGGGGACAGCAAGGCACATGGCAGGGATCTCCGCCGCAAAATGGATTTGACCGGACGAGCGGTCTGGTCCGTGATATATCGTCTCGCCTTGCAACCCGCAAGCACTGGGGGATTCCCATGGGAAACGATGCAAGGGGCATTTTGGTCCTGGGCCTGGGCAATCTGATCCTCTCCGACGAGGGGATCGGCTCCGTTGTGGCGCGGGTATTGTCCGAGGGCGCTGCGCTGGACGCCGAGATCATGGATGGCGGCACCACCGGTCTGCGACTGCTACCGGAAATCGAAAATCGGACGGGAGTCATTTTTGTTGATGCGGCGAATTTGAAGGCAGAGCCTGGAACCCTGAAGGTTTTTGAAGATCAAGAGTTTGACCATTTCCTCAACCGGATCACGCCCAGCGCCCACGATGTGGGCCTGCATGACTTGGTCACGACCCTGCGTCTGACCGGCACGATCCCCGCCCGACGGGCCCTGGTGGCCGTCCAACCGGGCCGTCTTGATATGGGCGACTCGTTGAGTCCCGCCGTGTCCGAGTCGGTGGAAAAAATTTGTGACGCGGTACGCACACTCGTGACGGCCTGGACCGGCCAAATCACAGCGAAATAGAGTTATACATTAGGGGTGCTGTGCGCAGGAATATTGCGTTGCACCTTAAATATTTTTAATAACATAATTTAAATATGTAATAGTATACCATTACAGATATTACACTTTCCATATATTCGCAAAGCGTTATATCATATTTATCTAAGCGTTCGGCATCTTAGATCAAGGCTGTACCCCGCATTATCATGCTGCGGTGCAGAACAAAAAAATGTCCGGTAGGGTATCAGGTGCGGTTGAGGCCATTCTCAACCAATTGAGTGAAGACTTGGAGCGTCTGGTCACAGACGGACTCCAGACCGCCATCGACCTCCGCACCCTGCCCCTGACAGATCCTGAAATCATCCAGCTCATTGAGTTTCTTGGAGAAGGCGAAGTCTCCGCCACCGTCCAGGCCCAAGGGCACAGCGACGTGCGGGAAACCGTCTATCCCGGTCTGTGGCTGGTCACCCATTTCGATGGGGCCGACCGCCAGCAAAGTCAACTGATTGAAATCACCGACATACCCGAAATCCTGAAGACCCAGAGGGCCGATGCCCTCGCGGGCCACAAGGCGTTGCAACAACGCCTGAAAACTGACTAGTCGTGGAGGACTGGCATGGGGAATAATAAAACTTTATCCGAGGTGCTGCGAAGCCGGGGCGTGAGCCGACGCGGTTTCCTCAAATACTGTGCGGGGTTGGCGTCCATCTTGGCGCTGCCGCCCGCCTTGGCCCCCAGAATCGCCGCGGCGCTGGAATCCCAGCGGCGTCCGTCGGTGATCTGGTTGTCCTTCCAGGAATGCACCGGCTGCACCGAGGCCCTGACCCGGTCGCATGCGCCGACCCTGGAGGAACTGATCCTCAACGTCATTTCGTTGGACTATCACCATACATTGCAAGCCGCATCCGGCCATGCGGCGGAAGCGGCCCGCGAACAGGCCATGCATGACAACAAGGGCAAATACCTGGTGTTGGTGGATGGCTCCATTCCGCTGGGCAACCCCGGCTTCTCGACCATCGCCGGCATTTCCAACAAGGATATGCTGATGGATACGGTCAAGGACGCGGCGGCAGTGGTTTCCATCGGGACCTGCGCCGCATTCGGCGGTCTGCCCAAGGCCAATCCCAACCCGACGGGTGCCGTGGCGGTGTCCGATTTGGTCAAGGACAAGCCGGTGATCAACGTGCCCGGCTGCCCGCCGATCCCGGTGGTGATGACGGCTGTCCTGGCCCACTACCTGACCTTCGGGACCCTCCCCGAATTGGATGCCAGGGGTCGGCCCAAGGCTTTCTATGGCGAAACCATCCATGACCGCTGCTATCGCCGCACCTTCTATGACCAAGGCAAGTTCGCCAAAGGGTTCGATGATGAAGGCGCGCGCAAGGGCTGGTGTCTGTTCGAATTGGGCTGCAAGGGACCGGTGACCTACAACGCCTGCGCCACAGTCAAGTGGAATGATGGTGTCAGCTTCCCGATTCAGGCCGGTCACGGCTGTATCGGCTGCTCGCAACCGGATTTCTGGGACGCGGGCGGGTTCTATGACGCCCTGTCCATCCCCACCGGTGGCTCTTACACCACCGCCGGTGCCGCCGCCGTGGGCGGCGTTGCCGTGGGCGCGGTGATGGCGGTTGCCAATAGCGCCAAACGCAAGAAGGCCGGCGCGACCCGCGAGCCGGTCACTCTCGAAGATCTGAAGGGGGAGGGTTGAGCCATGACTGGAACTGAACTCCTGCTCTGGGCCAAGGGACCGGGCTTCAACATCGCCCTGATCATCCTTTTGTTCGGCGTGCTGCTGAGGCTGTTCGAAATCCTCTCTCTGGGACGACGGCCCGACCGCTCGGTGCCCAAGGGGGATGCCCGCTCGCAGGGTCTGGCGACCCTATGGAACCGTTTCTTCCCCGGCCACGGCATGCTGATGCTGTCGCCGGTGGTGCATATCGCGGGCTATGTTTTCCATGCCGGTCTGTTCATCGTCCTATTCCTGTTCGTGCCGCATATCCAACTGCTCGAACGGGCGGTGCAGTTCGCCTGGCCGGGCCTGCCCAATGGCGTGGTCGACGGCGTCACCCTGGTGACCCTGTTGGCCATGATTGCCCTGTTGGTGGCCCGCATGAAGGATCCGGTCAAACGGATGCTGTCCGGGTTCGAGGACTATCTGACCTGGGTTCTGACCTTCCTGCCGCTGCTGACCGGCTATCTGGCGGTCAACCGGCTGTTCTATGACTACGAAACCATTTTGGCCCTGCATATCCTGAGCGTCGAACTGCTCATGGTGCTGTTCCCGTTCACCAAGCTCATGCACGCCATCACCTGGGCCTTCGCCCGTTACTACACCGGCGCCATCGCCGGCCGGAAGGGAGCCCACTCATGACCCAATCGTTTGAAAACGGACTCAAGTCCATGATGGAACAGATGGATGCGCCCATCGCGTCTTTCCTGTCCTCCTGCGTGCACTGCGGTCTCTGCGCCGAGGCCTGCCTGTTCTACACCGAGACCGGCGACCCCAAGTACACGCCGATCCACAAACTCGAACCGCTGAAGAAGATGTGGCGGCGGGAATATACCCTGTGGGGCAAGCTCGGCGGCATGGTCGGGCTGTTTCCCAAGGTGACGGCCAAGGACTTCGAAGACTGGGAAGAGCTGGTCTATGACAGCTGCACCATGTGCGGTCGTTGTTCCATGGTCTGTCCGGTGGGCAATGACATCACCTACATGATCCGCAAGATCCGCGAAGGATTCTCGGCCGCCGGGTACGTGCCCGAGGGCATGGCCAAGGCGGGCGTGCGGGCAATGACCGAAATCAGCCCCATCGGCATCAAACCGGCCATGGTCGCCAAGCAATGCGAGAAGCAATCCAAGGAAACCGGCCTGCCCATTGAGATGGATAAGGCCGGCGTCGACTACATGGTGCTGCTGTCGTCCATGGAGGTCATGGGGTTCCCGGAAATCATCGGTGCCATGGCCAAGATCTTCCACCATGCGGGGATCACCTGGACCATCTCGTCCAAGGCCTATGAAGCCACCAACATCGGCATTCAGATCGGCAACAAGGAGGTGGCCCGTGCTCTGGTGCAACGGGTTTACGACGAAGCCGTGGCCCTGAGGGTCAAGGGTGTGATCAGTCCCGAATGCGGGCATGCCTATCAGGCCATCCGTTGGGACGGCCCCAACCTGTTGGGCAAGGCATTTCCCTTCGAGGTCATCCATCTGATTGATCTGTTAGGCCAATTGCAGGCTGCGGGCAAGCTGCCGCTGACCGGCAAGTATCCGAAGAAGATTACCTACCACGATCCCTGCCAGCTCAACCGGCGCGGCGGCCTCGACCGACCGGCCAACAGTCTTATCGACGCGGTGGCCGAAAACTGCATCCCCATGGAGGATGCCGGGGCCTGGGGCTGGTGTTGCGGCGGCGGCGGCGGGGTCTCGGCCAATCACCGGGCCGAGGAACTGCGCTATAAGGTGTTTGCCAAGAAAAAACACCAGATCGAGAAGATCCGACCCGAGGAACTCCTGACCACCTGCGCCAACTGCCGCAACGTCATTGAGGAAGCCCTCGACGAATATGAAATGAACCTGCCTGTCATCGGCCTGACCGAACTCCTGGCGGACTACCTGGACGACGGCGGCAAGCCGGGGGAGAGTGAGCAATGACAAAGCGACTGGTTGTCGATCCCATCACCCGTATCGAGGGTCACCTGCGCATCGAAGCGCAAATGGACGGTGACACCATTGCCGGAGCCTATTCCTCCGGCACCATGGTGCGCGGTCTGGAAATCATCCTGCGGGATCGCGATCCCCGCGACGCCTGGGCTTATGCTCAGCGCATCTGTGGGGTCTGCACCCTGGTCCATGGGATGGCCTCAATCCGTGCCGTAGAGGATGCCCTGAACTATCAGATCCCCTACAATGCGCAACTGATCCGCAACCTGATGATCGCCGCCCAATATGTGCATGATCATGTGATGCATTTCTATCACCTGCATGCCCTGGACTGGGTGGACGTGGTTTCGGCGCTCAAGGCCGATCCCAAGGCAACCTCGGAACTGGCTCAGAGTCTGTCGAGCTGGCCGCTGTCCTCGCCGGGCTACTTCGCCGATACCCAAAAACGCCTGAAAGATTTCGTCGAGCAGGGACAACTGGGCATCTTTGCCGGTGGCTATTGGGGGCACTCGGCGTACAAACTGCCGCCGGAAGCCAATCTGATGGCCGTGTCCCACTATCTGGAGGCCCTGTCCTGGCAGCGCGACGTGGTGGACCTGCACGCCATCTTCGGCGGCAAGAACCCGCATCCCATGTTCCTGGTCGGTGGCGTGCCGACCCCGATCAGCACGGACACGGATTCCGGCCTCAACGCCGAACGCCTTTCCAAGGTGGCCGAGGTGTTGAAAAAGATGCTGACCTTCGTCGATCAGGTCTATGTGCCCGATACCATCGCCATCGCCAGCTTCTACAAGGACTGGTTCAAACAGGGCGAGGGGCTGGGCAATTTCATGTGCTACGGTGATCTGCCGGGCCGTGACATCAACGATGTGGCGTCCTTTGGCCTGCCGCGCGGCGCGATCCTCAACCGGGATCTCTCGACCATCCACGAGGTCGATTTGCACGATGCCGCGCAGGTGGAAGAATACGTCACTCACTCCTGGTATGACTACGAGGGCGGCAAGGACAAGGGCCTGCATCCCTACGACGGCGAGACCAGCTTCAACTACGACGGCCCGACGCCGCCCTATGATCAGCTTGATGTGGAAAAGGGCTATTCCTGGATGAAGGCCCCGCGCTGGAAGGGGCACGCCATGGAAGTGGGGCCGCTGGCCCGGGTGCTGTTGCTCTATGCCAAGGGCCATGAACAGACCAGGGCTTTGGCGGATTCCACGCTGAAAACCCTGGACCTGCCCATTGAGGCCCTGTTCTCCACCCTCGGTCGCACCGCGGCCCGGACGCTGGAGACCAAGGTCATCGTCGATATGATGCACGACATGTATGGGCAGTTGATCGCCAACATCAAAGCGGGCGACATCAAGACCCACAACGAGACCCTGTGGGACCCCGCCACCTGGCCGTCGGAGGCCCGCGGGGCCGGGTTCATGGAAGCGCCGCGCGGTGGTCTGGCCCACTGGATCGTCATCAAGAACGGCAAGATCGACAATTACCAGGCGGTGGTGCCCAGCACCTGGAATGCCGGTCCGCGTGATCCCAAGGGTCAGCCGGGGGCCTACGAAGCGGCCCTGGCCGGTCACAAGCTGGCCAATCAGGAACAGCCGCTGGAGATCCTGCGGACGATCCATAGCTTCGACCCCTGCATCGCCTGCGCCGTGCATCTGACCGGCGAGGATGGCGAGGAATTGTTGCAGCTTAAAGTGACCTGAACAGAGTCACATCCTGCGTTCTTTCCGGGCTCCCCAAGTGGGGGCCCGGTTTTTTTTGACTCCGATGAAGATGGCACAAACGTAGAATGCCATTTCCGCGCGACGGTTACTGATCGTCGAGCCTGAAAGCCGCAAGTTGGCACGCATCGCCCAGGACATCGGCTTGAAAAGCGATGTGACGATGATGAGCCTCAGGTTGTGTCCGGCCAATCGGGCGAACAAGCTCATTCGTCGCGCCGCCTCGCGCAACAAAAGCACACCCCCGTCTGAAGAAATCTCCCCGCCGTCGAAGGCCGCCACAACCTGCCCCCCCTTAATCTCGGCGCGACATACCATCGGATTAACAAAACCGGCCAAACCCGCTGCGGTGATATCACATCCCCGAAACTTGGTCCGAAATCAGAAGATGGAGGATTTTTTCGTTTTAATTCCCGTTGAATTATAAGTCATTCCGGCGTGAGAATAATGTAGACAAGACGTCCCGGTCGAGGTTACTCGAAAGAGGGCGCGTCACATTATCGAGGATCGGAAATACTGAAACCAATGGCTGCCCCACATCAAAGCCGCGCCAAGGATGGCCGTCGTTCGGTCCGGCTGGGGCAATTCAGTCGGTTGGGCCGGGTCATGCCGCAGTTGATCCTGGCCTCGCTGGCGATCAATCTGCTTTCCCTCGCTCTGCCCCTTGCGTTGCTCCAGGTTTATGACCGGATTATTCCCAACAGTTCCCTGAGCACCTTGTTGATTTTGGTGGTTGGCGTGGCCGTCGCCCTGCTTCTGGAGTTGCTGTTACGGATCGCCCGGTCTGAAATCACATCCTGGGTCGGTAGCCGGTTTGAACATATGGCCGGTTGCGCCGCCTTTCGCCATATCCTGCATTCGCGCATTGATGCGTTCGAGCGAGACGGCGCGGGCGTGTCCATTGAGCGATTGGCGGGCCTGCGCACGGCCAAGGAATTCTATGCCGGTCAAGCCCTGGTGGCGCTGCTCGATCTGCCTTTCGTGGTAATTTTCCTGGCGCTCATCTGGTTGCTCGGCGGCCCCGTGGTCTATGTGGCCGGGGGGATGTTGGTTTTGTACCTTTTGTTCACAATGGTCCAGGCCAGTGCCCTGAAACGGACCATTTTTGACCATACGACCCTGCGTGACCGCCGACTGAGCTTTTCCATCGAAGTCTTGAGCGGCGTCCATACGGTCAAATCCATGGGCATGGAAGCGCAGATGGTGCAGCGCTATGACCGGTTGCTGGAATCTGTGGCCGGAGGAAGCCGCGCCGTGGCCTACCGTAATGCCGCGACCCTCAATATCGGCACCTTGATCTCGCAACTGGCGCTGATCGCCGTTGTCGCATATGGGGCGACGCGGGTGATCGACTTGCAGATGACCGTCGGCGCGCTGGCCGCCTGCACCCTGCTCACCGGGCGCGCCATGCAGCCCTTGCAGCGGGCCGCCGGGTTCTGGAGCCGTTTTCAGACCATCCGTTTGGCCCGTCAGCGGCTGCGCGCCATTTTCAGTTTGCCGAGTGAGCCCCATTCCGATCATCCCGCCGCCGCCGAATGGCGCGGCGCATTGGAACTGAAGGATGTGCATTTCCGCTATGGCGAGGACGGGCCGGTGATCCTGTCCGGGGCCAGCCTGGCCGTCGCGCCGGGGGAATGCATCGGCATCAACGGCATCAACGGGTCGGGCAAGACCAGTCTGCTGGCCTTGATGCGCGGCACATTAGTGCCGGACTCGGGCGAGGTCCTTCTGGATGGACGGTTGATTTTCGACTACGAAACCTCGGAAGTGCGGCGCAGCGGCATTGCCTATCTGCCCCAGCAGGGCGAACTGTTCAAAGGCACCTTGCTGGAAAATATGACCATGTTCCGCAAAGGGTTGACCGGCAAGGCGCGTGAATTGGCCCGCGAACTGGGGCTCGATCAGGTGGTCGCCAAGCTGCCCGGCGGATATCACACCATGATCGGCGATGCGGGCGAAGACGCCCTGCCGCGCGGCATCCGTCAACGGGTGGCCATTGTCCGCGCCCTGGTCAACGATCCCAAAGTGGTGCTGTTCGATGAGGCCAACACGGCCATGGACAGCAACGGCGACATGCGCCTGCGGGCCTACCTGGAGCAACTCAAGGGGCGAGTGACTCTGATCATCGTGTCCTCGCGCCCGTCGCTGCTCAATCTGGGCGACCGGCGCTTCGACCTGACCGAAGGCCAATTGATCGAAAAACATGAAGACGGTCCGAAAGATGTGCGTCCCAACGATGCGGCGCAGAGGGTCCCGGCATGAGCAATAATGCGAAAATCCGGGCCGAACAGGACTTCGCCTGGGGCGACATGGCGGAGCACCAGAGCCTCAGTGATGAACAGATTCTTTCCGGCCAGTTGGGCGGCTTCAAGGCGGCGACGGATCTCGCGGCCTGCCTGCTGCCCTTGTTGCAGGCTCTGGGCTGGGAAGGCTACCCGCGCCATATTTCCGAATCCCTGCCGCATTTTGCCGATTCCCTGGATTTAACCGATTTGTTGAATGTGCTGGCCCATCACGGCTATGCCAGTCAGCAGTTCCGGTCCTCCCTCGGTAAAATCGATTCCCGCCTGTTCCCCTGTCTCTACCTGCCGGATCATGGCATGGCCCAGGTCGCGCTGGAACGGCGGGGGAAATCGGTCCGCGTCTTCGATTCCGCGACGCGCACCTACCGCGACGAAAGCAAATTCAAGGGCAGCGGCAGAGTCTTTGTCTTCCGGGCCGAAGACCTCAAGGAACAGACGGGGCAGGGCGCACAGACCTCGTTCGTCTATGACATCGCGTTGCGCTTCCGTCGGCTGATTATCCGCGCCCTGGCGGCCAGCTTTTTCGCCAATCTGCTGGTTCTTGCCACGCCGTTATTCATCATGGGGGTCTATGACCGGGTGGTGGCCAGCGGCTCGCTGTCCACGCTCAGCTTCATGGTCATCGGTGTGGCCGTCGCCCTGCTCGGCGACCTTGCCCTGAAAAGCCTGCGCGCCAACCTGATCGCCCATATCGGCGCGCGGATGGATTATCTCATGGGGCGGGCCATTTTCCGTCGCCTGCTGTTTCTTCCGCCTGCCTATACGGAAATGGCCAACGCCAACGCCCAGGTGGCCCGGCTCAAGGATTTTGAGAGCATCCGGGAGTTTTTTACCGGACCGTTGGCCACGGTGATGCTGGAAGGTCCCTTCGTGCTGATCTTTATTGCCGTGATGGCGATGATCGGCGGCAGCATCGCCTTTGTCCCGCTGATTGCCCTGCTGATTTTCGTCGCCATGGCCGGACTGTTTGCACCGATCCTGCATCGCAAAATCGGCGAGGCGGCGCGGGCTGAAAGCCGCAAACAGGAATTTCTGGTCGAAGCGTTGAGCAAAATGCGCACGCTGATGGATACCGGGGCCGAGGACATCTGGTATGACCGTTATCGGGAACTGTCGGCCCAGGCGGCGCTCAAGGGCAACGACAGCGCCCGCCTGTCTTCCCATGCCGCCGCCATCGCCCAGACCTTGATCATGTTGGCCGGGCTCAGCACCTTGGCCTGGGGGGTTTTCAAATCCTTGGAGGGGGAAATCTCGGTCGGTGGCTTGATTGCCTCGATGATCATGGTCTGGTGGATTTTGCGGCCCATGCAGACCCTGTTCTTGACCCTGACCCAGGTCGACCAGATCGCCTCCTCGGCTAAGCAGATCAATGCCCTCATGCGGCTTCGTCCGGAGCGCGAGGAAACGGCCCGGGTCATCCCGCTGGAAGAAATGAAAGGCGCGGTCAGCCTCGACCGGGTCTCTCTGCGCTACAAGGCGGAAGCCAACCCGGCGCTGATTGGCGTCTCCCTGGCCGCCGAGCCGGGCGAGGTGGTCGCCCTGGTCGGCCCCAATGGCTCGGGCAAGTCGACCCTGCTCAAGCTGATTGCCGGGATTTACGCCCCACAGGCGGGCACCGTGTCCTTTGACGGCATCGACATTCGCCAGCTCGATCCCATCGAACTGCGCCATCATGTGGCCTATGTGCCGCAGGAATATCATATGTTCTTCGGCACCCTGGCGCAGAACCTGCGGCTGTCCCACCCGACGGCGACCGATGAGGAACTGCGCTGGGCCTGTGCCCAGGCCGGTGTGCTCGACGATATCGAGGCGCTGCCCGACGGCTTTAGGACCCGCGTCGGCGATGGGCGTTCGGACATGCTGCCGTCCAATTTTCTGCAACGCATCTCCCTGGCCCGCGCCTATTTGCGCCGTGCGCCGATCCTGCTCCTGGACGAGCCGGTCAATGGCCTGGATTTCGAGGGTGACCGCCAGTTCATCAAGACGCTGGAAGCCATGCGAGGCACCACAACTGTGTTCCTCGTCACACACAGACCGAGCCATTTGCGCTATGTTGACAAGGTTGCCGTCCTTGACGGCGGCATGGTGCGCATGTTCGGTCCGGCGGAACAAGTCCGCAAGCGGATTCCTGAAGGTTTGTTCTGATGAGAGGCCCCCTATCGCAGTCAAGCGGAATGAAATGAGATGACGGACGCAACGATCGATCAGGCAGGACAAGAAATCACCCTGGTGCGGTCCAAGCGGCAACTCCGATTCCTGGGTCAGAGCGCGCTGCTCGAAGAAGCGGGCGTGTCTTTGATGTCCAATGCCATGATCGTCATCATCAGCGCCGTGCTGTTCGGCTTCATCGCCTGGGCGCATTTCACCGTCGTCGATGAGATCGCCGTCGGCTATGGGGCCGTGGTGCCTTTGTCCTCGGTGCATGTGATTCAACATCTTGAGGGCGGCATTGTCCTTGAAATTCCGGTCAATGAGCGGCAACTGGTGGAAAAAGGCGCGCCGTTGATCCGCCTCGACCCGACCCAGGTGCAATCGGATCTGGATCAGACACGATCCCGTGCGGCGGTCCTGAAACTGCGCGCCGAGCGGCTGCGTGCCTTGGCCCAGGGCCGCGAGCCGGACTTCTCCGCCTTCGGGCCGGAATATGCCGCCTTGGTGGTCGACCAACTGCAAATCCACCAGGGCGCGATCCAGCGCTATGATTCCCAAATCCGGGTGTTCGAAGAGCAAGAGGATCAAAAAACCGAAGAAATTCACGCCGTCCGCCAGCAACAAGCGGCCCTCCAGCGTCAGATCACGCTCTACGGTGAAGAACAAAAAATGCGGCAGGAACTGTTCGACAAGGGGGTGGGCTCGAAGCTGCGGGTGATCGAAATCAAGCGCGAGGTGGCGGCGGCGGAAAATGAAATGAGCCGCCTGATCGGGCAGGAGCGCACGGTGCTCAAGGAATTGTCCGAGGTCAAGGAACGCATCTCCGATCTCCATCGCACGCAGCAGGAAAACGCCCTCAACGAAATGGGGACGGTGACCGCTGAACTGGCCCAGGTGAGTGACTCCCTGCAACGGATCGAGGACCGCCTGCGCCGCTTGGTGGTCTACGCGCCGGTCACCGGCATCGTCCAGAATCTGCAATACCGGACCGTGGGCGGCGTGATCCCCGCCGGAGGTCAGGTCATGGAAATCGTCCCGGTGGATGATGAATTGCTGGTCGAAACCCGCATCAGCACCCGTGACATCGGTCACGTGAAAGCCGGTCAGGCGGTCACGGTGAAGGTGACCAGTTTCGATTTTGCCCGCTATGGGGCCATGGAGGGCGAACTGGAATCGGTTTCGGCCACCACCTTTATCGACGAACAATCGCAGCAACCCTACTACAAGGGCATGGTCCGGCTGCGCAAAAACTACGTGGGCAACGACGCCAAGAACAACATCATCCTGCCCGGCATGACCGTGCAGGCGGATATCGTGACCGGCAACAAGACCCTATTGGAATACCTGTTGAAGCCCATTTACGTGTCGCTTGAACAGGCTTTCCACGAACGTTGAGATCTGCACGGGGGCGCTTTTGCCCCATTGGCAGAGGCCCCAATGGCAGAGGCCCCAATGGCAGAGGATTGAGAAATGGCTGAGGAACAGAACACCCAGAACGCGGTCGATGCTTCCGAGGAATTGTATCTTGAAGGCAAAGGCTTCCAGACCCTGGAGGACGGCGAACAGCAAGACCTCAGCAGCCCCGCGCCGGATGGCGATGTGATGGATAGCGCCTCAATCCAGAGTGCACCCCGCGAAACTTTTGAACAGATAGTCGAAAACCTGGTGCAGGAAGGCGAAGCCCAGCAGCAAACGTCGGAAGTCACGCGGGAAACCGTTGACCCGCAGGCCGTCGACGGGGAAGTCTCTCCCTATTTCGTCGGCGAACCGCTCGAAAGTCCGGAACCGGATGACGAACCGGTGGAACAGCAGAGCTTCCAGCCGACAGCACGCGATCCGCAAGAACCCCGGCCCACGACCGATACGCCGTTGCCTGAAGAACCGACGCTCGTCGGGGAGGGGCCCGATCCGGAAGCCCCCGCTGCGAGCACCGCGACTGAATCTGCGTCGGACTCGCCGCCGCCAGATGAGTTGCCGCTGGATGATCCAGACGCCCAGATTCCCACTCTGACCATCGACATCCAGGATGGCTGGGAAGACCTGCCGCTGAAACTCGATATCAGTGCCAATCTGAACGATAGCGACGGGGCGGAAAGCCTCAGCATCACCTTTAATGACGTGCCGGACGGCTTCGGCTTCAGCGACAGCGCGGGCAATCCCTATCCATCGAATGGCAGTGGCTCCTGGACCTTCTCCGCCGGTCAGTTGGATGACCTCTATCTGACCCGCCCGGAACATTTTTCCGGCGATGTGTCCTGGCGCATTCAAGCCACCGCCACCGAAATCAACGGCAAGATCGCCTCGATCAGCGAGGATGTGACGGTCACCGTCGAGGCCATCGCCGATGCGCCCAATCTGGCCGCCCAGGACGTGGCCGGGATGGAGAATAGCTGGATTGATCTGGATGTCACCACCTCCCTGGTCGATACGGACGGCTCGGAAACCCTGGGCGCGGTCTATATCGCCGACCTGCCCGCCGGGGCCGTGCTCAATCACGGCACTCTGACCACCGAAGCGGTCACCGATGGGGATGTGACCATCCCGGCCGGGGCCTGGAAAGTGGATGTGGCCGACCTGGGCGATTTGAAAGTTCAGCCGCCGAGCAACGATTCCACCGACTTCAATCTGCGCGTCTGGTCGACGACCATTGACGAAACCTATCCGGGACTGCCCGGCAGCTCTGCGGACAGCGCCATCAGCGGCCCGGAAACTTTCCTGGTCGATGTGTCGGTGCTGGCCCCGACCGTCGGCGGCAGCGGCTCCGGCGATGAAGACACCTGGGCCGATGTGGATCTCACCGCCTCGGTGACCGCCGCCTCGGGCGACGAGACCCTGACTGTTTATGTGGAAGACCTGCCCAATGGAGCCGAAATCCGCTTGGCCGATACGGGTCAGGTGCTGACCCCCGATGCCGATGGCCGCTACGACGTGAGCGGCAACCTGGATAATCTTCAGGTGCATTGGACCACCGGCAATCTGGATACGGATATCACCTTCAACGTCCGCGCCCTGGTCACCGACGACGACGGCAACCCTCTGGAAGGTGCGGCGGGCGATTCTTCGACCCCCACCAGCAACACCGATTGGAACGAGGCCGTGACCTCGGTCACCGTGACCATCGACGCGGTGGCCGATGCCCCCGATCTGGCGGCCCAAGACGTGGCCGGAATGGAAAACAGCTGGATTGATCTGGATGTCTCGGCCAGCCTGACCGATACGGACGGCTCGGAAAGCCTGGGCAGCGTCTATCTGACCGGCATTCCCGATGGGGCATCGCTCAACCATGGCACGGAACTGACCGGCAGCGTCACCCTGCCCAACGGCACCCCCTTACCCGCCGGGACCTGGGTGGTCGATCCGGCGGATCTGGCCGACCTCAAGATTCTGCCGCCGACCGATGACTCCACGGACTTCACGGTTCAGGTCTATGGTACCAGCACCGAAACCGACGGCGGCGACAGCGCCGTCACCGGCCCGGTGGATTTCCTGGTCGATGTTTCCCTGCTCGCCCCCACCGTCGGCGGAAGCGGCGCGGGCAACGAGGACACCTGGATCAATGTGGATCTGAATGCCTCGATCACGGCGGCTTCAGGTGATGAGACTTTGACCGTCACCGTGGAAGATCTGCCCAGCGGGGCGGAAATCCGCCTCGCCGATACGGGCCAGGTGCTGACCCCCGATGCCGAGGGCCGCTATGACGTGACCGGCAACCTGGATAATCTTCAGGTCCGTTGGACCACGGCCCATCTGGATACGGATATTGAATTCAATGTCCGCGCCCTGGTCACCGACGACGACGGCAATCCGTTGGAAAGCGCGGCCGGGGATTCCTCGACCCCAACTTCCGGGACCGACTGGAATCAGGCGCTTTCCGCTGTCAGCGTCACCGTCAAGGCGGTGGCTGACGCGCCGACGCTGAACGCCAGCGCCGTGGGTGTGGAAGACAAATGGTTCGACCTCAATCTGGACTCGCAATTGGTCGATCAGGACGGCAGCGAAAGCCTGAGCCTCTCGGTTTTTGACCTGCCCGCCGGTGTGACCCTCGGGGTCGATGATGGCAATGGCGGCGTCACCCCGCTGACCCCCGATGCATCCGGCCATTATGATGTGACCGGTTTGACGGACAGTCTGAAACTGCTTGCTCCCGCCGACAGCAACAGCGATTTCACCCTCAAGGTGAGCGCCACCAGCACCGAAGCCGCCACCGGAGATCAATTGGCCGTGCAGACGGCGACCACCACCAAAACCGTCGCCGTGCAGGTGTTCGGCGTTGCGGATACGCCGTTCGTCAATGTGGATGAAGTCCCCAAAACCATCGACGAGGACACCTTCTATAATCTGCGCGATACCTTGCAGGTCGACGCGGGCCACGATGCCGCCAATGCGGTCAACGGCGGCACCGGCGAGGCGGGCTATGTGGCCGCTGCCTCGGCCAGCGCCGATGGTTCGGAAAGCTTGATGTTCCGCATCACGCCGAAGGACTATGCCACCGACGGCCAACGGCTGGCGATCAGCGATGACGCGACCATCAGCAGCACCGAAATCATCACTCCGCAGACCGATGCCTCGGGCCAAGTCTATTGGGAAGTTTCCGCCGCCGATGTGTTTGCCGGCAAGGTCTATGTGGGCGGCGCGGCCAACTGGTCGAGCCCCAGCGGACAGGATTCCATTCAGTTCGATATCGTCACCATCGCCACCGAAGACGATGCCAACGCCGATGACTCGGCCCTTGAGGGCACCGGCCTGACTCGCCAGGGATCGGCGACCAGCAGCACCGAGACCCTGACCCTGGTCATTGATCCGATAGCCGACAAAACCATTGTGACTGCCACAAACACAGGCAATGAGGATACCGCCATCCCGGTTTCGCCGACCTTTGTGCTGGCCGATGCGGACGGCTCGGAATCGCTGATTGGCGATGTGGTGATTCAGACCAACGACACCGACCTGTGGCTGACCGGGAAGCTGTTCTATGACGGCGATCAACTCACCCCGAATTACAACACCCAGACCGGCATGTTTGAATATCGCATTCCGGTCGAGGACTTGACCGATACCAGCGGCAACGGCACCGCCTTCCGCCTTGACGGCCTGACCTTCGAACCGGCGGAACATTCGGGCAATGACGTGACCTATCAGGTCCAAGTCACCACCCGCGATGTGCATGGCGACGTGACCCATACCACCACCGCCGACGGGGCCATCCATGTCTATGGCGTGGCCGATTCCCCCATTGTGCTCATTGATCCAGACGGCGACGGCATCAGCAACAGCCAGGTCACCGGGGCCGAAGACAACTATATCCACCTGGGCCTCGACGCCCAGTTGGTCGATGCGGACGGCTCGGAAACCCTGGTCAGTCCGCAGTTGCGCAATGTGCCCAGCGATTGGACCGTCGGCTATCTGGATGACCAGGGCCAGTTCACCCAGGCCAACAAGAGCGGGTCCAACTGGAACCTCACCCTGAGCAAACTCGATCAGGTGGTGGTCCGGGCCCCGACCGATTCCGACGCCGATGCCGCTAACCTGGAATTCCGCGTCACCGCCCGCGAAGGCAGTGATTACGCGGTGCGCACTGCCACCAGCAGCACCACCTTTACCGTGGTGGTCGATGCGGTGGCCGATACCCCCTCGATGATCGTGAAAAACGCCCGGGGCAACGAAGATACCCGGATTGAGTTGGATATTCGCCCGACCCTGGCCGATACGGACGGCTCTGAAAGCCTGACCGTGTTCCTCGGCGGGGTGCCGGACGGCGCGTCCTTCTCTGACAGCAGCGGCAATGCGGTGGGCACCCGGGTCAGCTTTGATGGCGACGGACAGCCGGTGGCCGATGCCGGGGAGGCGGTCTGGATGTTCAGCGCCACAGAAGTGGACGACTTGTTCATTCAGCCGCCACAGGATTCCAATGTGGATTTGAGCCTGACCGTCACCACCCGCGCCACCGAGGCGGCCAACCTGGACCATGCGGAGACCGTCGGCACCCTCAATGTGGTGGTGCGCGGCGTCTCCGACGGGCCTTTGATTCCCGATCAGTTGATCGATTCCCAGGGCCGCCTGATGGCCACTGGCGACGAGGACAACGCCATCAACCCGCTGTTCGAGCAATATGGCACCCAGGATATCGACGACTCGGAAACCCTCTCCATCGTCCTCAAGGACATCCCCGACGGGGTGGACGTCTATATGACGGCGGGCAACGAGTCCTTCATGAAATATATCGGCGGCGGCAAATGGTCCATCGACCCGGACCATCTGGGCGATGTGCGCATTGCCGCGCCGGGCGACTTCTCCGGTGAATTCGACATCGGGATCGACCTCATCACCACAGAAGACGACGGCCATACGGCAGCCCAATCGCGCCTGCTGCATGTCACCGTCGAGGCCGAAGCCGATACCCCCAGCGTCACCCTCTCCGCGTCCTCGACCGAGGATCTTTGGGGGGCGGGGGTAACCGTTTCCATTTCGCCATCGGTCAATGACACGGTGGCCGGAACCGAGGCCGCCGAAACCTTCACCGGGCTCTCCGTGAGCCTCAACGACGACGCCATTGGTCTGCCCAACGAGGCGGATGTGCAGTTCACCTTCCGCGGCGTGGCCGTGGGCGACAGCCTTGATTTGAGCGGGCAGGATCTGGCCGACTATCTGGCCGATAAATCACTGCTCAAGGTCACCGGGATGCCCGAGGACTGGTCCGGCGACCTTCCCATTTCCGCCACCGCCACGGCCACCGATGCCGACGGCTCGACGGCCAGCAAGACCGTCACCACGGTGGTCAAGTTGCAGCCCGATGCCGATGCCCCGACCTATAGCCTGACCGGGGCCGTGGACGGCACGGTGGGCAGCAGCCTCGATTTGGGCCTCAGCCTGACGCTCAATGATGCGGACAATTCGGAAAGCGTCTATCTGATCGTCGAGGGGGTGCCCAATGGCGTCGAATTGAACCAGGGGTTCAATAACGGAGATGGCACCTGGACCGTACTTTATGATCCCAGCAACCCGACGGCCTTGACCGCGACCTCATCCTATAGCGGTGAGGCCACCCTGACCGTGCATCCCTATGTCATCGACCTGGATACCAACGGCGATCGGGATACCTATTTCGACAACGCGGGACTAACCGTGGATCTTCGCTTCGATCCGTCGGGCGGCGGCACCGGTTCCGGCCCGATCACCCCCACCGGCGGGATCGTTGTCGATCCGCCGCAGGTCACCGTCACCCCGGTTTCCGGCACCGAAGATCATTCGGTTGTGTTGGACATCTCCGCCGTGGCCAATGGGGCGGGCGACAGTCTGGTCGGTATCGTCATTTCCGATCTGCCCAGCGGCAGCACCCTGTCCGGCGGCTATTACAATCCGCTGTCCGATAGCTGGACCATTGACCCGGCCAATCTGGGCAACGTGAGGATTACTCCGCCCCAGGATTATGCCGGGGAACTAACCCTCGATATCAAGGCCGTGGCTAGCGAAGGCGGGGTCTATGAAACCCTTAACCTGGACGATGTGGTGGTGGCCGAACTGGCTCCCGACGCGGATGGCCCGTCGATCTCCGCTTCCGTCGGCTCCGGGGCAACCCTGATCGAGGATCATGACATTCCGCTCGATATCGCCCTCGGCCTGCGCGATACGGACGGTTCGGAAACCCTGGGCGCGGCGGTGACCATCGACGGCCTGCCCAGCGGCGCGATCCTGATTGATGGCAACGGCCAGGCCCTTACCGTCAACGGCGACGGTTCCTACACCCTCGATAGCGCGGAACTGGGCGATATCAGCTTCCGCCCGCCGACCGATTACCACGGCACGGTGACACTGAGCATTACCGCCACCAGTCTTGATTCGGTCACCCTCGGCGGGGCGACGGTTACCGATACGGCCAGCACCACCAAGAGCCTCTCGTTCACTCTGGCCGCAGACGCGGACACCCCGACGGTGGATGCCAATGATGTATCGGGTAGCGAAGACACCAGCATCGCCCTCGACCTGACCGCCGCGTCCCAGGACGCCATCGGCGGTCTGGGCAGCTATAACTCGGAATATCTGTCGGTGGTCATCGGCAATGTGCCTGACGGAGCCGTTGTTTCCGGTGCGTTCAATAACAATGATGGCACCTGGACCGTCAAGGGGGCCAATGTCAACGCCGAAACCGGTGCCATCACCGGCGTCTCCCTGCTGCCCCCGGAAAACTACTCCGGCGATTTGGCGCTCACTCTGACCGCCTACAGCCTGGAACCGAGCAACAAGGATCTGGCGGAATCGAGCACCAATTTCACGGTGCATGTGGGCGGTGTCGCCGACATGCCGGAAATGGATCCGGCGGCGGTCAGCGGGGTCGAGGATCATCAGATTGCCCTCAACCTCAATGCCTCGCTCTCGGACAGCAGTGAGTCCCTGAACATTTCCATCACCGGCGTTCCGAACGGAGCCTCGTTCACCGATGGCAATGGCCAAACGGTTGGCGACTCCTGGGGCGGCGGGGTCTGGACCTTTACCGCAGCCCAGGCGGCGACGCTGCATTTCGTGGCTCCGGCCCATGCCTCGGGGACCTATACCCTGAACGCCTTTGCCTCCTCCATTGATGGCGGCTCGGTGGCGACCACCCAAAGCATGTCCTTCTCCATCACCGTCACCGGCGAGGCCGATACCCCGACCCTGACGGTCAACGATGCTTCGGGTGCCGAGGACAGTCTCATAGCCGTGGATTTGTCGGCGGCTCTGGTCGATACGGACGGCTCGGAAACCCTCCAGGTCATCATTGAAGGGGCGCCGGACAATTCAGTCTTCGTGACCTCGACCGGCACGGTGGTGCAATCGGGCGACGGCAAATGGTACTTCGATGCCGATCAACTGAATAATCTGAAAATCCAGACGCCGGACGACTATAACGGCCAGGTCACCCTGACCGTCACCGCCCAATCGACCGAAGGCGGCACCACGGCCGCCACCACCCAGACCCTGACC
The DNA here is from genome assembly GCF_054657015.1 of Magnetospira thiophila. Classification (NCBI taxonomy): domain Bacteria; kingdom Pseudomonadati; phylum Pseudomonadota; class Alphaproteobacteria; order Rhodospirillales; family Thalassospiraceae; genus Magnetospira; species Magnetospira thiophila. The sequence continues at coordinate 1,718,063 of NZ_BAAHXF010000001.1, forward strand.
CTGGATGTGACGGCGGTGAATGATGACCCGACGGCCCAGGTCACGGCCACGTCCCAATCGGTGGTCGGGGCCATCGACCATCCGATTTTCGTCATTCCCGATGCCGATTTGATCGGCCAACAGGTGTCCTTTGCCGATGTGGACGACACGGCGGTCACCCGCATGGAGATCAGCATCGACAACGGGGCCTTGATGGGCGACAGCCTGGGGCTCAAGGGGATCGACCTGGGCACCGGAGCCACTGGCAATCTGGTGGTGGATGGCACCGACATCACGGTCACCTACAACGCCGATCTGCAAACCCTCAGCTTCGAGGGGGAATCCGATTTTGCCACCTATGCCGATCTGGCTGAAAAGGTTGTCTTTACCAACCTGACCGCCGACATGGAGCCCGGTGATCGCAATTTTTCCATCACCATCTATGACGACGAAGGCGGCAGCGGGTCGGTCACCACCCATGCGACCATTGGCGATGTGTCCGGGGGCATCGGCGTGCATCTCAATGACGGTGCGCGCCCTGAAGTGATGTGGAGCGAGGATGGCGCGGCAGCCACCGGCACCAGCGACGGCGACCAGTTCGTCTATCACTATGGAGATGGGTCCTGGTCGGTCTCCGGCGGTTCGGGCATTGACGAGTTGTTCATCATGAACCAGGACGGGCTGGGGGGTGACTGGTCTATCAATCAGATGGATTCCAACACCTTCGCCATTGCCGGTCAGGATCACGCCAGTTGGATGATCCATATTGATCAGGGAAGCGTCGATCTCAACGCCAGTTCACCGACCGAGTTGGCCTTCAATGGCGATGCCTCAGGCTCCATCGAACTGGAAAATGGGGCCGTGGTTCAATTCGAGGATCTGGACAAGATTATCGTCTAGAGTATCCGTCCGCAGAGAAATTGAAGCGAATGAGGCGAATGCGATTCATCGGCCTTGTCACCCTCTGGGGGACAAGGCCGATGTTGACGACAGGCCATCGAGGGTTCCATGACTGCTGCCAACTTCTCCAGGCGGATGCCAATTGGGGGTCACGGTAACCCGGCATCTATGTCAAACCGGACAAAGGCGCGGCAATCTCCGCCGCCAAGCGCCGCTGCCCCAAATCGCGCCAAGGCGACTAGAGCGGGATGAAGCCGGAGTGAATCGAAAGGGGATTCCCAAAGTCTCGCAATTCTGATTCAACATACTGGCTGGAAAAGGAGGCCAGTATGGATGACGAAACCCTATTCGAACGATCTCCGCGAGCGTGTGGTCGCCGCCGTTGAGGAAGGCGGCCTCTCTCGGCACCAGGCCGCGGCGCGGTTTGCCGTTGGTGTCAGTTCGGTCATCCGCTGGGTGACCCGTTTCCGCGAGACGGGCAGTGTTGCGCCCGACAAGATGGGAGGGAACCGGCCGAAGACAATCCGAGGAGAACACCGTGATTGGCTTATCCAGCGGTGCAAGGAGAAGGACTTCACGTTGCGTGGGTTGGTGGCGGAACTGGCCGAGCGCAAGGTGATGGTCGACTACCGCAGCGTCTGGGAATTCGTGCATGCCGAAAAACTGAGTTTCAAAAAAAAGCGTCCTTCCCAGGGAACAGGATCGGCCCGACGTGGCGCGTAAGCGTGAACAGTGGAAGGCGTATCAGGACCGGGTGGCCATTGATCGCCTAGTCTTCATCGACGAAACCTGGACCAAGACCAACATGGCGCCGCTCCGGGGATGGGCGCCGGTCGGCCAAAGGCTCGACGCCAAGGTGCCGTATGGCCACTGGAAAACCATGACCTTCCTCGCCGCGCTCCGCCACGACCGCATTGAGGCGCCCTGGGTTCTCGACGGGCCGATCAATGGCGAACGCTTCCGGGTCTATGTCGAGAAGGTGCTCATCCCCACCCTCAAGCCCGGCGATATCGTGGTCATGGACAATCTCGGCAGCCACAAGGGCGAAGCCATCCGCCGCCTCATCCGAGGCGCGGGTGCCAAGCTGTTCTTCCTGCCGAAATACTCCCCCGACCTGAACCCCATCGAGCAGGTCTTTGCCAAACTCAAGCATCTGCTGCGCAAGGAGGCCGCGCGCACCGTCGATGCGCTCTGCGAGGCCATCGGAAGGCTACTCGATGCCTTCCCGCCGCAGGAATGCGCCAACCTCGTCAGAAACGCCGGATATGGACCAACCTAAATTCATCCCGCTCTAGGGACCGGTTTCCCTACCGATTCCCTATTCCACATCCGCTAAGTCTTTGATTTTATGGCGTCCCCTAGGGGATTCGAACCCCTGTTGCCGCCGTGAGAGGGTAAGAACACGGCATTTTTGGGACATTCTCAAATCCGTACGGACTTCACGAACCCTATAAAACCCTAGTGTTTTCGTACATGGTTATCCCCTTGTGTCCGGGAACATATATTCCGTATAATATCCGTACGTTTTTTTAGGTTTGTTTTTGGGGAATTTTCTCATGGCCAGAACCGTACGCAACGCCAAGCTCGACACCCGATCCGCCCGCGTGAAATTGGCCAATCGGCGCGAACCGTATTGGAGTGTTATTTCCAAAGGGTGCGCCTTGGGGTACCGCAAGGGCGCTAAAGGCGGAACGTGGATTGCCCGTTTCCATGATGATGTTGGGAAGCACCGCTATCAGGCCCTTGGTGCTGCGGATGATGCGATGGAACCGGATGGCACCGTTGCGCATTCCGACGCAAAGCGGCCACTGATTCCGATCCAAAGCGGCCACTGATTCCGATTTAATCCGGCCACCGATTCCGACGCAAAGCGGCCACTTTTGTCTGGCCTGTGATCGACCTCGTTGGGTGATCTTTTGAGGGTTACCTTCGCACCTTTTGGGAAGGAGCGGAGATGCCCAGGGAGAGGTTGCCCATGCGCAAGATTCGCGACGTTTTGAGGCTGCATGCCGAGGGCCTGTCGAGGCGGCGGATCGCCGTCAGTTTGAATATTGGCCGTACAACGGTCGGGGATTATATCGCCCGGGCCAAACAAGCGGGGTTGAATTGGCCCTTACCCGGGGACCTTTCGGAGGAAGGGCTGGAGCAGCTATTGTTTCCGCCCTTGCGGGTTCGAACGAGGGAACGCCCACTTCCGCCCGATTGGCCGTCGCTGCACCGGGAGAAAAAGAAGCCCGGCGTGACCCTGGCCCTTTTGTGGGAGGAATACCGGGCGCGGCATCCAGAGGGTTACGGTTACAGCCGGTTCTGTGATCTTTACCGGGACTGGCGGGGTAAGCTGAACCCGACCATGCGCCAGAACCATGTGGCCGGTGAGAAGCTGTTTGTCGATTACGCCGGTCAAACCGTGGAAGTGATTGACGGCTTGACCGGCGAGGTCCACGAGGCCCAGATCTTCGTCGCCACCCTGGGAGCCTCCAGTTACACCTACGCCGAGGCCACTTGGAGCCAGGCGCTGCCTGATTGGATCGGTTCGCACAGCCGCGCCTTCAGTTTTTTCGGCGGCGTTCCCAAGCAGATCGTTCCCGACAACCTCAAGTCCGGTGTCATCAAATCCTGCATTTATGATCCCGAGGTTAATCGGACCTACGCCGATCTGGCGAACCATTACGGTACGGCGGTCATTCCCGCCAGGCCCTACAAACCAAGGGATAAGGCGAAGGTGGAAGTCGGCGTTCAGGTGGTCGAGCGCTGGGTTCTGGCCCGCCTGCGCAATCGCCGTTTCTTCTCCCTGGCCGAACTCAATCAGGCAATCCGTGAACAGCTTGAGGTTCTGAATAGGCGGGTCAGCAAGCATCTGGATGCGTCCCGGCGGCAACTGTTCGAAGAACTGGACCGCCCGGCCCTCAAAGCCTTGCCCGCCGAGCCCTTCGAATACGCCGAATGGAAACAGCGACGCGCCGGCATCGATTACCATGTGGAAGTGGGCAAGCATTTTTACTCGGTCCCGCATGCGTTGGTCAAACAAACCCTGTGGGCTCGCATCACGGAACGCAGTGTCGAGATATTCCATAAAGGCAAGCGTGTCGCCGTCCATATGCGCGGCCCCGGCAATCGGCGTCATACCACGGTCCCGGAACACATGCCGTCATCACACCGACGATACGCCAGTTGGACGCCGGAGAAAATCCGCCGCATGGCTACCGCCCAAGGGGCCAACACGGAAGCCCTCGTTGACATTATTCTGCGCCGCAAGCCACACCCGGAACAGGGCTTTCGTTCCGCTATCGGCATCCTCCGCCTGGCCAAGGTTCATGGGCCGGAACGCCTGGAGGCGGCTTGCGAAAGAGCGCTTGAGATCGGCGCCCATTCCTATTCTTCCGTCAATTCCATCCTCAAGAACAGGCTTGAGGATTGCAAAACGAAACAGGCTGAGAACGGTCCCGCCATCGATCATCCCAACATCCGGGGTTCCGGATATTTTCATTAAGGAGGAAAACAACCATGTTGCAACACCCCACTCACGACCAACTGAAGCTCCTCAAGCTGACCGGTATGGCTCAGGCCTTCGCCGACCTCAGAGACAACCCCCAAGCCGAAGATCTGGCTCATGATCAATGGCTGGCTCTGCTTCTTGATCGTGAAGAAGCCGTCCGTGACGACCGCCGATTGACCTACCGTTTAAGAAACGCCCGCCTGCGCCACGCCGGGGCCTCAGTCGAGAACGTCGATTACCGCAGCCCCAGGCGTCTCGATAAATCCCTGTTCCAGCAACTGGCCCAGGGGAAATGGATCGCCCAAAAACAGAACCTGATCATTACGGGTCCATGCGGTATCGGCAAATCATGGCTCGCTTGCGCCTTGGGTCAAAAAGCTTGCAGAGATGATTATTCCGTCCTCTACAAACGCCTGCCCCGAATGTTCTCCGAATTGGAAATGGGTCGCGCCGATGGCCGTTACCCGCGTTTGTTTCGCGCCCTGACAAAACCAAACGTGCTGATCCTCGACGATTGGGGCCCGGAAAAACTCAACGCTGATCAGCGCCGCGATCTTATGGAAATCGTCGAAGAGCGTTACCAAAACGCCTCGATCCTGATCACCAGCCAACTGCCCGTCGATAAGTGGCACGACGTCATCGGCGAGCCCACCTTCGCCGACGCCATCCTCGATCGTATCGTCCACAACGCCCACAGGCTCGATCTCGACGGACCCTCAATGCGAAAGACCATGGCCGCCAAAACCATTGACCAGACCTAAGGAAAATGACATCAACAAATTACCCAACGGCGTCGATCACGCCGCCAAAAACGAGCCCAGGATAAAGTGGCCGTTTTGGATCGGAATGGGTGGCCGCTTTCCGTCGGAATCAGTGGCCGGTTTCATCGGAATGCGCAAGCGGGACACCGCTTACCGTGATTCGCGCCCAAAAGGTTTGTTTGATTAACGAATGGGGAACTGAGTAAAAATTCTTGGCAACCTCCACATGATAATCGACCCCCGAACAGGCCGAGGCCAAGGCCCTGCATGAGAAGCTGTATTTTTCGTTGTCTGGAGATAGCAGAATTGACCGTTTCAAAAATTCCGATTGAATTCCGAGCCGGCATTTCTGGAATTCTGGCGCAGCATCAAAAAAGCCGCCAACTCGTTGAGTTAGCGGCTTAAAGTTTGGTTGCGGGGACTTGAAACCACCGAGACTATTGCCAGTTTGACTTCGGCTTTCATGAGAAAATCGGACACCATAACCGGCCCTGAATTATCGGTCTTCTTCCCGTAATCTTGCCACAAGGGTTGCCACAATCGTGTCAACCTGATTGTCGATTGATACGGTGACGCTTGGTTCGTCGGATTCAGGACGCTCCAGATCGGCAAGTTGGCTGGAGAGAAGGCTCGGTGGCATGTAATGGTCGGCCCGGGCGCGCATTCGGGCATGGATCGTTTCGCGGTCGCCATCAAGCAGGACCAGGACCAGCGGATGCCCCACATTGTCACGGAGGTAATTGCGGTAGGTGCGCTTCAACGCGGAACAGGTGGCGATGACGCCACCGCTGTCTCCCGCCGCTTTGCGCATGGCTCGGCTGAGCGCCCTCAGCCAGGGCCAGCGGTCCTCGTCGGTCAGGGGGATTCCCCGGGACATTTTTTTGACGTTGGCTTCCGGGTGGAAATCGTCAGCATCAAGAAACGGCAAGCCCAACTCATCGGCAAGAGCCTTGCCAACCGTTGATTTCCCTGACCCCGAGACGCCCATGACAATGACGATGGGGCGGTTGTCAAAGTGAAACTGTGATACCGCCATCGACATAGAGGATGTGCCCGTTGACAAAATTCGAAGCGGGTGCACTGAGGAACACACAGGCGCCGACCAATTCTTCCACTTCGCCCCAGCGGCCGGCTGGTGTTCGAGCACTCAGCCAGGCAGTGAATTTTTCGTCCGCCACGAGGGGGGAGGTCAACTCCGTCTTGAAGTAGCCGGGTGCCAGCCCGTTTACCTGCAATCCGTATTTGGCCCAATCTGTGGCCATTCCCTTGGTCAGATTTGCCACGGCCCCCTTGGAGGTAGTGTAAGGCGCGATGGAGGGCCTGGCCAAGGCGGTCTGGACGGAACAGATGTTGACGATCTTGCCTGTCTTGCGCGCAATCATGTGCTTGGCCACCGCCTGACCAACGTAAAACACCGAAACCATTCCACTCGGAAGTGGGGCCTATTTTGAGATCTCCACAACCGGATTAGATGTTTTTAGGTCCTGTACTCAATTAACGGCGGCTTAACCTGGGCATGATTCAAACTCCCAAACAGCAGGAGTTTGGATGGATGCGCTACGATCTGACGGATTTCGAATGGTCGGTGATCAAGCCGATGTTGCCGACGGGACGACCCGGCCCCGTGCGCTTGGACGACCGCCGTATTCTGAACGGCATTTTCTGGGTTCTGCGCTCGGGGGCACCGTGGCGCGATCTTCCGAGCCGATACGGCCCCTACACAACGGTCTACAACCGGTTCAACCGGTGGCGCAAGGCAGGCGTCTGGGACCGGATTATGGACACAGTCACAGAGGCTTATGACGGCGATATCCAGATGATCGATCCCTCCGTCGTGCGCGTTCATCAGCATGCGGCCGGAAAAAGGAAATATCGGATGCCGCGTGAGGGGACTTTGCGAAATTCGCAACAATGTCGTGCTGTGGAATGAGACAAATGCAGACAGCCGACCTTTTGGGATCGGCTGTCTGGATCGGGTCCGTGGTCGAGGCCTACATATGGGCGACGTTAACCCCGAGGCCATAGACCAATTGACCGCCATAATAGGCCGTCGCCAGGACGGCGGCGACACCGCCCAGTTCGACCAGTGGAATAACAATCTTCACCGCCCCTGAAATCGAAATATTGCGCAGCCATAACAGGGCCCGCAAGGCCCCCCAGACGGCGAGCGCAATGGCGGTGGATTCGCCCAGATGCTCATGGATCTCAGCCAGATCATTGTGAAACCCGCTGCTCTCGGCGAATTCCAGGGCAATATCACCGAAGAAAAAGGCGGCGATAGCGAACAACCCAGCCAGCACGGCCAGAGCCGTCGAGGCATTACCCCATCCGCTGCGACCGGTCACAGGCTGACCCCGCAATGTCGCCAGGAGATCCAAACCGGCCAGAGTGAGAACGAAGACGATGGGGAAATGCACCAGAATTGGGTGAATATGTTGAATCGGAATCATAGGTGGGCACTCTTTTTTGTAAGAGAAATGGAACTTGGTGCGCCGATTGTCGGACACCAACGAGCGCGAAGAATGCCAGAATCGACTGACACCAACCTGACAGTGCGTAGAAAGATTCAAGTCAGAAAATTGTCAGGAACGCCGCGTAAAACAGCGTCTCCATTTCATTCTAGGAAGTCGTTTGCCATGTCTTCAATCCAGTCTCACATTCGCCGACTTGCTTTGAGCGCCGTCCTGATGGGGGGGCTCATCGTCCCGGCCCAGGCCACCGTTTCCATGCAGAATCAGAAGGAAACCCTGAAGTTCACTGTTTTGCGCTCCGGCAGTCCCGTCGGAACCCATGTGATCGACATCCAGGGAACACCGGACGGGGCCACAGTGAAAATCAAGACGGACGTGGTCGTCACTCTTGCCTTTATCCCGGTTTACCGTTTCGAGCAAACCTCCGAAGAAGTCTGGCGGGAAGGTCGCCTGGAAACCCTGTCTTCGACCACCAACGACGACGGTGATGCGCATGAACTGGCCGTGCATCGGGATGCGGATAAATTGGTCGTCGTTGGTGATACGATCCGCCATACTTTGCCGCAGAACCTGCTTCCCGCCAGTTTGTGGAACCCGGCGTTGGTCAAGGAGGGCAAACTCCTCAATACAATCAACGGCAAGACCATGGCGGTCTCCGTGGTCGATGTCGGCGAGGATTCTGTCGATGTTCATGGGAAGCCCCGACCGGCCCATCATTATGCGCTCACGGGCGACTTGACCAGAGAGCTACGGTACGATCGTGATGGGAACCTGGTGCGGGTCAGCTTTGCCGCCAAGGATGACTCCCGTATCGACTATATCCTGGAGTAACGCCGCGCCATGCGAATCCTGCTGGTCGAGGACAATCTGCAACTCGCTGCCTTGACCCGGGCCGGGATCGAAGCAGCGGGTTTTTCCGTCGATACCCTCACCACCGTCACCGATGCCACCGAGGCCATCGCCAGCATTCCCTACGATGCCTTAGTGCTCGACCTCGGTCTGCCGGATGGCAACGGATTGGATTTATTGCATCAGGTGCGCGCGACAGGCAAGACCCTGCCGGTTCTGATTCTGACGGCCCGCGACGGCATCGGCGACCGGGTTAATGGCCTGGATAGCGGGGCCGATGACTACCTTCTCAAGCCGTTCGCCATGGAAGAACTGGTGGCCCGCTTGCGGGCATTGCTGCGGAGACCAGGCAACCCGCTGTCCGTCGAACTGCGCTGTGGCAACCTGACATTCGACACCGTGTCCAGGCAAGCGATCTGCGATGGAAATGCCCTGCCACTGTCCAAGCGCGAAGGCGAAGTGCTCGAACATTTGATGCGTCGTGCCGGTCGGGTTATCCCCAAAACCGCAATTGAGGAAAGCCTTTACGGGTTCGAAGACGAAGGATCGAGCAATTCGGTCGAAGCGCTGTTGTCCCGACTGCGGCGCAAGATGCTGGCCGGTGGCATCACGCCGACCATCCTGACCATTCGCGGTGTCGGCTATATGCTGACAGAGCCCGAACCATGATAGCGACCAATCAAAAGCGGCGCGCACCGTCGCTGATGCGGCGGATTGTCTTGCGTCTATCAATGATCACCGCCCTGGCAACGGTGCTCGCCTATGCCTGGCTGGAATTCGAAACCTTCAACTCCATCGCCTATCTCCACGAGGACTCCCTGCGTAGCGTCGCCCGCACTCTCGCCAAGGCCCTGCAACCAGGGGCGGACCCCGAGCATCCGTTCCTTGTCCTGCCCGAGTCCCTGACCGTTCAGGACAGTTCAGTCGCCCCGGAATACCATTATGCGATCCGCCGGATGGATGGCACGGTACTGTACGAAAATGGCCTTCCCCTTGGCCCCCTCCCGCAGACACTGGGCGAGGATGAGGACGGCACCCTCTACGAACACGATCCCGACGGCATCGGTCCGGAAGATTATGTGGGCATCGTATTGGCTCGGGTTATTCAGGGCACCCCCTATTGGATCCAGGTCGAACAGAGCAGCGATACCCATATGGCCCTGGTTCAGGCCATCGCCGAGGATTTCTTCGACGATGGGGGATGGGCCATTTTACCGTTTCTATTGGCCTTGTTGATCGGCAGTATTTTGACCATCCGCAACACTTTGACTCCCCTGGACCGACTGTCGCACATGGCCGCGACCATCGGCCCGGACACGCCAGACGTCCACCTACCCGAAGGCCAGATTCCAAGCGAGGTGCTGCCGCTGGTGCAAGCGTTCAACATGGCCATTGACCGGATGCAGGATGGCTATCGACTGCAAAGGGAATTTACCGCCGACGCAGCCCACGAACTTCGGACACCGCTGGCCGTGTTGCGCGCGCAGGTCGACCTGATGCCGTCCCAGGAGCAGGCGGCCCCGTTGCGGGCCAGCGTCGACACCATGGCGCGTCTGGTTTCCCAACTGTTGACAGCAGCCCGTATGGACATTTTATCGGTGTCCTCAACAGAACAGGCCGACCTCCATGCGGTGGCGGTCGAGGTGGCCCAGTTCCTCGGCCCGCTGGCGATCAAACAAGGTCGGGAGATCGAAGTGATTGGGAACACGGAACCAATGCTGGTGCGTGGCAATGCCGAGGCGCTGTTCGACGCCCTGCGTAATCTGGCGGAAAACGCTCTTACCCACAGCCCGCCCAAGGGAATGGTGAGTCTGCGTATCGGCCCCCATGAAGTGGCCGTGATCGACCATGGCCCAGGTATTGCCGAGATCCATCGCCCCCATCTATTCTCCCGCTTTTGGCGGGCTGATCGCAATAAAAGCGGGGCCGGTCTCGGTCTATCCATTGTCGCCCGCATCGCTGAAGCCCATGGGGCAGCGATCCTCCTCGAAGACACTCCGGGGGGGGGCGCGACCTTTTATCTGAAATTCCCCGAAAAATTAGATCCTGTCGCAAAATAACCTTTCTATCGTCAGGTCATTGTCAGTTGACGTGGGCATCCTCCCCTTACCGCCGGTCACGGCGTTTACAGGAAAGGTGCCCCATGAATTTGCTTATCACCCCGCTCGGCCACCCTCTTCGCCCTCAGGTCGAAATGATCGTCCGGTCCGTCTATCAGCGGGAATACGGTGCCATGGTCAAAGACCTGCCGCCGCTCATGCTCGCGGCGTATGATGAGCAGGGTAGCTTGACCTGCGCCGCCGGATTGCGGCAGGCTCCGTTCTTCTCGGAAATCTACTTAGATGAGACCATAGAGACCCTGCTCAGTCGAACCGGAAACCATGCCGTCGCCCGCCAGCAGATTGTCGAAGTTTCCGCCCTCGCCGCCTCCCGTCCCGGTGCCGCCGTGGCCCTGGTCCGTGCAGTGATTACTCATTGCCGGGAGCAAGGCTACGAATGGGCCTTTTTCACTGCCACCGCCCGTCTGCGGGTGATGTTGCGGCGCTCCGGCATACCTCTGATGACGATCGCTTCCGCGCAGTCGGAACGGGTCTCCCACCCCGAGGACTGGGGAAGTTACTATCTGCATGACCCGCAGGTCTGCGCCGTACATCATGCCATGCCCGCCGTGGCTGCAGCACGACCGGTCGCCTGCAATGGCTGACATGCTCGCCAGCCTGCTGAAGGGGCGCGCCCGGCGCAACGGACAAGCCACGGCGCTGATCGACAACGGTCAAATCCTAACATTTCACGAATTGGCCGACCGGGTCGTGGATGCCGCCGCCTGGGCCGCCGGATTGCCGACGATGGTTGGGCTGATCGGCCCCAAATGCGCGGATTGGGTGATTGCCGACTTGGCGTTAACCCTGGCCGGGAAAACTCTGGTTCCGTTGCCGGAATTTTTCTCCCGCGATCAACTCTCCCATATCATCACCGATTCCGGGCTCTCGGCCATTGTCCTGGTGGGCGAGGACCAACCGGATAATCTGGCCGCCGGTCCGGCCTTGTGGCGGCTCGGCACATCGACGGCCTCCTGGTCGGATCTGGACCCCGCGTTATCCGCCCGGTCGCAACGCATCATCTATACCTCCGGCACCACCGGACGGCCCAAAGGGGTCCGACTCGATGAGACGCAGGTGTCAGCCAGTGCCGCCGCTTTGGTCGCGGCAACCGGAGCCCAGCCAACGGATATTCATTTATCGGTATTGCCCTATTCCCTGTTGTTGGAACAGATCGCTGGCATTCGTGCACCGCTTATCGCCGGAGCAACGGCGGTGATCTGTCGCGATGGGTTTTCTGCGGCCCTGCGGGGGGACCCCCGTCTCCTGGTTGCGGCGGCCGAACAGACCCGCCCAACGATCTCGGTGCTGGTGCCGGAGCTACTCGATGGATGGCTCAGGGCGTTGCAGGCCCTGGGACAAAAGGCACCGCCCTCGCTGCGGTTTCTGGCCGTCGGCGGAGCCTCTATTCCCCCTGCCCTGGCCGAAGCGGCCTGGAATATGGGACTTCCGGTTCATGAGGGCTACGGTTTGTCCGAATGTTGCTCCGTGGTAGCGCTGAACCGCCCCGGTGAGCGCCGCCCCGGCACTGTCGGTCAACCGCTCCCGGAGCTAAAAATCACCATCGAAGACGGTGAAATAATCGTGCAGGGGCCGACCGTGATGCAAGGCTATCTCAACAAAGACCCCCTCTCGACACGGCGCTGGCCGACCGGCGACCTGGGGCGCCTGCGGCCCGACGGCAGCTTGGAAGTGTTCGGGCGCAAGGACCAAGTGATCGTTACCGCGCTGGGACGCAACGTCAGCCCGGAATGGATCGAGGCCCTTGTCCTTGCCGACCGGGCCATTTCCCAGGCGGTCGCCTTCGGCAACGGCGGGTCGTTCCCGGCTCTGGCGGTCTGTTTCCACGAGACATCGGAAAGTGACCCAGAGGAACGGGTGCGGGCCATCCTCGCCCCCCTCCCCGATTACGCCAGACCCCGGCACATCATCGTCACGACTCTCGACGACTTGCGTCGCAAGGGATTGCTGGCACCTAGCGGCAAACCACGCCGCAAAATGTTCGCCGCCCATTATGGTACGAACAGACTAGAACACCATTCACCTTCACTGGAATTTTCATCTCAGGAGTCCCAATGTCTTTCTACGAACAACTAAAACTAAGCACTGCCGCCGAAGCTCGGGCCTTCCAGTCAATTCCGCTGATCCGTCGGACTATTGATGAAGGGGTGAGCCTGCCGCTGTATCTGGATTTCCTCGCGCAGGCCTATCACCATGTTCGCCATACCTGTCCCCTGCTGGCTCTGGCGCTGTCGCGTCTACAATCTGAGGATGCGGCCTACCGTGCGGCGCTGCTGGCCTACCTCGAAGAGGAAAAAGGCCATGAACAATGGATTCTGGCCGATATTGCGGCGCTCGGTGGCGATGCTGACACCGTTCGTCGTGGGGAGGGGCGATTGCCCTGCCGAACCATGGTATCGCACGCCTACTATTTGACCGATCGCGTCGATCCCTATGGCTTGCTCGGCATGGTGCATGTGCTCGAAGGCATGTCGGTGATGCTGGCTACCACCGCCGCTCAGGCCATCCGCGCCCGATTTGCGCAGAGTGGCATCACGAAAGCGACCGGGGGGTTCTCCTATCTGATGTCCCATGGTGCCCTGGACCAAGAGCATGTGCAGATGTTTGCCGGATTGCTCGATGGCCTGAACGATCCCCGGAAACAGGACCGGATCGTCGCGGCGGCCATCGACTTCTACCAACTCTATGGCGCGATCTTCGAAGACCTGGGCCAACCGGAGGAACTGCGCCATGCGTCTTGACATGACTGATCGTATCGCTCTGGTGACCGGTGCCGGTTCGGGTATCGGGCGGGCCCTCGCTCTGGCCCTGGCGGCGGCGGGCATGACCGTCATCCTGGTGGGGCGGCGCACCGATGCCCTGGAAGAAACCCGTGCCCTGTCACAACATGCACTACGGATGTGGCATATCCCCACCGACATCACCGATCCGACGGCCCGCCGTCAATTGGTCGAACGGGTCAAGGCCCGTCACGGTCGCCTGGACCTGTTGATCAACAACGCTGGCATGGTTACGGTTGGCCTACTGGCCACCACAACCGACGCCCAACTCCAAAGGATGATCGACCTCAATGTGATTGCCCCGTTGGCCCTGACCCGCGACTTCCTGCCCTTATTAAAAAAAGGTCAAGCGGCGCGGGTGGTGATGATCGGCTCAATGTTCGGCGATATCGGCTTTCCCCTGTTCGCCGCTTATTCGGCCACCAAGTTCGCCGTGCGCGGCCTAGCCGAGGCCCTGCGGCGGGAATTGCATCCGCTCGGCATCGGCGTCACGTATGCCGCCCCCCGAGCCACCCGCACCCCGGCAGCGGACGGATTTTCCAATCTGATCGAGCCGCTCTCTATGACCCTCGACGCGCCGGAAGATGTGGCAAGACACATCCTCGACGCCATTCGTCGGCAAAAGCGCTCGGTTTATCCGCTTGGTCCGGAACGGCTGTTCGTTCTGATTCAGAAATTGTTTCCGGCCCTGGTTGACCGCTCGGTGGTGCGTCAGACCGAGGCGCTGACCCGAGACAAGACGACCGAAGCCAATGCAACGACCCGTCAGAGTGAGCTGGTCCCGGAAAATCGGACAGTGAGTTAAGGTGTATTCCCCGAGTTACGGAGGAATACGAGATGACGAAGCGACGGACGTTCACGTCGGAATTCAAGGCCAAGGTAGCGCTGGAAGCGCTACGGGGCGACAAGACGATCCAGGAGATTGCGTCGCGGCACAAGGTCCACCCGAACCAGGTCAGCACCTGGAAGCGCCAAGCAGTGGAAGGTTTGGGCGAGGTGTTTTCGAATGGATCGGAGCGTGACAAGCGGGACCATGAGGAAGAGGTCCGCGACCTTCATGCCAAGATCGGCCAACTGACGGTGGAGCGGGATTTTTTGGCCAGAGGGCTCAAGCGATGAGCCGGGAGGAGCGCAAGGCGATGGTGCGCCGCGACGTTCCCGGACCGAGCTTGAGCCGCCAATGCGAGATCCTGTCGATCAGCCGGTCCTCGTTCTATTACCGGACCAAGGGCGAGAGCCCTGAGAATCTGGCTCTGATGCGGCGCATCGACGCGTTGTTCCTGAAGTATCCCTTCTTCGGCAGCCGCCAGATGGCTCGGCAACTGCGGCGCGACGGGATCGTCGTCGGGCGTCACCGGGTGCGCCGCCTGATGCGCAAGATGGGCCTGTCGGCCATCTACCAGGCCCCCAGGACCAGCATTCCGCATCCGGAGCACCGGGTCTATCCGTACCTGCTGAAAGGCTTGGCCATCGAGCGTCCGAACCAGGTCTGGTGCGCCGACATCACCTACATTCCGGTTCAACGGGGCTTCTTGTACCTGGTCGCCATCATGGACTGGGCAAGCCGCCACGTCTTGGCTTGGCGGCTGTCCAACACCATGGATGCCGCCTTCTGCGTCAAAACCCTCAAGGAGGCCATGGCCCGCTACGGCGCCCCGGAGATCTTCAATACCGATCAGGGCAGCCAGTTCACCAGTGTCGCCTTCACAAGCATTCTGAAGGACGCCGGCGTGAGAATCTCCATGGACGGCCGGGGTCGCTGCATGGACAACGTCTTCATCGAGCGCCTGTGGCGTTCCCTGAAGTACGAGGCGGTCTACCTGCAAGAGCTGGCCGACGGCTTCGAGGCGCAGCGTATCATCGGCGACTGGTTCGGCTTCTACAACACCGAGCGCCCCCACTCGGCGCTGGGTGGCCTCACCCCCGCCGAAGCCTACCAAATCGGCGGCGACGGCGGGCCTGTGGATATGATGGATACGCCTCGCGGCTTACCCACATCCCCACAGGCTCAACAGCAACAAGGAAATATGATAAATAGGGAATTGGCGGCATGATCAGAATGCGGAATACACCTTAACCGAGCCGCCAAACTGTCCAACATTGTGGGACCAGCTCACTCTGGCTTCCCCATATGTTGTTGATGGAAGTCGAACAAGGGCGGACAAAAAAGACTTCGCTGGGATTCGAACTCATCGTCGCGAACTGTGACATATGACATGAAGGGCCCTTCCATGGGACGCGGGGGGGCATGATGACAAAGAGGCTGATATGACCAACGATCTTTCGCGGCTGATGGCAGGCTTTTCCCCTGCGGACTCCCTCTGGTTCACGGGGCTGGAGTCCGATCTGAATAGCTGGGACGTGCTTCGCAAGTTCGGAGGTCTTTCATCGGCAAAGGGGTCCGAAACTGTTTCCCATATGGACTCCGCGTATCGGGCTCCCACGGTCCCCCTGGCGGCACCTGACCCACAACAGCAAATCATTGCCTCCCCCTCCGCCAAAGACTCATCCACCGACGAGGTCTCGCCCCAGGCTCAGGGCTTAATCATCACGCCGCCAACAGATCCCGGTTTTGGGGTCCAGTGGCATCTGCAAAACACCAGTGGCGGCGTGGACATGAACTTGCTGCCCGCTTGGCAGGACTATAGCGGTGCCGGTGTTGTCGTGGGGATCGTCGATGACGGCGTGCTCTACACGCATCCTGATCTGGCCGCCAATTACCGCACCGATCTGGATCTAGATGCCCGGGGCGGGGATTATGACGCCATGGCCGAAGCCGGGGACGATCACGGCACCCTGGTCGCCGGGGTCGTCGCCGCCGATGACGATGGCAGCGGCATGGTGGGCGTTGCCCCGGATGCCCAGATTACCGGCTTTCGAATGGGATACGGGGCGGACGGAACCCTGGCCCAGGAACTGGCGGTCCTGCAACAGATCGTCAATGTGGACGTGGCGAACAATTCCTGGGGCTACAACGGTTATTTCTACGACGACTTTGAAACCCCGAGCTTCGCTGCCCAAGGTCAGGCGATCGAGAATGCCGCCGCCTCCGGGCGTGACGGACTGGGCACGGTGACGGTTTTTGCCGCCGGAAACGACGGTGATGTGGGACAGAATGTCAACTATCACAGTTACAGCAATTCCCCCTACACCATCGCCGTTGGAGCCCTGGATTCCAATGGGAACATGGCCTCTTTCAGTACTCCCGGTGCCGCCGTCCTGGTTTCGGCCCCTGGTGTAGATGTGGCGACTATCTGGTCCGACCCGGCCTATTACGGCATCGTCAGCGGCACCTCCTTTGCCGCCCCGGCCGTGTCCGGCGTGGTTGCCTTGATGCTCGAAGCCAATCCGGAGTTGGGCTATCGAGATGTGCAGGAAATCCTTGCCTATTCTGCTTGGGACCCTAGTTCCTCCGCCGATGGGTGGCAGACCAACGGGGCAGACAACTGGAATGGCGGCGGACTGACCGTTCACGATGGCTATGGCTTCGGTCTGGTCGATGCCCATGCGGCGGTGCGGCTGGCGGAAACCTGGACCGCCCAATCGACCTATGCCAACCAGCAGTCTCTGACCATGAGTTCGGCCCCCGGCGAAGTGTTTGCCTATCTGGCTGGGACCAGCGATACGATCACCATCACCGAGGACTTCCAGATTGATCAGGTCCAGGTGCATCTGGATATCGACCATACCTGGATTGGCGATCTCTCCATTGCGCTGACCTCCCCTGACGGCACCACCAGCTTGTTGGTGGATCAGCCTGGGGTCAGCGCCTCTTCGACCTACGGCAGCAGCCAGCAGGACATCAATTTCACCTTCAGCTCCGTGCAGTACTGGGGAGAGAACGGCCTCGGCGATTGGACTCTCAGCGTCAACGACATGGCCGCCGGAGACGACGGCATTCTGAATTCCTGGGACCTGACCCTGCTCGGCGATGCCTATACCCTCGACGATACCTATTTCTTCACCAAGGAATGGGCCGACCTGGGCGGCGATACGGCGCGCCAGACCCTGTCCGATCTCGGCGGCACGGATACCTTGAATTTCGCCACCCTGACCGAGGATTTGGTGTTTGATCTGGCCGCTGGCAGTTGGAATACCCTGATGGGGCAAGGGTTCCAAATCAGCGCGGACAGCACCATCGAAAACATCTTCGGTGGCGATGGCAGCGATACCTTCCTGGGTAACGCCGCCGACAACAGCCTCGTCGGGATGCGCGGCTACGACACCCTGACCGGCGGTAGCGGCGATGACTGGATCGACGGCGGCAGCAGTGATGGCGATGTGGCGGTGTTCTCGGGCACCATCTGGGATTATCAGATTTCCGAAACCAATGGCTTGTATCGGGTTTCCGGCCCTGACGGCACGGATCAAGTGTCCGGTGTGGAATGGTTCCGGTTTGTCGGACCAGAAGAGACACAAATGTTCTCCGCCCAGGAAGTATTGAATCCCCCACCCCCACCGCAACCTCCGCAGATAACGATTACTGGTACCGAAGGTGCGGATACTCTAACCGCTGGCGATGATCCAGCGGGATACGTACTAGACGGTCTCGACGGCAACGACCGACTGAACGGTCGTGACCATAATGACCAACTCTTCGGCGGGGCGGGCGATGACAGGCTCTACGGTCGGGATGGCGACGACGTTCTGACCGGGGGTAGCGGCAATGACCTGCTCGTCGGCGATGCGGGCGCGGATACGCTGCTTGGTGGGGCGGGCGATGACAAGCTCTACATTGATAGCGATGACGTCTTGATTGATGGGGGCAGCGGCACCGACTGGGCCTATGTGAAGGGCACCGGCGGGGTCACCCTGGATTTGGCCTCCAGCCAGATTGAAAATGCGTCCGGCGGCACAGGCAACGACAGGTTCGATGCCAGCGGCATGATTGATCAGGCGAAGCTCTACGGTCGGGATGGCGACGACGTTCTGACCGGCGGCAGCGGCAATGACCTGCTCTTCGGCGATGCGGGCGCGGATACGCTGCGCGGCGGGGCGGGCGATGACAAGCTCTACATTGATAGCGATGACGTCTTGATTGATGGGGGCAGCGGCACCGACTGGGCCTATGTGAAGGGCACCGGCGGGGTCACCCTGGATTTGGCCTCCAGCCAGATTGAAAATGCGTCCGGCGGCACAGGCAACGACAGGTTCGATGCCAGCGGCATGATTGATCAGGCGAAGCTCTACGGTCGCGATGGCGACGACGTTCTGACCGGGGGCAGCGGCAATGACCTGCTTGTCGGCGATGCGGGCGCGGATACGCTGCTTGGTGGGGCGGGCGATGACATCCTTTATGGCGGAGCCGGAATGGATCTATTCCTGTTTGGATTAGGGGATGGCTTTGATCGTATTCAGGATTTTGATGTTGGAGATATCCTGAAGTTGTCAGGAATCAATATGGATGACCTTAGCGTTGAAACCAAAGGGGATGATGTGATCCTTTCGATCAACGGAACAAATGACAAAATTCAGATCGATACACCTGACACTACAGCGGCTCAGAGCTACTCACTCACCCAGAGTGATGATGGGAGCATTGTGTTTGCCTTGGACACGTTGACATAACACGCAAGAAGACAGGCGGTTCAGGGCATAGCGGATGGCCCCGGCAAGCTGCGTCTTGCCGGAGAGTCTCGGCAACTGAGCACAAAGGGGGGACTCCAAAGGACGCCCCGGCTTGATCAAGGTGATCTGGTGGGATACCCGACCAATGGATCTAACCCTTGACCGCGCCTGCCGTCATGCCGGTGATGATCTGTTTCGAAGCCACGAAAGTGAAAATTATCGGCGGAATGGCCAATAACATGCCGGTGGCCATGATCACCCCCCAATTGATGTCGTACTCAGTCAACGAATTGACGATGGTCACTGGGACGGTCCGTGTGGTGCGATCAAGGAGCGCATTGGCGATCAAGAACTCGTTCCAGGCAATGCGGAAGGTGAAGATTGAGGCGGCGGCCAACCCTGGCTTGATCACCGGCAGCACCACCAGGAAAAAGACTTGCAAGGCATTCGCACCATCAATCCGGGCGGCTTCCTCCAGTTGGATCGGCACCTGTACGATGAAGCTCTGCAAAATCCATATGACAAAGGGTAGGTTCATGGCGACGTAGACCAGGATGATCCCCGCAGTGGTGCCATCCAATTGATATTGGAAGGTCCAGATGCCAAACACCGGCACCAACAACACGGCAGGGGGGACCATACGCATCATTAAGGTGGTCACGGACATGGAGCCCCGCCCCATGAAGCGGAAGCGGACCAGTGCATAGGCGGCCATGCAACCGACCACCAGGGTAATGGCTGTGGAAATCAGTGCCACAGTCAGCGAATTACCCAGCGCACGCCCAAAGGTGGGATCACAGTAATCCACATGGGCCGGTTCATACCACAGAACGTTACAGAGCACGGTCTCGTAATTCTGCAAGGTGGGGACAAAAAGCAACGCCGAGGCATCGCTCATGATATCCACGTTGAGCCGTAAGGATGTGGTCAGCATCAGATAGATCGGCCCGACGGACATCAGGACCAGGGCGAGGACCAGGGCATAAAATGCCGGATTTTGCCGTTGCGTCGGGTTGCTCATCGCTTATCCCTTCTCCGCTTCTTGCCGGATATTCTCGGCCCGCGATTCAACGACTTTGTTGTAGACGAACATGATGATGGTCAGCGTCAGCAGCAACAGCAGCAAGAAGTTTGACATGGCGGCAGAGACTCCCAGCTCTCGGAATTCCGAGGCTGTTCGAGCGATGCGCAGGGACATGATTTCCGTTGACAGACCGGGGCCGCCGTTGGTCATGACCAGAATCACTTCCAGCACTTTGAAGGCGTCGATCAGCCGCAAAAGGGCAGTCACAACCAGTACCGGCATCATCAGGGGTAGCTTGATATAAAGGATCTGTTGCCAGCCCGAGGCGCCGTCAATGCGCGAGGCCTCCATGGCCGATGTGGGCAGGGACTGCAACGCCGCCAGGGCAAGAATGAAGATAAACGGGGTCCATTGCCAGATATCTGCGATGATGATGGAGGTCAGCGCCCAGCCGGAATCCGATAGCCAGGGAATAGCTTCGAAGCCCCAGCTTTTCAGTGTCTGATTAAAGATCCCCACCGACGGATGATACATGTACCGCCACATCAGACCGACCACGATGGGGGCAATCATCATCGGCAGGATAAAAATAGTCCGTAAAACCGAGACCCCGCGAATATTGCGGTCCAGCAATAGGGCCAGCCCAACCCCGATCACCATCTCGGAAACCACCACGATGGACGAAAACTTCAGGGTCACAATCATGGATTCCCTAAATGCCGCGTCCTGAAGCAAATTCACGTAATTCCGCAAACCGACCCATTCGGCCTCGCCGATCCGTTGGCTGGGGTTCCAGTCCAGGAAGCTGGCATAGACCATGTAGCCGATGGGATAGAGCAACCCAATGACCATGATCACCGCCGCTGGGGCGAGGAACATGTAGGGCGTGATACGCTTGACGTTTGCGGCAGCCATATCCAACTGCTCCTATCCGTTCCGTCCTGGTGGGGCGCGGGAGGCCCCGAAACCGGAGGGCCGACCCTTGTGGGAATCTGCCCTCCGCGTCGTTCAGGAGGTTACTTCCAGCTATAGTAGCCAGCTTCTTCCATGATTGCCTTGGCGCGCATGGCGACACCATCCAACCCTTCCTGGATATCCAGGCCCTCGGTCAGGATTTTCGACATGGTCGTGCCCAGGTCGGCATTGATTTTTCCCCACACCGGAATGATCGGACGCCAATCCGGGTCGGCGTACTTCAACGCTTCACCAAAGGTCTTCATATGCGGGAACTTGGCATTCACGTCCGCGTCTGCATGGGTCGAGTAGCGCGATGGGTTGCCTCCGGCCATGGCGACCAGCTTGTCCCCATGCTTGGAAGTCAGCCACTGCATCAGCAGGAATGCGGCTTCCTTGTGCTGGGCGTTCTTAGGAATGGCGATGCCAAAACCGCCGGTCTGTGAGCCGCGACGCACGCCTGCGGGATGCAGAGCCCAACCAACCTTGCCAACAACTTTTGATTTCTCGGGATCATTCACCTGACCAGAGAAGATTGATGTATCGAGGAACATCGCGGTATTCCCCTGGAGGAAGGCATTCGCCGCCTCTGAGAAACCAAAGGACTTCGAGCCCTCTGGACCGCAATCAACAATCTTCTTCAGAGCCTCGGCTGCCTGGACGCCCGCCGCATTGTTGACGATCGGATTCCAATTATCATCGAATACCCGCCCCCCCAGAGGCGCCAAATGGAGCAGGAAGGCATGGCTGGCCTGATGGCCGGAAGCAGCACGGGAGGCCAGTCCGCCCATACCAGGTTCCAACTGCGGAATTTTGCAGACCAAGTCGAGAAGCTCGTCGTAGGTTTCAGGAACTTTCAGATTATGCTTCTCAAAGATATCCTTGCGATATCCGAAGACAGAAGTTTCCGCACCATACGGAATACCGAACAGGGAACCGGTTGGGCCAGGCAAATAACCCTTCTTGCCCCCCGCGACGCCGATATTTTCCAAGTACCCTTGGATCAGGTCATCGGGATCGTAGTTAGGATCTGCCAGCTTCGGATTCATGAAAAAGCGGGCCAAATTCTCGATCTGATCCGCAAACACATAGTCCGCTTTAGAGAAGACCACATAGGCGATGAGATCATAGTCACCCTTGCTCTTGGTCAGTTCCAAGGTCTGCTTTTCACGCATCTTTTGGTACTGCAACTGATCAACCTCGACACCGATGCCGGTTTCCTTGGTGAACTGAGGCAACACCTTCCGAACAGCGTCATAGTGAGCATGGGCTGGAAAATTGACCACCAAGGTCGTCCCCTTGTAGGGTGCATAGGGGTTCGCCAAAGCGGCCCCCACGGTCAGCGTTACGGCGGCTGCCGTTAGCGCTATTGTCTTTGCCAGATTGAGCATTATTACATTCCTCCTGTTTCTTAATCCTAGCGAATACATATTTGTCGGCGACTAGAGGCGGAGTTCAGTCTTGACGTCGAACACCATGATGCTCGTGGGATCGACCGAGAAGCTTACCGTCTGGCCAATGTCAAATCGCGCCGAGCTGCGCAGTTCCACCAGCAGTTCCTGGGTCCCGCAAAGAGTGACCAGCACAGAATGGGCCCCCAGGTATTCAGCCAGTTTGACGTAGAGGGATATCTGTATTCCCTGTGCATCGCCCTCACTCATCGGCTTGAGGGAAGACGGACGAATGCCCAGCGTGACCTTGCGTCCTGACACATGGTCAAGACGTTGCCGCAGGGATTGAGACAGATCCAGCAGGAACCCCTCACCCTGGGCCGCCAAGGTGCCATTGGTCTCGATCAATTCCGCTTCAAGAAAATTCATCGTTGGGCTGCCGATGAAACCGGCAACGAACTTGTTGGCCGGTTCCTTGAATAGGGTCTCTGCCGAGCCCTCCTGCTGCACCAAGCCGTTGGCCATGACCACGATGCGATCCCCCAGAGTCATGGCTTCCACCTGATCGTGGGTCACATAGACCATGTTCTTGTCCAGGGTGTTGCGCATTTCCGCGAGTTCCGTACGCATCTTGGCGCGCAACTTGGCATCCAGGTTGGACAGCGGCTCATCGAACAAAAAGGTCGAGGAATCCCGCACGAGAGCCCGCCCCATGGCCACCCGCTGACGCTGCCCGCCGGATAATTCTCCCGGTTTGCGGGTCAGCAATTGTTCGATGCCGAGCATACCCGCGACACGGGCCACCCTCTCGTCGATGATGGTCTTTGGCACCTTTTGCAGGCGCAGCGCAAATGACATGTTCTTGGCGATGTTCATATGAGGATAGAGCGCGTAATCCTGGAACACCATGGCGATGTCCCGGTCCTTGGGTTCCAGTTTGCTGATCGGTTTGTCGTCGAACCAGATCTCACCGCTGGTGAGATCCTCCAACCCGGCGAGCATTCGTAAAGTCGTAGATTTGCCGCAGCCCGAAGGACCGACCAGGACGGTAAATTCTCCATCCTCGAATTCAAGGTCGAAGGGCGGCAGAACCTGAACCGGGCCGTAACTCTTAGAGACGGAATCAAACCTTATTCTGGGCACGACTCACTTCTCCTCGATAATCTCGGATCTCGCATCGGCGACCCCAACCAGATAGCAAGCACAAGGTCTTGGCATCCAAAGCGAACCACCCCATAGGATGTTCATAAATCGCAATTGTCATACGCTAACATTTTTTCTGGTTTGAGTCCATGGAATTTGACATGCGCTAACATTTTTAAGGTATTATACTGGCCGTTTAAAACGGAGAAACAGTATATCACCCCAACGACAGACCACAAAAGCCAGAGACGTCCATGCCATCGAACAACGGCAAGCCGAAAAAAAATCAGAAGCGGGAACAAACAACTCTGCGCGAAGTGGCCGCCGCCGCGAAGGTGAGCGAGATGACGGTCTCGCGGGTGCTGCGCCAGACGGGGAACGTTTCCGATAAAACCCGAGCCAAGGTCCTGGCCGTGGTCGATGCGTTGGGTTTTGTGCCCAACAAGATTGCCGGGTCCCTGGCCACATCGACGTCCAATCTCATTGCCGTTATTGTGCCATCCCTGCAAAATCAGGTGTTTACCGAAGTCCTGGCCGGTCTGACGAGCCATCTGGACCAGCATGGTTACAAGGCGGTGATCGGTATTTCTGATTACGATCAGGACAAGGAAGAGGAACTAATCCGCTCAATGCTGTCCTGGCGTCCGTCCGGGTTCATCGTCTCCAACTTGTCCCACACGGAACAGGCACGCCGAATTCTAAAAAACGCCGGTATTCCTCTCGTCGAGATGATGGATACGACGGCGGAACCGATTGATTCTTCCGTCGGCGTCGATCATTACGCCGCTGGGGCCTTGATG
Organism: Magnetospira thiophila; assembly: GCF_054657015.1. Classification (NCBI taxonomy): domain Bacteria; kingdom Pseudomonadati; phylum Pseudomonadota; class Alphaproteobacteria; order Rhodospirillales; family Thalassospiraceae; genus Magnetospira; species Magnetospira thiophila. The sequence continues at coordinate 1,742,299 of NZ_BAAHXF010000001.1, forward strand.
GCGCACCACTTCATGGAGAAGGGATATCGACGCCTCGGCTACCTTGGTTGGAACAAGCATGACCGCACGGCCCGCAAGCGCTTTGAAGGTTTCAACAGGGTTCTGGCCGAATATGGCATGGCGTTCGAGGGCCTCATGGAGTTTGACCGGCCACCAGATATTGCCATCGGCAAGGATGGTCTCTTCAACCTCCTGATTGATCATCCGGACCTGGAGGCCGTCTACTTCCCAAACGATGTAGCTGCGGTCGGTGGACTGTTCCATTGCCTGGAAGCGAAAATCAACGTGCCCGGTTCCCTGGCCATCGGAGGCTTCAGTGGATTGCAAATCGGTCAACTCATGCCCCAGCCCCTGACTACCGTCATCGTCAAACGCTTCGAGATCGGGCGGCGGAGCGCCGAGCACATTGTTGACCGCCTGAACGGCAAGATCGTCGAACGGATAAGCACCATCGAGCTCAAGCTCGCTCCAGGGGGAACCACGTAAGGCTTACAGAAGGATCACGGGAGTTTGTCGGGCTTGCTCGGCGACACCCGGATTGGCGGGTTGGCCTGTTCGTAGGACAACAGCAGCGCACAGTGATCCAGACGACCCTGACCATTGTCGAGCAGGGCGCGGTAACGCTCCAGTACTTCGCGGCTCAGGGGTAGATCCAGATTGGCACTCGCCGCCATCTCGACGGCCATATCCATGTCCTTGACCGAATACTCCAACGGCCCGCCGGGGACGAAATCGCGGTCGACCATCTTCTGGCCGTGGATTTCCAAAATGCGGCTCTGGCAATAGCCGCCGCGAATGGCCTCGCGGACCTTGCCCGCGTCGACGCCCAACGAGGCGGCCAGCATCAGACCCTCGGTCACAGCGCCGATGGTGATGTGGACAATGGCCTGATTGACCAGCTTGCAGACCTGTCCGGCCCCCTCCTCACCCAAATGAAAGACATTACCCAGGACCTCGAACACGGGCCGCGCCCGTTCCAGGTCCGCTCCGGAACCCCCGATCATAATCGACAGGGTTCCCTGCTCGGCCCCCGAAACGCCGCCGGAAACCGGCGCGTCCAGGTGGTGAGCGTAGCCAGCCTGGGTCATGCGGATATGATTGTCCCGCGCGATTGCCGGGGCCAGGGAGCTCATATCGACAAGCAGGCTATCCTTCGGCGCGTTGGAGATAATGCCATCCTGGCCGAAATAGACAGCCTCGATGACTTTGGCACCCGCTAGGCTGGTGATCACCATATCCGCCTCGGCAACCGCTTCGGCGGAGGACTCGGCCCATTTGGCCCCCCGATCAATCAGCGGCTGACACTTGACCTTGTCGGTGTCGCGCAAGGTCAGCACATAACCCGCGTCGAGCAGGCGTCCGGCCATGCGGCTGCCCATCAATCCGATGCCGATGAAGGCAATGTGGGGGCGGCTGTTGCGTTGGGGCATGGGTGCGTCCTCCATTTGGCCATTAAGATTTTAAATAGGCGTCGAGCCAGCCGAGTCCGTTGTCGGTTGTACTGCGCGGGAGATATTCGGCCCCCACGTAGCCGTCCCACCCCATCGCGTCGAGGGCCGCCAGCAGGTCGGGATAGTTCACTTCGCCGCGATCGGGTTCGCCCCGGTCGGGGACTGCGGCGATCTGGATATGCCCGATGAAGGGGAGCGAGGCGCGCAGCCGTTCTGTCAAGTCACCCTGCATGATCTGGGTGTGATAGCAATCGAACATGAGCCGCAGATTTTCGGCACCAACGGCCCGGACGGTCTCGATGCCGTCTTCCACCGAACGCAGATGATAGCCGGGCGCATCGCGTTGGTTGATCGGTTCGATGACCACGCCGATTCCCCGTTCACCCGCCTTCTGTGCCGCATAGGCCAGATTGGCCCGATAAACCTCTTCTGCTCCTGGGGCATGATGGCTCTTGCCGGCGACCGCATTGATGTTCCGACAGCCGATGCTGGCGGCATAAGCCACCGCCTCATCAACGTAACCACGTGCCTCCTTTTCTCGTCCGGCCAGGGACATCACCCCAAAGTCGTCGGCCCCATTGATCCCCAACCGGGTGTTGAGCCCCAGCATCGGCAGGCCGGTTTCGTCGAGGGCCGCCTTGACCTTTTGCGGGTCAACGTCATAGGGGAAGTGGCACTCTACTGCCTGGAACCCCGCCCTCTTTGCCCTGCGAATGGCATCTGGCAGGGTCAGTTCCTTCCACAAAAAACCGAGATTGGCCGAAAATCTGGGCATGGTGCCCCCCTGTTTAGACGTCGAGGAACCGGATGTAATTTGGTGCCGGGATCTCGTAGATCTCATCGGTCATATCCAGTGTGCCGCTGTCCACATCGCGCGAAAACACCCGAACATGACCGGAATCCTGGTTGGCCACGACCACCGCGCCGCCGCAGGGCGTGATGGCGAAGTGACGAGGGAACTTGCCACCCGTCGGGATCAAGCCAGTCCGCTCCAGACGACCATCCTCAAGCACCCGGAAGATGGCGAGTGAATTGTCCCCCCGGTTGGAGACGTAAAGGAAGCGAGCATCGGGAGAAAGTTTGATCTCGGAGACGTAACTCACGTTGTCGCGGTTATCGATGGTCGATTCATACTGGATGGGGATCAGGCGAGGCTTGCAGGCCTTCGGGTCGCTCGCATCGAGTTTGGCCACGCAGACCGTATTGAACAACTCGTTGGAAACGTAACAGATGTCCATGTTGGGATGCATGGCCATATGGCGCGGGCCGGATCCGGGCTCGAAGTCGATATGGAGTTCACGTGTCAATTGCTTGGCCGCCGCGTCCCAGCGATATTGGAAAATTGCATTCTCGCCCAGGTCGGGGATGAACACCCAGTCGTGCCAGAAGTGAGCGCAGTGGGCGTGCGGGCCAACTTGGCGGTTGCCCCAATGGTCCTCGCGATTGGTGACCTGTCGCCAAGTTCCCTCGGGTCGGTAGAACTGCTTAAAACTCTGGCGGATTGTGCCGAGCTTGCCGTCGGCGTCCACGTCGGCGACGTCGATGATGGCATCCCAATAGTTGATCACAATCGCCGCATCTTTGGTCGGGGCCAAGGCCAGGTAACAGGTCGAACGACCCGAGGCGCGGAACGAGTCCTTGAAGTCCAACAATCCGTCTGCGGTGATTTCATAGCGCAGGACATCGCCCTCATCCTTGATCGTCTCGACGATGGCATAGAGGTGTTTGTTGTCGCTGTGTGGAATGAGGACGGCCGGATTGAGGGCTTCGTAGGCCTCTCGTAGGCTCAGTTTACCGGCCTTATCCAGGGTCATGGCATAAATGCCTTTGCCGGGCACAGGGGCGTAAGGCTGGTGAGCCAGCACGTCCATGTCGCTGTAGGTCCCTGCGAGGAGCGCGAAATCTCGAGCCAGCATGTCACTCTTCTCCTTTTTTCCACCCCCCTGGGCCTCGTGGGCCGGTTAGGGGTATTCAGGTTTGCACTCAAATTACGACCCAAATGAAAGTTGAACCTTCATCGCCGACCGGCGGTCATTCGCCGCTTCGAAAGCGGCGACCGCTTCATCAATCGGATAGACGCCGGTCAGAAGCGGCGCCAAAGGAATCCGTTTCTCGCCGATGAGTTTGACCGCCCATTCAAATTCTTCGTGGAAGCGGAAGTTGCCGCTCATCTGAATTTCCTTGGCCACCAATTTGTTGAGCGCCAACGTGACGTCCCCGCCCAGGCCAAGCAGAATCAGATGACCGCGCGGACGGATCACATTTATGGCGGAATTCAAGGCGGCTTCGTTGCCCGAGGCCTCAATCACCACATCAAAAGTGCCCTTTCCGGCCTCAAATTCTTGCAGGTTATTGGCGTGCGTGGCCACATTGATGGTCTGATCGGCCCCGACCGCCCGAGCCCGTGCCAAGGCTTCGTCGACCACGTCCGTGGCGACAACCCGCAAGGCACCATGAACCTTTGCAACCGCCACCACCAAGGCACCGATCGGGCCTGTGCCCGTGACGAGCACTGTCTTGCCCATGAGATTGCCCGCCTTGCGCACCGCAGCCAGGGCGACGGACAGAGGCTCTGCGAAGGCTGCCTCCTGAGGGTTGGCCCCATCAGGAACCTTGACGCATTGCCCGGCCTCGGCGACCAGGGATTGACTGAAAGCTCCCTGGACATGGGGGAAACGCATGGCGCTCCCATAGTAACGCATGTCCAGGCACTGGTTATACATGGCCTTTCGGCAGTATTCGCACGTGCCGCAAGGACGGCTGGGGTTGAGCGCCACCAGATCCCCCACCGACAACCCTTCCACACCATCGCCCAGGGCGGCGACATGACCCGCCACCTCGTGCCCGAGAATCATCGGTTCACGGATACGAATGGCCCCGAATCCACCGTGGTTGTAATAGTGAAGATCGGAGCCGCAGATGCCACCGGCGGCGATGTTGACCAATACCTGACCCGCTGAAACGGTCGGTGTGGCAACCTCCTCAATTCTCAGGTCCTTGGGGCCATGGCATACGACAGATTTCATTGCATTGTCCTTTACTGAGCAGGGGGGGATTGGACACGGCCCTGCTGTTCGGTGGCCCATGGATTGTCGAACGATTTGCGGCGAGCCGGACAGATCGGCTCTCAACTGCGCTTGACAATACCCACCGTCCTGGACTAATGTTAGCGCTAACATTTTTAAATGCAAGTCGATTCTTCATCCGAACCTGCGAAAGGAGAAATCGTGATCGGCAACAAACTTTTCGATCTCACCGGACAGCGTGCCCTGGTGACCGGTTCGGGCCAGGGCATAGGGTTCGCATTGGCCCGGGGACTTTCACAGGCCGGGGCGGAAATTATCCTCAACGACATTGATGCGGATCGGCTTGCCGCCGCCGCCAAGACCCTGCGCGCCGAGGGCGTCAAGGTCAACGAGTTGGGATTCGATGTGACTGATGCCGCGCAAACTGCCGATGCCATTGACCGTTTCGAGGCTGAAACCGGCTCTATCGACATACTGGTCAATAACGCGGGTATGCAGTTCCGTGCGCCGCTTGAGGAATTCCCGGCCGAACGCTTTGACTTCATGATGCGCTTGAACATCAATTCGGTGTTTTACGTTGGTCAGGCGGTGGCCAAGCACATGATTGCGCGCAAGACAGGCAAGATCGTCAACATCTGTTCCGTCCAGACCGCCTTGGCCAGGCCCTCCATCGCGCCTTACACTACCTCCAAGGGGGCCGTGGCAAATCTGACCAAGGGAATGGCCACAGATTGGGCCAAATACGGATTGCAGGTAAACGGGCTGGCACCCGGCTACTTCAAGACGGAGTTGACCTCCCCCCTCGTGGCGGACGAAAAATTCACTGCCTGGCTGAGTGCTCGAACACCAGCCGGCCGCTGGGGCGAAGTGGAAGAATTGGTCGGCGCCTGTGTGTTCCTCAGTGCACCCGCTTCGAATTTTGTCAACGGGCACATCCTCTATGTCGATGGCGGTATCACAGTTTCACTTTGACAACCGCCCCATCGTCATTGTCATGGGCGTCTCGGGGTCAGGGAAATCAACGGTTGGCAAGGCTCTTGCCGATGAGTTGGGCTTGCCGTTTCTTGATGCTGACGATTTCCACCCGGAAGCCAACGTCAAAAAAATGTCCCGGGGAATCCCCCTGACCGACGAGGACCGCTGGCCCTGGCTGAGGGCGCTCAGCCGAGCCATGCGCAAAGCGGCGGGAGACAGCGGTGGCGTCATCGCCACCTGTTCCGCGTTGAAGCGCACCTACCGCAATTACCTCCGTGACAATGTGGGGCATCCGCTGGTCCTGGTCCTGCTTGATGGCGACCGCGAAACGATCCATGCCCGAATGCGCGCCCGGGCCGACCATTACATGCCACCGAGCCTTCTCTCCAGCCAACTTGCCGATCTGGAGCGTCCTGAATCCGACGAACCAAGCGTCACCGTATCAATCGACAATCAGGTTGACACGATTGTGGCAACCCTTGTGGCAAGATTACGGGAAGAAGACCGATAATTCAGGGCCGGTTACACGCGCTCAAGCAGGAACTCCAGTAGCGGACACGGTGCCAAACGACATGTGAGGTCTGGCTGACCGATTTGGCAAGGCCGGGGATGACCCGCAGGTGACCCGTTGTGACCAACCCACACAGCCAAAATCACAATGTAGAATGTACCGAAGCCTACTGTTGCCGCTCCGCGCAAGATGTGCGTTGTACTACAACGCCAGCTTGGCACGGGAGACGCTGCGCTCTCCCGTTGCATCCCTCTCTACCTGGAGCGAACCTGGGAGCATCCATCCTGTGGATATCTGCACAAATGGATGGAATTGGATGGAAGAACGGCGGGAATCGTGCCATGCTAAACGGAGGAAATTGGATGAATGAATGGATGACCTCCTCAAGACAGACACGATCAAAATCACGCCCGCGATCCTGAAGACCATCGCCGAGATCGACGAGTTCAAGGGCGCATGGGCGGCGCTCGGGCGGCTCGCCCCCGAGCGGCTTGACGGTCTGCGCCACGTCGCCACCATCGAAAGCATCGGCTCCTCCACCCGCATCGAAGGCGCGCGCCTGTCCGACCGGGAGGTGGACCGGCTGTTGTCCGCCATCGACATCGCCGCCTTCGCCAGCCGCGACGAACAGGAAGTCGCGGGCTATGCCGCCGTCATGGAAACGGTATTCGCCAGCCATGCCGACATTGCGCTCAGTGAGAACCACGTTAAGCAGCTTCACCGCGATCTTCTGCAATATGCCGCCAAGGACGAACGGCATCGGGGCGCGTACAAGACGCTGCCCAACCATGTCGAGGCCTTCGGTCCGGACGGCAAAAGCATGGGCGTCGTGTTCGAGACCGCTTCGCCCTTCGAGACTCCGGCCCAGATGGAGGCCCTGATCGCCCGGACGCGCGCTCTGCTGGAACAGGGCGAATTGCATCCGCTGATCGTGATCGCCGTGTTCGTGGTCGTCTTCCTCGCCGTCCATCCCTTCCAGGACGGCAACGGGCGATTGTCGAGGGTGCTGACCACGTTGTTGCTGCTGCGCGCCGGGTACGGGTATGTCCCCTTCGCTTCGCTGGAAAGCGTGATCGAGCAGACCAAGGACCAGTATTACCGCTCCCTGCGTCGGACCCAGGGGACACTGCGCACGGATGCGCCCGACTGGCAGCCTTGGCTGGACTATTTCCTGGGGGCTCTCCGCACCCAGAAACGCAGGCTGGAGGACAAGATCAAGCGCGAGCGCATCCTGCTCGAAAAGCTTCCGCCGCTGTCTATTCAGATCCTTGATATCGTCGCCAATCGGGGCCGGGTCACGGTGGCCGAGGGGACGGAGATCACGGGGGCCAGCCGCAACACGGTCAAGGACCATTTGAAAGCCCTCACGCGCGACAGACACCTGCAACGTCACGGCGCGGGAAGGGGAACGTGGTATGGGCCAGGGTGAAGCGAAATAGTACGGGTATTCACAGAAAACAACCAAAACACGATACCCTCTTGAGATATATATCCAATCCAACATAATACCAATGGCCCGACGCAGTGACTCGCGCGGGGGATTCCCAAACGAGAAATAGTGTGTTTCGATACCCTGACCATCGAGGGAAGGTATGGGATGTGGCATGCGATCCGGTTGCGGGAGGATTATGACGCGGGGTCGGTGCGGGCGCTGGCCGGGCGTTCGAAGGATGCTTTGCAGGTGCGGCGTTTGCTATCGATCGCGGCGGTCTATGACGGCATGGATCGGGAGGCCGCGGCCCGGGTCGGGGGGATGGACCGTCAGACGCTGCGCGACTGGGTGCATCGGTTCAACATCGACGGCCCGGACGGACTGCTCGACCGCTGGGCGGGCGGCCCGAAGGGGCGGTTGACGGCGGCCCAGAAAGCGGAGACGATCGCGGATTTTAACAAAACTTCCCCCGGACGCTGGCGGCGGCGGTAGGCCATCTTCCCGCCGATACGCCGGTCGAGGTCTGGTTCCAGGACGAGGCCCGGGTCGGCCAGAAGAGCGGCCTGGTCTATCAGTGGGCGAAGAAGGGCACGCAGCGGCATCTCGGCGAGATCAGCCGCGCCGTCGCCCCCGGCGCTCATGCCGTGCTGCTCATGGCCCGGGCCGGATGGCACACCACGGGAGAACTGAAAATGCCACGAAACATCAGCCCGATTTTCCTGCCGCCCCGCTCGCCGGAGCTCAATCCGGTCGAGAATATCTGGCAGTACATGCGCCAGAACTGGCTTTCCAACAGGGTCTTCGACAGCTATGACGCCATCGTCGAGGCATGCTGCGATGCTTGGAACCGCCTTGTCGACAAACCATGGAAGATCATGTCCATCGGACTCCGCGATTGGGTGGTCTAAGGTTAATGAATAGGGCGGTAGGCATTAGGCGGTTGCCCGGGACACCGGCAGCCGCTTTTTCTTTGCTTGGATTCGCAGGTTTATGTTCTGTCCGCGATACACCCCTTGATTTTGGGTATGCGCCTCTCCTGCAAAAACCCTTAGAATCTAAAGGCTCTCGGGAATCTAAGGGGAAAAGATTTGGCGGAGAGGGGGTCTGCCATTTTTTTGTCTAATATGGTCTCATGAAGTTTCAGCATCTCCATAACTTGTTTATATAAAAAGGTAATTGACGCAAGGCGTCTCATGCAGTCTGATATAAGCTCTGTTTTTGTGTGGGGCTGAATGTGGGGCTGATATGGCGCTAACTGATCTCAAAGCACGGAACATGAAGCCGGGCGACAAGCCGTTGGCCGACGACAAAGTGGCGGGGCTTAGACTCCATCCTGGGAAGGCCAAGGGACAGGGAAAGTGGTTGCTCCGCTACGTGTCACCGACGGAAACGATTTCCGGGCAGCCACAGAAAGCTGCCCGCCGCGAGATGGGGTTCGGCTCCTATCCTGATGTCGGTATTGCGGATGCACGTACTGCAGCAACCCGAGCACGAGACCAGATCAGAAAAGGCATTGACCCCATCAATGACCGCGAGGCGGCTCGGGCCGCTCAGAAGGATGAGGTACAAGCCATGACCTTCGAGGTTGCCGCTCGGCGGGTTCATGACGATCTCAAAGCTGGCTGGAAAAACGGGAAGCATGCAGCCCAGTGGCTAGGAACACTGGAGGAGTATGTAATCCCTAAGATTGGCAAGCGTAAGGTCAGAGAGCTAAGGGCTCAGGACTTCGCTAGTACTTTGCAGCCCATATGGTTGGACAAGCCGGAAACCGCCTCACGTGTCAAGCAACGGTGCTCAGCGGTGATGGACTGGTGCGTAGCGCAGGAAATTATTGGAGCCAATCCGGTAGGGGTGGTGTCGAGACTGTTGCCGAAGCAGCCTGGTAAGCGGGAACGGGTCACGCACCAGCCCTCTATTCAGTGGAAAGAGGTTCCTTCTTTCGTTGGATCAGTTCTCCGGACCGGAAAGCCTAATCTTAGCCGTCTGATGCTTGAATTTCTCATCCTGACTGCCGCCCGGTCGGGAGAGGTGCGTGCAATGACATGGGAGGAGGTTGACCTGGAAAAGGCTGTGTGGATCATCCCAGCATCCCGCATGAAAGCGAAGGTCGAGCATCGTGTTCCACTATCTAATCGGGCAATGGAAATCCTCAGCCTCCAGGAAGGTAAGCACGAAACCCTCGTATTCCCCTCCCCGACTAACAAAGTTCCGACGGATATGGTCCTTACGAAGTTTCTTCGGGATAAGCAGGTCGCCAGCGATACTCCCGGACGCATCGCCACGGCTCACGGGTTCCGGTCCAGCTTTAGGAACTGGGCATCGGAAAACGGATATCCTCGTGATTGGGCGGAAAGAGCCTTGGCCCATACGATCACCAACCAAACTGAGGCTGCATACCATCATACGGATCTGCTAGAGCAGCGGCGACCTATGATGGACGCATGGGCGGATCATGTGTGCGGTGTGGCGACAGAAGACGGCAAGGTCGTTGCGTTTGGTAAAGGGGCTGCTTGATGCCGACAAAAAAGAGGAAAGAGCGTGAACAGCAAGGTGATGCGATACGTCGTGCCTTGGAGAACCCTCCGGAGCATGTCAGGCAGCGCATGGAGAACCCTTCGGAGGCTTCAGACCGGTTAGCTGAAGCACTGCCAGTGAAGCTCTACAACGGAGGGATATTCCATGTCGATGACGAGGGGGACATTTGTCAGATTACCCAGGACCGAGAGTTGGGGGCGAACGCAAACCGCAATGAGGAAAAGGCTGAAAGAGCGGAAAGCCTTAGAGAAAAATACAGAGATATATGGGGGAAACGTGGGGCAGCGGGCATAATCGCCCGCAAGGAGGGACTCAACCAGAAGACCATCCGGCGCTATTTCAGGGACTTCCCAAGAAATTAAACGGACAGGCCAACCTGCCGCCTTTTGAGGAATGCGTATCATGGGCTCAAACAGTCCAGGAGGTCCTCATGCATCATCAACACCAGAAACGCCGCGCATTACGCCTCGCGGAGGTTCTTCACCTTACGGGGATCAGTCGCGCCCAGGTCTACCGCATGGTAGCCAGCGGGGCATTTCCCGCACCTTACAAGCTTTCTGAGACCGGACGCATTACAGCATGGAAAGAGGCCGAGGTCCAAGCTTGGCTTGCAGAAAAGTTTGAGGGTAGGGACCAGTGATGCAAACTTTCCTAACTACGATCCTCCCCGCCGATGGCGTTTTCTTCGTGGGAGTGAAAACCCAGACCGGGTTCCGCAATATCGCCTGCCTCTCCATCGAGGAGATGGAACAAATCGCTCGGCAGTACGATGCCCAGGGGAGCGACGTCTATCATGCCTGTGCAGCCTTCAAGGCGGCCTCCCATGTCGATGGCCAAGGCAAGAGGCGGCAGCGGACGCAGGAGAACGTGAAGTCGGTTAAGGCATTCTGGCTCGACATCGACTGCGGGGCTGACAAGGCGGCATCCGGGAAGGGGTACGTGACGATCCGGGATGCGGCTGTCGCGTTGCAGGATTTCGTCCAGACCGTAGGCCTCCCCAGGCCCTGGGTGGTCAATAGCGGGGGCGGGCTCCATGTATACTGGACCCTCACGGAGGCGATCACCAAGGAAGAATGGGACCCAGTGGCGCACCAGCTGAAGGCTTTAACAAGGTGTCAGGCCATTCGGTTCCTCGCGGATGATTCCCGGACTACGGACGTCGCCAGTGTCCTCCGCCCACCCGGGAGCCACAATCATAAGCCAGAGCGCGGAGGCGCGGAGGTTTCGCAGCTAATCGAGGGGGCGCTTACGCCTTTCGACCAGCTGAGCGCGCTCATCGGCTCGGCTTATGTGGGCCACTGCACTAACGGTAAACGGCCCGGCAAGAATCTCCAGGGCGCCACTCACCAAGCAGTGCCCATGCCGGAGACATCCGAGAATATGGCCAGGGTGAAGTCCGCACTGGCTGCCATCGACCCGGACTGCGAGCGCCCCCTTTGGCGTGATATCTGCTTCGCCATCCATTCACTTGGCTGGTCATGTGCCAAGGACTTGGCGCGCGCATGGAGTGCGGGAGAGATACGATGAGAACGTTGGCCACCAAGTTCGATCCGGTCGAGTTCGACAAGTTGTGGAACTCTATCAAACCCAACGGAGGCATCGGTCCCGGAACCCTTTTCCATTATGCAAAGCAGAGGGGGTGGGTCGATCCCCAACAGGGGGGGCAGGGTTCCGTCGAGGCTAAGGATATCCTCAATGCTCGGCTCTTTGCTGAGGCCAATCGTGACCGCCTCCTTTTTATCCAAGAAACCCATGATGTTCTGCAGTTCACTCATGCGGGGTGGACGAAGGCGCCAATCGGTGCGGCTGATACTGCGGCTAAGGCGGTGGTGGCAAGCATCTCCGCAAAGGCAGCATCCCTGCTTGCGGCCGACCCGCACAGCACCAGGGGGGGATCTCTGCTCAAGCATGCCCAGAACAGCAGCACCCTCCAGCGTATTCAAGCAATGATCGAACTCGCCAAGAGCGAGCCGGGCATGAGTGCTAGCCTCACATCCTTCGATGCCGACCCGTGGGTACTGGGTGTGCAGAACGGCGTTCTTGACCTCCGGGCAGGGCAACTGAATCCTATCCTGCCGACGACGCTGGTATCGAAACGGTTACCTGCCTCACATGACCCGGCGGCGCAGTGTCCGCGTTTTGATCGGTTCCTAGCCACGGTCCAACCAGATGTTGATGTACAGCGCCTTCTTCAGCAGTTGGCCGGGATATGGCTGTGCGGGGAGTCGAACCCGCAGAAACTCACGTTCTTCTACGGCCTCGGCGCGAATGGCAAGACCACTTTTATCGAGGTGATGGCTTGGTTGCTGGGTGACTACTCGAAGAGGATCGCGACGGAAATGCTCATGCAACACCAGCGCAGCCCGCAAGGGCCATCGCCCGATATCGTCAGCCTAAAAGGGCGGCGGCTGGTCTACTGTAACGAAGTCGAGGAGGGGCGCCGCCTTGCCGAGGCAAGGGTGAAGGAACTGACCGGCGGGGACACGCTGAGCGGACGCGTGCCGTACGGCAAGGAGGATATCACGTTCCAACCGACTCATAAGTTGGTGATGATCGGCAACCACATGCCCGAGGTGCGGGATATGGGCCACGGCATGTGGCGGCGGATGTTGTTGATCCCATTCGAGCAGATCATCCCGGATCATGCCCAGGACCCGAACCTGCTGGAAAAGCTCAAGAGCGAGGGGAGTGGCATCCTGAACTGGGCACTTGCCGGACTGCATGATTACCGGGCGAATGGGCTCGCGGTCCCCGCATCGATCACAACTGCGACGGATGCCTACCGCACCGATCAGGACATCATCGGTGAGTGGCTCACTGACCACTGCAACATCGTCGCGGGCGCTGCGACGCCAAAGGGTGATTTGTATGGTGCGTATCGCCTTTGGGCGCAGGGCCATGGCCACCAACCTCTCGCTCAATCGCGCTTCACCCGTAAGTTATCCGAGCGTGGTCATGGGACGGACGCCGGACGGCGCAACATCGCTGGCCTGGAACTTAACAATGATGGGAGGCGAGCGGCTCGTTCGCCTGTGTAAAGTTGCGCGCTTTGCGCGGATATTGGGGTGTTTATAGAAATTCTCCTATAGAGACCTCCTATAGAGAGTTTCAATAAATAGGCCAAAAACCGCGCAAAGCGCGCACCCCCCAGCCTCGGTCGGGCCGCCACCAGTCGAAAGGTGGAAAGTTATGATGAAAAGTTACATCGCCACCTTGCGGGCCGAAGATGGCACGACGAAGCACTATAGCAGAGACAGGGTAAAGGGTAAGCGCCATTTTGACCCCACCTATTTTTTCCAATGAGAAGCGGCGATAATCTTGCCTCGTATTTTTCGAGGGAGGTTTTCTATGCCGGAAGGTTCGGCGCTACATACGGAGTCCACTGTCGTTTCTCAGTTTGTTACGGAGCCGGGTGGTCGGCGCCGGTGGCCCGACGACGTGAAGGCACGGATTGTTGCACAGACCTTGGTTTCTGGCGCGAGCGTAAATGGCGTTGCCAAACGCCATGGTCTGAGAGCCAATCACCTTTCGGATTGGCGGCGGCGGGCGCGGGAGGGTCGTCTGGTTCTGCCGGCGGCCGAAGGTGATATGGCCATGGTGGCGCCTGCACTCACCCCGGCATTTGCCTCTGTCATTGTGCGTGAAGAAAGCCCGCCGGAACCGGCATCGACTTTGGATATGATTGTCGGCCCGGTGACGATCCGGATTGACGCTTCGACCTCGGCGGATCGCTTGGCGGAGATCGTTACAGCCTTGGGACGGGAGCGATGATGTTTTCTTCCGAGGGCGTGCGGATCGTGGTGGCGACCCGTCCCGTGGACTTCCGTAAAGGCCATGATGGGCTGGCGGCCTATGTCTTCAACGCCATGAGACGCGATCCGTTCACCGGCATGGTTTTCGTGTTCCGGGCCAAGCGGGCGGACCGTTTGAAACTTCTCCACTTCGACGGCAGCGGCCTGGTGATGACCTACAAGCGGCTTGAGGATCAAACCTTTGTCTGGCCCGGGATAAAAGACGGGGTGATGGCCCTGTCTGCGGTGCAATTCGAGGCCCTTTTTGCGGGCTTGGATTGGCGCAAGGTTCGGCCCCTGGAAGGGTCTTCGCCGACGGTGGCCTGACCCAGAAAATGCATGTTTTATAATGCATAAGGCCATGGTTTCTGCTAGATTCCAGCCATGTTGAACGCGCCTGAAAGCGAGCCGGAAAGCGGCCTATCCGAAGCGGACCTGCCCGACGATGTCGAGGCCTTGAAGGCCATCATCCGTTCCCAGCACGTCATCAATACGCGGCTGGAGAAGCTGGTCAAGGCGTTCAAACATGCCCTGTTCGGCGCCAAGTCGGAAAGAATAGCCCGGGATCAACTGGAACTGGCGCTGGAGGATATCGAGACCGGAATTGCCGAGGTTCAGGCTGCGGGCGAGGCTTCGAACACGCCCTCATCAAAGTCAACGAAGAAACCACGCCAGACCAATCGGGGCAATCTGCCCAAACATCTGGAGCGGATTGAGGAAGTCATCAAACCCGATGATGTGACCTGCGCGTGCTGCGGCACCGAGCGCCACGTCATCGGCGAGGATGTGTCCGAACGGCTCGATGTCATTCCGGCGCAGTTCCGTGTGATCATCACCCGGCGTCCCAAATATGCCTGCCGGGTCTGCGAGGAAGGGATCGTCCAGGCCCCCGCTCCGGCACGTCTGATTGAGGGTGGGTTGCCGACGGAAAGCCTGGTGGCCCATGTCATCGTTTCCAAGTACGCGGATCACGCGCCGCTCTATCGCCAGGCCCAGATTTATGCCCGGCAAGGGATCGATCTGGATCGTTCGACCCTGGCGGGCTGGGTGGGCAAGGCGGCTTTCGTTCTTAAACCCGTGGTCGATGCTCTGCTGACGGACTTGAAGGGTTCGACGAAACTGTTCATGGACGAAACCCCGGCACCGGTCCTGGACCCGGGAAGGGGCAAGACCAAAACCGGTTACTTCTGGGCCCTGGCCCGTGATGATCGGCCTTGGGGCGGTGACGATCCTCCTGGCGTGGTGTTTACCTATGCGCCGGGGCGCGGTGGCAAACATGCCGAGGATATCCTGGACGGGTTCGGCGGCATTCTCCAGGTGGACGGCTATACCGGCTATAACCGGTTGATCAAGCCCGGACGGCTCGATCCGGCGATCTGGCTGGCCTATTGCTGGGCCCACGCCCGGCGCAAACTCTATAAACTGGTTAAAACGGGAACATCGCCCATCGCCGGGGAGGGCCTGAAACAGATTGCGGCACTCTACAAAATCGAAGATGAAATCCGCGGTCGGTCGCCCGAAGACCGGCTCGCCGTTCGCCAGGAACGCTCCGCACCCTTGGTCAAAGCCTTTGAAACCTGGATCGCCGAACAGCGCAGCCGGGTCTCGGCAAAATCACTGCTTGGCGAAGCCTTGACGTATATTGCCAAGCACTTCGAAGGGCTCTGCCGGTTCCTATCCGACGGTCGCGTCGAAATGGATTCCAATACCGTCGAGCGGACAATCCGGCCCATCACCCTTAATCGCAAGAATGCTCTCTTCGCCGGTCATGACGCGGGCGCCGAAAACTGGGCGGCGATCGCCTCGCTCATCGAAACCTGTAAGCTGAACGGCATCAACCCCTTCGCCTACATCGAGCATACGCTGAAAGCCATCGTCAACGGCCATAAGCAAAATCACATCAAGGACTTGCTCCCCTGGAATTATCAGGCCGGCGTGTGAGCGGGACTGCGCATTCGGTAAAGGTTAGGTGACACGATGCTCAAACGTTACATGCAGGAACTGCACTCTCTCGTGGAAGAGGCAAACCGCGAACGAAAACAGTCGGGTCCTGTTGATCCACAATCTCCGCCCCCACCCCTCGACCAGCAAATCGTGGCGCTCATGGCCACCCTGTCTCCCGCCCAGGCCAACCGGCCTTGGAATATGGAGGAACTCCTCCTGCGGCTCCAGGGCCGCTACAGGGATCGCCCTCATGCCCAGCAGGTAGGTCAGGCCCTCCGGCGCTTGGGGTGGCGGAGAGAGCGTTTGTGGGGCTCCGAGCATGCCGGTCGAAGGATGTGGCTACCGCCACGGTGATGACCGGACTCGGAGGTGGAGCCGACACTCAACCGCCGACCTCTGGATACGTGCTTTTGCTCCTCAACGGACTTTGGCTGACAGATTTCCATAGGGCTGCTTGTGACCCTAAGCGGACGTAGGCGCGGTGTTCCTTTCTGTCGCACCTATCTTAGGTCATATTGCCTGGGCGGTTTGCCAAAGTGTTTCGTAAAGGCTTTGATAAAGTTTGTGACGTGACGATAGCCCACGCGATGCGAAATTTGTTTTAGGGGCACGTCTTCGTTCAGGGCCTGTCTTGCAACTTCCAATCGTTGGGACTTCAAAAGTTCAAACGGCGTCATGTGATAAAGCGCCTTGAACCCCAGGGTGAGTTTCTTTTCCGATAAGCCGACGCTTTGCGCCATTTCACTGAGGGAAGGGGGGCTGCGCAAATCGCTCAGCAAAAACTCACGGACTTCTTCGATCTTCCCTCTGTCTTTTTGGGTGAGCTTTGAGGTGCAGTTCACAGATACACTTGTTTCGTTTACGGCATGCAGCTGAAGCGCGAGAAGTTGAATGGCAATGCCTTCAAGCTGAAGCGTACGAAGTGTCCCTTGCAATTCCGAATGGACCGCACTGCGGATGAGGTGGTGCATCTCTTGATTTATGCGAAACTTCTGAAGGGGCTGTTGGGAGAAATCTTCTGCCATCATGGCCTGAATTTCCGGCGAGCTCGGACCTTCAAGCGTTGCGTCAATCAGATCCAGTGGCGCTTTCACGTCCAAGACATTGATGGCACTTCCGCCTTTGTATTGTCCATCATGTGTTCCCGCATCAGGGCAGTACATCACGCCGAGGTGCGGGGTATAGCGGGTCGGCGCAGAGCCGATGAAATTGAGCATCGGCTCACCGCACTCGACATAAAAATTCGAAAAATAACCGGGCGTGCGCTCATTGGGGAACGTGAGTTCAAAGTCGTTCTTGATTTCGCTTTTTAAAACCAGAAATTGGATGTCGTTGTTGATGAAATGTGTTGAGGTTTCCCCGGACCAATTCTCTTCATCTATTTCAATAGTCCGGCTTTCGATTAAGTCGTCGGCCTCAACATCTGTCTCGCTCATGAGCCAGTTGGAAAAATTGAGAAACGAAGGGGTGTTCGTCGTGGGAAGACGCGCATCCATCTGTCTAGCCCCCCAGGCTTAAAACATTTGGCAGTCAAAACAATTTCTACATTTTATATGGGTTTTGCAATGGCCTGCAAGATAGTCTGATATAACTATGAAAAATTTCAGGCCGGAAATTTATCGTATCATTGGTTGAGCAGGCATAAAACTTGGATCATTCGGCATTTCGACGTTTCTGGATATAGAAAGCACGAGCAAGATATATAAGACGCACTTTTTATACATCTTTAGCGTCGTTATCCTTAGGTTTCCATGCCTAAAGCCCCCCGAGGAAGAGATGTTTCACTCAGTTGCGCGTTATTTTATGTTGTTTGCCGTCCTGAATATGGTTTTTGTGTCTACGGTCCCCGCATTTGCTGCGGCCAAATCAGATAAAATCGATACGCGAAAAATTGAGCGATGTGTCTCCGATGTTGAACGCAAAGCCAAGAAGCTTGGCAACAAACTTCCATCCATTTTGACCGAAGCAGCTGTTCGAATGTGCTGGGTCAGCGAAGACCGCAAAACGGCACTTGGCGTATTGGACTCATTATCTTTGGATGCCATCAAGCGATCCCTTGAGCAGGTCGACCGCTTGCAAATCCAGCAAGGTTTCGATGGTCGGGCACGGACGCAAGAGCCGGGATTGCTCGGTCTCGATGGGGCGCGTGAGTTGTTAAGTGACATTCTGTTCCGCGAAGCTGTGTTCCTTTGGTCCCTTGCCAAAGCAAAAGGCGGGCCTGAAATCCCCTTGGAAAACACCGGGGTCCGCTCGGGGACGTCGACGAGTGCAAACGGCATGGAACTGACCTACACAATCAACGACGGAACGGGCGGCCAAGGGTCTTTCGCAGATCAGTACGTCAAAGTTCATATTCAGGCCTTGGAGGGCAATCCGGATACCGCCCTGGGCGTGAAGTTGCGCATGTTCAATGCGCTGAAAGCTATCGCACTCAAACCCCAAAGCCAACGGACAAAACTCGAGCAACGCTATTTGACGGCCTTCGATGGGTATTTGCGTGAACAATACGTGCGTATGATCGATGCTGCTGTTGCAAAAAAAGAAGAATATGAACGCGAACAGCGCGAAAAACCCGGCACCGCGATGGAAGGTGTTTTCAACATCGGCTCAGCCCCCCCGGATTATACGGAATACATGGGCGCAGCGATCACAGCGGGTGCCTCGGCGGCGGCTTTGGGTGCAGTGATTGGCACGGCGGCGACGGCCTCTTCGACCATTGCAAGTACTTCGAGTGCGGTGTTGGCAGCTGCAGCGGCTCAAGCCAATGCGGCCATGGCGACCTTGGCCGCATCTGGCGCATCATCGGCAATGGCGTCTGCAACCGCTGCGGAAATTTCCGCGGCGACGTCAGCAGCTCTCGCGTCGGCTGGCTCAACGTCGGCAGTGGTTACGGGTATAATTGTGGCTCCGGTGCTCGTGGTCGTCGGTGCCGTGGTAGCGGCCGTTCTGGGCACCAAAGTCGTGATCCAACAGGCCAATGCGGACAAGGTGATGAAACAATTGCTGGCCTGGAAAAAAAGTGGCCGGATATCGGTGACAACCTTATTGGGAACCCGTGAAGGGAACATGCAGTTCGAACACTTCTTCACCAAATCCACGGCTTCGTCTTCGCCCAGCATTGCGGGTTACGTCAATCCGGCGGATGGCTGTAAAGCGTGCTTCTATTCCGATGCAGGATTTAAAGGTGACATGGTGTGTACCAATAAGGGCATTTCCAACCTTACTGCTGCTCCGTCGAATGGCAAAACGATCAAGATGAACAAGAAAATCTCATCGGTCGCGTTGGACCAATCGAACTGCCCGAATTCGTATGCCGTGCTTTACACGGGGACGAAGTATAAAGGTGATCGCAAATACCTGCGTTCCAGCATCGGCGATTTGAGTGCTTTCAATCTGGGCAAGAAAAAAGACTGGAACGATGCGGCGATGGCCGTGGCCTTCATCGACGACGATGCGCCGAAGTGTGAGGTTTGTGTGTTCACCAAAGCCAATTATCAAGGTGCAAAATATTGCATGACGACGGGTGGCCTCAACAAGCTGAGCACTGTGGGCATGCGCGATAAAATCACATCGGTTCAAATGAACACGAAGGATTGTCCGAGTGCGGGCGCTTGGCTCTATCGCAAAAACAACTATGTGCGCAAGGCAAACGGCTCCGGCGTGACCGAAGTGACATCAAGCGTTGCTGACTTGGGTAAAGGGGTGCGCAATACGGCATCGTCTTTGTATTTCGCCGCAGATGGGAAGAACCCATATGAAGTTCCGGCTTCAGGTGGCTGTCGCGTTTGCATGTATGATCGCGCCGACCACAAGGGCGAATACATGTGCGTGAACGACAACATTCCCGACATGGGCCGCTATCGCATCGCTGGTGAATTTTATGACTTCAACAACAAAGCCAGCTCGGTCCAAGTCATCCGTGACGCGTGTCAGAAAAATGATGCGATGGAATTGGAGATTTACACCAAGCCCAATTTCAACGGCAAAGTTATTCGCATCTTCGGTCAAGACATGATGAACTTGAAAGGCCCGGCCAACAATGTTGCGTCCTCGGCAAAGCTGCACCATTACGACACCACCAAATCGTGCCGCCTGTGCATGTATGAGGACGCGAACTATCAAGGTCAAAAGGTTTGTGTCACCAAGGATAGCCCGACGGTTCCGTCAGGCTTCAACAACAAGATATCCTCGATCCGTTTGGAGAAAGGTGGTTGTTCCGACGGTGGGGCCGTGATCTTTGGCACCAAAAACTATGGTGGGAAAACGCAGGAAATCACGCGCTCCTATCGGGATTTGAAGGCCTTGAAGCGTGGCTCTCAAAACTGGAACGATGCGCTGTCATCTGTACGGTTTGCGCCGAATTATACCCAGCTTAAAGCGCAGGTGATGGAAAACGTCCAACAAGCTATGGCACCGACGCAGCCCAAGCCTGTGGACCCGGCGACGCTGTGCCAGATCTGCCTGTATAAGGACAAGAATTACAACGGTGAAAAACAATGTATCACCGGCAAGGCCGGTAGCTTCAGTGCGACGCTGAACAA
This sequence comes from Magnetospira thiophila, assembly GCF_054657015.1. Taxonomy (NCBI): domain Bacteria; kingdom Pseudomonadati; phylum Pseudomonadota; class Alphaproteobacteria; order Rhodospirillales; family Thalassospiraceae; genus Magnetospira; species Magnetospira thiophila. The sequence goes on from NZ_BAAHXF010000001.1 coordinate 1,762,505, forward strand.
CAGTGTGTCCTCTGTGAAGGTCGAACGCGGGGCATGTCCGAAAGGTGGTGCGATTGTCTACAAAAACAAAAACTACGGCGGCAAATCGGCCTTTATCCTCAACTCCATTCCAGATCTGCAATCCGTTCCCGGGTCTGATATGAATTGGAACAACGCTATGTCGTCTCTGAAGTTCTCGGCCAATCAACGCGATAGCATGGTTCAAGGCTTCAAACGCGTTATGCCGACGGCATCAGAAGCACAGATCAAGGCGAAAATCATCCAGATATACGGCAAGTAAGGATATGGGGCTGCCCTTTGGGGTGGCCCCATTTGTCCATCCCACCGCGCGCCCCGCAGCCAACAAAAAAATATAACTCAATGGATTATGGGTTTTTTGTTTGTGTCGTACTCAATCCCAAATATCTCTGGATGAGCTATGGGTAAGCACTCTACTTCAAGCCCACGCAAGCTTGAACAATGACATTGATCTGCCCCTACGAAGTGGTCTTTGACACCAAGGCCTGTGGAAAGAATATCGCCTTGGAAATGGATGAAAATGGCAATTGGAGCGGTACGCCGGGGTATATCAAATCGAACAAGTCTGACCTGAAAGGTGTTCAGCGCAGACGCAGTGGCCATTGGTACAAAAACATGTCGTCCTCCCGCGGTTGATTTATTTTAAAAGTGCAGTCTCCAATGGGGGGCTGTGCTGGATACAAAACGTAAGGTGATTGAAGAGCATGACTAAGGTATCTTTTCGCAGCGCATTGCTGCTGACGACCCTTTTGGTTTCTGGCTGTCAGACGGCGGGGCTGAACGGCGGGCCGTTTTTAATGGCACAGACAGACAAGGCGGATACGCCGCCTGTCGTCGCGAAACAAAAGAGCGCTATCCAGGAATTGGTTGCCCAAAGCATTAAGGCGATGAAGGAGCGCGACCTTAAGGAAGCATCGCGCTATATCAACCTTGCGCTCAAACTGGACATCACGAACCCGGATTTGCAGTTTCTTAACGGCTTGACCTATCACCTAATGGGCGTCGCTGGGGATACGGCAAAATTCGAGCTGGCCGAACAAGGCTACAAGCAAGCCTTGAAGTTTGACCCAGGCAGCATTTCCGCTCGCTATCAAATGGGGCTTTTGTATATGGACCAGCGCCGCTTCGGCTTGGCGCAGGGGTATTTTGCGGCTGTGGCATTGCATCGTGCTGATGATCCGGTGGTTTTGTATAACCTGGCTGCGGCTTCATACTACGCGCGCGATCCGAAAACAGCGGAAGGCGCGTTGAAGCAGCTGATGGAGATCGATCCTGAGGCGGCGAACAATCCGGATATCCTTAAAGCGAAGGCCGTGGTATTGGCCGCGATGGATGACCGCGAAGGTACGGAAGAGTTTATGGATGCCTTCCGCGTTGCGTCCACGGACGACAAGCTCGTGCGCCGTCTGGAGCGGCGCGTAAACAGCTGGCAAGCTTTCTACGAAACGGATGCCAAGGTCTTGATGGCGCAGTACGGTGACCCGTATGGCGCCAGCGACCCTTACGGGTCCAGCTCTAACAGCTATGGCGGAGATGACACTGGGAATACCGATCAGAACGCTGCGGCAGCAGTCGGCACGGATCCGTCCATGGTGGTTGTTGACGTTGTGTTGATCGGTACGCAAGAAGACGTCCGTGATTCGCGCGGCATCAACTTACTTAACGGTTTGCAATTACAATTTGGTGATCCGTTGTCGGGAGCTGCTGGTTTTGGGTACACACGTACTCGCACCAAGGACAACCTCGATTCAGGTTTGGCCGAAAGCACCCAGACCATCACGCGCCAGATCAGCATTCCGGCTGTGACCTATTCGTTGAACATTGCGAATTCCTTAGATTCCAACAACCAAATTTTGGCAAAGCCAAGCTTGGTTGCTCAAGCAGGACAGACATCTGAATTTTTCTCAGGTACGGAAATTCTCGCAGCTGCCGTTTCGGGCGGCAATGGTGACAGTGTGTCGGTGCAAAAAGAAGTGGGTGTGAAGCTGGCGGTGACGCCGGAAGTTTTGCCCAATGATATGCTGCGTTTGCACGTTGTGGCGGAACGAACCTTCTTGACTGACCCTTCGAACTCAGTTGTGTTTGAATTTCGTCTCGACACCACCAAGACCAACGTTAACTCGACGGTTACGATGAAATTTGGCGAAACGCTTGTTTTGGGTGGCCTGAGCGAGAAAGAAACGTCAAAGGGGGTCGATGGTGTTCCCGGCCTTCAGGATGTTCCGGGTCTGAAGTACCTGTTCTCGGAACGTACGCAACGTCAATTTGAACGCTCCATCCTGATCTTGATGACGCCGCGTCGTCCGCACTACACCCGCCAAGCCGAAGCCGATCGGGAAATAACGTTGGAAAACATGTCCGATCTCGAACGCGATATCGAACGCCTCAATCAACGCCACCGGGATTGGTTCACGCCGCGCCCGACGTTCAACAGCATTCTCGACAAGTTGCAAGGCCGTGAATTCTTTGAAGAATTCCGTGTGGGTGATGTGGACGTCAACGCTTGGCAAGATTTGCCCCAAGCACAAGAACACATTGCCATGGTTCAAGATCGCCTGTTGAAAAACTAAGGCCTGACTGTTCCTGCAAGGGAGCCAGACAATGACACTTCTTAAAGGCCGGAATTTCGGGCTGTTCATTTTTGTGATCGCGGTGATGTGTATGGCGTGGACGCAAAGCATTCGCGCACAAATCGCAGCTTCTGAAGATGTCGGTGGCTGGATGCAATTGTCGGGAACGGCTATTGATGTCTCCATCAATGCTCAAGGTCAGGCGTATATCCTGGACGACAAGGGTACGCCTTGGCGTTGGGATGCTGTGGAACAGCGCTGGCGGCGCATGTCGAATACATTTGTGCGTATCACAGCGGCAGAGGGAAACCGTCCCTGGGCAATCAATCGCGATGGTGTTGTGTATCGCTATAATGGCCTTTGGTGGGAAGACAAGGACACCGATGTCGCCGATGTTGCGGCCGACGCTGTGGGGAATGTCTATATTTCCAAGTATGACGGCACGATCCACAAATGGAACCCGTTGCGCAGTGAATGGCGCAAAATCTCAGGCGATGCATGGCGTTTGGCTCTGGACGCATCGGGCAACCCTTGGGTCGTGACGGGGCAGGGGCATATTCGCTCTTATGATGGCGAAAAGTGGACGTCTTATCCTGGCATGGCTGTCGATGTTGCTATTGGCGGTAACGGCACGGCTGTGATTGCAGATGCAGAAGGTCAGGTGCGGGTCTGGAGCCCGCAAAGTCACAAGTGGACCTTAGAGCCCGGCGTGGTAGACGTCTCTGCGGTGGCGGCGACCCCGAACGGCAAGCCTTGGGCGTTGTCCACAGGCGGGCGCATCATGGTGAAGGCGCACCTCGTTTCACCGGAAAAAATCAAAACGGAAAAAGGCAAAGCCAAAGAAATCCACGCGAAGGGTATTCAGGCCCCGGTGGCGGTGGCGGGTGTTCCCGTTCCCCCATCCAGCCAAGCCAGTGTACCGCAGCCATCCAATCCGACACCGTCGGCGCCACAGGCTGAGGACGCCAATGCTCCGGTCGAGCAAGCTTCAACCCCGCAGGCGAAAGGTGGGAGCACACAACAAACGACGGGCCGCAATATCGGCAACACCGAAGTGCCAACCGTGGGTGTCAGCAGTGCCAGCGATTCTTCGACGTCTTCGTATACAGGCAAGCTAACCTTCGTGAACACCCGCAAAAGTGCGGCGACACTTGCCATCGGTGCGGATGGCAGTGTGTTTGGTTTAGATACAGGCGGGAACGTATTGCGTTGGTCCAACGATAAAGAACGCTTTGACAGCTTCCCCGGCACCTTGGCGCGCATTGCGGTGGACAGTGATGGGAACCCCTGGGGCATCTCTGCCTTGGGTCGGGTGTTTCACCATGATGGATCAAGCTGGAAGCAAATCCAAAACGTGACGGCATCTGATATTGCCATTGGGTTTGACGGCTCTGTCATCATCGCGGATGCATCCGACTTGCTTCACAAACTGAACAACGCCAAAAGGTTCTTTAGCCCGATCAAGGGCAGCGGAGCATCTGTCGCCGTGGCCTCTGACGGAACGCCTTGGACGATCCGTGATGACAACTTGGTGCAACGCTGTGATGCGATCCCGTGCAAGGTCTACGCACAAAAGGCCATCAGCATTGCGGCAGGTCCCGATGGCAGTATCTGGGTTGTATCGACGGACAATCATTTGATGCGACTGAAAGCCACTTCGACGTCGTTTGAAAAAATTCAAACCCCTGGTCACACACCGCGGAAGGTTGCTGTGGGGCCGAACGGTTATCCCTGGGTGGTGAGCACAGATAAAACTGCGTTGGCATCGGCGTTCTTTGAACGCGATGAAACCAACGATAGTTCACTGGCCTTATCGACCACAGGCAACACGACAGGCAGTGGTGAGACCAGTTCCGTGTCCTCATCCAGCACATCGGCCTTCACGTTTTCCAAGAACATGAAGTTTGATGATGTGATCGACACAGGATTTAAAACCGTTTATGACGCGCTTGTGGAGTCGGATCCTGATGGGGTGATTTGGGCCTACAACTACAACCAGGATTCGAGTGAGTATTCTCAGATTCAATATTACGACTCTCGTCGCAAAAAATTTGTGGATGCTGACACAAAGCTCGATGCGTACCTGCTTCAGTATTTCGAAGTTGAATCCGAAGATTTGATATGGGGTGTGAGGGATAGTGACGACACGCTGTTTCGTGAAAAGAATGGCGTCGTAAAACAATACACCCCCCACTCGTCTATTACGAATTACAACGCGATGGACCTTGGCCCGGATGGCACACTTTATGTGTCTATCTCCATTGGCGACAGCAACCGATATCTCTACTACAAGTCCCCGGATTCGGAAGTGTTTAAAAGGTTCAGCACATACACCAACGTCCGCGACGTTGCGGTCGGCCCCGGTGATGACATCTGGATTATGGGCGACAATTTACAAGTGATGCGCTGGACGGGATCGAAATTTGAAGAGCCCGGAAACTCGACATTCAATGCATCAAGTATTGCGATCAGCAAAGTCGACAGCACGGTCTATGCCAAAAAGAATGGGACCACTGATCTGTACAAGTGGAATGCGACCAACAAAGATTTCGACAAGATCAACAACATCTCGGTGAGTACGTTTGACGTTGATGGTGATGGGCGGCCGTGGATTTGTTGCGGCAGTGATTCAAATGATATTACGGTCAGCAAGGCGCGGGATTGATGCTGGAAGGCAAGGTTTTGCACACTCCTGCTAGTGTTGAGAAAATAGGCAAATAACGAAATCGAAAATAGATATCTCAGCATCTCGGCTCACAAACAGATAGGTAAAATCATGAAGTTTATACACTCCTTTTTCGCAGTCTCGATCGTCCTTGGTGTTGCATTGGCGCCCGATGCCCAGGCTGCGAACAAAAACGATATTAAGTCTGCCATCACGCAACAGACCAGCAAGGTTGACCCACGCAACAAAAACAAGTTTGACGGAATTGTTTAAGTCGTGACCGTCAGCAATGCTGCGACGCGTCTAGAACTGAAAGATGTAACGACACCTCGCAGAGCAAAGTATCTGGGCGTCAAGGTGACCGATTGCAAAAAAACGGACAAGCGGTGCAAACAGCGCTTCTATATGTCTTTTGATGGCGGGCGGACCTGTAATTTGGACGGGAAGTACGCCCTTAAATTTCAGGTTCACTGTCAGAGTGGAACGCCTTTAGATACCCCAGCCCCAACATGATGAAATTGAAAAAAGCAGCGGCAAATGGATGTCTTTCTTTGCATCTGCCTTCGCGTGCTTGTACGGGCAAGGATGTTCTCCTGAAGTAAATGCTCTCGCCATCATGCATGAAACAATAACGCGTGTTCGCGGTCAAATATTCCCGTTAATCATCCGTCTGTAATTCGGATTTCAATCATCATGTCCGCTCTTGGCTAAAAGCAGGAGTGCCCAAGTCGTGCTCAGAAAGTCCGCTTCTGGCACGAGGCTGCCATTCGAGATTTCCGCTGGCGTGTCCGGTCTGGGTAGCCATCCAGACCTATCTACACGCCCCGAAAAAACCTCCGCGCTCCGAGAGGCACCTCTCACTCCCCCCCTGGGGGGCATCAGGCTCCAGCATGCTTGAGGCATGAAAAAATCGCTCACGTAATCTCATTTCGGAGGGTATTCAACTTTCGAGACGGGTAGGCTATGCTCAGTTCTCGTCTGATAATGTCATGGGCTATGGGGGCATCATGGACAGGGGGTTGCTAGCGTTTCTGATTATGTTGGGGCTGCTGGTCGGCATGTCCCCGGCTTTGGCCGAGAAGCGGGTGGCGCTGATCATCGGCAACAACAGCTATGCCACCCTGAAGGACTTGCGCAATGCCCGCAAGGACGCCCAGGGCGTTGACGCCAAGCTCAAAACCTTGGGCTTTGAGACCATTCTCCGGCTGGATGTCAAACTGCGCGACATGGGCCGCACCCTCGACCAGTTCGAAGCCAAGCTGGCCAAGGCGGATGTGGGGCTGGTGTTCTATGCCGGGCATGGCATTCAGGCCAATGGGCGCAACTATCTGATCCCGTCCGATGCCCTGGTGGAGACTGAGACGGACCTGGAATTCGGGGGCGGCGTTCCGGTGCGTAAGCTCTTGGACCGGATGATGCGGGCCGGGACGGCGCTCAACATCGTCATCCTGGACGCCTGCCGGGACAATCCACTCCCGACGCGCTCCGGCTCTCGTGGTCTAGTTGTCGAGGTTCCTCCGGCTGGTATGGGGGCCAAGGGTACGGCGATCCTTTATTCCGCCGCTCCGGGGCAGGTGGCGCTGGATGGGCCCAAGGGCGGGCACGGTGTCTTTACGGGCGAGTTGCTGCGTGTTCTTGATCAACCCGGCCTGAAGCTGGAAGACGTCTTCAAGAAGACAGCGGCGCAGGTCGCCTCGCAGACCAACGGCAAGCAGGACCCCTGGATCAATTCGTCGGTGAAGGGCGACTTTTATTTCAAGCCGGGGCAGTCGAAACCGGCACAGGTGGCCTTGCTGCCACCAGCCTCGACAAGTGATCGGGATACTGAGTTCTGGACCGCCATCAAGGACAGCAGCGACAAGGCAGACTTCGAGGCCTATCTAAGCCAGTTCCCGAAGGGGACCTATGCCTATCTGGCCAAGAAGCGGATAAAGGAACTGTCCGAACCTGAATACGTTGTCGCCAGTCTAAACACCCGGATGTGGGTGTCGGGCAATGGCGCGGTAAACGTACGCGTTGAACCGACGACCGAGGGGGCCAATGTGGGACGCCTGGAGGGACGCTCGGAGGTTCGGGTCACCGGGCTTGTGGAGGACGGTGACTGGTACCGGGTTGATTTGCCGACAGGAGTGGTTGGCTACGTTTACAGCAATCTCCTGACGGGCAGTGAACCGCAGCTTGACCCCGCGCACAGTCTGTCGCCTGGCGACACGTTCCGGGACTGCGAGAACGCCTATGTGGCGACGGCAGGACGTTACGCACCCTCCGGGGCATTCTGCGGCCCGGAGATGGTGGTGATCCCGTCCGGATCATTCCAGATGGGCTCCAACGACGGGGATGATAACGAGAAGCCGGTGCACCGGGTGAACATTGGCTACCAGTTCGCGGTGGGAAAATACGAGGTGACGCAGGCCGAATGGCAGGCGGTGATGGGCAGCAACCCGAGCTATTTCAAGGGCAGCAACCAACCTGTTGAGAGGGTGTCCTGGGAAGACGCTCAGACGTTCATCGAGAAGCTGAACCGCAAGACGGGCCAGCGCTATCGGCTGCTGAGCGAGTCTGAATGGGAATATGTGGCCCGCGCCGGGACGACGACGACGTACAGTTGGGGCAACAGCGCCGGATCGGGCAATGCCAACTGCTACGACTGCGGCAGCCGCTGGGATAACAAGGAGACAGCACCGGTTGGCAGCTTCCGGGCCAACCCCTTTGGCGTACACGACATGCACGGCAATGTGTGGGAATGGGTACAGGATTGCAAAGACAGCTACGCCAATACCCCGACCGACGGCAGCGCCATAGAAGGAAATAATTCCTGCTTTCGCGTCCTTCGCGGCGGGTCCTGGGTCAGCCATCCGTGGGACCTCCGCTCGGCCATTCGCTTCAGGGGCCGACCGGACGTCCGTAGCAGCTATCTGGGGTTCCGCCTTGCCCGGACGCTTTAGGCATGCATGCCTAAAGCTTACCTTTTATGTTTTAACCCTTTTACCCTTTGGCCGCCGAAGGCGGCGTTTCTCTATGGGGAGCAAAACTTTACACGACCTAAAAATTGCCTCGCAGTGAAAGAGGCGTGCCTCATCCCCCTGGGGGTGTCCGTATCGCCAGTCCGACCGGGGGGGTACCCCTGGCCGACTTAGCGGCGCGAATCTAGCCGCTGGCACCTCGGGGAGGGACGAATCAGGAAGAGCTGTCGCAGCCCCTGTGGTCGCCTCCATATGATTCCGAAGGGCACCAATAAACCTTCAAGCCTCGACTTGATGTGGGGCTAGATGTGGGGCTGCAACGGCATGACTGAATTTTGCGCTGCAAAAACAATATATTATTAGAAAGAGTGGCGGAGAGGGGGGGATTCGAACCCCCGGTACCCCTTATCAGAGTACGACGGTTTAGCAAACCGCTGGTTTCAGCCACTCACCCACCTCTCCGCAGGCGACGCCCCTAGAAAAACCAGGGGCAGCCGTCATCGGGTTTTAATGGCCAGGGGCGGGGCTGTCAACGTGACTGTGAGGCGGCTGGTTTTTTCTTTGCGGCTGGTTTTTTCGCCGCAGCCTTCTTGGCTGGCGATTTCTTCGCGGCAGGTTTTTTGGCGGTCGCCTTCTTGGCCGGTTCCTTTTTGTCCGGGGCGGACTTGCCAGACTTGGCGGCGATCAGGGCGACGGCCTGTTCCAGGGTGATTTCCGTATCGCGCAGCTCCTTGGGGATGGTCGCCATGGTGCGGCCATGCTGCACGTAGGGGCCCCAGCGCCCGGCCCGTTGGGTGATCAACTTGCCGTCTTTGGGGTGCTTGCCGAGTTCCTTCGGCGGGTCTTTGCGCGGCGCGTTGGCCAGCAGTTCCACCGCCCGGTTCATGCCGACGCTGAGCACGTCATCTTCCTTCAGGGACACATAGGTGCCGCCCATCTTGATATAGGGACCGAAGCGGCCCAGGCCGGCGCTGATGGCATCGCCGGTTTCCGGGTGGGTGCCGATGGCGCGCGGCAGGGCGAGCAGGCCCAGGGCCTTGGCAAGGTCCACTTCGTCCGCCGCCAATCCGCGCGGCAGGGAGGCCCGCTTGGGCTTGGTGGCGGTCTTGCCCTTGCCCTCGGCCTCACCCAATTGGACATAGAGACCATAAGGCCCCTGACGCAGGGTGACGGTCAGCCCGGTTTCCGGGTCCTGGCCCAGTTCGCGGGTTTCGAGATTGCCGTTGCTCTCACCGTTTTCCCCGTTGCCCACTTCCAGCCGCTTGGTGAATTTGCAGTCGGGGTAGTTGGAACAACCGATGAAGGCCCCGTACTTGCCGAGTTTCAGATTCAGCCGCCCGTCATCGCATTTGGGACAGGCGCGCGGATCGCTACCATCCTCCGGTGCGGGAAAGAAATGCGGCCCCAGGGCGGCGTCCAGGGCGTCGAGCACGTCTTTGACCCGCAATTCGGTGGTTTCGCCTATTTTCTTGGAGAAAGAGTCCCAGAAGTCGTGCAGCACGGTGCGCCAGGCAATCCGTCCGCCGGAAACGTCATCGAGCTTTTCTTCCAACTCGGCGGTGAAGTCATAGGCCACATAGCGGGTGAAAAATTCGGACAGGAACGAGGTGACCAGACGGCCCCGATCCTCGGGCAGGAAGCGCTTTTTCTCCAGCTTCACATAATCGCGATCCTGCAACACGGTGATGATGCTGGCATAGGTGGAGGGACGACCGATGCCCAACTCCTCCATTTTCTTGACCAGGCTGGCTTCGGTATAGCGCGGCGGCGGCTGGGTGAAATGCTGTTCCGGCTTGGTCTCTTGCAAGGCCATGGCCTCACCCTCGGCGACTTGCGGCAGGCGCTTTTCACCTTCGTCGTCGCCGACGTCGTCGCGGCCTTCCACATAGAGCTTCAGGAAACCATCGAAGGCGACCACCGATCCGGTGGCGCGCAGCACCGTCTTGCCGCGTTCATCGGCGATATCGGCCCCCACCTGATCGAGCACGGCGCTGGACATCTGACAGGCCATGCTGCGTTTCCAGATCAGTTCATAGAGCCGCAATTGCTCGTCGGAGAGGTGTCCGGCCACATCCTTGGGAGTCCGGCTGACGTCGGTCGGACGCACCGCCTCGTGGGCTTCCTGGGCATTCTTGGCCTTGGTCTTGTAAAGACGCGGCTCGGCGGGCAGATAGGAGTCCCCAAAGGCGCGACCGATCTGCGCCCGAATGGCGGCAATGGCTTCGTTGGCCAGATTGACCGCATCGGTTCGCATATAGGTGATAAGACCGACCGTCTCGCCGCCGATATCGACGCCTTCGTAGAGCCGTTGCGCCACCTGCATGGTGCGCTTGGCCCCGAAGCCCAGTTTGCGCGAGGCTTCTTGCTGAAGGGTCGAGGTGGTGAACGGCGGCGGCGGATTGCGGCGGCCCTGTTTGCGTTCCACCGAAGTGACCGTATAAGACCCGGACTGGATCGCCCGCACCGCCGCCTCGGCGGCCTGAGCGTCGCGCAGGTCCATCTTGTCGAGCTTGCGGCCGTCCAACTGGGACAACTGGGCCGTCACCGTGCCGCCGGAAGGGGTGGTGAAATCGGCTTCCACCGACCAGTATTCCTGGGACTTGAAAACTTCGATCTCGGCCTCACGCTCGCAGATCAGGCGCAGTGCCACCGATTGCACCCGGCCCGCCGACCGGGACCCGGGCAGTTTGCGCCATAAAATCGGCGACAGATTGAATCCGACCAGATAGTCCAAGGCCCGCCGCGCCATGTAGGCGTCAATCAGCTGATGGTCCAGGTCGCGCGGGTTCGCCATGGCGTCGAGCACAGCGGATTTGGTGATCTCGTTGAACACCACCCGTTTGACTTCGATGCCCTTGAGCAGTTTTTTCTGTGCCAGCACTTCCTGCACGTGCCAGGAGATGGCCTCGCCCTCGCGATCCGGGTCGGTGGCCAGGAACAGCTTGTCGGCCCCCTTGAGCGCCGCCATGATCGCCTTGACGTGCTTGGACGATTTGACGTCCAGCTCCCAATCCATGGCGAATTCCTCATCCGGGCGCACCGAGCCGTCCTTGGCCGGCAGGTCGCGGATGTGACCATAGGAGGCGAGAACGGTGTAGTCCGCGCCCAGGTACTTGTTGATGGTCTTGGCTTTGGCCGGTGATTCGACGACGACGACGTTCATGAAGTCCTTCTTACCCGTCAAGGAGCAGGGAAACCCGATTTCCCGGATGACGCTCCAGGCGGCTGGAAAGTTCCAGTTCCAGGAGCACCGTGGCAACCACGGCGGGGGAGAATTGGCATCGTCTGATGATTTCGTCAACACCCACGGGAGCCGGACCCAAAGATTCGATGATCCGATTGCGGGCGGATTCCGGCTCCGAAGGCAGGGGTTCGGGGGGGGAGGACGGCGGCAGGAAAGGCCGTCGCGCTTCCTTCAGGACGTTGCTGCCGGAGGCCTTCAGCAGGTCGAGAATTTCCTGCGCCGATTCCACCAGCGTCGCCCCCTGTCGCAACAAATCGTTGGCTCCGCGGCTGCGCGGATCGAGCGGCGAGCCGGGGACGGCAAACACTTCCCGTCCCTGATCGAGGGCCAGCCGGGCGGTGATCAATGAACCCGAGCGGGGGGCCGCCTCGACTACCAGAACCCCCCGCGCCATGCCGGAAATCAGTCGATTGCGGCTTGGAAAATGGCGTGCCTGGGGCACCGTGCCGGGCGGCGATTCGGCGATCAAGGCCCCGACCTCGCGAATCCGTTCGTACAGGGCCTGATTTTGTTTGGGATAGATGTTGTCCACGCCCCCGGCGAGGACGGCAACGGTGCCGCTGGCCAGGGCACCCTGATGGGCCGCAGCGTCGATTCCCCGCGCCATGCCCGATACCACCAGCAGTCCGCCCGCGCCCAGGTCCCGGCTCAAACGCTCGGCCAGATGACGACCATTGGCCGAGGCATTGCGCGCCCCGACCACCGCCACCGCTTTTTTGCGCAACAGGTGGGCGTGGCCGAGCAGATAGATCAACGGCGGCGCATCCTCGGTCTGGGTCAGCAAGGGCGGATAGTCGGGCTCGACGGCGGCAATCAACCGTGCCCCGATCAACCGCGCCGCCTCGATCTCCCGTTCGGCGGTGGCGCGGTCGGCTATTTTCAGGTGCTTACGCCCGCCCCGGCGGGCCAATTCGGGCAGGGCATTCAGGGCCTCCCGGGCGGACCCGAAGCGCTCGAACAGTCGGTGAAAGGTCACCGGCCCCACATTTTCACTGCGGATTAAACGAAGCCAGTCGATCTTTTCCGAGATCGAAAGAGTTTGCGCATCTGCCATGGGTATTTAAGGTAGAGTATGGGTGGCATACTCGTCAATAGGTGATAAAATGTCAGCGGGGAAAAAAATCTTTGCCCGGAACGTCCGAGCGGCCCCTGTGCCATGACAGCACAACGGGGCCGCTCGGGGTCTATTCACATCTGGTCAGGGGCAGGGTGCCGCCTGACAACGCGCGTTACATGTACTGACCGCCGTTGACGGCAATCACCTGACCGGTCAGGAAACCGGCTTCCTCGCTGGCCAGATAGACAACGGCGGAGGCAATGTCCTTGGGGTCGCCCAAGTGACCCACCGGGATTTTCTTGGCTTCGCCTTCAAGAATTTCCGGCGGCATGGCCTTGGTCATGTCGGTCAGGATGAACCCGGGGGCGACACAGTTGGCGGTGATCCCCTTGCGGGCCATTTCCTGGGCAATGGACATGGTGAAGCCGATCATGCCCGCCTTGGCGGCGGCATAGTTGGCCTGGCCCATCTGACCCTTTTGGCCGTTCATGGAGGAGATATTGATGATGCGGCCCCAGCCCCGCTCGCGCAGGCCGTTGGCAATGCAGTTCACCGTATTGTACACGGAGTTCAGATTGACGTTGATCACGGCGTGCCATTTGGCCGGGTCCATTTTGTGCACCATGCCATCACGGGTGATGCCGGCGTTGTTGACCAGGATGTCAATGGGGCCGTGGGCCGCCTCGATCTCGCCAATGCAGCGCTTCACGTCGTCGTAGTCGGACACATCAACCTTGAAGGTCGGAATGCCGGTACGGTCGGTGAAGGCTTTATTCTTCGCTTCGTCAATATCAACGGCCACCACATTATAGCCGCCCTTGGCCTTGAAGGCCTCGGCAATGGCCGATCCGATCCCTGCGGACCCACCGGTGACCAATACGTTACGCGTCATGTCATTCTCCCTATTGATATATTCAATGTATTTTGTGGAGCTTCGAGAGCCCTCACAGTCGTTCGAGGATGATGGCGATGCCCTGACCGCCACCGATGCACATGGTCGCCAATCCGTAGCGGCCCTGAATACGCTGCAACTCGTAGATGGTTTTCACCGTGATGATGGCCCCCGTGGCACCGATGGGATGGCCCAGGGCGATGGCGCCGCCGTTCGGATTGGTCTTGGCGGGGTCGAAGCCGAGCTGGTTCGACACGGCACAGGCCTGTGCCGCAAAGGCTTCGTTGGCCTCGATCACATCCATGTCGTCGAGCTTCAGTCCGGCCTTGGACAGGGCCTGCCGCACGGCGTCCACCGGCCCCATGCCCATTTCGTCCGGTTGCACGCCGGAGAACCCGTAGGCCACCAGCCGGGCCAGCGGCTTGGCCCCATGTTTCGCCGCCACGGCCTCGCTGGCGACCACCACGGCGGCCGCGCCGTCGTTGATGCTCGAGGCGTTGCCCGCGGTGACGGAACCCTCGCGGTCGAAGGCAGGGCGCAGGCTGGACAGGCTGTCGAGGCTCACATCGGAACGGGGATGCTCGTCCTTGTTGACGATGATGGTCTTCTTGCGCGATTTCACCTCGATCTCGACGATCTGCGAATCGAAATGCCCCGCCGCCTGGGCGGCGATGGCGCGGCGATGGCTTTCTACCGCGCATTCATCCTGAACCGAGCGATCAATGTTGTAGCGATTGGCGACGTTTTCCGCCGTGATGCCCATGTGGCCAGCGCCGAACGGATCGGACAGGGCACCCACCATCATGTCGATGAGCTTGGAGTCGCCCATTTTCTGGCCCCAGCGATTGGTCTGAAGCGTGTAACCCGAACGGGACATGTTTTCCGCCCCCCCGGCCACGCACAGGGTCGCATCGCCGAGCATGATCATCTGCGAGGCGGAAATGATGGCCTGCATGCCACTGCCGCACAAGCGATTGAGAGTCAGAGCCGGGCAGGCCTGCGCAAGCCCGCCATCCAGGGCGGCGACGCGGGAGATATACATGTCCCGAGGCTCGCTGTGGATCACATTGCCGATCACGCAATGATCGACGGCATCGGCGGGCACATTGGCCCGTTTCACCACCTCAGCAACAACGGTCGAGGCCAGTTTGGTCGCTTCAACAGTTGACAATCCACCGCCGAAATCGCCGATGGCGGTGCGCGCACCACTCAAAAATACTACCGATTGGGTCATAGTCCGTCTCCAGGATGATTCAGAATAAGGGTGACTCGCTGCCAGGCCCCAACGCCTTCAAAGACCCTGTGCATCGAAAACCGATCACATTGCCTTCCAAGTGCAGGACGTAGCGGCAAATTCCCTCCCGTTTTGGCCTCCCGCTGTCCCATGCCTGTGTCGGCATGGTTGGTGGATTCGTGCAAAACAATCTTGCAAGCGCAAACGCTTGCCTGTGCTCAATGTTTGGGAAAATCCAGAAAATGACACGCACCGACGGAACGCCGCCGCAATGCCTGCGGATGATGATGGTTCTTATGCCGGCAACGACTGCATTTCAGCCGAAAACGCAAGCCGGTGCCCATCCCTCCCTGAATCCTCCAGATTGATCTTAGGCGAAGAACGATGGACACACAACGCTACAAAAACCCCTTCACCTGATCAATGGCCTCGGCCAGTCCCAAGCGCTGCACGGCGACGCCTTCGGGGAAGGCTCCGAGCAACCGCGACGGCAGTCGGGAATCGAGCATCACGAACACCCCCCGGTCATCGGCCCGACGCACCAGCCTTCCGTAGGCCTGCTTCAGCTTCAGGCGGGTCAGCATGTCGTCGTAACGCCCGCCGCCGAATGCCTGACGTCTTGCCTTGTGCAGAATGTCGGCCCGCGCCCAGGGCACCCGGTCAAAAACAATCAGCCGCAGCGCCCGGCCCGGTACGTCGACGCCATCGCGCACCGCATCGGTGCCGAGCAGGCAGGCATTTTCCTCGGCCCGGAAGATATCAATCAGGGTGCTGGTATCCAGGGGGTCCATATGTTGGGCATAGAACGGCACTCCGGCCTGATCGAGCGGCCCGGCGATGCGACTATGCACGGCGCGCAGCCGCGAGATGGCAGTGAACAGCCCGAGCCCGCCGCCGCCCGCCGCCAGGAACAATTCCCGATAGGCCGAGGCGATCAAATCCATGTCGTCGCGCCCCACGTCGGTGACGATCAGCACGCGGGTCTGGTTGGCATAATCGAACGGCGAGGCCACTGCTGTGCGCTCTGCCGCCCGGGACAGGTGGCGGGTGCCGGTGCGGATCTCGGCCGCATCCCAGTCCTTGGCCTCGTCGCCGCTGCCGTCGCGCAGGGTGGCGGAGGTGATCAAAAACCCCTGCGCCTGTTGCGCCATCACCCGGGAAAAAGGGAGGACCGGATCAATCCAGTGACGGTGCAGCCCCACATCCGTATCGCGGCCATTCTGGCGGTCCAAACTCAGCCAGTCCACATACTCCGGCGGCGTCTGTTCGCCCAGGGATCGCAGCATGGCGCGCCAGACCTGGGCCGAATCGACACAGCGCCGTTCCAGCGAGCGGATCAGGCTGTCGATGCGCAGGCGGGTGGCGCTGTCCAGATCGGCGGCATCATCGTCGAGCCATTTGGCCAAGGCGCGGATCAGCAGCCGGGCCGGAGTTTCAATGTTTTGCACTGCCTGTTCCAGATCCACCGCCGTCTCGATCAATCCGGGGATCGGCGGCTGGGTTTCGGCTTCCAGGCTATAGGCGGATTCGGTATTGCGAGTGCGGGCCAGGACCTGGGCGCGCAGCCGTTCGAGAAAGGCCTCGGCCGGACCATGGGGTTGGCCGGACGACAGCCGCTGGTGCCAACCCAGGCCGGGCAACTGGTGCGCCGCATGGAGCAGACCGCCAAGGGCGTCGAGCAATTCCGGCTGGCTGGCCACCAGATCTTCCATGCGGGCCTTCAGGCCGCGCGCCCGGGAGCGGTCCCGATCTTCGGCCCCGAGCAGCCAGCGGCGCAGCTCGGCTGTTTCCTGACCCGACAAATGGGCCGAAAAGGCCTTGTCGGCGGCCTCGAACAGATGGTGCCCCTCGTCGAACACATAGCGGGTCGGCAGGTAGGCCTCATCGCCGCCGCCCAGCGCCGCCTGCACCAGCACCAGGGCATGGTTGGCAATGACGATCTCGGCCCGACGGGCGCGGCGGATGGACCGTTCCACATAGCATTTTCGGTAATGGATACAGCCGGAATAGATGCATTCGCCGCGGGTGTCGGTGAGGTCCACGGTCAGCCGCCGTCCGACCAGATCGGCCAGCCAGCCCGGAAAGTCGCCGCCCACCATGTCGCCGTCGCGGGTCGCGGCCCCCCAGCGGGCCATCAGTCCAAGCCCCACCGCATCGGTCGGGTGCAGCGGCAGGCGCTGCACCGCCTCGTCCAGATTGAGCAGGCAGAGATAGTTTTCCCGTCCCTTGCGCACCACCGCCTTGGCCGCCTTCTCTCCCCGGTCCGGATACAGTCGGTCCAGTTCGCCATCCAACTGCCGTTGCAGATTGCGGGTATAGGTGCTGATCCATACCGGCCCGTGATTCTTGCGCGCCCAGACGGCGGCGGGGGCGATGTAGCCCAGGGTCTTGCCGACCCCGGTCCCGGCCTCGGCCAGCACCGCCCGGGGTTCGCCCTCGGCGTCGCAGGGATCGAAGGCGGCGGCGACGGCGGCGGCATATTCCTTCTGCTGAGGGCGGTCCTCGGCGGTGCCGCCAAGCATCTTCACCAGTTGCGCCCGCGCCTCCACCGGCTCCACCGGCAAATGTCCGGCCGGCGGCTCCGGGGCATGTTCCGACCATTCGGCGCGACGGGTCCAGACCTTGAGGCCCTCCGACAGATTGCGTGAGTGAGGGGCGTCGCCGCTCTGTCCCAGGGCCGCCAGCACATAGGAGGCCCAGGGCCAGGCACCGCGGGTCATCGCCCAGGCCACCGGTACGGCGTCGCGGCCCACCTCGGCCCGGGTCAGTTCGTCCAACAGCAGGCGACAAACCTGATGCAGCGCCTGCGCCTGTTCGATCAACGTTCGCGGTGCCGACAACCCGAGGGCGGCGGCAAGTCCCCCGGCGGTCGGCAGGCAGAATTGCGCCGGTCGCACGAAAGCGAACAACTCCAACAGGTCAAGCGCGGCAAAGGGAGAGGTCTTGAGCCGCCGGGCCAGCGCCGGACCATGGCAAATCAGAACGGGTCCGGCCTCATGCACCCGTTGGGCGGTCTCGCGCAGGGACAGACTTTCCGGTTCCGCATCGGGCCGCACCCAGGCGACGCCCCGCAGCCCAACGGCCAAAGCGGCCGCCGTCGGCAGAACAAGAGGCGAATCGGCTGCATTCATCATGCCCGGAGTATAGGCATGGCGGGGGGTGGGGAACAGGGGTGGATAAGCCGACCTTCGTCAAGGCCATTTCCGAATATCATAAAAACCCGCCTTCGGGAGATCTCCGAAGGCGGGTCACGGGGGGAAGCGTTGTTGAAGTTAGATGAGCAGGGCTGGTGAGAGGCTGCTCAATGGAAGCGGGAACGTGCAAAGCGGGCGGCGCGGGCCTGGGTCATCACGGTACGGACCTGATCAGGATGTAGGCCGTCCCGGCGCATGACCGCGTGGACAAGGGGGTCTCTGAGCAATTGTTCGAGATTGGGTTCCGTATGCATCATAAAGTGTCTCCCTCAAAATTTGGTCCCATCAGCCGCCATGTTAGGGGGAGCAGGCGAAACTGATGGGACGGTTTGTTCGGTCCCGCTGGATTTCGGCGAGCGGGTCCTGCGCCGTTGGGGAATGTCCGGTGGGCCGTCCGGGTGTGTGTCATCCTCCAATACCAAGTAATATACTACAGTATTTGATCATTAACAAGCCGACGTATGTTTATTACCCTTGTTCATAAGGGGATAAAAAGTTGACTTTAATATATGGTTATTGGCGGCGGCGAAGGTTTTCAAGGCGTTGCCGCAAGTCCTGAATCCGGACATCGGTTTCCGGGGTATCCGTAACGGAGCGCCGCCGGGCGATGGCACGGACGGTTTCCAGTGCCTGGTGCGCCTGTTCCGAGGCGCGAGCGGCCTGACGCAAGGCGGCGAGTCGCGCCGTGCCGCCGACCCGTGCCGCCCGACGCTGTTCCAACGGCGGAGCATCATAACGGAGATGCAGTCGTTGGGTAAGAATGAGGATATCATAAAAAGTATTCATTCCTACACAAAGCCTTAAAAAAGGATTTATGTCAAGAAAAAACCCTCCCGGTTCGCGGGAGGGTCGGAACGTTGCCGAGGCCGGTGTAAAATCCGGCCCAGGGTCAGGGCTTACTGGCTGGCCCAGATGATGCGGGCCATCCACTCGATCTCTTCCATGCCCAGTTCCCGGTCGCCGTGGTCGGGGTTCAGAGAGCGCAACTCGATCTTGCGGGCCGTCATGCGGACCAGTTCCTTGGCCATGACCTCGCCCAATCGGGTCTTGGCGACGATGCGGTCGCCGCGCCGGATGGTCGCCCCCGGCGAGACCAGCACCCGGTCGCCGTCCCGATAGACCGGCTCCATGCTCTGACCAGAGATTTCCAGGGCATAGCAATGGGGGTCGCCGATTTCAGGAAATGGAATCTCGTCCCAGCCGCTGCCGGCGGGAAAGCCCGAGTCGTCAAAAAAGCCCTCGTCTCCAGCCTGCGCCAGACCGATCAGCGGCACATTGCGAAACACCCCGAGGCCACGGGATTCGCCAATGTAGGAGACGAACTCGCCAATGGTCGCCCCGGTCGCGGCGAGAACCTTGGAGACGCTTTCCGTGCTCGGCCAGCGCAACTTGCCATCGCCCGTGGTGCGCTTGCTTTTATTGAACGTGGTCGGGTCCAGGCCCGCTTTTTTCGCCAGGCCGGACGCCGAGAGGCCGTGTTCCTCGGCCAGGCGGTCGATGGCCCGCCAAATGTCAGCATGTCTTAGCATGGGAACATGTTCACACAAATTTGGAGGGGGGTCTATAGGAAAAAATAACAATATAGACTTGACATCGGATGATAGTCCCAGATATCAGATGTTAGTTGTTTATATGTTCTAATTTAGCTGGGAGGCTGTTCCCATGAAACATGTGAAATACATCCAGCGACCGATTCCGGTGCGCGAAATCGAGCCGTTTCAGGATGTGGAGCAGGTTTGGTTCTGGTTCATTCATCACCAGCAGACCCGCCGGGAAGGGGCACGCTTCGATAAATTGCTGCGCACCGACCGGCCCTGCGATCCGGATGACATCTACGTCATCGTGATGAAGCTGCTGCGGATGGGTAAAATAGCAGCCCATCACCTCAGGGTGCTGATGGATTTTGGCTTGGCCGGACGGCCACCAGATCCGCGATCCCGCTCGGAGGAAATTCCCGCCAGGTTCTGGGATGAGGCATTGGACAGGATGGTCACGCCGCTGCGACTGAAGGGTATTCTCGAATGACCGGGCGGGGTGAAGGGCAAGGCTGGGCGGACGGCGATGCCATCGTCGTCTTCGTGGCCCATAGCCAAATCTGGTGGTTGAGATGGCTGAAACCTGGATTTCGGCATTGTTTCGTGATCTTTCGGCAAAGTGGCGGGTGGCTGGTCTGTGACCCCTTGTCCCATCAAACCCTGATCCGTCCCTGGCCCATGACGTCGGGGACGGACTCCCTGGCCTGGTTGCACAATCAGGGGTGCCGGGTGGCGGTGACCCGTCTGCGACAGGCCCCGCTGCGCATGGCCCCGTTCCGGCTCTATACCTGTGTCGAGGCGGTCAAGCGGGTGCTGGGACTCCAAGACCGTTGGATCCTCACGCCCTGGCAGTTGTTCCGGTTTTTGATCCGCGACGACTGAGTGCGGGATCATCGGCCCCCAAAAAGAAAGGGCGACCGAAGCCGCCCTTTCCTCAATTCAGTCGAGCTTCCTTGGATCAGAAGGCGACTCTGACACCCGCAATGGCAGCCCAGCCGCTGTTGTTGTCGGTGGTGGTGGCGTTGTTGCCGCCGTCCCAATCGACATTCAGGATGGTGCCTTCCAGGGTCACGCCCGGGCCCATGGCATACTGACCACCCACACCCCAGACGGTACCTTCGTCCTTGGTGTTGTTGGTATTGTCGCCTAAGGATGTTTGTTGCGAGTGTGCCTTATTTGCAATACCTCGGAAACGGGAGATCTTAGTGCATCCCACAGATAATTCACATAATGTTCTTTGCTGTGGCCACATAAAACAATATGCAAAATCATAAAAAATGAAAAAAAGCATATTTTATGGTTGACGGAGGGAGATGTTTCCGGATATAAGCGAGTCAACGACCACCCGAAGTGCGTCCGCAGTCTGCCCCGAGGAAATTCCCGGGGTATTTTTTTGACTGCATCACCCGCCCCGGCATCCGCCGGGGTTTTTTGTACCCCCCTGATAAAAGGAGATCGTCTCATGGGAGGATTATTTAGCTCACCGTCCCCGCCGCCGCCGCCGCCGGCTCCCGCGCCGGCCAAAGACCCGGAAGAAGAAGCCCGCAAGCTGCGACTTGAAAATATCGAGCGTCGCCGAAGGGGTCGCGCCGGCACGGTGCTGACGTCGGAACGGGGACTGCTGGATGAAGCCGCACCCGCTTCCGGCAAAAAGCTGTTGGGAGAATGATCATGAACAAACTCAAACCCAGTGACATCCTGGCCCGCTATCAGCGGGCCAGGGACCGCCGCAGCATGTGGGAATCCCACTGGCAGGAATGCTATGACTATGCCCTGCCGCTGCGGGACAACAGCCTGTCCCCCGGACAGCCGGGCGAAAAAAAGACCGATCACCTGTTTGACGGCACGGCCCCCGATGCGGTGGACCAGTTGGCGGCCAGCCTGCTGGGTCATCTGACGCCGCCCGGCGGTCGCTGGTTCGGATTGAATGCCGGACCGGATGCCACCACCGAAGCCCGCGAATCCCTGGCCGACGATTTGGATCGCATGTCGCGAACCCTGCAAACCCATTTCGACCGCTCCAATTTCACCGTCGAAATGCATCAGTGTTATCTGGATCTGGTGACCGTCGGCACCGCCTGCCTGCAATTCGAAGAGGCCCGGGTGGGCGAAAATTCGGCATTTCGATTCACCGCCGTGCCGCTTGGCCAAGTAGTGTTGGAAGATGGCGGGTCCGGGCGGTTGGACGTGGTCTATCGGCGCGCCGAACTGACTGCCGGTCAATTCAAGGTCCGGTTTCCGGAAGCGGAATTGCCGAGCGACCTGCAACGCCGTCTGGAAAGCGATCCGGACGAACGGGTCATCGTCATCGAGGCGGTGATTCCCGAAGACGGCACCTATGGCTATTGGGCTCTGCTGGAGTCCGGGACGGATACGGGGGGCGAAGCAACCGTGTTGCGCCAGGGTCGCTTCACTCATTCCCCCTTCATCGCCTTTCGCTGGGTCAAGTCGCCGGGCGAAAATTACGGACGCTCGCCGGTGATGAAGGCTTTGCCGGACATCAAGACGGCCAACAAGGTGGTGGAACTGATCCTTAAGAACGCCTCTATCACCGTCACCGGCATCTGGCAGGCCGATGATGATGGGGTGCTCAACCCGGCGACCATCAAGCTGGCCCCCGGAACCATCATCCCCAAGGCCGTCGGCTCGCAGGGGCTGACTCCGCTCAAGGCTCCGGGGGAATTGCGGACTTCGGAAATCGTCCTTGAGAGTTTACGCAACAACATCCGACGGTCCCTGCTGGCCGACAAGCTGGGGCCGACGGAAGGTCCGAAAATGACCGCTACCGAAGTTCTGGAACGCTCGGCCGACATGTCCAGGCTGTTGGGTGCGACCTTTGGACGGTTGCAGGCCGAATTGTTGAACCCGTTGCTCATGCGGGCGCAGGCCATTCTGCGTCGGCGGGGAGAAATTCCCAATCTGCGGATTGATGGTCGGGAAGTTGTGCTGCGCTATCAATCCACCCTGGTGCGAAACGCGGCCCGCGAGGAAGCGCAGAATATTACCCGCTGGATCGGGGCGCTCAGAGAAATCGGCGCCGATGTGACAACCATCGTCGATGTCCCGGCGGCGGCCCGCTGGTTGGGGCGGGCGTTCGATATTCCCGACGAACTGGTCCGCGAGAGGGATGAAATGCCAACCGCAACGGCACTCGAAACGTCTACCGCGCCGTCCGGACCTGCACCGCAAGGAGGTGCCGAGATGATCGGCCAGATGTTGGGAGCCCTGACCGGGCAGGGAGGCCCCCATGGCGCATGAGAACGAGGGCTGGGGCTGGTTCGACCTTGCCCCGGGCAACAAGGCGCGGCAGCGGGAAAGCGAGCGACAGCAGGACCTGGCGTTGTCCTGTGCCCGCTGTTTCGGATCCCGGGATGGCCAACGGGTGTTGGCTCATCTGCGGGCGGTGACCATCGACCGCACCCTCGGCCCGACGGTCGATTCCGCCACCCTGCGCCACATGGAGGGCCAGCGCCATCTGGTCTCCTATTTAATGACCCTGATGAAGCGGGGTCAGGAAGGCCAAAGCCAATAATTTTTCAATCCATATAAACGTGATCAAGGAGTAAAAAATGACCGAACAGCAACCCCTGATGCAGCCCAGTCCGCCGCCCAATGTGCCGGTCAAATTCTGGGACCCTGAAAAAAACGAAATCCGGACCCAGGCGCTTCTGGAATCCTATCTGGCGCTGGAAAAGCGTTATGGTGCCTTTCGAGGGGATGGCGTCCCCGCCGACCCCGAGGGTTATCAAATCGAGACGACAAGTGCTTTCCTGGCCCCTGACCCGGAAGTGAACAAGCGCCTCCATCAGGCCGGGTTCACGCGCAGCCAGGCCCAGTTGGTGTACGATCTGGCGAAGGAACATGTCCTGCCCTCCATCGTCGAGCTGGTGAAAGACCAGTTTGCTCAGTCGCAGTTGCAAAGGCTGATGGACCATTTTGGCGGGGAAGATAAATGGGCCGAAATCTCAAGGCAAATTGCCGTTTGGGGGCAGGCCCATCTGCCGAAACAGACCTACGAAGCCCTCAGCACGACCTATGAAGGCGTGCTGGCCTTGTTCAACATGATGAACGGCGGAGAACCGGGTCTGATCGAAGAAGGCGGTCGGGCTCAAGGGCCAGCCAATGAAAAAGATCTGCGCAAAATGATGGACGATCCCCGCTATTGGCGCGATCACGACGAGGCCTATGTGGCCCGGGTGACTGAAGGCTTCAAGCGGCTCTATCCGGATTGACCCGAGCGGGATCGGGGGGAAACTCCCGGTCCCGAGTCTTTTAGCAACGAATTCAGACGGCAAGGCGGGGTCGAGCGCATCTTTACCTTTCGAGATGCCGCTCCCGCGCCCACGGGCGTCGGCTTCTGACTTTTCCCCCGGAAGCCGACGCCCGTTTATTGAACAAAGAGCAAGAACAATCCAAAAAAGCCTTCGAACCGATCAAAACGCTCGCATCCAGGAAGGCAAAATAATCATATAATAAATCTATAAATAGAAATTACAAATATAATATATGACGATGAAATTGATATTGTAGTTAAAATTATAAATAAGATAATGCTATGTCGTTGCGCATATTTTTTTGAGAAATTATATAAGTCATAAAATAAATAGAAAATGTACAATGGATAGGAAATGATAAAAATTACAAATATAATATTAAGATAAGGAATTTCAATTAAACGGTCATAAACAATTAAAAACGCAATATTTAATGGAATGTATTCTCCAGATAATATTGTGTATAAAAATGAATGAATTGACAAATAGTAAATATAATCAAAAAAAGTAAGTGTATTTACTGATAAAATATAGATAGAAATAAATCTTAAAAATAATGATATAGTATATACCAAAATAAAAATTACATAGTCATCTATAGGAAATATATTTCCATGAACGGGCGTTCCAGAAGAAATAAATAAAGTTATTAATGATATCGTCAGTAATGTTGATACAATAAATAAAATTTTGCGAGTTATTTTATATTTAAACAATTCATAATCCCCAACATTTGTTTGTAATAGTTAAATCTAGGAGAGTAAAAATGACCAATGATTCAATTGAAAGGGACCTAACAGCAGGCATCTACATCGAGGCTAAACCAGCAATCGATCCTTTCGGTGCTTTTGGCTACCATTCATACCTGACCTACCGGGATGGGAAGGGAAGCACGGAGGTTATCCGTGGTGGCCCCGACACAATGCTGGCAGAAGACGTAAAGATCGTCGTCCAAGCGGGAATCCCCCTTGAGCAATCAAAAGATGCTTACGAGCCAGGCGAAACACCTGCATCCAGGGGGGCCAAACAAATTGACCTGGGTACACGCGAGCCTAAAGAAGTATGGCAGGCCATGGTTGAGTCGGCAAGAAAGATATCCTGCAAAAACCGTATGAGTATGATAAAAATAATCATATAATAAGTCTGCGAAATGATATTAAAAATATAAAATAAGATGATGTAATGGAAATTACTGTTAATAGTATAAATAGAATAACATTATGCCTCTTCGCATATTTTTTTGAGAAATTATACAAGTCATGGAAAAAATAATAGATGTATAATGGAAATGCAAGAATAAAAAATATTAATAAAATATCATGAAATGTAAATTGTAAATCCCGGTGCCAAAGTGGGCCACGGAAACGGTCGGATGATCTGACTGTCGCGGACTAAAATTCCGCCATTTTAACGTCTTTTGTTCGTTTGGAGCGGAAGGCGGGGAGATGTATCACGTGGACCTATACAGGCGGGTGCGCTTGGCTTGTCATCACGACGGTCTGAGCCAGCGCGAAGCGTCGCGGCGGTTTGGGATTGACCGCAAGACGGTAGCCAAGATGCTCCAGCATTCGACGCCGCCGGGCTATCGGCGGGACCAGCCGGCGAAACGGCCCAAGCTTGATCCCTTTATCAGTGTTATTGATCGGATCTTGGACGACGACCGGGATCAGCCGAAAAAGCAGCGCCATACCTGTCGGCGGATTTTCGAGCGTCTGCGCGATGAGCATGGTTTTGGTGGCGGCATCACCATCGTCACCGACTATATTCGCGAGCGCAAACGGCGGACGAAGGAGGTTTTTGTGCCCCTGGCCCACGATCCGGGCCATGCTCAGGTGGACTTCGGCGAAGCCTGGGCGGTCATCGCCGGGATCAAGCTCAAAGTACATTTTTTCGCTTTGGATCTGCCGCACTCAGACGCCTGTTTTCTCAAGGCCTACCCGCAAGAGACCAGCGAGGCGTTCTGTGACGGCCATGTCTCGGCCTTCGCCTTTTTCGGCGGCGTTCCCCGCTCTATTCTTTATGACAACACCAAGATTGCCGTGGCCAGGATTTTGAAGAATGGGGAACGGGTTCGTACCCAGATCTTCACCCGGCTGCAATCGCACTATCTATTCAAAGACAGGTTCGGGCGCCCAGGCAAGGGTAACGACAAGGGCGATGTGGAAGGACTGGTCGGCTATGGGCGGCGCAACTTCATGGTTCCCATTCCACGGTTCGAGAGTTTCGATGCCCTGAACGCCTCTCTCGAGGAACAATGTCTGAAGCGCCAGGAGGATAAACTTCGCGGTCATGGCGAGACCATCGGGGAACGCCTGATGCGCGATCTGGACGCCTTGATGGAACTGCCCGTCACCCCCTATGACGCTTGCCAACAAGTGAGCAGCCGGGCCAGCTCCGTCTCCATGGTGCGCTATCGGGGGAACGATTACTCGGTGCCGGTGGCCTATGCCCATCATGAGGTGCTGGTGCGCGGCTATGTGGATCGGGTGGTTATCGGCTGCGGCAGCGATGTCATCGCCCGCCACCGGCGTTCCTATGACAAGGGCGACATGGTTTTTGACCCGATGCACTTTCTGCCGCTGTTGGAGAAGAAGGTCGGTGCCCTTGATCAAGCGGCGCCCCTGAAAGGCTGGAACCTGCCGGACGAATTCACCACCCTGCATCGGCTGCTGGAGGCCCGCATGGGCAAGAAGGGCAAGCGGGAGTACGTCCAGGTTCTGCGTCTGATGGAAGACTTCGAGAGGGACGACGTCCATGGTGCCGTCAAACAGGCGCTGGCCATGGGCGCCATCGGCTATGACGCCGTCAAACACCTGCTCCTCTGCCGGATCGAGGAGCGGCCACCCAAACTGGACCTGGATATCTATCCCTACCTGCCCAGCGCCACCGTGGAGACGACAAGGCCCGCCGCCTATATGAACCTCCTGGCGGAGAAGGCGGCATGAGTGACAGCCCTCAGATTCTGCTCCATCATCACCTCAAGAAGCTGCGTCTGCCCACTTTCCTTGCCGAATACGACAAACTGGCCAAGCAGAGCGCCGCCGAGAACAAAAACCATGTGGAATTCCTGCTCCGCCTCGTCGAGCTTGAGTTGATCGAACGGGAGCGGCGTATGATCGAACGAAGGATCAAGGCCGCCCGGTTCCCCGCGGTCAAAAGCCTCGACAACTTCGACTTCAAGGCCATGGCCTCGCTCAATAAGCCCCTGGTGATGGAACTGGCTCGATGCCAGTACATTGAGGATCGTGAGAATATCATCGCGCTGGGTCCCAGCGGCACCGGCAAAACCCATATCGCCCTGGGCCTCGGCCTGGCGGCATGCCAAAAGGGATTGAAGGTGCGCTTCATCACCGCCAGCGCCCTGGTCCACGAACTGATGGAAGCCAGCGATGAGCGCAGACTTCTGCGCCTGCAAAAACAACTCGCCGGTCAAAACCTGCTGATCATCGACGCACTGGGCTTCGTACCCTTATCCAAGACCGGGGCCGAACTGCTGTTTGAGACCATCTCCCAATGCTATGAGCGCGGCTCGGTGATCATCACATCCAACCTGCCGTTCGACGAATGGACCGAGATCTTCGGTTCCGAGCGCCTGACCGGAGCTCTGCTCGACCGCCTCACCCACCATGTCCATATTCTGGAGATGAACGGCGAGAGCTTCCGCCTCAAGCAAAGTCAAAAACGCCGGAAACCCGCAGAAACCTAATTTTACAGCCCCGGGTCGACCTCCCAGACCAAGGTTGCCCCCGTGCGCCCACAGGCACCTCCCGCCCGGCTTCGCTTCGCGTAACGCAAAGCGCTACACGAAGCCGAACGGGTCCCTCCTATGGACGACCGGGACAACCTGCACCACGACGCCCGCCATCAGAAAAAGTGGCCCCTTTTTGCTCCGGTCAAATGGCCCCTTTTTAGTCCGGCGTTGACAAAGTCACTGATTTTGCGCTTAATAGCGTGGCCACCCATAAGACAAATACAGCCGAAACGCATTACGTTGGCGTCTATAACGGCGGTGGCGGATCGTTTTTCAAAGGGTATATGGCGCAGGTCTGCCTTTTTGATGGCCTGACCATCACTGATCCAGCCACAGATGGCCTCGGAGAGTTCGATACCAACGGCGTCTGGAGGCCGGTGAGCAACGCGGCGATGATCGCCATCGCTGATACTCAAGGCGGCAACTCCTTTGTCCTTGATTTCAGCGATGGCAGCAACCTCGGCATTGATGTTGGCGGAAGTTATTCCCTCGGCACCGTAACCGCCACCATGACCGGCTACACTACCCCGTCTGGTACTGTTACTGCTGATGTGGATGACGGATCGGAAGCGTGGCGGGCGTTCAACAGCGATGTGTCCAGCGCAGGGGCTTATTGGTACGCCACAGGGGCCATCACGACCCACTGGATCAGCTATGAATTTGCCAGTGCGCAGACGATCAAAGCCTATGATTTGTATTGCCAGAACTATGGCACCATTCGCGCCCCCAAGACCTGGGAGTTTCAGGGATGGAACGGTTCGGGATGGGACACGCTGGACAGCCAAACCGGCGTCACGGCCTGGACCCCACTGGTGCCCAACCGGTACGTCATTGCGAGCCCCGCATCTTATGCGAAATATAGGCTCTACGTTACCGACTGGAACAATCTTTGTGTTCTACAGGAGATCATTCTGTATGGAGAAGGCAGCTACGGGCTAAACCATTGGACCGTCAACGGCACCATCACTCAGGTAGGGGATACGCCAACCGCCAACGGCCACACCTGGAACCCCTTGCTTGCGGGCCTTGTTGGTGTTCTCTCAAACGGCAATAAAACCCACGGCGCGACAGGACTTGATAAGTTTGGCTACGGCACCATCCAACTGCCCACCAGCGGCAAATACTATATCGAGATGGGGTTCACCGATACTGTAGCCAACTATGTTGATTGGGGCATTTGTCGGAAGCCTTATACGGCGTCATCTGGTGTTGGGCCTGGAACTTACTACGCTTATATCGAGCCGTATATGTGCTATGGGTTCAATGGGTACACCTATGACCCAGCGGGCAATACTGCTGCCTACGGTAACAATACGCACTGGTCAAGCGGCACAAAGATTTTCCAGATTTTCATCGACTGCGATGCGGGCGACATCTGGTTCGGCGTAGACAATTCCATCAAGGGTGGGACGCCCGGTGATCCGCCAGACGGAACCAATGTTGCCTTCACTGGCATTGATATGTCTGAAGGTTGGGTTGTTTTCCACGTTGACAGCGGCGGCGCTGATAACCCGATGATCTACGCAGAAGAAGATTGGACCTACAGTGCCCCGGCTGGCTTTGTGGCCCTGACCACCGACAACCTGCCCGCAGTCACTATCACCGACCCGAGCCAACATTTCTCGGTCGATCTCTGGTCGGGAACAGGTGCGACGCAGACAATCACCCCCTCCTGTGGCACGGGGCTGACCTGGATCAAGTCGCGCTCCAATGCCACCGACCATTGCGCATTCCGACGCAAAGCGGCCACTGATTCCGATCCAAAGCGGCCACTGATTCCGATTTAATCCGGCCACCGATTCCGACGCAAAGCGGCCACTTTTGTCTGGCCTGTGATCGACCTCGTTGGGTGATCTTTTGAGGGTTACCTTCGCACCTTTTGGGAAGGAGCGGAGATGCCCAGGGAGAGGTTGCCCATGCGCAAGATTCGCGACGTTTTGAGGCTGCATGCCGAGGGCCTGTCGAGGCGGCGGATCGCCGTCAGTTTGAATATTGGCCGTACAACGGTCGGGGATTATATCGCCCGGGCCAAACAAGCGGGGTTGAATTGGCCCTTACCCGGGGACCTTTCGGAGGAAGGGCTGGAGCAGCTATTGTTTCCGCCCTTGCGGGTTCGAACGAGGGAACGCCCACTTCCGCCCGATTGGCCGTCGCTGCACCGGGAGAAAAAGAAGCCCGGCGTGACCCTGGCCCTTTTGTGGGAGGAATACCGGGCGCGGCATCCAGAGGGTTACGGTTACAGCCGGTTCTGTGATCTTTACCGGGACTGGCGGGGTAAGCTGAACCCGACCATGCGCCAGAACCATGTGGCCGGTGAGAAGCTGTTTGTCGATTACGCCGGTCAAACCGTGGAAGTGATTGACGGCTTGACCGGCGAGGTCCACGAGGCCCAGATCTTCGTCGCCACCCTGGGAGCCTCCAGTTACACCTACGCCGAGGCCACTTGGAGCCAGGCGCTGCCTGATTGGATCGGTTCGCACAGCCGCGCCTTCAGTTTTTTCGGCGGCGTTCCCAAGCAGATCGTTCCCGACAACCTCAAGTCCGGTGTCATCAAATCCTGCATTTATGATCCCGAGGTTAATCGGACCTACGCCGATCTGGCGAACCATTACGGTACGGCGGTCATTCCCGCCAGGCCCTACAAACCAAGGGATAAGGCGAAGGTGGAAGTCGGCGTTCAGGTGGTCGAGCGCTGGGTTCTGGCCCGCCTGCGCAATCGCCGTTTCTTCTCCCTGGCCGAACTCAATCAGGCAATCCGTGAACAGCTTGAGGTTCTGAATAGGCGGGTCAGCAAGCATCTGGATGCGTCCCGGCGGCAACTGTTCGAAGAACTGGACCGCCCGGCCCTCAAAGCCTTGCCCGCCGAGCCCTTCGAATACGCCGAATGGAAACAGCGACGCGCCGGCATCGATTACCATGTGGAAGTGGGCAAGCATTTTTACTCGGTCCCGCATGCGTTGGTCAAACAAACCCTGTGGGCTCGCATCACGGAACGCAGTGTCGAGATATTCCATAAAGGCAAGCGTGTCGCCGTCCATATGCGCGGCCCCGGCAATCGGCGTCATACCACGGTCCCGGAACACATGCCGTCATCACACCGACGATACGCCAGTTGGACGCCGGAGAAAATCCGCCGCATGGCTACCGCCCAAGGGGCCAACACGGAAGCCCTCGTTGACATTATTCTGCGCCGCAAGCCACACCCGGAACAGGGCTTTCGTTCCGCTATCGGCATCCTCCGCCTGGCCAAGGCTCATGGGCCGGAACGCCTGGAGGCGGCTTGCGAAAGAGCGCTTGAGATCGGCGCCCATTCCTATTCTTCCGTCAATTCCATCCTCAAGAACAGGCTTGAGGATTGCAAAACGAAACAGGCTGAGAACGGTCCCGCCATCGATCATCCCAACATCCGGGGTTCCGGATATTTTCATTAAGGAGGAAAACAACCATGTTGCAACACCCCACTCACGACCAACTGAAGCTCCTCAAGCTGACCGGTATGGCTCAGGCCTTCGCCGACCTCAGAGACAACCCCCAAGCCGAAGATCTGGCTCATGATCAATGGCTGGCTCTGCTTCTTGATCGTGAAGAAGCCGTCCGTGACGACCGCCGATTGACCTACCGTTTAAGAAACGCCCGCCTGCGCCACGCCGGGGCCTCAGTCGAGAACGTCGATTACCGCAGCCCCAGGCGTCTCGATAAATCCCTGTTCCAGCAACTGGCCCAGGGGAAATGGATCGCCCAAAAACAGAACCTGATCATTACGGGTCCATGCGGTATCGGCAAATCATGGCTCGCTTGCGCCTTGGGTCAAAAAGCTTGCAGAGATGATTATTCCGTCCTCTACAAACGCCTGCCCCGAATGTTCTCCGAATTGGAAATGGGTCGCGCCGATGGCCGTTACCCGCGTTTGTTTCGCGCCCTGACAAAACCAAACGTGCTGATCCTCGACGATTGGGGCCCGGAAAAACTCAACGCTGATCAGCGCCGCGATCTTATGGAAATCGTCGAAGAGCGTTACCAAAATGCCTCGATCCTGATCACCAGCCAACTGCCCGTCGATAAGTGGCACGACGTCATCGGCGAGCCCACCTTCGCCGACGCCATCCTCGATCGTATCGTCCACAACGCCCACAGGCTCGATCTCGACGGACCCTCAATGCGAAAGACCATGGCCGCCAAAACCATTGACCAGACCTAAGGAAAATGACATCAACAAATTACCCAACGGCGTCGATCACGCCGCCAAAAACGAGCCCAGGATAAAGTGGCCGTTTTGGATCGGAATGGGTGGCCGCTTTCCGTCGGAATCAGTGGCCGGTTTCATCGGAATGCGCACCGACCATATCTGGATCGACAGAATCCGGGGTGCGAACAAGGTTCTCAAGTCAAATGTTGTGGGTGCTGAAATCACGCCGACAGATGCAGTGGACGTCTACGGCACCGACAGTTTTGATCTTGGTGCCGATACCTGGGGCAACTTCACCAATACATCCGGCAGGACTTATGTCGGATGGACCTGGAAGGCAGGCGGCGCAGGTGCAGCCAATACTGATGGATCAATTAGTTCTACAGTATCTGCAAACACAGCGGCTGGATTTGGTATCGTTTCGTATACAGGCAATGGCACTGGCGGTGCTTCGGTTGGGCATGGTTTAACTAGTGCGCCAGAATTTATTATTGTCAAACGAAGGGACGGAGCAATTGGCTGGGGTATTTACCATTCCGCTATGGGGAATACACAAGGCGTATCTTTTTCTACTATTGCTCCATCAACGTCTAGTGGCTGGTTGAATAACACAAGTCCGACATCAAGCGTGTTTACTCTAGGTGCTGGAACAGATGTAAACCCAAACCTGGGTTCAATGATTGCCTATGCTTGGCACGGCGTCTCCGGTTACAGCAAATTCGGCAGTTATGTCGAGGTGTCTTCCGCCGACAGGACGTTCGTCCTGACCGGGTTCAAACCGGCCTTCGTCATGGTGAAGAACATCACCACGGCGTCAAACTGGCATATCTGGGATAGCGCCCGTGGGCCGAACAACGTCATCAACGCGACCCTTGAACCCAACGCCAACACCGATGAGGCGGGCATCGGGAACTACCCCATCGACTTCCTATCCAATGGGTTCAAGAGAGCTGGCCGGGATTGTTCAGACAGTTTTTGGCGTTGGATAAGTGGAGCCTCTGCCGGTTGCCGTGTTGTATCGCCGATGCGGGGCCTCACGCAGGGAGGGCGTAGCCCGACTGGAGTGGGGCCCCGCATCGGCAGTGAACGTCATGCTGCCACCGCCTGGGGCTGGTTGTCAAAGTAGATCCTATCCGGCGGCACCCGACCGAGGCTCGAATGTGGCCTCTTGCCATTGTAGAAGTCAAAATAGCGGCCGAGCGAGGTCCGCGCCTCGCCAACGCTGTCGTAGGCCCGAAGATAGACCTCCTCGTACTTCACCGAGCGCCACAGCCGTTCGACAAAGACGTTATCCCGCCAAGCTCCTTTGCCATCCATGCTGAGGGCGATGCCGTTGTCCAGCAGCAGGCCGGTGAATGGGGCACTGGTGAACTGGCTGCCTTGGTCGGTGTTGAAGATCTCCGGCTTGCCATACTTGGCCAGCGCGTCTTCGACCGCTTCCAGACAGAAATCCACGGTCATGGTGATCGACACCCGCCAAGACAGAACCCGGCGGCTGCACCAGTCGAGCACCACACAGAGATAGACGAACCCCCGCGCCATGGGGATGTAGGTAATGTCCATCGCCCATACCTGATTGGGACGCAGGATGGGTAGGCCGCGCAGCAGGTACGGATAGATCTTGTGTCCCGCTGCTGGTTTTGACGTGTTTGGTCGCCGGTACAAGGCCTCGATCCCCATGCGCCGCATCAGCGTGATGACATGATCGCGGCCGATCTCAACGCCCTCGTTGCGCAGGAAATCGCGCAGCATCCGGCTGCCTGCGAACGGAAAGTCCAGGTGCAATGCGTCGATCCGACGCATGATGGCCAGATCGGCGGCAGACACCGGTCGGGGCTGGTAATAGAGGCTGGCGCGACTAAGCCGCAGCACCTCCGCCTGCCGTTTCAGCGGCAGGGCATGGTCACGGTCGATCATCGCTTTACGCTCAACATGCCGGCCTTGTCGAGCGCACCGGCCAAAAAATCATTCTCCAACGTCAATTGGCCGATCTTGGCATGCAACTCCTTCAGATCAACCGGCACCGTCGCCTGGGATCGGCTCGCGCCGAAAACCCCCGATGCCCCCTCCAGCAATTGCCCTCGCCAGGTCGTGATCTGGTTCGGATGCACATCAAACTGCTGCGCCAACTCGGCCAGCGTCTTGTCTCCCTTGATCGCCGCCAAAGCCACCTTCGCCTTGAAAGCCGCTGTGTGGTTCCGCCGTGTACGCTTCGTCATGGTTCCTCCCGATCAACGGCATCATCGCCGCTCTCAGGCAGAAAATCCACTTAACCCCCTGTCTGAATTTCCCAGGCCACCTCTCAGCGTCCCTGCAAGCGTTATGTGAGGCCCTGGTGACTTCGTAGCGTCCCATGGCGAAGGGGCGGGGGATGGTGACCCGATGCACCGGCGTTGTTGAAATGTACTCGCCACTGATGATGTGCCGAGGGGGTTGATCATGCCCCATCATGAAACTGCCCGCCGGGATGACGACCATTTCCGGACAGTCGGAACAGTCCTTAAATACGTCGCCGGGCTTGTAGATTTTGGGCTCAGTCAGCTTCAAGCCTTGAAGCATCAGCAATCCAAGTATCGATCCAAAAAACAACCCAACAACCCCAAAAACGATCAAGCGCATTTTCGTCTCCAACCGTAGGCACTCTACTGTCAAACGTCGATCCAGGAACGATGGTCAGGGGGTTTGATGGCCCTCCACAAGACCCAATTCCGCATCGGTGAGGTCGCGGACAACGCGAAATCCGCTTTTTACATCGCGTTTAAAGTATTGGTTCCACCCCCGATAAAATACAGAAGTTTCATATAATGAGGATCTCCAGGATGCGCCTCTTCGTGTCCCTCTAAAGCAATCACCGTCCAACCGGAATGACCCGTCTTCCGGTGCACCTATATAGCTGTTGTTCCAGCAATCAGAGACCCATTCATCAACATTGCCGAGCATGTCGTACAGGCCAAAGGGGTTTGGCGGAAATGTTCCAACAGATCGAAGCTCCATCGGTTCACCACGAGTCAGGCATACGCTGCAGTTCATTCGACCCGTTTCGAATTCATCACCCCACCAATAGCGGGTTGTTGTCCCTCCTCGCGCGGCATATTCCCATTCCGCCTCGCTGGGCAGTCGATAACGATGTTTTGACGATTGTTCGAGCCAGTGTAAGAACCCCAGCATTTCTAGATAGGTATGATAAACTGCGGGCATGTCTTTTTTGGTTTCCAATCTTCGATTGTAATTATTGACCCAACACAGATTCGTATCCCGACAGGACAGAAATTCCTTAACGGTCACTTCGTAGCGCCCCATGGCGAAGGGGCGGGGGATGGTGACCCGATGCACCGGCGTTGTTAAAATGTACTCGCCACTGATGATGTGCCGTGGGGGTTGATCGAAGCCCATCATGAAGCTGCCCGCCGGGATGACGACCATTTCCGGGCAGTCGGGGCAGTCCTTGAACACGTCGCCGGGTTTGAGCGGCGCGGCCAGGGCCTCGACCGACCCTATAGCCAGCAGCAACCCAAGAACCCCAAAAACGATCAAGTGCATTTTCGTCTCCTCCCGAGAGAATTGTACTGTCAAACGCCGATCCAGGAACCATGGTCAGGGGGTTTGATGGTCCTCCACAAGACCCAGTTCCGCATCGGTCAGGTCGCGGACAACGCGGAAACCTGAAGTTTGGCTAGTTGTAAAATAATGGTCCCACCCCCGGTCATGGACCGGATGGTCAAAGAACCTTGAGGAATAGGATGCGCCTCGAGAGTTTCCCCATTCGCACCGGCCTTCGAGCCAGGGCGTGCCGTCCGTCGGCGCCCCGTCATAGGAGATGTTCCAACAATCGCTGACCGATTCAACAACATTGCACATCATGTCGTACAGGCCGAAGGGATTGGGCGGATATTGGCCCACCGGTTCGATCTTCCGATACCATCCGGGTTTGGTCTTGTCGGAGCAGTTTTCCCGTCCGGGCTCCATCTTGTCGCCCCACCAGTAGCGGGTGGTGGTGCCGCCCCTGGCGGCATATTCCCACTCGGCCTCGCTGGGCAGCCGGTATTTATGTCCCGTTTGTAATAACAGCCAATGGAGAAAACCGAGCTTCTCATTGAAGGTGAGGTTCACCGCAGGCATGTCAGGACGAAAGTGGTATCGTTCCATGTAGCTGTTGAGTTGGCAGAGGCCAGCGGCCCGGCAGGCGATGAAGGCGCCGCGGGTCACTTCGTAGCGCCCCATGGCGAAGGGGCGGGCGATGGTGACCCGATGCACCGGAGTGGTGAAAACAAATTCAGAGTCCACAATAAGATCCGGCGGTTGATCGAAGCCCATCATGAAGCTGCCCGCCGGGATGACGACCATTTCCGGGCAGTCGGGGCAGTCCTTGAACACGTCGCCGGGTTTGAGCGCTGCGGCTGAGGCTGCGGCGGGCAAGACTCCCAACATAAACCCCAAAATCAGCCAACAGAATCTCATCCAAATCTCCTTCTCCATCCAAGGGAGGGGAAAGCGGGCCTTTGAGCCCAAATCACGGTCTCCGAGAATTCCGGAGATCAATTCTACCGTAACCCATGAAAAAGGAAAGACTCATGTCCAATACCGATCAGACTTCAGAAAAGTACAGGATTATCGTTCACGCGGACCCGGATGGGGCCGTGGGGCACTTCGCGGTCTCGCTGATCGAGCCCGACGGCACCCAGCATACCTACGGCAAATATCCGGCGGGAACCGACAACCAAAAACTAGGCAAAAAATTTAAAGTCACCGCCGCTCTCGGCGGCGCCGTGCCCGGCGAGATCCGGGACGATTCCAAGTATCAAGAAAGCGATGGTGATATCGAATCCTATCCGATTGACTTGACCGAAGAGCAGGCGATGAAGGCCAAGGCCTTCATTCACCGACAGCAAGCTTCTCCCGAGTCCTACAAACTCTATGAGAAGAATTGCGTCGATTTCGTCAACGCTGTGCTGAAAGAGGCCGGGACCGGCAAAGACATATCAAAACTATTCAGAGAAGATCAAATAAAAGACCTGGGTAGCGTCGGCACCCTCTACGGTGCCGGTCAGTACGCCATCGACAAGGCCCGCGAAGGCGAACCGCATCCGCAACTTCAAATGCGCGACGACCAACTGCTGCCCGAGGGGGCATCCCTGTCGCCGGAAGACCTGAATCTTCGCAACAAGACGGCGCAGGACCAGGTGGCCTTTCTTGCCAAAATGAGCGAGCCGCCGAAGGGTCCCGAGGGCATTCTGGCCAAGCGCACCGAGGATTGGACGCCCAAAGAGGTGGAGGATCTGGCCGGGTCCGATCACGCCATGCTGTCAGCCCATCCGGAATTCCAAACGACCAACGACCGGCTGATGGGCTGGCACGCCCTGCATTACGGCACCGGCCCGGCGGAGTATGACGCCACCGGACGGATGATCGATCCGCAATATAAACTGTTGCCAAAAACCACCGAAACGCCAGCCCAAGACCCGCTCGGACGTGACGCCCTGGACGGCGTGTTGCGGGTCGGCAAGCAGGTGGCTCAAATCGCCGGCAAGGACAAATGGGCAGCCGCCATCGGGGCCTTGCAATCGGGCATCAATCTGCTCAATAGCACCGGTGGAATTATCATGAATTCGAAGCCGCTGGGCATCCCGCCGTTGAAGCAGGACGGTGATTTCGGCCCCAAGACCAAGGGGGCTTTGCATCGTTTGGTGGCTGACAAGGGACCGGAAGCGGTGAGCGAGGCGGTCGGCCTGGCTCATTTCACCGACCATGCGGCGCGCCGTCGTCTGGGTGAAACCGGGGAAAAGGAGACCCTGGCCAAAGCCGCTGATACCGCCTTTGCGCCGCTGCTCTCCCGACCGGGGACGTTCAAGGCCGATGACCGCTCGCCCAAGCCCTGGGGGCTGGGAGTGCAGGCCACCCTCAACGATCTGGGCCGGGACAAGGACCCCGACTGGACGCCGTTGAAGGAAGACGGCTGGATCGGCCCGAAAACCGAACAAGCGTTTCAGGGCCTGTTGCCCCGGGTGCAGGACGACGAACTGACCGGTTCCCTGGCCCGCAATCTGGGGTTTCTGGGCTGAGACTTGATTTTTTAACAACCAAACTAAAACCGCCAAAGGGCCGTCTTTCAAATGAGAAAGCGGCCCTTTGGCGTTGGAGCTCATGAAAGGAGTTCAAGCAATGACCATGCAAACGCCCATGGACGTGATCTGGTGGATCACCGCCGTGGAAATCCCCGCCCTGGCCGGGCTGTTCTGGCTGATCTGGCGCACCCGTCAGGAAACCGAAGATGCCCTGGAACGCAGTTGCCACGAAATGGAAAACCAGGTGGCCCGGGTCCGTGAGGGATTGTCCGCCTACAAGTTGGAGGTCGCCAAATCCTACGCCTCCATCGCCCTTTTGAAGGACGTGGAAAAACGTCTGACCGACCATTTGCTGCGCATCGAGAACAAACTCGACGGCGTGGTGGGAGGATCGCGCCATGAGTAAAAATGCCAAACGACCGGAAAAGCTTGAGGAGCGGGAGCGGCAGGTGGATATCCTGGCCCGCACCCTGTATGGCGAGGCGCGCGGCGAACCCTTCAGCGGCCTGGAAGCGGTGGCCTGTGTGGTCATGAACCGGGTGCGGCGCGGCCAAAAGCGGCGCAACGGTTATTGGTGGGGAACCACTGTGGAGGAAGTCTGCCTGAAGCCCTGGCAGTTCTCCTGCTGGAACGACAACGACCCCAACCGCAAGCTGCTGGAGCGGGTCAAGGCAAGCGATCCGGTGTTCGGTCGCTGTCTGTCGGTGGCCCGGCGGGCGCTCAATCGACAACTCCCGGACCCCACAGATGGGGCGACCCACTATCACACCCGGGGCGTGGTGCCCGACTGGTCGTTCGGCAAGCAACCCTGCGTGATGATCGGCCATCACCTGTTCTATAATAATGTGGAGTGAGCCATGTTCGGAGCCTTGCTGGGGCCACTGGTGGCGGGCCTGTTCTCGGTGGTCGACAAGGCGGTCGAGGACGAGGACGCCAAAATCAAGATCAAGGGCGAGCTGCAAACCATGATCCTCACCGGCCAGATGAAGGAGATTGAGCAAGCCGCCTCGATCATCGTCGCCGAGGCCAACGGCGAAAGCTGGCTGCAACGCAACTGGCGACCGATGCTGATGTGCCTGTTCGGCATCATCATCGCCAACAACTACATCGTGTCGCCGATCACCGGCAGTCCCTCAATGCCACTGCCCCCCGACATGTGGGAGCTGTTGAAAATCGGTGTCGGCGGCTATGTGGTCGGGCGCTCGGTGGAAAAGGGCGTCAAGGTGTGGAAGGAGGGCGGGAAGTGATCCCGTCCTCCCGTATTTCTGGGGACGATCGCGGCGCAAAAATCTATTGCATCGCAGCACGGCCTCGCTCAGACTTCGCGCATGCAACAGGACATCACAAGGGGAAGCGACCATGGACGAATTGAACGGTTATTATTTCGAGGACCTTTCCGAAGGGATGACCGCTGTGTTCGGCAAGACCGTCACCGAGGCCGATATCATGGCCTTTGCCGGAGTTTCCGGTGATACCAATCCGGTGCACCTGAATGAGGAGTACGCCGCCCAGACCATGTTCAAGGGCCGCATCGCCCACGGCATGTTGTCGGCCGGTCTGATTTCCGCCGTGTTTGGCACCAAGCTGCCGGGGCCAGGTTGCATCTATGTGAGCCAAAATCTGCGCTTCAAGGCCCCGGTGAAGATCGGCCACACGGTCATTGCCCGGGTCACCGTCACCAAGTTGATCCCGGAAAAGGGCTTTGTCGAATTCGCCACCATCTGCACGGTCGGCGATAAAAAGGTCCTCGACGGTGAAGCGACGCTGATGGTGCCGAAGCGAGGATAGGCGCGGCTGGTCGATTGGCATCTCTTCTTCGTCCAGGTGATCCCTGACCCCCCCCATGATGGGGCGGGTCTCTTGAGCATCATTCTCTGGAATTTAAGGATCGCCCAGTGTAATAAGTGTTACATGTAAGCTCTTCGAATAAGGTGGAAAACATGCCGCGGTTTGTTTGGAAGGATGATTATCTGACCGGCGATCCGATGATTGATCGGCAGCATAAGCAATTGCTGGAACTGGCCAATCATCTTTTCAAGGCAGTCAAAGAAAAGAAGGACAGGCTGATTCTGAAGGAAGCCTTCAACGGCCTGTTGATCTATACCGAACACCATTTTGCCGCCGAGGAAGCCCTGTTCGAATCCAAGGGTTTTCCGTTGTTGCCCGCCCACAGAAAGCTGCACAAGGAATTGGTGGAAGAGGTCAAGGGCCTGTGGCGGGAAGACCTGATGGGCTTCGTGGACATGATCGGCCCGACCCTGGAAAACTGGTAATTGCTCACCCCCTTGGGTGATGTCCGTCACGTTGCCACCGGCAGGGCGGTACCGTCAAGGGTGAGTCTGATGGCGGGGAGGATTCCGATTCCTCGTCGTCGGGCGGTTTCGAGGACGGATCTGACGTTGGCGTAGAGGGTGGCGCCCCACTCGGATCGGAAGCAATTGGTGACCTTGCGGAAGATGACGCATGGCCGGAGCGCCTGTTCGGAGCCGTTGTTGGTGGCCGGGATGGCGCGGTTGGTGACGAAGACGAAGAGGTTCTGGCGGAAGCGCTTGATGGAACGGAGCAGCTTCTCTCCGGCCGTGGTGGCGGGGACGATCTTCAGCAAT
The DNA here is from genome assembly GCF_054657015.1 of Magnetospira thiophila. NCBI lineage: Bacteria > Pseudomonadati > Pseudomonadota > Alphaproteobacteria > Rhodospirillales > Thalassospiraceae > Magnetospira > Magnetospira thiophila. The sequence goes on from NZ_BAAHXF010000001.1 coordinate 1,802,756, forward strand.
TCGTCGAGCCGGGACTGGAGGCGGGAGTGATAGGCCGCCAGGGTCGCATCGGCCAAATCCGGTCGGCGCCGGCCGATGCGGGTGGCCCGCTTCAGCAGGGCCCCGAGGCCGGGAGCCAGGGCATCGTCGCCCGCGTCGATGGCATATTGGATGTCGCGCAGCAGGTGGGCGAGGCAGGCCTGATGGTCCTTGGCGGCCCACCCCATCTGCGCCGCCAGCCGGTCGGATACCCAGAAATCGGGGCGAACCTCGCCGAGGAATTCCTCGACCACCGCCTTGCCGCGCGAGGGTCGGATGACGAAGCAGGCGCTGTCGCCGTGGTGGAAGACCCAGTTCCAGAAGGTCCGCTTGCCGACGCGGACGGATGTCTCGTCGGATTCGATCGCGGTGCCGGACAGCAGCCGCTCCTTGATACGGCTGGTCTGGGCCGCGAAGGCGGGCGCGCTGTCCTGGAGCATGTTGGCCAGCGCCCCTTCGCTGATCTCCAGGCCGAACAGGTCGCGCAGCAGGCGCTCCAGCCGTTCGAACGGAATCGCCTGACCGAAGCGCAGATAGAGGACGAAGGCCCGCAGGTTGGGGCCGAACGGCGAGCCCGGTTCCAGCCCGGCGGGCGCGGGCGCCTTGAACCGCTTGGCGCAACAGGGGCAGGTGCCACCGAACAGCGTCACCCGTGTCACGTCGGGCGCGATCTCGGGGATTTCGATGCGGTCGTAAGCCTGGACCTCGGCCTGTGTGACGCCCGTCACGTCCGCTCGGCAGTGCGGGCAGTGGTCGGCCAGCACGTCGCGCCGTCGTGTCGGGTTGGGGTGCAGCGGCCGATGTGCTCCCGCATGGGCCTTGCCCTTCGGCTTCGCCTTGCCCTCGCCATTCGGCTTGTGCCCTTGCGACGGCGGCTTGCTCGAATTGTCCGGCGTCTTCGGCGGCAGGTTCAGTTTCTCCCGCAGATCCGCGTTCTCGGCCTTCAGCGTGGCATTCTCGGCCTCCAAAGCCGAGACCCGCGATTCCAGCGCGTCCAATCGCGCCATCAGCGAACCGATCAGCGTGTCCTTCTCGGACGGGGAAAGCGTGGTGATGTCGGGCAGCGGAGTCATGGAAAGGTTGACTCATATTCGCCCATCCAGCGCAACAGAAATCTGCATTTCGGAGCCGGATATCGTCACGCCGCCCCAGCGCTCCCCCGGTCAAGCCGTCGGGGTCGGTGAGCAATTACGAAAACTGGGTGGAAACCCGGCTGGTCCGCCATATGATTGTCGAAGATCAGCGGACGGTCAATTCCCTCAAATAGCGCTGGCTCATTCGGCAGCGGCGGTCTGACGTCCGGTGAAGCGGGCCGACAGCGCGGGCCAGATCCAGGCCACGGCCAGCAAGATACCGCTGGCCCAGGCCATCCACAGGGGCACGATCTCGGTCCCCGCATGGATATCGGCGGCGATGTCGAGAGCCATCTCGGCCGCCACCCAATCGACCACGAACCCGGCAATCATGGCGCTGAAGATGATGCCACCCAGATAGATCACCACGGCGGCGCGCCCCATTTCCTTGTGCACCACGCCGATGGTCGCCAGATTGGTGGCCGGACCGGCGAGCAAAAAGACCAGCGTGGCCCCCGGCGAAATACCCGCCATCAGCAAGCCGGCGGCGATGGGGGTGGCGGCGGTGGCGCAGACGTACATGGGGATGGACACAACCACCATGATCACCATGCCGAGAAGCCCGGTGCCCCACTGGGTCAGCGCCTGCGGTGGGACGAAGGCGGCCACGGCGGCGGCGGCGAGAAATCCGAAAATCAGCCAGGGCGCAAGGTCCTGAAGAATATCGGTCAGCGCATAGCGGACCCCCTCGACGGTGCGGGCCAGGGCTGAAGGTTCAGTGGTATCTGCTGCCGGTGCGCTGCTGCCACAGGACCCGGAGGAACAACAGCTATCCACCGGTTTGGCCTGAATCGGCAAGGCGCTAGGGTTGAGTTTCGGTTCGTCGGGCAACAGCATCATCATCATGCCGGTGGTCATGGCGCTGAAAAGAGCTCCCAACGGACGGGCCACGGTCATGAAGGGGCCGAGCAGGACGTAGGAAATGGAAATGGAATCGGCCCCGGTCTCAGGGGTGGAGACCAGAAAGGAGACGGTCGCCTCGCGACTCGCCCCGGCCCGGCGCAAGCCGATGGCAGCAGGCAGGACGCCACAGGAGCATAGGGGCAGCGGGGCACCGATCAGCGCCGCGAGGGCGGTCGGTTTCCAGCCCCTGCCGCCAAGCCAGCGTTTAATGCCTTCCTCGGGAAACCAGGCCTTGATGGCCCCGGCGATGACCAGACCGAACAGCAGCCAGGGCGCAGCTTCCAGATAGAGGTTTGTCAGTTGCTGCAAAAAGATCGTTGCCAAGGTGGGCCTCGAAGGTCAGGAGGAGAGACGGTCAAAGTCTACCGTCATCCCCATCGCGAGTCATTATCAAAGTCATATGCGATCTCTGGGCCGTTAACTCTTTGATAAGGCAGGCAGGCTAGGCTCATCTTCGGTGACCTACGACTCCTCAGATGCCGGAGACCTTCATGCAGTCGGGAACCTATCCTCCCGCCGCGAGCGATGTATTTGATTCAGAACCCGTTCCGGTGCGCCTGTCGGTGCGGGTGGATGGGGATGTGCTGTTGCTCCGGATGTTCAACGCCGACGCGCCGAACGACGAAATATTCGCCGAACTGACGCCGGATCATGCGTTGTTGCTGGCCGAACGGCTGGTGACCTCGGCCATTTCCCTGCCGACCCTGGCCAATCGCGGGGCGGTGAAGCAGTTCCTGCTGCGTTTGGTCACCGCCCTGACCCACTGGCTGCGCTATTTCCACGCCAGCCGTTAAAGCCCCCTGGCCCGCAATTGACTGACCAGACGGCGGCGGTTGCGTGCGCCCAATTGGTCGTCACGGGCGTGGATGAAATGGCCGGACATGTTGAGAAGCTGACCGGTCAGCAGCGGCAAGGATTGTAACAGGGCCATGTCCGACATGCCGACCCGCAACGGGTCCCCTTCTTCCAGCAGGTCGATGGCCTCGACCACGCGCAATCGCGGCACGGCCCGCAAGTCGTTCAAAAATCCTTCGGAGATCGGACAGGCGACCAAGAACAGACGCCGCACGCTGACCAACTGGTAGGCAATCTGGGCGGCAATCAGACCGCCAAAGGAATAGCCGATCAGATTTTCCGGGGCCGGTTGCGGTAGATGATGGCGCGGGTCGAAGCCGGGGAGCGGGGCGCTGCGATAGCGAAAAACAAGCCCAGCCTGCAAGGTCTGATCGAGCAGGCTGCCATGCAGACCGGGCAACGGGATCAGGCCGTTGGTGCCCAGGGACACATCGGCCACCCCGGCCTCCTCCAGGGCGGCCTGCATGTCCGCCATGTAGCCGCCGCTGACATCGAGCCCACCGAAAAATACGGTGCCTGCCATCAGGCTCCCAACACGCGACCGGCCACCGCGTCGAGACGTTTCAACACCTCAGGGTCGCGGGCGTCGGGAGCGGTGATCAGTGCCGTGTTGAGCGCCGTTTGACAGCCCTGGGCACAGGTTTCGGTGCGCCCGGACAATCTCGGCGCGGTCGCCTTGACCAGAGCGCGGGCGTTGTCGGCGTTGGTCATCAGCACCTGGACAATGGCCTCGACGGTCACATGGTCGTGGTCCGGATGCCAGCAGTCGAAGTCGGTGACCATGGCCACCGGGCAGTAGCACATCTCCGCCTCGCGAGCCAGTTTGGCCTCTGGCATGTTGGTCATGCCGATGACGTCGCAGCCCCAGGCGCGATAGAGGTTGGATTCGGCCAGAGTGGAGAACTGCGGCCCTTCCATGGTCAGGTAGGTGCCGCCGCGCTGATAGGGGACGCCGATCTCCTTGATCGCCGCTTCCACCGCATCCGCCATGCGGTTGCAGGTGGGATGGCCGAGACCCACATGGCCGACGCAGCCGGTGGTGAAAAAGCTTTTGACCCGGGCGAAGGTGCGGTCGATGAACTGGTCCACCAGCACGAAATGTCCCGGCGGCAGTTCCCGTTTCAGCGACCCGACGGCGGACACGGCCAGAATCTCCGTCACCCCGGCCCGCTTCAGGGCATCAATGTTGGCCCGGAAGTTCAATTCCGAGGGCGGAATTCGGTGGCCGCGTCCATGGCGCGGCAGAAAGACCATTTTCTGGCCGTCCAATTCGCCGAACAGCAACTCGTCGGACGCATCACCGAACGGCGAGTCGATCTTTCGCCATTGGGTGTTGCTCAGGCCGTCGATGTCGTAAACGCCGCTGCCGCCGATAACGCCGATGACCGGCGGAGTGCCCGGATGGTTCATGGGGTGCCCTCTTCATGACTCGTTCGATGGTAGGGCATTGTTGCCGCTTCGCTTCCCCCTTGCAAGCGGTCAAAAGCCGGTGCACCATCCGTCGCTTTCATAACAAGTTTTTGGAGTGTTCCTGATGCGATATGCGATGTTACCGATCCTGGCGGGTGTGGCCTGCGCCACCGGCCTTGGCACCCCCACGTGGGCCGAGGAGGACACCCGGACCCTGCTCACCCTGCAACCGGAAATTCAGGCGCAGTTCCTCCAGGAAATGCGGGGTCACATGGAAACCCTGGACGACCTCATCACCGCCATCGGTGCGGGCGACTTCAAGCAAGCAGCGACCATTGCCGATACCAAACTCGACTTCGGGCATCACATCTGGGACGCCATGGCCGCCCAGGGGGCCGGTCCGGAACAGATTGCGGAGATGAAGCAACGGATGCAGGCCATGGGCGCCGGGGGCGGCCAGGGAGCGGACATGACCGATGAGGAGCATCTGAAAATGGAACAGCGGATGGCCGAACATATGGGCGGCATGGGCATGGGGCGTGGCATGGGCATGGGCATGGGCCGCTACATGACGCCGGAATTCCGCCAGATGGGCCAATCCATGCACGCCGCCGGGGGGGAGCTGGCCAAGGTGCTGCAAGCCTCCGCCACACCGCCGAGCGCCGAGGATTACCGCCATGTCATGGAATCTCTGTCCGACGTGACCGCCGTCTGCCGCGCCTGCCACGCGACGTTCCGCATTCGCTGAGACCCGATCTCGGACAGATAAAAAGGGCCGCCGGATGATCCGACGGCCCTTTTCTCTATGGGGATGGGGCGATGCGGCTTAGTGCACGTCGCTCCAGATTTGGCGCTTCAGGGCGTACATCATGGCCGAGAAGACGGCCAGGAAGATCAGCACCTTCAGGCCGAGGCTCTTGCGCTCGTCCAGTTCCGGTTCGGCGGCCCAGTTGAGGAACGCCGCCACGTCGCGGGCGTGCTGATCAAGGGTCATCGGCGTGCCGTCGTCATACTCCACCGCTTCGTCGTACAGCGGCGGGGCCATGGAGATGGCATGCCCCGGGAAGTAGGTATTGTAAGATTTGTCTTCCGGGATGGGATGTTCCTCCGGTGCCTCGTCCAAATAGCCGGTCATCAGGGCGAAAATGTAGTCCGGTCCGCCTTTGCGGGCCTTGGCCATCAACGACAGATCGGGCGGCAGCGCCCCGCCGTTGGAGGCCATGGCCGCCTGTGGGTTGGGGAACGGAGCGTGGAAGCGATCCGACGGCAGGGCCGGACGGGTCAGGAACTCGCCGTCGTCGTTCAGTTCCTCGCCATCCTCGTTGGGACCGGAGCGGACTTCGTATTCCGCCGCCAGTTCCTTGATTTGATCTTCATCGAAGCCGAGTGCCGACAGATTGCGGTAGGCGATCAGGTTCAAGGAATGGCAGTTGTTGCAGACTTCCTTGAAGATCTGGAAGCCGCGCTTCAACTGCGCCTGATCGTATTGGCCGAACAGTCCGTTGAAGGACCACTGTTGGGCCTCCGGGTGCGGCGTATCGCCGGACGCCAGAGCCTGACCCGAGACGCCGAGCGCCAGTGCGGCAATGGCGGCCAGGGCGGTTTTACGCATGATATTCATCCTCGTATTCCCCCTTCTCACTTCGTGACCGCCGCGGAGATGCTCTCGGGCAACTCCTTGGTGCTTTCCATCCGGCTGACCACCGGCACGATGACCAGCAGGTGCAGGAAGTAGTAAGCCGTCGCCACCTGACCGATGGTCACATAGGGCTCCTCGGCCAACTGGCCGCCCATGTAACCCAGGATCAAGGTGTCGATGAAGAACAGCCAGAAGAACATCATCGACAATGGCCGGAACTTCATGCTGCGGACCTTGGACCCATCAAGCCAGGGCAGCAGGGCCAGGAAGATGATCGACAGGAACATGGCAATCACGCCCTGCAGCTTCGCGGTCAAGAACCAGATGTCCTGGGTGAAGGCCCGCAGAATGGCGTAGAATGGCAGGAAGTACCATTCAGGCACGATATGGGCCGGGGTCGACAAGGGGTTGGCCGGGATGTAGTTGTCCGGTTCGCCGAAGAAATTCGGGGCGAAGAAGACGAAGTACATATAGAACAGCATGAACAGGCCGATTCCGTAGAAATCCTTGATGGTATAGTAAGGATGGAACGGAATGGTGTCCTGCGGACCCTTGACGTCGATGCCCAGCGGGTTGCTGGACTTGTGGTGATGCAGCGCCCAAAGGTGCACAAACACCAAGGCGAAGATCACGAACGGCAGCAGGTAATGCAGCGAGAAGAACCGGTTCAGGGTCGGGTTGGCGACCGAGAAACCGCCCCACAGCCAGGTGACGATGGATTCGCCGACCAGCGGAATGGCCGAGAACAGGTTGGTGATCACCGTGGCACCCCAATAGCTCATCTGTCCCCAGGGCAGCACATAGCCCATGAAGGCCGTAGCCATCATGGCCAGAAGGATGACGACGCCGATGATCCACAGCAGTTCGCGGGGATATTTGTAGGAGCCGTAGTACATGCCGCGGAACATATGGATATAGACGACGATGAAGAACATCGAGCCGCCGTTCATATGCAGATAGCGGATCAGCCAGCCCCAGTTCACGTCGCGCATGATGCGCTCGACGCTGTTGAAGGCCATCGCCTCGTGCGGCGTGTAATTCATGACCAGCATGATGCCGGAGAGAATCATGATGACCAGCACCATCCCGGCCAGGGAACCGAAGTTCCACCAGTAGGACAGGTTTTTCGGCGTCGGATAATCGACGGCGCTGTGTTGCATCATGGTGAAGATCGGCAGGCGGTAATCAATCCACTTGACGATCGGGTTTTTCCAGGTCGGATCACTCATTGCCATATCCCCCGATTAGCCGATCTTGATGATGTCGTCGGAAACGAATTCGTAGGGCGGCACCACGAGATTAAGCGGAGCCGGACCCTTGCGGATGCGTCCGGAGGTATCATAATGGGAGCCGTGGCACGGGCAGAACCAGCCGCCGAATTCGCCGCGCGGCTCGCCGGGCTTTTGGCCCTGCGGAATGCAGCCCAGATGGGTGCAGATGCCAACCAGGATCAGCCATTCGGGCTTTTGCACCCGCTCGGCATCCGTTTGCGGATCGCGCAGGTCGGCACCGTCGTCGGCGACGGCCTTTTCAATTTCTTCCGCCGTGCGATGGCGGATGAATGTCGACTTGCCGCGCCATTGGACAGTCACCGACATGCCCTCTTCGATGCCCGAGATGTCCACTTCGATGGAAGCCAGCGCCAGCACGTCGGCCGACGGGTTCATGAAATCGACAAAGGGCCAGAGAGCGGCCGCGGTACCGGCGGCACCGACGGCAATCGTGCCGTACAATAGGAAATCGCGGCGGGTAGCGTCGTCGCCCGGATTCTCAGGCGCGGTGGTTGCCGTGTCTGCCATGACTGAACAATCCCCTTCCTGGCCCCCGTACTGGGCCATCTGCGTTATAACCGTTTGGGTCCTTGGGTTACGATGGCAACCCCCCTGTTGCCGAACGCAATCCAGGAGAGGTGACCTCTCCCCCTGTTCATGCTGAAGACGATCTGTCGGGACAGCACCGTCCTCCATTTCGGGCCAAGCCGAAACGTAGCGCAAGGGTATATCGGATATTATTGCGTTTGAAAAGGGCGGAAACGCTTCTCTTGCCTCTTTTATAAGGAAATGCTTATTTAACAATACAGCTCCAAGGGAACCCTTTGTTCATCCATGCGTCTCGTGTTGTTTCAACCTGATATCCCGCAAAACGCCGGAACCCTGTTTCGGTTGGCGGCCTGTTTCGGCTTGCCGGTGGACCTGATTGAGCCTTGTGGTTTCGTGCTGTCGGACAAACACCTCAAACGGGCGGGCATGGACTATCTGGATCTGGCCCATATCCGTCGGCATGAATCCTGGGAGGCTTTCGAGGCCCAGCGGGCCGGGCGACGGCTGGTATTGCTGACCACCCGTGGGGCGGTGACCTATACGGATTTCGCGTTTCAGGGCGATGACCTGTTGATGGTCGGGCGGGAAAGCGCCGGGGTGCCCGATGGGGTGCATGCCGCCGCCGACGCGCGCCTGCGCATTCCCCTGACGGCCACGGCCCGTTCGCTCAATGTGGCGGTGGCGGCGGCCCTGGTGCTCGGCGAGGCGTTGCGTCAGACCGACGGGTTCCCCAAATCTCAGTGATGTTCGGCCTTTTCGGCGCATTTGATGCACAGAGGGACCGACGGGTCGAGGTCCAACCGCTTGGCCGGGATCTTGGCATCGCAAGCGGTGCAATGGCCGTAGTCGCCTTCTTCGATCCGTTTGAGCGCATCTTCGATATGCAACAATTCCACCTGCCGATGGCGCTCCAGTTCCTGGGCCATGGCCTGGGATTGCAGGGCATCCATGCGCGATAGACGGCCCAGGCGCTGCTGGTCGACCTCGACGGTCGCCCGATCGGCCTCGGTGGCGTCGTGCTCGGTGTTGAGTTCGGCGCGGCGCGTGATCAGCCGTGCCTTGTATGATTCCAGGTCCAGGTCCTTCCGGCTCATATCTCTGCTTCTTCTTCTCTTGTTTTAGGGGGAGGTGGGACGATCAAATGCCGTCCTCGGTGCGGTGCCAACGAATGATTTGTCTCAGTTCGGCTGCCGTATTCTCCAAGGTGGCCAGACAGGCGTCGGCCCGCTCGTCGGGAATGTAGGCGGCAATCCGGGTGAGGAAGTGGTCTTCCCCCTTGCGGTCCTGTCGGTCGGCGGCCAGACGGACGATATTGGCTCCGTATTCTTGAAAAATTTCGGTCATCCGGGCGACCACGCCGGGGCGGTTGACCCCCTCGCATTCCACATGGTGGGTCACCTGGGACAGCGGCTGCGGGCCCGGGTTGCGTTCGAACGGACGGACCTCCAGGGTGGCACCCGCCAACTCCGGCAGATCCGCCATCTCCACTTGCAGTCCGTCGGCGGTGATGTTGTCGGGGAATTGACAGATGGAGGTGAACTCCGCCGCGTCGCCCAGCACGGCAAACGAGGTGTCGCCCAAATCGCCGCCCAGGTCGTAAAGACGGGCGGTGATGGCGGAGATCAATCCCACCCGATCCGGGCAGAATACGGAAATCAACAAGTTGTGGGCCATGAACGTTCCCTGGGGCGACAATTTTGCGTTACTTTAGCATCCTCCGTGTCCCCGGAACAAGATGTGCTGGACACCTTGTATTTCCGCCTTGTCGATCCCTTATGTTGAACAGCAAAAGGAGCGGCGCGATGAATGACAAATCACCGGAATCAGAAGTTCAATGGCGGCAGAAACTGACTCCCGAGGCCTATCGGGTGTTGCGGGAAAAGGGCACCGAACGGGCGTTCACCGGTGCCTATTGGGATGAAAAGGCCAGCGGGACCTACGTCTGCGGTGCCTGTGGGCAGGAGCTGTTCTCTTCCGCCAGCAAATACGATTCCGGGTCCGGCTGGCCCAGCTTCTGGCAGGCCATCGCCGATGGGCGGGTCACCGAGCATCGCGATGTCAGTCATGGGATGGTGCGCACCGAAGTCACCTGCACGGCCTGTGGTTCCCATCTGGGGCATGTCTTTCCCGATGGCCCGCCGCCCACCGGGCAGCGCTACTGCATCAACTCCTTGTCCCTGAAGCTGCATAAGAAGGAGACTTAATTGGCTCGCCAGCGCTGATTGATCTTCGGGTGCAGGTCGGGGGGCAGGTTGATGGCGCCTCTGAAGTCGGTGTCGTCGAAAGTGGCGTTTTCGAATACCGCGCCATCGAGGTTGGCCCCGATGAACACGGCCTTGAGCAGGCGCGAGCCGCGCAGCACCGTCTGGCGCAGGTCGCAGCCGGAGAAATTGACCTCCTCGGCGCTGGCTCCGGTCAGCTCCATGTGATGCAGCTTCGACCAGCGGAAATCGCTGCCCAGGATGACGCCGCGCAGCATGTAGGCCCCGCTCAGATCGCTGCGCCGGAACCGCGCGCCTTCCATGATCACGTCCTTCATGTTGCTGTCGCGCAGGTCGACCCCATCGCCGCGCACATAGTTGAGGTCGGTGCCGAACAGAAAGGCCCGCCGCATGTTGGCCCCGGTCATGTCTGAATAGTCGAACCGGGTATGGAACAGGTCGGCCTCCGACAAATCAGCCCGCTGAAACCGGGATTCGGAAAAATCCGACCATTTGAGATTGGCCTTGTGCAGGTTGGCGCCCTCGAAGCGGCAGCCGAAACATTGCATGTTCGTGAGGTCCATGCCGCTCAGGTCGGCTCCCGAGAAATCGACGCCGCGCCATTTCTGGGCGGTGAATGTGCAGGCCCGCAGGTCGCGTCCGGCGAACGGCGGCGAACAGGCGTCGGCCAGCGCCGCACCTGCCCAAAGTCCCAGCACCAGGGCTGGAATCCACTTCACCATTTGAACACCTCGTTGAGTCAGGGGGTTGTCGCCGGGCGGGCCTTGGGCTTGGGTCCGGGCTTGTTCTTTTTCAGCGACCGTCCCAGTTGCGATTCCAGGCGGGTCACGAAGGCGCTGTCGCCGAGCGGACGGCCGGTGCGCTCATGGGCCCGCAGCAGCTCCAGGTCCGCCTCCTCCAGTGGGCCATTGAGGAACGGCTTCCAGGCCCCGAAGCGTTGGCGCAGGGGAGCCGGATCGACGAACCCGTCCAGCTTGTCTTTCAGATGGGCGCGGGCGGAACTCCAGACCCAGTCCTTGGGTTTCTTGACCAGTCTGGCCCGTACCGGATTCAGTTCCACATACCGGGTGGCTATATCCACATAGGGGTCATCCAGCGGAAACGAGGCGAACCGGCCCTGCCAGAGATAACCGCGCCAGTTCTCGCGGGTGTTGATGTGACGGGTGTAGCGCCGGTGGGCCTCGCCAAGCGCCGCCTGGAGACCGGTCTCGGAATCGGGGACGAGCAACAGGTTCACATGATTGGGCATCAGGCTATAGGCCCAGATGGCCACCCCGGCCTTGGCGCAGAATTCCCCGACCAGGGTCTTGTAGAGCCCGAAGTCGTCGTCGGAAAAAAACGTCGGTTGCTGACGGTTGCCCCGTTGGATGACCAGATGCGGCCGACCGGGGGCGACGACGCGGGCTATGCGGGCCATGGGAACTCCTCGCCGGTTATGACTCCAGTGAGACCCAGTATAAACCCATATCCGCTATGGTGTCCCTACAATTCCAGGGGATCGAACAGATTGTCGGGATTGAGGATCTCGAAGGTGCGCTTGCCGTTGCGGATCAGCCCATCGGCCTCCAGCTTCTTCAGCACCCGGCTCAGGGATTCGGGGGCCAGTCCCAGGTAGTTGGCCATGTCGCCCTTGGTCATCGGCAGGTCGAGGGTGCGGCCATTGTTTGGCGTGGGTTCGCCGCGCCGGGCCATCAGGTCGAACAGAAAGTGGCGGACCCGCAATTCGGCCCGTTCGTTGCGGGTCAGCATCCAGCCCATGCGGTCCGCATGCAGCCGCTGCCCCATGCGGTGCAGGATCGTCGATTGGAGATGTTCGTTGGCGCAGCACAGGCGCGTCAGTTCCTCGGCGGGAATGGCGCAAAGCCAGGTGCTTTCCAGGGCGATGCCGTCGCAGCTATAGGTGTCACGCCCGATGCAATCGCCGCCGATCAGATCTCCGGCGAAAAAGAATCCGGTGACCTGTAATCGGCCTTCGCGGGTAATGGTTTCGGTCTTGATGGTGCCGCTGCGCACCCAATACAACATGGCAAAAGGATCGCCGGCCCGGAACAGGCGCTCGCCGGGCTGCACCGGGCCACGGGCCTGGACCACCCGGTCGAAGTCATCGCCGGCGACTTCGTGAATGGCGCGGGCCAGACAGTTGGGGCTGGCGCGACAATGTCGGACAACATTCTGTTCCCGGTCGATCTCGGACCGAGCCGTCATGCCTTGCATGTCGTTTCTCCCCGTCTTGCCAAACCTGCGAGCCAGTCCGTTTGAGGGACTCTTCGTATTGAAGCCAATTCTTGTGTGAAAATGGTACTAAAGGACCATCTATAATTCAACAACTAAAGTATGCGTTTCGAATATGCACTTTATAGTCATACTAAAGTACGTCCCATCTGAAAGACGAAAGGCGGGTAAAGGGACTGGATTTCAAGATTGGAATGGCTGAAAATCGGCGGACAATCGCATGACCGAAAGGCGAGACAGTGATTCCCATCAAGGTTCTCGATCGGGGGGGTGCCGGAAAATGGATGACCCGGCGCTATGTGTTCGCGCTGACGGTTATCGCGCTGCTGGCCGGTTCCGCCTTTGCCATTGTCGGTCTGTTGATCGCCCAGCACCAAAGTGTTTTGTCGGTGGTCAACGTGAGCGGTCGCCAGCGCATGCTGTCCCAGCGCACGGCGTTGTTCGTGGAACGTCTGGTCCATGCCCGGAGTGAATCCGAACATCAGGCCTTTCACAGGCAACTGACCGAGGCGACGGATCTTTTGGAAAACGCCCATCGGGCGCTGACCGGGCAGGGGGGGCCGATCGCCCTGGAACATCAGATGACCGAGCAGGCCATTCGCGGCTATTTCGAGGGACCGCTGCCGCTCAACGGGATGATGCTCGACTATATCGCCGCCCTGCGCCGGGTCCTCGATATGCCGGACCAGGACCTGCACCTGGGGCTGGCTGACGTGCGTTACGTGTTGCAGACGGCGCCCGGGGAGTTGGTCGAGCGGTTGGACCGCATGGTGGCGCTGTACCAGGACGAAGGCGAGGCGGCGTTCCGCAACCTCCAGGTTCTGGAAGCGATTTTTCTGGCTCTGACCCTGATTACCCTGACCCTGGAGGCGTTGCTGATCTTCCGTCCCATGGTGCGCCGGATCACCGACCAGATGGATCGCATCACCCAGATGACCGAGGATCTGTCACGGGCCAGGGACCACCTGGAGGATGAGGTGTTGAAGCGGACGCGGGAATTGGATGATGCCCGGGTGGCGGCGGTGCGGGCCAACAAGGCCAAATCCCACTTCCTGGCCGCCGCCGGGCATGATCTGAAACAGCCGCTGGAGGCCATCGGCATGTTCAGCGGCATGCTGGAGCGCCGCATGCCCGATGAGAAAAGTCAGGCCATCATGCATGACATGCACGATGCCCAGCGTTCCATGCGCTCGCTGCTGGATTCCATTTTGCAGCTCTCGAAACTGGAAGCCGAGGTGGTGGAGCCCCGATTGTGCTGTTTCGATCTGAAGGCGCTGATTTCACAGATGGTCGGAGAATTCGCCCCACGCGCCGAGGAAAAGGGGCTGCAATTGCGCAGCGTGATTCCGGATCTGTATGTGGAGACCGACCCTTTGTTGCTGGAGCGGATTGTGCGTAATTTTGTCAACAATGCCCTGCGCTATACCCGGCGCGGCAAGATTCTGATTGGCGTTCGGCGGCGCGGTGATATGGCGTTGGTCCAGGTCTGGGACAGCGGTCCGGGGATTCCCGACGACGCCAAGGAGCGGGTATTTCAGGAGTTTTCGCAGTTGGAGGACCCGGACCGGGACCGCAGCGAAGGCATCGGATTGGGCCTGGCCATTGTGCGCCGTCTGGCCCGCCTGCTAGGCCACGAGATCGAGTGCCGCTCCTGGGTCGGGCGCGGATCAATGTTTTCGGTCAGTGTGCCGTTGGCCAGGCGTTAGCGCGGGGACTGTTGCTGATAGATCAGTACCGCCTGGGTGCGATTGTCCGCCCCCAGCGTCTTGAGCACGCCGGTGACGTGGGATTTGACGGTGCTCAGGTTGAGATCCAGTCGGCTGCCGATCTCCTGATTGGACAGGCCCTGGGCCATCAGTTGCAGCACGTCGCGCTGACGACGGGTCAGGCCGTCCAGATGGGCTGCATCTCTGCGATCATCGGTGAGGTCGACGCCGTCTTCGAACAGGGCGGTCTGCATGGCTCCGCCAAGGACCGGCGGGACGTAGGAACCGCCCTCCAGCACCAGCTTCAAGATGGTGGCGATCAGCGAATCGTCGGTGGACTTGGGGATATAGGCCCGCACACCGCACTTCAAAATGGCCCGCATTTCCTCCGGCGATTCGGAAACCGTGAAAACGGCCACCGGGCAGTCCCCGGCCCGGGCCACCAGATCCCGGATGTCCTCCAGTCCCTCCAACTCGGGCATGCGCAGATCGAGCATGATCAAATCGAACGGTCCGGTGGAATCAATACGCTCACGGGCCTCGCCATAGGTCTTGGCTTCCACCACAAGCAGATCGTCGGTCAATTCGGACAACACGTATTTCAACGCTGTCCGGACAATGGAATGATCATCGGCGAGGAGCACATGCACGGCGGGCAACTCATCAAAAAAGGTCGATTCGCCTTCATGTTAATCCCCTCGCGGCTGCGGTTTCAACTCTCGCCATGCCGCTGCCGGATGCCAAATACAAAACCTCTCCAGCAGGGCTCTGTATCCCGAGTCTGTATATCAGATTTGTAAGAAAAATAATATTAGAAAAACCGCAATTAATGATCTTGACATGACTTAATACCATACTAAAATGATATGGTATTAAGCGATCCCATGGACAAGGAGGGTTCCCATGCAATCGACTCAGAGTTATCGCGTTTTGGATGGTGGCCGGGTAATGATGCGCAGCCCGAAGGGCGGCGAACGTCCGGTGACCGACCGGGAATGGATCTCGTTGTGGCTGCGCGATCCCCGAATCACCCTGGCCGCCCTATGAGGCGGCCCGCACCAGGGCAATGGCCTTGTGCATGACCGTGGGCAAGGGGTAATCGGCAAAGGCTTGTGGGGTTACCCAGATTCCGGAAGATGTGGCATCGCCTTCGGTACAGGTGCCGCGCCAGACGGTCAGGTTCAGCCGGAAATGGGTGAAGACGTGGATCACGGTGCCCGGAATCGGCTGCCAATTCACCACCGCCGGAGCCTCGGCGCGTGCCGCGTCGTCGGTCCAAGGGCTTTCCCGCCAGTCGCTGCCCGGCAACCCCATCATGCCGCCGAGCAGACCCCTTGGAGGCCGTTGTTGTAACAACACAGCCCCATCCTCCCGTTGCAGCCAGAACACGACCCCGTGGCGGGTCGGGCGCGGTTTGCGCGGGGTCCGGCGCGGCAACTCGGCGGCCAGTCCCCGTTGTCGGGCCAGACATGCCAAGGCCAAGGGGCAGGTGCCACATTTGGGGGATTTCGGCGTGCAGACCGTGGCCCCCAGGTCCATCATCGCCTGCGCATGATCGCCGGGACGTTGGCGGGGGGTGAGACGGGCCGCCTGCTCCCGAATCTGCGGCTTGACCCCGGGCAGCGGGTCGTCGAGGGCATACAGGCGGGCAATCACCCGTTCCACATTGCCGTCGACCACCACCGCCGGATGGTCGTAGGCGATGGCAGCGATGGCGGCGGCCGTATAGGGACCGACCCCCGGCAGCGTCAGCAGCGCCGATTCGCGGTCGGGAAAACGCCCGTTGTAGTCCCGTGTCACCACCTGGGCGCAACGATGCAGATTGCGGGCGCGGGCGTAATACCCCAGCCCCTGCCACAGGGTCAGCACCCGATCCAGGGGGGCCGCCGCCAGGGCCTCGACCGTTGGCCATGCCTCCAGAAACCGTTGGAAATAAGGCCCCACGGTGACCACGGTGGTCTGTTGCAGCATGATCTCACTGAGCCACACATGATAGGGGTCGGCCCGGTCGCCGGGAGCGGCTCGCCATGGCAGGTGCCGCCGATGGCGGTCGTACCAGACGAGCAGGTCACGGGACAGGGAATTGGAGGTCACGGCGGATTGATCCCACAACAAAACAGACGCATGCTATCACCTCCCTATCTGAAATATCGCCGGGGAAACAGTATTCCATGACCGCCGCCGAGGATAAACCGGGGACACCGACGGCCGAGCGCTCGCGCCGGGCGCGTGGGTTGGCCGGTCTTGTCTCCAGGGTGACTCGCCCGCTGTTTTTGAACCGGGGGCTGGCCGACGGCACCCTGGTGGCCCATTGGGAGCAGATTGTCGGGCCGCATCTGGCCGCCTTCACGGCCCCGGAAAAGGTCAGTCGGGGCGGCAACCCGCCGCATGGCCTGCTGCATCTGGCAGTCAGTCATGGGGCGCTGGCCCTGGAACTGGCCCATCTGGAACCGCAGATCGTCGAGCGGGTGAATGCCCATTTCGGTTATCGGGCCATCGACGGCCTGCGGTTGTTGCAAAAACCGTTGCCGCCGCGCCCGCCCGCCGCGCCACCAAGACGGGCGCTCGACGATGGTGAACTGGAGCAACTCCAGGACTCCCTCTCACAGGTCGAGGACCCCGACATCCGGGCCGCCCTGGAACGGCTGGGCAAGGCCGTCAAACAAAGGCGGAAACCAGGGGACGAATGACCGTCACTCAGTTATACACAATGGATCTCGGAAGGGCTTTTACGAGTCTTGAAGAGTCTGGATGTGGTCTATAGTCTGCAACATCTTGTGGGTCGGGAGATATTTATGCGCAAGATTTACCTTTGTTTGGTTGTGATTTTCGCCTTGGCGATGGCCTCTACGGCGCGGGCTGCGGGCTATGAGGAACTCTCCATGGGGCGGGCCGATGCGCCGGTGACCATCGTCGATTATTCCTCGCTGACCTGTCCCCATTGCGCCGCCTTCCACACCACGACCCTTGAACAGATCAAGAAGGACTACGTGGAGACCGGCAAGGTGCGCATCGTGTTCACTGATTTTCCGTTCGAGGGTGTCGGCTTCCGGGCGGCGGTGGCGGTGCGCTGCGCCGATCCGCTGGCCCGCCAGGGACTGCTCGACTTGCTGTTCAAGACTCAGAACGACTGGACCCATTCCCCGGACCCGGTGGCGGCCATGCTGAAGGTCACCCGGTTGGCCGGCCTGACCGAAGAGAAATTCAACGCCTGTCTGGCCGACACGGCTCTGACCGAGGGAATCATCAGCCGTCTGCAGGACGCCCAGAAGACCCACGGCGTCACCTCGACCCCGACCTTTTTGATCAACGGCGAGAAGCTGGTCGGCAGCGAACCCTATGACGTCTTCCAGGCGGCCATCGACAAGGCGCTGGCGGCAGCGGGCGTCAAGTAGGGCAAACTCAGGGGGGGATCGACAGAGTTGGTGCAGTTCACCCGCCTTCGCCTGACGGGCTTCAAGTCGTTTGTCGATCCGACCGAATTGCTGGTCGAGCGCGGCCTGACCGGCGTGGTCGGGCCGAACGGCTGCGGCAAGTCCAATCTGGTCGAAGCCCTGAAGTGGGTGATGGGCGAGACCTCCGCCAAGCAGATGCGCGGCGGCGAGATGGAAGACGTGATCTTCGGCGGTACCGACAACCGTCCGGCCCGCAACATCTGCGAAGTGGTGCTCAGTCTCGACAATTCGGAACGCAATGCCCCGGCGCTGCTCAATGACAACGACGAACTGGAAGTCAGCCGCCGCATTGAACGGGGACGCGGCTCAGCCTATCGGGTCAACGGCAAAGAGGTGCGGGCTCGGGACGTGCAGTTGCTGTTCGCCGATTCGGCCTCCGGCGCGCGCTCCACGGCGCTGGTCAGTCAGGGCAAGATCGGCACCCTGATCAATGCCAAACCGTCCCAGCGGCGCACCTTGCTGGAAGAAGCCGCAGGCATTTCCGGCCTGCATTCAAGGCGTCACGAGGCCGAATTGCGGCTCAAGGGGGCGGAAGAGAATCTGTCGCGCCTGGACGATATCCTGATTACCCTGGAAGCCCAGTTGCAGGGGCTGCGCAAGCAGGCCCGGCAGGCCACCCGCTATCGCAATATTTCCGACCATATCCGACGGGCCGAGGCGGCGCTGTTTCATCTGCGCTGGCTGGCCGCCCTAGAAACCCTGGATCAGGCGCGCAAACACCTGAAACAGACCGAATCGGCGGTCTCCGAAATGACCGTCATGGCGGCGGCAGCGACCACCAAACAGGCCCAGGCCGCCGACGGTTTGCCGCAATTGCGCCAGCAGGAAGCCGAGGCCGGGGCCGAACTGCAACGCCTCACCCTCGCCCTGCGCGAGTTGGAAGTGGAAGCCCAGCGCGTGGTGCAGGCCCGCGAGGAGGGCCAGGGGCATCTGGCCCAGGCCGATGGGGACATGGAGCGCGAACGCATCCTGGCCCGCGATGCCACGGCGGCACTGGCCCGCCTGACGGAAGAGCAGCAGGAGATTCAAGCGGCGCGCGCCGGGGAAGAGGACGCCCGAACCGCCGCCGCCGCCCGGCTGGCGGAAGCCGACCGGCTGGTTCAGGAATTGGATCAGGCACTGCACGAACTCACCGACCGGGTGGCCGCCGAAGAGGCGCAGCGGGGCAGTCTGGCCCGTCAGATGGAAGATCTGGCGCGGCAAAAGGCACGTCTGGAGACTCGCGCCCGGGACCTGCAAGGACAGCGCCAGACCCTGGTCGCCGACGGCATCGACGAGGCCGACCTGCGGGCGGCAGAGGAAGATGCGGACGAAGCGGAGGCCGCCGCCAACGGCGCGCGGGCCGACCTGGAGGCGATGGAAACTGCCCGGACCACGGCGGAACAGGCAGCACGTCAGGCCACCGAGATCTGGCAGGCGGCCCAGTCCCGTCACAGCCAGATCGACGCCGAGGCCAAGGCGCTGCGCCGATTGAGTGAAAGCGGTCACGCTGCGGACGGCCAGGGCGCGCCGGTGCTCGATGGGTTGACCGTCGAACCCGGTTACGAAGCGGCCCTCGGGGCAGCCCTGGGCGAGGACCTCAATGCGTCCACCGATACGGCGGCCCCCATCCATTGGGCGGCCCGGCAGGGGACGGATGGAGCCGCCTTGCCGCCCGGATGCGTTCCCTTGTCGCAATATGTGACCGGAGAATCAAAATTAAAGGCACGGCTCGATCAGGTGGCCGTGGTGGAAAACGCGGCGGCGGCTGAACCCCTGTCGGGGTCCTTGGCCCAGGGCCAGCGGCTGGTCTCCCGAGATGGGGGCCTGTGGCGCTGGGACGGGCTGACCGTGCGGCCCGGCGCGCCGGTCGCCGAAGCGGTGCGGCTGGAACAGCGCAACCGGTTGAAGGAACTGGAGGCGGGTCTGGGCAAGGCGGAGCAAGAGACCGAGGCGGCGCGGGAGGCGGTCGACTCGGCCCGCGAGACGGTGCAGCGGGCGGTGGATGGCGAGCGTCAATGCCGCGAGTCCCTGCGCGAGGCGGACCGGGCCTTCGGCAAGGCGCGCGACCGGCGGGCCGATTTGCGGCAGAAGGCGGCGCGGGCGGAAAGCCGTCTTGCCGCCCTTGACGAGACTCTGACCCAGTTGGCCGTCGATCTGGCCGATATCGAGCGCGACAGCGCCACGGCGGCGCAACGACTCGAAGATGCCCCGGAACCCCAGGAAGGTCGCCGGGCATTGGGTCAAATGCGCGAGGATCTGGGCGAGCGCCGGTTGGTCCAGGTGGATGCCCGGGGCCAGCATGACGCGCTGGTCCGCGAGGCCGAGGCCCGGCAGCGCCGGTTGCGGGATATCGAACGCGAAATCGACTCCTGGCGGCAACGCCAGGGCGGGGCCGAGGCGCGGATGAGCGAATTGACCGAGCGTCGCCGGGTCACCGAACAGGCATTGCAGGCCCTGGCTTCCCGCCCCGAGGAAATTGCCGGACAGAAAGCCGCTCTGGCCGAGAGGATTAGCGAAACAGAAGTCAAACGACAAGCCGCCGCCGATCGTCTGGCAGAAGCCGAAACCATGGCTCGCGATGCCGACCGGGCGCTGCGCGAAGTGGAAACCGAGCTGGCCCGGGCGCGCGAGCAGAAGGTGCGGGCCGAGGCGGCGGTGGAACAGGGCAACGACAATTGCCGCAATCTGGCCGAACGGGTGGTGGAACGGCTGGATTGCCGCCCCGATGATCTGGCGGCTGTGGCCGAACTGGACGACTCCAAGGATCTGCCCGATCTGGCGGCGGTGGATGCCCGATTGCAGCGCCTGCTACGGGAGCGCGACGGCATGGGGCCGGTCAACCTGCGGGCCGAGCAGG
This sequence comes from Magnetospira thiophila, assembly GCF_054657015.1. Lineage (NCBI taxonomy): Bacteria > Pseudomonadati > Pseudomonadota > Alphaproteobacteria > Rhodospirillales > Thalassospiraceae > Magnetospira > Magnetospira thiophila. The sequence goes on from NZ_BAAHXF010000001.1 coordinate 1,822,988, forward strand.
AAGCCGAGGAACTGACCGAGCAGATGGAAACGCTGCAACGGGAAAAGGGCGACCTGTTGGCGGCCATTGAAAAATTGCGCCGCGGCATTTCCGAGTTGAACCGCGAGGGACGGCAACGACTGCTGGCCTCGTTCAAGGAGGTGGACCGCCATTTCCAGGATCTGTTCACCCGCCTGTTCGGCGGCGGTCATGCCCATCTGGCGCTCACCGAGGCCGACGATCCGCTGGAAGCCGGACTGGAGATCATGGCCAGTCCGCCGGGCAAGAAATTGCAGAGTCTGTCCCTGTTGTCGGGCGGCGAGCAGGCACTGACCGCCCTGGCGCTGCTGTTCGGGGTGTTCCTGACCAATCCGGCGCCGATCTGCGTGCTCGACGAAGTGGATGCGCCGCTCGATGACGCCAACGTGGACCGCTTTTGCAGTCTGTTGGGGGAAATCGCCCATCAGGGCAGCACCCGCTTCATGGTCATCACCCACCATCGCATGACCATGGCCCGCATGGATCGCCTGTTCGGGGTCACCATGCAGGAACGGGGTGTTTCCAAACTGGTCTCGGTTGATCTGCAAAAGGCTGTGGAATTGCGCAGTGCGGTATAAAACCGCTTTTTTTGGCAATTTTACATTATAAATCATAGGCTTGATGGGCGGGTTTTGCACTTGACAGGGGTTGGGGGGGGCCGTATTGTCCGATCCACGCGTGCGGCGCGGAAAAAGGCTGTGTTCAGGAGGACTTGTCTCCCATCCATGACGACCAACGGTGGCTCCCCGAACCCGCTTGAGGACCTGGACTCCCGATTGCGGCGGGCCCGGGAAAAGGCGGACGGGAAAAGCCGGGACGATGCGGCCGATGGGGCATCCTCCCGGGGCTTGATGAAGGGCCTGGGGTTGGCTTTTCGGGTCGCTACGGAACTGGTCGCGGCATTTGCCGTGGGTGTGGGGTTCGGCTACCTGTTGGATGTTTGGCTGGACATCGCGCCATTTGGGCTTATCCTGGGGTTCTTTCTGGGGGCGGCCGCCGGGGCGCTGAATGTTTTTCGCGTCGCCAACAACCTGGGGCTGGCAGCCGGTTATTCCGGCCCGAGCGAGGACGGTGACGACAACGGTGACGACGACGAAGTTGACGAAATGACGGACGGTTCTTCCCGTGGGGGCTGAGCCGAATGAGACGAGGTAGGATTAAAGGGGGCGTCCGTGGCTGATCCGCTTCACCAGTTTGAAGTTGTGACCCTGATTCCCATCCAGATCGGGGGGGTGAATGCTTCCCTGACCAATTCCGGTCTGGTGATGGTCGTCGCGGTGATGGTCATTTCGCTGTTCCTGATTCTGAGCATGCGGGGCCGCGCCCTGATCCCCAATCGCTGGCAGTCGATGGCCGAATTATCCTACGAGTTCGTCGCCAACATGATCCGCGACAATGTGGGCAACGAGGGACGGCGCTATTTTCCGTTCGTCTTTTCGCTGTTCATGTTTGTTCTGTTCGGCAATCTGCTGGGTCTGATCCCCTACAGTTTTACCTTCACCAGCCATATCATCGTTACCTTCGCCATGGCCATTACGGTATTCCTGGGCGTCACGGTGATCGGCTTTTTGCGCCATGGTCCGAAGTTCTTGATGTTCTTCGTGCCGTCGGGCGTGCCTGCGGCCATGCTGCCGTTGCTGGTGCCCATCGAGATCATCTCCTATCTGTCGCGCCCGGTGAGCCTGTCCATCCGGTTGTTCGCCAACATGACTGCCGGTCACACCATGATGAAGGTGTTCGCCGGATTCGTGATCGCGCTGGGTTTTCTCGGCGGCTGGGCCCCCATCGCGGTGAACGTCGCGCTGACCGGCTTTGAATTTTTGGTCGCCTTTTTGCAGGCCTACGTGTTCACTGTGTTGACCTGCCTGTATCTGAACGATTCGATCCACATGCACTGAGTTTTTGTTTTCCGCTAACCTGACATAACCACCATAGAGGAATTAGGACCATGGAACTTGCTGCCGCGAAGATGATTGGCGCGGGTCTTGCCGTGATAGGACTGTCCGGCGTTGGCGCCGGTATCGGCAACATCTTCTCTTCCCTGATCAGCTCCATCGCCCGCAACCCGGCGTCCCGCTCCCAGGTCTTCGGCCTGGCCATGCTGGGCTTCGCGTTGGTCGAGGCGGTGGCTCTGTATGCCCTGCTGATCGCCTTCCTGATTCTGTTCACCTGACGGAACCCGCCTCGACCGGCCAGGGGCGGAGTCTCTTCGCCGCGGGACGGTCCGGGGATCAGGAGCGCATGATGGCCCCTACTCGACATATCCAGGCCGCGATTTTGGCCATGGTTCTTCTGGTTTCCGCTTCCTCGGTCGAGGCGGCGGGGATGCCGCAGTTGAATCCGAACAACTTCGCTCCCCAACTGGTGTGGCTGGCGCTGAGCTTTTTCGTGCTCTATGTGGTGATGGCACGGATCGCCCTGCCCAAGGTCAGCCATGTTCTGGAGGCCCGGCAGAGTCGCATCGAGGCCGATTTGAAGCAGGCCGAACAGCTCAAGCAGGAGGCCGAGGCCGCTGCCGCCAGTTACGAGGCCGGTCTGGCCGATGCCAAATCTCAGGCTCAGAGCACGGTCCGCGAGATCAATCAGGAAATGTCCGCCAAGGCCCATGAGGAATTGAGCGCCGTGATTTCCCGCCTGACCGCCGATGTCAAAGCGGCCGAGGCTTCCATCGGCGAGGCGCGCAACAAGGCGGTGGGCAATTTGCAGGCCATCACCGTCGAGGTGACCCAATCCGTAGTCGCCCGGCTGGCCGGGATGGAGATCGACGCCGCCACCGCAGGCAAGGCCGTCGATCTCATATTGAAGGAGCGCCGGTAATGCAGGCACTTGCCGCCGAGGTGGGCGCCCATGGCGCACAGGAAGTTGCCCATGGGGGGGCCTTTTACACAACCCCGGAATTCTGGGTCTTTGTCTCCTTCGTGCTGTTCGTGATCCTGGCCGCCCGGCCCATATTCCGGGTCATCACCACCGGGCTGGATGATCGGGCAGAGACCATCAAGGCGCAATTGGACGAGGCCGAGCAACTGCGTCGTGAGGCCAAGGACATGCTGGCGTCCTATCAGCGCAAGCAACGCGAAGCCAGCGAAGAGGCGGAGCGAATCCTGATCCACGCCAAGGAAGAGGCCGAGCGCATTCGGACCCGCGCCGCCGAAGAATTGAAAAACACCATCAAACGCCGCGAACAGCAGGCCAAGGAGCGCATTGCCCAGGCCGAGGCCAAGGCGATGGCTGACGTGCAGAGCATTGCCGCCGATGTGGCCCTGATCGCGGCCAAGCAGTTGATTCAGGAGAACCTGAAAGCGACTCAGGCCAATAAGCTGGTCGAGGACTCCATTGCCGAACTGGGCAAGAAGCTGCACTAATCCGCGTTACGATATTCCCTACAGATTTTCTTCCGTGTCCGAGTGGGACGCGGCTGCCACCTCCGGGCAATAGAGGTCCGAGAGGGTTTCCAGCATGCGCGTCACGTTGGGATCGGTGAGGGAATAATAGATGCGCTGGGAATCCCGGCGGGTGCGCACGATCCCATCCTTGCGCAACCGGGCCAGATGCTGGGAGAGGGCGGATTGGGTCAGGCCGACTCGTTCTTCCAACGCCCCCACGGATTTCTCGCCGCTGCTGAGTTCGCAGACGATCATGAGCCGCCGGTCGTTGCTCAGACATTTGAGCAACGAGGAGGCATCCCGAACATTGCGCTCCAAAACGTCAACGTCCATCATGTGGTTGCGACTCCGGTTTTTTATATTTGATCTTGCTAATATAAGAAAAATGCTCATATGTGTCAGCAAGTTTCGTTAAGGAATCCGGGAATTCTCGGGTCAGGAGAGGCTATTATGCTGAAATCACGTGTAATTTTATTTTTTGGTGGTTGGTTTTTGGGGCTCTTTGCGGGGCTATTGAGCGTCGGAAATGGGGTACATGCCGAAGATTATACCGTGCAGAAGCATCGCATCGAGGATCGCAAGGCGGTTTATGCGACGGTGGAAAGCGCCGACCTGTTGCAGGCCCGGGCGCGGATCGGCGGCACATTGGTGACCCTGTCGGTCGATGAAGGCTCGCAGGTGGAATCGGGACAGGTCATCGCGGTGGTCGGCGACGAGAAATTGGCGCTACAGGCACAGGCCATTCAGGCCAAGATGCAGTCCTTGATGGCCGAAAGGTCGCAGGCCGAAACGGATTTGCGCCGGACCCGGGAATTACGGGCCTCGGGCACGGTCAGCCAAAAGAAATTGGATGATGCGGAAACCGCGTTGCGGGTGGTGGATCGCAATCTGGCCGCCCTGCGGGCCGACCGTCAGGTGATCGAGCAGCAGTCAAAGGAAGGTGCGATTCTGGCACCGGGCTCCGGTCGCGTGTTGCAGGTCAAGGCAACTGCGGGGGCCGTGGTGCTGCCCGGTGAGGGGGTGGCGACCATTGCCTCGGAAGATTATTTCCTGCGCATGAGCCTGCCGGAACGGCATGCCCGTTTCCTCAAGGTGGGAGACCGCGTCATGGTCGGGCCGCGCGGCGTCCAGGGGTCGGCCGATGACGCCCTGCGCGAGGGCCACGTGGTGCAGGTCTATCCCCGCATGGAGCAGGGCCGGGTGTTGGCCGATGTGGCGGTGCCCGGACTGGACGGCTATCTGGTCGGGGAGCGCACCCTGGTCTATGTCTCCACCGGTCATCGGGAGGCCTTCGTGATCCCGGAAAAGGCTCTTTATCAGCGATTCGGGCTGTCCTTCGTCAAACTTCAGGACGGCACCGAGGTGGTGGTGCAGGTGGGGCGTCCGGTGGACGGCGGCATGGAAGTGCTGTCCGGTCTGCGTGACGGCGATGTGGTGAGGCTCCCATGAGCGGCCAGGATCCCAAACTGGGGATCGCCGGGAGCATCACCCAGGCGTTCATCACCTCCCCTTTGACGCCGCTGCTGTTGCTGGCTTCCATTGCCGTCGGGTTGATCGCCCTGGCCGTGTTGCCGCGCGAGGAGGAGCCGCAGATTTCCGTGCCGGTGGTCGATCTCATCGTCAATGTGGATGGCCTGAAGGCGGTGGATGTGGTCGAGCTGGTCTCCAAGCCGTTGGAGGACATGATCAAGGGCATCGACAACGTGGAGCATGTCTATTCCGAGAGCATGGACGATTTCGTCATGGTTTCGGCCCGCTTCGACGTGGGTACCGACGAAGACGTGGCCATCGTGCGGATTCATGAGAAAATTCAGGCCAATCTGGATTCCATCCCCTATGGCATTCCCATGCCGTTGATCGTCGGGCGCGGGGTCAATGACGTGCCGATCATGGTCTTCACCCTGTCGCCCGAGGGCGCGCAGGCGGAGCGCTGGGATGACAATGCGCTGTACAATCTGGCGGATGAGTTGTTGCCAGAACTGGTCAAGGTGTCCGATGTGGGGCTAACCTTCATCGTCGGCGGTCGGGACAATCAGATTCGCGTCGAACCGGACCCGGAACTGCTGTCCCTCTACGGGCTGACTCTCAACCAGCTGACCGACAAGATCCGCAATGCCAACCGGTCGTTCCAGATCGGCAACCTGCGCAGCGGTGGGCGCTCCCTGCCCGCCGTGGCCGGTCAAACTTTGCAAGGGGTCGGGGATATCGGCCAGTTGCTGTTGACCAGCCGCGACGGCCGCCCGGTCTATGTGCGGGACGTGGCCCGCGTGGTGGTCGGTGCCGCGCCGAGTGACAGTCGGGTCTGGCAGATCGAACCGAGCAAAGGCGAGGGGCCGGGACGGGTCCCCGCCGTGTCCATTGCCATCGCCAAGCGGGCCGGGTCCAATGCGGTGCTGGTCGCCGAGCGGCTCAATGAACAATTGGAAACCGTCAAGCAGCGCCTGATTCCGCCGGGAATCCGTGTGGAGGTCACCCGCAACTACGGGGAAACGGCGCTGGAAAAGGCCGACGAGCTGTTGTTCCATCTGGGTCTGGCGACTCTTTCCATCGTCATTCTGATCACCCTGACCATCGGCTGGCGCGAGGGGCTGGTGGTGATGGTGGTTATTCCAACAACCATTCTCCTCACCCTGTTCGCCGCCCATCTGATGGGCTTCACCATCAATCGGGTGAGCCTGTTCGCGTTGATCTTCTCCATCGGTATTCTGGTCGACGACGCCATCGTGGTGGTCGAGAACATCGTCCGCCACTGCCACATGAAAAAAGGCGACAAGACCAAATCCGCCGTGCGAATCGCCGTCGAAGGGGTGGCCGAGGTGGGCAATCCGACCATTATCGCCACTCTGACCATTGTCGCGGCTTTGTTGCCGATGATGTTCGTTTCCGGATTGATGGGGCCGTACATGAGCCCGATTCCGGCCAATGCCTCGGCGGCCATGCTGTTTTCCTTTTTTGTGGCGGTGATCGTCACCCCCTGGCTGCTGATGAAAGTGTCGGGCAAGACCACCCAGGGCCACGGACGGCTGCGCAAAGTGATGTGCAAGCTGCTGTCGCCGGTCATGCGCTGTTCGGAAAAAGAGGTCGAGGAACGGCTGCGCGAAGAATTCGATATTTTCGAGCCGGGAGCCGAATCGTACGACCATCTGGAACACGAGGGCAAATTGGGCGCCTTTTACCGGCGCGTGGCGCGGCCGGTGCTGGTCGGTCGCAACCGCTCAAGGCTGTTGCTGGCGGTCACCACGGCGGCGACACTCGGCGTCTGCGTTTTGTTTGCCACCAAGGATGTGACGGTGAAACTGCTGCCGTTCGACAACAAGTCGGAATTCCAGGTGGTGGTCGATCTGCCCGAGGGCAGTCCGCTGGAGGAAACCGAACGGGTGCTGATCGCCGCCGCCGAACGGATTCGCGATTTGCCGGAACTGGTCTCCATCCAGGCCTATGCGGGCACTTCCGCGCCTTTCAACTTCAATGGGTTGGTGCGTCACTATTATCTGCGGGAAAAACCCGAACTGGGAGATTTACAGGTCAATCTGTTGCCCAAGCATGGCCGCGACCGGACCAGCCACGAGATTGCCCTGGAGGTGCGCCAAAAGCTGGTCGGGCTGGATGTGCCGCCGGGAACCTCAGTCAAGGTGGTGGAAGTACCGCCGGGACCGCCGGTGTTGTCCACCCTGCTGGCCGAGGTCTATGGGCCGGACGCCGAGTCGCGCCGGGCCGCCGCCGCCAAGATCCGCGAGGCCTATGAAAGCGTCGATTTCGTGGTCGATGTGGATGACAGCTTCGGGGCGCCCACCGAGCGTCTGCGCTTCGTCATTGATCAGGAAGCGCTTGAATTCCACGGAGTCGAGGAGCAGGCGGTGTACGATTCGCTGAGCGCGTTGCTGGGCGGCGTCACCGTGGGATATTCCCAACGCGGCCAGGGCAGCAACCCCATCGAGATTGCCGTCCGGCTGCCGAAAAGCGATCTGTATCCCTCCGAACGGCTGTTGTCGACGCCGTTGCCAGCCCCCGGGCCGGCCGGGGATGCGGGCCGCATCGTCGAATTGGGCGATGTGGTCAAAATCGTCCATGAAGCCGCCTCATTCCCCATTTTCCGTCGCGACGGCCATTTCGCCGAAATGGTCATGGGGGAATTGGCAGGTCGTTACGAGGCCCCGGTGTACGGCATGTTCGCCGTCGAGGATCAGGTGAAGGCCCAGGACTGGGGGACGGCCGGGCCGCCAACCTTCCACTACCACGGCCAGCCGGAAGACGAGTCGCGGGTCAGCGTGTTGTGGGACGGGGAATGGGAGATCACCTATGTGACCTTCCGCGACATGGGGGCCGCCTTTGCCGTCGCCATCATGGCCATCTATCTGTTGGTGGTCGGTCAGTTCGGGTCGTTCAAGGTGCCGCTGGTGATTCTGGTGCCGGTGCCGTTGACGCTGATCGGCATCTTGCTCGGCCATTGGCTGTTCAGTGCCCCGTTCACGGCCACTTCGATGATCGGATTCATCGCCCTGGCCGGCATCATCGTGCGCAATTCCATTTTGCTGGTGGATTTCATCAATCAGCAATTGGCCACCGGGGTGCCGTTGCGGCAGGCGCTGATTGACGCCGGGGCGATTCGCTTCAAACCGATCTTCCTCACCGCTCTGGCGGCGATGATCGGTGCCGCCTTCATTCTGGCCGATCCGATCTTTCAGGGACTGGCCATTTCCATGGTTTTCGGGCTGATGTCGTCGACCGCCTTGACCCTGCTGGTGATTCCGGCGATCTACGTGTGGCTGCGGGATGACGGTCGCGGCTTCGGTAAGGCCGAATGAGGGGTGTAACGCACTGATAACGAACGTATATAAGCAATCGCTAATTTTTTTGCTTAACATTTGTGCGGGAATGGCATAATGTGAGTATAATCTCGGAATGCCAAAAGGCATTTCTGTGATAAGAACCAAGCGTTCAAGAATAAGCTTGAACCGGGGACGACGGGGGAAGTCATGTACCGGCGACAAACAAGCGGCCGCTTTATCGTCCTGACCACGGCGGGGATCGTGGTCGTGATGAGCGTTTTCACCTGGGTCATGTACGGCATGGCGCAGAAGGTCTATGTGATGACCGACGTGATGTTGGAAATGAACGCCTCCGTGGTGCGGATGGTGGTCATCCAGGAACGCATGGCCTCCGATATGAACGGCATGCATCAAAATCTGCTCAAGATGAACGAATCAGTGGCCGGAATGGACAATTCGGTCGCCAGCATGGACAAGAGCGTCAGCGACCTCAACGTCAATGTCCGGGCGATGACCGTCAACGTACATAACATGTCGACCAGTGTCAGCGGCATGACCGCCATCATGAGCTATATGGGCCGCGACGTGGGGCGGGCTTCCCACGCATTTTCGCAGCCCATGTCCTACATGTGGGGCAACATGTTCCCGATGAACTGATGCGGGCGAATCGGACAACCAAATCGGGCCGCCCTGCGGCCCGATTGTCGTTTGAGCGCCTGTGAGGAAAAACCCCAAAAACTATTATTGACTGATTAGATTAATAAACTTTGCGAATCGGGTCATTTTCTTGCTCTTGGGCAGCGGGGTGACGTATTGGTCGATGATGTTGTCCAACTGGGCACCGTCGATCTCGTATTCGCCCGCCAGTTCCTTCTCGTAGAGGAAGGCCGCCAACGGCAGCAGCGCCTCGCGGATACGCGAATCGGCAAAGATGTTCTGCGCCACTTCTTCGAGATGAAAGAACACCTCCTCGTAGTCCTGCCCCTCGTTGAGCCCGGACAGCAGGCGGGTCAATTCATCGATTCGCGAAATGTCGCCGGTACAGCAGGTATGGGAGCCGCAGACCATATGTTCCGCCATTTGTCCGCCGAACAGCTCGATCACTCGGGCTTCCAGCATATCCATGAAGGAATCCCAGTTGTTGTGGAGAAAACTCTTGTCGGTGATGGTGATCGGCGGGCGTGGTAGCAGCCGCACGGAGAGGATTCGGTGTCCCAGTCCCCGCGCCACCAGAGCATGTCCGGCCTGATACACGGCCAGCCGATAGGATGCATCGGCGCAGTTTTTCTCCGATGCCTCACGGCCCCCTTCCGTATTCAGCATTTGCGTTTTCCCCCGCCCACTGTTTTCCGCGATTCCCATCCTTTGGGATGGTGATTCTCTCATGGAATCCGTCGGATTTAATTATATTAGATGATGATAAGATTAGCATGGACTGTGAGAATCACGCAACCAGTCAGCCAGTTGACAAGAAAAGCTCATGCAGTGCCCGAATTAATCGCACAAAGAACTTTAAAGTCCGGGGTCTTGTGCTAAGATGCCCATCCCTTGGCCGCACCGGTCCACGAAAGATCGCACCCTGCTTGGAAGGCCCGAACCTAATAGCGACGAATGTGACCGGGTGGCTGCAATAGAGACATTATAAATGACGGGGGGATTTGCATGTCTGAAATTTTTTCAGCTGAATGGATGGACGGTTTCAAGGACCAGTGGAATGCGATGCCCGACCTGGCCAGCGCTTTGGCCAAGATCGGATTCTCTTCCACCATTGGCTATGGCTACGTGGGCGAAGGCAAGCCGCGGGGCGTATTGATCGTCGAAAACGGTCAAGCCATCTCTGGCGGTGCCTATGATGGTCAGGAGCTCAATTGGGACATTCGTGCCGCTGCAAAGGACTGGGAGAAGTGGCTGAAGAAGCCGCCGGGAATGATGGGGCTGGGTATGGCCTATACTTCTCGCAAACTTCAGTTCGTTGTGGGTGACTACGGAGCGATGGTTAAAGATCCGCGCATGGCCGGACCTTTCATCAAGAGCTTCGAAGTCATGGGGAAAGTCTAAGGTCAAAGCATATGAATGGTTCGGGCTGGATTGGAGTGGCCGCCGCGTTGGCGCTCGGCGTCACCGTGGCGGGCGCAGTGCGCGCTCAGGATTTCAAGACGATGACTGTGCAGTCCGTCCAGGTGGGCGGAACGGCGACGGTCGGCGGAACGGTCATTCCCTTCAAGGAAGCGACTTTTACCGCCCAAATTCCGGGACGGGTGGAATATATCGCCGGTTCGGAAGGGGATAGCGTCAAGAGTGGGGAAGTGGTCGTCGCCATTGACGATGACGACATCCAGGCCCAGCGACGGGCCGCCCAGGCGTCGATCTACAATGCCGAGACGGCATTGCGCAACGCTCAGGTCCAATACTCCCGAGAGCTGATCTCTCCAAGGGTCAACAGCATGACTGGCATGCCCGGCATGGGAATGCCCGGCATGTTCGATCAGATGTTCACCCGCCCGATGGGCGAGGCCATGGGCCGCACCTATCCCGGTCTGGAGCGTCAGGCTGACCTCTATGCCCAGGGGGCCGGGGTCAATCAGGCGCGCAACGCCATCACCCAGGCCCGCTCCAATCTGGAATCCCTTGATGCCAAACTGAAGGATGCCCGACAGACCGCGCCGTTCGATGGCGTGATCGTCGAGAAGATGGTCGAGGTTGGCGATACGGTGCAGCCGGGCATGCCGCTCATCGAATTCGCTCATACGGACTTTTTGCGCATCATCGCCGACGTCCCGGTGCGATTGGTCAATGGCTTGTCCAAGGGCATGTTCGTGCCGGCGCGATTGGATATCGGCGGGGCCAAGATTCAGGCCAAGGTGGCCCAGATCTTCCCCATGGCCGATCGTCAGCGTCATACGGTGAAAGTGAAATTCGATCTTCCCAAAGGCGTTCCCGGCGGACCGGGAATGTATGTGGAAGTGACCATCCCCGACAGTTCGGTGCCGTTGCGCGCGGTGCCCTCGGTGCCTGAAAACGCCCTGGTCTGGCGGGGCAGTCTGCCCTCGGTCTTCGTCCTCAAGGATGGTCAACCCTCCCTGCGCGTGGTCCGTGTCGGGTATCCCCTTGGGAACGGCAACGTATCCGTGCTCTCTGGCCTCAGCGGCGGCGAGCAGGTGATCGTCGATCCTCCCGCCAACCTGATTTCGGGTGGCCGGTAGGCCCATGCCACCGGTCCGAAATCAGCGCCAAGGAAGGGGGGAGCAATGACCGAAGAAAACGGAAAAACTAGCGGGACCGAGAATGGGCCCCACCACAGCAAGCCGCAGGAATCTCTCGGCTTAGCCGGAAACATGGCCAAGGCGTTTATCAATTCGCCCTTGTCGCCGTTGTTTTTGTTCACCAGTCTTGCCCTGGGCATTCTGGGTCTGCTGTCGACATCTCGGCAGGAAGATCCGCAGATTTCCGTGCCCATGGTCGATATCTTTTTCCAATATCAAGGGGCCTCCGCCGAACAGGTGGCCAGTCTGGCGACCGATCCGCTGGAACGCCTGATGAGCGAAATCCCCGGAGTGAAGCACGTCTATTCGATGTCGCAACGGGATGGCGGCATGGTGACGGTGCAGTTCGATGTCGGCGAGGCCATGGAGCCGTCGTTGATCAAGCTGTGGGACAAGCTGATGTCCAACATGGACAAGGTGCCCCCCGGCGTCTCGCAGCCCATGGTCAAGCCCAAGGGTGTGGATGATGTCCCCGTGGTCAGCCTGACCCTGTGGTCCCACGATGTGGACGAGGCGGCGCTTCGGCTGATCGGTCTGGACGTGATGCAGCGCCTGAAAGAGGTTCCCAACACCTCGCAGAGCTTCATCGTCGGCGGGCGGTCGGAAGCGATCAAAGTGGAGATCTATCCGGAGCGTCTGTCAGGCTTCGGCATCGGCATGGACCAGTTGGCCAAGACCGTGACCTCGGCCAACTCCGAGCGCGGCGTCGGCACAGCGGAAATCGGCGAAACCAGCTTCACGCTCTATACCGGAGCCTGGCTGCGTCGCGCCAAGGACATCGAGCGCCTGATGGTGGGCGTCCACGAGGGCAGTCCGGTCTACGTGCGCGATGTGGCAGTGGTGACCGAATCCACCGAAGATGCCACCAGTGTGGTGACCTATTATACCGGTCCGTCCTATGGCGTTCCGCGCGGCGGCTCGCACATCAACGCCGATGGCGAGATCGAATACAAGGACGAGGAAGCCCATAACCAGTCCATGGTCGGTCGGGAATTGGCTCCGGTCGGGGCGGCGGCGGTGACCATCGCGGTGGCCAAGAAGCCGAACACCAACGGCGTGACCGTGGCGTCGGCCATTCTGGAGCATGTGGAACGGCTCAAGGGATCGCTGGTCCCCGACAACGTGCATGTGGAGGTCACCCGAAACTACGGTCAGACGGCCAACGACAAGGTGAACAACCTGGTCTTCAAACTGTTCGTCGCCACCGGCGTGGTGACCATCTTCATCTTCTTGGCCCTGGGCATTCGTGCCGCCATCGTGGTGCTGATCGTGATTCCGGTGGTGATTCTGGTCACCGTGCTGGCCGCCTGGCTGATGGGCTATACCATCGACCGCGTGTCGCTGTTCGCGCTGATCTTCTCCATCGGTATCCTGGTCGATGACGCCATTGTGGTGATTGAGAACATTTACCGGCGCTGGCTGGAGGAAGGCACCGTCGATGTGGCGGTGTCCATCGACGCGGTGCGCGAAGTGGGCAACCCGACCATTCTGGCGACCTTCACCGTGATTGCCGCCCTGCTGCCCATGGGCTTCGTCTCGGGCATGATGGGTCCCTACATGGAACCCATTCCGGCCCTGGGGTCGGTGGCCATGCTGTTCTCGCTGTTTGCCGCCTTCATCTTCACGCCGTGGCTGGCGCAGCGCATTCGGCCGAGCATGGCCAAGCTGCACAAGATGGAGCAGAAGGAGCATTCCCAGAACGAGAAGCTGGGCCGCTTGTTCCGCAACATTTTGGTGCCGCTGCTGGAGAGCAAGGTCAAGGGATGGACCTTTGCCGCGTTCCTGATCGGTGCCCTGCTGCTGAGCTGCTGGATGTTCCCGACCACGATGGTGACGGTGAAGATGCTGCCGCACGACAACAAGCCGGAATTCAACGTCAGCATCAACATGCCGGACGGCACCGCCTTGCCGGTGACCGCCAACGTGGCCAACCGGTTGGCCGACGAGCTGCTGAAAATTCCCGAAGTGAGTGCCTTGCAGACCTATGCGGGCACGGCCTCGCCGTTCAATTTCAATGGCCTGGTTCGCCATACCTATTTGCGCAACATGCCCTGGATGGGGGATATCCAGGTGCAGTTGGTGCACAAGTCCGACCGCAAGCGTTCGAGCCACCAGTTGGCCGCCGATGCCCGCAAGCTGTTGACCCCCATCGCCAAGGAAATGGGGGCCAAGATCGAAGTGATCGAAATGCCACCGGGGCCACCGGTGCTGCAAACCATGGTGGCGGAAATCTACGGGCCCGATCCGGAAACCCGTCGTCAGGTGGCCAAGGACATCACCCGTCTGTTCGAAGAGGCGGAATCCGTGGTCGACGTGGATAATTTCCTGCAAACCAAATACGAGACCTGGCGCTTCATCGTCGATCGGGAAAAAGCGTCCCGTCGTGGGGTGTCGGTGGAAGACATCAACCGGCAGCTTGAAATGGCCATGGGCGGGTTCAAGATGGGCGACGTGAAGGTCGGCCATGCCCTGGAACCTCGCTATATCATTTTGCAGATGCCCATGGCCTTCCGCAGCCAGTTCGGACATCTGGGCGAATTGCCGGTCCCCTCGGCTCATGGCACCATGATCCCGCTGGGCGAGTTGGGACGGTTTGAATCGTTCATCAAGGATGATCCGGTTTTCCATAAGGATCTGCGCCCCCTGGAATTCGTCACCGGCGAAGTCTCGGGTCGTCTGGGAGCCCCCATTTACGGCATCCTGGAAGTGGAAGACCTGCTTGATGGCTACGAGTCTCCAGATGGGGTCCGAGTGGGCACCGAATACATGGGGCCGCCAGCCTCCAGTCAGGTCTCGGCCATGGAATGGACCGGCGAGTGGACGGTGACTTACGAAACCTTCCGGGACATGGGCATCGCCTTCGGCGCGGCCATGGTGCTGATCTATATCCTGGTGGTCTGGGAGTTCGGCAACTTCACCCTGCCGGCGATCATCATGGTGCCGATTCCGCTGACCCTGATTGGCATTATTCCGGGTCACGCTTTTATCGGTTGGCTGATCGGCGGCGGCGAGTTCACGGCCACCTCGATGATCGGGTTCATTGCCCTGGCCGGTATCATCGTGCGCAATTCCATTCTGCTGGTGGATTTCTCCAAACATGCGGTGGCCGACGGCATGGATGTGCAGGAAGCGGTGATTTCCGCCTGCCGGACCCGGACCCGGCCCATCGTCATCACGGCCTTTGCCCTGGTCGGTGGTTCGTTCGTGATCCTTGACGACCCGATTTTCCAAGGCATGGCGATCTCGCTGATGGCGGGCGTGCTGGTCTCCACGGTGCTGACCCTGGTGATCATTCCCCTGGGCTGCGTGAGCTTCCGCAAGGCCATGTGCGTACCGACCTCCGAGGGTCATATCCATACGCCCTGCGCCGCCGGAGCCCATCTCGACGGACCGCGGGACGTGGGCATTGGGGCACCCGACGAGGACGAGGCCGAGGAAGAATTCAAAACCCCCTTGTGGATGAAAATCTGGTCCGGCCTGATCATGGCATTCTACGTCATTCGGGCCATGATGATGTTTGTCTGGATGGGGCTTCAGGCGGCCTATGGCTTCCTGCGCAGTCTGTTCGGATTCGGACGCTCGGGGGGCAATGACATGCCGCCACCGACGCCGCCGCCCTACAGCCCGCCGCCACCCCCGGCCCGTACGCCGCCGACGCCGCCCGCCGGACCGGCCGCGAAGCAACCGGACCCGACTCCCACGCCGCCGAAAGCGGCCCCCGAGCCGAAGCCGGAAGCCGCCAAGCCGACGGAGTCGCCTGCGCCCGCCAAGCCAACGGAACAGCCGGAATCGCCGAAAGCGGCTCCCCAGACTCCGCCCGAAGCCGCGCCCAAGGCCATGGCTCCGGCCCCGGAGGTCAAGGGGGAAGTCGAGGTCATCGCCCCGACGCCGCAACCGAAGCCGACGCCGCCGAAAGCCCCGGAACCTGAGGTCATCGAGGCCAAGGCGGAACCCGTGGCCGCAACGCCGGCCCCGGCCCCGGTCGTCGAGACGCGTGAGGCGGCGAAAAGCGCGGACGTTTTGGCGGCGACCACCTCCCGCTCGGCGGAAGTCAAGGAGCCGGTCAAGGAGACTGAAAAACCGGCATCAAAACCGGCCCCAACCGAGGCGACCCCGGCCAAGGCGACGGCGAGTCCGTCAAAGGAATCGACTTCCAAGGCGGTAGCGCGTACAACGCAGGCGGAAAAAGTCACCGCGCCGGAGTCTCCGGCACCCAAGACCACCGCCAAGAAAGCCGCCGCCCCCAAGGCCACGCCCCGCAAGGCGGCCCCTGCGAAGTCCGCGCCGAAAGCGAAGGCCAAACCGGCGGCGAAACGTCCGAAACAACCGACGACGGATGCCGGGCCGAAGCCCCATAAGCGGCGGGGCATTCGCCTGAAGTCTTCCATTAACAATACTCCGGACGACCAATCATGAGGTCCCGATCATGCGCATAATCCAAACCCTGCTTGCCCTGAGCTGTCTGAGCCTCGCCGTACCGGCGCTGGCCCAGCAGAATGTGCCCGATCTCACCAAGGAAGTGCCGCCGGAACCGCCCGGACTGTTCCATTCCACTGTCTTGATCGCCCGACCGGGGCAGCCTGAAATGCCCAAGGCACCGGAACGTCCAGAGCGGTCGTTGCCGTCCTTTGCCTCCCAGCCGCAGACCGTGGCTCCGGCGGCTCTGGATGAAAATGTCCATAGATACCCAACCTTTGGCAGCATGCCCCAGCAGCCGTTCTGGCAAGGGGCACCGGAGCAGCCGGTGGAGCCGGTGGCAACCCCGGCCCCGAAAGTCGAGGAGACGGAGCAGAAAACGGTTGCGAAGCCGCAAGCCCAGCCCGGCTGGCGGCCCGCGTGGCCCCCGCAACCCTATGGGGGCTATCCAGTGCCGCCCTATGGCTACGGTTACGGCTATGCCCCGCCCTATGGCTATGGCCGCTAGTTGATGCTGAAACGGATCGCCTTATGAAAATCCTCACGGCTTGTCTTTATGGGACTGCCGCCGGTCTGCTTCTGGTGGGGCAGGCACTGGCGGGGGATAATCCCTGGCGAAGTCCTGGATGGCAGGTGCCGCAGCCGGAGCCGCAATATCAGCAGGATCAATCCACGACTATCGTCGAGCCGCCACATATGGACACCCTGCCCCAGGCTCCCCTGATGCAGCAGCAGGGCGTCCTTCCGCAAAGCCAAAACTATGCCTACCCGCCACGCAATATGGAGTACCCGCCGGACGATCTGGACGCCCAGTTGGAAGACAAAAACAATCGGCGTTTCGGTCCCGGTACTTATGGCCCGCAGGACGTGCCGAGCTATCCGGCCCCGCCGGGGGGGCCGCGCTCATCCAGCAACGGCTATGTGTACGAAGTGCCCAGCCGCCCCTACACTGAAAATCCGACCGTCTATGATTTTTATGGCCCGCATGAGTTCTCGCCCTACGGCGGCGGTGGCAGCATGGGGGGATGGCCACTCTCCGGCGGGTCAGGTATTCCCTGGCCCGGGTACTCGACATGGTGATTTGATATTTCGCTTGTCTCTCCAAGGAGATGGCGGAAGGTAGTCGAATGCAGGTATTGGTCCCTTCGACCGGTATTCGGCCCTTTAACCTAAGGGACTAATTGATGCACAGGAGACTACGTTCATGAAGAAAGTACTTTTGACCTCTGCCCTGGCTCTGGCCCTGGGCACCGGTATTGCGGTTTCGGACGCTTCCGCTTGGTGGGGCGGCGGTCCGTGGAACAACAACGGTTGGGGCAACAACAGCAACAACGGTTGGGGCGATGGCTCCGGCGACGGTTCCGGCAGCTTCAACTTCGGTATGAGCGGCAGCGGCAGTGGTCGTGGCAACAATAGCTATAACGGCTATAACGGCTACAACGGCTACAACGGCTACGGCGGCGGCCCGTGGGGCGGTCCGGGTTACGGCTATGGTGCTCCCTATGGTGCCCCGTATGGTGCTCCGTATGGTGCCCCTTACGGCGCTCCGTATGGTGCTGCTCCGTACGGCGCGGCCCCGGCTGCTCCGGCTGCTCCGGCTCAGTAAGACGGACCAAAGACGACCGGATGTCGGCACCGTACGCCCTCGGGCGGCGGTGCCGACTCCGCACTCACCATAAGAAAACTTACGTTCTGAACCTGACGAAAGAGGAGCCCATGAAAGTCCACGTTATGATGATGATGGCCCTTGTATTGACAGGATCTCTGGCCCGGGCCGAGGGACCTTCCTTTACCGCCGACGCGGTGAGCCGGGTAGGCGACGAGGTCATTCGGAGTTTTCGCTATCTGCATGGTGAGGATGCGGTCCGCCTGGAACTGGAAAAGCAGGGCCACCATCTGGTTCAAATCGTCAAGACCAGCGCGGGCAAGATGTGGGTCATCGACCCGGACAAAAAGACCTATATGGAATTCGCGGGCAACATGCCCGTCAACTCGCAGGGCGCGCGGCAGGTCAAACCCTGCGAGGCGCCGCCCCCGGGATTCACCTGCGAGGCCCTTGGAAAGCAAAAGGCGGGGGCCTTCGATGCCGACGCCTACCGAATCAGCGGCAGCCAGGACAAAGCGCAGAGTTCAACCGTATATTGGGACCCGCAAAGCAAACAGGTCGTCCGTCAGGAAACGTCGGATGGCAAAGTCATGCAGGCGGAATTCGTCGGTCGGGAATCCATCATGGGCCGGGACACCGAACATTGGCGGGCCACCTATACGGAGCCCAATCAACTGCCGCAGATCGGCGACTGGTGGCTGGACACCCAACTGGGGACCAGAATTCGCGAGGCGCTGCCGACCGGTGAAGTGCGGGAACTGAAGAATATCCAGGTCGGGACCATCGATTCGGCACTGTTTGAGGTGCCGCCGGGCTATACCAAGATTCAGCCCCCCGCCGGGCCGTCATCCAGCCCCGGTCAGCCGGGGGGCAGTGGCGCGCGGCCGTCGCCCTATCCGCCCTCCGGTGGACAATATCAACGGCAACCGTATCCACCCGGCGGTGGTCAATACCGCTATCCCAATCCCAATGGGCAATGACAAGGAGGTTCTGAATGATCACCCTGGTCGGAAATCTCAAAGGCGGAACGGGCAAAAGCACGGCAGCCTTCAATCTTGCGCTCTGGTTGGCGGCGCGGGGCGACAAGGTCACCGTCTGTGACCTGGACCCGCAGGCGACTCTGCGCGATGTGTTGGAACTGCGGGAAGAGGAAGCCTACGAACCGCAGCTGAAAAACATGCGGGAACTGCCCGAACGGGCCGTCGGCGAGGTCATTGTCGATGTGGGCACATCGGATATGATCGGTGTGCACGAGGGAATCAAACGCGCCCATCAGATCATCATCCCCGTCGCGCCGAGTCAGGCCGACGTTTGGGCGACACAGCGGTTTATCGAACTGGTGAAGAAACATGCCGGGCGCAAGAAGCCCCGCATGCGGGCCTTTATCAACCGGGCCGATCCGCATCCGCTGTCCCATGAAAACCGGGAGACCCTGGAGGCACTGCTGTCGTTGTCACAGATAGAAACCTTGTCGGCGCAATTGACTCAGCGCATGGTGTTCCGGCGTTCGTTCAGCGAGGGCATGGGGGTCTTCGAGCTGGAACCGACGGGGAAAGGGGCCAAGGAGCTCGACGCGCTCGGCAAAGAAATATTTACCACCTGAGGCGTGTCCTCCCTCGCGGAATCGAAGAAAACGGACTGACAATTAAAGAATACTGGTAAAGGGGAAAAGTCATGGCTTTACTGCGGTTGTTGCTGTTGTATGCGTTCGTCGGCGTGGCGATCTACGCCTATATCAAGCGCGATCAGGTCATGCCCATGTTGGGCGGGGCCTGGCATGAAATCGAGGAAACGGCTGAGGATCTGAGCCGTGAAGTCGGGCTGAGCGGCTCCGAAACCGTAGAAAAGAAGGCCGTCAAGGAAGAGGCTGAAGAAAAAGCCGAGGCCAAGACCGAAGTTGCAGAGGCAACGCCCGCGAAAGCCGAAGCTCCCGAAGCCGCCGCCGCTCCTCAGGAGCAGGCTGCCGCCCCGGCTCCGGCTCCCGAACAAGCTCCGGCTGCTGATCCGGCGCCAACCCAACCCGCCGCGCAGCCTGCCCCGGAGGCCCAATCTGCGCCTCAGGTTCAGCCGGGAACCTTGCCCAAGGGCTTCCCGGACATGTCCATGGCGTATCATCCGGGGGCCTCGGCCCCGCAGCCGATGAGCATGGAGCCGCCGACCCGCCCGGAACGTCCGGCCCGCATGGAACCGCCGCAGCGTCCGGCGCAGCATGCCATGCCGGAAAATCGGCGTCAGGGACCGATCTCCGAGGCCGATCTGGCCCCGGACGTGCGCGATGCCTGGATTGCCGCCCGTCTGGCTTTCTACGAAGGGGAATACGACAAGGCGGAACAGATGTACGTGGATCTGGCGGCCAACAATCCGACCCTGCCGGATCTGATGGGGGAACTGGGCAACCTGTATTATTACCAGCAGCAGCATGACAAGGCGGCGGAAGCCTACTTGCAGGCGGGTCTGCGGGCGGTGAACGGCGGGCAACTCGGGTTGGCGTCGTCGCTGGTTGGCGCCCTGCAACGGTTGGCCCCGGATCTGGCGGACCAACTGCGCGAGGCGATCCAGACCCACAATCGCTGATACCGAACGAACAAGACCGCCGGAAGAGAAAGAGCACGCGCATGTTACAAACCCACAGCCCGAAATTCCTGTCCCAGCGCCTGCGGAGCCTGGAAGAACATCTAAAGGGCGAGAACCCGATCCTGGTCGAGTTCCTGCCGACGTTCTACAAGCTCGACAAGTCACTGCATAAAATGGGACTGCTGGACCAGGATTCGTCCCTGGCGACGCGGATTTCCTGGTGGCCGGTGGTGGCCGTGCTGGGCACCTTCTCTTCCGGCAAATCGACGTTCATCAACGCCTATATCGGCAGCAAGCTCCAGGAAACCGGCAATCAGGCGGTGGATGACAAGTTCACCGTGGTCTGTTACCGCACCTCCTCGCAGGGGCATAACATCACCCTGCCGGGGACGGCGCTGGATGCCGATCCGCGCTTTCCGTTTTTCCGCATGAGCCGGGAAATCGAGAAGGTGCACGAAGGCGAGGGCAAGCATATCGAGTCCTACCTGCAACTCAAAACCACCTCCGAGGAAAACCTGCGCGGCAAGATCCTGATCGATTCCCCGGGGTTCGATGCCGACGACCAGCGCCGCTCGACCCTGCGCATCACCGACCATATCATCGACCTGTCGGACCTGGTTTTGGTGTTTTTCGATGCCCGCCACCCGGAGCCCGGGGCCATGCAGGACACCCTGCGGCATCTGGTCAGCAAGACCCGCCAGCGCACCGACGCCAGCAAGTTTCTGTACATTCTCAATCAGATCGACACCACGGCCAAGGAAGACAATCCGGAAGCTGTGGTCGGCGCTTGGCAACGGGCCATCGCCCAGGCCGGGCTGACCACCGGGCGATTCTATTGCATCTACAATCCCGAAGCGGCGGTGCCAATCGAGGATGCGGCCCTGAAAAAGCGCTTCGAATCCAAACGCGACGAAGACATGAGCGCCATCCTCGGGCGCATGGGGGAAGTGGAAATCCAACGCAGCTACCGCATTGTCGGGGTGCTGGAAACCGTGGTCAACGAAGTGGAAACGGAGATCGTGCCGAAGTTGCGCGCCGCCAAGGAGAAGTGGCGGCGTGGGGTGCTGATCGGCGATGCGGTTTTTTATGTTTTGTTGCTGATCGGGGCGGTTTCCCTGGTGGTCGGCATGAACTGGTTGCCCGGCGCGGAACAGTCCCTGTTCGGCTGGCTGGGGGCGCACAAGCTGGATATTCTGATTGGAATTCTGGCCTTTGCGGCGCTGGGGCTGGGCTTCCATTATTGGCTGCGTGGTCTGATGGCGAAACGGATCGCCGACAAATTGCCGGAAGTGATCGGTCAGGTGGAGCTAAACCTGCGCCAGGCATTCCTCAAGAACACCCGGTTTTACCGCAGCATCTTCTGCCAGAATCCGGCCGGATGGAGCAAGCGCGCCCTGCGCCGCTTCCAGTCTCTGCGCGAAATGGCGGCCCAGCATGTGCAGCGTCTCAACGACTGTTATGCCGATCCGTCGGGCAAGATGATTCTGCCGGAGCCGCCGCGGCTTGAGCCAGTGGTTGAAGCCCTGCCGGAACAGATGACAGCGGAAAAGTAATCGTATATACAGAACAACAATGTGACATAAAAATCGTCACAATTACTTCTTTTATGCTTGGGAGAGCTTGAATATGGCACATGTGGTTATCATTGGAGCGGGTCTTGGCGGCATGCCGATGGCCTACGAAATGCGCGACGAACTGGGAAAGCAGCACAAGGTCACTGTCATTGGCAATGGCCCGGAATTTCAGTTCACGCCGTCCAATCCCTGGGTTCTTGTCGGTTGGCGCAAGCGCAAGGATGTGGTGATTCCGGTCGAGAAATATCTGAAGAAAAAGGGCATTGATTTCATTCCGGTCCCGGCCAAGAAGGTGCGTCCGGCTGATAACCAGGTCGATCTGGCCGATGGTCAGGTGGTGGATTACGACTATCTGGTAGTCGCCTCCGGCCCGCATCTGGCGTTCGAAGAAGTGGAAGGCCTGGGCCCAAATGGCGGCTTCACCCAATCGGTGTGCCATGTGGACCACGCGGCCAAGGCTTACGAGAAGTGGGAAGAATTCTGCAAAAACCCGGGGCCGATCGTGGTCGGCGCGGTGCAGGGCGCGTCCTGTTACGGCCCGGCCTACGAAATGGCCATGATTATGGATACGGACCTGCGGCGTCGCAAGATCCGTGACAAGGTGCCGATGACCTTCGTCACCGCCGAGCCCTATGTGGGCCACCTGGGCCTGGGTGGCGTCGGTGATTCCAAGGGCATTCTGGAATCCGAATTCCGCAGCGTGCACGTCAAATGGATCTGCAATGCCAAGGTCGAGAAGGTCGAGGACGGCATGATGCATGTCTCCGAGGTCGGAGACGACGGCAAGGAAGTGAAAAAGCACCAGTTGCCCTTCAAATTCTCCATGATGCTGCCGGCCTTCAAGGGCATTGAGGCGGTTCAGGGAATCGAAGGCCTAGTCAATCCGCGCGGCTTCGTCACCGTCAACAAGTTCCAACAGAACGCCACGTTCAAGAACGTCTATTCGGTCGGTGTGGTCGTGGCCATTCCGCCGGTGGAAGCCTGCCCGTTGCCGGTCGGTGCGCCCAAGACGGGCTACATGATCGAGTCCATGGTGACCGCCACGGCGCATAACATCAGCAACATGATCGACGGCAAGGAGCCGGAGACGGAAGCCACCTGGAACGCCATCTGTCTGGCCGACTTCGGAGACCGCGGCGCGGCCTTCGTCGCCCTGCCGCAGATTCCGCCGCGCAACGTCAACTGGTTCTCCGGCGGCAAGTGGGTGCATCTGGCCAAGATCGCCTTCGAGAAGTATTTCATCCGCAAGATCAAGAAAGGCACCTCGGAGCCGATCTACGAGAAATATACCCTGAAGGCCCTGGGCGTCACCAAGCTCAAGGACAAGTACACCGCGCCGACCATCCACGATTGAGAAATTACCGCGATATTTTGTGATCAAGGCCGTCCTACGGGGCGGCCTTGTTGCTTTTCCGGGAGCGCGGGGTTGACAGATGGAGCCGACACCCTTACATGTCTGGCACTCAGCACTCACGAGTGCTAGCAAAAATCAGGTTTTCGTTTTTCACCAATATGTTGAGTGAGGTAGCACTATGAAGTTCAGGCCGCTGCATGACCGCGTTCTGGTCCGTCGCACCGAAAGCGAAGAAAAGACCGCTGGTGGCATCATCATCCCCGACACCGCCAAGGAAAAGCCCATGGAGGGCCAGGTCGTTGCCGTGGGCGCCGGAGCCAAGGGCGAAGACGGCAAGGTGACCCCGTTGGATGTGAAGGCTGGCGACCGCATTCTGTTCGGCAAGTGGTCCGGCACCGAAGTCAAGATGGACGGCGAAGAGCTGTTGATCATGAAAGAATCCGACATCATGGGCATCATTGAATAACACCCGTGATCCGCGACCAGTTTGAATAGAGGAAATACCAATTATGGCTGCCAAAGAAGTTAAATTCAGCACCGATGCCCGCGCCAAGATGCTGCGGGGCGTCGACATTCTCGCCGATGCCGTGAAAGTGACCCTGGGTCCGAAGGGCCGCAACGTGGTGATCGAGAAATCGTTCGGTGCGCCGCGCATCACCAAGGACGGCGTCACCGTCGCCAAGGAAATCGAGTTGGCCGACAAGTTCGAGAACATGGGCGCCCAGATGGTGCGCGAAGTGGCCTCCAAGACCAACGACGAAGCCGGTGACGGCACCACCACCGCCACCGTTCTGGCGCAGGCCATTGTCCGCGAAGGCTGCAAGGCCGTGGCTGCGGGAATGAACCCGATGGATCTGAAGCGCGGCGTCGACATGGCCGTGCTCGCCGTGGTCGAGGACGTCAAGTCCCGCGCCAAGGCCGTTTCCACCAACGAAGAGATCGCCCAGGTCGGCACCATTTCCGCCAACGGAGACACCGAGGTCGGTCGGATGATCGCCGAGGCCATGGAAAAGGTCGGCAACGAGGGTGTCATTACCGTCGAGGAAGCCAAGAGCCTGACCTCCGAGTTGGACGTGGTCGAGGGCATGCAGTTCGATCGCGGCTACACCTCGCCGTACTTCGTGACCAATGCCGAGAAGATGACCTGCGATCTGGAGAACCCGTTCATCCTGATCCACGAGAAGAAGCTGTCCAGCCTACAGCCGTTGCTGCCGGTGCTGGAGACCGTGGTGCAGTCCTCCCGTCCGCTGATGATCATCGCCGAGGACATCGAAGGCGAGGCTCTGGCCACCCTGGTGGTCAACAAGCTGCGCGGCGGCCTCAAGGTCTGTGCCGTCAAGGCTCCGGGCTTCGGCGACCGTCGCAAGGCGATGTTGGAAGATCTCGCCATCCTGACCAATGGTCAGGTGATCAGCGAAGATCTGGGCATCAAGCTGGAGAATGTCACCATCGACATGCTCGGCAGCGCCAAGAAGATCGCCGTGACCAAGGAAGACACCACCATCGTCGAAGGGGCGGGCGAGGCTGATGCCATCAAGGCCCGTTGCACCCAGATCCGGGCGCAGATCGAGGAAACCACCTCCGACTACGACCGTGAGAAGCTGCAAGAGCGTCTGGCCAAGCTGGCGGGCGGCGTGGCCGTTCTGCGGGTCGGCGGGGCGACCGAGGTCGAAGTGAAGGAAAAGAAAGATCGCGTGGACGACGCCCTGCACGCCACTCGGGCGGCGGTCGAGGAAGGCATTGTCGCCGGTGGCGGCACGGCGCTGCTCTACGCCATCCGTGCCCTGGACGGCATGGAAGGGGAAAACAACGACCAGAAGGTGGGCGTCAACATCGTCCGCCGGGCGTTGCAGGCCCCGCTGCGTCAGATCGTCGAGAACTCCGGTTTCGACGGCGCGGTCGTCGCGGGCAAGCTGCTCGAAGGCAAAGACACCAACTATGGTTTCAATGCCCAGACCGGCGAGTACTGCGATCTGGTCAAGGCCGGTATCGTCGATCCGACCAAGGTCGTGCGCACCGCGTTGCAGGACGCCTCCTCGGTGGCCGGTCTGTTGATCACCACCGAAGCCATGATCGCCGAACGGCCTGCCGACCATAAGGGCGGCGACGCCGGCGGCATGGGCGGCATGGGTGACATGGGCGGCATGGGCGGCATGGGTGGCATGGGCTTCTAAGCCTCCCCGTCGAACAGAAAACCTATCGGAAAAGGCCGTCCTTCGGGGCGGCCTTTTTCTATGCCGGGGGCGCGGCCTTGGCGAGCAGACGCTCATACAGTGCCCGAGCCTGCGCAGACATATCGCGGCAGGCGGCCTCGAAGCCGTCCAGGAAATGCAGCAGAAATGCCCGCCGCAGGTCCTGGTCGGCGATGCGGCATCCCAGATAGGCCCCGGCTCGAAAGGCGTTGTAGAACGAGGTATCCACCAGTTCCCAGATGCCGACCAATGAGTCTTTTCGTTGAAACAGACTCCGGCGCAACCGTTGTTCGGTTTGCGAAAACAGATGATCGGTTTGCCGGGCCTGACCAAGAATATCGGCAATCAAAAGCGGGAAGTTGTCAGCGGCTTCTGCATAGCTGTTGAGCCGGGCCGGGTCCAGGAATGTACCGGGCGCAACACTGGGCAGGGTGCGTTCCAGGGCGCGGAAGAGGTCGGTCTTGCCGCGCGGGGGCGGCGGGAGATCGACCGTCGCGGCGGCCCGCGGACGGCAACCGGGTATCTGCGCCCCGTCGGCACAGTTGAAGGCCTGGGCCTCGGGGAAGGCGGCCAGCCCGACCTGAAAATTCATGCGCGAGGAATTGTGGACCCAGGACGTTTCCGCCCTTCCTCCAAAGTTGCCCGGAACTGGGATATGAAAGGAGTCCTCCACCCGTTGAGAGCTCATGCCGGGGAGGAAGTTATTGTACCCCTCTTCCAAAATAGCCGCGTCGCGGGCGTGGTGGGCTTGATTGGGGCGGCGACCGCAATCAATGCCGAACAGGTAGAGTTCCCTGAAACCCAGCGACAGGGCCGCATCAAAGGCCGCATTGGCGACCAACGGGGCGGCGGAAGGCAGAGCGGGAATGCCATTGTGAAACAGGCGGCTGCAACTGAGACCGGGGCGGAAATAAAACCACACCCGGTCGAACAGATCGGTCAGGGTTGGCGGAATACCGGTCGAGGCGATCAGGGCGATATCCTCAAATCCGTAGGTGTCACGCCACTGAGTTAAATTTTTGACTGTGGGAGAGGTGTTTTCGTTCTCCACATGGGCATCGGGACGGATGCCGTTTTTGAGCAGAATTCCCAGGGCCGAACCGCAGGATAGGATGATCGCCCGGTCGGCCAGTTTTTTCAGCTTCGGCAAATCCTGGTCCAGGGATGGACCGGAACCGACTAAAATCACCGGCAGCGGTTGCGCCAGCGGGGGGCGGGCACCGATAATTTTGAACGAGCGATCCATAATGTTATCGCCGCTGTTTTCCAGAGTCAGCAACTCGTCCTCGAAAAAGCCCACCCCGGCCTGGGTGGTGCGCATGCGAGTCTTGAACTGGTCGTGAGTCTCGGTCAGTTCCCAGGACGGATAATGTTGATAGGCATAGGAGCCTTCGAGGAACGTCCGGCCATTCAAGGCGACGAAACGCAGCAGTTGCCGGGCATTTTGGTCCGGCGTCCCGCCGCTGATCAGGAATATCCGTTGCCCCCGACCAACCGCCGACTCCCACAACGCCCCCCAGTCGATGCAGGTCATGGATTGCAGAATGAACTGCGGCAGGGGTTCGACGATGAGCAGGTTCTGACAGGCCGTCCGTTCCAGGAGCGGCCCGATATGGTGGCCCAGACCGAGACCGAAAACGAAACAGTAGCCGGTATCACAGCAAGGCCACTCGGTGCGCTGCGCAGCCGGAACACGGGCATCCCAGAAGTCGCTGATGTCTTTCATGGTCCGGTTGAAGACGGGACTGACGTTGAGCTGTTCCAGGTTGCTTAAGTGAAAGCGGTCGGGATCGGCGAAATAGGCGGCCAGTTGGTCTTGCGTATCGCGGACGGCCCCGTTCTCGTACAGTTTTTTGTCCCCAAGGGCGATATTGTCCGGCACCCCAGCCTCCGGGACCCATGCCAGAGCGCTCAGGCTTTTCCACAAGGCCGGAAAATAGTGCTGAAAAACAGCGACGTTGCGTGTGAAGAGAGAGGACTGCGAAAGGGTCACCTGATCCGAACTCCTGCCCGAATGGTCGAGACATGCCGTCATCATAGCCGAAATGACGCGAAAGTCTTGCCCGGGACCTGGATCGGGTGTCAATTGTCAGCCATGGACATGCTCTCCGATCCGACCTTCAACGAGGCCGCCCGTTGGTTTCTGCCCGCCGCCCTGTTGGCCGGGGCCGGGGTGCTGGCCGGTTTGATCGCCGGGCTGCTCGGCGTCGGCGGCGGAATCGTCGTCGTCCCGGTGCTGTTTCAGGTGTTCGGGCTGATCGACATGGACCCCGCAGTGCGCATGCATGCGGCGGTGGGGACCTCGCTGGCGACCATCATTCCGACCGGATTTTCCTCCGCCCGGGCGCATTGGAAACGGGGCGCGCTCGACGCCACGGTGCTGCGCCAATGGGGGCTGTGGCTGGTGCTCGGCGTCTTCGCCGGGAGCGCCCTGGCGGCCCATCTGGAGGGGCGGGTGCTGACCTTGCTGTTCGGGGCGCTGGCCCTGAGCGTGGCCCTGCGGTTGTTGCTGGGGGGCAAGGATCGGGCGATTCGCGACCGATTGCCCCCGGCTCCGTACTCCCAACTCATCGCAGGGGCCATCGGTCTAGTCTCGGCGCTGCTGGGAATTGGCGGCGGAACGTTCAGCGTGCCGGTGCTGACCCTCTGCGGTCGCTCAATCCATCGGGCCATCGGCACGGCGGCGGCGCTCGGGCTGATGATCGCCCTGCCGGGGGCCCTGGGATTCATGATCGGCGGCTGGGATGTGGCGGGACGACCGCCGCTGTCCGTCGGCTATGTCAATCTGCTGGGCTTGGCCTGCATCGTCCCGACCTCGGTCCTCGCCGCACCCTGGGGCGCCCGGCTGGCCCACCACCTGCAACCGGAGCATTTGCGCCGGGCATTTGCACTGTTTTTGCTGCTGGTCGCCGGGCGAATGATTTTTAGCGGGTTTTTATGAACAGAACCGCGACTTTCCTTTAAAGGTATCGTAATGTTGCGGCGCATTTACGAGCGTGTCCCTGGCCGTTCGCGAATGGATGGGGGGGGATTGGATCATGAAAGTACTGTTCGTCACGCCAGAGGCGCATCCGTTGATCAAGACCGGCGGGTTGGCCGATGTGGCCGGTGCCTTGCCCCCCGCCCTGGTCAAGGCTGGGCTTGATGTGCGGGTGATGATGCCCGCCTATCCGGACGCGCTGGACCATATCGAGGGCCGGGTGGACGGGGCCGATCTGGGCGATCCCCTGGGATTCGGACGCACCCGGCTGGTGGGCGGCCGCATGCCCGACAGCGGCCTGCCGGTGTGGCTGGTGGATTGCCCGCTGCTCTACAATCGCGACGGCGGTCCCTATCTGGATACCCATGGTCATGATTGGGCCGACAACCATCGCCGCTTTGCCTTGCTGTCCTGGGTGGCGGCCTATGTGGGCAAGGTGGGGGACGAGCGGGCCTGGGTCCCGGCGGTGGTGCATGCCCATGACTGGCAATGCGGCCTGGCTCCGGTTTATCTGCGGCAATGGCGCGGCCCCGGCCCGGTGACCGTGTTCACCATTCACAACATGCAGTATCAGGGCATATTCGCTCCGGCCATTCTGCCCGAGGTAGGGCTCGATCCGGCGCTGATGAATATCAATGGGGTGGAATTCTATGGGCACGTCTCCTTTCTCAAGGCGGCGTTGCGGTTTTCCGACAAAATCACCACGGTGAGCCCGACCTATGCCCGTGAAATCCAGACGGCGGACGGCGGCTGGGGGCTGGATGGCCTGATGCGCAGCCGCAAGGCCGATCTGGTGGGAATTCTCAACGGGTCCGACTACGACATCTGGTCGCCGGACGCCGATGATCTGATCGCCAAGCCGTACACTCTGAAAAGTCTGAAATCGGGTAAGGCCGCCTGCAAACTGGATTTGCAGGACCGCATGGGATTGGCCGAGGAGGCGGAGGCGCCGCTGTTCGGGATCGTCAGCCGCATGTCGAGTCAAAAAGGGCTCGACCTGATCCTCGCCAACGTTGAAAAGCTGTTGCGGGCGGGGGCTCAGATCGTCGTGTTGGGGTCGGGTGATCTGGCTCTGGAAGATGCCTTTCGTGCCCTGGCCATTGCCCATCCCAAATCGGTTGCCGTGCATATCGGCTATAGCGAGACCCTGGCCCACCGCGTCCAGGCGGGTGCCGATGCCTTCGTCGTCCCCTCGCGGTTCGAACCCTGCGGATTGACCCAGCTTTACGCCATGCGCTACGGCACCCTCCCTGTGGCGCGGCGCACTGGTGGCCTTGCCGACACCATCGTGGATGCCGAAGCGGCCAACGGCACCGGTTTTTTGTTCGACGCCCCCACCGCCGAAGGGCTATGGTCGGCGCTGGAGCGGACGCTGGAGACTTATGCACAGCCGGAAAAATGGCACAACTTGCGGTGCCGGGCCATGGCCCAGGAATTCGACTGGACAAGAGCCGCCGCAGCCTACAAGACTCTCTACGAGGAAACGATCAACAGCAAGCAATAGACGGGACCCATGGATAAAACTCTGACCGACGCCATCGACCACAGCTTCCAGAACGGAGCGCTGAAGGATCACGACAGCATGCGCGATACCTTGCTCTTTTACATGGTGCATGGGGTCGGTCGCGACCCGAAGGAAGCCTCGACCCGCGACTGGTATTATGCCCTGGCCTATATGGTGCGCGGCGTGTTGTCGGAACGCTACATCCGCGCCAAGCGAATGCAGCGAAGCCAAGGGGTCAAGCGGGTCTATTACCTGTCCATGGAGTTCCTGATCGGGCGCAGTCTGGCCTGTCACATGTTGAACCTGGGGCTGTGCGACGAGGCCGCCTCGGTGCTCAAGGAATTCGGTCAGGAGATCAAGGCCGTTCAGGATTTCGAGCCGGATGCGGCGCTGGGCAATGGTGGCCTGGGGCGACTGGCCGCCTGTTTCCTCGATTCGCTGGCCACCCATGGCTATCCGGGCTACGGCTACGGCCTGCGCTACGACTACGGCATGTTCCGTCAGGCGATCAAGGACGGCCAACAGAAAGAGCGCCCGGAGAACTGGCTGCGTCTGGGCAATCCCTGGGAATTCGAGCGTCCCAACGTGATCCATATGGTTCAGTTCGGCGGACGGCTGCATAAATACCACGATGAATCCGGCCAGGAGGTTGTTGAGTGGCTGGACACCGACAATGTGCTGGCCCTGGCCTTCAACATGCCGGTCTCGGGCTATGGGCAGCCGACGGCGGGCAATCTGCGCCTGTGGTCGGCCCGGGCGACCCGTGAACTGGATCTCAGTTCCTTCAACGAAGGCAACTACATGGGCGCGGCGGGCATGAAGGTCACCTCGGAGAGCCTGACCAAGGTGCTCTATCCGGCGGACAATACCCGCGAGGGCCAGGAACTGCGCCTGAAACAGGAGTATTTTTTCGTCAGCGCCTCCATTCAGGACATTCTGGATCGGCACCTGCGGGATTTCCCGAGCCTGGACAACCTGCCGGAACAGGCCTCCATTCAGCTCAACGACACCCATCCGACCCTGGCCGTGCCGGAGTTGATGCATCTGCTGATTGATCGCCATAAATACACCTTCGAGAAGGCCTGGGACATCACCCGTCGGACCTTCTCCTATACCAACCACACCTTGATGACCGAGGCGCTGGAAGTCTGGGCGATTGACCTGCTCGGCGCGTTGCTGCCGCGTCATCTGGACCTGATCTATCGGATCAACGACTTTTTCCTGCGCGAGGTGCAGGCGGCCCATCCGGGCGATCCGTCGATGCTTGGTCGGCTGTCGCTGATCGATGATCATCGGCGGATGGTCCGTATGGCCCATGTGGCGGTGGTCGCCAGCCACAAGGTCAACGGCGTCGCCGAAATCCATTCGGGTCTGGTTAAAACCCGGCTGTTCCCGGATTTCGACCGCTTATTCCCGGAAAAATTCACCAACATGACCAACGGCATCACGCCGCGCCGTTGGTTGCTGGAGGCCAACAAGCCGCTTAATGAATTGATCACCAAGCATATCGGCAACAAATGGATCACCGAGTTGGACCGGTTGCAGGAACTGGCTCCGCTGGCCGATGATCCAGCGTTTCGTCGCGCCTTTGCGGCGGCCAAGAAGGTCAACAAGGAGCGGCTCGCCGCCTTTATCAAAACCTCCAACAAGATCGAGGTGGACCCCACCTCCATGTTCGATTCCCAGGTCAAGCGGATGCACGAGTACAAGCGGCAACTGCTGAATCTGTTGCACGTGGTCACCCTGTATAACCGCATCCGCAGGAATCCCAACGGGAACCACCAGCCGCGCACGGTGATCCTGGCGGGCAAGGCGGCACCCAGCTATTACATGGCCAAGCAGATCATCCGCCTGTCCAACGATATCGCCGAAATCGTCAATCACGACCGGACCGTGGACGGCAAGCTGAAGGTGGTGTTCATCCCCAATTACAGCGTCACCTCGGCGCAGATCATCATCCCGGGCAGCGATTTGTCGGAACAGATCTCCACCGCCGGAACCGAGGCCTCGGGCACCGGCAACATGAAGTTCGCCCTCAACGGGGCCTTGACCATCGGCACCTTGGACGGGGCCAACATCGAAATCCGCGAGGAGGTGGGCGAAGACAACATTTTCATCTTCGGCATGACCGATGACGAAGTGATGGCCCGCAAGCGCTCCGGCTACGACACCTGGCACTATTACAACAGCAACGAGGAATTGCGGCAGGTCCTCGACATGATCTCGTCGGGGCATTTTTCGCCGGAGGAGGCGCACCGCTACAAGGACGTGGTGGACTCCCTGCTGTGGGGCGGCGATCCCTACATGCTGCTGGCCGATTATGAGTCCTACATCAAGGCCCAGGGCGAAGTGGAGCGGGTATTCGCCGACCCCGACGAATGGATGCGCCGCGCCATCTTGAACGTCGCCCACATGGGCAAGTTCTCCAGCGACCGCACCATCCACGCCTACGCCAAGGAAATCTGGAACATCAAGCCGATGCAAGAGAAGTAGGGGCGGCTATTCGACGGCCAGCTCACCCACTGCCGCCACGCCGTCGGTGCCGTGGTAATAGCCGTTGGAAAAAGGCAGGCCGTCGGACAGGACTTCCAGTTGGGCCACCGCCCGGGCGGGGTCTGTCCGGCCGTCCAGCAGGTCGCGGAACTGTCGCGCCACCGCGACCATGTCCACATGCTGCGGGGCCAGCCGGAAATGCGCGATCCCCATGCGCTGCAACTCGGGCAGTTCCTGGGCCAGATTCACATAGCTGTAAGACAGGGTCTGGGTGCCGTTGACGGCCAGAAAAGGGGTGCCGTCCAGGGTGTCCAGGTCCATGCCGTCCGGGTCCTCGGCGCAGACATACTGACAGGAATCCTTGTGCAGGCCGCGCGACCGGGCATGGTAGCAGCGTGCCGAGATGGCCAGCGGCAGACGCCCGAACACCTGCACTTCAAGGGGCACCAGCCCGGCGACGGCCAAAGCCCGCAGCGCGGTGGCTGGCAGTTCACCGGGCAGGGAGACCCGAATCGCTCCGTTGCGCGCCAGATAGGACAAGGTGCCCTCGTTGTAGACATTGACCAGCGGCCCGACCACATGCGGCTTCCCGGCCAGCAGCGAGATGGCGGACAGGTCGTTGGCCTCGACTGTCAGTTCGGCATGCTGGCACAGATCGCGCATCTGGTCTTCTTCGCGTCGCGACATGATCAGGGCCAGGGTGGAGAGTACCACCTCCTTGCCCGCCGCCTGTAAGCGCTCGATGACCTCGGGCAGAATCGGGTCGATGAACGGTTGACGCTTGGAGCAGACCACCTCTCCCAGACAGACCGTATCCAACGGCGCTTCGTCGGCGATGCGGAAATAGAAGTCCCGCCAGACCTCCGGTGCCCAGTTGTAGAACAGCGGGCCGAGGGTGAGCTTGCTGCTCATACCTTATCTCCAGGTCTTGCGATAGGAACCGGCGGTCTCGGTGTGTCCTTCGGTGAGCGCCGACAGGTCCATCGGCGGGACGGGCTCCCCCGCCGCCGCATGATCCACCGCCTGACGGAAGGCTTTGACCACCTGGGTCACATAGGCCCGGCCACGTTGCCGCCCCTCGATTTTCAGGGCGGTCACCCCGGCGGCCATCAGTTCCGGCAGCATGCCGATGACATTGAGGCTGGTCGGGTCCTCGAACAGATAGCTGGTCTTGTCATGGGCGATGAAGCGGCCTTTGCACAAGGTCGGATATCCAGCGTTCTCCGAGGCCTCGAAACGATTGATGGTGAACGGC
Organism: Magnetospira thiophila; assembly: GCF_054657015.1. Taxonomy (NCBI): domain Bacteria; kingdom Pseudomonadati; phylum Pseudomonadota; class Alphaproteobacteria; order Rhodospirillales; family Thalassospiraceae; genus Magnetospira; species Magnetospira thiophila. Next base: position 1,856,369 of record NZ_BAAHXF010000001.1, read on the forward strand.
CCCAGCTTGGACGTCAGGCGGTCGCCTTCTTCCACATATTGCACATGGCTGGCCGGGGAACAGACGCCGTTCATGTTGGGGGACTTGCCGGTGACATAGGACGACAGGGCGCAACGTCCCTCGGCCATGACGCAAAGCCCGCCGAACACGAAAACCTCGGTCTCCACCTCGATCCGCTTGTTGAGATCGGCGATTTCGGCAATGGTCAGCACGCGGGGCAGGACCACCCGTTTGATGCCGAATTCGCGCACATAGAAGTTGATCGCCTCGGCGTTGGAGGCGGAGGCCTGTACCGAAAGATGGCGACGCAATCGGGGATGCCGCCGCGCCGCATAGTCGGCCAGTCCGATGTCGGCCAGAATCACCGCATCGACGCCCAGGTCGGCGGCATCGTCCACCGCCTGTTGCCAGGGCTCGAAATGGCCCGCTTCGGGAAAGGTGTTGATGGCCACCAGCACCTTGACCCCATGAGCATGGGCAAAGGCCAGACCGTCCTGCAATTCGATGCGGCTGAAATTCAGGCCGGGGAAATTACGGGCGTTGGTGGCGTCGCGAAAGCCCAGATAGACCGTATCCGCCCCCGCCTCGACGGCGGCGCGCAGGGCGGCCGGGGTTCCCGCCGGACAGACCAGTTCCAGCTTTTGACCGGTCATGGGGCGCTTCTCCGAGTCCGTCGGGCCGCCTTGTCCAGATCGGCGACCTTCAGTTCGAGACGGCGCAGATCGGCGGCCTGGGTATCGGCGCGGCGCTCGGCGGGAGCCAGGGCGGCGCTCCGCAACAGATCCAGATCGCGGGCGAAACGGCGCATCAGTCGTTGACCCAGGGAGAGGGCGTGGCGGGCCGGTCGGGCCGCCGGACCGAGAACCGAAAGCACGTCTGCCACCAAATCAATCTCCGCCCCGTCAAGGGCGTTGCGCAGGGCGACCACCGCCTCGGTATCGCCGCCGAAGTGCAGTTGGCGGGTGAAGAACAGGGCGTCGCCGTCAATGCGGCCTTCCAGCAGATCAATCAGCACCAGCAGCGGCCCGCCAATGGTCGCGGTGACGCCTTCGGGTACTTCCGAACCGTCGCCGAGGGCGGTCAGTCGCGGGGCCTGTGGATCCGCATGGAGCAGAAAGCGGAGGGGCAGGTCTATCGGATCAATCAACACCAAGGGCACCGCCATGCCCGACAGCCGCTCGAACACATCGGGGTGACGACGGCGCAAAAGAGTCATGGACAGATCGAGCAGCGGCTGCAACAGCCTCGGCGGCAGCGGCCGCAGCACGAACCCGGCGAGCAGCACCGGGGAAAACGGCGGCGCGGTTTCGGACATAGCCCGCTTCCTTTTGATCTCGTTTTTACAAATGTGACCTGGACTATAGCGGCGCGTCCGGGGGGCTGCAATTGATTTAGGTCAGCAGACCGGCCATTTTCCGCACCGTTTCTGGAGGGTGCCCCGCCTCGCGCAGGGCGCGCAGGGTCAACGAGCGGTCGCGTTTGGCGAACCGTTTGCCGTCCGGCCCATACAGCAGGGGATGATGATGATAGTCGGGGGTGTCCAGATCCAGCAGGGCCTGCAACAGCCGGTGCACATGGCTGGCTTCGAACAGGTCTTCGCCCCGGGTGACCAGGCTAACCCCTTGCAGATGATCGTCGAGGGTGACCGCCAGATGATAGCTGGTCGCGACATCGCGGCGGGCCAACACCACATCACCGAATTGTTCCGGTCGGGCGGTTTGCGGTCCGCGCGCCGTATCGTGCCAGCACAGAGCGCCCGTCCGTGACACCGCCCGGGCCATGTCCAGGCGCACCACATGGGAATCGCCGCGCGCCAGACGTTCCTGCCGTACGCCCGGATCCAGGCGGCGGCAGGTGCCCGGATAGATCGGCCCGTCGGGACCGTGCGGGGCGGTGGTGCTGGCGGCGATATCGGAGCGGCTGCAAAAACACGGATAGAGCAGTCCCGCATCGTTCAATCGCTCCAGGGCGCGGGCATAGTCGGCCAGATGCTCGGACTGGCGGCGCACCGGGGTCTCCCAGCTCAGCCCCAGCCAGACCAGGTCTTCATATATGGCCGTCTCATATTCGGGACGGCAGCGGCCCGGGTCGATGTCCTCCAGGCGCAGCAGAAAACGCCCGCCGCTGTCCCTCGCCCGCGCCTGGGCAAAAAGCGCCGAATAGGCATGACCCAGATGCAGATATCCGGTCGGGCTGGGGGCGAAACGGGTGACCACGGGGCGGCTCATGACGGCCAGGATAGCTTAACGTGAATTTCATGGTCCAGGTATTTGGCACCCGATACAAGATGTTGTATGCTGCGCCCGACGGAACGGATAGGAGCTTATTTTGTCCCCAGACGCGCCGGCCCTGGTTCTCAACGCGGACTTTCGTCCGCTGAGTTATTTTCCCCTCTCCCTGTGGTCCTGGCAGGAAGCGGTGAAGGCGGTTTTTCTCGGCCGGGTCAATGTGGTTTCCGAATATGATCGGGCCATTCGTTCGCCCAGCATGGAAATGCGCCTGCCCAGCGTGATCTCGCTGAAGGAATATGTGCCGCAGGCCAAAAGCCCGGCCTTCACCCGGTTCAACGTGTTCCTGCGCGACCGTTTCGCCTGCCAGTATTGTGGCGAGTCCTTCGCCGCCAATGACCTGACCTTCGATCATGTGATTCCGCGCTCGCGCGGCGGACGCACCACTTGGGAAAACGTGGTCACCGCCTGCGCCCCGTGCAATCTGCGCAAGAGCAACCGGATGCCCGACCGAACGTCCATGTATCCCAGGCAGGAGCCGATTGAACCGTCGGCCTACCTGCTTCAGCACAATGGACGTTCGTTCCCGCCAAACTTTCTGCACGAGAGTTGGCGGGATTATCTTTACTGGGATACGGAACTGGAGCCCTTCTGAGGCGGCAGGGCCTGTTCCGCCAGTCGCGCAGTACGGGACTGGCGCAGGTCCCGGTCGTCGATGGTCGCCGCCACGAAACTGCCCAGGGTGTCACGCGGAGACAGCCGCAATCGGGCCAGTTCCTGCACCTGCATCTGGGTCAGCGCCCCATAGGGGCGACCGGTGGCGGAGACGGCGGCCAGACCGATGGGCAGGCCCTCCGGAGCCCAGGCCCCGCGCCGCGACAGGTAGGTGAACGGACGGGGGACTTCCGTCCCCTGTTCGCTGCGGAAGCAGGCCCCCTCCAGCACCACGAAATCATAGTTTTTGCCCACCGCCTCGCTCTGGTGCATGACCGGCAACTGGGCCTGGGTGAGCCAGGTGACGCAGAGGGTCACGGTGCCGCCGGGCAACGGATGGAGAGTCGCCGGGATCGACCCGTAGACCGAAAAATGCGCCGAATAGACCGCGTCGAAACCGTCCAGGGTGCCCCGCTGCACCGGGATCTGTTCGCGATCTCGCAGTTCGGGAAATTTCATCGCCAGTCGTTCCGACGCCTGATTGGCCCCGACCGCCAGCACCGGGGTCCGGCCCTCCAGACACACATCCGCCGTCCAGGGCTGCGGCCCGGCAGCGGTCAGCACATAGGAGGAATGGGGCAATCCGTAAGGATAGCGCAGCGCCAGCTCGATGGGGTTCATTGGGCGGCTTGCGGCAGGTATTGGGAGATGTCCACCTCGTCGATCTGTTCCGGCTTCAGGAACAAGGTGGCGTATTCCTTGTAAATGCCGCTGGTCAGGAACAACCGGAACAGATCCGCATCAATATGAGCATCCTTGGTCATGAACGACATGATACGCACCGCATCGCTGAGGGTCTTGGGCTTCTTGTAAGGGCGGTCGGCGGCGGTCAGGGCCTCGAAAATATCGGCGATGGCCATGATCCGCGCGGGCAGCGACATCTGATCCTTCTTCAGGCCGCGCGGATAGCCGCCGCCATCCATTTTTTCGTGATGGCCGCCGGCATATTCCGGCACGTTCTTCAGGTGTTTGGGGAACGGCAGGGCACCGAGCATGAAGATGGTCTGCACGATATGATCGTTGATCTTGAAGCGGTCCTCATCGGTCAGTGTGCCGCGTCCGATGGCCAGATTGCACAGTTCGCCGCGATTGGCCTTGTGCGGCGGCGGTACCATGTTGAATCCCATTTCCTTGTAATGGACCAATTGTTCCTTCTGTTCCTTGTCGTGGGCGATGAGGTGTTGCGGCTTGTCGGCCAGCAGAGGCTCGACCACCGGCGGGTTGGGGTGGTCCTTGGGATAGCGTTGCAGTTCCTCGTGGGCCAGCCCCAGCCGGTCGTCGAGGGTGCGGGTCCAGGTTTCCCGAGCGATGTTCTGGAGGCGCTCGACCCGTTCCGGGGCCATGAATTCACCGCCCAGGTTGCATTCGGCGATAAAGGCGAAATCCTCGTCAAGCTGGGCCAGCCGAGCTTCGAGCCGGGCTTGCAGATCGGCCTCGCTGCCCTTGCCCGCCTTCAGGTCGCGGTAGAAATCCAATTCGGCGTCGCGCTTGAGCACCTCGACCCGCATGCGGATTTCGTGAATGCGGTCATAGATGCATTCCAGCTTGGTCGCCTTGTCCACCACCGCCTCGGGCGTGGTCACCTTGCCGCAATCGTGCAGCCAGGCCGCGATATGCAGTTCTTCCCAGCCGTCGTCTTCCAACTGGAAATCGGCAAACGGAGGTTCCTTGGAATCACAGGCGGCATGGGCCAGCATCTTGGTCAGTTCGGGGACCCGCTGGCAGTGGCCGCCGGTGTAGGGCGACTTGGCGTCGATGGCCCCGGCGATCATCTGGATGAACGAGGCCAGCAGGTCCTTCTGGGCCGAAATCAGTTGCTGGTTGTCCAGGGCGACGGCGGCCTGCGACGACAGGGATTCGATGATCGGCTGGATCTCGGCGCTGAAGGGGATGACCTCGCCGGTTTCCGGGTCCTGGGCATTGAGCAGTTGCAGGACGCCGATGACCTCTTCCTTGTGGTTCATCAAGGGCACGGTGAGGAAGGATTTGGAGCGGTAGCCGGTGCCCTGGTCGAACTTGCGGGTGCCGGAGAAATCGAAGTCCTCGGCCTCGTAGGCATCGGGGATATTGATGGTCTCCTTGGAAATGGCCACGTGGGTGGCGACGTTGTTGTGATTGCCGCGCCCGTCCTCGCGATACATCTGCAACGGCGGAAAGGGGATCTCCTTGCCGGTGGTGCCGCCCATGGCAATGTTCAGGGAATCGTTGAGCATGATGACGAACTTCAGCGAATCCTTTTCCGTGCGCAGGTACAAGGTGCCGCCGTCGGCATGGCACAGGTCCTTGGCCTCGTGCAGGATCAGTTCCATCAGTTTGTCGTGATTGCGCTCCGACGACAGGGCTATGCCGGTATCCAGCAACCGCTGGTACCATTCCATTTTCGGGCCACCGTTGCGGCGGGCTTCCGTGCTCATGGTCTGTCCCTCGAAGGCGACTTCATATTACGAAAAGTATAGTGCCAACGGGCCGGTTTCAACACGCACATTATGGCCTTGTGTTGAACTTATTGCTGTTTGTTCAGCACCCCGAGGACGATCCGGCAGTGCTCGATCAAGGCGCGCAGCCGGGTTTCGGCCAGCAAGGCCCCGAAATCACGCTCTTCCCGGGCCATGGCCTGCAAGCGCTCGAAGGACAGCGGCAGGCCATCGAGAATCTCGCGAAAAGCGGTGATCTGTCGGTCGATGGCGGCATCATCAGTCCAACGCGCCAGGGCCGGCCCGCCGGTCTCGTCGGTGATTTCGTCGAGCAGACGCTGCAAAACAGTGCGGGCCATGGAAAGCGGGATCATGGTGGGAGGCTAACATTTTCCATCCTTCCCGGAAACGGCTTTTCCCGTCGCCGAGCTGTGGCATAATCCCCCGAGCCCACCTCAGCGAACGGAAACCCCCATGTCCTATGAAAGCCTGCGCGAGTTCCTTGACCGTTTGGAAAAGGCGGGCCGCTTGGTGCGGGTCACCGAGCCGGTGTCGCCCTTCTTGGAAATGACCGAAATCCAGACTCGTTTGCTGGCCGAGGGCGGCCCGGCGGTACTGTTCGAGACTCCGCTGCGTCCCGACGGCACGCCCTACGACACGCCAGTGCTGGTCAATCTGTTCGGCACCGTGGAGCGGGTGGCCTGGGGGATGAATCGGGAGCCGTCGGAATTGCGCGAGGTGGGCGAGACCTTGGCATTCCTGCGTCAGCCGGAACCGCCGGGGGGGCTGAAAGAGGCCATCGGTCTGCTGCCCATGGTCAAGACCGTGCTCTCCATGAAGCCGAAGACCGTCTCCCGCGCTCCGTGCCAGGAGGTGGTCTGGACCGGCGACGACATCGACCTGAGCAAACTGCCGGTGCAGACCTGCTGGCCCGGCGAGCCCGCCCCGTTGATCACCTGGCCGCTGGTGGTCACCCATGGCCCCGGCGAAGGCAAGACCGACAGTTTCAATCTGGGCATCTACCGCATGCAGGTGCTGGGCAAGAACCGCTGCATCATGCGCTGGCTCAAGCATCGCGGCGGGGCGCAGCATTTCGCCCGCTGGAAGGCGGCGGGCCGGGGGCCATTCCCGGCCGCCGCCGTCATCGGGGCCGATCCGGGGACCATCCTGGCCGCCGTCACCCCGGTCCCCGACACCCTGTCCGAATACCAGTTCGCCGGGCTCCTGCGCGGCAAGAAAGTGGAACTGGTGGACTGCAAAACCATCCCGTTGAAGGTCCCGGCGACGGCGGAGATCATCCTCGAAGGCCATGTGCTGCTGGATGAAGAAGCCGACGAAGGCCCCTATGGGGATCACACCGGCTATTACAATTCGGTCGAACGGTTTCCGGTGTTTGAGATCAGCGCCATCACCCTGCGTCACAAGCCGATTTACCTCTCCACCTTCACCGGCCGCCCGCCGGACGAGCCGAGCGTGCTCGGCGAGGCGCTGAATGAGGTGTTCATCCCTTTGTTGCAGCAGCAGTTCCCGGAAATCGTCGATTTCTGGTTGCCGCCGGAGGGCTGCTCCTACCGCATCGCCGTCATCTCCATGAAGAAGGCTTATCCGGGCCACGCCAAGCGGGTGATGATGGGGGCCTGGTCGTATCTCCGCCAGTTCATGTATACCAAGTGGCTGATCATCGTCGATGACGACATCAATGCGCGGGACTGGAAGGATGTGATGTGGGCCATGTCGACCCGCATGGACCCGGTGCGCGATACCCATACGGTGGAAAACACGCCCATCGACTACCTGGATTTCGCCTCCCCGGAATCAGGGTTGGGCGGCAAGATCGGTTTCGACGCCACCAATAAATGGCCGCCGGAAACCAAGCGCGAATGGGGCCAGAAAATCCGCATGGACCAGGGCGTGATCGACAAGGTCGATGCCCTGTGGGGCCGCCTCGGCCTACCCGGCAGCGGCAAGAGCATCTGGAAATGATTTCAACCAGTTCCGTACAATATCAAGAAAAGTTTTGATAAATAATCCCTGTGGGGGTTCAAATAATTAATCGAATCGAATAGGATGCTCTCATGGGAAACAAACCTATGGAGCGTGTTGATGGCAGTCGAAAGTGAAGGAATTTATGATACTGAATATGAGGTAGGCCAAGATAATATTCATAAATTCGGTATGGATATCCATCACCCCGTATTTTGGATTTCTGCTGTATTGGTGTTGTTTTTTGTTTTGGGAACCCTCATTTCTCCCGAACCGGCCAAGGAAATTTTCGATGGCACAAAGTCCTGGTCGATCAACAACTTTGATTGGCTGTTCATGGTCGGCGGCAACATTTTCGTGGTGTTCTGTCTGGTCTTGATCGTTCTGCCGGTGGGCAAGATCCGTCTCGGGGGAGCGGATGCCAAGCCGGAATTCTCCACCATGTCGTGGTTTGCCATGCTGTTTGCTGCGGGCATGGGCATCGGATTGATGTTCTGGAGTGTCGCCGAGCCGACCGCCTATTTCACCGACTGGTGGGGTACGCCGCTGAACGTTGAAGCGCGCACACCGGAAGCGGCACGCATGGCCATGGGGGCAACCATGTTCCATTGGGGGCTGCATCCCTGGGCCATTTATGCCGTGGTCGCCTTGTCGCTGGCGTTCTTCGCTTATAACAAGGGATTGCCGCTGACCATCCGGTCGGCGTTCTATCCGCTGATCGGGGATCATTCCTGGGGCTGGTTCGGCCACATCATTGATGTGGTTGCCGTACTGGCGACGCTGTTCGGTCTGGCGACATCTCTTGGCTTCGGAGCCCAGCAGGCCGCCAGCGGGCTGCATTTCCTGTTCGATATTCCCAATAGCATCAATACGCAGATCGCCATTATCATCGCGGTCACTTCGGTAGCGGTGGTATCGGTTGTTCGCGGATTGGACGGCGGGGTGAAGGTGCTGTCCAACATCAACATGGGTATGGCCCTGCTGCTGTTGCTGTTTGTCTTTGTCTTCGGGCCGACCCTGGCCATTCTCAGCACCATGGGGACGACCGTCGTTGCTTATGTGGAAAACCTGATACCTCTGAGCAACTGGATCGATCGCACGGATGAGAAGTTCTATCACGGCTGGACGGTCTTCTATTGGGCCTGGTGGATTTCCTGGTCACCGTTCGTCGGCATGTTCATCGCCCGTGTCTCGAAGGGCCGTACGGTGCGTGAATTCCTGATTGCCGTGTTGCTGGTGCCGACCCTGGTCACCCTGGTCTGGATGTCTGTTTTCGGCGGCTCCGCCCTGGAGCAGGTGCAGGCCAATATCGGCGAGTTGGCCAATGGCATCAGCACCGTCTCGTTGGCCATGTTCCAGATGCTGTCCCATCTGCCGTTGACGGGTATCGTATCGTTCGTCGCCATCTGTCTGGTGCTGGTGTTTTTCGTCACCTCCTCGGATTCCGGCTCGTTGGTGATTGACAGCATCACCGCTGGCGGCAAGCTGGATGCGCCTGTTCCGCAGCGCATCTTCTGGGCGACCATCGAAGGCGTCGTCGCCGGTGCCTTGTTGTTTGGCGGCGGGGCGGATGCGCTCGGGGCTCTACAGGCGGCGGCGATCACCGTGGGACTGCCCTTCACCCTGGTGTTGCTGGCCATGTGCGTCAGTCTCTACATGGGATTGCGGCACGAGCAACGGGAAATTGGCATGTAGGCCAGACTCCAGCCTTGCACGAGCGGGGGGAGCGGGGCACTCTCGGTCCCCCTGCTCGCACCATGGAAGCCGCCATGCATCGGATTGTTTTGCCCGTATCGGCCCTGTTGACCGGGGTGGCTCTGTTGATGATCGCCAACGGGCTGTTGACCTCGCTGATCGGGGTGCGGCTCGGACAGAGTGGAGCCGGTGCCTTTTCCAATGGGCTGATCGTTTCCGGCTATTTTTTCGGCCTGCTTCTGGGGGCTCTGCTGTCCAGCCGCATTCTTCAACAAGTGGGGCATATTCGGACGTTCAGTGCTCTGGCATCCCTGTTTTCCGCCGCCTCGTTGCTTCATGCCTTCAACGAAGGGGCGCTGGTCTGGTGGGGCCTGCGGGTGATCGAAGGGCTCTGCATGGCCGGGCTGTTCATCTGCGCCGAAAGCTGGCTCAACGAGCGGGCCGACAACGCCACGCGCGGCACCATACTATCCATCTATACGCTGACCGCTGGCCTTGGCACGGGGCTGGGGCAATTGTTGCTGGCCACGTTTCCGGTCGAAGGATTTGTGCTGTTCGCCCTATCCTCGGTGCTGTTGTCCCTGGCTGTGGTGCCGGTCGCCCTGACCCGCACGCCCGGCCCGGCCCTGTTAACATCCTCCCGGCTGGCTCTCCGGGCGCTGTGGAAGGTTTCGCCGCTCGGTGTCAGCGGCTGCGCCGCTTCCGGCATGCTGCTCGGGGCCTTTTACGGTATGGGGCCGATTTTTGGGCTTCGCATGGGCTTGGACCCGAGTGGCGTCGCCTGGTTTATGGGGGCGGCGATTATCGGCGGTATGCTGCTACAGTGGCCCATGGGACGGCTTTCCGACCGGGTGGATCGCCGATGGGCCATTCTCGGCAACGGGTTCGGGATGGCCTTGTTCAGCCTCGGCATTGTGGCGGTGACGGCGGGGCAATTCAGCCCGGAAGCCCTTGATACCCTGCCCTTCGACGCCGATATGCTGCCCGATCCGCAAGCCTTCAACGAACGATTTCAAACCTGGATCGGGCCTCTGGTGGTGGGGTTCGGAGCCTTGGCCTTCACCCTCTATCCGTTGAGCGTGGCGCAGGCCAACGACCACGCCAAGGCAGACGGCTTCGTGGCCATGTCCGGTGGCCTGATCCTGTCGTACAGTGCGGGCGCCATGGCCGGGCCGGTGTTGGCCTCGCTGCTGATGGAGGGGATGGGGCCTTTGGGACTCTTTGCCTTCACCGCCCTTACCGGATTGCTTCTCGGCGGATTTTCCCTGTGGCGCATGCGCCGGTCGCCTGCCGTCCCGCCGGAAGAGCAGGCGCCCTTTCAGCCGGTTCCTCGTACGTCCGTGGCCGCCTATGCCCTCGATCCAAGACAGACGGAAGGGAATCGCTTTCGTGAGTGATCCAGGCTCCGGGTCGGGCAGCAGGATTGAGCAAGCCACATAAATATATTTAATTTTGATGCCACTACCGTATATTTTCGGCAAAGTTAAACCCATTCAAATCTGTAGAAGGCCGGGCATGCTCGAACAGGAAATGGCTCAATTCGCCCTTGAGCATACAGCGTTGGAGGTCTATTGGGCCGACCAGACGGGGCGTCTTGTGGAGGCCAACCCCGCCGCCTGCAAGGCTCTGGGCTATACCCGGGAGGAACTGTTGGCGCTCCGCGTGGCCGACGTGGACCCAAAGACCGACGAGGCGGTCTGGGCGCGGGTTCTCAACGAGCTGCGAGTCAATCGGAAGACGCGCATCGAGACCGTTCATCGGCGCAAGGACGGCTCGGATTACGAGGCGGAAGTCACCGTATCCATCTTCGAAAAGGACGGGGTCGAGCTGATTTGCGGTCTGGCCCAGGATATCTCCGAGCGCAAGAAATTGGAGCGGGATCTCCAGGACTCCCTCGACATATACAAAGCGGCCATCAACACCCCGGCCATGGGCTTTTGGGTTCTGGATCTCACGGGTCGGCTGTTGGAAGTGAATACCGCCTATGCCAAACTTTCGGGGTACGGGCCGAGCGAGCTGATCGGCATGCGGATCGGGGACCTGGATGTGGAGGAATCCGCCGAGGATACGGCGGCCCGCATTCGGCAAATCAGTACAGAGGGCTTTGCCCGCTTCCGAACCCGTCACCGGCGCAAGGATGGGTCGATTTGGCCGGTTGAGGTGGTGACGACCCATTCCGTTGCGCGGCAGGGCTGTTTTTTCGTTTTTCTGGAAGACGTGACCGAAAAGGTGGAGCTGGAAGCAATAAGGCAAAAAGCCCAGCAGGCCCTGATGGAAAGCGAGCAAAACCTCACTCACGCGCAGAAAATTGCCAATATGGGCAGTTGGACCCTGGATTTGACGACCAACGAACTGACCTGGTCGGACCAAGTCTTCAGCATATTCGGCATTGACAAAGATCGCTTCGGTGCCACCTACGAGGCCTTTATCAAGGCCATCCATCCTGACGATGTGGACGAGGTCCAGTCCCAGTTTCGCGGTTCCGTGGAGGGAAAGAATCCCTACGATGTGGTGCACAGGATCGTTCGCAACGATGACAAATCAGTCCGCTGGGTCCGCGAAAAATGTGAACATACCCGCGATGCCGAGGGCAATGTGCTGCGCTCCATGGGTACGGTTCAGGACATCACGGAAAGCAAGCTCACCGAGGATGCCCTGCGCGCCTCCAACGAAAACCTTCAGACGTTCAGCCATCTGACCTCCCACGACCTGCGCGAACCCTTGCGCATGATTACCAGCTATCTGCAATTGATCGAGCGGAAATGCAGTGCCTGTCAGGAAGGCGACATCAAGGATTACATCGGATTCGCGGTGGAGGGGGCGAAACGCATGGATGCGCTCATTCAGGATCTGCTCCTCTTTTCCAGAATTCAAACCCAGGCCGTGGCACGCGATGCCGTGGACACCCTGCAGGTCGTGCGCGCCGTCTCCGATAACTTGAGGCTCCAGATAGAGTCACAAGGGGGACGCCTGCTTTTCAAGGATCTGCCGGTCGTTCGCGCCGATCATGGTCATATGGTACAATTATTCCAAAACATTATAAGTAATGCGTTCAAATATCAGGATGAGGCGACAACGCCTCGGGTCGAGGTCGCCGCGTCGGTTGCCGGGGGCTATGCCACTTTTTCCGTCACCGACAATGGCATTGGGATGAAAGCGGAATATTTCGATCGGATCTTCGGAATTTTCGAGCGTCTGCACAGCCGCGAAGCCTTCGAGGGCACGGGGATTGGACTGGCCGTTTGCAAAAACATCGTGGAACGAAACGGCGGCCGTATCTGGGTTGAAAGCGAACCCGGGAAGGGCAGTACCTTCTATTTTACCCTGCCGGTGGCACTCTAATCCAGCCGTTCCCCGGCGCTGGAGAAATGAATGATCTCTTCGTCGGCATTTTCACGGAACGGGTCCAGGTCCGTATGCTGCAAGCCGAGGAAAATCGGCGGCGCGTTGCGGCGATAGATGTTCACCTTGGCGTTGAATACCTGATGCGGCTGGCCGTGCTTGTCGTGGATAACGAACCGGCTGATGCCGAATGAGCCGTCCGGGTATTTAGGACCGGTCAGATAACAACGGATGGACTCGATGGCCTCCCCCGACAGCACCAGCCCCTCCAGGTTGGAGATGGTGGCCTCGGCCCGCTTGATGAAGTCCAGGGCGTCGATGCGGTGGGTGCGGCCGGTGCCGGACTCGATCATCGGGGCGCGGAAATTGCCGATCAGAATCTGCCCCGGCAGGGCGCTGGAAATCATCCGCGCCAGCACGATGGTCACATCGCCGACGATATAGCTCACCGCCGTCGGATTGAGCCCCTCGGCCTGAAAGAATTCGTAGTGTGAGCCCACATGGAAGCAGGTGCGCAGGTAGGGCACCGTGCGACCGCTGGACTTAATACGGGCGATGGCGTTGTCGGCCATCACCAGATGCATGAAGTGATAGAGGTCCAGATTGGCCCGGATGGAGGAAATGCGGTTCCAGATGTAATAGCCGTCGCCGGTGGTGGAGCGGGCGAACTTGATCTCAATGTTCTTTTCCAACAGCTTCGAATAGGCCGCGTTGACCGAATAGGACAGGCTGTTGAGCTGCGTCACCTGCTCGAACGGCGAGACCAGGGAAAAGCCCACCGCATCAAACAGCGCCACCGCCCGGTCCTCCACCAGCGAGATGGAATAGCGCCGGACCAGGGCATCGACGGTCAATAAGGGCAGATCCTCCCCCGGGGTGAAGCTCAGGTCCAGGCGGAGAGGCTCGGTATCGAACAATTGGGCAATGGCCAGCAGGCGGTCGGGATTGGCCTGTTTGGCCCCGGAGAGAATGCGTTCCAGGGCGCTGGTCGCCCCGTCCCCCATGGCGTCGGCAATGGGGTCGCCAAGTCCGGCGACCACCTCGGCGATGCGGTAATGGGGCACCACCACCAGATCCAGCGCCAGGGGAGCCGGGCACCAGGCCAACACGATATCGTGGCCCAGGTTCCATTTTTCATAGATTTTTTCGTCGAGCTGCGAGGAAAAAAGCTTGATCCGCTCATCGGCGGCACCGGGTCCGCTGGTCCTGTCGCGGAATATATCCAGCCAGGACCCCCGCTTCAAAAGACCGACGTTTCCCAAGGATAACTCCTGCACTATCGCAATGAATGCCGGTTCGGAGTGTCGCACCCGGAAGGGATTCGGGCAAGGCATAGCCGGTGCCCAATCCCCTCCGCCGCCGTCATGGGGCGCTGTGGATCGTCTCGGTCATGGATTTGCGGGCCGCGAAGAGGTCGTTCCAGGCCTTTAGCCGGGGCCGTTCCGTCCGCCAGGGGGTGGCGGCAAATCGAAAATCCAGATAGCCCAGGGCACAGGCAATGGCGATCTGGCCGATGGTTGTCGATCCCTGTCCCAGTTCGTCCGCCTCGCCTTCCAGGACATCCAGGGCGGCGGTGATCTTGTCCCGTTGGGCAAACGCGAACGTCGGCGACTGCTCGCCCTCGGGACGCAGGGATTCCATACGGATCGCCACCGCCGCATCCATGATCCCGTCACCCAGGGCCTGTCGGCGCAGCGCCGTCCAACGGGTGCCGCCGGAGGGTGGGAACAGCGCCACGCCGTCGTGCAGGCTGTCCAGATATTCGCAAATCACCGGCGAGTCATAGAGCACTTCGCCCCCGGCGAGCCGCAACGCCGGAACCTTGCCCAGGGGGTTGACGTCTGCCGGACCATGACCCTCCTGAAAGGCGGCTTTCGGCAGCATTTCAAGCCGCGCGAATAAACCGCATTCGTGCGCCGTGACGATCACCTTGCGGACAAAGGGCGAGGTAGGGGAATAGGCGAGTTGCATCATCAGAAAACATCCTTGCGATGGCGGATTTCAGCGAACACCTGGGCCGGATCGAGCCCGTTCATGCCCAAGGCCAGTTGCAGGGCCGGATGGTCGGCGCGCAGGAAGGGATTGCATTTCTTTTCCTCGCCCAGCCGCGACGGGACCGTCGATTGTCCCTGTTCGCGCAATCGGACCACCTCTCCGGCCCGGCTCCGCAGGTCCTTGTTGGCCGGGTCGATGGAAAGCGCGAAATCCGCGTTGGCGTTGGTATATTCATGGGCGCAGAACACCTGCGTGGTGTCGGGCAGGGCGCGCAGTTTGCTCAAGGATTTCCACATCAATTTTGGGGTGCCCTCGAACAATCGCCCGCAGCCGAGGCTGAATAACGTGTCCCCGCAAAACAGGGCTTCCGCCTCGGCAAACCAGAAGGCGATATGGCCCATGGTATGGCCTGGCACCTCCAGCACCTGCGCGGTCAATGACCCCAGTTTGAACAAATCCCCTTCGCTTAGGCCGATGTCGAGGCCGGGAATGCGCTCGGCATCGTTGGCCGCGCCGACGATCTGACAGCGGGTGACCATTTTCAGGTCCTCGTTGCCCCCCACATGATCCCGATGGTGGTGGGTGCACAGGATGTAATCCAGCGTCCAGTTCCGCTCGTTGAGCACCGACAGCACCGGCTGCGCCATCGCCGGATCGACCACCGCCGTCTGGCCGCTGTCCGCATCATGCAGCAGATAGACGTAATTATCCGTGAGCACGGGAACCTGTATGATTTCCATGCCGGGCATGGTGTCCTCCCCTTGCTGTAGCTGTGGGGGGAAAGTCTATGCATGGTCGGGCCGGGCGGCAAGGGACGATTGGGCAAGCGGCGAATTTGGGGGTACACTGGGCGCCATGTGGAACGATATTGTCGATTTGCGGGATTTTTACGCCAGCGACCTGGGCCATGTGGCACGCCGGGCATTGCGCCTGCAACTCCGCCTGATGTGGCCGGATGTGACGGGCATGACCCTTCTCGGCCTGGGCTATGCGGCTCCGTTTCTGGGACTGTTCCGTAGCGAGGCGGCACGGGTGGTGGCCGCCATGCCGGCCCCGCAAGGGGTGCTCCATTGGCCTGCCGACGACAAGAACCTGACCACATTGACCGAGGAACTGGAACTGCCGTTTCCCGATCTTTCCATGGATCTGGTGCTGCTGGCCCATGGTCTGGAGAGTTCCGAACAGGTGCGCCCCCTGTTGCGCGAGGTCTGGCGGGTGCTCAGCGGCAGTGGCCGGGTGTTGATCATCGTGCCCAACCGGCGCGGTCTGTGGGCGCAAACCGAACGCACACCGTTCGGCCATGGCCATCCCTATTCCCCGACCCAGATTTCACGTCTGTTGCGCGAATGCCTGTTTACGCCCATCCGCACCGAACAGGCGCTTTTCATGCCGCCGTTTCGCTGGCGCATGATGCTTTCCGCGGCCCCGGCCTGGGAAAAGGTCGGTCGGAGTTGGTTCCCGGGCATTGGCGGCGTGCTCATGGTCGAGGCCGGAAAACAGCTCTATGCCGGAACCACTGTGGTCGCCGAAAGCCGCAAGCGGCAATCCTACCGGCTGCTGGCGCGGCCCAATGGCGGGGGCCTGGGACGCCAGCACCGGGACCAATGCGAGGGTGACGCGGCCCCGCGACTGCGCTAAAGTCTGCCCGACCACCATCCGGGACGAACGGTTCCTCCATGGAATTCAAACCTATCTTTCGCATTGTCGGGGCGCTGCTCCTGGGGCTCGCGGCGACCATGCTGATTCCGGCCGCCGCCGATGCGGTGCAGGACAATCCGGACTGGATTCCATTCGTCCTCTCGGCGGCAATCACCGCGTTCGTCGGCGGCCTACTGGTTCTGGCCACCCTCAGTCCCGACCCGCTCCGCCTGGACATACGGCAAACCTTTCTGCTCACCGCCGCCTGTTGGATCATCGTGCCGTCGTTTTCCGCGCTGCCGTTCATCGGGCTTGGGCATGGCTATACGGATGCCTTTTTCGAGGCCATGTCGGGGATGACCACCACCGGGTCGACCGTGTTCACCGGGCTCGACACTTTCCCGGTCGGGGTGTTGTTGTGGCGGGCCTTGCTGCAATGGGCCGGGGGGGTCGGCATCATCGTCATGGCCATTGTCATGCTGCCCTACCTGCGGGTCGGCGGGATGCAGCTGTTCCGCACTGAAAGCTCCGGTGAATCCGAAAAGATCGCGGCCAGTGCCTTTCACATGACCGCCTGGATTCTGGGCGTCTATACCGCCCTGACACTGCTCTGCGCGGTGCTGTTTGGGCTTGAAGGCATGACCCCGTTCGATGCCGTCTGCCATGCCATGACCACGTTGTCCACCGGTGGGTATTCCAATCATGACGCCTCGTTCGGCTTTTTCCCCAGTCCCGCCGCGCAATGGACGGGGACCCTTTTCATGATCCTTGGCGCCTTGCCTTTCGTGGCTTACATCAAACAGATGAAGGGGCACAGACGGGCGCTGATCGACGACCCACAAATTCGTGGCTTCGTGCTGTTCCTGACCCTGACCATCCTTTTGCTCAGCGTCTGGCTGGAAAATGCGCGCGGGGTCGAATTTTTGACCGCCTTGCGGCTGGTCGCCTTCAACGTGGTCTCGGTGGTGACCACCACCGGCTTCGCATCGGAGGATTATGGGTCCTGGGGAGCGGCGGCGGTGGGAGCTTTTTTCATGCTGACCTTTGTCGGCGGCTGCGCCGGATCGACCAGCGGGGCGATCAAGATTTATCGGTTCCAGGTCCTGCGGATCGTCGTGCGGGCCCATGTGCTGAAACTCATCAGCCCCCATCGGGTGGTGCCCATGAGCTACGGCGGCAAGGCTCTGGGCACCGACGTGCCCACCTCGGTGCTGGCTTTTCTGGCCGTTTTTCTGGGCACTGTGGCGATGTTTTCGGTGGTGCTCTCGGCCATGGGGCTGGACCTGGTGACGGCGGTGACGGCCAGCGCCACGGCCATCACCAATGTTGGCCCCGGTCTCGGTCCGATCATCGGACCGGCGGGCAACTTTGCCACCCTCCCCGATGCGGCAAAGTGGATTCTGGCCCTGGCCATGATGATGGGGCGGCTGGAAGTCTTCACGGTGCTGATTTTGTTCAATCGGGATTTCTGGCGGGCCTGACTCGACTCAGACGACTGAACATCAACAACAAGGAGCAACCAAGGTCATGACATGGCAAGACCTTCCCGCCTGGGCGGGACCTTCGATCATTTTCGTATCTGCCACATCGGCGGTCCTGTTGGGACATTGGATTTTTTTCAGTTTCACCCTGAGGATTGCCGCCAAAACAGATACCGTTCTCGATGATTCCCTGCTCCGTCGCAGTCGTCGCCCTGTTTTGTACATTATTCTGTTTTTGGCTTTCCTGGCCCTTGTTCCGTCGGTGGGGCTGGAGCCTGTCACTTTATCCATGGTGCGCCAGGGGCTGGTTCTGGCGTTGATTTTGTCGGTGGGCTGGCTGGGTATATCGCTCACCGGCACCATCACGGATTTCGTGCAGCATACTTTTCGCCTGGATGTGGCCGACAATTTGCGGGCGCGGCAGATGCATACCCAGATGATCGTGGTGCGGCGGATTCTGGTCGCCATCATTGTGATCGTCATTTTGTGCCTGATCCTGATGAGTGTGCCGCGCGCCCGGGAAATCGGCATCAGCCTGTTCGCCTCGGCCGGGGTGGCCGGATTGGTCATCGGCATGGCGGCCAAACCGGCGCTTGGCAACCTGATTGCCGGGCTCCAGATTGCCCTGACCGGTCCGATCCATATCGACGACGTGGTGATCATCGAGGGGGAGTGGGGGCGCATCGAGGAGATCAGCTCGACCTATGTGGTGGTGCGGATCTGGGACCAGCGACGGCTGATCACTCCGCTATCACATTTCATCGAGAACCCGTTCCAGAATTGGACCCGCAAGACGGCCGAGATCATGGGTACCGTATTTATCCATGCGGATTACACCATACCTGTGGACGCGGTGCGCGCCCAATTGCGCCGCATCGTCGAGGCCTCCGACTTGTGGGATGGCCGCGTGTGCGGTCTGCAAGTGACCGACGCCACCGCCGCCACGGTCGAGTTGCGCGCCCTGGTCAGTGCTGCCGACGCTTCAAAAGCCTGGGATCTGCGCTGCCATGTGCGGGAAGAACTGCTGACTTGGCTACAGGCCGAGCACCCGGAGAGCCTGCCCCGGTTGCGCGCCGAACTGCAAACCGGCGCCCAGCCCGAAAACCCCTCCTAAAGGGGATGGCCTCAAGTCGGTCGGCCCGCCGCCCAGCGGGAGAGGAATTCGGCAACATTCGGGGCCGGCAGGGGACGGCTGATCAGATAGCCTTGCAGGCAGTAACAGCCCTGGGAAAACAGAAACTCGAGCTGTTCCTCGGTCTCGACACCCTCGGCGACGGTGGCGACGTTCAGGCTGTTGGCCAGGGAGATGCTGGCCAGGACGATGGACCGATCCTCCAGGGAAATGAAGATGTCGCGCACGAACGTCCGGTCGATCTTGATCGTATCCATCGGGAAGATCTTGACGTAGGACAGGGAGGAATAGCCGGTGCCGAAATCGTCCAGACTCACCCGAACCCCCAGCCGCTTGATGAGTTGCAAGGCGGAGGCGATTTCGGAGGAATCCTTCAGCATGGCCGTCTCGGTGATTTCCAGATGCACCAGTTCGGCCGGGACCTGGGATTCGACCAGGATCTCATCCAGCAGCAACGGCAGATTCGGATCAAGCAATTGCCGCACAGATAGATTGATGGCGATGAACAAATCGGTCCAACCCTCATGGCGCCAGATTTTGAGCTGTCCGATAGCCTCCTGGATGACCCATCTGCCGAGGGCCAGAATCTGTCCGGTTTCCTCGGCAAGGGGAATGAACTCGTTGGGCGGCAATTCGCCGCGCTCGGGATGATTCCAGCGGATCAGCGCCTCGAAACCCGAGACACGGTTGCGGGACAAATCCACAATGGGCTGATAGTGCAGCGTGAAATCGTTGTCTGCCAAGGCGTTGTGCAGGCTGCGCGCCAACAGGGTCCTGGCCCGCTGCGCCTCGTACATCTGCTGCGAGAAAAAGCGGAACGTGTTGCGGCCGCCGGACTTGGCCTGATACATGGCCGTATCGGCATGTTTGACCAGATCGCTGAGAACGTTGCCGTCCTGTGGATAGATGGCGATCCCGATGCTGGCCGAGACGCGGAACCGCAGGATCTCCAGGTCATAGGGTCTGGCGATGGCTTCCAGTATGTTTTCCGCCACCCGGGAGGCCTCCAGCGAGGCCTGTTCGACGTCCCGGATATCGCCCAGGATAAGGGTGAATTCATCGCCGCCCAGGCGCGCGACCGTATCGCTTGAGCGCACCGTGCCCAGGAGCCGCCGCGACACCTGCCGCAACAGGTCGTCGCCTGCCGCATGGCCGTGGGTGTCGTTCAATTCCTTGAAATTGTCCAAATCTATGAACAGAATAGCCAGGCAATTCTCATGCCGCTTGGCCCGCACCAGCGCCTGCTTCAGGCGGTCGTAATACAAGGTCCGATTGGGCAGGCCGGTCAGGACGTCGTTGTAGGCCAGTTGCTGCATCTGCTGGGTGTTCAGCTTCTTCTCCGTGATGTCGCTGAAAATACCCACGAAGTTCACCACTTCGCCGTTGTGCCCGGTGATGGAACTGATGCTCAACCATTCCACATAGGATTCGCCGTTCTTGCGCTTGTTGACGATCTCCCCCTGCCAACTGCCTGTCGATACCAGACTGTTCCACATCTCCTCATAGAACGACGGGTCCTGATGGTCGGATTTGAGGATGCTCGGATTTTTCCCCAGCACTTCTTCCTGCCGATATCCGGTGACCACGGTGAAGGCGTCGTTGACGCGCAGAATCCGTCCCTGTCGATCGGTCACCAGAATGCCTTCGATACTGTTTTCGAACACCTTGGCGGCCAGCGACAGCTCCAGTTCGAGTTTTTTGCTCTCGGAGATATCCGTGAGCGCGATCATCACATAATCGTTCTCGTCATGCCCCTGGGGACCGAGACCCATGGCGCGCCGTCCGGAAATGACCACATGGGTTTCACTCTGATCCCGGCTCAGGCGAACGTCGATTTCCTTGCCCTCGGGCCGGTTGAAAAAAGCACGGAAGCGTCCCAGGAATTCGTCCCGGTCATTGGGATGAATGAAATCGACCAGCAGCGCGCCGACGATGGTGCTGTGCTCGCGATCAAACAGCGTGCACAGGGTTTCATTGCACTGCTGGATGCGGCCCCGGGAATCCACGTTGGCATATCCCACCGGGGCATCGTTATAGAGATGCAGATATTCGTCACGGGCGACCGTCAGTTCGCTTTGCGAGCGAAACAGCTCGTCATTCTGCATCTCGATTTCGATCTGGTAGACATGCAGGTCATGCACCAGTTGGCGGATTTCGTCGGCGCTGTAATTTCGGTGGCTTTTCCCCTCGGAAGCCAGAATCTCCTCCGCACGACGTCGCAGCGAGAGGATATGATTTTTCCTCCTGTTCTGGCTGACTGTATCCATGGCAGTGAGCATGATCCAAGTGAGAATTTTTTGCATTCTACCTTCATCTTTAAAAAAAATGAAGGTAAACTCGCTCGTCTCGGTGGGGGCTCCCCGACAGCAAAAAGCCCGTTATTCAGCGATCATTGACTGGAGACGATAGTGCGCGACGATCAGCCAGGTATAACGGATTCCGATGGGAAATCCGCACCGGAGGGGTTGAAGGCTCACCCCTCCCACATCGTCGGTATCGGCGCCTCGGCGGGTGGTTTGGAGGCCATCCAGGCCTTTTTCAAGCATATGCAGCCTGAAACGGGCCTCGCCTTTGTGGTCGTCCAGCATCTGTCGCCCGATTACAAGAGCCTGATGGTCGAGTTGCTGGCCAAGGTCACCGATATCCCGGTGCAGCGGGCCGAAAACGGCATGGAAGTGCTGGCCGACAACATTTATCTCATCCCGCCGCAGAAGAACCTGAAGATCTTCCATGGAGCGTTGCTGCTGAGCGAGCAGGAGCGTAGTTCGAGCACGGTCAACCTGCCCATTGATATTTTCCTGACCTCGCTGGCCGAGGACTGCGAGTCCAAGGCGGTGGCGGTCATCTTGTCGGGCACCGGCAGTGACGGCACCCGCGGCTGTCGGGCGGTCAAGGAAGCCGGCGGCATGATCATGGTGCAGGAAGAAGCCACGGCAAAGTTCAATGGGATGCCGCGCAGCGTGATTGCCAGCGGATTGCCGGATTTCATCCTGCCCGCAGATGAGATGCATAGCCAGTTGCTGGCCTATTCCAAACACCCCTACACGGCGCGGGAAGGTCATGAGCGTACGCTGCTCAACGACAATACCGGCATCAGCCGCATTTTCTCCATGTTGCGCGAGAAATCGAAAATCGACTTCACCTATTACAAGCCCAATACGGTGGTGCGGCGGATCGAGCGGCGGATGACGGTCAATCAGGTGGACAGTCTGGAAGACTACGTCCGCTTTCTCGAACACCATCCCTCGGAACAGACCACCCTTTACCGGGAAATGCTGATTGGCGTGACCAGCTTCTTCCGCGATCCGGATGTGTTCAATCTGTTGGAGGAAAACTGGCTTCCGGCCCTGATCACCAAGGTCAAGAACGAGGAGTTCCGCATCTGGGTGGCCGGCTGCTCGACCGGCGAGGAGGCTTACAGCTACGCCATCCTGTGCCAAGAAATCATGGACCGGGCGGGTATTCATCGGGATGTGAAGATCTTCGCCACCGATGTGGACCAGGACGCCATCATCACGGCCAGCGCCGGGGTTTTCCCGGTCAGCGTCACCGTCGACATTCCGGCCAACATGTTGAGCAAGTACTTCATCAAGCAGGGCGACGATTACCGGGTTACCCGGCAGATCCGCGAGATGGTGGTGTTTGCCCGGCACAATCTGATCAAGGACCCGCCGTTCACCAACATCGAACTGATCAGTTGTCGCAACCTGCTTATCTACCTGCAACCGATCCTCCAAATCCGGGTATTGGAGGCGTTCAATTTCTCGCTGCGCTCCGGCGGCATTCTGGTGCTTGGGAGCAGCGAGTCCCTGGGCGATGCGGAAAGTTTCTTCGATACCCTCAGCGGCCGCTGGAAAATTTTCAAGTCGCGCGGCAACCGCAAGCCGATGATGCATTCGGAGCGTTTTTCGACGGCGGGACTGTTCCGCTCCCAGCCGACCTTCCGCGACCCGGAGGGCGGGCGCGCGCAGAGCATTTACGAGGAAGAGCGCGTGCTTGGGCGCTTCGTGGCGGGTCTGGCCGATGGATTTCTGCCCTTCACCATCCTGGTGAACGAGGACATGGAACTGCTGCATGTGATCGGAGACAGCAAGGCCTATCTCAATCCACCTTCCGGCAAGGTGGTGAACGACGTCACCAAGCTGATCGCCAGCGATCTGTCCATTGCCCTGTCCACCGGATTGTCGAAAGTCTTCAGTGCCGGAACCGAGATATCCTTCACCAATGTGCGCCTCACGGCCAATCATGAGGAACGGGTTTCCGTTGATATGCGCATCAGGCCCTTGCCCGAGCAGCGGGGCAAAAGCCGTCTGGCCGCCGTGTTCATCATCGAAACCGGCCGCTTCCCCACCAAACCGACCCTGGCGGAGTCACCGGAAAGTTTCGATATCGGCAAGGAAGCCGAACAACGAATCATCGACCTGGAACAGGAACTCCAGTTCACCCGGGAGAATTTACAGGCCTCCATCGAGGAGCTGGAAACCTCCAACGAGGAATTGCAGGCGACCAACGAGGAACTCCTGGCCAGCAACGAGGAACTGCAAAGCACCAACGAGGAACTGCAATCGGTCAACGAGGAACTGTTCACCGTCAATGCCGAATATCAGAACAAAATCACCGAATTGACCGAACTGACCAACGATCTGGACAATTTCGTCAATTCGACGGCGGTGATTTCCATTTTCCTCGACGAAAATTTGGACATTCGCCGCTTTACCGCCAATGCCAAACAGGTGTTCAACATCCTGGATCATGATGTCGGGCGCCCCTTCGATCACATTTCCCACCAGTTGCTGGACTTCGATCTGGTGACACCGGTGCGGCAAGTCAATCAGAAGGGAACGCCGGTGTCCCTTCAGGTGCGAACCCAAAAGGGGGACTGGTACCAATTGCGCGTGCGCCCCTACATGGTGTCCCAGCGCACCCAGTCGGGTGTGGTCATCGTCCTCAATGAGATCAATGACTTGAAATCGGCCCAAACGTCGCTTGAGGATGCCACGAAGCGCTCTGAAATGGCGCAGGTGGCGGCCCATATCGGCACCTGGGAATGGGACATCGGACAGAATTCCCTCTATTGGTCGGAGAATATCGAGAACCTGTTCGGCCTGGACAGGGGCACCTTCAAGGGAACCTATGACGAATTCACTGCCCGCGTTCATCCTGAAGATCTGGACGAGGTGGAAAAAGCCATCGCCGATGCGCTGGCGGGAAAATCCGATTACGACGTCGAGCATCGGGTCATCTGGCCCAATGGCAAGACCGTCCGCTGGATGGCGGAAACAGGAGAGGTCCTGCGCGACGATTCCGGTCAGCCCGTGAAGATGTTGGGGCTGGTCCGGGATATCACGGACCGCAAGCTGGCCGAGGACAAGCTGCTGCAAAACAAGGCGCTGCTGACCAGCATTCTCGCCGCCACCCCGACCGGCATCGGCCTGATGCGGAACCATGCCATTGTCTGGGTGAACCGCAAGTTCGAGATCATCACCGGCTACTCAAAAGCCGAACTGCTCAAACAATCCAGCCGTATTCTTTATGCCTCGGACGCGGCATTCGAGCGGGCCACCGACCCCGCCCAATGGGCCATGGATGAGCACAACGTCGGGACAGTGCGCCTGCAATGGCGAAAAAAGGATGGCGCCATGTTGGAAGTCATCGCCTTCATCACCGCCATTGCCACCGACGATCCAACCCAGGGCATGGCCTTCGCGGTGATCGAGGCCAACAAGGTGCGCGACATGAACTAAGCGGGGGCTTGTCCCGTGATTTGGATCTCTGTATGAATGTTAGATGAATTTCATTTGAGATTTTCAATTGCCATGAACAACAGACGGACGAACCGGGCCGCGCTACATGCAAGTCCGCTGTTGCCGATCCTGGGCCTGCTCATGCTGTTCGGGGGGTGGGGAGGGCCCGCCTCGGCACAGCCAACGCTTCCCGAGGACTTGCGAGACTACCTGGACTCCCGGGGGCCGGTGACCATGTGTGTCGATCCGGATTGGATGCCCTATGAACGGATCGACGAAACCGGACGCCATGTGGGTATGGCGGCCGATTACATTGCCCTGTTCGAACGGCGGATCGGCGTTCCCATCAAACTGGTGCCCAGCGCCAGTTGGTCGGAAAGCCTGGTGCTGGCCAAAAGCCGCGCCTGCGATATCATGTCGTCGCTCAATGATACCCCGGAGCGGCGCGCCTTTCTCAATTTCACCACCCCCTATATCGAATCGCCGCTGGTTTTGGTCACTCTCGACGACGTTCCCTTTCTCGATGGATTGAAGGATCTCTATAAACGCACCTTGTCGGTGCCCAAAGGCTATGCCCATGGGGAATTCGTGCGGCGGGACTACCCGGATATCCAGGTGATCGACGTGGCGACGGTCAAGGAAGGGCTCGAACGGGTCTCCCGCAACGAGGTGTTCGCCCATTTCGGCTCGCTCTATGTGGTGGTCAACGAGATCCAGAAGAATCAACTGAGCAATCTGAAGGTCAACGGCCAGACCGAATATCACAATCGCCTGGCCGTCGGCGTGCGCAACGACGATCCGAAGCTACTGGCTGTTTTTGACTGGGCAGTCCAATCCTTGACGCCGGAAGAACATATCCGGATCAGTCGTAAATGGACCGCCACCCGCTTTGAATATCGGGTGGATTACAGCCTGCTCTGGCAAGTCGGCGGGGCCGCTCTGATCGTCGTTGGGGTGTTCTGGCTGTGGAATCGCAAATTGATTTCGCTGAACAATCGTCTGCATCAGGAGATCCAGCGGCGGGAGGCGGCGGAGAAGGAACTGAGCCGGTCCAACGCGGATTTGGAGCAATTCGCTTATGCCGCCTCGCACGACCTCCAGGAACCCCTGCGCATGGTTACCAGCTATCTCGAACTGCTGCACCGGCGTCTGGGCACCAGCCTGGACGAGACCTCTCGCGAATTCATTGATTTCGCCATCAATGGCGCGCAGCGCATGACGCTGCTGATCCGTGGCATGTTGGAATACTCACGGGTTGGCAATCACGGTTTCACGCTCGGCCCCGTGTCCACCGATGACATGGTCCGCGCCGCCCTGTCCAATTTGTCCGCCACCCTGAATGAACTCCATGTGGAGGTTCATCCGCCGGAGGAAAGCCTGACCGTTCTGGCCGAGCCCCACCAGATCGTCCGGGTGTTGCAGAATCTGATAGGTAATGCTCTGAAATACCGTGATCCTTCTCGCCAGCCGCGCATTATCCTCAGCGTCCGACGCCAAGGACGGAAAGCCCTTTTTTCAGTCACGGACAACGGCATCGGGATCGCGCCGCAATACTTCGACCGCATTTTCGTCATGTTTCAACGGCTGCACCCCAATGACAGCTACGAAGGAGCCGGAATCGGCCTGCCGGTGGTCAAGAAAATCGTCGAGGGCCATGGCGGACAGGTCACGGTGCTATCGGAACCGGGCAACGGCAGCACTTTCACTTTTACCCTTCCTCTTGCCACTTGACTGAATGTTCAATAATTCTCCATCCAGTTGACGCCGACGAAAACCCCATCGGCAATGTATTTGCCCGCCGTCACGACCGGTTCGGCGGTCAGCGGGCCGCCGTCAATCAGATGAGGTGTGACGGGGAGGGTAAAATGGAAATGGTGCGCCCGACAGGATTCGAACCTGTGGCCCCCAGATTCATCCCACTTCGGCTTTCACCGCCACCCGCCCGGGCGTTCGTGGTCTGGACTTTCCCTTCACCCTAGGCCCGAGGAGCCCTTAGGTGCTGCCCTTCAAGTCTCTACACCTTCCCCCGAGGGGGCTTGGCACGGGATTGCCAGCGACGAGATGTCGGTGAGGGTTCCCCGTTTTTGAGCAGATTCACGCCGCCGTTTCCGAGTGGCGTGCCCAATTAGATTCAGGAATCTGGTGCTCTATCCTGCTGAGCTACGGGCGCATTGCCATATGTATCGGTGATACCCGGTTCGGCCAGAAATCGCAACAGTGTGTTGAAGCGATTGCCGAGACAAAAAACCCGCGACCGAAGGATCGCGGGTCGGGAGATCCAATCTGGACATCCTTATTTGATTTTGGCTTCCTTGAACAGCACGTGCTTGCGCGCCTTCGGATCATACTTGCGGAACTGAAGCTTCTCGGTGGAAGTCTTCGGGTTCTTGTTGGTCACATAAAAGAAGCCGGTGTCGGCGGTGCTTACCAACTTAACCTGAATTGTCGACGGCTTGGCCATGGGGTTTGTCCCATTCAATCGTTGTAAAACCAGAGCGGCGCAAGATACAGCCCCGGCCCGCCCTGTCAAGGGTCATTTGTGTTCGGCCACCGACGAGGCCGGCGCCGGATCGACCAGATGCGCATAAAGCGGACGATCGACCAGGACCCGGCGCGCCAGAATCAGGTCGCTCCGATCACGGCGCCGCTCGGCCGGACAGGCGGCGCGCAGATCGCCCCGCAGCGCCTTGGCGTCACGCGGCGCGGCACGCCAGGCGGCCAGGGACGCGCGCCCCGCATCGGCCTGTCGGGCCAAATCCGAATCGGTCAGATCAAGAAGCTTGCCGTTCAGGCTGGTACAAAGGACCGGCCGCACCCCCAGGCCATGCAACACATAGCCCGACGGTGCCACGAACTTCGACCAGGTCAGGGTCATTTCGCCATCGTTGGGCAACCGGATGACCGTCTGTACCGTCCCCTTGCCATAGGACGTGGTGCCGATGATCGCCGCGCGGCCCTGGTCCTGCAAAGCGGCGGCCAGGATTTCCGCCGCCGAGGCCGACTTGCCGTCGATCACCAGGGCCAACGGCAGACCTTCGAGAATATCGCCGCTTTCCGCCTCGTAGACCTGGAAACTGTCCGGATGGCGACCGCGGGTCCGGACAATGTCGCCGCGCTCCAGGAACAGGTCGGCCACATCCACCGCCTGACGCAGCAGCCCCCCCGGGTTGCCGCGCAGATCCAGCACCAGCCCCTTGAACGCGGCACCCATTTTTTCCCGCTGTTCGTGGATCATGGTGCGCAGGGTGCGCGTGGTATGCTGATTGAAGCTGGAAATGCGCAGCACCACGATGCCTTCGGAGGTGCCCTGGTGAAACACCGAGGCAGGGACGATGCGCCGTCGCACCAACTCGAAGGTCACCGCCTTGTGGTGATTGGGCGGCAGCAGGCGCAGGGCAATCCGGCTGTTGATCGGTCCGCGCAGCATATTCTGCACCTGGGCACGGGTCAGGTTGGCGACCCCGACCCCGTCGATTTCGAGAATCTGGCTCTCGGGCATCAGTCCGGCCTGATCGGCGGGACCATCCGGCAGAACCTGGGTGATGCGGACCCGGGTGCCGGTGGCCTGGTAGCGCACGCCGATGCCGCCAAAGCCCTCCCGGCGGGCCCGCTGGACCCGCGCCTGTTCGGCCCCGGCATAGCGTGAATAGACATCGAGCTGTGACAGGGCGCTGTCGAACAGGGCTTCATAAATACTTTCCGAGGAGGCGTCGCGCAGGTCCGGCGACCCCCGACGGGCGGCGTCGATGGCATCTATGGACAGCCGCGCCCAGCCGCCCACATCCTCCGCCTCGGGCTCGGTCAGCCGGACCAGGGTCACAGCCCCGGCATTGATCTGCAAAAAACCGTCCTGGCGCCGGGCCACCAAGACCGGATCAATGGCCCCCAACCCCTGAAGACCGTCCAGGGCCAACCGGGCCGGATCGACGTCCTCAATGAATTTATCGGTGATCGCTTCATAGACGGCGGTGACCGTATGGGTCATCGCCGGTCGGGCCAGCACCGGCAGACCGTCGCCCGGCAGGGTGCGGGCGGAGGGCGCTTCGGGCGGTGCCAGGGTCGCAGGGGCGCACCCGGCCAGAAACAACCCCAGACCGAGGACCGAACGGGCAATCACGGCGAACGTACGCGGCATCATGCCCTGATTGTGCCGGAAATCCGGTACCCTGTCATCATTGGGGCTCATTTATGCCGTTTAGCCTTGATTTTAGGTTTTTTACCTCGCCCTCTCGGCGGACCTTTGTGCGGCCCGGGACGGGGTTTTCCCTTGGTGATCCGAGGGCGTCCACCCAATGCCTGCACCCAGGCCGGTGGGGTCCAATCCTCACATAGCTCCATCACCAGACTGCCGACCACCGGATCGGCCTCGGTCAGCTTGACCTGCATCGGTTCACCGAGCCGGAATTCTCGCCCCGTGGAGCGCCCGCGCAACAGATGCTGTTCCTCCACATGGTCGTAATAGTCGCGGGGCAGGGACTTGATGGGGATCAACCCGTCGGCGCCCGTGTCGTCGAGGGTGACGAACAACCCGAAGCGGGTCACCCCATTGACCCGCCCGGTGAAGGTCGCGCCCACATGGTCGGACATGAAGGCCGCCAGATAGCGATCCACGGCGGTGCGTTCCGCCGCCGCGGCCCGCCGTTCGGTGTCGGAAATATGTTGACCGATCTTTCTGAAATCCCCCGGGTCCTGGGGCAACGCCCCGGCAGAGGGGCGCAGGGAGCGGATCAACGCCCGATGGACCAGCAAATCCGAATAGCGCCGAATGGGTGATGTGAAATGGCAATAACGGCGCAGGGCCAACCCAAAATGGCCGAGGTTGTCGGGGCTGTACTCGGCCTGGGCCTGGGACCGCAAAACCACTTCGCTGACCATATGGGAATAGGGCGTGTTGGCCACCTGACGCAGCAGGCCGTTGAACTGGCGCGGTTGCGTGACCTGTCCCTTGGGCAGCGAGATATTCAATGTGCTCAGGAACTGACGCAAATTCTCGATCTTTTCCAGGCTGGGCTCGTCATGCACCCGGTACATGCAGGGCTGGCGCTTTTTCTCCAGTGCTTCCGCCGCCGCCACGTTGGCGCAGATCATGAACTCCTCGATCAGCTTGTGGCTGTCGTAGCGGACCCGCATCTCAATCCGCGCCACTTCGCCGCTGTCGTCCAGCACCACCCGGCGTTCCGGCAGGTCCAGTTCCAGCACCCCGCGCGCCGCCCGGTCCTTCAGGAAGGCCGCATAGGCCCCGTAGAGCGGTGCGATGACACTGTCCAGCAACGGCGCGGTAGTCTCGTCGGGATGGCCGTCGCGGGCCGCCTGCACCTGCTCGTAGGTCAGCCGGGCCGCCGAGCGCATCAAGCCGCGCACGAATTTGTGGCGGCGCATCCGGCCTTCGGCGTCGATCCACATATGCACCGCCAGACAGGGCCGGTCCTCATGGGGGCGCAGGGAGCACCAGTTGGCGGCCAGCGCCTCGGGCAGCATGTGAATGGCCCGGTCGGGGAAATAGACCGAGTTGCCGCGCTCGTAGGCCGAGCGGTCCAGGGCATCGCCGGGGCGCACGTACCAGGCCACGTCTGCAATGGCCACCAGCACATGCCAGCCGCCCGGGGTCGCCGGGTCCGGCTCGGCCCAGACCGCATCGTCGAAATCGCGCGCATCGGCCCCGTCGATGGTAACCAGGGGAATATCCCGCAGATCGACCCGGCTATCCAGCGGGGCCGGCCCGGCAGCCTCGGCCTGGGCCACCGCCTCGGGCGGATGCTCGACCGGAATCTGGTGGCTGTAGAGGGCGATCTGGGTAGCCGAGCGGGCTCCGGCGCGGGCGCCTAAGGTTTCCACTACCTTGGCGGCGCGCAGACCGAACGGCCTGCCGGGCAGCAGTTGGGCGACCACCAGTTCGCCATCTTCCGCATTCAACCGATGTTCCGGGGCGACCAACATTTCCTTGCGGTTTTTGCGATCCACCGGGCGGATGCGGCCCTGCGGCCCCATATCGACAAACACCCCGAGAATGCGTGCCGGGGCATCGGCCAGCCGCCGGATCAACTGGGCCTCATAGGCCCCGTCGCTGCTTTTGCGCAGTCGGGCCAGAATCTGGTCGCCGATGCCGGGTGCCGGGCCACGCTTCCGGTCGGGCACCACATAGATGGGCGGCGGCGGTCCGTCGTCGGCATCGTCCCAAGTCGCCGGACGGGCCATCAATTCGCCGTCCATGTCGGTGCCGGTCACATTGAGCACGGCCACATTGGGCAGCACCCCCGAAGGCCGCAACCGCTTGCCCCGCTCCTTGCCCAGGAGGCCCTCGTCCTTCAGGTCGCGCAGCACTTTCTTCAGTTCAATCCGTTGGCCGGAATCGAGATTGAAGGCGCGGGCGATCTCCCGTTTGCCGAGGGAGCCCGGGTGGCGCGAAATGAATTCCAGAATCTCCTCGCGGCTGGGAAACGGGGCGGGAGCGGAGGTTTTATGGGCCAAATCGGGAATCCTGTGAATCCTGTTGAGAAAAGGAAGGCGCGCCGTACTGCTTATAGCAAGCCGTGGCGTAAATCCCTACTGTCGGCTGAGGTCGGTGGCGTCCTCGGGGAGGGCGAACCGGAATGTCGCCCCCTTGCCCAATTCACTTTCCACCCACAGTCGGCCATGGTGCTGTTCGATAATCCGTTTGCAGATGGCCAGACCAATGCCGGTGCCGCCATAGACTTCCTGCTGATGCAGCCGCTGAAAGATCTGGAATATTTTCTGGTGATAGGCCGGTTCGATGCCGATCCCGTTGTCGGCCACGGATATGATCCAGTACGAACCTTCGTGAGTGGCGGACACTTCGACCCGGGACGGGCGGGCCGGATCGCGGTATTTCAGACCATTGCCGATGAGATTTTGCAGCAACCGGGTCAATTGACCGGCGTCGCCCGTCACCGTCGGCAGGGCGCCGTGCAGGATTTCGCCGCCCACCTCCTCCAGCACGCCCTGGAGATTGGCCGTCGCCTGATCGACCACTTGTTCCAGATTGACCGGCGCGAAGGGCTGGGTCTGGGTGCTGATTTGAGAATAGGCCAGCAGATCCTGAATCAGCCGGCTCATCCGACCGGCCCCCTCCACCGCGAAATCAATGAAGGTTCGGGCATCCCCATCGAAGCGGTCCGCATATCGCATTTGCAACAGTTGCAGATAGCTGGTGATGGTCCGCAAGGGCTCCTTCAGGTCGTGAGAGGTCACATAGGCGAACTGCTCCAACTCGGAATTGGACCATTCCAGTTTTCTGGCGTGGCGGGCCAAATCACGCTCGATCCGCTTGCGCTCGGTGATATCCAGAATCACGCCGATGATCCCGCCCACCTCCCCGTTGGCCCTGTGAAACACCGCCTTGTGAAACACCACCTCCCGGCGCTGTCCGTCGCCGGTCTGGACCGAGGACTCGTAGATCTGCGCGCTGTCCGACGCCAACAAATCCTGATCGGCCTTTTGATAGATATCGGCCAGACCTGGGGGCGCGATATCGTGGACGCTGCGCCCCAGGATCTCGTCTCGCGGGCGTCCGAGGTAGGCTTCGAAGGCCTCGTTGCAGTCGATGTAGATGAGGGCTTCATCCTTGACGAAAACCGGGGCCGGAATGGCACTCAGCAGATTTTCCCGAAACAGCAATTGATTGCGCATCGCCTCTTCGGCCTTGGTCCGTTCCCGGATCTCCGCCTCCAGATCCTGCGTCCGCGCCTCGACCATGGATTCCAGTTGGTCCTGGTATTCAGTCAGGGCCGCCTGTGCCCGCTGCATGGGCAGCAGCGCCGAGCGACGCACCGTCTCCCACAAAATGCCCCCGAGCCCCAGCACGGAGAGGGCAAAAATGCCCAGCATCAATTGACGCCACGATCGCACCTGATCCAGGATCGAAGACAGGTCGTAGGTCACGGCGATGGTCAGCAACGGACGCTCCGGCGTCTGGATGTCATGACCGAGTTGGCCGGTCGCCTGCCCCGCCCGCCCGCGCTTCAACTCGGCGACCACAAATCCGTTGGGAGCTGTGGCCACAAAGCGCGACACCATGGTTTTGCGCCGGGCCCAATCGAGCAGCAATTCCTCGGCATTTTCATAATGATGCTTGAGGAGCATTTCGCGCACGGCCATGTCCAGGGTTCGAAGGTCCGACTGAAGCCCGCTGACGGCCTCTTCCTCCAGAATCGTCCGCACCTGTTGGATGGCCACCATGTAGACAATGCCGAGCAGCACGGTGAGCACCCCGAAAATGCCGATCAGGGCGGCGCGTGCCGGCGTGATGGTCATGGGGCGCTTCCCTGACTGTGCAACAGGGTCAGGATATCCCGCAGATTTTGGTAATCGTCCAGGGACGCCGGGACGATGCCGCTGGCGGTGCTCTTGATCGCCCGCAACGCCTCCAGGCCCGCCGGATGGTCCTTCAGGGACAGCAAGGTGGCGCGCAGAGTCTCCACCTGGGCCGGGGGGAGGCGACTGGCGGCCACGAAGAGATGTTCCGATATGGCGGGCGTGCGTTGCAGCGCCCGCAGCCCCCGGCCCTCGTATTTGTCGAACACCTCTTCCTTCACCGCCCCGGCATCGAAATCCCCCAGCAGCACCCCCAGGGCCACGTCGTCATGGCTGCCGAGAAAGGCGAATCCCCCCAGGGCGTCCTCGTCGATGCCCACTTGAAGCAGCATGTAGAGCGGGACCAGATGGCTCATGGTCGATTGCGGATCACCGAAGGCCATGCGCTTGCCGCGCACCTCCGATAACTGACGCAGGGGGCTGTCCGCGCGGGTGATGATGACCCCCTCAAAGGTCGGGCGACCATTGATCTCCAACCGCCCCAACAGAGGCTTCAGCCCATATTTCTCCCACATGCCGACAAAGGCCGCCGGTCCAATGAAGGCCAGATCCACCTGGTTCAGGCCGACCCGCGTCGCATGGCTCTCGTAGTCGGCGGAGATGTCCAGTTGCACCTTTCGTCCGAGGGCGCTCCCCAGGATGTCGGCCAGGGGCTGAAAGGACTGGATCAGTTGGGTTGCCGGACGATAGGGGTGAATGGCCAGAATCAGCGGGCCGTCAGCCGCCCGCACCGGCATCCCGGCCAACAGGAGTAAGCCAAGCAGGATCAGACGGAACGGGCGCGGCGGTTGGATCAATGCCATCGTCTTCGGTTCACGGGAACATTTCAGTCCTCAGTATAGTACGACCTGACATTTGGTATATGCCCAATAATTTATGGAAAATATGCATCGCCCATATGGATAAGGAGGCTTTCGTATGATGTAATGGCTGCGACACAATGGATGAGGCTGAAATCCGATGCTCAAGATCCGCGTAGCCAATGGCCTGTATTGGGTGGACATTCCGGAGGTCGACCTGCGCATTCAGTGCGGTTGTCCGGCCGACAGCGTCAAACATCTGATCAAGCGTGGCCTCATCCAATCGGTGGAGCGCGACGGCGTGTCGTTCGAGAACGGCCCCAATGCCATTTTGTTGTCCGATACCAGCCTACAGAAAAGCGATTTCGCCAATCTGGCTGAGTTTCCGGTGCTCCAGATGCTCTATCGCCAAGGCATGCTGATTCCCGGCCATCCCAACAATCGCGGGGTCAAGCCGCTGCTCATCGGCTCCGAGGATCAGTTGCGCACCCAGATGAACTATATCTTCCGCGGCAATTACGGCTTGCAATCGGAAGTCGAATTGATCGAGGCCGGTGTTGATCCCGAGACCGCGCATCAGTGGATGCGCATGAAGCTGAAATTCGCCTTCGGCCAGATCCGCTCCTCCCGCGAATTGCTCAACACCCAGGTCCTGGACTCCCATGCGGTGGAGATCGCGCCCGGGGTGACGGTGGCCCGCCTGGGCCCCAACCTGTTCGAAATCTGCCATGGCGACGAGCGGGTCGAGGTCAATCTGGCGCTTGGCCCGTCCGAGACCTACGAAACCCCCTATCAGTTGGGCTATCACAATCTGAAGCGGGAATATTTCGCCGTCGTGCATGTGGGCGAAGGGGATGGCTGGGACGTCAACCGGCCCTCCATGGGCTCCATCTTGATGTATCAGGGGCG
The DNA here is from genome assembly GCF_054657015.1 of Magnetospira thiophila. Taxonomy (NCBI): domain Bacteria; kingdom Pseudomonadati; phylum Pseudomonadota; class Alphaproteobacteria; order Rhodospirillales; family Thalassospiraceae; genus Magnetospira; species Magnetospira thiophila. The sequence continues at coordinate 1,890,775 of NZ_BAAHXF010000001.1, forward strand.
GATCTACCTGATCGACGCCGGGCCGAACATCGGGGCCTCTCTGCGCGCCCTGGGCATCGGCATTCAGGAGGTGGCGGGGCTGTTTCATACCCACGGCCACGACGACCATTTCGCCGGGCTGACGGCCCTGGTGCGGGCCGACCACAAAATCAAATATTATGCCACCCAGGCCGTGCGGGCCTCGGTGACCAAGAAAATCGCCGGGTTGATGGCGATCACCGAGGACAGCGTCAACGCCTTCTTCGACATCCACGATCTGACCATCGGTCAATGGAACGACGTGGAAGGTCTGGAGGTCAAGCCGATCCATTCGCCGCACCCGGTGGAGACCACGGCATTCCTGTTCCGCGCCCAGGGCGACAGCAAATACCACAGCTATGCCCATATGGCAGACATAGCCTCCTTTGCCGTGCTCGACCGCATGCTGACCGACGACGAACAGGCCCCGGGCATTTCCCGGCATAGCCTGGATGCGGTGCGCGCCGATTACCTGACCGAGGTGGATCTGAAAAAGCTGGATGTGGGGGGCGGCATGATCCATGGCTGCGCCGCAGATTTCGAAAAGGACTCCTCGGGCAAGCTCATCCTGGCCCATCGGGGGACGCCGCTCAGTCCGGACGAAAAGGAAATCGGCGGCGGCGCCCCGTTCGGCACCGTGGAAGTGCTGATCCCGGCCCTGCAAGAGTATTACTATCGGGACGCCAGCGCCTTCCTGAAAACCTATTTCCCCACGGCCAAACCGCACCAGATCGGGGCGCTGCTCAATCACGAGATCAAGACCCTCAACCCGGAATCCATCATTGCCCGCGAGGGCGAGGCCTGTACCCAGGTCTATCTGGTGCTCAGTGGTCAGGTGGAGGTGATCAAGGGCTCGAAGGGTATCCAGGGGTTGGTGGCGGCCGGGGCGCTCATCGGTGAAATCGGGGCCATTGGCGGCTACCGCTATTTCCGCACCTTCCGCACCAGCAGCTTCGTCAGTGTGCTGTGCCTGCCCGTCGAAGCCTTTCGGCGTTTCATTCGCGAGAACGGCCTGGAGTCCGAAATCAAGATTCTGGCGGGCATTCAGGAATTCCTCGAACAGACCACCACGTTCGGCGAAAACATGTCCCAAGGTGCCCTGCGACGGCTGGCGGCGGCGGTGCGGATTACCACCCTGGACCCCGGTCAGGTGGTGGACTGGCAGGACGGCGACTGGCTGAGTCTGGTGCAAAAAGGCAGCCTGGACCTCATGGTCGGTGGAGAGGTGGCGGATCAGGTCGGCCCCGGGGAGGTCTGCGGCGAGGCCTGCGTGCTCTACAATGTGGCCCCGCTATATCAGGCGGTGGCCCGGGAACCGGTCCGCATGGCGCTGATTCCGGCGGCTCTGGTGGCGGAAATTCCGGTGGCCCGCTGGAAGTTGCTGGAACTCTATCAGCGGCGCATTCACAAGCTGGTCATCTCCCCCGTTCTCGACCGGGAGGCTTTTCCCTGGTGGGACGAATACGATCTGGGCGTGATCGAGATGGACGATCAGCACCAGCGGCTGTTCGAACTGGCCAGCGAGGTGGCGGAGCATCTGAAGCACCCGACCGAGGGAGCGGCGGCAAGCACCGCCATGCGGGAGATGATCGACTATACCAACTTCCACTTCCAGTCCGAGGAAGACTTCCTCATCACCCATCGCTATCATCGCCTCGACCACCATCAGCGGGTTCACCGGCAACTGGTGCATGATGTGGTCCAGATCGGCGAGCGACTGGCCGCAGGCGAAAGAATCGGCTACGAGGAGTTCCGCAGTTTCTTCCTGTCCTGGATCGTCTATCACATCCTGGTGGAAGACCGGCGCTACGCCCGCGCTCTGGTCAGCAACGGCGAATATGCCATTTGACGGCTCCGACCCCGGGGACCTGAATGAAAGAGTTAAGATGAACGTCGAGACCCCTTTGGATATCCCGGCCCTCATGGATCGCCTCGGCAAGGCGGCCAAGGCGGCGGCGGCGCAACTGGCGGTGACCGACAGCCAGACCAAGAACCGTGCCCTGCGTGCGGCGGCCCAGGCCTTGCGCGACCAAGCCCCCTTGATCCAACAGGCCAACGGCAAGGACATGGCGGCGGGGGAGGCCAAGGGGTTGGGCAAGGCCCTGCTCGACCGCCTGCTGCTCACCGAAGGGCGCATCGAGGCCATGGCCACCGGGCTGGAACAGATCGCCGACCTGGACGATCCCATCGGCACCGAACTGGCCCGCTGGCAGCGCCCCAATGGCCTGGACATCGCCCGGGTGCGGGTGCCTTTGGGCGTCATCGGCATCATCTACGAAAGCCGTCCCAACGTGACCGCCGACGCCGGGGCCTTGTGCCTGAAAGCCGGAAACGCCGCCATCTTGCGCGGCGGGTCGGAGAGCTTTCATTCTTCGTCCGCCATCCTGAAGTGTTTGCAGCACGGGCTGGCCGAGGCCGGACTGCCCGAAACCTGCATCCAGATGATCCCGACCACCGACCGCGCCGCCGTCGGCATTATGCTGACCCTGAGCCAATATATCGACGTCATCGTGCCGCGCGGCGGCAAGGGGCTGATCGAGCGGGTGACGGCGGAAAGCCGCATCCCCCTGTTCAAGCATCTGGACGGCATCTGTCATACCTACATCGACCGCGCCGCCGATGCGCAAAAAGCCCGCACCGTCGCCTTCAACGCCAAGATGCGGCGCCCCGGCATCTGCGGCGCTACCGAGACCATCCTCATCGACCGCCCGGTGCTCGAAAGCCATCTGCCCGGCTTGCTCGACGATCTGATCGCTGCCGGGTGCGAGGTGCGCGGCGACGCTGCCGTGCGCGCCCTGGACGACCGGGTGATTCCGGCCAACGACGCCGACTGGGACACCGAATACCTGGATGCCATCGTCTCGGTGAAAGTGGTCGACGGGGTGGCCGGAGCCATCGACCATATCAACCTCCATTCGTCGCAGCATACGGAAAGCATCATCACCGAGGACGCGGCGGCGGCGGAAAAATTCTTCGCCGAAATCGACAGCGCCATCTTGATGCTCAACGCCTCGACCCAGTTCGCCGATGGCGGCGAATTCGGCATGGGGGCGGAAATCGGCATTTCCACCGGCAAGATGCATGCCCGGGGACCGGTCGGGGTGGAACAACTCACCAGCTTTAAGTACCTAGTGCGCGGCAACGGGCAGACGCGGCCCTAGATGGATCACGGACGCCTTCGCATCGGGTTGCTCGGGGGTTCGTTCAACCCGGCCCATGCGGGACACCTGCATATCAGCCGCGAAGCCCTCAGGCGGCTCGACCTGGATCGGATCTGGTGGATGGTGTCGCCGCAGAACCCGCTGAAGGACCCGCAGGGCATGGCCCCGCTGGCCGACCGCCTGGCCTCGGCCCGGGACATGGCCCGCGACCCGCGCATTGTTGTCACCGACATTGAGTCCCATTTGGGCACCCGACACACCGCCGTCACCCTTGCCCGACTGACCCGGCACTTTCCCCGCTATCGTTTCGTTTGGCTGATGGGAGCCGACAACCTGATCCAGATTCCGCGCTGGCGGCAATGGACACAGATCTTTCATCGCGTTCCCGTTGCGGTTTTCGCCCGTTCCACTTATGATCTTAAGGCCTTGTCCGGCGCGGCGGCCAAACGGTTCGCCCAGGCGCGGATCGGTGAGGGGGCGGCCCGGCATTTGGCGGTTCAACCTCTTCCCGCCTGGACGTTTTTGATGATCCGCCGCCACCCGGCTTCGGCGACGGCCCTCCGGACCCAACAGGGTCCTCACCAGACGACGGACAGGAAAGGAAACGACAGATAACCAAGACAGCAAAAGGTCTTCCCTCGGCCGAGGAAATTCTGGCCCTGGTGGAAAAGCAATTGGATGACGACAAGGCGGAAAATGTGATCGTCATCGACCTCATCGGCAAGACCGCCCTGGCGGATTACATGGTCATTGCCACCGGTGGCTCGCAACGGCAGTTGAGCGCCATGAGCTTTCATCTCCGGGAAAATCTGAAAAAACTGGGCGTGCCTTCCATTTCCACGGAAGGCGAGCAGCAGGGCGACTGGGTCCTTTTGGATGCCGGTGACGTGCTGGTGCATTTGTTCCGCCCGGAAGTCCGATCCTTCTACAATCTGGAAAAGATGTGGGGATTGGATGCGCCGAGCCCGCGGGCCTCGGCGGGGGCGGGCATGGTTTAGTCCCGGCCACCCGGCATGAAGATCACCCTTGTTGCGGTCGGGCGCTTCGGCTCCGGCCATGGGGAAGAGCGCCGTCTGTTCGAGCGCTATAGCAAGCGACTGCCCTTTGCTCTCGACCTGCGCGAGGTGGAGGAGAAAAGACCTCTGCCCGCCGCCCAGCTTCAGGCCCGCGAAGCCGAGTTACTGCGCGCCGCTGTCCCCGCCGGAGCCTTGTTGGTCGCCCTGGACGAAAAGGGCAAGTCCCTCACCACCCGGGCCTTTTCCGAGAAATTCGAACAATGGCGCCACCTGGGCCGCGACATTGCCTTCGTCATCGGCGGGGCCGACGGTTTGCACGAAAATGTCCGCCAAAAAGCCGACCTGCTGCTGTCCCTGGGGCCGATGACCTGGCCCCACCTAATGGTCCGCGCGCTGATCGCCGAGCAGATCTATCGCGCCCATTGCATCCTGACCGGACACCCCTACCACCGGGATTGAGCTTGTCCTATACTTCTCCCGTTCCAGGTTCGAGGGAGGCAACAATGCGCACCAAATGGCCGTTTGCAGTTTTCGCGCTGGTCGTGGTCGGCGTGGTCGGCGTCTATGCCAACGCGATCCTGAGCGGCCCGCCCATGCGGCCCGGCGACCCGGAAGACCTGGCCCAGGTGGCGCGCGGCAAGACCCTCTATGCCGAGACCTGCGCCACCTGTCACGGGGCCAACCTGGAAGGCGAAACCCCCGACTGGCGTCGCCGCAAGGAAGACGGCACCCTGCCCGCGCCGCCCCACGATACCAGCGGCCATACCTGGCACCACGACGACCCTTTGCTGTTTTCCTATATCAAACAAGGCGGTCAGGCTTTGATGCCCGCCGGGGTGGTCAGCGGCATGCCGCCGTTCGGCGAAAAACTCAGCGATGTCGACATCTGGGCCGTGCTCGCCTTCATCAAGAGCCATTGGACCCTCGAGGCCCGGCAGCGGCAGGAGGACATCACCCGTCACGCCGCCTCCCGCGGATAGCCCTTCGACCTGCTTTCAATTCGCTGCCGTCGCTTCGATCATTGAACGAATCGTTCAATCAGCCGTGACCCTATACGAACGTTTTATCCATATTTTTTTTATGGTTAACTGAGCGGCAAAGTCGGAAACTCATCTTATCCTATTGTTATATAAAGACAATAATTCACTCATAAACTGAGGTGTAATTTGGCATGCCTCTTGCGGCTTGTGGTCGGCAATGTGCTTGCAAACCATCACCCGGCTTCGTTGGGAAGCCAACCACCTCACGGGGGATTACATGAAACGACTGATGATGATTGCGGCAGCGTTCCTGCTTATGGGCAGCAGCGCGGCTATGTCGGCCGTTCCCGATAAAGTGATGCCGAATGTGGCCAAGGAGAAGGGTTGCCTTTCCTGTCACGAAGGCGTTGAGCGCTTTAGCGAAGGCGACATGCAGAAGGACATCGAGAAGTTCGGTGCCCAATACGGCGATAAGGATGGCTGTACTGTCTGTCACGGCGGGAACAACATGGGCCTGACCAAGGAAGAGGCCCACGCGGGCGCGCCTTCCATGCTGACCAGCAAGGGCGGTCCCGATAATTTCTATCCCGATCCCGGTTCCTTGTGGATTTCCGACCGCGCCTGCGGCCAGTGCCACACCGGCTACAAGGATCGTCTGGAAAAGGCTTTGATGAATACCGAAGCCGGCAAAATTCAGGGCAACCTGTGGTCTTGGGGTATCCAGAAGGACATGAAGGTCGTCTATGGCAACTATGACCTGGTCGACGAGGACGGGATCGTCCCGGCGGTCGGCACCGACGCCTACAAGAAGTACATGACCGCCATGGCCAAGGCCCATCCGGACCAGTACCCCCGGAAGCTCAAGCAGATCCCGGAAGTCAATGTGGACGAGATCTCCAAGCATCCGAATCTGGCCGGTATCACCTACTCCCGTCAGGAATGCCAGCGTTGTCACGTCGGCATCCGTGGTCGTGAGCGTCGGGGGGATTATCGCGGCTCCGGCTGCTCTTCTTGCCACGTTCCCTATTCCAACGATGGCTTCTACGAGGGCAACGACCCGACCGTCGACAAGATGCAGCGCGGTCACATGCTGACCCACCAGATGCAGGCCACCCGCAAGACCAAAGTCCATCTGGGCGACAAGGAATATTCCGGTATTCCGGCCGAGACCTGTGTGTCCTGCCATAACCGTGGCAAGCGCGCCGGTGTGTCGTACCAAGGCCTGATGGAGTTCCCCTATGGGTCTCCGTTCAACGCCCAGGGCGGCAAGCAGTCCAAGCTGCACACCAAGCAATATATGTTCATCAAGGCCGACCTGCACCATGAGGTCAATTCCATTGAGGGCAACCCCAAGGGCGGTATGTACTGCCAGGATTGCCATACCTCGATCGACATTCATGGCGACGGCAACATTCCTGGGACGACCTTGGCCCAAGTGGAAATCGAATGCGAAGATTGCCACGGCACGGTCAAGAAATATCCCTGGGAGCTGGCCATCGGTCGCGGCGAGGAATTTGGTGAAGCAACGGCCGAAGAAGGTCGCGGCCTGACCAAGGAACTGCCGAAATTCATGATGGACGGGACCGTGTACGAGCCCGAGGACGGTTATCTGTTGACCGCCCGCGGCAATCCGCTCGGCAACGTGGTCAAGCGCGGCGATGAAGTCTGGCTGCACTCGGCCACCGGACTGGACTTCCGGGTGCCGGTGTTGAAGGAAATCGACAAAAAGGCATCCTACAAGAGCACCATGGCCAAGGTTGCCATGGGCAACATCGCCAAGCACCAGGAAACCATGGAATGCTATGCCTGTCATGCCGACTGGGCACCGCAATGCTATGGCTGTCACGTCACCATGGACTATTCCAAGGACAAGGAAGGCAAGCCCAAGATGAACGCCGACTGGATATCCAACGCCAATGCGCGGGATCCGAAAACCGGCCTCACCGGGGACCATCCTCTTGGAACCAGCGGCATCAAGTCTGCGGGCAAGGCTTCTGAAACCCGTTCCTACCTGCGGTGGGAAACCCCGACCCTGGGGATCAACGGTGAAGGTCGCGTCAGCCCGATGATGCCGGGTTGCCAGGTCATCACCACGGTGATCGATAAGGACGGCGTGACCGTTGCCGAGAACGTCATCAACATGACGCCCGAAGGCAAGGGTCTCGATCATGCCGCCGTGCAGCCTCATACGGCCGGTCGCAAGGCCCGTCCGTGCGAAAGCTGCCACGACAATCCCAAGGCTCTGGGTTACGGCTTCGAAGGTGGCCGCTTCACCCTGGGGTATGAAAAGGGATACACGGTCGATCTCGCCGCCGGTGACGGCTCTATCCTGCCCGGCAAGACCACGGTTCAGATCCCGGCCATTCCGGCCCTCGATCACGACCTGTCCGCCATCATCGACAAGGATGGCAAGCAGCTCGTTTCGGTGGGGTCGCACTGGCCGCTGACCGGGCCGCTTCCGGAGAAGGTGCGTATGTCCGTGGATAAGGCTGGCGTTTGCCAGGCTTGCCACGAAGAACGCTACAACCCGGAATTCTGGGCCAAGGTGACCGAAGAAGGCACCTATGACAGCGATGAGCACAACGACATGGTGAAGGCCGCGTTGGAGGCTTATGCCGCCAAGCGGGCCATGAAGATGTCCAAGTGATCATGGCTCGATCCATATAACACAGGGGAGCCGGTCCGGTGGGGCTGGCTCCCTTCTCTTCCTTTAAGATATAAAATTAATCTGATTAGTAAAAAAACCGTTCCGAGGGTATCCGATGAAGACGATATGGACATGGTTCTGGGGTTCCAGCCACCGATACTTTTTCGCGGGCGTGCTGTTCATCGCCGGGGTGATCGTATGGGGGGGATTCAACACCGTCATGGAATACACCAACAAAATGGAATTCTGTGTCGGCTGTCACGAGATGCGCGATAATGTCTTTGCCGAATACCAACAAACGATCCACTACACCAACCGTTCCGGCGTGCGGGCAATTTGTTCCGACTGCCATGTGCCCAGGGAATGGGTGCCCAAGATCCTACGCAAGATCCGCGCTTCCAACGAACTTTATCATTGGGCAATGGGAACCATCGACACCCCCGAGAAATTCAATGCCCACCGGCTCCAACTGGCGAAAAGCGTCTGGTCCGAGATGCGGCAAAATGAGTCCCATGAATGCCGCAACTGCCATTCCTTCGAGGCCATGCACTGGGATAAGCAGGGCAACCGGGCGCAAAAGACCATGAAAATCGCGGTCAAGGAAGGACTGTCCTGCATCGAATGCCACAAGGGCATTGCCCACAAACTGCCGGATCTGGAACCGGCCTTCGCCGCCTTGGGTGAGTCATTGACGGCCCAATCGGCCAAGGAAACCCTGTCCGGCGAAGTTCATACCTTCTCGGCTAAAAGCCTGACCCTGGACAAGGACGGCAGTGGCAAGGTTGCCGAGGTGGAGCCGCTGACCACCCTGACAGTGCTGGAAACCGATGGCGACCGGATCAAGGTGCGCCTCATCGCCTGGGACCGCGAGGGCAGTCTCCAGCTTTATGCCAAACCGGGACCGCAGATGCAGGTCGCCAAGGTCGGCATCGACGGCATGGATCTCCTCAAGCCGAAAGCCGAATTCATCGACAAGGAAACTGAACTCACCTGGCATCAGGTCAGCCTCGAAGGCTGGACCACCCGCGACGGCCTGACCCTCAATCGAGATGCCGCCTGGGGCTATGCCGAGGAGATGTGGGCCCTGGACTGCAATCTCTGTCACAACCAGATCGCCCGCCAGGAATACAACGCCTATGAATGGGGCAAACAGATGCTGGCCATGCGCCGCTTCACCAAGCTGACCCCGGAACAACAGGCGGTGGTCTTGAAATACGTGCAGGCAGGATCGTCCGATATGGTGAAGGCCCCATGAGGCCGTTCATCCTGGGTTTGGGCTTGGCAGCCGTGCTGGCCGCCACGCCACCGGTTTTCGCCGCCGACCCTCTGGGTCTGTTCATCGGTCGGGTGCAGGCCATGAAAAGCATGAAGGACGCCATGGGCACCATCGGCGGCGCGGTCAGCCGGGGTGAGGCGACCGACCCGGCCATGTTCGCCTATCCGGTCAAGATCCTGACCATGGCCAGCCGTCGCGTCGCCCATGTGTTTCCCGAAGGCAGCACCCATCCGGAATCGAAAGCCCGCCCGGAAGTTTGGAGCGACCGGGCCGGGTTCGAAAAGGCCGCCGAGCGCGCGGTCACCGCTGCGGAGGCGCTTCAGGCGGCGGTCGAAAGCGGCGAGGGGGATCAATTGGCCAAAGCCTTCGACGGGCTCTTTTCCGCCTGTAAGAATTGCCACGAAAGCTATCGGATCGACAAAAAATGAAATTCTTACTGCTCACGACTCTGTTTTTTCTGGGCACCCTTGGTATCGTCCGAGCCAGCGACGTGACCGCCCAGCGGCCGATCACCGGTGACCAAGACGCCCCGACAGTCTGCGAAGAAACCTGTAGCGCCTACAAATGCGGCTGGTCCGGCGAATGGCGTCACGGCACGGATGGGGCGGCAGATGTATGTGATTGCGGCATTGAGCGCACGCGCATGATTCCAGGCGGCACCTTCCGGTCGGCGGCAGAGGCGGCCCAGGGCTGCAACGAGGTTTGCGACCTCAACGAGGACAAGTGGGACGGGCAGTGGAGTCCCGTGCCCGGCGGCTTTGCCACCTGCGGCTGTCGGCATGTGGCCGAATACTGCCCGACCGACTAACCTTAACCGATGGCGCCGCCCATATCGTTGGAGGGGTTGAAAATATCCCGATGCTGATTGCTCCATTGAATCATCGACCCGTCGAACAGCCGCACATCCGGCAGGCCCATGATCTCGCGCACCGCGAACCAGCCAATGGCGGCCCGATAGCCCATATCGCTGAACAGCACCACCGGCCCGGGCGGCGTCCCCAGGGTATCGGCAAAGATCCCGCGCAGATGGGACAGCTTCCGGAAATGACCGGTTTGCGGATCGACGAAGGCTCCGGGTGGAAAGCTCACCGCATCGAGAATGGTGCCCGCTTGCCTCACCAGCGGATGAGTCACCTCTCCCATGAAGGCCGAAGTGGATCGCAGGTCAATGGGCGGTGTGCCGTAACTCTCCCCGGCCCGGACCTCATCAATGCTCGCCAACCCCTGCTGGATTGGCGTGGCATGGTAGTCGGTGGGATCAAGAGGCGGGGCCAGGCTTTGCGTCGGCCCTCCCTGCGCCACGTAGCCCGGCAGACCGCCATCGAGCAGATACAGACTCTGGTGGCCGAGCATGCGCAGGCTCCAAAATATCCGCGTCGCAGCAGCATAGCCGTTGTCATCGGTGGTGGTGGGCACAATGACCACCGTTGTCGTTTCGGATATGCCCAGGCCGCCGACGGTGCGGGCCAGCGCCTCCGGGGGCGGCAGCATCCCCGGCAGCCCTTCGTAGTCCACGGTCCAGCCCTCGCTGGCGTAGTGGGTGACCACGGCCTGCGGCAGGTGCTCGTCGCCGGGATCGACCCCCGGAGCGACCACTTCCAGCAGCACCGCCCCGGACAGGCGCGACAGGTCCGCCGGTTTGATCAGGGTCTGATCCGGGTCCGCCAGGGCGGGGGTTGTGCACAACAGCAACAGCAAAGCAAGGGTGCGTAACATGGGACAGCCGATCCAATTGTTATATTATATGCCCCATCTTTCCCTGCCACGCCCGCCGTGGCAAGTCACCTGACCGTCCTCAGAGTTCAAAAGTCCGTGAGACAGCAAAGGAACCGAAGACCATGATCCGCTGGATGACATTTATTGCCCTGACCGTGATTCTTTCCGCTCCGGCCCAGGCGGGCGTTGCCGAGGGACTGGCCGCCGTCGAGAGCGGCGACTATGAAACGGCGCTCAAGGAATTCAGCCTCGCCGCCACCCACGGCGACCCGGAGGCGGCCTATAACATGGGGGCACTCTATCAGTTGGGGCAGGGCGTCGAGCGCTCCGAGGCCGAGGCATTGAAGTACTATCGGCAGGCGGCGACCGGCGGCAGCAGGGACGGCCAATTCGCGCTGGGCAGCTTCTATCACCGGGGCAAGGGCTGGCTGCAAAAGGACCCGGATCAGGCGGTGTACTGGTACGAAAAGGCGGCCGAACAGGGCAGTATCGCCGCCCAATATAACCTGGGCATGATGTTCGCCACCGGCGAAGGGGTGGCCGTCGCCTACGGCTCCAATCCTGATTACGTGAAGGCTTTTTCCTGGTTCAGTATCGTGCGCCGCAACGTCGAGACCGACGAGGACCGGGCCAAGGTGGATGTGACCTTAGGGGAACTGAAGGAACATATGACCGACGGCCAACTGGCCCGCGCCAACGAACTGGTCGAGGATTGGTGGGGCAAGTTCGGCAAATAGGTCCGCTTCCTCAGCCTTCCGGGGCGGCGCGGAAGTGAGCCCAGGTTTCGCGACCGTCCCGGTTCTCCAGGTAATGCACCAGGGCGAGCACGGCCTTGCGGTCGAACTTCTTGTCCGCCTCCTCGATCAGGATGGATTCCACCTTCTCGAAGGTGAAGGCCTCGCGGTAGGCACGCGGGCTCAACATGCCGACAAAGGTATTGGCCACGGCGACGATGCGCGCCGGAAGCACGATGGACTCGCCGCTCAGTCCGCGCGGCCCGCTGCCATCCCAGGATTCGCCGATCTGGCGCAGGGTATCGACCACCGGCCCCTCGAACTCGACCTTCTCGATCATCTCGGCGCTGACCTCCACCGAATTGGCCAACAGATCGCGCTCCTCGGGCGACAATTGGCCGGTCTTGGTGAGCAGGTCGGTGGGAATGAAGATCTTGCCCAGATTCATCAGCCGTCCGGCCAGATCGGCGGTGGACTGGGTGATCTCGTCCAGGCCCATCTCCCCGGCCACGGCCCGCGCCACTTCGGCGACCCGTGACGAATGGTGGGCCGAGAACGGATCGCGTCGATCCACCACCCCGACCAGGGTATCGACCAACTGCATCAGGCGGCGCTTGGAACGTTCGGTCTCCAGGGTCAGGTCGGTAATGTCGTCGAGAATGGTCAACGAGGCCGGCGGATAATCCCGGTCACCACGCAGCGGCACATGGGCCGAGCGGTACCAATAGGGCTGTCCATCCTGATCGTGGAACGTGCGCAGGGCGCGTTCAGGGGTGAATGACTCGATCACCCGGCCATTGATCTCCGCATAGGTACCGGCCTTGATCGGCCCGTACACCGAGGTCATGGTCTTGCCCAGCATATCCTCGGGCTTCATGCCCGCCACATCTGCGGCGGTCTTGTTGGCGAAGGTGAAGCGGCCTTCCGCATCGACGGCCATGATCTCGGTGGGCTGGCTGTCGGTCACCACGCGCATGAACTTGACCATGTTTTCGAAGCGCTCGGCGGCGATCTTGAAGCGGGTCGCCGCCTGCGCCGCGCGCACCGAGGTGCCGTGACGCCAGACCGCAACGATGGTGATGAGAATGCCGACGATGAGCAGGATGAACACGGTGAAGATGGTATTCAGCCGTTCTTCCACCTGGGCCAGGGCCTCCTCGCGCGAGACCTTGCGGATCAATGTCCAGGGGGTATCGGCAATGGCGCGGGCGGTGATCAACGCCTCGGCGCCACTGTAATCGCGCCCGACCAGAAATCCGCCGGGGGTCTGGAGCCCGAACGCCGCCCCCAGCTTCGGGGTGTCCAGCGCCAGACTGAGCTTCAACGGGGCGGTGCCATCGGCCAGCGGCGACAGATAGGTGACCGTATTGCCATCGGCCCGCACCAGATAGGATTCCGCCGTCTTGGCAATCTCGCCGGGCTGCTTGAGGCGCTTGAACAGCCCCTCATCGACCACCCGCACTCCCATGACAACGCCGATTCCCTTGCCGTCGGGATCATCCTGCAAGCCATAGACCGGCAGCGCAAAGCCCATGGTCACCGGCCCGGCCTGGGACGGAAACATGTCGATTAGCGTCGGTTTGCCGGACAGGGCCTGATGGAACGCGGCAATCAGCGGCTCGTCGAAGGCGGGCATGCCCGGAGTCACGGCCAGGGCATCACCGGTGGCAGCAATCAGCGCCATCCCGGCCATTCCCGGCTGACCGACGTTGGAGGTCTCGGCGGCCAGCGAGGGCGGGCTGGAGAAGCCTTCCCGCTCGGCGGTGGCGACCAGCAGATTGAGCATGTACCCGGCCTGCGCCGCTTCGTCGGTCACCGCCAGACGGTCCCAGTCGGCCATGGCCAGTTCGGAAATATAGAGTTGCAGCGATTCGTTGGTCGCCAGTTCCCGAATGACGGTGAAATTGCTCTCGACCCATTCGGCGACGGCGGCGGCACGGCTGTCGGCGACGATGCCGAGCCGGACTTGCCATTCCTGCTGCGCCCGAACGCGCTCGGAATCGACGAATCGGTAAGCGAAAAACACGCCGATCACCGCCACGGCGGTCAACAGGCCCAGCGCCCCCCAGATCATGTTGCGTATGCGGCGGCGGTCCACGGCGTCTTCATGGGAAATCTTGGCCATTGGTCCCTCTATGGTCGTTTGGTTCGATGGTAAGGGATTGGAAGCCGTTCGCCAACTGCCGAGACAGCTTCGAGGCATGGAATTTCGGTGGACAGCCCCCTCCGCCCATCGGAAAATAGGATATGCGCTCCCAGGTTCGATCCTTTTTGCTACTCTTGGCCCTCCCCCTGATGCTGGGCGGATGCGGCGATCCCCTGCCCACGGCGGGGCTTCATGCGGAATTGCCCGATGCCCCCAACCGGGCCTCCCGATACCTGTTTCTGCTCGGCCCCCCCGGCGATCCCATGACCCAGCCCGGTCAGGCCCTGGCGGATCGCGGTCTGTTGGTGGTTGCACCGACCGAAGGCGGAAGAGGCATTTCCCGACCGGTCAGGGTCCGCCACTGGATTCGCGAGTTGCTGGCCCTCGGCGTCCCGGCGGACCGACTCGCTGTGGTCGGTTTCGGGCTCGGCGGGGACGAGGCGCTGGAGATTTCGGCGCTGGTCAAGATGGGTGATCTGTCGTTTGTCTTGATCGGCACCTGCGCGCTTGGCGACGCCCAACGGGAAGAGCAGTTTCAGAGCCTGATCGAAACCCTGGGCACCAGCCTGCGCGGCCGCCTGCTCTCCCTGCGGGCCGAGACAGGCGCGCAAAGTGGGTCCTGTGCCGCGCTGTTCGAGCGCTCGCCGTTCGCCGAAACCTGGGAAAGCAGCTATGCGGAAACCGATTGGCTGACTCCGCTGCTCGACTGGATCGGCCTGAAAGAGACGCCGTCCAAGCCATGACCAAGACGGGTCGTCCCACCGCCGCCTTCCTGATCATCGGCAACGAAGTGCTTTCCGGCCGCACCCGCGACGCCAACCTGCCCTTTCTCGCAACCCGTCTGACCGGCCAAGGCATCGACTTGATCGAGGTGCGGGTCCTGCGCGATGTGGAATCAGAAATCGTCGCGGCGATCAATGCCTGCCGCCGGGCTTTTGATCTGGTGTTCACCAGCGGCGGCATCGGGCCGACCCACGACGACATCACGGCGGCCGCCATCGCTAAAGCATTCGAAATTTCCCTGTGTCTGGACCCCCGGGCCGAGGCCCTGCTGCGCCGCCATTACAAGCCCGAGGACATCAACCCGGCGCGGCTGAAAATGGCCCACCTCCCCGAAGGGGCCGAGCTGATCCTCAATCCGGTCAGTCAGGCTCCGGGGTTTCGTTTACAAAATGTCTATGTGATGGCCGGGGTACCGCGCATTTTCGAGGCCATGTTCGACGGCATCAAGGACACCCTGCCTGGCGGCACGCCCCGATTATCACGGACCGTGGCGGTCTATCTGCCCGAAGGCCAGTTGGCCGAACCGCTGGCCCGGGTGCAGGACCAATTCCCGCAGGTGGAAATCGGCAGCTATCCCTTTGCCCGTGACGGACGGCTGGGGGCGGCGCTGGTCGCCCGTACCCCCGATGCCGAGGATCTAGAAGGTGTGGTGGCGGCGCTGGTACACATGATCCACGATCTGGGCGGCGAACCGCTGCTCGATGAAGATCCGCGCAGCCGATTTTTATGAGGCTCCATTATGGACTGGTTGAACAAAATCCATCATCCCCGCCCCCCGGCCTCACCTTGGGACCGACTGAGCCGTCCCCATGTCCATGCGTTGCGGTTTCTCGGACGGCATCTGCTCTACGGCCTCGCCGCCGGTTGGTCCCTGGGCGGCCTGATGCTCTATGCGGACATGGGCGGGCTATGGACCATGATCAGCGCCTCGGAGGACGGCTTCTTGTTCTTTTTTCTGCTGTTCTTCGGTCTCAGCGTGACCTTTGGCAGTGTCGGCATGGGCTATGGCATCATGAGCCTGGGCCAGGAGTGGGATTAACTCATTTTCGCCGACGATGGCGCTCCTGTAAGCCGCGCAGCAGAAAATAGGTGGTGGTGCCGACACAGGCGGCCATCAACACCGGGAACCATCCGGCGATTCCCGCCGCCATCCCCATGCCAAGCCCCTTGCCGGTCATATAGGTGCCGCCCGCCGCCCCGGCTGTTATCGCCCCATGTTGTGCCGCCAGGCCCACCCCCAGCCCGGCATGACCGGCCCCGGCAGCGGCGGCCTTGCCGGCCATGCCATGGGCCACAGGACTCCCCGAGGGCGTCACCTGTTTAGCCGCATTCAGTGCCTTTTTGGCAATGTCCAGCGGGTCGTCGTTCTTGCGGGTTTTGTCTTTTGTCATGGAATTATCCGATCAGCTTCGCGGTGATGATTCCGGCCAGAAGCAGCAGCCCGAAATCACGATTAGCTTTGAACTTGCGCAGGCAGTCGGGGGGGTCGTCGATATTGACGGCGCGGGCCTGCCAGCCCAGATGCAGGCCGCCCAGGGCCAAACCGACCCAGAACGGCCAGCCCAAATTTACCAGCACACCGACCACAGCCAACAAAAGCAGAGTCAGGCCATAAAAAACCACCAGCCAGGACCGGGTCGCGTTCCCCAGCCGCAAGGCCGTGGACTTGACCCCGACAATCAAATCATCGGCCTTGTCCTGATGGGCATAGATGGTGTCATAGCCCAGGGTCCAGAAGAAACCGGCGGCGTAAAGGACCCCGGCCGCCGGTGGCAGATCCCCGGTCACAGCCGCCCAACCCATCAAAGCCCCCCAATTGAAGGTCAACCCGAGAAAGGCTTGCGGCCAATAGGTGATGCGTTTCATGAACGGATAGGTAAAAACAAGAATCAGCGACGCGACACCCACGGCCACGGCGAAGGCATTGAATTGTAGCAGGATCGACAACCCCAACAACAATTGCAGCCCGAGAAAAACCAGCGCCCGGAACAGCGACACCGCGCCACTGGCAATGGGCCGGTCGGCGGTGCGGGCCACCCGGGCGTCAAAATCCCGGTCAACGAAATCGTTAAAGGTGCAACCCGCGCCGCGCATCACCAAGGCACCGACGGCAAACAGCGCCATCAACCAAACGTCCGGCGCGCCCTCAGCGGCCAGGGCGGTGCTCCACCAGCAGGGCAGCAACAACAGCCAAGTGCCAATGGGACGATCGAGCCGCATCAGCCGCAGATAGGGCCGCGCCGCCGGGGGTGTCCAGCGGTCGATCCAGTTGCCGCGCGGGATATCGGTGGCCAGACTGCTCATGGCGCGGTTTTATCACCGACCGGGGATGAAAATAAAGAGGTCAACGTGCGTCCGCCCGGCTATCATGGGTCATGGCCAGAACCCCGACCCGACTTTATGTGACCGACGACCTGACGGCAGGACAATCCATCAGCCTGCCGCCATCGCAGGCCCATTACCTGCATGGGGTGCTGCGTTTGAGCCCGGGCGACTCGCTGCATCTGTTCAACGGGCGGGAGGGCGAATGGCTGGCCGAGTTGCGCGACATGTCCAAAAAGCAGGCGCGCCTGGAGGTCACCACGCAGACTCGCCCCCAGATGCCCGAGCCCGGCCCGTGGCTGTTGTTCGCCCCATTAAAGAAGGATCGCACCGACTTTCTGGTCGAAAAAGCAACCGAACTGGGAGCGGCGGCCCTGTGGCCGGTGTTCACCCGTCATACGGTGGCGGCGCGGGTCAATCAGGAACGGTTGCGGGCACAGGTCATCGAGGCGGCGGAGCAATGCGGGCGGCTGACCCTGCCCGAACTCATCCCGCCGCTGACCCTGAACAACCTGGAACGGGCCTGGGACCCGGCCCGACCGCTGTGGATCGCCGACGAATCTCGAACCGGCACCCCTTTGAAAGACTTAGATGTTTCTGCCGCTCCTGGTATTCTGATCGGGCCGGAGGGCGGTTTCGCCGAGGCGGAGCTTGACCTGCTCCGGCGTCTGCCGTTTGCTGTGCGCGTTTCCCTCGGACCGCGACTCCTGCGCGCCGAAACGGCGGCCCTGGCGGCGCTGGCCGGATGGCAGGCACTGGCGGATGATCAATAAGGACTTTATCGCATGGGCACTTCCGCGCCGATCACCCATAAACAGCAACTGATCGACCATCTGGCATCGGGCTGCAAACCCCCCTCGCAATGGAAAATCGGCACCGAACATGAGAAGTTCGCCTATGACCTGGACACGTTGATCCCCCTGCCCTACGACGGACCGCGCGGCATTCGTGCGGTGCTGGAGGCCCTGCAACAGTTCGGTTGGACCCTGGTTTACGAAAACGGCAATCCCATCGCCCTGTCGGCCGAGGGCAAGGGCTCCATCACCCTGGAACCGGGAGGACAGTTGGAACTCTCCGGGGCCCCGCTGGATAATCTGCATCAGACCTGCACCGAGGTGAACACCCACCTCAAACAGGTCAAGGCCGTGGCGGCGGATCTCAACATCGGGTTCCTGGGGCTGGGCTATAACCCCAAGTTCACCATTGATCAGGTGCCCTGGATGCCCAAGGGGCGCTATGCCATCATGCGCCGCTACATGCCGACCCGGGGCAATCTCGGACTGGACATGATGCTCAATTCCTGCACCGTACAGGTCAATCTGGATTTCGACAGCGAAGCCACCATGGTGCGCATGTTCCGCATGTCCCTGGCCTTGCAACCCATCGCTACGGCATTGTTTGCCAATTCCCCCTTTAAGGCCGGGAAGCCGAGCGGCTTTTTGAGCTACCGCAGCCACATCTGGACCGACGTGGACCCGGACCGCAGCGGCATGCTGCCGTTCGTGTTCAAGGACGGCTTCGGCTTCGAAACCTACGTGGACTACCTGCTTGATGTGCCCATGTATTTCGTCTATCGCGACGGGCGCTATATCGACGCCGCCGGACAGTCGTTCCGCGATTTCATGGCCGGAAAGCTGCCCGCCCTGCCCGGCGAATTGCCGACCATGAGCGACTGGGAAGATCATATGACCGTCGCCTTCCCGGAAGTCCGTTTGAAGAAGTACCTGGAAATGCGCGGTGCCGACGGTGGACCCTGGGGGCGGATCTGCGCCCTGTCGGCACTGTGGGTCGGGCTGCTCTATGACCCCGAGTCCCTGGACGCGGCCTGCGAGTTGACCCGCGATTGGAGCATCGAGGATCTGGCCTATCTGCGCGAGGAAGTGCCGAAATACGCCTTGAAAACCCCCTTTCGCAACCGCACGGTCAAGGAGGTGGCCCTGGACATGCTGAAAATCTCCCATGACGGCCTGCGCCGCCGCGACCAGTTGGACGTGGTGGGACTGAACGAAACGCACTTCTTGAACGATCTGTTCACAATCGCCGATTCCGGGTTCACGCCCGCCGAGGAATTGCTCTGCGCCTATGAACGCCGCTGGGAGCGGAGCGTCGATCCGATCTTCCAGGAATATGCCTATTAGAAGGAACATCCATGCCAACCATTCGTCCCTGCACGACCATGGACCAGGTACGCGAGGAAATTGACCGCCTGGACCAAGTCATTCTGCCGCTGCTCGCCGAACGGTCGCACTATGTCGCCCAGGCGGCGCATTTAAAGGAACGGCGGGACGATGTGGTGGTGCCGACGCGCATCCAAGAAATCATTGCCCGAGTGCGCGATCTCGCCGGGCAAAACCAGATGGACCCGGATTTGGCCGAGGATCTCTATCGCAGTATGATCGACGCCTTCATTCGCTTTGAACGGCGCAAATGGGACGAAGACGCCGCCTCGTAACGGTCGTCCGCCTCAGGCTTTAAGCCACTTTTCAATATCGCCCGCCGCCGGAATACCGCCCGCGTGGACGACCGTCCCGTCGAGCACCACACCCGGTGTGCTCATCACCCCATAGCTCATGATATCCGCCATCTCGGTGACTTTTTCGATGGCGACCTCAACCCCCAGAGCTTCAGCCTTGGCCTTGATCAGATCTGCCGTGGTGACACAGTTCTTGCAACCCGATCCGAGTACCTTGATGTGTTTCATAACGAAATCTCCTGTGGGTTAAGCAAGCAGCGCATTGAACAGATAGCCGACCGCGACGAAGGCGACAAACAGAATTCCGGTAAAAGTGGCAATCAGCGGCATTTTGATCACCTTGCGCAGAATGATCATCTCCGGCAGCGAGATGGCGGCGACGCTCATCATCAAGGCCAGCACGGTGCCAATGGGGACGCCCTTGCCCATCAAGGCTTCGACAATGGGAATAACGCCGGTGGCATTGGAATACATGGGAATGCCCATGATCACGGCGAGGGGCACGGCCAGCGGATTGTCAGCGGCGGCATATGTAGCGAAAAAATCCTGCGGCACGAACCCATGCAGGGCCGCACCGAGGCCGACCCCGATCAGCACATAGAGCCAGATTCGCCCAACGATTTCCCTGACCTGATCTCGGGCATAGATCAGGCGTGCCTTGAGGCTCGTGTTGATTTTCTGAAGCACCACATTGCCCATGCGGATTTTCCACACATAGTCCTCGACCCAGCGTTCCAACTTCAAGAATTCGATCAACAGCCCGCCCACTAGGCCGACGAGTAGCCCGGCGCCCACATAGAGCGCCGCGACCTTCCATCCCAGCGCGGCGGCCAGCACCACCACGGCCACTTCATTGATCATCGGCGAGGCGATCAGAAAGGCCATGGTGACGCCCAAGGGGATACCGGCTTCCAGAAATCCGATGAACAACGGCACCGACGAACAGGAGCAAAAGGGCGTCACTGCGCCCAATCCGACGGCCAGGGGATAGGAGACAAAGCGTGAGCGTCCCCCGACCACACGGCGCACCCGCTCGGGCGACAACATGGCCCGGAAGAATCCGATGGCAAAAACGATCACGATCAACAGGGTAAAGATCTTGGTGATGTCTTCGAGGAAGAAATGCACCGCAGCGGTCAGCCGAGCCCCTTCCGACAGACCCAGCAGGTCGAAGGTCGCCATATCTGCGAATTGAGTGAAAATCTCGAACATCAAGGAATTCCGTACTGGCCCGAAAGCTTTTGGCTTTCGGGCCTAAAATTTGGTGCCCCCACACGGACTCGAACCGCGGACCTACTGATTCAGTTGTCCCGGACTTTCGCCCGGGGCCGGACTATCTCATCACCTTCGGCCTGACCGGTCAGGTGTCGGACGCTAATGGCGTCTTACCCGGAACGCTTTCCGGACCGCCTAGTCTCTGCACGTTCCCCGAAAGATCGTCCGGGGCTTCGCTCAGGGTTGCCATGTGACAGGTTTCCCTGAATTCATCCGATTTTCGACCGCCGTTTCCGACGGAAGTTGCCATGTGACAAATCAGTTGCTCTACCAACTGAGCTATAGGGGCTTAACGGGCGGACGATAGCGCGATGTCCGGGCCGGAGCAAGGCGATCCGTTCAGTCGATCAGTAAAATGGTCAGGGGCAGGGTGGCCATGGCGGCCAGCGTCGTGGCGGTGATGATTCCGGCGATCATCCGCTCGTCGCCCCCCAGGGCGCGGGCCAGGATATAGGCGTTGGGCGCGCCGGGCATGGCGGCCCACAGGACACAGATGGCAAGACTCAATCCTTCCAGTCCGAGCAGTCCGCCGACCGCCCAGACCAGCAAAGGCATCAGCAGCAGTTTGATCCCCGAGGCCAGACCGACCATCGCCCCGGCGGCCCGCACAGCCGGCAGATCGAGCCCCGCACCGACCGCAAGCAGAGCCATGGGCAGGGCCGCCCGGGCCATGATCTCCAGCGTCGGCTCGACGAACGGCGGCAACCCCAGCCCGCTGGCATTGAGAATCAGCCCAGCGATGATGGCCAGGATCAGCGGATTCTGGATCAACGAGACGGCGATGGATTTAACGTTGGCTTCCTGCCCATGACGGCCATACCCGATCAGCACGATGACACAAAGCACATTGATCAGCGGAATGGCGGCGGCGACGCACATGGTGGCGATAATGGTCCCGGCCGACCCATAAAGCGCCGCCGGAACGGCCAGGGTCACATAGGTATTGAAGCGCACCGCGCCCTGGAACACCGAGGTAAAGCCGGGGCCGTCGGTAGGCAGCACCCGGCGCAGGGCGAGCACGAGCGCGGCAATGGTCAGCACGCCGATCCAGACCGCCCCGAAAATGGGCCAGACATTGAGCCCGGCAAGGTCCGACAGGGCGATGCGATGCACCAGCAGGGCCGGGAAGAACAGGTAATAGACCAGCTTCTCCACCGCCGGCCAAAAGGCGTCGGCTACCCACTGCCGGGAACGCAAAAACGCCCCCAGGGCAATCAGGGCGAAAATGGGAAACAGCGATTCGAGAACGGAGATCATGGGGCGGGGTGATCCGGCTTGGCTCGACGGCGCCAGGCCCCGAAGATCAGGGTCAGCAGACCGAGCAATAACTCATCAATGAACGGAATCACATCCGGAATCAGCAGATCAATCAGAAAAAGTCCGCCGGTGAGAAAAAAAAGGCTGCGGAATTTCAGCCCCCTGGCCCACTGGAAAAACAGCTTCATCCGGTTGCCTCAATAAGCCATGGCATCAAGCGCCCCTTGCAGGATATAAGCCGCCGCCGCCCGGTCCACCACCTGGGCCCGCTTCTTGCGCGTCAGGTCCGCCTCGTTAACCAACATGCGTTCCACGGCGGCGGTGGATAGCCGTTCATCCCAAAAGGCGATGGGCAAATCGAATCGCTGGTCCAGACTGGCCGCCAGATCGCGTACCGACTGGCAGCGCGGCCCCTCGGTACCGTCCATGCTCACCGGCAGACCAAGCACCAGCCCGCCCACCTCGTGTTCGGCCATCAAGCGCTCCAGTTCGACCACATCACGGGAAAACTTAGTGCGTTTAAGAGTGATCAGCGGCGTCGCAATGCTCATGGTCAGATCGGCCAGGGCCAGACCCAGGGTCTTGGTGCCCGGATCAATCCCCATCAGCCGACGACCGCGCGGCAGGTGCTCTTTGAGCTGCTTGATATTGTCCAGAATCATGTGCTGAGACTAGACTTTCCGCTTTCATGTTACCAGGGGTTCCAGCAAGCCCCTGGCTTGCGTATCATGGGACGCAAGATGGGAGCGTGAGAGAGTCCATGGGCAGGACAGGATATCAGGCGAGGGGATGCGGGCTGGCGCTGTGGGCGCTGCTGCTCTGGCCGAGTCTTGGCCTCGCCGCCGAGGACACGCCGCCCGTCCCCCTCGTCTTCATGTCCCAGGAGATCAAGCCCGCCGTGCGGATGTTCGTGGTGTCGCAGGACGGCAACTTGCGTGCCACACCTTCGCTCAGGGGTGAGAAACTGGGCGAAGTGGTGCAAGGCCAGCGCCTGAGCTCGCCGGGATCGGTCAGGGCCGACGGCGGCATCTGGTACGCCGTACGCCACAAGGGCAAGGACCTGGGCTTCGTATTCCAGACCCTGGTGATGCCGGTACTTGACGGCAGCCTGAGCAGCCCGCTGACCGGCGATCTGGCGGTCAAGGACGCGGCCTGCTTTTACGAATTGATCTATAGCGGGCGGACCAGCGTCGAGGAGGCTCCCCTGCAGACCGCCGATTATGACCTGACCCTCTATTGCACCCGGGCCGACAAGCGCATACGCACCCGGGGTTTCATGTTCCTCACCGAATCTCCCTACAACCTGTCGCAGGACCCGCTGTTTCAGATCAGCCTTGATGTGCTGGAAATCGGCGGCGACGAGGAACCGCCCTCGGTGGCCCTGATCTGGAATCGGGATGACGACCGGATCACCTTCGATAGCATGACGCCGGAACTTTATGCCGGAAAACCCGACCCCCTCAGCCTGCCCGCCGAAGACCTGCCGCAAGCCCTTGTGGCGGCGATGAAATTGGCCATCGGGGCGTGGAACGGCAAAGTCTGGCCGTTGCTCCCGGCCGCCGAGAAACCGTGAGGTTGCGGAGACCCCGGCCCGGTGATAGGGTGCGCGCCATTCCAAAAGGGTCGGGTTTCGAAGGGTTTTCCACAGATGGCTTTGGACAAGGACGAGGTTCGCAAGATCGCCCGGCTGGCACGCATCCGGGTGCCGGAGGAAGAGTTGGACAGTCTGGCCGGAGAAATGTCTCAACTCATTGATTGGGTGGAACAATTGGGCGAGGTCGCGACCGACGGGGTGGCCCCGATGAGCAGTGTCGTGCATGTCACCCTGCCGCAGCGCGATGACGTGATCAATGATGGCGGCTATCCCGACCGGGTGCTGGCCAATGCGCCGGACCGGGTGGACGATTTCTACACCGTGCCCAAGGTGGTCGAGCAATGAGCCGCAAGCTGACCGATCTGACCCTTGCCGAGGCCCGTGACGGACTGACGGCGGGGGAATTCACCAGCCTCGAACTGACCGAGGCCTGTCTGTCGGCCATGGACGCCGGGCGCGACCTCAATGCCTTCATCACCGAGACGCCGGATCTGGCCCGTGCCCGCGCCGCCGAGTCCGATGCTCGTCGCGCGGCAGGCGAGGCGCGCGGGGCGTTGGACGGCATCCCTTATGCGGCCAAGGATCTTTATTGCACCGAGGGGGTGTTGAGCACCGCCGCCTCGCATATTCTCGACGGCTTCCACCCGACCTATGAATCCACGGTGACCGCCAACCTGCGCGACGCCGGAGCGGTGATGCTGGGCAAGGCCAACCTGGACGAATTCGCCATGGGGTCGGCCAACATCACCTCTTATTACGGACCGGTCAAAAACCCTTGGGGACCGAAGGACGGTCGGGATCTGGTTCCCGGCGGGTCGTCGGGCGGGTCCGCCGCCGCCGTCGCCGGAGGGCTGGCTCCGGCCGCCATCGGCACCGATACCGGCGGCTCCATCCGACAGCCCGCGTCGTTCTGTGGCATCGTCGGATTGAAGCCCACCTATGGACGCTGCTCCCGCTGGGGCATCATCGCCTTCGCCTCGTCGCTGGATCAGGCCGGACCGATGGCCCGAACGGTGCGCGACACGGCGATTCTGCTCGGCGGCATGGCTTCCCACGACCCCAAGGATTCCACCTCCGTCCCGGTCGCCGTGCCCGATTACGAAGCGGCGCTGACCGGCGATGTGCGCGGTCTGCGGGTCGGCATTCCCAAGGAATATGTGGTCGAGGGCATGGCCTCGGAAATCAAGGACCTGTGGGCGCGCGGCGCCGATTGGTTGAAGGCCGCCGGGGCCGAAGTGGTGGAAGTCAGTCTGCCCCACACCAAGTACGCCCTGCCCACCTATTACATCATCGCCCCGGCCGAGGCCTCGTCCAATCTGGCCCGCTATGACGGGGTGCGCTACGGCTTGCGGGTGCCCGGCAACAGCCTGGAAGAGATGTACGAAAACACCCGGGGCGAAGGCTTCGGGCAGGAAGTGCGGCGGCGCATCATGATCGGCACCTATGTGCTGTCGGCGGGCTATTACGACGCCTATTACCTGAAGGCCCAGCGGGTGCGGGCGCGCATCGCCGAGGACTTCTCCAAAGCCTTCGAGACCGTCGATCTGCTGCTGACTCCGACCGCCCCCTCGGCGGCCTTCGCCATCGGCGATAAACAGGACGATCCCATCGCCATGTATTTGAACGATGTGTTCACCGTGCCGACCAGCCTCGCCGGACTGCCCGGCCTGTCGCTGCCCGCCGGACTGTCCCTCGACGGCCTGCCGCTGGGCCTGCAACTCATCGGCAAACCGTTCGACGAGGAAACCGTGCTGCGCGCGGCAGGGGTGCTGGAAGACGCGGCGGGGTTCAAGGCTGTTCCGGGGGAGGGCTGATATATGACCTATATCATCGAAGGCCAGACGGGAGACTGGGAAATCGTCGTCGGGCTGGAAGTCCATGCCCAGGTGATTTCCAATGCCAAGCTGTTTTCCGGTGCCGCCACCGCTTTCGGCGCGGCCCCCAATAGCCAGGTGTCGCTGGTCGATTCGGCCATGCCGGGGATGCTGCCGGTGATCAACAGGCAAAGCGTCATCCAGGCGGTGCGCACCGGCCTGGGATTGCAGGCGCAGATCAACCTGACCAGCGTTTTTGAACGGAAAAACTATTTCTACGCCGACCTGCCCCAGGGCTATCAGATCAGCCAGTATCTGCATCCCATCGTCGGCGAGGGCACCATCGTACTCGACCTGGACGACGGCAAGACCCGAGACGTGGGCATCGAGCGGCTGCACCTGGAACAGGATGCCGGAAAGTCGCTGCACGATCAGGACCCCAGCCGCACCTTCGTCGATCTCAACCGCTCCGGCGTCACCCTGATGGAAATTGTCTCCAAGCCCGACATCCGCAGTCCGGAAGAGGCCGGGGCCTACCTGCGCAAGCTGCGTTCCATCCTTCGTTATCTGGGCACCTGTGACGGCAACATGGAAGAAGGCTCCATGCGCTGCGATGTGAATGTGTCGGTGCGTCCGGTCGGCGAGACCGGGTTGCGCACCCGCACCGAGATCAAGAACGTCAACTCCGTGCGTTTCGTCATGGCCGCCATTGAATACGAGGCGGCGCGGCAGGTGGAACTGTACGAAGACGGCGGTGCGCCGGTGCAGGAAACCCGGCTGTTCAATGCCGCCAGCGGCGAAACCAAGTCCATGCGCTCCAAGGAGCACGCCCACGATTACCGCTACTTCCCCGACCCGGACCTGCTGCCGTTGGTATTGAGCGAAGATTTCGTTTCGGAAATCAAGGCCACCCTGCCGGAATTGCCGGACCAGAAAAAACAGCGCTTCATCGAGCAATGGGGGCTCACCCCCTATGATGCCAGCGTGCTGGTGGCGGAAAAGGAAACGGCTGATTATTACGAAAAGGTGGCCCAGGGCCGGGACCCCAAACTGGCCGCCAACTGGGTGGTGACCAACCTGTTCGGGGTGCTCAACAAGCAGGGCCTGGACATTTCCGAGAGCCCGGTTTCGGCGGAGAACCTGGGCGCGCTGGTGGGGCTGATCGCCGACAACACCATTTCCGGACGCATCGCCAAGGACGTTTTCGAGGCGATGGTGGAAACCGGCCAGCCCCCCGCCGCCATCATCGAGGAAAAGGGCCTCAAGCAGGTATCCGACAGCGGCGCCATCGAGGCCATGGTCGATGAAGTGATCGCCGCCAACCCGGAACAGGCGGAACAATACCGCGGCGGCAATCAGAAAGTGGCGGGATGGTTCGTCGGCCAGATCATGAAACTCTCCAAGGGTCAGGCCAACCCGGGCATGGTCAACCAGATCCTGAAATCCAAACTGGGCGGTTAGACGGGCCACGCAAAGGAACTCTTCGCCGCGACAAACGGACTCCTTGAGGCGTTCAGGCAGTGGGCGGGGTCACCTGTAGAGGGTAGATATTTGAGCTGTTAGCGGAATCCAGTATGGCTCATCGCGAAGCCGCTGGGGGCGTCCATGCCATTATCGTAACCCGCCCCGAAGGACGCGCCTCACTAAACAACAAAACACAAAAGAATTATGGCATGTTAGCACCCACGGCAGGAACTGTAGGCGCGGCTGCAACAGCGGGCACGTCAGGGGCTGCTAGAATACCAGCATAGTGCTTTAGAACAGCTTCGATGCGCTGTAATAGCTCTTCAAAGCCGGAAAAGTCAACGGTACCTGCATTTGCACGGACAACTGACTTCGCAAACGCAACCTTACCGTAATGCGTGTCATCTTCATGAACTTTCTTCGGATTGAAGGGTTTCCCGTTCAGTTTGGTCGCCAGCAAGGCTGGTTGAAACAAATCTTCTATCTCTCTTGGTTGTGAAGCCGCACCTTCGGGCACCTTAACGAGATAGAGATTTTCACCGAGATGATAGAATGGGTCCGTTGTTTTAGTATTGATCGTTTTGTCGCTCATCGTGTTGGCGTTCTTGAATACGGTTTTTGGCCCATCATCATTGTCGCAGAGAATAATGACCGGATTGGCCATCGGCTTGTGCGGATATTTCTTCAGGTTGTTCGTGTAGCTAGAGATCAAAGAGGCTTGTCCTGCGGCCCCATGACCGAGGTTCAAGATATCGCGAGTCGTGCTAGAAGGCTTCAAGAAATGCACCAACCGGACCACCTCGCCATCTTCCTCTTTACCGAGAAGTGGAAACTTCTTTACAAGAGAACGGATTGCGCATTGCAGATAGGTGATATCCGAGATGCCTTCGGTCACTATCAGAGGTGCGCTAGACGCAACAAAATACTTATAGAATAAAAACTTCCAATACAACTCTTCGGGCGCACGTGGAGGATTAAATTCGCCAGCAGCCTTGGCCCGCTTATTAACCATTGGCTTTCGGTCGCGCCGAGCTTTGACGAAGTAGATGTGAGACAGCGTGCCTTCTAGAGGATTGAGATTGTCAGTGCTGTTGGCAGGATCATCATCCGGCTTGAAATAGAAACCCTTACTGAAGAGCGAATTGCACATCGCTCGCGCTGCGCGGTAGTAATTTCGGTTGATATTGGCCTTCTCGTTCACAACCAAGCCCGTGACGGTTTGGCGCGAACGACGCAAAGACATGCGTGTCTTCACCGGATTGATCAAGAACCCGGCCTTTTCAATCTCTTTCCTGAGTTTCTTGCCCACCACCCATTCAGTGCCGTGCACATTGAGGGCAATCTCATTAGGAAAAAGCTTCTCGTTCGTAGAGAAGGTTAGATCATCGGCGTAGCGCGTATACGTGCAGCGCGCATCACGCGCGAGAGCGAGAAGCCGTGAGTCCAGAATGTTGCCGATCAAATTCGAAATCACTGGCGAACATGGGCTGCCCTGCGGAAGAGAGTTATCGTGGCAAGAAATCTGGGCGATGATCGTGGCTATTTTGGGCTCCAACGAAAACATAGTGTCGTGGATGAAGAAGCCGCGAACTCGCCCAAAATTTATCGTGCCGAAGAAATCTTCAAGGTCGAGATTGAAGACAAAGCGTCGTTTCTTATGCATTTCAGCATTGGATACAATGGTGCGGCCCCGATGAAAGCCATGGGAGGCAAACCAAAACCGACGGTCAGTGATCTTCTTTTCGTGCACACAGTCATAGAGCAAAACAGCAAGGCGAGTTTGCAGCAAGGCGAGTCGTGGCTCTGGCGCATGGATAGTGCGAACGCCGCCCGATTTTTTCGGAATATCAAAAGAACGATACTTCTTGGTCGCGTCCATCTTGTAGAGAACAAAGCTGACACCCTTTGGGGTGAAGCCAAGTAGCTTTGAAAAGTCAGTAAGGCTCTTGGCTTGCTGTAATTTTTCTAATGAACTCAAATGCCTGTACTCTGGGTTAGGTGCTTACGGGCACTCTTATGCGAGCGTAGGCGATACACCGAAAATCGGAAAATACCGCAAGGGAACTGAAGGTAAGCAGCATGCCTACCATTGTTGTCATTTGCCGCGAAACGCAGCAGGAAGTCTGCCCGTAAGCGTTTGAGATTATGCCCGTATCTATGTTTCGGCGCAAGTCCGAGCAACTCCTTCCGCATGAGAAGTTACGATTGCAGTAATGGCATGGACGCCCCCAGCGGATTCGAGATGAGCCATACTGGGGAGTGTCAAAGCTTTCAAGCACAGGGAGCGTCCAATGGTTACGGTGACAGTGCATTCAACTATCTTTTGGGGTTACGGTGACAGTGCATTCAACTATCTTTTGATGCGGACTGTGTTGATATCAAAAGATAAGATTATCCTGATCCGTAATCCGAGATTGCCGGTCAAGAGATAGGCCGAGAGTCACCCCCACTGCCGCTTGGTATAACTGCGGTTGCTTCCGACGGCGCTTTCTACGGTCTATCGAATTCACGTTTCCAGAATCTGGGACGGGCCAAGGATCTGCTGCCAGATAACAGCTTTCAATTTATCGACAACATTGATTTACTTGCCGGAAGATGCATGAACGCCTTGAATAGCGCGGCTTTATCACCAAAGGGCGATCTGCTTGCCTGCTGTGGCTTCGAGTTGGAGGAGAATTCAGTTTTGAACTTCGGCTCGGTTAAGGAAGTGGACGCCCACACGCGGGTCGTCGAAGCCAATGCCAATCCGATAGCCATGGCTTTGGCCTACCTCGGCCCCGTATTCCTTAAGGAGGTGGTGGAACAAGTCAAACCGGATATCCGCTTTCCCGTCCGCTACGCATCCATGTGCGAAGTCTGCCAGACGGTTGTTCACAACCCCAAGGCCGTCGCGGCCTTGCGGCACAGCGAAAACCTCTATGTACCTGCGACCAACACAGTTCGGACGATGTCGCAAAGGCTGGCAGGATGAAAAAAGAACACGTGCAAACCATTTGCTTTCCCCTGAAACACCTGGGACGGGACTGTGGCGCATCATGGGCACGGATTGTGCGCTCCACCGATGGCGGTCGCATCGTTGAATGCCGTCAGGTCATGAAGGAAATCGAGGCGATCGGGCTCCGGAAAAGCAGACAGCAATCGAGATATGTTTTCAATTCGAGCGGCGCATTGATCTCGGCTGAAATGCGTGATCACAATGGCAATCAGATTTCCCTTGAAATTTCTTTGGGCAAAATGCGGACCGCGGGCCGGTCGCTTCCGCTTGCCTCCCCGATCTCATTCGTTCTGGAGGCCAACACGATGGCTCTGAGCGTTGCCCTTCTCGAGAAAATCTGGCCGGGGAAAGAATCGGTTATCACCGCCCTGATTCCGGCAACCGGCGCTGTCTTGCCCTATCGAATTTCCAAGGTTACGGTGACAGTGCATTCAACTATCTTTTGATGCGGACTGTGTTGATATCAAAAGATAAGATTATCCTGATCCGTAATCCGAGATTGCCGGTCAAGAGATAGGCCGAGAGTCACCCCCACTGCCGCTTGGTATAACTGCGGTTGCTTCCGACGGCGCTTTCTACGGTCTATCGAATTCATGTTTCCAGAAACTGGGACGGGCCAAGGATCTGCTGCCAGATAACAGCTTTCAATTTATCGACAACATTGATTTACTTGCCGGAAGATGCATGAACGCCTTGAATAGCGCGGCTTTATCACCAAAGGGCGATCTACTTTCCTGCTGTGGCTTCGAGTTGGAGGAGAATTCAGTTTTGAACTTCGGCTCGGTTAAGGAAGTGGACGCCCACACGCGGGTCGTCGAAGCCAATGCCAATCCGATAGCCATGGCTTTGGCCTACCTCGGCCCCGTATTCCTTAAGGAGGTGGTGGAACAAGTCAAACCGGATATCCGCTTTCCCGTCCGCTACGCATCCATGTGCGAAGTCTGCCAGACGGTTGTTCACAACCCCAAGGCCGTCGCGGCCTTGCGGCACAGCGAAAACCTCTATGTACCTGCGACCAACACAGTTCGGACGATGTCGCAAAGGCTGGCAGGATGAAAAAAGAACACGTGCAAACCATTTGCTTTCCCCTGAAACACCTGGGACGGGACTATGGCGCATCATGGGCACGGATTGTGCGCTCCACCGATGGCGGTCGCATCGTTGAATGCCGTCAGGTCATGAAGGAAATCGAGGCGATCGGGCTCCGGAAAAGCAGACAGCAATCGAGATATGTTTTCAATTCGAGCGGCGCATTGATCTCGGCTGAAATGCGTGATCACAATGGCAATCAGATTTCCCTTGAAATTTCTTTGGGCAAAATGCGGACCGCGGGCCGGTCGCTTCCGCTTGCCTCCCCGATCTCATTCGTTCTTGAGGCCAACACGATGGCTCTGAGCGTTGCCCTTCTCGAGGAAAACTGGCCGGGGAAAGAACCGGTTATCACCGCCCTGATTCCTGCAACCGGCGCTGTCTTGCCCTATCGAATTTCCAAGCAACACAATGACTGGACAAGCAGTCTCGGTGAAACATTCCATACAGACGGCAAGGGAACTATCCGGTCTGTCACGGTCTCGGCATCGGACTTTGTTTTTGAACGCTCCAATAGGGCCTTTCCAAAATGGACTCTGGACGAAAGCCGGTCAGTTATTTCCTACTCGCCTCCAAAAGGCATATGCGTTGAAGATGTTTCCCTGCCGTTGAGAGGATGCAAGGAAAAGCCTCATGAAGCAACGGTTTCACGCCCAAACCCTGATCGCCGTTCTTTTGCAGCGGGAGTGTTTGTAGGGGGGACGGGCGTTTACACTCGACATGGGCAGACGGCATCTCTTGATTTCGGCTACCACCAATTGCTTGATGATCTTGCGGCAGAGGGACTTTCGACCCTGCGCTATGAACGATTCTCGCCGCAGGCCATGGATTTGGAAGAGGCCGAAAGTAATATGGGGTTCAAGGAAATCTGCGCTGACGCGGGACAAGCCTTGAACTGGCTTTCGGCACAAGCATGGGCCAAAGGAAAGTCGAAAATTATGGTCGGCCACAGCTTTGGCGGCCTCGTGGCCCTGGAGCAGTCGGCCAATCGGAATGATCTGGGGGCAATCGTTTTATTGTGTTCGCCCGGCAGGCCTCTTCGAACCATCGTCGATGAGCAACGGGGCTGGTTTCTGCAACATGCGGAAACCAGCCGGAACGCCAGGAACGAAATGAAGGCTCTGAACCATGAGTTTATCAGTGCCCTGAAAAGTAACCAGGAATGGACCGCCGAAACCGTTGACCCTAGAATTTTTCCCTTGAAACGCAAACGTAAGCTCTACAGCGAAATCCTTGACCTGGACCCCGCTGCCCTCGCTGCAAATGGCCGATGCCCGGTAATCATCGTCCAGGGAACGAATGACGTGCAGGTTAGCATCACGGATGCGAAATTACTGGCCGAATCCTGTGAAAAATCGGGGCGACCCTATCAGATCCATTTGGAAGACGGTCTGGACCACCTGCTACGCAGAAATACCGAAACGGGCCTGAAGGTGTTGAAGGTCTATCGCGACAGACGCCGCCGCATTCCCATCCGCCTCATTCGAAAAATTGCCAAATATATCGAAGAGGCTGCTGGATAATCACTATGAACAATCAAAGAACAGGGTTACGGGTTACAGTAATGGCATGGACGCCCCCAGCGGCTTCGTGATGAGCCATGCTGGTGAGTGTCGAAACGGACCAGCAAAGGGAGCGTCCAATGCCTGAGATGAGCACAACCGGGCCAGAATCCTGCCTGGTGGCGATGGAGGCTTGTGGCGGGGCGCGCCCTTTCGCCCGCGAGATTCAGGCGTCGGACATGCGGTCCGGAGTCACCCGCTGAGCGTAGATAAACGACATCCCAGCGATTTAAAATATTATAATGCATTGACAATAGGCATCGCATGCGAATAATACGCAATCGCATTTGATGGTAATTTACAAGGATGGCCTGCCAATGGATGCCCCTGTCGATGATCTTGCTCCCGCCCAGGACTCCCGTTTTTCCGCCGCTCCACGGGTGGATCCCGGCGGGCACCCCTGCGCGCCGCTGAATACCCGTCGAGAGCCGCTTTCCCCTCACAACCGCCCGCCGCGCAAGCTGCCGCAAGCCCGACCGACGCCGAAGCGCAGCATGCGCCGGGTCGGCAAGGAGGCGGTGAAGGCGGGCATGGCGGCCAGTCTGGCGGTGACCATGCTGACCGGTTTGAAGATCATCCGACCGATGAAATGGCATGGTCCCGCGAGTTGGCTTTTCGTGGGTCTCACCCTGGCCCATACTCTGGTCTATGAAATTCCCAACAAGCGGGCGTCAAAAAGGTAGGCTGATGATCTATTTGCTGCCCATTGCCTTTGCCCTCGGCTGGGGGGTTGGGGCCATTACCGGCAAAGGCGGAGCGGGAATTGGCGCATCGGCGCTCGGTAAGCGCAAGCCCGGCAAGTCGATGATTCACTTTGCCCGGGAGATTTGGGAGCCGGAAGAGGACGTCATTCTGGCGACCGAGGAGATCCCCTTGGACAACAGTCATGGGGCCTCCATGCTGGTCACCGAACTGTATTTTACCCGCAGCGCCAGCGTCCGGATCGAGGTGGAGCGGGACAGGGGCAGCCTGTCCGAACTGAGCGCCGAGATGTTCACGCTGCTGAAAAACCAGACCGAGTACTATCTGAAACGGACTCTCAGCCTGAATCTGGAGGCGGTCGTCGAACGCAAGGTCCATCTGAAGCTGACCGCGCCCCCCCATGGGATCAGTCACTATCGGATTGTCTGGAAGCAAACCGGAATGCGGGGATTCTACGAGGTCGAGGTCGGCGACCGCTTCTATCAGGTGCCGTTTCTGGTGGCGCAGGGGTTGAGCCTGTCCGTGGATACCCTGCCGACCCTGCCGACGGCAGCATAGGGATTGATCTGTGCCGCCAAGACAAAACGCCCCTCCCGGCGAGGGAAGGGCGTTCCGCAATAGGCTATGGCGTGGGCTTACAGCGCCGCGCGGGCCTGTTCAACCAGACCACCGAAGGATTCCGGCTCATGCACGGCCAAATCGGCCAGCACTTTGCGGTCCAATTCGATCCCGGCCTTGTTGAGGCCGTTCATAAACTGCGAATAGGTCAGGCCGTGCAGACGGGCACCGGCATTGATGCGCTGAATCCACAAGGCGCGGAAGCTGCGCTTCTTGGCCCGCCGGTCGCGGTAGGCGTACTGGAGGCCCTTTTCGACCTTTTCCAGCGCGATGCGATAGGCGGAGTTGTTGCGGCCCTGATAGCCCTTGGCGAGCTTGAGGACTTTCTTATGACGAGCGTGGGCAGTCTTGCCCCGGGAAACACGTGCCATGGATCAATCCTCCGTCAGCGGCTGTAGGGCATGAAGCTTTTGACCATGCGGGCATCCACGTCATTGAGGATCATGGAGCCACGGGCCTTGCGTTTCATGCTGATGGGGCGCTTGGAGGTATTGTGCTGCTTGCACGCCGGATTGCCACGCACCTTGCCCGACGCGGTCAGGCTGAAGCGCTTTTTGGCACTGGATTTGGTCTTCATCTTGGGCATTTGGATATCCTCTCGACAAAAGGTTTTCTCTTACATGACGGCTGGGCATGCCCCTGCCGGACCGTCGATTAGGAGCGGGGTTATAACCGAGTGACAGGGGGAATGCAACTGTTTGGACTCGTCCCTCCCGAGGAGGACCGGTGGCGGCCCCGCTGCATATTTGATGTGCATAATAATTCCGCTTGGGGGATGGGCAATGCCTAAATATTAATCAAACTGGGGAGGAGTCACCCTGGACCTGAGCTGCTCAATATCGAAAAAACCATATAGTATATTGTTATAGGCTCATAATTTTTGAGTTCTCACATTTTATGACAACTGGCACGGCCTTTGCTCTTGAGGGGGTGGTTCACAAACAACCCCTGAGTGGAGGGATATCCAAATATGAATAAGACACTTCGTACCCTGGTCGGAGCCGGTGCTGTTGCCGCGACGACTTTTGCGGCCGGTCTGGCCCAAGCCGCCGATACCATCAAGGTCGGCGTTCTGCACTCCCTGTCGGGCACCATGGCGATCAGTGAGACGACGCTGAAGGACACGGTCCTGATGATGGTCGACGAGCAGAACAAGAAAGGCGGATTGCTGGGCAAGAAGCTCGAAGCGGTGGTCGTCGATCCGGCCTCCAACTGGCCGCTGTTTGCCGAAAAGGCCCGCGAACTGATTGAAAAGGACAAGGTTGACGTGGTGTTCGGCTGCTGGACCTCGGTGTCCCGCAAGTCCGTGCTGCCGGTGTTCGAGGAACTGAACTCCATGCTGTTCTATCCGGTGCAGTATGAGGGCGAGGAAAGCTCCCGCAACGTCTTCTATACCGGTGCGGCGCCGAACCAGCAGGCCATCCCGGCGGTGGACTACCTGCTCAGCGAGGATGGCGGCTCGGCCAAGCGGATCGTGTTGCTGGGCACCGATTATGTGTATCCCCGCACCACCAACAAGATCCTGCGCTCCTATCTTCACTCCAAGGGCATCATGGATGAAGACATCATGGAAAACTACACGCCGTTC
Source organism: Magnetospira thiophila (assembly GCF_054657015.1). NCBI lineage: Bacteria > Pseudomonadati > Pseudomonadota > Alphaproteobacteria > Rhodospirillales > Thalassospiraceae > Magnetospira > Magnetospira thiophila. The sequence goes on from NZ_BAAHXF010000001.1 coordinate 1,926,005, forward strand.
GGTCATTCCGATTGGCAGACCATTGTTGCCGACGTGAAGAAGTTCGCTTCCGCCGGTAAGAAGACCGCCGTGGTCTCGACCATCAACGGCGACGCCAACGTGCCGTTCTACAAGGAACTGGGCAACCAGGGCATCAAGGCCGAGGACATCCCGGTGGTCGCCTTCTCTGTGGGTGAGGAAGAACTGGCCGGTCTCGACACGGCCCCGCTGGTGGGTCATCTGGCCGCCTGGAACTACTTCATGAGCGTCGATGCGCCTGAGAACAGCGAATTCATCAAGGCTTGGCACGGGTTCATCAAGAACGACAAGCGGGTCACCAACGATCCGATGGAAGCCACCTACATCGGCTTCAAGATGTGGACCCAGGCCGTCGAGCAGGCCGGGACCACCGACGTGGACGCCGTGCGCCAGGCCATGTACGGCCAGAAGGTCAAGAACCTGACCGGCGGCATGGCGGTGATGAACACCAACCATCACCTGTCCAAGCCGGTGCTGATCGGCGAAATCCAGGACAATGGCCAGTTCGATATCGTTTGGAAGACCGATGGTGAAGTGGTCGGCGATGCCTGGTCCGATTTCCTGCCGGAAAGCGCCAAGCTGACCGCCGACTGGACCTACCCCTGGGTCTGCGGCAACTGCGAGAAGCCGAAGTTCGGCATGCCCGCAATGTAATCTCGTCGTGATCAACCGGAGGCCGGTCATCGGGTCGGCCTCCGGTCTCTCTCCAATTTTTCAATTCACCATCGTTAGACGGACAGGCGGGTCATGTTCAATTTGATGCGGGTCATCCCTTTTGCGCTGATGGTACTGATCGGGTTCAGTGGCACCCTGGCGCAAGCCGATACCCTCGAAGACGGCATCGCCGCACTGGGTGCCGACAGCTATACGGCCAAGATCGCCGCCGTGCAGGCCCTGGGGGCCGCCGGAGATGATCGTGCGGCACCGGTTCTGCAGGCTTTGAGCGAGGGCAATCTCTATCTGCGCAAGGCGGACGGCAAGGTCGTCATCACCGAAAAACGCAACAATATATATGTGCTTACAGACCCGATTTCCGGGACCGAAATCGCCCAGGTCAAAAAGGATGAAATCAGCAAGATCGGCGTCAACAACCGCCTGCGTGGCGTAATCAGCCGGGTCATGGGGGCCTTGAACCTGTTTTCCAAAGACCCGGCGCGGCGCGGCGAGGCCGCCGACGCGGTTTTCGAATCCCGTTCCGCCGACAACATCGACCTGCTGACCAAGGCCCTGGAACGCGAAACCGAGGCCACGGTACGCGGCCGCATGGAACGCTCCCTGGCCGCCGTCACCCTGACCGCGTCCAAAGACACCGCCGCCCGGGAGCAGGCTCTGGTGGTGCTGGCCGACTATCCCGATCCGGACGTTCGGTCTCTGATGACCCGTATTGCCGCCCAGAGTGACGACCCGGTGGCCGCCGCCGCCGCCCAGGCATTGAAGAAGGTGGAAGACAGCCTCGCCTTCTGGCACGCCATCGGGGCTATTTTTCAAGGGGTGAGTCTGGGCTCGGTGCTGCTGCTGGCCGCCGTCGGACTGGCCATTACCTTCGGGGTGATGGGGGTCATCAATATGGCCCATGGCGAATTGGTGATGCTCGGGGCCTACACCACTTTCATGGTGCAGGAAGCCTTCCGTGCCTACGCGCCGGGGGCCTTCGACTATTCCCTGTTCGTCGCCATTCCCGCCGCTTTCCTGGTCGCCGGGGCGTTCGGTGTCGCCATCGAGCGCAGCGTCATCCGGTTTCTGTATGGACGACCGTTGGAAACCCTGCTCGCGACCTGGGGTATCTCGCTCATTCTGCAACAACTGGTGCGGACTTTTTTCGGCCCGACCAACCGCGATGTGGGCACGCCGTCGTGGATGTCGGGGGCCTTCGAGAGCGCCTCGGGGTTGGTGCTGACCTACAACCGCATCACCATCATCGTCTTCTCTTTGTTGGTACTGCTGGCCATCGCCCTGGTGCTGCGCAAGACCGCCTTTGGACTACAGATGCGTGCCGTGACCCAGAACCGCCGCATGGCCAGTTCCATGGGTATCCGCACCGGCTGGGTGGATGCCATGACTTTCGGCCTGGGGGCCGGGATCGCCGGGGTGGCGGGTGTGGCGCTCAGTCAGATTGATAACGTGTCCCCCAACCTGGGTCAGACCTACATCATCGACAGCTTCATGGTGGTGGTATTCGGCGGCGTCGGCAATTTGTGGGGTACCCTGGTCGGGGCCTTCTCGTTGGGTATCGCCAACAAGTTCCTGGAACCCTATGCGGGGGCGGTGCTGGCCAAGATCTTCGTGTTGATCGCCATCATCCTGTTCATTCAGAAACGCCCGCGCGGACTGTTCGCGCTCAAGGGCCGTGCGGTGGAGGCCTGAGACATGATCAAGCATCCGTCCCCCTTCGCGATCATCACCACCGGCACCGGCGGCAAGATCCTGCTGCTCACCATGATCGGTGCGGCGGTGCTGGTGCCGCTGCTCAATCAGATGGTTCCGGCGAGCAGCTTTTTTCATGTGCCGACCTATATGGTCAGCCTGCTGGGCAAGTATCTGGCTTTTGCCCTGCTGGCTCTGAGCGTTGATTTGATCTGGGGCTATGCGGGGATTCTCAGTCTCGGCCATGGGGCGTTTTTTGCCCTCGGCGGCTATGCCATGGGGATGCACCTGATGCGCCAGATCGGCGACCGGGGAGTCTACGGCAACCCGGAACTGCCCGACTTCATGGTCTTCCTCAATTGGAAGGAACTGCCCTGGACTTGGTACGGCTTCGATTCCTTTCCCTTCGCCATGCTGATGGTGTTGCTGGTGCCGGGCACCCTGGCCTTGGTGTTCGGTTGGTTCGCCTTCCGCAGCCGGGTGACCGGGGTCTATCTGTCGATCATCACCCAGGCCATGACCTTTGCCCTGCTGCTGGCCTTTTTCCGCAATGACATGGGCTTCGGCGGCAACAACGGCCTGACCGATTTCAAGGACATCCTGGGGTTCGATATCCAGGCCGATGGCACCCGGTTGACCCTGTTTTCGCTCACCGCGCTGGCGGTGGCCGGAGGTTATGCCCTGTGCCGGTTGATCGTCGCCTCACGGTTGGGGCGGGTGCTGATCGGCATCCGTGACGCCGAGAGCCGCTCGCGGTTCCTCGGTTACCGGGTGGAATACTACAAGCTGTTCGTTTTCGTCGTCTCGGCCATGCTGGCCGGGGTGGCGGGGGCGCTCTATGTGCCGCAGGTGGGGATCATCAACCCGTCGGAATTCGCCCCGGCGGCCTCCATTGAGATCATCATCTGGGTGGCTGTGGGCGGTCGCGGCTCGCTGCACGGGGCGGTGCTCGGGGCCATTCTGGTCAACTTCGCCAAGAGCTATTTCACCGGTGCGTTGCCAGAAGCTTGGCTTTATGCCCTGGGGCTGCTGTTCGTCCTGACCACCATTTTCCTGCCCAAGGGGATCGTCGGCACCCTGCCCAGCTTCGGCGACGGGCAGAGCCTGTTTTCCAAATGGCGGGCCAAACGCACCGTGGGAGAAACATCATGAGTTCCGCCTCTCCCCTCAAACATGACACGATCCTGTATCTGGATGGCGTGTCGGTGAGCTTCGATGGCTTCAAGGCGCTCAATGAACTGAGCTTCTACGTGGAGGCCGGGGAACTGCGCGCCATCATCGGCCCCAACGGCGCGGGCAAGACCACCATGATGGACGTGGTCACCGGCAAGACCCGGCCCGATTCCGGCGATGTGCAATTCAATGGCGGCATTGACCTGACCAAGCTCGACGAGGCCCATATCGCCAACTTAGGAATTGGACGTAAATTCCAGAAGCCGACCGTGTTCGAGACCCAATCGGTGTTCGAAAATCTGGAACTGGCCCTGAGGGGTCAACGCGGTGTGTTCCAGTCCCTGTTCTTTAAGCTCAATCGGGAGCAGTCCGACCATATCGAGGACATCATGGAGACCATCCGGCTGCACAACTTCCGCCATAAACTGGCCGGGGATCTGTCGCACGGGCAGAAGCAATGGCTGGAGATCGGCATGCTGCTGATGCAGGAGCCGGAACTGCTGCTGGTGGACGAACCGGCGGCCGGTATGACCGATGCGGAAACCCTGGAAACCGCCGAATTGCTCAAGACCATCGCCGGGGATCATTCGGTGGTGGTGGTGGAGCACGACATGGAGTTTGTCCGGGCTCTGGATTGCAAGGTGACCGTGCTCTGCGAAGGTTCGGTGTTGGCCGAGGGGACCCTGGACGCCATGCAGGCCGACGAGCGGGTCATTGAAAGTTATTTGGGGCGCTGACCAATGTTGCATGCTGAAAACATCGATCTGTTCTATGGTGCCTCGCAGGCCCTGAAGTCGGTCAATCTGGACGCAGTATTGGGGCAGGTGACTTGTGTCATGGGCCGCAACGGAGTCGGCAAGACCAGCCTGATGCGCGCCGTGGTCGGGCAGCAAGCCATCCAATCCGGTTCCATCACCTGGGACGGCGAGGAGATCACCCACATGGCCCCCTACGACCGGGCCAGAAAGGGCATCGCCTTCGTGCCCCAGGGCCGCGAAATCTTTCCACTGCTGACGGTGGAGGAGAACCTGCAAACCGGCTATGCGCCGCTGCCGCGCCCCCTGCGCCATATCCAAGACGAGATCTTCGAGCTGTTTCCGGTGCTCAAGGACATGCTGGGGCGGCGCGGCGGCGATTTGTCCGGCGGTCAGCAACAGCAACTGGCCATTGCCCGCGCCCTGGTCACCCGGCCCCGGCTGCTGGTTTTGGACGAGCCCACCGAAGGTATTCAGCCAAGCATTATCAAGGATATCGAGCGGGTCATCCGTTTGCTCGGACAAAGGGGTGACATGGCCATCGTTCTGGTGGAACAATACTTCGAATTCGCCCGCGACTTGGCCAACACGTTTATTGTCATGGACCGGGGCGAAGTGGTCATGCAGGGCACCCGCGCGCAACTGGTCGAAGAAGATGTCCGTCGCTATCTCACGGTCTGAGCAAGTCGAACCGGCCAAGGTCACCACATCGGGACAGGGCCGGGTTTCCTTTGTCGCCGATGCCGGGGGTATCACCCGACTGAAAGACCTTTATCAGAGCGATCCCATCCGGATTGTTTTCCCGACTCCGCCGCGCGGCGAGATTCCGTCTGCCGTGTTCGTCACCACCTCCGGCGGGCTGGTCGGCGGCGACCGGCTGGACCTGTCGGCCTCGGTGGGGGCGGGAGCGGCGGCGCTGGTCACCGTGCAGGCGGCGGAAAAGATATATCGCTCGGCCGGGCCAGCGTGTCGCATCGACGTGGCCCTGGACTGCGGGGCCGGGGCCTGGATGGAATGGCTGCCCCAGGAAACCATCCTGTTCGAGGGCGCAAAGCTGCGCCGTCGCACCCTGGCCCAGGTGGCTGCTGGCGGAAAGCTGCTGGCCGGGGAAATGCTGGTGCTCGGGCGTGGGGCCATGGGTGAAAGAATCACTCGGGGTTTGGTGCGCGACGATTGGGAGATTCGGCGCGACGGGCGGCTGATCTGGGCCGATGCGCTGTGCCTCGATGAGAACCTGGAATCGCTCATCGCCCATCCGGCGGGATTGGGCGGCGCAACGGCTCTGGGCACCCTGGTTTATGTGGCCGATGATGCCGCAAACTGGTTAAATGACGCCCGCGATTTGTTCGACGGTTTGGATCGGGATGTCAAAGCCGGGGTGACGGTGGTCAATGGGGTGCTGCTGGTGCGCTTGATGGCTGCCGACCCCTATCCGTTGCGGGCGGCCTATGGCAATTTCTGGGCCTCCTTTCGCCAATTAACTGGGGGACACGATGCCCAACTGCCGCGCTTGTGGCATATTTAGGAGGGAGATTTTATGAACCTGTCACCGAGGGAAAAGGATAAGCTGCTGGTGGCCATGGCCGCCGAAGTGGCGCGCAGGCGGCTGGCCCGGGGGGTCAAGCTGAACTATCCCGAAGCCATGGCGCTGATTTCCGACTTCGTGGTCGAGGGGGCGCGGGACGGACGTTCGGTGGCCGACCTGATGAGCGCCGGGGCGACCGTCCTGAGCCGCGATCAGGTGATGTCGGGCATCCCCGAGATGATCCACGAGATTCAGGTGGAAGCCACCTTCCCCGACGGGACCAAATTGGTCACCGTGCATCAACCGATCCGTTAAAAAGGGCCTCATGCTTCGACAAGCTCATGCTTCGACAAGCTCATGCTTCGACAAGCTCAGCATGAGGTTCTATTCAATTCCTCATCCTGAGCTTGTCGAAGGATGATTGTGCAAGGAGACCGAATATGATCCCCGGAGAACTGTTCCCCGCCCCCGGTGCCATCGTCCTCAACGAGGGCTGCGCGACCAGGACCCTCAAGGTGGCCAACACCGGCGACCGCCCGGTACAGGTGGGCTCGCATTATCATTTCCACGAGACCAACGACGCGCTGGATTTTGATCGAGAAGCGGCACGCGGTTTCCGGCTGGATATTCCGGCGGGGACGGCGGTGCGCTTCGAGCCCGGCCAGTCGCGCGAGGTCACTCTGGTGGCCTATCGCGGCGACCGCATCGTCAAGGGGTTCAACGCCCGCGTTCACGGCAAGCTGGAGGGCTGACCCATGGCATATTCCATAGACCGCGCCGCCTATGCGGGGATGTTCGGCCCAACCACCGGCGATCGGGTGCGCCTCGCCGATACGGACCTGATCATTGAGGTGGAAGAAGACCGCACCACCTATGGCGAGGAAGTGAAATTCGGCGGCGGCAAGGTCATCCGCGACGGCATGGGCCAGTCCCAGGCCACCCGCGCCGGGGGGGCGGTGGATACGGTCATCACCAATGCGCTGATCGTCGATCACTGGGGCATCATCAAGGCCGATATCGGGATCAAGGATGGCAGGATTGCCGCCATCGGCAAGGCGGGCAATCCGGACATTCAGCCCAATGTGGATATCATCGTCGGCCCGGGCACCGAGGCTATCGCCGGGGAAGGCCGCATCGTCACCGCCGGGGGCATTGATTCGCACATCCATTGGATCTGCCCGCAGCAGATCGACGACGCGCTGTATTCCGGCATCACCACCATGCTCGGCGGCGGCACCGGCCCGGCGGAAGGCACCAATGCCACCACCTGCACCCCCGGTCCCTGGCATCTGGAGCGCATGTTGCAGGCCGCCGAAGCCTTCCCCATGAATTTGGCCTTTTTCGGCAAGGGCAATGCCTCGGAGGCCGCCCCGCTGATGGAGCAGGTCGCCGCCGGAGCCTGTGGCCTCAAGCTGCACGAGGACTGGGGCACCACGCCCAGCGCCATTGATACCTGTTTGGGTGTGGCCGAGGAGACCGATATCCAGGTCGCCATCCATACGGACACCCTGAACGAATCAGGCTTTGTGGAAAACACCATCGCCGCCTTCAAGGGCCGCACCATCCATGCCTTCCACACCGAAGGCGCGGGCGGCGGCCATGCGCCGGACATTATCAAGGTCTGCGGTGAACAGAACGTGCTGCCCTCAAGCACCAATCCGACGCGCCCGTTCACGGTCAATACCATCGACGAGCATCTGGATATGCTGATGGTTTGCCATCACCTGGATTCCAAGATCCCGGAAGATGTGGCCTTCGCCGAAAGCCGCATTCGGCGCGAGACCATCGCGGCGGAGGATATCCTGCACGATCTGGGGGCCTTCTCCATCATCGCCTCGGACAGCCAGGCCATGGGCCGGGTCGGTGAGGTGATCATCCGCACATGGCAGACCGCCGACAAGATGAAGAAGCAGTTCGGCGCTTTGGACGGCGAGACCGGCAACAATGACAATCTGCGGGTCCGCCGTTATGTGGCCAAATACACCATCAACCCGGCGCTGACCCACGGCATTGCCAACCATGTGGGCTCCATCGAGGTGGGCAAGCTGGCCGATCTGGTGCTGTGGAAACCGATGTTCTTCGGGGTCAAGCCGGACATTGTGCTGAAATGCGGTACCATCGCGGCGGCGGCCATGGGCGATCCCAACGCCTCCATCCCGACCCCGCAGCCGGTCCATTACCGACCCATGTTCGGGGCCTTCGGGCGCTCCCTGACCGCCAGTTCGGTGACGTTCGTCTCCCAGGCGGCGCTGAATCTGGGGATTGGGGCCAAGTATGGGCTGGGCAAGACTCTGTTGCCTGTATCCGGCTGCCGCACGGTGAAAAAACGGGACATGATCCTTAACAACTATACCCCGACCATGGAAGTCGATCCGGAAACCTACGAAGTACGGGCCGACGGGCGGCTGCTGGTCTGCGAACCGGCGGTGGAACTGGCTTTGGCGCAAAGGTATTTCCTCTATTGAGCCTGCGCCGCGTCATTGCCGTATTACCCAGGGGCTCCTGGAGCGGAACGCCGGTCGGGACGGTCACCCTGGCCTATGCCGACCGCCACAAGCGACGCCTGCGCATGACCGATGACGGCGGCGCGGCCTTTCTGCTCGACTTGCCCCATGCGGTGCTGCTGGCCGGGGGGGACGGGCTGGAACTGGAAGACGGCGGTTATCTGGAGGTCAGGGCGGCGGTGGAATCGGTGGTCGATATTCGATGCCTTGATGCCGTGCACGGGGCGCGGGTCGCCTGGCATATCGGCAACCGCCACACGGCGGTGCAGGTATTGCCCGATGGCCGCCTGCGCATCATCGACGATCATGTGATGGTGCATATGGTCGAGGGGCTGGGGGCGACGGTGACCCCTACCCGCGCCCCCTTCGAACCGGAGGGCGGAGCCTATGCGCCGGGCGGCGGTCATGCTCACTGATCAGGGTTTGAGTCGGCTGATGACCTGGCTGTCGCCCAGTTTCCCGGTCGGGGCCTATGCTTTTTCCCATGGCCTGGAACAGGCGGTGGACATCGGTGCCATCAAGGACCTATCCAGCCTGACCCGCTGGGGCGGGGGCATCCTGAGCTTCGGGGCCGGACGGCTGGACGCCGCCCTGTTCCGCGCCGCCCATGACGCGACAGATTGTGGGGACATGATGGTATTATCCCGTGTGGTGGAGCGGGCTGATGCCCTGCGCGGCACGGCGGAAATGGCCCTGGAAAGTCGGGCGCAGGGGTTGGCTTTTTTAAGCTGCCTGGAACAGGTCTGGCCGCATCCATTTTTGAGCACCTGGCGCTTGGAATTAAAGGGACAGGGTATTGATCCTGCCTATGCGGTGGCGGTCGGTGTGGCGGCGGCATTGGCCGAGGTGCCGCAGCGTCCGGCGCTGGTGGCGTTTCTCCATGCCTTTGCCGCCAATCTGGTCTCGGCGGTGGTGCGGCTGGTGCCCCTGGGGCAGACCGATGGTCAGCGCGCCATGGCCGCCCTGGAGCCGATCATTATTGCGGCGGCCTCTGCCGCTCTGGCCCGCGAGGCCGACGATTTCGGCACAGCGGCACTCACTGTTGATTTCTTGTCGATGCAACATGAAACCCAATACACGAGGTTATTTCGATCATGAGCAATCCCCTGCGCGTGGGAATCGGTGGGCCGGTGGGCTCGGGCAAGACGGCATTGCTGGAGCAGCTCTGCAAGCGGCTGCGCGATCGCTACGGCATCGCTGCCATCACCAATGACATTTATACCCGCGAGGACGCGGAATTCCTGACCCGCGCCGGAGCCCTGGCCCCGGAACGCATTGCCGGGGTGGAAACCGGCGGCTGTCCCCATACGGCGATTCGCGAGGATGCCTCGATGAATCTGGCGGCGGTGGCCGACATGACTGCCCGCTTCCCGGATCTGGAGGTGATTTTTGTCGAAAGCGGCGGCGACAATCTCTCGGCCACCTTTTCGCCGGAACTGGTCGATCTGACCCTTTATGTGATCGACGTTTCGGCGGGCGACAAAATTCCGCGCAAGGGCGGCCCGGGCATCACCCGTTCGGATTTATTGGTCATCAACAAGACCGACCTGGCCCCATTGGTCGGGGCCGATCTGGGGGTGATGGAGCGGGATTCGAAAAAAATGCGCGGCGACCGCCCGTTCGTTTTCGCCCAGGTCAAAAAGGGCCAAGGGGTAGACGAGATTATCGACTTCATCGTGGAAGCGGGTGGTCTGGAACGGCGACCCGCTTTCTTGCCACATAATATCCATAGCTGAAAAACGCCGAAAAGCGTTCATAGAGCGAAATCTCAATTTCCTCCGCCTGCACAAGGGCTCGCGCCGACTCCGAGTGGTTGTTGCGCGAAAGAAAATCGGCGAAACGGGCTTGCATCGGACGATAATAATTGTCCAGCCAGCAATGTTCGGAAAGTGGAAAGTAGCCAAGGGGCGTATAGCCATTTTTTTCCAGGACGGCCATTTTGGCCGATGCCGTGGCGACCTCGGGGTATTCGCGCATCCAATGTTGCGTCAGTTCGGAGGGCCGCTCATCTGTCAGCCAGGACAGTTCGGAGACGGCCAGGATGCCCCCCGGTTTCAAAAAGGGCCGCCAAGCCTTGACCCCGTTTTCGAATCCCATGTTGTAAATCGCACCTTCGGACCAAATCGCATCAAGGGATTGGGCTTCGAAGGGCAACGCCTCCATGGAGGCGGCCCGTGTTTTTATGGTCTCTCCCAGGCCCTGCCGTTGCGCTGCGACGTCAAGCCGCTGCAAAAATTCCGGCAGAAAATCGACGGCGGTGATTCGGGCATCCAGTTCCTGCGCGAGAACGAGCGTCGCGGCACCCGTCCCGCAGCCGATGTCGGCAATATGGAGGCCCGGCGAATCGCGCAAACCGGAAAGTGCGACGGACAGGCGAGTCTCGTCGTCCCCACCGGGACCCTGGCGTTTGCCGTCCAGATGCAAATCAATGAGAAGTTCGAGACCCTCCATCCGCAGACTCCGCTCCGTCCACGCCACGGGTCATCTAGTCTTCCAGGTCGATCCATTCCTGGAGCTTTTCCAGGAAATCGCGGGTCGGCGGCCATGTGCCCTTGAGGGCCAGGCCGAGTCGGCGGTCCAAACGCTTGTAGCCCATGAATTCCATGATGTCGGCTTGATTCTGGCCGCGTGTGGCGATCAGGAACTTGATGCGGGCGATGCTGCGCTTGTTGAGGAAGCCGCCGAGGCCGACTAACTGGTCCTTGCGCTCGCGATCCATGGAGGATTCCTTGACCCAGGCCAGGAATTCCTCCTGCTCATCGGTCGAGGCTTTGAGCCATTCGCGGCGCAGAATGTCCATCGGCGACATCTGTTTGATGAGGCCGGCTTGAATGCAGGCGGCCCGGACGCTGTTGATCTGTCCAGACACCACCCGGGCATGCAGACTGGGATGTTCGGAAGACAACCGACCAAGCCAATAATTGCTGCCACGTTGACTGATTCGTTCTTTCATGGCGGGCACCATGGCAGGAAACGATTGCTGCAACAACCCCCCATGGCATGAAGTTATCCCCCGGGTGTGGGTAACCTCGATGACTAGGCATTTTGATGTGACGGTATTACACTCCGAGCCTTCAGAGAGTCGATCCAACAGGAGCCAAAAAAATGAGTGATGCCCTGAATTATCTGATCGCTGCCCGACCGGAGGCGATGACCCACTACTTCGAATTTCTCAAAGGAGCGGGGACCCACCTCGACACCAAGACCCGGGATCTGATCTCGGTCATTACCAAGGTGGATGTGCAGACCGAGCCCGGTCTGAAGCAATATCTGTCGCGGGCGCTGCGCAACGGCTGCACCCCCAACGAAATCATCGACGCCCTGTTGATGGCCTTCCCGACCCTGGGGCTGGCCAAGATCGTCTGGGCCACCGACATCATCCTCGGCATGAAGATTTCAGATTTCGCCACCGAGGCGCTGAATGCCGAGCCGGGTTGGCACGATCTGGGGGCGTTGGCCGACTTCCCGCAGAACGAGGCGACCTATGTGAGCAAGGACTATCGGCATGTGTTCGTCTACCGCAAGGGCGATGTCTTGAAGGTCTATAACAGCACCTGCCCGCATCAGGTCACCGACATTCCGGAACTGGCCATCGCCGGGCAACACCTGACCTGCCCCAAGCACCAGTGGAAGTTCGATCTGGAAACCGGGGCCTGCGTGGAGAAGGGCAAGCATCCGCTGACCTCCTACGAGGCCAAGGTCGAAGGCGACCGGGTGTTGGCCTACTGGTAGCCGAAAGGGGTTCCGTCCCGACGCCGCACCGGCTCCATATTTTTGGGGCCGGTGTTTTTATTCATAATTATTCCGCTATCAAAATGACCGAGCCTTCCCCATATTTATATGAGGCAATGCAACGAAGACACTGAGGACTCCTGATGAGGCATTTCATGTACATCATTCATCGAAGCCCCGAGGGCAAGGAATGGTGCGTATCGGTGAACGGGGTGCTGGTCAGCCGCCTCGGCAGCAAGTCGGAAGCCAGGAGAATGGTCGAGAGTCTCCGGGTGCGCAATGCCGAGTCCCGCAGCTAATCATAGATCGGACGGCGGCCATAATTCGCCGAGCCGGATCAGGCAGGCCGCCCTGTCCGGCTGCATGTCTTCGCCGATCCACCAGTTTTCCACCGCCCTGAGCAGGGGGCCAATTGCGTCGCCGTGGGGCACCCCGGCCGCCAGGGCGTCGCGCCCGCGCAGGGGAAAGGTCACCGGTTCCCAGGCGGCACAGGCGCGCAGGTGAGACATCCAGATTTCGTTATCCTCTAGGCCCCGTTGTGGGGTGCGGGCGGCTTCGTCGGCCCAGGCCAGCAGCAACCGGTCACGGGTCCGTTCCGTGCCTTCCGCATAGAGGGCGCGGCGCAATTCTTGTGGTGTCATGTCCGGTCGCGGCGCGCGGCGGGGCGCGGCCAGATCGGCCAACCGGTCCCGTTGAGGGTTGGACAGATGCAGCCGATGGGCCATTTCCCGTACCCCATCCGGGTCCGTTTGCAACAGGGCGGCCAGACGGCGCACCGGATCGGCCTCGATCCCGTCCAGTCGCCAGGTGTTGGCCTCCAGCCAGGACAATTGGCGCAGGCGTTCGGTGTCTCCGGTCGCCGCCTCGGGCAGGATCGGAGCCAGCGCCCCCTGATCCCGCATCAGGTCGATGACGCTCGCCGGGTCGGGGGCCAGCAGAATATTGAACAACTCGTTGCGAATGCGCTCGCCCGACAATTCCGGCAGGCGCGGCGCAAAGGTCCGGCAGGCGGCCAGGGCCTCCGCATCCGGCGGCGGGCGACCATAATGGGCGTGAAACCGGAAAAACCGCAGCACCCGCAACAGATCTTCGTGGCACCGTTGATGCGCATCGCCGACAAAGCGCACCCGACCCTGTCCCAGGTCCTCCAGGCCGCCAAAGGGATCGTGAATGTCGCCTTCGGGGGTGCAGAACAGGGCGTTGATGGTGAAATCCCGTCGCGCCGCATCGGCGGTCCAGTCATCGGTGAAGGCCACCGTGGCTCGCCGTCCGTCGGTTTCCACATCCACGCGCAAGGTGGTGATCTCGAAATGGGTCTTGTGAATCACCGCTGTCACCGTGCCATGGGCCAGGCCGGTGGGGATGACCAGAATACCCGCCGCTTCGAGCCGCCTTACCACCTCGGCGGGGGCCAAATGGGTGGCGATGTCGATATCCTTAACCGTGCGATTCAACAGCGCATCACGGACACAGCCACCGACGAAGCGGGCCTCGTCGCCGGTATACAGCAGGGCCTCGAGCAGGGTTCGGGTTTCCGGTGCCGTCATCCAGGGCTGCGGGGGAATCCGCGACCCAGTCATGACTACTGCCCCGGCGTAGGTGGAATGATCCGACCAGGCACCACGCGGCCATCTTCCCAGCGTGGGGATTCGAATGTGCCTTGCACATCGCCGCTGCCGAGAACGGCCATCATGCCCAGACCGGCCATGGTGAGCAGAAAGCCGACCACCAGCAGCCAGAACCAGGGGCCACGGGCAATGGTGACCAACAGGCCGTGCTCCCCGGCCTTGCGCGAGACAATCACCCAGACCACGTAGACCATGAGTGGTCCGAGCAGCGGCAACAGATACTGCAGGAGGAGGCGGATCATGGATTCAGAAACTCATAGAGGCTCATCAGGATTCCGGCGGTGGCACCCCAGATGAAGCGATCGCCATAGGGCATGGCATGGAAATGCCGCTCGCGCCCCTGGAAGGTCCGGCTGTGTCGCTGATGGTTGGCCGGATCAAGCAGAAAACTCAGGGGCACTTCGAAGGCCTCGGCGACCTCGAACGGATCAAGCCGCAATTGGAACGGCGGCGAGACCAGACCGACCACCGGGGTGACGCGGAAACCGGTACGGGTCTCGTAGTCGTCGAGCATGCCGATCACCGAGATGTGACAGCGGTTCAGACCGACTTCTTCTTCCGTTTCGCGTAGCGCGGCGTTAATCGCGCCCTGCCCGGACGGGAGGGAATCGCCGTCCTCGATACGACCGCCGGGAAAACTGATCTGGCCTGGATGATGTTCCAGATGATCGGTGCGCAGGGTGAGCAGGACGGTCAGCCCTCCGGGCCGTTCCACCAGCGGCACCAGAACCGCCGCCGGACGCAACTCGGGACGGGGCCGCATGTCGGGATTGAGGTCCCGATCCCCCCGGGGCGGCGGCAGATGGTTGTCAACGGACAGCCGGTCACCCTGGCCAAATTTCTCGATGATCGCTTGCCGGTTCACGTTGCGCCGTCATTCCTTCAAGGCCCCCAGGGGAAAAAAGGTGCCCATGCTCCAGATGCCGTACTGGGACTCCCCATCGAGTCGTTCTTCGATTCCCAGATCCACCAAATCATAATACACCGCGCGGGACAATCTTGCATCCAGCCCGGGACGGACCCGCACATAGGGGAGGATCTGGTCGGTCTCGGGGTCGTGGGCGATCCGCAGGGGATGCTCCGGGCCGAGGGTGATCAAGTCGTCCACATTGGTGCGCAGGCTGACCACCTGATCACGGCCAGACTGACAGGTGTACATCTCGACGGCGAGGAAGGGGACGTCCTCGACGGTAATGCGTCCCGCCTCGGCCGGGGTGATCAACCAGTAGTCACCCTTTTCATCGCGATGTAAAACCGAGGCAAAAAGACAAACCAACTCTTTCCGTGCGATTGGCGAGCCATGATAATACCAGATACCGTCGCGGGCGATCCGGATATCCAATTCGCCGCACGGGGCCGGGCCGGACTCCGATGAGGAAGCGGTGACGGCGTCGCGGGCGGAACGAAGTGGCTTCATATATTCCGGTCCTTCCGGGATGATGGCGACTGAGGAAATCGGTCGGGACGTGGTCGACCAGTAACCACGAAATTAATATCGGCAGGGTTCATATGGGTATTACCGAAGCGGACGCCAAGACCAACCAGACGGTAAAACAGGCGGAAGCCCTGGCCGAGCGCCTGCATCAGGTGCGCGACGCCCTGGGACAGGTGATTTTCGGCCAGGAACAAGTCATCGAGGATGCCCTGGTGACTTTGTTGTCCGGCGGCCATGCGCTGCTGGTCGGGGTGCCCGGTCTGGGCAAAACCCGGCTGGTGGAAAGCTTGGGGGCGGTGCTGGGGCTGGAGGAACGCCGGGTGCAGTTCACCCCCGATTTGATGCCCGCCGACATCCTGGGCTCGGAAGTGCTGGAGGAGCCGGAACCGGGGCGCCGCGCCTTTCGATTCCTGCCCGGACCGGTGTTCAGCCAGTTGCTGATGGCCGACGAGATCAACCGGGCCAGCCCGCGCACCCAGTCGGCGCTGTTGCAGGCGATGCAGGAAAGCCGGGTCTCGGTGGCCGGGCATTATCATGATCTGCCGCGCCCGTTCCATGTGCTGGCGACCCAGAATCCTTTGGAGCAGGAGGGCACCTATCCGTTGCCCGAAGCACAGCTCGACCGCTTTTTGATGCAGATCGACGTGACCTATCCGGAAATCGAGGCCGAGCGGCGGGTGCTCACCGTCACCACCAGTTCCGGGCAGGCCCGGGTGGCAAAGGTGCTTTCGTCGAGCGATCTGCTGGCCGCCCAGGATCTGGTGCGGGCGATGCCGGTGGGCGAAAGCGTGGTGCAAGCGATCCTCGACCTGATTCGGGCCGGGCGTCCCGGCGAAACCGCCTCGGCGGAGGTCAACCGTCATGTGGCCTGGGGGCCGGGACCGCGCGCCGGTCAGGCGTTGATGCTCGGGGTGCGGGCGCGGGCCTTGCTGGATGGCCGACTGGCCCCCTCGGCGGACGACGTGACGGCCCTGGCGCGGCCCATTCTGCGCCATCGCATGGCGTTGAATTTCGCCGCCCGGGCCGATGGGATTTCCCTGGAAACGATCATCGACCGGCTGTGTCGGGAGATTGCATGATCGACCCGCTGCCGCCCGCCGTCCATCGTCAGGCCGCCCATCTGGGCGAGGGTCTGCCACCGCTGCTGGTGGCGGCAACCCGCATCGCCGAGGGGATTCGCATGGGGCTGCACGGACGGCGACGGCAGGGGCCGGGAGAGGCCTTCTGGCAGTTCCGGCCTTTCCGGGCGGGGGATTCGCCACGCGGCATAGATTGGCGGCGTTCGGCCCGTTCCGATGAGCTGTTCATCCGCGAAAAGGAATGGCAGGTGGCGCAGACGGTGGCCCTGTGGTGCGACGGCTCGCCCTCGATGGACTATCGCTCGGCGCGCAGCCTGCCCAGCAAACGGGAACGGGCGGCGGTGCTCTGTCTGGCCCTGGCCCTGCTGCTGGCTCGCGGCGGCGAACGGGTGGGGTTGCTGGGCACGGAGACGACTCCCGGCGGCAGCCGCGAGACCCTGCACCGGATGGCCTTGGCGCTGGATGGTCCGGCACCGGCGCTCGACGATCCACGGGTGCACGGCGGCGTGCCGGCCCATGCCCGGCTGTTGTTGTTCGGCGACATGCTGGCCGATGTGGCCGACCTGACCCGCGACCTGACCGAGTTGGCGCGGCGTGGCGGGCACGGCCATCTGGTGGTGGTGCGCGATCCGGCGGAGGAGTCGCTGCCGTTCAGCGGACGGCAACGAGTCAGCGGATTGGAGCAGGAAGGCACCCTCTTACTCGGTCGCATTCAGGCACTGCGTCCGGCCTATCAACAACGGGTGGCCGATCAACGGGGGGCACTGGAAACCCTGGTACGCGATCTGGGCTGGAGGCTGACCTGGCATCACACGGACCGACCGGTGGAGCCGACCCTGTTGGCGCTCTACGAACATCTGGCGACGGTGCCGTGCTGAGCGTCGGTGCCTTGACCTTCGCCGCGCCCTGGGCCTTGGCCGCCCTGGGGCTGGTGCCCTTTTTGTTGCCGTTGTTGCGGTTGATGCCGCCTCCGGCGCGGGATCTGCGGTTTCCGGCGATCCGTTTCCTGTTCGGGTTACCCGGCAGTGAGGAAACGGCAGCCCGCACCCCCTGGTGGCTGGTGCTGTTGCGGTTGCTGCTGCTGCTGCTGATCATCATCGGCGCGGCCCGTCCGTTACTGGGGTTGTCGGCTCCCACGACGGCGGGCCCGCTGTTGGTGGTGCTCGACGACGGCTGGGCGGCGGCGCGGGACTGGCCGACCCGGCAACGCTTTCTGTCCGATCTGCTGGGCCGATTGGCCCCGGCGGGACGGTCGCTGCTGCTGCTCACCACCGCTCCCGAAACCATCGGCGGCGTGGTGCCGCCGCCGCGCCTGCTGACCCCGGCCACGGCCCGCCGGGCAGTGCAGGAGTTGCGTCCCCATCCCTGGCGCACCGACCGCAGTCAGGCCGCAGAACGGCTGCAAACCTGGTTGGCGACGAACGAGGCTCCTGCCGATCCCTTGTGGCTGAGTGACGGTTTCGGCGAGGACGACGCCGCTTCCCTGGTGGACCTGTTGGCCACCCTGGGCACCCTGACCCTGCATCGGGATGCCCCGGACCGACCGCTGCTGCGCCTGCTGCCGCCGCAACGGGAAGGCGACGCCATGCGGGTGACCGCCCGTCGCCTTTCGCCATCCGGCCCGTGGACCGGGGACGTCCGTCTGTTGGATGCGTCGGGTGCAACTTTGGACAAAATATCGCTGGCCTTCGACGATGGCGCGGACTTGGCACAGGTCCGGCTGACCCTGCCCGCCGAACTGTCGCGGCGGCTGGCGCGGCTGGAACTGTCGGGTCCCGATCGCACGGTCGGCGGGGTCGTGCTGCTCGACGATAGTTGGCGACGGCATCCGGTGGGGCTGGTCGGCTTCGATGGCGGCAGGGACAACGCCGGGGTGCTCGATCCCCTGCACTATCCGGCGCGGGCGCTGGAGCCAACCGAGGAGGTGCGGCGCGGGGATCTGGCGGCGTTGCGCGAACGGCCCCTGGCGCTGCTGGTCATGGCCGATCCGCCGCCGTTGTCCGATGCGGACCTGAAGGACCTGTATGGCTGGATGGATCGCGGCGGCACCCTGGTGCGCTTTGCCGGACCCCGTCTGGCCGACGCTCCGAGTCTGCCGCTGCCGGTAACGGTGCGCAGCGGCGACCGCTTTCTGGGCGGCAATCTGTCCTGGACCCAACCGCTGGCCCTGGCGCCGTTTCCCGAGGACAGTCCGTTCGCCGGTCTGACCATCCCCGCCGAAGTGAAGGTCCGCCGTCAGGTGCTGGCAACGCCGGAATCGGTGCTCGCGGCGCGGGTCTGGGCGCGGCTGGAGGACGGCACGCCGCTGGTCACCGCCGAAAAGCGGGAGGCCGGATGGCTGGTGCTGGTCCATATCACCGCCGATCCCGATTGGAGCGACCTGCCGCTGTCCGGCCTGTTCGTCGAGATGATGCGGCGGCTGGCCCGGTTGGGGCCGGGCACCGTCCCCGAGGTCCAGCCGGGGGAGAGCCTGCCCGCCCTGGCTCTGCTCGATGGCTTCGGAAGCCTGATCGACCCTCCCGCCGACAGGCCGTCGCTGACTATCGGGGCCGAGTCCCCGGTCGCACCGGGGCTGTATGGGCGGCCCCAGCCCCGAGCCGTGGTCAACCTGTCTTGGGATGCGCCGGGCTGGCGGGCTTTGGAGCCGCCGCAGCAGGCCCGGTGGGCAGCCTATCAGATTGCCCCGGCGCGGGATCTCAGCGGTGCGGCATGGACGGCGGCGGCGCTGCTGCTGCTGCTTGATCTGCTGTTGTCCCTGTGGGCGCGCGGGCTGGTGGTGGCCGGATTGATGGTGATTATTGTCTGTCCGGTGCAGGCTGCCGAGGTGTCCGATCTGGCCAACCGACCGCGCCTCGGCCATGTGATCACCGGCGACGCCGCCCTCGATGCCACGGCCCGGGCCGGTTTGGAGGGACTGACCTGGATGACCAAGCGGCGCACGGCGGTGGAACTGGACCCCCCGGCGGCGGTCGATGTGCGCACCGCCGACCTATCGCTGTTTCCGCTGCTCTATTGGCCGCTGGCCGACGCGCCTCGGACCCTCGACGGGGAGACGGCGCGGCGGGTCGAGGATTACATGCGGCGCGGCGGGTTGATCCTGTTCGACGGGCGCGGCCTGCTGGCCCGCGATGCCGGGGAGCGGCTGCGCCGCCTCACCGGACCCTTGCGGGTACCGCGATTGATGGCGATTCCCAAGTCCCATGTGCTGGGACGCAGTTTCTATCTGTTGTCGCGATATCCCGGGCGGCTGGATGGCCCCGCCCTGTGGGTGGAGCGGCCCGACCGGCGGACCAACGACGGGGTGGCGACGGTCATCGTCGGAGACAATGATTGGGCGGCCGCCTGGGCCATTGATGAGTTCCTGCGCCCGCTTCATGCGGTGGCCCCGGGCGGTGAACAGCAGCGCGAGATGGCTTTCCGATTCGGCATCAATCTGGTGATGGTCGCCCTGACCGGCAATTACAAGGGCGATCAGGTGCATCTGGACGCCATCCTGGAAAGGCTGTCCGATGATCGGTGATCTGGTCTTCGAGCCCCTGTTGCCCTGGGTCGGTTGGGGCGGGCTTTGTGCCCTGTCCGTTATGGCGCTGGCCTGGAGCCTGTGGCGGCGCGCCCGCGGCACGCTGTGGCGCAGCACGGTGCTGGTCTTGTTGTTGCTGGCCCTGGCCGGTCCAAGGGCGCAATGGCAGGAACGACAGCCGGAGCCGGATATCGGGTTGCTGCTGATCGACCGCTCCTCCAGCCAATCCCTGGAACAGCGTACGGCGCAGACTGATGCCGCCGTCGCCGCTCTGCGCCATGCCACCGAAAACCTGAACGACTTGGATCTCCGCGAAATCGAAGTCGGCGACGATCCCGACGGCGGCGGCACCGGGTTGGTGGCGGCCCTGCAACGGGCGATGATCGACCTGCCCCGCGAGCGCTTTGCCGGGGCCATCCTGATTTCCGACGGCCAGGACCGGGGCACTCCGTCGCCGGACGCGCTGGATCTCCCCGGGCCGGTGCATCTGTTGCTGACCGGCCATCCCCAGGCCCGCGACCGGCGAGTCGAGATTCTGACGGCCCCGACCTTCGGCATGGTGGGCAAGACGGTGCCCTTGAGCTTTCAGGTCAGCGATCCGGGGGCCGCGCGCCGCGAAGACCTGACCGTCGATCTGCGCCTGGACGGTGAGCTTTGGAAACAGATGCCGGTCCGGGTCGGCGACGCGGCGACGGTCGAGGTGCCGTTGTCCCATGCCGGGCCGACGGTGGTGGAAGTGCGGGCACCGTCGTTGCCCGAGGAGGTGTCGCTATTGAACAACCGGGCGGCGCGGGCCGTGACCGGGGTGCGTGACCGCTTGCAGGTGCTGCTGGTTTCGGGCCGCCCGCATCCTGGGGAGCGGGTATGGCGCAATCTGCTGAAATCCGACCCCGGGGTCGATCTGGTGCATTTTACCATCCTGCGACCGGCCAGCCGGGTCGATCCGACGCCGCTGCGGGAACTGGCGTTGATCAGCTTTCCGACCCAGGAACTGTTCGAGGAACGGCTCCAGGATTTCGATCTGGTGATTTTCGACCGCTATGTGGTGCGCCATCTCATGGCCCCCGAATACTACCGCAATATCGTCGATTACGTGCACCGGGGCGGGGCCTTCCTGCTCGCCGCCGGACCGGAATTCGCCGGACCGGACAGCCCGGCCCAGACCGACCTGGGGGCCTTGTTGCCCACCGGAGCGGAAGCCAGCCGGGTGCGCGAACAGACCTTTCGACCGCAAGCCACGGACAAGGGTCGGCGGCATCCGGTGACCCTGCCCTTGGTCGACGCGCCCATCGGGCAGTGGCATCAAATGATCGCCACCGACGTCCAGCGCGGCGACGTGCTGATGCAGGGGCCAGACGACCTGCCCCTGTTGATCCTGGATCGTCAGGGCGAAGGGCGGGTGGCGCTGCTGTTGAGCGATCAGGTCTGGCTGTGGGCGCGCGGCCATGATGGCGGGGGGCCGCATGGGGAACTTCTGCGTCGTTTGATCCATTGGCTGATGAAGGAGCCGGAACTGGAAGAGGAACGCCTCACCGCCCGGATGGACCAGGGAGAGTTGAAAATTCAACGCCGCAGCCTGTCCGAGGACAACCCGGCCCCGGCCCTGGTCACTGCCCCCGATGGAACGGTGCAGGAAATCCCCCTGAAACCGTCCGCGCCGGGTTTGTTTCAGGCCGCCCTCGCCGCGCCGTTGCCCGGTACCTATCAGGTGCAGTCGGACCACCTGACCGCCTTGGCCATCGGCCGCGAAACGCCGGAGTTCAGTGCCCCCCGGTCAACACCGGACAAGCTGGCCCCGCTGGTGACCGCCAGCGGCGGCGCGGTGGTGGTACTCGACCGAGACGGCATACCCGCCGTGCAACGCCGCTCCGCCGGGGGGGCTCAACAGGGCCGCAGCTGGATCGGCCTGCAACGCAACGGGGTGAGCCGGGTCACCGGGGCGCGGGATTTGCCGCTGCTGCCCGGGCTGCTGTTCGCCCTGGCGCTGGTGGGCGGACTGGGTGCCGCCTGGTGGCGCGAGGGACGCTGAAGCCCCATATAGGGTGAACAGAGCAAATGGACGGAGGTCGGCATGATCAAGATCATCCCTTTCGAGGACCTGGGCCAAGCCGAGCATGGCTGGCTGTCGGCCCGGTTTCATTTCAGTTTCGCCGAGTATTATGACCCGGACCGGCTGGCCTTCGGCCCCTTGCGGGTCTGGAACGACGACCTGATCCGGCCCGGCGGCGGCTTTCCCATGCATCCGCATCGGGACATGGAAATCGTCACCTATGTGCGTCAGGGTGCGATCAGCCACGAGGATAACCTGGGACACAAGGGCGTCACCCAGGCCGGAGATATCCAAGTGATGAGCGCCGGGCGCGGTATCCGCCATTCGGAATATAATCACGGCACCGAGGATCTGCGGCTGTTCCAGATTTGGCTGTTGCCCGACCGGCAGGGACTGGAGCCCCGTTGGGAAGCCACCACCTTCCCCCGAGGTGAGCGGAAAGGCCGGTTGATTCCCGTCGCTTCCGGGCAGGGGCTGCCGGATACCCTGACCATCCACCAAGACGCCACCCTCTATGCGGCGGATTTGGCGGCGGGCGATCGGGTTGTCCATGACCTGGCCCCCGGTCGTCGGGTCTATCTGGTTCCAGCCCGTGGGCAAGTGATCGTCAACGATGTGGCAGTGAGCGAACGGGCCGGGGCGGCGATCAGCGATGTGGACCGCCTGGATCTGGTCGCCGGGACGGATGCGGAATTGCTGCTGTTCGACCTGCCGTAATTCCCCTTTCATCCTGTGGCGACAGCCGGTTACACTGGGTCGATGGAATGTTCGACTCGGAGGCTCCATGCCGTTTGTCCGCCGCACCGCCGAAGGCCAGATTGAGGCCCTCTATGATCGACCCTACGAGGGGGCCGAGGAGGAACTGCACGGCGACTCGCCGGAAGTGGTCGATTTTCTTGTCGGTCGGGAACAAGCCCAATGGGTCTCTTCGGATCTGGCCCTGGCCCGGGTGCTGGAGGACCTCATCGACGTGCTGCTCGAACGCCATGTGATCACCTTTTCCGACCTGCCCCCGGCGGCTCAGCAGAAACTCATCACCCGGCGGGGCCTGCGCAAAGAACTGGACTATGTGGCCAGCCTGTTTCCCGAAAGCAGCGACGAGGACTTCTAACGCTATTGCATAGCCCCCTGGATTCTGCATGGCTCCCATGTGGATTCAGCATTGGTCTTTTTTGTGACATTGCAATATTGTTACAACCGTGTTCCGGGGGAAGGGTGTCCCTGGGACCTATTTTTTTGACCGTGTGGGATTCGTGGCCGGTCAGGGGCCGGGGATCCACACCGAGATCGGGGATGTCGACACATGACCATCGAAGCCCGGGCCAGTCTTCTGGCCTACCTCCAGGATCGTGCCCGCGAACTGCTGCGCGATGCTGCTTCCGCGACCATGCCGACCGGCGCCGGTCTGCGCGCCGAGGCCGAAGAACTGCTGGCCCTGCATGGGCTCATTTCCCATCGCGAACTGCCGGCTCAAGAACAGCTCAGCCTGCGGTTCCCGCGCGCGGCTTAAGCCATTTATCAACTTTTGACCTCCAATATGGCGATATCGGTTTTGTCCGGTGTCGCCTTTTTGTTGTTGCGGTCATCGGGCACTTGCGGAACACTGTAGGCAAACAGTTAGCGGCGGTTTTTTATGCCCAAATCTTTGGAGAATAATGAGATGCGGAGTGACATGCGGACGTCGAATCGCCTGCGATTCATGATGGAGACCGCCGTCAAACAGGCCAACCGGGAAATTCTCGATCCGATGATTCCTGAACTCACGGCCGAAAGCATCAAGCCGATTGTCGATGCCACGGCCCGCATGCGCGGCGAATACCTGCTGGCCCTGTTCGCCGTTGCCGATACGGTATCGAGCGGCAACCTGTCCATGAGCGCCGTCGAGCGTCTACGTGAACTGCGTACGGCCTATGACGAGCTGGCCCATGCCTTCCAGGCGCTGGAAGTCGCCATCGAACGGGGCTATCTCTCGGTCAAGGCCTGACCGGTCAACGAAGTCTTCTGCTTTAAACAGGCCGCAGCCGCTGGTGCGTCGGCGGCTTGAAGCGGCTCAAATAGCCGGGCAACACCCCTTCACAGGCAGTGGGCTCAATGCCCAGATCGGCCAGGGTCTTGGCCCCCGCCGAGACCAGATTGTCCTGGGCCAGCAGCTTCAACTGGTCACGGGTGACCATCGGCTTGGGCAGGAATTCGAGAAACCAGGCGGCGATTTTCATGAACAGAAAATGCACCGGCATCAGGATGCGGGCGCGGTTGCTGTGGGTCAGCACCAGCTCCATCAATTCCTTGTAGGAATAATCGCGCGGTCCGCCCAGTTCGTAGGTCTGCCCGCGGGTCGCCGACTCGGTCAGCCCCTTCAGGGCGGCGTCTGCCACATCGCCCACATAAACCGGCTGCATCCGGGTGCCGCCATGACCGAACAGGTCGATCAACGGGGCGCTGTCGCCGCCGAGGGCGCTCAGATTGATTTTTGGCGGGAACGGGCAGCCGAGCACCGGCAGGACCGGCGTGAAACGGGCCAGGGTGGCAAAGCGGTTGAAGAAATCGTCCTCGGGGCCGAAAATCACGCTGGGCCGCAAAATGACCGCATCGGGAAAGGCCTGACGCACCGCCAGTTCGCCGTCATGCTTGCTTTGGGCATAGGCCGAGCCGGTCGCCGGATCGGCGATGGCTGAGAGGTGAACCAGGGCCTTGATCTGGGCCGCTGCGGCTTCCGTCGCCACGTTGCGCGCCCCCTCCACATGGATGCGGTCAAAGTTCTGTGCGCCCCAGGGCGACAGGATGCCGACCAGATTGATCGCCGCATCGGCCCCGCGCAGGGCGGCCCGCACACTGGCCGGATCGCCCACGTCGGTGGGGACGGCAACCACCTGACCGACCTCGCCACAGGTGCGCAGATAAAGCGCGTCTTCCGGGTCGCGCACCGCAATGCGCACCTGGGCCCCCTGGGCCGCCAGACGTCGGACGATATGCCGACCGACGAAACCCGATCCGCCGAATACCGTAACCAGCTTGTTCTGCAATTGCGCACCCATCGGTCCTGCTCCCCTGGATTTAGCTGATTTTGCATAGTCCTTCCCGGGGGTCGGCGTCAACCACAAGCCGACAAGCCCCCCCTCGGCGGTGAAATGATATTGACACCTGCCCCGGGGCTCGGTAGATGAGGGGCCCCGACGCGGTGACCCGTTCGCTCTTGTCGGTCCTGAAGTGCCCAGGTGGCGGAATTGGTAGACGCGCAGGTTTCAGGTACCTGTGGCCGCAAGGTCGTGGAAGTTCGAGTCTTCTCCTGGGCACCATTCTCTTTTTAACTCGTTGAAACATGAAAACCCCCCTGTTATCAGGGGCATCACCTCACCAAACTGGTGCGCATTGGTGGGGCTCAAGATGTTTTTTCGAGTTGTGCGTCCGATGAAACGACCCAGCAGGCAGCTTGCCTCGGATGCGGGCCACAAGTTTGGATCGGGCAGGATCTGTTGGCACAGGCTTTTTGATCACGTATTCTCCCATCATTCAATTTATGGAGGATATCGTCTTGCCTGAACGTATTGCCATCAAGATCCTTACAGGGTCCGATCTAACATTCTTCGATACGTTCTTCAAGCGGAGCAACATTGGTAACCAAAAGGCTATCAATCTTAATGCAGACGTTTTCGCCAAGCAGTTCTATCCAGACTTCGCGGAACGTTCCCTTGGTGAAGAAGTGGAAGTTCCTGTTGCAGTTACAGTGTTCGGCCCTTACCCAGGTAAGCCGTACCACTTTGCCCGTTCTATCACAAAGAAGATGACATACAAGAACTGGCGGCTCAACGGCGCTGCGGTTCCTGACCCTGACGACGAAGCTGGACGTTTTGACCAACTGGTAGTGGGCGACTTGGGAGTGCTTGAGTTCCATGGAGACTCGGTTCCAGAAGCCGTGCAGATTGTAATCGTCTCCTCCGAGGGTGATCCAGAACTCCACAATAGGCTGAATGGGGAAGTGCTAAATGGCAAGCGGTCCATGGTCGCAGTTTCAAGAGAACGCTTGTTTGAAATAGCAACTGAGGCATCCCTTGACCTAAGTCATCCGATCCGGGCGCTGCTCAAAGACCCAGAACTCGACGAACTCATTGAACAGGCACACCTTGGAGTCGAACCTGCTGTCCGCCACCTGAGGGAACGGGCGGGGAGGAGGCTTACAAAGTTGGATCTAACAGGCTGCGGAAAAACGCGGAAGGTCGGCCCCTTTCCCCATCGGTCGGTGCCATTCAGTGGCCTCGGCGAGGGGGTGCGGGCCGCTTTTGCGGCCGGTTTCCCCGGACTCTGCCGATTTGAGGCAGAGTCCGGGTATCGTCATGCCGCAGCCATCAACTTCGGCAGCCTGACGAGGTTGTAGGCGGCGGCGGTCAGGGTGAAGACCCAGTCGACGCGGTCGGTGCCCTTGTGGCGGGTCTTGCGCAAATTTCCGGTGGTCTTTGCCCAGCCGAAGACCTCCTCAATCCGCTTGCGGATGCGCAAGCTGATGGCGTAGCCGGGATGGCGGGTTGTGCGGCCATCAATGGCGCTACGGCGGCGCACGTCACCGGTTTCGGTCACCTGCTCGTTCCGGGCGATATGGGGCGTGACCTTGCGGACCCGCAAATCGCGGACGAATTCGCGGACGTCGTAGGCCTTGTCGGCGCCCAGGGTGATGCGGCCCTTTGCGGCCAAGCCATCAACCAGCGACAGGGCCGCCTCGCGCTCGGCGGTGCCGGTGGCCCGGGTGACCATGGCGCCGACCACCAGGCCGTTGCGGTTCTCCATCAACACGTGGCCCATGAAGGCCATGCGCGAGGATTGGCCGTTGGCTTTGCGGTACAGCTTGGCGTCGGGATCGGTGGTCGAGGCATGGGTCTGGTTCGAGCGCTTCTCGCCGCGGAAATCGCGTTCGCCGTTGCGCCCCGGCCCCGGAGGCGGATCGCCGCCATCCTTGGGCCGGAAGCTCTTCATCGAGGCCCAGGCGTCGATCAGCGTCCCGTCCACCGAGAAATGCTCGTCCGACAGCAGGTCGCGGCCACGCGCCTGCGCCACCACCGCCGACAGAAACTTGGTCGCCACCTCGCCTTCCAACAGCCGGTCGCGATTCTTGGTGAACACCGTCACGTCCCACACCGGCGCATCCATCGACAGCCCCACGAACCAGCGGAACAGCAGGTTGTAGCCGACCTGCTCCATCAACTGCCGCTCGGAGCGGATCGAATAGAAGGCTTGCAACAGCAGGGCACGGAGTAGCTTCTCCGGCGGGATCGAGGGGCGACCCACCTTCGCGTACATCCCCTCGAAATCCGTCGACAGGACCTCCAGCACCTCATCGACGATGGCCCGGATCGGTCGGAGCGGATGGCTCGCCGGAACCCGCGCCTCGCAACTCACATACGAAAACAGGCTCTCCGTCCAAACGTCGCTGCCACGCATCTCGCCCCCCCTGTCGCTTTCAGGAGGAATCGAATCATACCCGGTCGTCAAAGGGAAGAGTTTTTCCGCAGCCTGTTAGAGCTACCCTTCCAACGGAAAAAGTGAACATGACGCGCGTCCCCCTGCGTGAATTCGGGGTCGATCCAGATGCGCCCGCCGTGGAGGGGAGACGATCTTGCGGCAGATGGCCAGCCCGAGGCCCGTGCCTTCGAATTTTTCCCGCATATTCAGGCGCAGAAAGTTGACGAACATCTTGACGTGATAGGCCGGATCAATGCCGATGCCATTGTCCTGGACCTGGAACAGCCAGTCTCGATCCTCTCGGCTGATGGTCAGTTCAATCTGCGGGCCGAGGCTGCCCATGGGGAGTCTGCTTGGGGTTAAAGCCAAGGCCCGCAACGGGCCGTCACGCGCCGTCGCAAAAAATGAGGTGGAGGCTACTCGAACGCCGCCTTGATCGCCGAATAGGCCTGACCGAGGGTCTTGTCGCGCATCACCAGACGCATATGGTGGCGGGACAGCGGGCGGTCGTTGGTGAAATGCATGAACCAGCTATCGGCCCAGGCGGAATTGACACACAGGGTGACCAGCCGGGTATCGAAACGAAACTCGTCCAGCAACAGGAACGAATAGCGCTCCAGGATGTGATAGATCCACGGCCAGTTGAAGCGCTTGTCCAGCGGAGCCGTCAGCCCATGACCATAGAGATAGTTGGACAGCGGCAACTCCTCCTTGGCCGAATGCGGGTTTTCCTCGTAGCTGTCATAGACATGGCGCAGAATCGCCGCGTGACGGGACGGGGTCAGCACCATGACGCCGGTATTGGCCCAGTCGGGCACGGTTTCATCGAGCCCCGCCTTGCGGTAGGTCTCGACCACCATTTGATCAAGGGAGTTCACCCGGCCCAGGGTGCGCTTGATGTGCAGGCGCAGCTCATGGGATGTCGCCGGGACCAGACCGACAAGCGCCTCGGGCACCTGCGAGACGACGCAGGGGGCCAGATTGTGATTGACCAGAATGTCGGTATCCATCCACACCACCCGTGCGTAGGCCGCGACTTCCGGATGTTCGAGAATGAGCAGTTTCTGCCAGTTGGGGGTGCGCTGTCGCCCCCGGGGCGACGGGTCCAGGTAATCGCGCAACGGCAGAATGTCGTAGCCGTAACGAGCCGCATAGTCGACCCAGGAGGGACGGACGTTCTGTTCCCAGAAGCTGTAGTAGTCCTCATCGCCGATGATGACGGTGACCAGGGCCTTGTCATTGCGGGGCTGACTCATGGCCTCCTCCGCCTGCGCCGACAATCGGGTCTCAGGCGGCGCGGCTGGTGGCCGCCTCGGTCAACAGGGCATACAGCCCTTCCGGCCGATTGCTCCCGCGCAGCTTCTCGCAGACATTGCTGTCCCGCAACAGGCGGGACACCCGGGCCAGGGCCTTCAGGTGATCGGCTCCTGCGGATTCCGGGGCCAGCAACAGAAACACCAGATCGACCGGATGCTCGTCGATGGAATCGAAATCTATGGGATTTTCCAGCCGGGCGAAGATTCCGTACAGCCGTTCCAGACTCGGCAGCTTGCCATGCGGAATGGCGATGCCGTTGCCGACGCCGGTGGTGCCCAGGCGTTCGCGCTCCAACAACACGTCGAAGATCGCCCGCTCGTGCAGACCGGTGATGTCGGCGGCGCGCTTGGCAAGCTCCTGCAACGCCTGCTTCTTGCTGGTCGCCTTGAGATCGGCGATGACGCTCTCGGGACTCAGGATATCCACGATTTCCATGGCCAAATTCCCTTTACTTGTCGGACCCATCCGGGTCGATCCAGCCGATATTGCCGTCCGGACGCCGATAGACCACATTCAGCCGCCCGTGCGCCCGATTGTAGAAAACCATGACACACTGATCCGCGAGGTCCATCCGCATGACCGCCTGTCCGACGCTCAGACTGTCCACCCGGGTCGGCAACTCGGCGATGATCACCGGGGCCTCGTCGGTCGCCGGTTCCTCGTCCGCCGCATGCTCTTCCGCCGCCAGCACGTACTGCTGGGCCATGAGTTCGGCTTCTTCCGATTGATCTTTGTGATAATCCTTGATGCGGCGCTTGTAACGGCGCAACTGCTTGTCGATGCGTTCCAAGGCCCCGTCGAAGGCGGCATAGGCGTCGCCGCCGCGATTCAGCCCCTGAACCACCAGCCCGCGTCCGGCATGGACATGAATGTCGGCCCGAAACTGGTGGGCTTCCTTGGAGAAGACAACGGTCCCGTCGATCGCGCGATCAAAGTACTTGGCAACGGCGGCGGACAAGGTGTCGTCCACATGGACCCGCAGGGCATCCCCCACATCCATGTTCTTTCCTTTAACGGTAATATCCATATTTGGGAACTGTTCCTGTTGTTCCTGAAAAAAGCACCGAAACCCTTATCGGTGATGACCTTCCGTTTCCCCCACCGGGGCGGCAGTTCAGGAGAAGGTGCGGGACATTAGTGTCAGGACAAGGGCAAGTCAATAGTGCCACATCCCCTGCACGGCCACGAACTCCCTATCCCCCGCTCAACTGCAACTTTTTCTGCTTGCGCCGATCCACCGATGACGGGATGCGCAAAGCTTCCCGATACTTTGCCACTGTTCGACGTGCGATGTCGATCCCTTCCGCGCGCAAAAGATCGACAATTTTATCATCCGACAAGATTTTTTTCGGATCTTCTGTGTCTACTAGGTGTTTTATCCTGTGCCGCACCGCTTCCGACGAATGGGCCACGCCCCCATCCGAGGCGGCGATGGCGGTGGTAAAAAAGTACTTCAGCTCGTAAATCCCGCGCGGGGTGGCGATGTATTTGTTGGAGGTCACGCGACTGACCGTGCTTTCGTGCATTTCAATGGCATCGGCGATATCGCGCAGGATCAAGGGCTTCAAGTGGCCGACTCCGAGACTGAAAAAGCCGTCTTGCTGCTGCACGATTTCCGCCGATACCTTGAGGATGGTGGTCGCCCGTTGATGCAGCGCCTTGACCAGCCAATTGGCCGTTTGCAGGCATTCGGCAATATATTTGCGCGATTCCGCGTCCCTGGCCTGACGGGCCACCACCGTGTGATAGGCGTTGTTGACCAGCACCCGGGGCAGGGTCTCGGCATTCAGTTCGATGATCCAGTCGCCGCCCGGGCCGGGGCGCATCAAAATGTCCGGGACGACCGCCTGAACCAGCCCCTCCTCGCCGAACGACAACCCCGGCTTGGGGTCCAGTTGGCGAATCTCGGTGATCATCTCGGCCAGGTCTTCTTGATCCACGCCGCAGACCCGCAGCAGACCCTGGATATCGTGGTGGGCCAGCATCTCCAGGTTATCAAGCAGCGCCTGGATGGCCGGGTCGAGTCGGTTGCGGTCACGCAGTTGCAGGGCCAGGCATTCCGCCAGATTGCGGGCGAACAGACCGGCCGGATCGAATTGCTGCACCAGGGCCAGGGTTTGATCGACCAAATCCGGCGCACAGCCCAGGGTCTCGGCCACCGTTTCGATGTCGGTTTGCAGATAGCCCGCAGCGTCCAAGTTATCCAGCAGATGCAGCGCCACCATGCGCTGGGCGGGGTGATGCAACTCCATATTGATCTGCCCGATCAAATGATCCCGCAGGGTCGGGCTTTCGGCCAGGGTGCGCTCCATGTCCCCGGTGGGGTCTGAAAAATCCGCTGCGCCGCCGCTGCCCCAGGAGTCGAAGGCCTCGCCACCGCCCGTCGCGCCGCCCACCAGATCGCCCGGCGAATCATTATTGAACGTATTGTCGTAATCCACGTCCAGGGCGGAACTGGATTCCCCGGAGGCGTCCTGTCCGGTGACCGCATCCACCGCGTTCAGTCCCGGCCCGTCGGTTTCCAGCATCGGCCCCTCGTTGTGGCCCTCCGGCGGGTCCTCGGACGGGGTATAGGAGGGCTCCTCCTCCATTTCGAGCAGCGGATTGCGCTCCAGTTCCTGTTCAACGAAATGCGACAATTCGAGATTGTTCATCTGCAACAGCTTGATGGCCTGCTGCAATTGCGGGGTCATCACCAGAGTTTGACTCTGGCGGATATCCAGGCGGGCGTTCAGCGCCATGACGGTCTCCCGGATTGGGAGGGCCATCGGCCCTTTGCATGCCTGGCACGGGTCCTAGAGGCTGAAGCGTTCACCAAGATACACACGCCGCACATCCTGATTGCCCACGATGTCGGTTGGCGTTCCCTCCATGAGGACCATCCCATCATGGATGATGTAGGCCCGGTCGATGATATCCAGGGTTTCGCGCACGTTATGATCGGTGATCAGCACGCCGATCCCACGATCCTTGAGATGCCCGACCAGATCCCGAATGTCTCCGACGGCGATGGGATCAATGCCGGCGAAGGGTTCATCGAGCAGAATGAAATGGGGCCGGGTGGCCAGGGCCCGGGCGATCTCCACCCGACGGCGTTCGCCGCCGGACAGGGCCAGCGCCGGGGTGCGCCGCAAATGGGTGATGGAGAATTCGGCCAACAGGGAATCCAGCAACGCCTCGCGCCGCTCGCGGGAGGTTTCGACGGTCTCCAGGACGGCCCGGATGTTGCCCTCTACGGTCAGGCCGCGAAAAATGGAGGCTTCCTGTGGCAGGTAGCCGATCCCCATGCGGGCACGCCGATACATGGGCAGGTCGGTAATGTCCTGGCCGTCCAGACGGACCCGTCCGTAATCGGGCGCGATCAAGCCGGTGATCATATAGAAACAGGTCGTTTTGCCCGCCCCATTGGGGCCGAGCAGCCCGACCACCTCACCCCGTTGGATCGACAGATTTACCCCCCGGACCACCGGGCGCTTCTTGAAGCGCTTGCCCAGATCGACGGCGGACAGGCCCTTGTTTTCCAAATCCGTGTTGTCGCGCACCAGGACCGGAGCCCCATCCCGAATCGAGGCCGCCGGTTGCGGTGCTCCGTTCTGGTCCTGTTTCTTGTTTTTCTTGTCGCCGCCGAACCCCATGATCATTCCCGTGCTTCTCCTGTCAGGTTTTTATCGGGCGTCAACAAACCGCGCACCCGTCCCCCCTGTTTCTCACAACTGCCGAGACGACTCACCCCCGTCTTCAGATTGACCGTGGCACCGCAGCCGTCGAGCTGATTCTTGCCCCGCGTCAGGGTCACCTTGCCGGTCAATTCCACGATCCCCGTCGCCACCTGATACACCCCCCGGTCGGCGGTGATCACATCTTCCTTGGTCACCACATGGATATTACCGTAGGCATCGACCCGATGCACGGCGCTTTTCCCATCGGCAGACTGCCGCAGGTGGGCCACCAGCACATCGCCGCGCAGCCGCCGATCCTCGCGGACGGCCACCGCATTGCCGCGCGCCACCGCCATGTGTTTGGTATCCCAATATTCCAGTTGCTGATCGGCGGTGATGAGGTCGGTCTTGGTTTCCAGCCGCACCCGCCCGCCGGTGAGCACCATGACCGATTGCGCCACATCGTAATAGCCCATGCCGCCGTAGGCCGTTTCACCGGGGGAAGAAATCTCCACATCCTCCTCGGCCCGCAATTGGGTAATGCGGGTTTGCCCGGTCTCGGTGTTTTCATAGAAGGCCTTCAACACCTTGGCGCGGACGGTCAGATCCCCCTTGGAGGCCCGGGCGTTGCCCCGCGCGATGAAAACCTTGCCGTCCTGCTGCCACTCGATTCCTTCGTCGGCCTCGACCTCCAGCGGCACGTCGGCATCCTGCCCGGTCATGCCGGTCAGCGCCTGCGCCCAGGCCCCGGAGGCCACGGGCACGGTCATCAGATGGATCGCCAGGACGAGCCGCGCCGGGATCATGGAGTCTCCTCGCTGAACTGGTCGATGGCGTGAATGACGATGCGGGTCTTGCCGGTAAAGTAGATGGTTCGGCCCCGGTCGCGAATATCGAACCCCTCCGCCTGCAATTCGCCAAACGGCCCCTGACCGGTCACCGGCTCATTGCCCGAGGCACTGTTGTTGCCCAAATCCACATGGGCCAGACTGGTACGGATTTCGTACCCCGTATCATGGAACAGGTTGACCGCCCCCTTGAGGTCGAGGGCCTTGCGCTCCTGGGTATAGAGGCCGCTGTTGGCGGTCAACACCAGCCAGGTCCCGTCTTCGAGGGTGATGTCGGCCTTGGGCATTTCCAGTTCCACATGTTCGGTGCCGCCGCCCAGATTGCGCGCCAGATCGGCGGAAACGGAAAACTGTCGCCCCCCGTCGTCGGTGCCCACGTAGCGGGCATTGACCATGCCTGCCTGATCCACATCGCCGACTTCCATGGAGGCGATGCCGATCCTGAAACTGTTATCCTCGGGCTGGATATGCGGCCAGATGGCGATCAAAACCAGCAGCACCACGGCGATGATCGGGAACAAAACCTTGAGCACATGCACCATGCGCGAATAGCGCGCCACCTGACGCCGACGGCGAAAGGCTTCGGCCTCCATGTCGGCCAGAGTCGGCTGCGGCGCGGCGGTAAAGGCCTTTCGTCGATGGCCCTGAAGCGCCAGGCTATCAGACATGGCCTCCCCCCCACCCGGTGGGGGGACGGAAACCGTCAAAGCGAACTGTCTCGATCACCTGATCCTCTCGCGGCAAAGCCTCGATCCCGATTCTTCTTGTGCGACAGTATGAGGGTTGCAGAGCAGGATTTCAAGAATCGTGCCAAACAAAAAAAGCCTGACAGCTCAGTGACTCAGGATATCCGGTTGCTCCCAGCCATCCAGGTCCAGCAGGCCCCGGGTGGGCAGAAACTGGAAACAGCCCTCGGCAAGCGCACGGCGGCCTTCCCGGTCCAGCAACTGATCCAGGATGTCGCGCAGTTGGTGCAGATAGAGCACGTCCTGGGCCGCGTAGGTTTGCTGCTGCTCGTTCAGGGTCGCGCCGCCCCAATCGGACTGCTGCTGTTCCTTGGACAGTTCGACCCCCAGCAGATTCAGGCACAGGTCCTTGAGGCCGTGACGGTCGGTGTTGGTGCGCACCAGCTTTGACGCCACCTTGGTGCAATAGACCGGCGCGCACAGGACATCCAGATACTTGGCCATGATGGCCACGTCGAAGCGCGCGAAATGGAAAATCTTGGTCACCGCCGGATCGGCCATCAGGGCCTTGAGATTGGGCGCGTCATAGGTGCTGCCGGGCGGAAAATGGACCAGATGACAGACCCCGTCGCCCGCCGAAAGCTGAACCACGCACAGGCGGTCGCGATGGGGATTGAGCCCCATGGTCTCCGTATCAACGGCCACGGCGGCACCGAAATCCAGTCCGGCGGGGAGATCCCCCACATGCAGTTCGATTTTCACGATCGGATCGTTCCCGTCGTTGAGGTCGTCAGCGGCTTGGCCCGTTCAGGCACCCCGCTCCGACATTTTGTTTCTCCGGCGGGAAAACACCCCCCGAAAACCGAATTAACATATTGAAATCGTTCACAATAGTGAGCGTTCTCATTCTGCTTTGTGTACCAGCATCACGGCCCACCCGTCAAGCGGCTTTATCCATTCGAACAATCCATCGGATCGATTATCTGCGGTCAACGTTAGCCCCAACAGTACGCCCCCCAAAGGAGGGGCTTTCCACATTTATCATCAAAATGAAAGAAGGGCTGGTACCCAGAAGAAGACTTCAGAGCATTTTTTTTATTAACCCGTTGCAAGCACGAGATTTAAAATAAGCCTTACTTAGGCTTTGTGCACCAACATTCCGACCCAACCGTCAACGGGTTTTCGATCACGTATTTTGGAGAGACAACCTACCGCTCTTGGGGTCATCCGAGCCAGAGAAGAGTATGGAACGTATGATCAGCTTCTAGTGTGCGTCTAATTGTGCAACACTGCACATCTTATCTGTGTTTTGCATAGAATTACGGTGGGAAAAGTGGGTAGGAAGCCAATTCGGCTATAGTTACTTCTAGACAAAGATGACGCTGAGCGCCTTCGGCAGTATTGCGTCAAGTTCGGCTTCAATAAGTCGACACTGGTAGGTAGGTTGATCCGAGAGCGTCTTGATTATAAGAGATATCCTAAGCAACCATCACTATTCGGGGCCAGCAGAGAGTGACGCAATGACCACATTGGATACGAATCGTTCAATCTTCACCAAGGTTGACCGGATCAGAAATGGCTGCCCTCCAAGGGTTTTGGACCTTTTCGCTGGATGCGGTGGACTGTCCCTCGGGTTCGCAGCTGCCGGATTTAATATAGCGGCAGCCATGGAGTCCGATCCTTTCGCAGCAAAGTCTCATGGTCAGAACTTCCATCCCTATGATGATCGCCACTCAAAGGCTTACGACATCACTGCTACAGATCCGTAAGCGCCATTTTGACCCCACCTATTTTTTCCAATGAGAAGCGGCGATAATCTTGCCTCGTATTTTTCGAGGGAGGTTTTCTATGCCGGAAGGTTCGGCGCTACATACGGAGTCCACTGTCGTTTCTCAGTTTGTTACGGAGCCGGGTGGTCGGCGCCGGTGGCCCGACGACGTGAAGGCACGGATTGTTGCACAGACCTTGGTTTCTGGCGCGAGCGTAAATGGCGTTGCCAAACGCCATGGTCTGAGAGCCAATCACCTTTCGGATTGGCGGCGGCGGGCGCGGGAGGGTCGTCTGGTTCTGCCGGCGGCCGAAGGTGATATGGCCATGGTGGCGCCTGCACTCACCCCGGCATTTGCCTCTGTCATTGTGCGTGAAGAAAGCCCGCCGGAACCGGCATCGACTTTGGATATGATTGTCGGCCCGGTGACGATCCGGATTGACGCTTCGACCTCGGCGGATCGCTTGGCGGAGATCGTTACAGCCTTGGGACGGGAGCGATGATGTTTTCTTCCGAGGGCGTGCGGATCGTGGTGGCGACCCGTCCCGTGGACTTCCGTAAAGGCCATGATGGGCTGGCGGCCTATGTCTTCAACGCCATGAGACGCGATCCGTTCACCGGCATGGTTTTCGTGTTCCGGGCCAAGCGGGCGGACCGTTTGAAACTTCTCCACTTCGACGGCAGCGGCCTGGTGATGACCTACAAGCGGCTTGAGGATCAAACCTTTGTCTGGCCCGGGATAAAAGACGGGGTGATGGCCCTGTCTGCGGTGCAATTCGAGGCCCTTTTTGCGGGCTTGGATTGGCGCAAGGTTCGGCCCCTGGAAGGGTCTTCGCCGACGGTGGCCTGACCCAGAAAATGCATGTTTTATAATGCATAAGGCCATGGTTTCTGCTAGATTCCAGCCATGTTGAACGCGCCTGAAAGCGAGCCGGAAAGCGGCCTATCCGAAGCGGACCTGCCCGACGATGTCGAGGCCTTGAAGGCCATCATCCGTTCCCAGCACGTCATCAATACGCGGCTGGAGAAGCTGGTCAAGGCGTTCAAACATGCCCTGTTCGGCGCCAAGTCGGAAAGAATAGCCCGGGATCAACTGGAACTGGCGCTGGAGGATATCGAGACCGGAATTGCCGAGGTTCAGGCTGCGGGCGAGGCTTCGAACACGCCCTCATCAAAGTCAACGAAGAAACCACGCCAGACCAATCGGGGCAATCTGCCCAAACATCTGGAGCGGATTGAGGAAGTCATCAAACCCGATGATGTGACCTGCGCGTGCTGCGGCACCGAGCGCCACGTCATCGGCGAGGATGTGTCCGAACGGC
Organism: Magnetospira thiophila; assembly: GCF_054657015.1. NCBI lineage: Bacteria > Pseudomonadati > Pseudomonadota > Alphaproteobacteria > Rhodospirillales > Thalassospiraceae > Magnetospira > Magnetospira thiophila. The sequence goes on from NZ_BAAHXF010000001.1 coordinate 1,962,839, forward strand.
TCGATGTCATTCCGGCGCAGTTCCGTGTGATCATCACCCGGCGTCCCAAATATGCCTGCCGGGTCTGCGAGGAAGGGATCGTCCAGGCCCCCGCTCCGGCACGTCTGATTGAGGGTGGGTTGCCGACGGAAAGCCTGGTGGCCCATGTCATCGTTTCCAAGTACGCGGATCACGCGCCGCTCTATCGCCAGGCCCAGATTTATGCCCGGCAAGGGATCGATCTGGATCGTTCGACCCTGGCGGGCTGGGTGGGCAAGGCGGCTTTCGTTCTTAAACCCGTGGTCGATGCTCTGCTGACGGACTTGAAGGGTTCGACGAAACTGTTCATGGACGAAACCCCGGCACCGGTCCTGGACCCGGGAAGGGGCAAGACCAAAACCGGTTACTTCTGGGCCCTGGCCCGTGATGATCGGCCTTGGGGCGGTGACGATCCTCCTGGCGTGGTGTTTACCTATGCGCCGGGGCGCGGTGGCAAACATGCCGAGGATATCCTGGACGGGTTCGGCGGCATTCTCCAGGTGGACGGCTATACCGGCTATAACCGGTTGATCAAGCCCGGACGGCTCGATCCGGCGATCTGGCTGGCCTATTGCTGGGCCCACGCCCGGCGCAAACTCTATAAACTGGTTAAAACGGGAACATCGCCCATCGCCGGGGAGGGCCTGAAACAGATTGCGGCACTCTACAAAATCGAAGATGAAATCCGCGGTCGGTCGCCCGAAGACCGGCTCGCCGTTCGCCAGGAACGCTCCGCACCCTTGGTCAAAGCCTTTGAAACCTGGATCGCCGAACAGCGCAGCCGGGTCTCGGCAAAATCACTGCTTGGCGAAGCCTTGACGTATATTGCCAAGCACTTCGAAGGGCTCTGCCGGTTCCTATCCGACGGTCGCGTCGAAATGGATTCCAATACCGTCGAGCGGACAATCCGGCCCATCACCCTTAATCGCAAGAATGCTCTCTTCGCCGGTCATGACGCGGGCGCCGAAAACTGGGCGGCGATCGCCTCGCTCATCGAAACCTGTAAGCTGAACGGCATCAACCCCTTCGCCTACATCGAGCATACGCTGAAAGCCATCGTCAACGGCCATAAGCAAAATCACATCAAGGACTTGCTCCCCTGGAATTATCAGGCCGGCGTGTGAGCGGGACTGCGCATTCCGACGCAAAGCGGCCACTGATTCCGATCCAAAGCGGCCACTGATTCCGATTTAATCCGGCCACCGATTCCGACGCAAAGCGGCCACTTTTGTCTGGCCTGTGATCGACCTCGTTGGGTGATCTTTTGAGGGTTACCTTCGCACCTTTTGGGAAGGAGCGGAGATGCCCAGGGAGAGGTTGCCCATGCGCAAGATTAGCGACGTTTTGAGGCTGCATGCCGAGGGCCTGTCGAGGCGGCGGATCGCCGTCAGTTTGAATATTGGCCGTACAACGGTCGGGGATTATATCGCCCGGGCCAAACAAGCGGGGTTGAATTGGCCCTTACCCGGGGACCTTTCGGAGGAAGGGCTGGAGCAGCTATTGTTTCCGCCCTTGCGGGTTCGAACGAGGGAACGCCCACTTCCGCCCGATTGGCCGTCGCTGCACCGGGAGAAAAAGAAGCCCGGCGTGACCCTGGCCCTTTTGTGGGAGGAATACCGGGCGCGGCATCCAGAGGGTTACGGTTACAGCCGGTTCTGTGATCTTTACCGGGACTGGCGGGGTAAGCTGAACCCGACCATGCGCCAGAACCATGTGGCCGGTGAGAAGCTGTTTGTCGATTACGCCGGTCAAACCGTGGAAGTGATTGACGGCTTGACCGGCGAGGTCCACGAGGCCCAGATCTTCGTCGCCACCCTGGGAGCCTCCAGTTACACCTACGCCGAGGCCACTTGGAGCCAGGCGCTGCCTGATTGGATCGGTTCGCACAGCCGCGCCTTCAGTTTTTTCGGCGGCGTTCCCAAGCAGATCGTTCCCGACAACCTCAAGTCCGGTGTCATCAAATCCTGCATTTATGATCCCGAGGTTAATCGGACCTACGCCGATCTGGCGAACCATTACGGTACGGCGGTCATTCCCGCCAGGCCCTAAAAACCAAGGGATAAGGCGAAGGTGGAAGTCGGCGTTCAGGTGGTCGAGCGCTGGGTTCTGGCCCGCCTGCGCAATCGCCGTTTCTTCTCCCTGGCCGAACTCAATCAGGCAATCCGTGAACAGCTTGAGGTTCTGAATAGGCGGGTCAGCAAGCATCTGGATGCGTCCCGGCGGCAACTGTTCGAAGAACTGGACCGCCCGGCCCTCAAAGCCTTGCCCGCCGAGCCCTTCGAATACGCCGAATGGAAACAGCGACGCGCCGGCATCGATTACCATGTGGAAGTGGGCAAGCATTTTTACTCGGTCCCGCATGCGTTGGTCAAACAAACCCTGTGGGCTCGCATCACGGAACGCAGTGTCGAGATATTCCATAAAGGCAAGCGTGTCGCCGTCCATATGCGCGGCCCCGGCAATCGGCGTCATACCACGGTCCCGGAACACATGCCGTCATCACACCGACGATACGCCAGTTGGACGCCGGAGAAAATCCGCCGCATGGCTACCGCCCAAGGGGCCAACACGGAAGCCCTCGTTGACATTATTCTGCGCCGCAAGCCACACCCGGAACAGGGCTTTCGTTCCGCTATCGGCATCCTCCGCCTGGCCAAGGTTCATGGGCCGGAACGCCTGGAGGCGGCTTGCGAAAGAGCGCTTGAGATCGGCGCCCATTCCTATTCTTCCGTCAATTCCATCCTCAAGAACAGGCTTGAGGATTGCAAAACGAAACAGGCTGAGAACGGTCCCGCCATCGATCATCCCAACATCCGGGGTTCCGGATATTTTCATTAAGGAGGAAAACAACCATGTTGCAACACCCCACTCACGACCAACTGAAGCTCCTCAAGCTGACCGGTATGGCTCAGGCCTTCGCCGACCTCAGAGACAACCCCCAAGCCGAAGATCTGGCTCATGATCAATGGCTGGCTCTGCTTCTTGATCGTGAAGAAGCCGTCCGTGACGACCGCCGATTGACCTACCGTTTAAGAAACGCCCGCCTGCGCCACGCCGGGGCCTCAGTCGAGAACGTCGATTACCGCAGCCCCAGGCGTCTCGATAAATCCCTGTTCCAGCAACTGGCCCAGGGGAAATGGATCGCCCAAAAACAGAACCTGATCATTACGGGTCCATGCGGTATCGGCAAATCATGGCTCGCTTGCGCCTTGGGTCAAAAAGCTTGCAGAGATGATTATTCCGTCCTCTACAAACGCCTGCCCCGAATGTTCTCCGAATTGGAAATGGGTCGCGCCGATGGCCGTTACCCGCGTTTGTTTCGCGCCCTGACAAAACCAAACGTGCTGATCCTCGACGATTGGGGCCCGGAAAAACTCAACGCTGATCAGCGCCGCGATCTTATGGAAATCGTCGAAGAGCGTTACCAAAACGCCTCGATCCTGATCACCAGCCAACTGCCCGTCGATAAGTGGCACGACGTCATCGGCGAGCCCACCTTCGCCGACGCCATCCTCGATCGTATCGTCCACAACGCCCACAGGCTCGATCTCGACGGACCCTCAATGCGAAAGACCATGGCCGCCAAAACCATTGACCAGACCTAAGGAAAATGACATCAACAAATTACCCAACGGCGTCGATCACGCCGCCAAAAACGAGCCCAGGATAAAGTGGCCGTTTTGGATCGGAATGGGTGGCCGCTTTCCGTCGGAATCAGTGGCCGGTTTCATCGGAATGCGCAAGCGGGACACCGCTTACACAGATCCTGAAATGCTCTGTGGAGAACTAGGGCTTGGGCCAGTCACTGAAGCGGTGGATGTCATCGTGGGCGGCCCTCCATGTCAGGCTTTCGCGCGAGTGGGACGGGCAAAACTCAGGGAAGTGGACAAACATCCAGAGGCCTTTAGAGCTGGCCGGGATTGTTCAGACAGTTTTTGGCGTTGGATAAGTGGAGCCTCTGCCGGTTGCCGTGTTGTATCGCCGATGCGGGGCCTCACGCAGGGAGGGCGTAGCCCGACTGGAGTGGGGCCCCGCATCGGCAGTGAACGTCATGCTGCCACCGCCTGGGGCTGGTTGTCAAAGTAGATCCTATCCGGCGGCACCCGACCGAGGCTCGAATGTGGCCTCTTGCCATTGTAGAAGTCAAAATAGCGGCCGAGCGAGGTCCGCGCCTCGCCAACGCTGTCGTAGGCCCGAAGATAGACCTCCTCGTACTTCACCGAGCGCCACAGCCGTTCGACAAAGACGTTATCCCGCCAAGCTCCTTTGCCATCCATGCTGAGGGCGATGCCGTTGTCCAGCAGCAGGCCGGTGAATGGGGCACTGGTGAACTGGCTGCCTTGGTCGGTGTTGAAGATCTCCGGCTTGCCATACTTGGCCAGCGCGTCTTCGACCGCTTCCAGACAGAAATCCACGGTCATGGTGATCGACACCCGCCAAGACAGAACCCGGCGGCTGCACCAGTCGAGCACCACACAGAGATAGACGAACCCCCGCGCCATGGGGATGTAGGTAATGTCCATCGCCCATACCTGATTGGGACGCAGGATGGGTAGGCCGCGCAGCAGGTACGGATAGATCTTGTGTCCCGCTGCTGGTTTTGACGTGTTTGGTCGCCGGTACAAGGCCTCGATCCCCATGCGCCGCATCAGCGTGATGACATGATCGCGGCCGATCTCAACGCCCTCGTTGCGCAGGAAATCGCGCAGCATCCGGCTGCCTGCGAACGGAAAGTCCAGGTGCAATGCGTCGATCCGACGCATGATGGCCAGATCGGCGGCAGACACCGGTCGGGGCTGGTAATAGAGGCTGGCGCGACTAAGCCGCAGCACCTCCGCCTGCCGTTTCAGCGGCAGGGCATGGTCACGGTCGATCATCGCTTTACGCTCAACATGCCGGCCTTGTCGAGCGCACCGGCCAAAAAATCATTCTCCAACGTCAATTGGCCGATCTTGGCATGCAACTCCTTCAGATCAACCGGCACCGTCGCCTGGGATCGGCTCGCGCCGAAAACCCCCGATGCCCCCTCCAGCAATTGCCCTCGCCAGGTCGTGATCTGGTTCGGATGCACATCAAACTGCTGCGCCAACTCGGCCAGCGTCTTGTCTCCCTTGATCGCCGCCAAAGCCACCTTCGCCTTGAAAGCCGCTGTGTGGTTCCGCCGTGTACGCTTCGTCATGGTTCCTCCCGATCAACGGCATCATCGCCGCTCTCAGGCAGAAAATCCACTTAACCCCCTGTCTGAATTTCCCAGGCCACCTCTTTTCTCCACGATCCGAGGGCACAACTTTACAAAGCGTATCTGGATTTCGTCGAGGCTTTCAAGCCCCTCGCCCTTCTGATGGAGAATGTTCCAGATGTGCTAAACCATGGAGGGCAGAATATCCCTGAGGAAATCTGTGACGTTCTAGAGGACAAGGGCTACGTCTGCCGATACACCCTGCTGAACTCCGTTTTCTACGGGGTCCCCCAGATACGGGAACGAATGTTCTTGATCGCCTATCGACAGGAACTCAGGGTCGCCGAGCCAAAATTCCCTGAACCATTACACCGTCACCCTCTCCCGCCAGGGTACGAGGGGTCAAGAGCGGTGGCCCTGAAACATCTGAACGGCCCCCTCACGGGAGCCCATGACTACGTGGAACCCCCGACACACTCTGGAGACACCAAGCCAGCTGTCACCGCTTTCGAAGCCATTGGCGACCTTCCGGTGATAGACGCGAGAAAGGAAATGGCTGAGGGGCGTCTAAAACGCGGTGCGAGGCGGTTCGACGCTCCCACCATGCAATACGACAAAGCCCGCCCGATTTCAGCCTATGCGAGGATGATGAAAGAGTGGGAAGGCTTCACCGCTCCAGAGCAGGGGCTGTACGATCATCAAATCCGCTACCTTCCCAGAGACTACGACCTATTCGCTGAAATGCGGGAAGGTGCGGAGTACCCTGAGCTACACGCGCTGGCAGTCAAGCGGTTTGAAACACGGGCTAGGCAAATGACCCTCGTTCCAGATTCGGATGCATGGGATGCGCTAAAGGCCACCATGGTACCGCCCTATGACCCCGGCAAGTTCCCCAACAAGTGGTGGAAGTTACGGAAGGACTGGCCAGTGAGAACACTGATGGCCCACCTAGGCAAGGACAGTTATAGCCATATCCACTATGACGGCACCCAGGCACGGACTATCTCCGTCCGTGAGGCAGCCCGTCTTCAGTCGTTTCCTGATGGATTTAGGTTCTGTGGCACCATGAACCCTGCCTTCCGCCAGATCGGGAATGCTGTTCCGCCACTGCTTGCGAGGGCAGTGGCGGCAAAGATGCTCGACACCCTCATGACTGCTGTCAGCGGAGGTTATTCGACACCCAAAATTGTCACGGAAGCAGCTGAATAAAACCATCATCCGGTTCGTCCGGCCGCTCGACTCTTACCGCCTCCCCCCAATTTAGAGTATTGGGGGCGATAGTGAATCCGACCGGCAAGACGCCGTTTGGAAGGTGCTCCGTGCTGTTGAGGATCTCCTTGGCAAGAATGTTTATGTTCTCTGAAACCTTTGCTTCAGCGCCATCCTCGGTCAGTTCATACAGTCGAATGATCCGATAAGGGATCTTTTCAGATGCAGCCGCCACAGTTTCGGCTCCAGAGAGATGGAACGGTGTCTCAAACTTCTGGCTGGTGGCCTTGGCATCAAAGCGGATGGCTGCGCCTTCGGTGGTTTCGAAGTCCCATGATGCCCCAGCATCTTCGGAAGAAGTCCATTTGACGGATGGTAGTTTCCCTTCCGAGACCATCTTATTCAGGAGATGGTGCGCAAGGGCCTCGCCATCATCACCAATGCGTTCTGCCTTTGCCCTGGCCTCCTTTAGCAGGCTGCGGAAAAACTCTTCCCTTTGACGACCGGGTATGATTCGATTCCTCCTGAAAGCGACAGGGGGGGCGAGATGCGTGGCAGCGACGTTTGGACGGAGAGCCTGTTTTCGTATGTGAGTTGCGAGGCGCGGGTTCCGGCGAGCCATCCGCTCCGACCGATCCGGGCCATCGTCGATGAGGTGCTGGAGGTCCTGTCGACGGATTTCGAGGGGATGTACGCGAAGGTGGGTCGCCCCTCGATCCCGCCGGAGAAGCTACTCCGTGCCCTGCTGTTGCAAGCCTTCTATTCGATCCGCTCCGAGCGGCAGTTGATGGAGCAGGTCGGCTACAACCTGCTGTTCCGCTGGTTCGTGGGGCTGTCGATGGATGCGCCGGTGTGGGACGTGACGGTGTTCACCAAGAATCGCGACCGGCTGTTGGAAGGCGAGGTGGCGACCAAGTTTCTGTCGGCGGTGGTGGCGCAGGCGCGTGGCCGCGACCTGCTGTCGGACGAGCATTTCTCGGTGGACGGGACGCTGATCGACGCCTGGGCCTCGATGAAGAGCTTCCGGCCCAAGGATGGCGGCGATCCGCCTCCGGGGCCGGGGCGCAACGGCGAACGCGATTTCCGCGGCGAGAAGCGCTCGAACCAGACCCATGCCTCGACCACCGATCCCGACGCCAAGCTGTACCGCAAAGCCAACGGCCAATCCTCGCGCATGGCCTTCATGGGCCACGTGTTGATGGAGAACCGCAACAGCCTGGTGGTCGGCGCCATGGTCACCCGGGCCACCGGCACCGCCGAGCGCGAGGCGGCCCTGTCGCTGGTTGATGGCTTGGCCGCAAAGGGCCGCATCACCCTGGGCGCCGACAAGGCCTACGACGTCCGCGAATTCGTCCGCGATTTGCGGGTCCGCAAGGTCACGCCCCATATCGCCCGGAACGAGCAGGTGACCGAAACCGGTGACGTGCGCCGCCGTAGCGCCATTGATGGCCGCACAACCCGCCATCCCGGCTACGCCATCAGCTTGCGCATCCGCAAGCGGATTGAGGAGGTCTTCGGCTGGGCAAAGACCACCGGAAATTTGCGCAAGACCCGCCACAAGGGCACCGACCGCGTCGACTGGGTCTTCACCCTGACCGCCGCCGCCTACAACCTCGTCAGGCTGCCGAAGTTGATGGCTGCGGCATGACGATACCCGGACTCTGCCTCAAATCGGCAGAGTCCGGGGAAACCGGCCGCAAAAGCGGCCCGCACCCCCTCGCCGAGGCCACTGAATGGCACCGACCGATGGGGAAAGGGGCCGACCTTCCGCGTTTTTCCGCAGCCTGCTAAAGTAATAATATTCTATGTATTGCCAATGGATAGGCGCATTTAATGGAATCCGGGACGTTGTCAGACATTAAGCGCCTTTGGTTCGCCGCCCTGGTGATGGTGGTCTTGGTGGTTGCGGTGGCAGTCGCGCTGTCCTGGGGATCGTACCAGACCGCCGTTGCCCAGCAGCAGCAGTGGCTGCTTGAGGTAGTGCAGGCGAATGTTCGCTTGATGAATGCCGTGGCCCGCTTTGATCGACTGCAAAATGCAGACGAACATCTGACACCTAAAGAACTGACTCTGTCGCAAATTCTTGATGCGAAGTTGGAGAAGGCCGCCCTGGGCCATACGGGCGAATTCGTCCTTGGGCGACGCAACGGCAGCTTGATTACCTTTGTCATTCCTCAGCGCCATACGCAGGGCCGCATTCCTGATTCAGTACCGTTGATCTCCCAATTGGCCGAGCCCATGCGGCGGGCATTGGCTGGTCAGTCGGGCACGATGATCGGCCTCGACTACAGACGGGAGTTGGTGCTGGCGGCCTATACCCCGGTCACCGAATTGGATGTGGGCATGGTCGCCAAGATCGACATGAGCGAAATACGCGCCCCGTACATCCGCTGGGGCCTTTTGGGAAGCTTGCTGGTCATCGCTTTCACCCTGCTGGCCTTCTATCTGGCACGTCGCCTGACCACCCCGATTATCACCAAGCTGGATCGACATGCCCATGATTTGGAACGCCTGAACCGGGATCTTACCCATTCCAACAAGGAATGGGAGGCCTTCGCCTACGCCGCCTCCCATGACCTCCAGGAACCCCTGCGCACGGTGGGCAGTTTCGTGCAGTTACTCCAGCGTAGATACCGCAACAAACTGGACAGCGAGGCCGATGAATACATCGACTTCGCGGTTGCCGGAGCCACCCGCATGCATGACCTGATCCAGGGCCTGCTGACTTTTTCACGCATCAATCGGGCCGAAACCGTTCTTGAACCGCTGGATATGAATGAAATCGTGCAGGTCGCCCAGGACGACTTGCAGTTTCGGATCATGGAAACCTCGGCCCGGATCACCCTGGACAAGTTGCCGATGGTCACAGCGGATAAAAGCCAGATGGTCCGTCTGTTCGACAACCTGATCAGCAATTCCCTCAAATACTGCGATCTCGAACGCCCGCCGGAGATCCACATCTCCGCCCGTCCCTTTGGTCATGAATGGGAATTCTCGGTTAAAGACAACGGCATCGGCATTGAACACAAGTTCGAATCGGAAATCTTCCAGTTGTTCCGTCGCCTGCACGGTCGCGACAAATATGACGGCACCGGCGTCGGTCTTGCCCTGTGCAAGAAAATCGTCGAACGCCACGGGGGACGCATCTGGCTCGACCCCGAAACCACGCAGGGGAGCCGATTCTGTTTCACCCTGCCCATGTCCTAGGTAAGGCATGGTGCGCCCGACAGGATTCGAACCTGTGGCTCCCAGATTCATCCCACTTCGGCTTTCACCGCCGCCCGCCCGAGCGTTCCTGGTCTGGGATTGCAGTGGATTTCTGTGATTACGGTGATGGGGTGGACGACCCCTGCTTTCCGGCGTCGAGATGCGCCAAAGTGGTGATTGTTGAGCGGAAGTCGAATGTCCGCTTTGTTGGAGCAGGCAATTCCTGAGCCGCACTCCGTGAATTCCGGTCAAAGGATAGGCTAAAAATCACCCCCACTGCCGCCTAATATAAACCGTCTCAGCTCTATCAATCCGGCACCGCGCGCCCGTCCACTCTGTTCCTTCTATATAACGGGGACACTATACATATTTAGCCAAGAAAAACCGCCCCTCCCCCCTGCGGGAAGGGGCGGTCCTCGAAAGTCACTTCAAGGCGGCGCAGAATCGTTTGATTCGGGTGCAGGCTTCCTTGAGATTTTCGTCGGAGGTGGCGTAGGAGACCCGGAAATGGGGCGACAGGCCAAACGCCTCTCCCTGCACGGCGGCGACGCCTTCGGCTTCCAACAACGCGGTGACGAAATCGCTGTCGGTCTCGATCTTGCTGCCGTTGGGAGCCGTCTTGCCCATGCAGCCGGCAATGGACGGATAGACATAGAAGGCCCCTTCCGGGGTCAGGCAGGACACGCCCTCGCAGTCGTTGAGCATCGCCACCACCAAATCGCGGCGCCGCTTGAAGGCCTCGTTGCGCGGCACCAGAAAATCCATCGGCCCATTGAGGGCGGCCACCGAAGCGGCCTGGGAAATGGAACTGGTATGGGTGGTGCTCTGCGACGAGATCATGTTCATGGCCTTGATGATCGACAGCGGACCACAGGCCCAGCCCACCCGCCAGCCGGTCATGGCCCAGGCCTTGGAGACGCCGTTCAGGGTCAGGGTACGTTCGAACAGTTCCGGCACCACTTGGGCGATGGTAGCGAATTCGAAGCCGTCATAGACCAGATGCTCATACATGTCGTCGGTCATCACCCAGACCTGCGGATGCTTTTTCAACACCTCGCCCAGGGCCTTCAACTCGGCGGCGGAATAGGCCCCGCCGGTGGGGTTGGAGGGCGAGTTGAGAATCAGCCACTTGGTCTTGGGGGTGATCGCGGCTTCCAGCTCCGCCGGGGTCATCTTGAACTGGTTATCGGCGGTGCAGGCGACAAACACCGGCTTGCCCTCGGCCAGCAGGGTGATATCCGGGTAGGACACCCAATAGGGCGCCGGAATGATCACTTCGTCGCCCGCCTCCACGGTCGCCACGATGGCGTTGTAGATGGTCTGCTTGCCCCCGCAGCCCACATGCACCATGTCGGGGGTATAGGTCAGCCCGTTATCCCGCTGATGCTTGTCACAGATCGCCTTGCGCAGCTCCAGGGTGCCCTGGGGCGGAGTGTATTTGGTCTTGCCCGCGGCGATGGCGGCCACGGCGGCCTCTTTCACATGATCCGGCGTATCGAAATCCGGCTCTCCGGCACCCAATCCGATGACATCCACCCCGGCGGCCTTCAATTCGGAGGCCTTGGTGGATACGGCGATGGTCGGCGAGGGCTTGATGAGGCTCAGGCGGGAAGCGATGAACGGCATGGGTCGAATCCTGTCGATGGCAAAAAACAAAACGGAACATTGTCCGGCGGAACCATATGCGGTGCACGAGTAAGTGGCAAGCCAATCCGTCACGGTTTTTCAGGCGAATCCTCCCTCGAAACCCGGTCGGCGGGGGTGAGTGTCATCGGCTCGTCCGAGGTCTGTGCGCCGTCAAAATCATCGGCAATTTCGTGATCCCCCTTTTCCGCCTCCTCGGCCAGTCGGTCGAACAGAAACAGCGAATGCTCCAGTTCCTCCAGACCGGCCGGATGGCGATTGCGAAACACCCAGACCAGAATCAACCCCGGCCCGCCCAGCAGCAGCCAGGCCGGGGCCTGAAGCAGCGGCCCCAGATAGTCGGCCCAGACCCCCAGCGGCAAGGATTCGCGAAAGGCAATCAGCGACGGAGCATCATAGAACCGCCACAGCTCCGAGGCTGGAATCAGAATGCTGTGCATTTCCGAATAGGCCCGCGAAATGGTCTCCATGCCGGCCAGCATCACGGCCAATCCGCACAGCAGCAGACCGAAGAGAAAGGGAATATACATGGACCATCCGCGGGCAGCGTGAAAGGGCATCGACCGACCGATAGTGCCGGAACTCTCGGGCTCAAAGCAACATCTTCCAAAAACCGTTGCGGCCCGCCAACACATGGGTTAGTTTGCGGCCCTTCTTTGCGGAGAGATGGCCGAGTGGCTTAAGGCGCACGCTTGGAAAGCGTGTTGAGGGCAACTTCACCGGGGTTCGAATCCCCGTCTCTCCGCCAAAACTTTTCCCCTTAGATTCCCAAGAGCCCTTAGATTCTAAGGGTTTTTGCAGGAGAGGCGCAAGCCCAAAATCAAGGGGTGTATCGCGGACAGAACATAAACCTGCGAATCCAGGCAAAGAAAAAGCGGCTGCCGGTGTCCCGGGCAACCGCCTAATCAATCATTCATGGCTGAAGATTGATTAGCGGACATCGGCGATTTTGTCAACGGCGGACGCGATTCGCCGAACGGAATCGTGCGCGCTTTTTCGTCCGCGCCGCGCCCCGGTGAGGTTGGTATGCCTTCTCCGGTGTTTCGCGACGATTCCCGATCCGCGCCCGCGTCCGGGCGGCGGCAATTGCGCTTTGGCGCGCTCGATGTTGGGGAGCAGCGGTTATTCACCCTGCCCGCCGAGAACCTGTTGCCGAATCAGCTTGCGCACAAACAGCGGCTGTCCCGGTTGATCGACCCCCGCGAGGCGCGGGCCGAGCTGGGGGCAAGCCTGGTCTGGGACTGCGATGTGTAAATCCCGGTGCCAAAGTGGGCCACGGAAACGGTCGGATGATCTGACTGTCGCGGACTAAAATTCCGCCATTTTAACGTCTTTTGTTCGTTTGGAGCGGAAGGCGGGGAGATGTATCACGTGGACCTATACAGGCGGGTGCGCTTGGCTTGTCATCACGACGGTCTGAGCCAGCGCGAAGCGTCGCGGCGGTTTGGGATTGACCGCAAGACGGTAGCCAAGATGCTCCAGCATTCGACGCCGCCGGGCTATCGGCGGGACCAGCCGGCGAAACGGCCCAAGCTTGATCCCTTTATCAGTGTTATTGATCGGATCTTGGACGACGACCGGGATCAGCCGAAAAAGCAGCGCCATACCTGTCGGCGGATTTTCGAGCGTCTGCGCGATGAGCATGGTTTTGGTGGCGGCATCACCATCGTCACCGACTATATTCGCGAGCGCAAACGGCGGACGAAGGAGGTTTTTGTGCCCCTGGCCCACGATCCGGGCCATGCTCAGGTGGACTTCGGCGAAGCCTGGGCGGTCATCGCCGGGATCAAGCTCAAAGTACATTTTTTCGCTTTGGATCTGCCGCACTCAGACGCCTGTTTTCTCAAGGCCTACCCGCAAGAGACCAGCGAGGCGTTCTGTGACGGCCATGTCTCGGCCTTCGCCTTTTTCGGCGGCGTTCCCCGCTCTATTCTTTATGACAACACCAAGATTGCCGTGGCCAGGATTTTGAAGAATGGGGAACGGGTTCGTACCCAGATCTTCACCCGGCTGCAATCGCACTATCTATTCAAAGACAGGTTCGGGCGCCCAGGCAAGGGTAACGACAAGGGCGATGTGGAAGGACTGGTCGGCTATGGGCGGCGCAACTTCATGGTTCCCATTCCACGGTTCGAGAGTTTCGATGCCCTGAACGCCTCTCTCGAGGAACAATGTCTGAAGCGCCAGGAGGATAAACTTCGCGGTCATGGCGAGACCATCGGGGAACGCCTGATGCGCGATCTGGACGCCTTGATGGAACTGCCCGTCACCCCCTATGACGCTTGCCAACAAGTGAGCAGCCGGGCCAGCTCCGTCTCCATGGTGCGCTATCGGGGGAACGATTACTCGGTGCCGGTGGCCTATGCCCATCATGAGGTGCTGGTGCGCGGCTATGTGGATCGGGTGGTTATCGGCTGCGGCAGCGATGTCATCGCCCGCCACCGGCGTTCCTATGACAAGGGCGACATGGTTTTTGACCCGATGCACTTTCTGCCGCTGTTGGAGAAGAAGGTCGGTGCCCTTGATCAAGCGGCGCCCCTGAAAGGCTGGAACCTGCCGGACGAATTCACCACCCTGCATCGGCTGCTGGAGGCCCGCATGGGCAAGAAGGGCAAGCGGGAGTACGTCCAGGTTCTGCGTCTGATGGAAGACTTCGAGAGGGACGACGTCCATGGTGCCGTCAAACAGGCGCTGGCCATGGGCGCCATCGGCTATGACGCCGTCAAACACCTGCTCCTCTGCCGGATCGAGGAGCGGCCACCCAAACTGGACCTGGATATCTATCCCTACCTGCCCAGCGCCACCGTGGAGACGACAAGGCCCGCCGCCTATATGAACCTCCTGGCGGAGAAGGCGGCATGAGTGACAGCCCTCAGATTCTGCTCCATCATCACCTCAAGAAGCTGCGTCTGCCCACTTTCCTTGCCGAATACGACAAACTGGCCAAGCAGAGCGCCGCCGAGAACAAAAACCATGTGGAATTCCTGCTCCGCCTCGTCGAGCTTGAGTTGATCGAACGGGAGCGGCGTATGATCGAACGAAGGATCAAGGCCGCCCGGTTCCCCGCGGTCAAAAGCCTCGACAACTTCGACTTCAAGGCCATGGCCTCGCTCAATAAGCCCCTGGTGATGGAACTGGCTCGATGCCAGTACATTGAGGATCGTGAGAATATCATCGCGCTGGGTCCCAGCGGCACCGGCAAAACCCATATCGCCCTGGGCCTCGGCCTGGCGGCATGCCAAAAGGGATTGAAGGTGCGCTTCATCACCGCCAGCGCCCTGGTCCACGAACTGATGGAAGCCAGCGATGAGCGCAGACTTCTGCGCCTGCAAAAACAACTCGCCGGTCAAAACCTGCTGATCATCGACGCACTGGGCTTCGTACCCTTATCCAAGACCGGGGCCGAACTGCTGTTTGAGACCATCTCCCAATGCTATGAGCGCGGCTCGGTGATCATCACATCCAACCTGCCGTTCGACGAATGGACCGAGATCTTCGGTTCCGAGCGCCTGACCGGAGCTCTGCTCGACCGCCTCACCCACCATGTCCATATTCTGGAGATGAACGGCGAGAGCTTCCGCCTCAAGCAAAGTCAAAAACGCCGGAAACCCGCAGAAACCTAATTTTACAGCCCCGGGTCGACCTCCCAGACCAAGGTTGCCCCCGTGCGCCCACAGGCACCTCCCGCCCGGCTTCGCTTCGCGTAACGCAAAGCGCTACACGAAGCCGAACGGGTCCCTCCTATGGACGACCGGGACAACCTGCACCACGACGCCCGCCATCAGAAAAAGTGGCCCCTTTTTGCTCCGGTCAAATGGCCCCTTTTTAGTCCGGCGTTGACAATCCGGGGTTCCGGATATTTTCATTAAGGAGGAAAACAACCATGTTGCAACACCCCACTCACGACCAACTGAAGCTCCTCAAGCTGACCGGTATGGCTCAGGCCTTCGCCGACCTCAGAGACAACCCCCAAGCCGAAGATCTGGCTCATGATCAATGGCTGGCTCTGCTTCTTGATCGTGAAGAAGCCGTCCGTGACGACCGCCGATTGACCTACCGTTTAAGAAACGCCCGCCTGCGCCACGCCGGGGCCTCAGTCGAGAACGTCGATTACCGCAGCCCCAGGCGTCTCGATAAATCCCTGTTCCAGCAACTGGCCCAGGGGAAATGGATCGCCCAAAAACAGAACCTGATCATTACGGGTCCATGCGGTATCGGCAAATCATGGCTCGCTTGCGCCTTGGGTCAAAAAGCTTGCAGAGATGATTATTCCGTCCTCTACAAACGCCTGCCCCGAATGTTCTCCGAATTGGAAATGGGTCGCGCCGATGGCCGTTACCCGCGTTTGTTTCGCGCCCTGACAAAACCAAACGTGCTGATCCTCGACGATTGGGGCCCGGAAAAACTCAACGCTGATCAGCGCCGCGATCTTATGGAAATCGTCGAAGAGCGTTACCAAAACGCCTCGATCCTGATCACCAGCCAACTGCCCGTCGATAAGTGGCACGACGTCATCGGCGAGCCCACCTTCGCCGACGCCATCCTCGATCGTATCGTCCACAACGCCCACAGGCTCGATCTCGACGGACCCTCAATGCGAAAGACCATGGCCGCCAAAACCATTGACCAGACCTAAGGAAAATGACATCAACAAATTACCCAACGGCGTCGATCACGCCGCCAAAAACGAGCCCAGGATAAAGTGGCCGTTTTGGATCGGAATGGGTGGCCGCTTTCCGTCGGAATCAGTGGCCGGTTTCATCGGAATGCGCATCAAGGATCTGGCACTGAAGACCAAGCGCGGCCAGTCCGGTCGCATCAACAAGGGTCGTGCTGCTGGTGGTCTGGCCTATGGCTACCGGGTCAAGCCCGGCGTCGAAGCCGGAGACAGGGAGATCATTGAGGAAGAAGCAGAGATCATCCGTCACATTTTCACCGCCTACGCCGCCGGCGAGAGTCCCCGCGTCATTGCCCGGACCTTGAACGATAAGCAGATCCCCGGCCCCGGCGGACGCCCCTGGGGCGATACGACCATTCGCGGCCAAGTGGACAGGGGCACTGGACTGCTCAACAACAGCCTCTACGTGGGACGCCTGGAGTGGAACCGCTGTTCCTATATCAAAGATCCCGCGACCGGCAAACGTGTCGCCCGGCCCAACCCGCCGGAGGACTGGCAGGTAACCGACGTCCCTCATCTGCGCATCATCGGGCAAGATCTCTGGGAACGGGTCAAGGCCCGCCAGACAAAGGTTCATCGGGCCATGGGGCGTGACGAACTGGGCAACGCCCTGAACCGGGCGCACCGTAAGAAGTACCTGCTGTCGGGATTGCTGCTCTGCCATCATTGCGGCCATCCCTATACCATCTCCGGCAAGGACAGCTACGGCTGCAACACGCACCGATCCAAAGGCACCTGCCCCAATGACCGAACCGTCGACCGGCTCCAAGCCGAGGCCAGAATATTTGATGGCCTGCAGCACCGCCTGTTGGCCCCCGAACTGGTTTCCGAGTTCATCAAAGCCTTCCGAGAAGAAGTCCTCAAATCCGACAAGCAGCGCCATGCGCAACGTCGAGCCAACCAAAAGCAGTTGAACACCGTGATCTCACAAATCAACCAGATCATCCGGGCCATTGAGGACGGTATGTATAACCCCTCCATGAAGGACCGCATGACCAACCTGGAAGCCCGCAAGGCCGACCTGCAGGGCAAGCTGACAAAGGCCGAACCCGAGGACAAAGATCTGCTCCCCATGCTGCCGGACCTGTCCGATCTTTTCCACGACAAGATCGCCCACCTCACCGAGGCCCTCAACGACCCGGCCATTCGCTCCGAAGCCTTCGACCTGATCCGCTCCATGATCGACAAGATCGTCGTCGTTCCCAACCCGGCCTGGCCGGACGACCATATGCTGGAGATCCACGGCGCCATGGCCGAGATCCTGGCCCTTTGCGCCGGCCAGACCCCCAATCGCAAAACCCCCGCCGCGTTAGCAGCAGGGGTTTTACCGTCGGTGGTTGCGGGGATAGGATTTGAACCTATGACCTTCAGGTTATGAGACTAACGATTATATGTCCGCTAACCCATTGATGCTCATATCTTTCTTGCATTTTTTCAATAAGTTATAGATATTTGTTCTTTATCTCCTCTTGCCTTACGATAGCAGGAAATCTATGATTTTGGCAAAACGGTGTTGACTTTCGTGTTGACTATTATGTCGGGAGATCATGGTTATGGGCAAGCGCGTTGCGGCGGAGAGGATCGAGATATCCAACCGGTCATTGGACAAGATCAGGCCGAGCGAGAAACCGCGCATCATCTGGGACAGCAAATTGACCGGATTTGGTGTCAAGGTGATGCCGAGCGGCTCCATGTCATATTTGGTCAACTATCGGGCCGATGGCGGTGGGCGAAAGGCTCCCAACCGACGCATGGTGATCGGACGGCACGGAACGATATCACCGGCCAAAGCGCGGCAAAGGGCCCAGGAAATTCTCGGCGCCGCCGCCGGAGGGAAGGACCCGTCGAGCGCGCGTCAGGAACGCCGCGCCATGCCGACCCTCGGCGATATTTTTGAAAACTACATGGCCGCCAACCCGAACCGCAAACCGCGCACCGACGCGCTCTATCGTTATGAGATGGATCGTTATCTGGGCGACTGGCAGAATAAGCCGATAAGTTCGATCACTCGCAGCGATATCCAGGACCGTTTCAATTCGATTTCCCGCCAGCATGGCCCGACCCCGGCAAACCGGGTCATGTCCCTGCTCCGCTCCGTCTATCGCAGTCCCTGCGCTGAAGATGAAGCGCTCCGCAACCCGGTGGAGATCTGGCAGGCCGGTGGCGGGCGCTTCAACAAAAAGCCCCGGCGCAAAATCGACACCCCGGCGGACATCCTGCCAAAATGGCAAAAGGGATTTGAGGCTGTTCAAAACGGCGTCATCCGCGACGCCATTTCGGCTGGGCTGTACACGGGAATGCGCTTGCGAGAGGTCCTTTGGCTTAAATGGTCGGACATCAGCGACAGCGAGTTGATCGTCGAGGAAACCAAAACCGGGGAACCGCTCCGCCTGCCGATCACCCGGCAACTAGCCGATGTTTTTGAGCGGCGCAAAAAGGACAACGAGACCGGCTGGGTGTTTCCGAACAGCGAAACCAAATCCGGCCACCATGAAGACATTCACCACGTCTACCCGACCATCACCAAAGGGGCAGGTACGAAATTTTGGTTTCACGCCCTTCGCAACAATTTCATCACCATCGCCGAGCGCGACATCGGCCTCGCCACCAGCCTAACCAAACGCCTGGTCAACCATGCCCGCCCACAAGACGTAACCGAGGGGTATGCAGCGGACTGGACGTTCGAACAGCTGCTGCGCGCCGCTCAGTCGGTTGCGGATAGGATTGATGCGTTGATCGTGGCGCCCGCTAACGCCTCGTGAGGAGTGCCACGCCCCCAAAGCCAATCGCTGTGCAACCGGCGGCCGACTTCTGCCGCTTTTTGGATGCGGGCAGAACTCCCAATCTGACTTGACCCATCCGTTAATCGCTCCACTTCCCCAGACCGTCGAACAGCTCTGAAAGCCTATCCCAATCCTTTCGTAAGGGACATGACAAAGAAAGTTAATTGAGCTATCCTTTCTTTAATGGAATGCCAAAGAAAGGATTTCCGCGCAAGATGCCTCTTAAGCGCGAACAGACGCGATTGGGACAGCTCATTACGACAACGGTCGCCGGTGAAAGGGTGTCCGCCTTCGTACCGCCGGGCCTTCCCCCGAGGCCTCCAATCAATATGGAGAAATTGCACGGACTTCATGACGCGGCCAACCGAGCCATCGGACAGCTCAATGGTATCGCCTCAGTTTTGCCTGACACGCCGCTTTTTCTATACATGTATGTCCGCAAAGAGGCCCTGCTCTCGTCACAAATCGAAGGCACCCAATCGTCCCTGTCCGACTTGTTGCTGTTCGAAGACAAGGAAGTTCCTGGTGTGCCGATTGATGACGTCCAGGAAGTCTCAAATTACGTCGCCGCGATGACACATGGGCTTTCACGTATCAGGGAGGGCTTTCCGTTTTCCTTGCGTTTGATCCGAGAGATTCACGAAATCCTGCTTTCTGGCAGTCGCGGAAGCACGAAACTACCCGGCGAGTTTCGGCGATCTCAAAATTGGATTGGGGGAACCCGGCCAGGAAACGCCTTCTTTGTTCCGCCCCCACCAGAGATGGTTTTGGACTGCATGTCTGACCTGGAGAAGTTCATCCATGCAGACACACCCGAGATACCAGCCCTCATAAAAGCCGGGCTTGTGCACGTTCAATTTGAAACGATCCATCCATTCCTGGACGGAAACGGTCGGCTGGGAAGACTGCTTATTACCCTTCTGTTATGCATGGAGGGGATAATCAGCGACCCGATCCTTTATCTAAGCCTATTTTTCAAAACTCATCGACGCCTCTATTACGACATGCTTCAAGTTGTTCGGGAGGCCGGCGATTGGGAAAAGTGGTTGGCTTTTTTTCTCGAAGGGATCGCTGAAACTTCAATCCAAGCATCCAGCACTGCACGTGAGATCATTAGCCTATTCGAGCGCGACCAAGCCAAGATAGAAGATTTGGGGCGGCCAGCAGCATCTGCCTTGCGTGTGCACCAACTTACGCAAAGAAAGCCGCTTATTAGCGTTGCAGCCGGATCCCGCCAATTGGGAATTTCAGCACCGACGGTTAGAAAATCCATCTACCATCTTGTCGATCTTGGAATTCTTCGGGAAACCTCGGGACGGAAGCGCGACCAGACCTTTGTTTACGATGCATATCTAAACATTTTGACCCAAGGAACCGAACCGATTCAGAGATAATTGAATAGGTTTTTTGAAGGAATGATGCATGAAGCGCATCCAAGTTGACAGAGGTGGCCTGGGAAATTCAGACAGGGGGTTAAGTGGATTTTCTGCCTGAGAGCGGCGATGATGCCGTTGATCGGGAGGAACCATGACGAAGCGTACACGGCGGAACCACACAGCGGCTTTCAAGGCGAAGGTGGCTTTGGCGGCGATCAAGGGAGACAAGACGCTGGCCGAGTTGGCGCAGCAGTTTGATGTGCATCCGAACCAGATCACGACCTGGCGAGGGCAATTGCTGGAGGGGGCATCGGGGGTTTTCGGCGCGAGCCGATCCCAGGCGACGGTGCCGGTTGATCTGAAGGAGTTGCATGCCAAGATCGGCCAATTGACGTTGGAGAATGATTTTTTGGCCGGTGCGCTCGACAAGGCCGGCATGTTGAGCGTAAAGCGATGATCGACCGTGACCATGCCCTGCCGCTGAAACGGCAGGCGGAGGTGCTGCGGCTTAGTCGCGCCAGCCTCTATTACCAGCCCCGACCGGTGTCTGCCGCCGATCTGGCCATCATGCGTCGGATCGACGCATTGCACCTGGACTTTCCGTTCGCAGGCAGCCGGATGCTGCGCGATTTCCTGCGCAACGAGGGCGTTGAGATCGGCCGCGATCATGTCATCACGCTGATGCGGCGCATGGGGATCGAGGCCTTGTACCGGCGACCAAACACGTCAAAACCAGCAGCGGGACACAAGATCTATCCGTACCTGCTGCGCGGCCTACCCATCCTGCGTCCCAATCAGGTATGGGCGATGGACATTACCTACATCCCCATGGCGCGGGGGTTC
Organism: Magnetospira thiophila; assembly: GCF_054657015.1. Taxonomy (NCBI): domain Bacteria; kingdom Pseudomonadati; phylum Pseudomonadota; class Alphaproteobacteria; order Rhodospirillales; family Thalassospiraceae; genus Magnetospira; species Magnetospira thiophila. The sequence goes on from NZ_BAAHXF010000001.1 coordinate 1,983,776, forward strand.
GTCTATCTCTGTGTGGTGCTCGACTGGTGCAGCCGCCGGGTTCTGTCTTGGCGGGTGTCGATCACCATGACCGTGGATTTCTGTCTGGAAGCGGTCGAAGACGCGCTGGCCAAGTATGGCAAGCCGGAGATCTTCAACACCGACCAAGGCAGCCAGTTCACCAGTGCCCCATTCACCGGCCTGCTGCTGGACAACGGCATCGCCCTCAGCATGGATGGCAAAGGAGCTTGGCGGGATAACGTCTTTGTCGAACGGCTGTGGCGCTCGGTGAAGTACGAGGAGGTCTATCTTCGGGCCTACGACAGCGTTGGCGAGGCGCGGACCTCGCTCGGCCGCTATTTTGACTTCTACAATGGCAAGAGGCCACATTCGAGCCTCGGTCGGGTGCCGCCGGATAGGATCTACTTTGACAACCAGCCCCAGGCGGTGGCAGCATGACGTTCACTGCCGATGCGGGGCCCCACTCCAGTCGGGCTACGCCCTCCCTGCGTGAGGCCCCGCATCGGCGATACAACACGGCAACCGGCAGAGGCTCCACTTATCCAACGCCAAAAACTGTCTGAACAATCCCGGCCAGCTCTTGCTTCGTGATACCCTATTGACCGTCCCATAGTAGTAAGCGGCAGAAAAGCGTGGGTGATTTTCATATTCACCATTGGGAAATATCGTGCAAAATCCACCCACCTGAAAGTATGCGTACCCCGTGCTGTAGGCCCCCGACGCGGTGACCGTATCGACACAGACGTCGGTCGGCCCGGTCGGCACCCCGGCCCCAATGGCCTTCTCGTAGTCGGTGCCGTCCGGCCGCCGCCAGATCTCCACCAGGTCGGTCAACTGCAAGGCATCGCAGCCCGCATATTCCCATTGCCCGTTGGGCAGGGTGTCGGTGCCGGTCAGTTCGAATGGCATCTGGGTTGCCCCCTGGAGCACTTCGGCGGTCTTGATGTCGTAGCGCCCGCTGGGCGGCGTGATATAGACCGTGCTCAGGGCATAGGCGAACAGTTGGTCGTCATGGTTCTGCCAACCGGCGGTCTCCACCTGATGGGCATAGACCGCCGCCGAGGCCTGACAGCCGGTGACATAGACGGGCACCCCGTTGTGCAGGTAGTAGAAGCGCTCCTCGCCATAGCTGACCCCGGCGGTCAGGTCGTGTTCCCAGGTCGCCGGGTTGTCGCAGCCCCCGGTGGTCGTGGCGATGGGCAACGCCCCCGAGGTGTCCGGGGCGCATTCGGTGATATACTGCTTCACCCCATCCACGTTGATCCGCAACCGGCTTTGCAGGGTCACCGTGCCGCCGTCCAGATCGACAATCGGCGAACAGACATATTGCCCGTCCGATCCCTCGTAGATTTGTTCATGGACATATTCGACGCCGGTGTCGGTGCAGCCGCCCGCCTGATAGGTGATGCCGTCGAGAGCATAGGTCCAGGTGCCCTGCTGATAGGAGGTGCCGCCCGCGTAGTCGTGGCGGATCGAGCAGCCGTTGGTGGTCCGCACCATGGGCACGGGGGCCTTGGTCTCGGAGGCCTGGCAGCCCCGCACCTGCACGTCGGCGTTGTTGGAATCCCGATAGATCAGGGCCGACTGGGGCACCGCCTGTTGCGCCTGATAATCGAGCAACAGGGTGCAGGCGGTGAAGGTCTCGACAATGGGGAACAGTTGATCGCTGTCCGCTGCGCATTCGGTGACCTCCTGACGCGCCCCGCCCGCGTCCACATAATATAAGAGATACTGCGCCGTCGCCGTGCGCGCCTCCATGTCCACCAGATCGGAACAGACCGAATAGCTGCGTTGCAGGGTGAAGCCCTCCGCCCCGTCGGTGCAGGGGGTTTCCGAGGCGACCACGCCGCCGGTCGCCGTCACCGTCTTGGATTGCTGAATGGCCCGCAGTTGCTCGATGTCGATGCGCACCGGGCAACCCTCGGTGACCACACTCACCGTCTCGGTGGGGGCGTCGGCCAATTGCACCGGATCAGGGGTCTTGTAGGCCGCCGCCGGATCGTTGGCCGTAGCATTGCTTCCGGCCGGTTTGGCCCCGTCGTCGGTGGAGGCGATAACGGCGGGCTCTTCTTGCGTTGGCGTTTCTGCCGGATGTTCGGCCAGCCGCTTCAGGGCCTCGATCAGACTCGCCCCGTCCCCCTGCACGGTGACCGGGGCCGCCGGTTGCAGTCGCGGATCGTCCAGTTCGAACTGGGCCGAGAACAGGTTGGAGTCCAACGCCTCCCGCCGCCCGTCCTTCTCCACCCCGACCAGCACCACCTGCCCGATGCGCTTGTCTTCCACCGTCACATAACGGGCGTAGGCCTTGGCGGTGACGCCCCGGGTCAGGTCCGGCGATGCCCCCGGCACGGTGAGCAGGCTGAGATCGAGCGGCAGCGGCTCGCCCTCGGGGATCTCGGTCAGCCGCGCGGCGCGGGTCAGAATATTCACCTTGGCGGCCAGGGTGGCGATCATCGCCGGATCGTCTTCGGCGGCTGGATCGGGCGTCTCCGCCGCAGGGGCCGCCAGGGCGGCGAGCAGCGCGGCAACGGCCAGCGCCAGGATCAGGGCTTGCGTCTTCATGTTCCGTCTCCTTGTCCGGGTTTGCGGATGTACCAATCGTGGGCGGGCCGGATCTGCACCCGCGTCCCCTGGGCAATGGTCACGATGGGCACCAGATTGACCGTTTGTTCCAAAACAGATGCGGTGATCTCGCCGAACTTCTCTGACAGTTCCTGCGCCCCCTCGCCGGTGACCGCGCCGACCGAGGAGGTGGCGTCCCCCTTGTCGGCCAGGGCGCTGGCCAACCGCACGGTGGCCGAGATTGCCGAGATCAGGATGGCCGTGCCGTATTTTTCCCAGAAGCGGTTGTCCACCTCGCCGGTGATTCCGGCCCGCCCCTGCTGGTCGCCCACCGGGGCCGCCAGTTCGAGGATTTCCGCCCGGTGCCCGGCCATGAGCACCCGCTTGCAGGTCAGGGACAGCCGGGTGCTGCCCACCTGCTTCGGGCTCTCGTAATCGCAGATCAACCGCGAGCCCTTGGGGATCAACACGTTGCGACCGTGATAGCCGAACACGTCGCGGCTGGTCTGGATGATCGCCTCGCCCCCCTCCTTGCTGTCGAGCTGACTGTTGATGCCGGTCTCCAGCACGCCGCTGATGTAGCGGTCGGCCGCCAGGATGCGGGCGTTGTCCACCGGCGGACCGGAGAGCCGTCGCTCTGCCCCATAACCTTCCGGCTCCCCGGGCATTGCCCCACCTTCCATGCCGGGCGTCAGGCGGGCTAGTTGCGGGGTTTTGGGTCCGGGCAAGGCCCCGTCGATCAGGCCGTCGCCGTCGAACATCGCCGGATGGGCCAGCGCGGTTTGCAGGGCAATCCGATAGGGATCGGGACGCGGCGCGACGACCAGCGGACGCGGGATCGGGGCCGGAGGCGGTGGCGGGGCCGCATTGTTGATCACCCGGGTGAGCACCACCGGCGGGAAGGCGGGCGGCTTTTGCGGCTGCGGCACCGGCGGCGGCGGTGGGGCATTGAAGGTCCAGGCCGCCTCGTCGCCATCGGGCAACGGCGGCGCGCCTTCCACCGTCGCCGTCTGGCACAGGCCACCGAGGGTCAGGCCGAGGGCCAGGGCCGCTTCGCAGAACAAACCCATCACGCCCCTCCGCTATAACGAATGCACAGGAACCGGGTGCCGGACTTGAGGGTGATCAGCGGCTGGGTGCTCTCGATAATGTAGGTGGTCCCCCGAACCCGGGTGTTGACCAGTTCGTCCAGCCCGTCCACCACCACATAGGCGGTGGGCAGTTCCAGATCCCGCCAGCGTTCCCCGAAACGGACGTAGGTGAACACATCGTCCCGGAACACCGTCTCCGGCTTCAGATCGTCACTGCCCGAGAGTTCGTAATCGCCCCAACCGCGCAGCTTGTCCGGATCGAAGGGCACCGTCTCCACAAAGTCGTCGGGCAGCGGTTCCGCCGGGGTATCGGACAGATCTGAGGCCGCCGATGTGCCTGGGGGCGGCAGCTCCAGGGTTTGAATATCGGTTTTGCCTGCCGGGGCGATGATCGGCGGCGCATCGACCGCCCCCTCGATGCGCACCACCAGATCGGGCAGGGTATCGGCATTGAACCCTTCGGCCCGCAGATAGAAGGGATACAACGCGCCGGAACGGCCATGCACCACCATGTTGCTGTCCAGGCCGAACCCGGCGGGCATCACCGACAGACGACGCGGGCCGCGCAGGGTGACCTTGAACGCCGCCGGATCGCCCAGGTCGGCACGTTCGATCTTCTCACCCTCCGGCAGTTCGATCACCGTCACCATGCGTTCGCGCAACCGCACCCTATAAGTACAGTCGGCACAGACCAGGGTGCGATAGACCCCGGCGGTCTCGTCGGCCCGGTCCCAGGCCGCCTGGATCTGACCGCCGACGCTCAACCGCAGCAGCTCGCCATAGTCCCCGTCGGCTTGCCGCTTGGCTTGCGCCACAGCGGACTCCGGCACCGGACGCTGTGGCCCGCCGTTGGGGAACGGCGTCTGCGCCACGGCGGAGGTCAGGGGGGTCAACGACAGTAAAAGAAGAAGGGCCGTTCCGTTGCGCCGACTGAATACAATATTATTCATGAGTTGGCCCTTTCCTTGAGAACCAGGTCGAGCACGGTGATGCCCAGAGGGTTTTCGTATTTGTCCGCCGCGCGCACGGTCTGCGGACGCAGGGTCAGGTTCAGATAGGCCCGCAGCTTCTTGCGCTCGATCTCCGCCCCGTCCTTGTGGTCGGTCTGCACCAGGTCCACCGCATACTTGTAGGTGCCGCCGAAGGAATCGATGCGGTCCAGGCTTTCCACGGTGATCGAACGGGTCAGCCGGGCGTCGAGGGCATCCTGCACCGCGCCGCTGTCGATACGCTCGCGGCGGAAGCGCTCGTAGAACGCCCGGTCGGTCATGGTGAAGGCCTGACGAAAGCGCTCCGTCTGGGTCACCGTGTCGATCTCCAGCAGCATCCGCACATAGCGCCGGGCCATGTTCTCCAGCAGCACGTCCAGCCCCTGCACCGTTCGTTCCACCGGCTCGATGCGGTACAACCGGTTGTCGTCCGGATCGGTGCGCACCAGGGCAATCTCGGTGGTCTTCAAGGGCAACAGATGGGCGAAGGCGCTGACCGTCACCGACAACCCGCCCAGCAGCGCGACGTTCATCGCCACGCTCAGGCGCAGCAGCCAGGCCAGACGCCGATGGGCCACCCCGAAGCTGTACGGATCGGCCCGGAACACCGCCGCATGGCTCACCGTCCGGTTCTCGTCCAGGGGGGTCAACTCATCCATTTGAAGCCTCTTCCGTCGAACTGGAGGGGCAGGCAGGCACAAGGGCTTTGGCGCATCTCGTCGGCCCCGGAACCCTCGTTGGTCGGCATTTCCACCTGTGGGGTGACGGCACAGCCGCCCAATCCAACGACGGCCAGGAGCAGCAGCAAAAGCACCAGCAGAACATTCCTCATGACGGTCAACTCCTTCATGGCTTTGCGTTGATGTTGCGGACCCGGTTCAAGATTTCAGCGGCGCGGGTCGAGACCTGCTCAAAGGCCGCGATGGGATGGCTTGCGGCCCCGGCGGTCCAGCCGGTGGCCTGAGCGGCACCACTGGCCGCCTTCCCGAGAACCATCGCCGCAGGTCCGCCCGGCATGGCGACGAGGCCCTTCTTGGCGAACGAGAAGGCCGTGCCAGCGATCCCCGCCGTCAGGACTCCTGCCGCCGTGTTGGTGAGGGCCGATCCGGAGATGGAGTTGGCGAGGCCGGTGGCTTCGGTCATAAAGGCGGTGCCCATCCAGCCCAGGGCCATGGCCAGCAGCAACGCCGTGTTGTTCATCGACAGGTCTTCCTGGTCGAAGGTGACCGGATCGCCGACATTGAGTGCCGTCGTGCCGTACATGACCACGGCCAGGGCGGCGGTCGATGCAAACAGGACCATGAACGACGAGATCAAAGTACGCATGCCGCTGACCGCCATGCCGCGCCCCCAGCCGAAGCCAAAGCCCAGCATCAGATAGGGACTGAAGGTGGCCAGCATCATGATCCGGAAGATCGACACCACCACCTGGCTGAAGTAGACGATGAGCAGCAGGAAGTACGGAACGACCAGCGCGATGGCATAGAAGATCGGCAGGGTGTTGGTGAGCGAGGTCTTGCGGGCCAGTTGACCGGCCAGGCCGAGCACCTGCATGATCCCGGTCTCGGCTTTCTCCACCAGGGCCGTCATGCCTGCAAGGCCACTCGGTTGCACTGAGGATTGCCCCGCTTCGCCGACCGACAGGGCGACGCTCGCGGCCGATCCCATCACCGACAAAGAGGCCTGATAGATGTTGTTGACCAGCCCCGGACCCTGGCCCGTCAGCAAAATCCATGCTATAAATACGAAGACGAACTCCTTACCAAAGGCTGCGAGATCGGCCTGCCCGAGGATCATCTTGAGACCGTGAATCACCACCCACAGACCGACCAACGACAGAAAGAGCAATTGCATCGGATCGACCAGAACCGCACTCAAATCCTGCGTGAATTGATTGGCCAGATTGACGTATTCGGTGACGATCTCGCAGGTGAAGCAATCTATGGCTCTCATTCGTCCTTCTCCTCTCCGTCCCCGGCCAAACGGCTGTCCAGCGGCACCCCGGCTTTCATCACGTAGGCCGACTGCACCTTCAGCAACTGCGCCAGGATCTGCGTCTGTTGCGCCATGGCCCGGGCCATCAGCACCTGCCCCTTGGCGATGACCGCCAGCCGGTCATTCTGATCCTTGGCCGCGTCGGCCGCCGTCTCCAGTTCGCCCGCCGCCTTGTTCAGGGCTTCCGCTCCTTGCGCTGCCACGTCGCCCTGACCCAGGCCCTTGGAGGCCGCATCAACGATCATGTTGTCGCGCCGCACCTCCACCGCCTTGCGCGCCTTTTCCTGGTCCTCCCAGGGTTTGGCGGTGATCGTCTTGGGATCAATCCACAGGGTTTGCCGATAGGCGTCTCCGGCCTCGCAGATGGAGGTGAAGTCCATGTCCTCAAACTCGACCGAGGGCATGAGCTTGCTCAGATCGGGCACCAGACATTGGGCATCCTGCCGCAGGTCGCGCCCGACCTTGGCCAGATTGATCAGCGGCAGGGTGATCTGTCCCATCTTGCCGAGGGCGTTGAGCTGTTCCTGAGCCTTCTTCGACAGCTCGGTGAGCTTGTCGATCTGCTGCTGCATTTTGCTCAGCTGGTCGGTCAGCTTGCCGATGGCCGTGGTGTCGATGACCGGATATTCAGCCCGCGCCGGACTGGCGACGGCGAGCAGCAACAGTAGCGGCAGGGTCTTTTTTGCCCGTCGTTCAACTTCTCCGATCCATTCCACCAGCAGCTCGAAGTAGCCGTCGTCCCAGCCCCTCACCCCGAGGAAGGACAACCGATGGCTCACCGTCGCGGGGGCGATCTTGAGCTTGAGCGCGATCTCCCGGTTGCTCTTGCCCTTGCGGCGCAGACCGACCAAGGCCAGGTCCCGCTTCAGGGTCCAGTGGGTCACAGATGATCCGGCCATGCCGCCCCCCATTGTGCCTGAAGGGCCGCCAGTCGCCGGTTGGCGTCCGGTCCGGCCTGATAGAAGCGCAGCGCCGCGCCCAGGGGCCGCAGGTCCACGTCGATGATGGCGCTCTCGTCGAAGCCACTGGCCGCGTCACGCTTGATCACCAAGGCCCGCCGCTCGCCCGGACGCCGCTCTTCCCCATCGCCGCAGACGAAGGCGATCTGTTCGTCGTTCAGCTTGAATGGGCGCAACGAGGCTTCGCTGGCCTGACTGTTGGGCAGGAACAAAAAGGTCGAGGTGTTCTCGATGAAGGCGTCTGCCCCCGGCGACTTGAACAAGGCCGCCGGGTCCTGGAAGGCCAGACCGACCGAGCCGTTGAGCTTGCGGTACTCGCGGAACATCTCCATGGCCAGATTGCGGAAGCCGTCGTTCTGCAACAGCTTCGCCGCCTCGTCGATAAAGATGGTGAAGCCCTTGGCATGGCCTGCCGCCCGATAGATGGCCGAGGCGATATGCGCCACCACCGGCGGACCGACCACCGGATCGTCTAGCGCCTCGTTCATG